>CACYXD010000015.1 GCA_902778255.1 uncultured Prevotellaceae bacterium
CTTCCATGATAATCCAGACAAGGCACCCAAGGATTGGAAGGATGACAACACCCATATATATAATAAGGTGGCGAAATCAACAATAGGGAAAGAGAAACCCAAGCCCATGGAACCGTCGCTGATTCCCTATGAGATTGTGCAGAAGAGTATCGCCAGATTTGATATGAATCCTCTACATGCCTATCTGTGTGGCATCTTCGGCAAAGAAGAAACCAAACGTTTGTTCCAGTTGTATTTTGTAGGGACAGGACATAAGTGGGGCGGATGTACGGTCTTCTGGCAGATTGACTTCAACGGCAATGTACGCGGCGGTAAGCTGATGGGTTATAATCGCGAGACAGGCCACCGTATCAAAAAGCCAACAAGTCAGGTCACATGGGCACACTCAGAACTGAAGTTGCAAGACTTCCATCTGGTTCAGTGCCTGTTTGGCGAGTATCAGCTTCGTCAAAGACCCACAGCAATCGTTGCCCTTGTGGAAAGTGAGAAGACGGCTCTTGTCATGGCACACTTCATGCCAGATTTCGTATGGCTGGCCACTGGCGGCATGGATGGCTGTTTCAATGAGAAAACGATGCAAGTACTCCGAGGACGAACGGTAGTTCTCTTTCCTGATCTCGGCGGTTGGGATAAGTGGCAGAAGAAAACACAAGTTCTGAAGTTCATCTGCAAACGGGTCATTATGTCTGATGTGATAGAGCAGCAAGCCGCAGACGAGCATCGTGAGGCAGGTCTTGACATTGCAGACTTCTTCCTAATGAAAGCTACCTCTCACGAGATCCTGGCAGACATGATAAGACGGAACTCTGCTGTCCAATCACTCGTTGATAAATTAGGACTGGAGATATGCGATGAAGAAGAATCACACTATGTGGGAAATTTGCCTAATCTCCGTTGGAAACTCATTCAGCGCAAGACTAATAGAAATAGTCCATAACATAATATGGACTTTTAAAATCGTTGCACTCCTTCAAAAGTCCCATTATGCTCTCCGAGGGTCTGGTCCCTCGACCCTCCACTCAGGTTTCACCCGAGACCTGATAACCATTAATTCAACAAAACATATTTATACATATTATGAGTTTAGAAATTAAAGACAAGCATTATGCCGCCGTTCATGTCGGCAATCCTGCGAAGTCCTTCTCTGCGTCCGAAAGCAATGAAGCCGAACGTCGTGGATGGGACGAGGAAACATATCGTCTGAAGAATCACGATATGAACAACCACTATGACATCACCCGCAAGCACCTCAACTTCGAGATTAACGGTGATGGCGAGATAGTACCCCTTGGTTCCAACCCTATACCCCTTCATGAGAGGTTACTCCAACGGCTTGAACAACTCGGTTTCAAGCAGTACAAGGACAAGAACAATCCTTCTGTCGTGGCAAACAACAGTCCTAACTGTACCATTGGTATCATTATCAGTGGTGATCATGACGTGCTAACGCGTCTTGCCTTTGGTGACCAGAAAGTTGATTTCACGCCCAAGACGAGCAATGCCGATGTCCGTCTGCGACAGGGCATTAAGGACTGGGCCAAGGACACATACGCCTGGGCTTGTGAACGCTGGGGTGAGGAGAATATCATCGGCTTCGACGTGCATTGCGACGAAACCACCCCGCACATCCATATTCAGACCATCCCTGTTGCCATGACGAAAGCAAGAGGTCGTGCATCCACTACTGCTGAAAGAGGGAAGCAGGAATGTGTCTCTTTTGCAGGCGTATGGGGCAAGAATAAGTATGAGTTCAACGCATCCAAGGAACAGATTCACACCGACTATCATGACAAGGTGGGCTATAAGTACGGGCTGGAACGTGGAGAACATATATCCATGCTGTCACCAGAAGAGCGTCGCAATCGTGTTCATAAGAACAAGGCCGTTCTGGAGGCTGAGCGTCAGGCGAAAGATGCTGTTGCAAAGTCTAAGGCCGAGAAGAAAGCTGCTGAAGAGCAGAAGGCAAGGATTGAATATGACATCGTAGAAGCAGAGCAGCGGAAGGCCAAGACGGAGAAGGATCTTGCAAAGTGGGAGTCGTATGCCAAGGCTATGAATATCACTGAAGAAGAGTTGGAGGTTCCTGAACTTGATACAAATCCGATTGTTATCAAGGCAAGAATGGCTATGCTGGCAGAACTTGAAAAGCCCATTCCTCCTTTCGGTCGCAAGGAATGGCAGGAGGATTGTAAGAAGGCTGCAAAGCAAATCTTCACCGACATGCAGATAGCACTAATAGAAGCTAAGGCTGCACAGAAAAAAGAGATAAAACAGTATGGTAAGTCACTCTATCAAAAGACGACGAAGGAGATTGCCAACATCATTGAGCAGAACAAACAGCTGCAAAAGGCCAACAAGAAGCTGGAAGCCGAGAATTCAATGTTGAAGAAGAGGATATCGACGATGGACGAGACGGCTATCAGCAATCTCCGCAAAGAGAAAGATGCGGAAATCTGTAAACTCCAGAAGGAGTGTGAGCAAGCCAATGCCCGTGCCGACAAGTCCGACGATATTGCCATCAAGATGACTCACCGGCTTACTAAGACAGAGGGGCAGATCAAAGAAATGATGGCAGTTCCTGAGATTGCAGGGATTTGGAACAGAATCCAGAAGAACAAGAAAGCCTTCGTGCAGCAATTAGAGCAGTGGATAGCCGGTGCCATTACTGCCATTCTGGATTTTACTAAGGGCCATAAGTCCCTCTTCTCAGATGTAGATGAAAGGATGATAAGCCAGGGTATCATTGCCAAAGCTATCCAGAACAACCTCGATCCGTCCAACGACGAACAGCGTATGCAGGCCACTCATAACTTTTTGGATGATGTGTCTTGGAACGGAACGACTGACTACATGTATGATTTCACCAAGAAGCGAACTGAGCAACTATGCGAGGAAATGAATGTCTCTCAAGATCTGGTGAAGGGACTCCTTATCGCAGCTGGAGGACGAGCCGGATTCTGTGCAGGTGGTGGTGGAGGTTCTGATAATGCCCTCACCAATTGGGACGGTACTAAGAGACGTGGTATGGGAGTGTGAGTAATGTATAGTTCATAGGCATAGCAACCGTAATGATGGTTGCTATGCCTATGACTGTTTATTAGAAACTTGGCTCTTGATTGCCGCGAAGGAAGGTAATCCATCCATCCTTGTCTTTGAAGTAAAATCCTTCGAATCGAAGCGTCGTTTCATCGGCGTAGTCGAAGGTGGCGATATTAGAGTAGGCCATGTGTCCACTATTTGCACCTTCATACTGGGCATTTAGAAATAGGCAGTTGCGTTTCTCGTCATTTACCCCTTCCGGACTGTAGTAACTCAGTTTCCATGTACCTGAGAAAGTTCCTTCCAAAGGCTCCACATTCTCCCAATCGGTATAGCGTTGCTCGCCGTCGATGGTGACGAACTTGCGGGTTTGCCATTTGCGCATACCCGTCAGTGTGCCGTCGGCCTGGAACGTGAGGCGCTCGAAGTAACGCTGCGTGTCGCTGATGTTCTCATATTGCCATGTGCCAACCATGAGCGGCCCGTACTGCTCATTCAGCTTCACCGTCTTTTCGTGTGCCTCTGGGTCAGCCCATTGAGGTTCGTCGCTGCTGCAAGAATTAAGAGATATTGCTATAAACAATATAGATAGAATGTTCTTTGCTCTCATTTCAAAATACTACATTGGGGAAAACGCTTTCTTATAGCAGCTTTCTCTGAATCGTTCATTTCTCCTTTTATCGTGAAACGATCTATTATCAGTTTGTCCATCCATTCTGGTAAAACCACTTTTCCGGTAAATACAAGCTCAAGCGTCTTGATATGACCCAGTTGAGACAGCATTTCCGGCACTTCCTGGATGCGAAGGTGTATGCCCCAGTCATTGTTATTCTTTTTGAGTTCCTTTAAGGTATCATCATCACTTTCTGCCACACGAACGAGCCATCCCAATTTGGGAATCAGCATATTGCTTGTCGTGTCAACCTTTGCTCCGACAAAACCTGCCCATAGTTCCATCGGTGTTTCACTGATGAGATTTCCGTTCGCCGGATCGACTACTCGATATTTGAAATTGACTCGAACATATTCTGAAGGCATTTCCTTGGTATGCTTTACCTTGTCAAGAGTCTGACCGCTCTCATCTGGAAAGAACTTCAGCAACCAGCCATCGAGTTCTGTAGGATTGTCAGGGCTACATGCTCCGCCTTTAAGCTCAGTGATGTTCTGCTTTTTGACTATACTTTTCCAAAAAGCCTGATTAGGATGTCCATTAGCTGCCTGAATAAATTCATTTAGTATTGGTTCCAGAGTGTTTACCCAGGATTCAAGGCCATACTGTTTCAGACACTTCGTCTTTTCGAGTACGCGTTGCCAGTCCTCAACTGTTCCTTGCAATGTGATGGTTGGAATGCCACAAGCGATGCGATAAACAATGTACTCAAAATAAGACTTTACACTTTCCATCAGTGTAATCTGTGATGCCACACGTTCGACAGAGCCTGTAGTCGTGAAGTCGGAGATAATATTCTTGGCAATGCCGTCTTTGGTGTATTTGTCTATCTGTGACGAGAAATCGTCAATCAGCGATGGCCAGTCAACATTTTCGGTTAACAAGTCTTTGTTCGTTATAATAGCCAAGTCCATCTTCCCCTCGTGGTTTACCAATTTGGGACGCAGTTCTTCTGCGTGTGCATTCACGTATCGGGCAAAGCCCTGACTTATAACAAGCCAAACCATATCAGGTGAGAGCGTTACTGATTGGTGATTTGCATAGGCATCGACAACACATCTGTAGAAAGCATCCTTCCCCATGTGCCTAAGGTTATTTTCATCAGAAAAACTCGTAGCAATAATACGCTGTGCATCTTTTGGGATTTGTTCTTCAGACAGAATGTACTTGGCAATACTTTCTCCAGTATACAGACGCATAAATGGGTTGTCAAAAGGAGTAAGATTCTCATCTACGACGAAGGTAATACTCCCATCGGTTCGATTCGTAATTTTGTTACTGCCTGCATAACCTGCTATTGTTACAAAGGCGAGCAGGGCGGTGATGATAGTTTTCTTGTTCATTGTTCGTTTCTTATTTGTCTTTACCTTTTATTATATAAACGCCGTAATCGCGGAAATATGACGCTGCGGGGCGTTAAACTTTCCTAATCCATTGGGCATAGAGAAAGCGTGAACAACCCATATCTTTCCCTCGTGGCTGTAGGAAGTGCCAAAATAGTCAGATAAGTTTCGCCCACGCTATAACGTGAACGTTCACCTTATCTATTCTCTGACTATTATTCCTTGAAACTTCCTACATTTCGAGGTCTTTGAATGAGATAGCGAACGCCATTTCTCTTGTCCACAATGTCTTTGGGTATCACACGAATGCGAAATCCAGCGACAAAGGTACGAAAATATTAGAGAAATAAGATACAAATAAGGAGTTTTTTACGCTTTGCGAACAAAAATCGAGGATTTTGCGAACAAAATGCAGATACAAAAGCCTTCAGGAGGTATGCACAATGTTCCATGAAATATCATTTTGTTCGCAAATTGTTCGCAAAAAGAGAAATCAGCAACTCGAATATCTTCTAAGTTGCTGATTATTAATGTGGACCAGCCAGGGCTTGAACCTGGGACCTCCAGATTATGAGTCTGTTGCTCTAACCAACTGAGCTACAAGTCCGAGCAAAACTATTTTTTTGCGGCTGCAAAGGTACGAGTAAAATGTGAATTATCCAAATAAATTATGTAAAAAGACGTAAAACGACATCTTTTCTTTGGTTTTTCGCTCTGTTTGCACTACCTTTGCAAACAATGAAAACAATATTCTTTCCTGACCAAACCATCAATGATGGCACGTATGTTGCCACCATCGGTTTCTTTGACGGCGTACACCAAGGGCATCAGTTTCTGATGGAACGACTGAGGAGAGAGGCCGCAGAACGTGGTATGCGGTCTATGGCTATCACCTTTGAGAGTCATCCGCGCCAGGTGGTACAGGGAGGATGGAAACCAGAACTGCTGACAGACCTTCACGAAAAGCTACGCCTGTTGAAGGCTACGGATATCGACACCGTCGTTGTCCTGCGCTTCAATCGTCAGATGGCAGCCTTCTCTGCCCGCGACTTCATGCAACTGATGTACGAACGCTTGGGCGTAAGGGTATTGCTCACTGGCTATGACAACCGCTTTGGTCATAATCGTGCAGAGGGTTTCGAGGACTACCAGTGCTACGGACGAGAACTCGGCATTGAGGTGCTTTGTGGCGATGCCTTAGCCATAGGGAAACAGAATGTGAGTTCCTCATACGTACGCCAACTACTGAAAGAAGGCAACATAGAAGAGACCAACTACTGCTTGGGGCGTCCATATAGTATCAGCGGAGAGGTGGTGCATGGTGAACAGATAGGTCGTACCATCGGTTTCCCCACGGCCAACCTGCAGCCCGACAATGAGAAGCTCATTCCTGTGGATGGCGTCTATGCCGTGATAGTTGACATCGACGATGAGATACGTAAGCCAGGCATCATGAATATCGGCACACGCCCTACCTTCAACGGCACTTCCCGCACACTGGAGACCAACCTCCTGGAACCTGTCGGCGACCTTTACGACCATCGCCTGACGATTCATTTTATCGCTCGCTTGCGTGATGAACAGCCGTTTCCCTCTGCTGAAGCACTGGCCGAACAGATTCAGAAAGACAAAAAACAAGCAGAAGAAATACTCTCAAATTATCAACTATAAACTGTGAATTATGAACATTGAACTCAAAAAGCCCCTTGCTGCCATAGCCTATATATTTGTTTTCCTTTGTATTCAGGCTATGGTATCAACAGCAGTACTGGGCTTTTACCTATTGATACTGAAGAAAGAACTCTCAGAACTCGATTCCGTTGGTATGGTCGTTGCTACGGGCCTTTTTACCATCATCACCATTGTGCTGTTTGCCTGGCTGAAATGGTCGCCCTTGTCAAAAAAGTTTATCATGACCCGTCGCTGGGACATCATCCTATGGAGTATCATCGCCTCATTAGGCGCCATCATCCCCTCGGCCTATCTGCAAGACCTGATGCCCGAATGGCCAGAAAGCATCCAGCAACAGATTGACCAGCTGGCACGCACCATGCTGGAAGTCATGAATACCACAGGTGGCTATGCCGTCATCTGTCTCTTGGCCCCTATTGCCGAGGAGATGGTGTTCCGTGGTGCAGCGCTCAAGAAACTGCTGGAGTGGCAGCCTGAGCGCCGCTGGCTCATGATTTTCCTCTCTGCCCTACTCTTTGCCTTGGCCCACATGAACCCCGCCCAGTTTATCCATCCATTGCTCATCGGTCTGCTCCTTGGTTGGATGTACGAACGCACAGGCAGCATTATCCCTGGTATTATCTACCATTGGGCTAACAATACGGTAGCCTATCTGTTGGCACGCTCCTATCAAGATCCAGACATCACTGTGACGCAGATTTTCGGCGACCAGTTTCATGTCCTCATGGCTGTGGGCTTCTCGCTGCTTATCTTCATCCCTGCTATCTATCAGCTGAATCTCAGGATGAAGAAATCATAACGATGAATTACTTTTGAAAACACTATAAACTAAAAAAAGCCATCCTTCGCGGGTGGCTTTTTTTCGTCTTTCGAAGTTTTCTCAACTTCCAGAAAGCAATGTTTTAATCCTAATGATAAATGAATGTTTTATATAGAGAAAGCATAGAAATGTATCATTCCAAATAGCCCGTGGGCTTGTATAGCGAGTCAGCCTTCAGCGAATCAGTCCCCAACTGGTCGTAAGCCATAGCCGGCTCATCACCAGTAGGTGCATATTCCAACGCATAGTCCGACTGATCGGTCCACACCCTGTCGTCCTTGAACGACTGGTTCAGCGCGGTGGTCAGCGTGATAAGGATAGCCACCACGGCAGCCGCACGCATCAACGGACGGAAGCGCTCAGTCAACGAGATGGTGCGAGCCTTCACCTGAGGCTTCTCCTCTATCATCTGCAGCATTCGCTCGTCGAAGTCATCGCCCAGTGTCTCATCCTGCTCGAGCGAGGCGAAAAGGTCGCGATAGGCGCGCAGGTTCTCTGGCAGCTCCTCCTCATTCTGTTCGAAGAAAGCCTTCAGAATCTGCTCCTCCTTCAAGGTCGTCTCGGCCTCGAAGTAGCGATCCATCAACTGTTCGATGTACTTATAATCCATATTTTTCTTGTTTCAGAAATTCTTGTTTTATTGTCTGGCGAGCTCGGAAGATGTTAATTTTCACCTGCTGCTCCGTGATATCCATCACAGCGGCTATCTCCTTGTAGCTCTTCCCCTCGACATCGCGCAACTGCATACAGCTTCGCTGTTTCTCGGGCAACTGGTTCATCAGACTCCTCACGCGTTCCACTCTGTCACGCTGCATGGTCTGCTCCTCAGGAGAGGTGATAGATGATGGGTGATTGCTGATGGTTGCGTCTTCATCTTCCAGCGACACGTTCTGGTTCTCCATCCTTTTCTGGTGGTCGAGCGCCACGTTGCGGCAAATCGTCATACAGAAGGCCTCCATCGACTCTATCTGCGCCCATTGCTCGCGGCGGTTCCAGACTTTCATCATCGTTTCCTGCACCACGTCCTCGGCATCTTCCCTATTGAGAGTGATGCGTAGTGCCAAGCGGAAGAGTTCGTTCTTCAGCGGCAACACGTCGGTGCGAAAACTGATTTCTTTCATCCTCTCTAAATATTAAGACGATTGAGTTGATGCAAAGTTACAAAAAATCGAGAGAAATGCAAAAGAAAATGCTTTTTTCTTTTCATTTCCGAGTGCACGTAACTTCGGCAGAGCCAATGTTACAAAAAATCGAGAGAAAAAAGAAAAATATTTCGCATAAAAGCTATTACAACACAAAAATGTGGTATCTTTGCACTGTGAAACGCCATAGAATCTATCTCATACTGACCATACTGTCACTTCTGACTGCATCGTGTACCGATGGGGAAGGGATGCGGCAGCAGCTGGCCGACCTGCAGATGCGCAACCAGGCCGACTCCTTGCTTACCGACGACTCGCTGGCACTCGCCCTCTGCGATTATTTCGACAGCCACGGCACTCCCAATGAGGGAATCACGGGGACAGGTCTTTGATTCATATAATAAAAGATGATTCGTCTCGTTATTAGGATAGAACTAATCTTTGATCTATGCCGAGGAAAGAAAGAGAACATAGTGAAACAGGTATCTATCATGTAATGCTACGTGGTATCAATCGCCAAGATATATTTGACGAAGAGGAAGATTACTGGGCTTTCATCAGAGCACTCTCTTCTATACAATACAGATTGGAAGACGACCAAGTGACAAGAATATGTACCTGCCACATATATGCCTACTGCTTGATGCCAAACCATGTTCATCTGCTGCTTTGCGAAAAGGAATGGAAAGTGGGTGAGGTGATAAAATCCATTGCATCAAGCTATGTACTCTATTACAATAAGAAATATGGTCGGACAGGGCATCTGTTTCAGGATCGCTTCAAGAGTGAGCCGTGTAATGACTCCGCATATTTCATAACGCTGTTCAGATATATCCATCAGAACCCTGTCAAGGCTGGGATATCGAAAGATGCAAAAGAATACAGATATAGCAGTTGGGGAAATGACTATCTGGGACTATCTGTTTTAAATACATGTTATATTGATCCGGCAATAAACAGATATGGAATGGACATGCTGACAGAGTGGGTGGTATCTCCTTTGACTGATGATGTAGGATGTTTGGAGATGGGGGAACGCGCAATCGTTCCTGATGAAAGAATACGCCAGATGATTCTTGAAAAAAGTAATACAATGAGCATTGCGGAGTTTCAGTCTCTTGAAAAGAAAGCGAAACGGGAAATCGTTCGCAGTGCAATGCTTGAAACAGGAATAGGACCTCGCCAGATGGTGCGTGTTAGTGGCATGACATACTCCGAAATATATAGACTATCAAAGTCATAATAGTTTACATGATGAAGATGAATCAAAGACCTGTCCCCATGATCCCCACAGAACAGATTCTCTCAAGATTTACTAAAGAATTACCACAAACCATCTTGGGATATACATATTCAGAATCACGCCTCATATGGGATGACGTTGATCGTGTCGAATATTTTGATGGAGCTACATATGTAGTTAATGAAAACAGTAATTCACACAAGGGAGTAACAATAGGAAATTTCATAAACATTAATGATAGAGGATCTTTGCCTGTTGACGAGCATGGAAAATTCGCACCACAAAATGATCCGCTATATATGCATGAATATGGACATTATTTGCAAAGTCAGAAGTATGGATGGGAATATCTAATATCTGTTGGAATTCCTAGTCTTTTTAGTGCATCGACAGCAGACAGGCTTGACACTCCTCCATTCTCAACTCATAACGAGAAGTGGTTTGAGAAATCTGCAAATAAAATGGCCAGTGAATATTTTGGCAATAAATACGGGGTGAATTGGAATACAAGATATGTGCCTTGGTTTTGGCCTGAATGGAAGAAAAAACGATTTTGGTATCTGAGATATAAAGATTTTTATCCAATTTAATAGATTCTATGAGATAATAACATACAATAAAAACACTATAGACATGAATAAAGTAATAATCATTTGGGGAGTTATTTTAATTGTTTTTTTTGAATCATGCGTCTTGCCATTAAATCAGGAATGGGTAGGTTTAAACGCGGTAAATACAAGCAATGATAGTATACTCATTTATTTAGCAAGAGGTCACCAATGGTCACCTACTGTATATCCCGATACGTTGCTGCCCAAAGACACTTATGTGGGAGAAATAAATCTTCCGCACACCAACGATAGTATTTCCGGGTATTTAGTACCTCTTGCTCCACATGACACGACATGTGTAGAGCTCTCATTAATATACTGTGATGATTGGAAGCATGGAATGTTAGACAAGTTCTTTGCAGATTTCCCAAAGATTACGTCTTGGTTTTTCATCTCTGCCGATTCTGTCGAGAAATATGGGTATGATTATGTTGCTACTCATAACATCATTTTAGCAAGGTATGACTTAACCACTTCAGATATGAAATATTTAAATATGATGATTCCATATCCACCGACGGAAGGCATGAAAGGTATGAAAATATGGATGTCAAAGAACAATGGAAACTCAGGGGCCAGTGGGAACTCTGAAAAGGATCAGAAGGGATCATGGGGACCGGTGTTTCAATACTAAACAGGTAATTTTGATTAATAATCGTCAAAAAAATATTAACTTTAAAAGACTGACAGCAAAATAAAGTTTATATTTGTAATATGAATAGAATACTATATACTACATCGCTATTATTATTGTTGCCATTGCAACTTTTTTCGCAGGTACATTCTGCAGATAATATTGCAAAGGACAGTTTAGACGCACCATACACAAAACATGAAATAATAGAATTTTACAGATGTTTAGTGCATGGCATAGATATGAAACCGATATTAACATGGGATGATAGGATTAAGGCTGTAATCTCAAGAGAACACGAACTAACCCAAGGGTACGATTTGAACGTAATCTATAAGATCATAGATGAAGCCGTTGCATTTACTGATGGCGAATGGGTCGATACAATCATTGCACTCTCGTTCCCGAATGGAAATACCGTATATCACCAACTATCAGATGGCTCCTGGAATCATATTTGGTTGCCTAATGGAACAGATGCGTTTGATATGTCATCAAGGCCTTGGTTTTTTATGCGTCCAGCCATCATCAATGATCGAGATGGGTATGTGAATATTCGAGAGGCCCCCAATGCTCAATCCAAAATTGTAAGACGCATCAAGGAAAATGAAATCTTTTATTTTACACCATTATCCAAGGCAGAATGGTATCCGGTTTATCTTCGTGAGGCACTGCCAAGCCTTGGTTATATTCATAAGTCACGTATAAAAACATATGATGGCTTCCCAAACAAACTAAAGATACTTGTTAAGAAAATGCGTGGAGGATGCTAAGATACAATGAATCGCAGGTCTGAAGTGCCCCCAACATTTGGACGGATTAAACATGGTTACTATACAAAATATTTGTCATTAGAATATCGTGAATCACAGGGTCTTTGATTCATATAATAAAAGAGGGTTCGTCTCGTTATTAGGATAGAGCAAGAAACAAAATCTATGACTTATGCCGAGGTTAGTGGCATAACATACTCCGAAATATATAGACTATCAAAGTCATAATGGTCAACATGATGAAAATGAATCAAAGACCTGTCCCCTGATCCACAATAACTAGAATAAAACATATTAAGTTATGAAACATTTGAATTTATATCTGGTAGCATTGGTCGTAATGGTTCTTTCTGTTTCCTCCTGCTATAAACTTCATGAGGATGAAGGCCATCACTTCAAGATATATTTCGAAAATCACTGGAATAAGTCCATTTATATATGGTACGATATTGATTGGCATTGGTATGACAATCCTTACGAAAACTATCTTCCATTGTTTGCAGAAAAACCAATCTATGAAACAGAAGTCTGTCCTAAGATTCTTCCTGGAGATGTTAACAGTGAACTTATGAAGCACAGAGATTATTATGAAATAGCACTTCAAGATCAAGATTCTGTTGTTATTAGCGTATTTGATGCAGAACAACCTGATAAGAAAGATTCTGAGTGCTTCCTTGTCCGATATCATCTGTCAAAAGAGGATCTTCAAAAGGTTAACTTTCACATATCTTTTCCTCCAACAGAGGCTATGCCCTGTGATCCATTACATTATTAATCATAAAAAAGTCATTCTCAAATGAAAAAGCCTCCCCTCGGGGAGGTTTTTTTAGATACTACTCAGGGAACTTGCCAATCAAAAGGGAGGAACTGCCTGTTCCTAACCGAGGAACAGGCAGCTCCCCAAGAGCATTCTGAGCATATTTTCCAGAGAATTCCATGAGGTAATTGGAGCTATTTTTCGTATATTATTGTTTCTTAGGATTTTACGAGCGCCCCCTGTTTGCATATTTTCCATAGGCAACAGATACAACATAAGAATATATGTCGTAACTTTGCAACCAGAAAACCCAAACTTATATGCAAACAAGGACTTGGTACATATTTATTATAAGCATCTTGTTAATTGCCAACAGTTGCAAGCAGCAGAATCAGCATCCTCAAACAGCAAAGTCTTGTCTGGAGGAAGCAGAAGTTGCTTTGAACAACGATAGTATTCAACAGGGTGAGACTTTACTGCGAAAGACCATCCTTTTGTCGGAAGAGGCTGAAGACTGGCACACCCATTATATTGCGTACCAGCGATTAGCAGAATCTCTATCACAAAGCGACCCGGAGGAGGCATTACGACTAATGAAGAAAGCATTGGCCATCTATGAACAACATCCCGACGATGAACATAATCATGTCATCCTGCTCGACTATGCAGGCACTTACAGCGCACAAGTGACATATATCACTGAAGGGGCATACGACGAAGCAGTCGATTTCATCCTTCGTGCATACGACATCGCAAAGAAGAAACAGATGACAGACCTCATGTGTCAAACCCTTACCAGTCTTGCAAACATCGCTTGGGCAAAGGAGGATTACCGTCAAGCACTCGACTATGCCCATCTGGCAGAATCTACAGCAACAACCGATCTATTACCTGGCACCCTGCAAGTACTTGCCCGCACTTACCTTAGCCTCAACATGCTCGACTCTGCAGAAACGGTCTATCGGCAGATTGAACCAGGTGATGATGTTCACCTGGCATATATCGTTCAGAGCAATCTTGCCAAGATAGCCCTCCGACGAATGGGAGCCACACAAGTGGAAGACAGCGTGACAGATGCATTCGAGCAAATAGAGGGTTTCTATTATCAGGCTCTTGAACAGAAAGACCAGTACTATCAAGAGACTTTGAAGCAGGAAGCGGAGAGCCAGCAACTGGAATACCGCTCTAAGTTGTATGGCTATACACTCCTTTTCTTCATCATCACATCGTTTCTCGTTATTATGGCAATCATATTGGTGGTGAGGTATCGGATGCGAGCATTACGTCAGGAGAAACAGCATCTACAGCAAGAGGCAGAATATCAGAAAGTTCAGTTACACCAAGCTAACGAGGTGGTGGCGTTCCTACAGAACTTCATCCTCGAACGTACGGAAGTGATAAAGAAGCTCAACCAAAGCAGTGACTCACTCATCACCCTCAAGCCGCACGAATGGAGTGAAATAGAACGTACGCTCAACGCCATCGATAACAACCGCTTTGCCAACATCCGCAAACAGCATCCCGATATGCAGGAAGATGATATCCGCCTGTGCATCCTCACTCGCTTGGGGCTCAGCAACCGCACCATCGGTAACATCTACTGTATTACCATCTCTGCCGTCCAGCATCGTAAGCTCAAGTTGAAGAAGGAAGTCTTTGGAGAAACCAATCCAGATATCACCTTGGAACAGATACTAAAGAACAAATAAAAACATACAGCTATGAAACGTACATTATTATATTTTGCTTGCATACTAGCATCTGTTACGATGCAAGCCCAAAAGGAAGCCAACGAATACATTCCTTTGGTAGAGATGGGCAAACAGTGGCATGTGGTTCGGTCTGGTTTCGGCCAAGGCTATCATTTTATCCGATATATGCTGACGAATGATAAAGTGGAAAAGTCTGGAAAGACCTATATAAAGATGTCTCGGAGTGAGGATGATTTGGCAGAAGTCTATGATACAGGACTTCTGCGTGAGGAAGGACGCAAGGTGTATTACTTCGGCTCTGATATGCAAAAGGAGTTTCTGATGTTCGACTATTCTTTAAAGGAAGGCGACACCTATGAAACTTATTCGTATGATGAGCAGAAAAAGGTAACATACAAGGTGCTGTCTGTTGGCGATTATAGGGAAGGCCCTAAAGTTACACGCTACGAATATGACGAGAAGGCAGACAGCATGAACATTCGCCAACGCTTTTTACAGAAATGGACAGTATGTCGTACAGACAACGAGTCAACTCAAAAAACATGGATAGAGGGAATTGGTTCTCCAGAAAGTCCTTTAGCTAACCTCTACGATGCACGTCCCGTATCTTCCCAAGATTACTTGGCTTATGTAGAAAATCTCAAAGGCGACCTTTATCTGCCTTTCTCATTCTATGATATGTTCGGATTCGTTCATGGAAACAACATGCCCACGGGAAAAGCAGACTCTTCGGAAGGTGAAAGACATCATAAGCTCATCTACGAACAGGAAGATAATCGCCTGCATGTCTATGGAGATGCGTTTACCCAATGCGGACCAAATAACTATGCCTACTTTATCGAGGAACTAACAGATGACCCATTGGTACGCAAACTTCATTTCGAAATACAGGGAATAGAGCCGCTTGCAGATTGTATGTCACTACATCCGACAGACTTCTATGTCTATGGTTTTGACCCAAATATAAGCTACATCGTTGTAGACAATCTAGGAGAAGAGCATCCCGTTGTCAACAAGACGCCACAGATAGCTTATCGTCCGTTCATCGAAGATAATAAGGTATGGAAAGTAGGTGCTCTAAACACTGGTAATCCTGTTCAACAGGTTGAGTACCTCTACTTTGATGGAGACACTATCATCGACGGAAAGACATGCAAGCAAATGATGAGTCAGCGGTATGTCAGCCCAGAGCAACCGGATTATGATATGACAACATCATATCCCATTCTAAGCTATGTGGGAGCATGGTACGAAGAGGCCCAGAAAGTGTATACCTATAATGCGGCAAACAAGCAGTTCCAACTCATGTACGACTTCTCCCTCGATGCATACGACACCCTGCAGATAAATAATGATTTCATAAATTACATACTTAGCCCAAAGAAAACAGGAGGGATAAAAGGTTTCAAGGGCGTATATAGAGATGTCGAGATGCGTACAGACAAAGGACAACGCACTGGCAATACCTCGTGGTTGGAAGGAATAGGAGATTTCGGCGGCCCGATATACGGTCTCTCTTACGGGGAAGAAAGTCGTGAATGGTTCCTAATGTCATGTTCTGTTGGTGATGAGGTTATCTACCTCAACGATGAGTATGAGGATGGAGCTACTCTTATGCCTGCAGGAGCCTATAGAACCCGTTTCGATTTTACCCATACTATCAAGACAAAGCCCCGCGTATCGGATATGGAAGGCCCCACAATCTATGGTGAATACAGCGGTCTGCTGTTGGGAATTAATCTTGAAGCACTTGACGATGCTTATCTGGTAAGCATTACCAGAGGGAACAGCAACATCGTCTACGAGAAGGCCATCAACGCAGGTAGCACCGTAGCCCTTAGCATTGACATCTCTTCCTATCCCAAAGACCGTTACACCGTAACTGTGGAGAATAGCCAGGAATCCTTCACTGGCGAGTTCGAAACACAAACGACAACAGGAATCAGCGAAGCTTTACGTCTTAACAGAAATGAAGGAATAAGCAGCCACAACATCTATAACCTTCAAGGCCAGCGACTCAATTCCTTGCAGAGGGGCTTGAATATCGTAAATGGGAAAAAGGTGTATGTTAAGAATCAGAATCAGCAGGGACGCTAAATTAACTCTATTCCCTAATAAATATTATGTATTTATAATTTAAAGTGTACCTTTGCACTATCAAAGCAATTAAAACAATATGGTCATGAAAAAAAACATAGGAACTTTTATGGGTACTAATAAGACTCACGCGAATCCTCACTTCGTGCTGTGTGAAATATGGAATGTAAAAAGAATCCTTTCGTTATTTGTATGCATATTCTTTGGCAGCATCTTATTTGCCCAAAATGAAGAACCTGGATTGCCTGATCCTCCACCAGCGGTGACTATAGACGGATTACTGTATAAATTGTATGAAGATTCACACACAGCAATGATTGCTAATGTGAATAGTTGGGAGGGAGAATTGGAAATACCCGAACAGGTAATGTATGACAAGCAGACATATACAGTGAACAAGATTGAATGGCTTGCTTTTGACTTGTGCGAGACGCTGACCAAGGTGAAGATTCCCAAAACAGTGACAGATATACAGCATTATGCTGGTCATGATGCCTGCAAGAATCCTTTTAGAGGATGTACTAGTTTAGAGACAATTGAAGTTGACGAAGAAAATCCCAGTATGTGTTCGATTGATGGAGTCCTGTTCAGCAAGGACAAATCCAAACTTTATTGCTATCCTGCAGGAGCAAAAGCGAAGTCATATAATGTACCTAAAGAGGTGACATGGATTGGTGGCGAGGCATTTGCACGTAATTTGTATCTTTGTACCGTTGAAATGCCTAATAGTGTCACTTTCATGGGCTATGGAGTTTTCAGTGGTTGCCGTAATCTAGAGTCAGTGAGGCTTTCGGAAAACCTCAAATACTTAGACGCTTATACATTCGATAATTGTGAAAGCCTACACGTCCTAGATATACCAAAGAATGTGAGTGGATTTGCAGAAAGTGTATTTCGATGGACTCATCTTGATGCATTGGTCGTCAGAGGCACTTTCCCTGCGACTCTACGTAGTGACACCTTTTATTTTGTAGATGATTCCATGATTATTTACGCCCAATCGTCAGAGGTTGCAAAGTTTAAGAAGGTGTTTTCTGGCAAAGTACTATCGTTGGAGGATTATGAGGATGGAATTAAGACTGGGATTATTGCCCCACGATCTATAGCATCTCTAATAAACCACTCTCTCTTCGACCTCTCGGGCCGTTGCCTCTCAGCTCCGCCTACGAAAGGACTCTATATCAAGAACGGGAAGATTGTGGTGAAATAAGGAGGCCTGAAGCTATAGAGATCGGATTAGTGTGGACGGTTCTGAATGATTACTTTTCCCAATAAATATTTGGAAGTAATTGTAATTTTGACTATCTTTGCGAAATAATTTTACACTAAAAACAAAAAGCTATGAGAAAACGCGATTTGTTTATTATGATGCTACTTTCTCTGCTCACATGGCAGAGCACGGTAAAAGCACAGACACGCAGCTTAACTGTTTCTGATATCTATAAAAGCCCTTGCTTGACAAATACCCGTTCAGCAGAAATCAAAAGTGTACCAACGATTATCTTGAAGAAAGAGGGCGACAGCTTACGAATTGAGTTATATAGAATTGTAGCCAACTGCGGTACCAGATACTTTAAAATAGCTGCTGATATGAGCGAAGGCAAAGAAGGCTCGCCTAATAGTCTTAGTGTGAGCGTAAAGCCTTTTACTCCCATGGAAGCCGATTGTACGTGTGACTTTAATGTCTCGTACACGTTACATGGGATAGAGGATAACCGTTTCTATCTAACTTGCTGGTGGTACGACAACCTAGTGGAACTAAAGGACGGAGAGCCCCTCGTGTTGGAGCGTATTGTGGAGAAGGTTACTATTGATGGCTTAAAATACTACCTCATCAAAACGATGCAACAAGCCATACTCGAATCGAACAAATGTGAGGGTGAACTTCGCATACCTGCAGAAGTAGAATACAATGGGACGGTTTACCCTGTAACCGGCTTATTTAGGTATGCTTTCTGTCATAGTGAGAATATGACAAAGGTCTTTATCCCAAAGACCGTCAAGAATCTGGAGTATTCTTCTGGGGAGACCATTCATTTCAATCCATTTAACAAATGTGCCAATTTGGAGTCGATAGAGGTAGACGAGGAAAATCCTTACTTGTGCTCCGTAGATGGTGTATTGATGAACAAGGAAAAGACTGTGATTGTCAAATATCCCGAAGGTGCTAAACAATCTTCCTACATTATGCCACAAAGTGTAACGCAGATACAAGATTGTGCATTCGCCGATAATGTATATCTGAAGTCATTGAGTATATCTCCTAATGTTTACAGGATTGGCATCTATGCTTTTTATGGTTACAAAAACATGACGACATTAGACATACCAGAGAGTGTACATATCATAAATAGCGGCGAATATAGTAGTGCTTTTTGTGAAAGTAAATTTGACTCATTGATTATTAGAGGAATTATAGATCCTGAGTATATGACTGCAGGCCTGTTCTATGGACTTGATACACAGACAAAAATCTATGTGCAACCATCGGAAGTTGAGAAGTTCCAAAAGATTTATAAGGGTAAGGTTTATCCACTATTACCATCAGGCGAGCCTACGGGAATCAGAGAACATGACAAACCTTCTCCTGCAACAGAAACATTCGACCTTCTGGGACGCAGTATGAAAGACAAGTCACATAAAGGTGTATATATTCAGAAAGGAAAGAAAGTGGTGAAGTAGTCTTAGTGATGACAGAGGGACTGGAGAGAGAAACCTCTTCCTTATAATCAAGAATCGACAGTCTCGTAAGAGATCATGGGGACCCATGATCTCTAAGTCTTTTGTCGTTATTTATAAAAGCAATAACTAGAATAAAACATATTAAGTTATGAAACATTTGACTTCGTGTTTTTTAATATTAATTGTAATAGTTTCTTCGTTCTCTTCATGTTTCCCTCTTCATGAGGATGAAGATCATCATTTCATAATATATTTCGAGAATTTATGGAATAAGTCTATCGTGATAAATTACCATATAGATTGGCATTGGTATGATGATCCTTTTGAAGCATATTCCGATTCCCTTTTCTTTAAAGAAAAACCATTATCAGAGGGATTGATACAATATGAGATAAAACCAGGAGGTATTGATAGTAAACTTATGAAATTTAATGACTATTATGAGATTGCTCTCGAAGATAAAGATTCCGTTGTCATATATGTATTCGATGCAGAACAGCCAGACAAGAAAGATTCTGAGTGCTTCCTTGTCCGATATCATCTGTCAAAAGAGGATCTTCAAAAGGTTAACTTTCACATATCTTTTCCTCCAACAGAGGCTATGGAAGGATCATGGGGATAGGTCTTTGATTCATAGACAATAAAAAGGGAGAAATCTCATTCCTAAAGTATAATTAATTGGTTATGCCAAGGAAGGAAAGGCAACAGAGCAGTACAGGCATCTATCACGTCATGCTACGTGGTTGGGCGAATCAAAGACCTGTCCCCCTGATCTCTAGAATTATAATATGAATTCATTTTACAAGTTTTGTAGGTTCTTAGTAGTAACGTCTACCATTATATATGTATCATCTTCATGTCTATTTCTTGGTGATGTAATACATGTTGTAAAATTCAAGAATTGCACGAACGATACATTATTAGTATGTGCTTCTCATCATGATTGTATAGATAGTGTTGCCTTACTATTATCTTCACTTTACGGGTTTGATAATGACATACTCGATTCTACAGGGATTTTTCTATGGGATAGAACAGCTGTTAAAGATTATGACTTAATATATCCTGATTCTATATGCGCGACTACTGCGGAAGCCTTATTCTCCAATCAAGACACTTGCTATTTCTTTTTAGTCAGATGGAATGATGCAAAGAATTATTCTTGGGATGGGATCCGTGCGAAGAAACTATATAAGAAATGGATTACAACAAAAAATAAGGATGGAGATTGCGACAGAAATATAAGGTATGACTATTAGCAATCGGTGGGTTCTGAATGATTATTTTTCTCAATAATTATTTGGCGAATATTACAATATTGACTATCTTTGCGGTATTGTTTGATAATTAAAATTAGGAACAATCATGAAGAATGTGTTTAAGAAGGTTATAGTTGTGGCTATATTGCTTTGGGGCTCGTTTCCTATAGAGGCGATTGCTTCGCAGAGGAACGGACAAGAAGATGTGGAAACAGATACGACCCAAGTAAAATGCAAATTCTGCTATAATGACGGTCAACTTATTGGTGGCAATTGGATACTGCTTGACAGTATTATTGTTACTAAGTTGTACTCTAACACGTCTTTCTTCGGATATGTTTTTTCATCACCCAACAAACAAGTTACGAAGATACTTAAAGAAGATGCACTTTATGTCAGCTACAATGATACACTATACATAAATTGCCACGTTGCAATGGATGAAACTTTAAATTGTTATTCCAAGGCATATCTTGGGAAATATGATTTGGTGTTTTTTGCAAGTAAAAACGTAGCGAACAAGGGTGTTGTTGCAGCTTCTGCCGTTGGTTTTGGTTTAATTGGAGGCACTATGGCTTTCGCTGCATCTAACATAACGAGTCAAGCATCCTCAGAGAAGCCTTATTTCTGGGATATGAGACAAGGCTTTCCTATCTCTATAGACCCCAAATACATGAAAGATCTTTTGTCTAAAAAGAAATTCTTGCTTAAAGAATATAAAAACGAGAGTAAACATGATAAGAAGAAGCCAGAGGTTGTCATGAAATATTTGCAAAAGATACATATCCTAAAGTGAGATTTTTGTGGAAGGGATCATGGGGACACACCTGTCCCCCTGATCCATGAAACTATCAGTTTCTGCCATTGAAACTGTCAGTTCCAAGGCGTGGTACTGATGTGAAACAGCCTGTTTCTTCAGTGATTCAAAAAATAATTTCCGGATATTCCCCCTTTTACTATCATTTTTATTACTTTTGCATCCAAAATAAGGAACTATTATGATACAAGCCATGATACGACTGAGCCGCTGGCTCGCTGGCAATGCCTCGCTATTTATTATCGCCATTGCCATACTGACCTTCTTTCTGCCTGAACTCTTCGTGTGGGTGAGAGGCACCACGCAGACCGTCATTCTTGGCATTATCATGCTGACGATGGGACTAACGCTGACTACTGATGACTTCCGCATACTAGCCCGCAGACCTCTGGATATTCTTTTAGGTACGTGCGCACAATTTCTCATCATGCCATGCGTCGCCTATCTGTTAACACGAGTGTTTCATCTGGAGCCAGCCTTAGCATTGGGCATATTGCTGGTGGGGTGCTGTCCTGGTGGCGTGTCGAGCAACATCATGTCGTATCTCTGTCATGGTGATGTGGCCTTCTCGGTGGGCATGACCTGCGCTTCTACCCTACTCGCCCCCGTCATGACACCCATGTTGATGCAACTCACGGCTGGAGAGATTATTGAAATAGATGCCATCGGCATGTTCCTGAATATTCTGATCGTGACGATTATCCCTGTTGGAATCGGCTGTTTCCTGAATTACACTTATTCCAAGAACAAGCATTTCCCTACCATACAAAGCCTGATGCCTGGCCTCAGTGTGATCAGTCTGGCTTGCATCGTAGGTGGGGTTATTTCAACAGTACACGATGACTTGATAGCTCGCGGGCTGTGGCTCTTCCTATGGACCTTTGCGGTGGTGTTCTGTCACAACACGCTGGGCTATATCCTCGGCTATACGGCAGGTCGCATAGCTGGCTTTAATCAAGCTAAGAAGCGCACCATCAGTATTGAGGTGGGTATGCAGAATGCGGGACTTGCCACAGTTCTTGCCGGCAACTTCTTCGCCGCCCAGCCACTGGCCGTACTACCTTGTGCCATCAGTTGCGCCTGGCATAGTATCAGTGGCACCATACTGGCTGGCATCTTCCTCCGTTTTGATAAGAAAACGATCAAAGTCCTTGTAGATCGTTAAGAATTTCTCACAGCGGACAGCAGGGACAGGTGGGAAAGAAAGCAAGCATGAAAAAGAGAGTAATAAGAATTTGTGCGTGGATTATTGGCGTTTTTGCTGTTGTATGTCTGGCGTTGATGCTGATATGCAATCAGATTGTGGTGCACAATGCTGAAGGCAAGGTATTCTCTGACATCGACAGCATAAAGTATAATAAAGTGGGGTTGTTGTTAGGGACGACTCCAAAAGCGAGGATTGACAGGATTACGAACTACTTCTTTATCTATCGCATCGATGCGGCAGAGCAGTTGTATAAGGCTGGGAAGATTGAGCAGATTCTAATCAGTGGTGATGAGCATAGTCTGGATGGTGTCAACGAAACAGAATGCATGAGAGATTCGTTGGTGGCGCGAGGAGTTCCTGCGAATGCAATCATTCTAGATGGTAAGG
Source organism: uncultured Prevotellaceae bacterium (assembly GCA_902778255.1). Taxonomy (GTDB): domain Bacteria; phylum Bacteroidota; class Bacteroidia; order Bacteroidales; family Bacteroidaceae; genus Prevotella. Next base: position 22,886 of record CACYXD010000015.1, read on the forward strand.
GCTACAGGACGATTTGTTCTGTTATCAATGCCAACAAGGTGTATGGTCTGAAGAGTTTTACTATTATCTCGCAGCAGTTCCACAACGAGCGGGCCATCTATCAGGCAGAGCACCTTGGTTTGGATGTGGAGAACATTCAGGCATATAACGCTAAGGAGCCAAAATCAGCGCGAGCATATCTTACCACGATTCGTGAATACTTTGCGAGGGTGAAGTTGTTCATCGATTTATTCACTTACGACGATAAAATGAAAACACCTAACCACCTACCATAATAGGTCTGAAACCCCGATGTATAAAGGGTTTGAGGCATGGTAGGTGTTTGGCAAACACCTACCATACACCTACCATATTTTATAAAAGACCTCAATTAACCCGTCAACTTGATCTAGTCGAAAGACAGAAAACTGACAACCAAAATCAGCGAACTACAATAAGTGTCATTTCTACATTTATGGTAGGTGTTAGGTTAGGTGTATGGTAGGTCTTTGGTAGGTGTTTGAGCAACACCTACCATATGTAAGACGCTCTATACCAAATAGTTAAATCAAAAACATTAGGTGTTGGCCATTTTTTGCGAAATAGCCTGTTTTTGATGCTAAAACAGCATGAATGAGGATACCAAATAGCTTGTTTGGGATTGCAAAGAAGCTGCAAACGCATCGTAAAGAGGCTGCAAACGGATCGAGATGTGCCCGTTCGCGGGTCACGAGCTAGGCGTTCGCGGGTCACGAGCTAGGCGTTCGCGGGTCGCGAACCGGCACATCCTCCCTTGTGAACCTGCAGTTCTTTCGCCAGGGCAGGCAAGTCTTTCGTATATGTTTCCCAAATGAATAGTGGACTAGTTGTGTAATAGCCATGCACAAGTACATAAGATCCAAAAAGCCATACTTTCAGGACGGGTTGTGTCTTGAAGTAGTCGGCAATTTTTTGTTGCATTGCTTGTGTACACATAAGCGATACGTTTTGGTGTCGCCTGCAAAAATAAAAATTATTTTTTAATAAACAAAATTATGGGATGAAAAGTTTACAGCTCCTTTTTCTGTTTTAGGCTCCTTTGCGTTGCGTTTCAGCCTGTTTTAGGTTGCGTTTAAGCCTATTTCACCTCGCGTTTCAGGCTGTTTCGCATTGCGTTTTAGGCTCCTTTACAACCTAAAACAGGCTGTTTCGTAAAAACTTATGATAGAAGTCTCTCAATAGATCATGGAGGTGAAGAAAGACGAGGTGGTCTTGCATTATTCCGATTAACATATATTAATAGTCGCTGGTGATATTTTATTAAGAAAATACTTATCTTTGCACGCACATAGTTAAACCTAAAACAATTACGACAATGAGAAAGGTATTCTTTTTTATGGCAGCAGTATGCTGTGGTGCACTGCTGGCGGCTTGCGGAGGTTCCTCAAGCAGTAGTGAATCGACGACTGACGGTATCCTTGGTGAACTGGACGAATACGTACAGGATTTCTATGCCAAGAGCAACGAGGTGGCTGCACTTGGACGGTTATATGGTAGTGATGAGGCTACCTTCGAAGAAGGCTACAAGCTAAGTCCTGGGCTGATTGAAACTTTTAATAAGTTGATGGAAGTAAAAGATCAAGCTGTTGGTCGCGAAATGCCAACTGTTGTGCGTGAGGGGACTCCTATGAAGGTCATCAAGCCAATGACGGTCATGGGTGTACAAATCTTACCAGAAAACATCAAGCATTATGAACCCAACGAGCATTACGAAAAGAAGTTGCAAGATCTGGAATATGCAGCACTTCTTAGTAAAGGCATTCTGTATGTAAAGTTAGAGTGTGAAGTGGAACTGACTGAGGACATTCGTGCCCAAAAGGGGAAATACAGTGGTGTAAGCATTTACTATGATCACTATATTACCAGCTTCGGCTTGAATAGCGCTGACAGCATTATTAGCATGAGCCAAGAGCGTTCTTCTGTCAGGTATGATGAAGCGATGAAGGCAGGAACACGTGTGAAGCTTAGCATTTCTGTGCAAGACAAGAATCATCGGCCATATGATAAGGCTCCGAAGGAGGAATACTACTACGACAATCTGATTAATCAGATAACGAAATTTGAAATCGTATTTGATGCAAATACCTCAGCCGCTCTCAGCGACAATGGCGTGAAGGGTGAGTTAGGCCTTTTCGAACTGCAGGGTCCGGTGAAGAAATGCACAATCCTCAATGATTGGGGCAATGTGGTGCGTACCTTTGACGAACAGGGTTTCTGGCAGACCCATGATGGCAAGAAGCTGAGTGAGGTCTATCCAGGCGGCATTGAGCGCGACGAGTACGGACGTATTATCAAGGGACTGGTCGATACGGAAGGTAATGGTGAGGAATACTCTTACAATAAGTTCGGCAAGGTATTGAAATACAACTGCCATATCTACGACAGTATTGAGGAGGACGTTTATACCTACGATGACAATGGCAATCTGCTGAAAAAGCACATTGAGATGGGAGGTATGGATGCCGAAGAGCCTTATGACGAGACTTACACCAATGTCGTGACCGATGAGAAGGGCAACTGGACAAGCCGTAAGGCAAACGGAGAAGTGCAGAAACGTAAGATAGAATACTATAATTAACTGGAAAGATCTGACAACTGCCTGGTTATCTACAGTCTGATTCCGATGGTGGCTTTGATGTACCAGTCGTTCAGGCGGCCGCTGAAGTCATTGGTCTTGTAGCGGAAGTTGCAGAACTGTCCGTAGGCATTGAAGAGCAGGCGGTCGTTCAGCTCGTAGGAGAGAGACAGACGGGCATCGAAATTCAATGTGATGTTCGAGTTTTGGCTTTCTACAGGGTTCTGGGCCGAGGGGCGGATTGTGTAGCCTGTTGCATCCAGGTCTCCGGCATCGTCAAGACCTTCGGTTAAGACGAGATCTTTCAGGTTGGAGTCGTAGCGCCACAGCTTGATATGGTTGTGGAAGGTCACCATGGGTATGGCCATGGCGCTGATGAGCAGTCCGTGGGCAGGCACCCAGTTGTAGATATAGCCCACGCCGGCACTTGTCTGCCAGGACTTGAAACGGCCGATGTCGTTCATAAACAGCATGAGGTCGGCATTGGCGTCTGTGTCGTAGGATGTGGTGGAATGGAAATACATGGCACCGGCAATGAGTGAGCCAGCCGAGCGCTTCTGGATCACGCTCTGGTCGTAGGCCGCGGCATACGAGCATTTCGTGCCGTTGAAAAGGTAGTAGGCGTCAAGAAACAGCGTGCGGGTCTTGACGGGGCTGCCCAGATCTACTTTGTCGTCATAGGTGAAGGGGGCATAGACGAAGGTGCCGTCGGTGGTGATGTCGTTCAGGGCGTTGCCTGCGAAATGTACCTCAGGGTTGTCGTTTTCGAACCAGTGGATGCGCAGGTTCACACCATAGCTGCCACCTGTAGCGCCAAAGGTGAGGATACGTCCCTTGTCGCCCCCAATGTTCCATGAGTAGCTGAGTCCGTAGCCACGGTAGCCTGCCCAGACGCCGAGATAGAAGGCGGGATGGGTCTTGATACGGGGCTCCCAGACGATGTCGCCCTGCATGAAGGGAAACAGCTCCTCGGCATGGCGTATGGTGGAGTTGAGCTTCAGGTCTGACTGGCTGACCTCACTCCTGAGCATCACCTGCCAGGGCTTCTCGGGTGCTCCGATATAGCGACGGTCCACGCCGTTGAGCGCCATGGAGTCGAGCAGGGTGCCCAGTTTGCTGACAAAGCCCAACACGCCGTTGCCCTCGGCCGAGGCCGACAGCGACAGCATCATCATGGCAATAAGAAGAAAGATGTTACGTCTCATATCTTTTCGGCCGCAAAATTACTAAAATAATTGTAAATTATAAATTGTAAATGGTAATATTTTCGTAATTTTGCTGCCGTTAATAGTGCATGATGGATCAACAGACCATAAAAATTCGCAAGGACTACCTGCGCTACCTGCGACTGCAGCGTAGCGTGTCGCCCAACACGCTGGAGGCGTATGCCCTGGACGTGGACAAGCTGTTGGTGTATCTGGAGCACGAGGGGAAACGGGCTACGGATGTGGAGCTGGCCGACCTGCAGTCGTTTGCTGCGGGGCTCCATGATGTGGGCATAGGCCCGCGCTCGCAATGCAGGATACTGAGCGGCGTGCGCTCGTTTTATCGCTTCCTGGTGATGGACGGCTATATGGAGAGCGACCCCACGGAACTGCTGGAGTCGCCCGTGCTGGGCGAACATCTGCCTGAGTTCCTGACCCCGCAGGAGGTGGACCGGCTGAAGGACAGCATAGACCTGTCGAAACCCGAGGGCCACAGAAACAGGGCTATCATCGAGGTGTTGTTCTCTTGCGGACTGCGTGTGTCGGAACTGGTCAACCTGAAGTGGTCGCAGGTCTATGCCGACGAGCGTTATCTGCGCATCTTGGGTAAGGGGTCCAAGGAGCGACTGGTGCCTATTTCCAATACGGCTTTAAGTGAGATAGAGAATTACCTGCCCTGGCGCAACTCCCTGAAGATAAAACCTGGCGAGGAGGACTATGTGTTTCTGAACCGCAGGGGCAGTCACCTGACTCGTGTCATGATACTCATCATGCTGAAGGAACAGGCCGAGGAGGCGGGCATCAAGAAGACCATCTCGCCCCATACCCTGCGCCATTCGTTTGCCACGGCACTATTGGAGGGCGGCGCCGACCTGCGCGTCATCCAGGCCCTGCTGGGTCACGAGAGCATCGGCACCACGGAGATCTACACTCATCTCTCCATGCAGACCCTGCGCGACGAGGTGCTCAACCACCACCCACGAAATATCATACACGAATCATAACTATCCCAAGAGCTTGCGCGTGTCCTCAAGGATGGCCATCAGTTCGTCCATCTTTGAGGCGCGTAGCATGGCGATGCGTGTCTGTCGGAAATTGGGGATGGCCTTGAAGATAGGGGTGGCAGCCAGATGCCGACGGGTATGGAGGATGCCGCGCGTCTCGTCGATGCGCTCAATGTTGATACGCAACTGTTCTTCGAGGATGTCCAGCTTCTCGTTGAAGCCGAAGTTGCTGTCCACCGCGTTGTTATCAATATAATCACGTATTTCCTTAAAAATCCAGGGGCGACCAAAGGTGGCACGTCCCACCATGATGGCATCTACGCCGTAGGTCTCGAATGCCTGCTTGGCCTCTTCGGGCGAAGTGATGTCGCCATTGCCGATGATGGGGATATGGATGCGCGGGTTGCGCTTCACCTCGCCAATGAGCGTCCAGTCGGCCTCGCCAGTGTACATCTGTGCACGAGTGCGGCCGTGGATGGTCAAGGCCTTGATGCCGCAGTCCTGTAGCTGTTCGGCCAGTTCGGTGATAATGAGTTGCTCGTGGTTCCAACCCAGACGGGTCTTCACGGTGACAGGGAGTTTGACGGCATCGACCACCTTTCGTGTAATCTCCAGCAGCTTGGGGATGTTTTGCAGCATACCGGCACCAGCCCCCTTGCCTGCCACCTTCTTTACGGGACAGCCGAAGTTCAGGTCTATGAGGTCAGGGCCAGCCTGTTCCACAATCTTGGCGGCCTCGACCATCGCATCCACGTCACGTCCGTAGATCTGAATACCCACGGGGCGCTCCTCGTCGCTGATGGTCAGCTTTTGCTGGGTGGATTTTACATCACGTATCAGGGCCTCGGCCGATACAAACTCCGTATATACCATCGATGCACCGAACCGCTTGCAAAGCAGTCGGAAGCCGATGTCCGTGACATCTTCCATAGGTGCCAGAAACACGGGGCGGGGGCCAAACTCTATTTCTCCGATCTTCATATTGAGGATAATGCTTTAGCGTGTTATCTTCCTTGTTCTGCCGTCTGTTGTACGCAGGATATAGGTGCCGTGCTGCAGGTTGCGGAGTGCCTCACGCTGTGTCAGCCCCTGGCGTATGCAGACACCCGATGTGAGATAGACGCTCACCATGTCGTCGTCGTCAGCCTGTTGTGTGGCAGGCTGCTGGATGTCGGTAGTGGGTGGCAGCAGTGTGTAGTAGAGGTAGTTGACCGAGGGGTAATAGTATTCTTTATTGATCTCGTAAAACGTGTAGGCATAGTATTGGATGTCGGCAGAAGCATTCGGGTAGGTGTTGGTATAGATAAACTCCTGGCTCTCGCCTGCCTTCAGGTCGATGTCCTCATCCTGTGATCCCAGCGTCCAGTAGGTTATCAGTGTCGCCTTGATGTCGTTGACAGCCTTTATTTTGGTCTTGACCGTCACCTGGAGCACATTCTCCACGGTATTCGTTTCAATGCCAAAGTCGCTGATGATGAGTTGCGGCACGCTGCCCTCACCACCTTTCACCAGCAGATTCTTTACCTGAGAAGCCAGTCCGTTGGCCTGCTTGATGGCTTTCCACTCGCTGCCATAGGCTGCCTCGCGATAGGCCAGTTCAATATTGAAGGTGCCGTCGTAGGATACACAGGAAGCAGGAATGCCGACATAGACATACCGCTCGCCTCCAGGACGTAGGATCCTGCTGCCAGCAGGAATAAACTGTGTGGCACTGCTTCTGATGTCCTTCAGCATCAGGCCGAAGATATAGTCGCCTGTATAGCTGCCATCGACCACGACATTGCCATAGGCCTCTATCCAGTTGTCGGGGTCGTTGCGCAGGGCGGTGCGCGAGGAGGTGAGTGTCAGGTTGCCCACGATATAGATACGCTGGTTGCTGGGCTCAATGTTGTTGACCACCTGCAACTTGACGGGTGCGATGTCATTGCGTAGCGGACGGAACGACTGCCAGTCGCCCTCGCCGTTGATTCGATAGACGGGCTCCACGATGTAGCTGTCTTCTGCGACGGGCAGTTCCTGTAAATTGAAGTAATAGTTCTCAGTCTCCTCCTTGGCTTTCCATGTCTCCACATAGCCGTCTCCATAATAATAAGTCTCTCCAGTGGTGACACTGGTGAAGCGTGTGCCTCTTTCTACCTTCAGGTCTTGTGTGGAGTGGTTGGTGAAATTGCCTCTGAACAAGCCATAGCTGGTATGACCAGTCATCGCAATAATCGGCGACTCCAGATTGTAGGGCAGAGCCACGGTGAAGTCGGGCTCTGAGGTCTCGGTGCCAGGCTTCAGTCCGATGATACAGCTGGGACGGTCCCAGTAATCGCCTCGCTTGTCGGGCAGGGTGAGGGTGAAGTAGCCGTCCTGATTGCCGCCCCATCCCCAGTTGATATGGAAATAGTTGTTGTTGTCGCAGCCATCGACGATAAACAGATGTCCTGAGTAGTTCTTGTCCTGAGCACAGTAATAGACGGGGCGCGCTGCCAGCAGCTCATCGTTGATGATACGCTCCCACTGGGCGTTGCTGGTCTGGTTCTTATACATCCACGCACTTCCGGAGTCGTAGCCGAAATAATCGACAAACTGTCGATAGATGCTGGCATAAGTCAGGTTGGCGCCATAGTTGGCCTCGCACACCACGCCGCAGTCGAACATCAGTTGTGCCACAGACTGCACGTTCTCGTTGGTATAAGATGCTGACGAGTAGCTTGTCAACATCTTGTTCCATTTATAGGTGTGCGCCGAGAGATCGGTGCTCAGCGTCTGGTTGTTCCACTGATAGGAGTGGCTGCCCGTGCCTGTGGCAGGATAGCTGTGGTATTTCATGATCTGAGCCATGGCGGTGGCTACGCAGCCAGTGATGCAGCGGCTGCTGTTATAGATAGGACACATGCTGTTGAAGGGCGGGGTCTGATTCCATGTGGTCTTGATGAGCGGACTGACGGCAGTAGTGGGCTCAGGGAGGTCGTCGCCGAAGTTATCGCCTGCCCTATGACGTGACTCCTGGACATAGGTGCCGTAAGCCTCGATCATCTCCTGCATGGCAGGTGGCAGATCGGCCATGGCACTGATGGTGTCGGTATCTGAGTAGGCCAGCACGCTACGCACGGCATCGCTGCCGGCCACCAGCACGAAGCCGCCTCCCTTGCGGTTGAACAGATGGTAGAGCGGAGCACCGTTCTGGGTGCGGCTCTCCACCAGTCTGACGGCTGATGATACTTCACTGCCGTCGGCTGTGCGTGCTGCGGCACGTCGTGAGTGGTCGAAAGACAGTGCTATCTGTTCTGCCTGTTGGGTACTGATGTCGTCGGCCATTGCGCAAAGGGGCAACAACGCGAGAAGTAGGAGTTGTAGTCTTTTCATGCCTAAGAAAATGCTAATCAGTTGCTGTTTGTTTGCAAAGGTACGTCTTTTTCTTGATAATAACAAAAAAATCCTGACCATTATTCATGAAGTAATGGCCAGAATTTATTTGGATAGCTGTTAAAACAGTATGGGTACGATGACCTTTAATGCGATATTCCTGCCTGGATTGTAGATGCCCTGATGACCAGTAATTGCGTTGACATCGGTGTATTTCAGTCGGCTGAGGTGGTTTTGATAGGCACGGTTGAAGATGTTTTGTGCGGTGAGATAGAGCTCGGCCACCTTGCGCCTGTTAATGAAGAGATCAGTACCAGCGCTGGCATTGAAGAGGGTGTAGGAGGGTGTACGTGTCTCGGTGTCGTCAAGCATATAGTAATGGTCCTGAGCCAGGAAGCAATCCAGCCCTACGGCTACGAAGGCATTGTTGAAGGTCTTGCCGTGGTGGGTAATCTCGTATTTCAGGTCGGAGGTCCAATGGGGGGCAGGTGTCATGGGCAGATAGCGTGACTCCCTGGGCTGGTGCAACTGGCGGGCATCGACCAGAGAGAACGAGTTGCCGAAGTGCAGGCTGTGGAAGGGGTGGAAGTCAACCGATGCCTCAAAGCCCTTCAGCACGGCATCGCCCTGAGTATAGGAGAAGGTGCGGTACTGAGGGTCTATCACGGTTGTAATGTGGTGTGAGAAGATATAGTTCTCAATACGGTTGAGGAAGAGGCTCACCTGTGCTGACACGTAATTATTATGATAATCGGCACCAAGGTCGGCCTGCCAGCTATATTCCGACTTCAGGTCGGGGTTGCCCAGCTCATAGCGGATGGTACCCTCGTGCACGCCATCACTGCCCAGTTCGCTCATGTTTGGCGCACGGAATCCGCGAGCCAGGTTGAGACGGAAGTTCAAGGATTGTGTGGGCGTTGCAATGACGCGGCACACGGCACCGATGCTGCCTGTCAATCCACTGTAGTTGCCATAGCCGTTGATATGGCGGTTGTCCATACGCAGACCGCCGCTCAGTGTCCAGCGGTCAAGGGTTGTCTGGGCTGTGGCATAGCCTCCGATGTCAAAGAGACGATAGGCGGGGATCAGCGCCTCCTCAGCGAGATTGTCCGACTCCTGATACATGCCACTCATGCCTGCCGAGAGTTGGCTATTGGCAATGGCCAGTTGGTAGCGCAGGTCGTAGGTGGCTGTGTGCAAATTGAAATACAACTCAGGCTCAGCAGTGTTGTCCTCGAACTCCTGACGGCGGTTCTGCTGGTAGGCCAGGATAGCCTTCAGCATACCATGCCCCAGATGCTGGGCATGATCCCAAGTGACCTTATAGTGCTTGATATCCTGATACGGCAACTGGCGGTGGTAGGTCTTCAGCGCGTAGTCGTGTTCCAGTTCACCTGTCAGTGGGTCGCGTTCACCCTCGGCCATACTGGGCATCAGATGATAGGTATCCCATTTCAGGCGAGAGTGTCCCCACGCCTTGTCGATGCCCAATAATAGCGAGCCGGCGCGCTCGTGCATCTGGGTACCAGGCACATAGCCGTCGACGGGCGTCTTAAACTCATGGGCCATCTTCTCGCTGTAGCGGGCATTCCATACAAAGCCTTTCTTGTTGCCCGCGAAGTTCAGCGAGTAGTCAAAGAGTCCGCTATTGGTCTGATAGCCTGTGCTCACCTTTCCCGTCATCTCGCCCTCGGCCAGTGAGGGTGTGCTGTGAAGAATCAGTACGCCCGCCATAGCATCCGAGCCATACATCAGCGAGGCAGGGCCTTTCAGGATTTCTATCGAGTGAACACTATGTTCGTCTATCTCCAGTCCGTGCTCGTCGCCCCACTGCTGGCCTTCCTGTCGCACGCCGTCCGATACTACCAGCACACGATTGTAGCCCAGTCCGCGGATGATAGGCTTTGAGATGCCGTTGCCCGTGGTCAGTTGGGCGATGCCTGGCTGATGGCTGATGGCATCGATGATGTTGGTGCCAGTAGCGGCCCGCAGTTCGCGCGGCGTGACCACAGATACGGGTGCAGGCATATCGCGCAACTTTGTCTGTCCCGTAACACCCGTCACGGTCAGTTCGTTAAGTCTCAGGTGTTTATAGAAGACATCCGAAGAGTCGGATGCCTCTTGTGCTGTCATTGCTGCACCATAGCACAGCAACGACATAAGAATCATTCTTTTATTCATTGTCGTAAAAATAATTGTTGTTTCTGAAATGTCAATAATAAGCTGGAGTTCAGAAACAACGAGGAGGCGCACGTCCAAAGACGATGCCTACCTGCCGACTCATTAACAGCGAGATCCGCAAGGGCAGGCGCTTGGGGCTCAATGTGATGAACAGCAATATGCCGATAACCACTGCGGCCACAAAGCTCAGACTTGCAAACTGGCATATCACACAGTCGTGCTGGAAAAAGTCTGCCGCCGACAGATGGCCACCATGAGGAATATGATTGACGCAGGCATCGCAGGTAATATGTGATGAGGCCCCTTCATCATGTATATGAAGGACCGTCAGCATCATCATTGGCAGGAATACTGCCAACAACCAGCGTGCCACTAAGCGTCTTCTCTGTTCCAGTCTGTTCATTGCGGGTGCAAAGGTAGTGTAAACCGAGCGAAAAACCAAACTTGTTTGAGTTTTTCCGAGGTGCAACCTACCTTCGAGGTTGCATAGCAGCCTCAAAGGTACTACTTTTTTCTGATTTTAGAAAAAAAACTATAATTCTATGACGCGTAGAGAATAGGGGGGAAGCGTCGTGGGCTCGCTGGTCTCTATCTCTACAGCCTTGGCTTTTTGGTCGTCGATGGTACCAGTAAACTGCTGGCATCTCACGCTGGCAGGAAGCTGGATGCCTTCAACCTGAATCTTCAAGGTGGCGGGCAGGGCATTGATGAGTTTCAGATAGCGCTTGCCGGTCTTCGAAGAGCGCACCACGCTGGCACCAATGCGGTGGGCTAATTGAGAATTGACAATGGATAATTGAGAATTGACATAGCGGTCGCCGCCATAGACGCTGAAGAGGCGCTGAATCTCGTAGGCGGGGGTGGTGCGGATATGTGTATTAGAGAAATAGATCATGTCGGGGTTCCAGTTGGAGTGGCCGTCCTTGCTGAGCATGGGGGCGTAACTGGTCATCTCCACGATGTCGCCATTGCGCTCTATGTCCGTGAGATAGAGGGCCTCGGCCAGTGCCGTTTCCACATTAGGACGCTTTACATGCGTAGAGGCAGCCCATTCGCCCAGATAGACTTTTGCCGACTTTCTATCGTAGTTGTCGTAATAGTTGCGATGGTGCATAAACCAGCCCGTTGACTCGTAGTAGTGCTCATCGACCATGAACTGCAGGTCGGGGTGCTTCTTGGTGAAGTCCCAACCCTCGAGGTAGTCGGCCGAGGGCGTGTGGAAGGGGCCTACCGTGCCGCAGATCTTAATGTCGGGATAGCGCTCACGGATGGCCTTGCACAGCATCTCGTAGCGCTCTTCATAGACGGTAGAGATGATATCCTCGTTGCCCAGTCCAAGGTATTTCAGGTTGAAGGGAGCGGGATGTCCTGCATCGGCACGCATCCTGGCCCATTTGTTGGTGGCAGGGTCGCCGTTGGCCCATTCGATAAGGTTGCAGATCTCCTCAACGTATGCCGGCATATCTGCCATGGGAATGCCTCCCTGCTGTCCGCCGATGCCCTCGGCATTGTTGGCAGAGTTCTGACAGGGCACGCCAGCAGCCAGGACGGGCAGGGGTTCGGCACCGATATCCTCACAGAACTGGAAATACTCGTAGAAACCCAGTCCGCGCGTCTGGTGATAGTGCCAGATGTTGAAGTCGGGCTTGCGCTCCTGCAGCGGCCCTACGGTATGGTTCCAGTGGTAGATATTTTGCAGGCCTTGTCCGTGACTCATACAGCCACCAGGGAAGCGCACGAACTTAGGGTGCAGGTCGGCAATGACCTGGGCGAGGTCTTTTCTTAGACCGTTCTTGCGATTCATGAAGGTCTCCTGGGGGAAGAGCGAGATCATATCGACACCCACATGGGCTGCCCTCTGCGGAATGATGGCCAGACGGGCCTTTTCATTGCTGGCCTTGGCGGTGAGCACCGTAGAGAACTGCTGCCAGTCCTTGGCGTTCGTCTTCAGTTTGCTTTTGGCTAACACCTTGCCATCGTCGGCTATGAGCTGAATCAAGAAGTCCTGTTTTTGGCCACCAGCAAGGACAAACATAGAGAAATCGTATTTCTTACCTTTTTCAACGGCGATGCCATCCCATCCTTCATTCCACAGGGTGTCCTGCCAAATCAGGGCATAGTGTGGGTTGTTGGGATGCAGGGGGTGCTCAGTAGCAATCTCTATGGGTTTTCTGGAGTGCCAGGCCGTAGTGGCATTCCAGCCCTGATGGTCGCGAGCCGTGTATTCAAAGTCACGGTTCTGGATGAGTTCGGCATAGAGTCCGCCATCGGCCGCATAGCTGATATCCTCGAAGAAGATGCCGATGAGCTTGTCGCTGATGGCCTTTTCCTCATTGGGATAGACCTTGAGGGTGGCTTCCATGGTGGCTGGCAACTGCAGGTTCTTTGCATCGTCGTACATCCGCTCGTTGCTCTTTCGCCAGTCTTGAGTGCTTTTCTCAAAATGGCTGCGGATGGTTTTCAGTTCGTTGTCAGAAATGGAAAAGAGCTGGCCGTCAAGCTGCTGTCCGTTGATGGCAATCGTGTCGCGCTGCCACAGCTTCTCGTTGACAGAAGAGAGGGCGACATCGCCATAGAAATGGCGGAAGTCAAGGGTGCCCGTTATGCAGCGAACAGCGCCGTCGCCAGTGTTGTAGCAGATGCTGAAGTAGTCGCCGGCAGGGGTCACCACAGGACTCAGGCATTTCTTTGCCGACACGAGGGGATAGTCCTGCGGCCGCCAGGTAATCAGGTCCTTACTGTAAGAGGCGGCAAAGAGTGGCGCACGGTCGTTGACTTGGAACACCAGTCGCCACGAACCGTCCGTGGCCCTACAGAGTGAGGGATGGTACATCTTTTTCTCAACACCCCATGTGCCGTAGTCGGAGGAGCAGAGCTGCCCCAGGTCTTTCCAGACATTGTCTTCCTGAGTAGCCAGATGCAGTCCGGCTCCAGGGTTGGGAGCGTAGATAAACACGTTGTTTTGAGCGATACCAGCCATACTCCAGAAGAGGGCTACTGCTGACATCAATAATGATTTCAGTTTCATGTCTTTGAGGTGCTTAGGTTTTGTTTCCGTCTGCAAAGATAATCCTTTTTACTGAAAAAGTGGGTAAAAATCTTCTGTTTCTCAAAAAAACATCGTAACTTTGCCGCGAATTATATATATAATTATGATGAAGAAGTGTTTTGTGGCAGCTTTGGCAACCGTAGGTTTTATGTTGTTGAACGGCTGCTCCACTGACGATGGCGTCAGAGTATATACCGAAGAGGAAAAACTGAAGAATGCGGCAGCGCTGTTGGAGATTGACTCCATTGATCCCAATCAGGACTGGCGTATGACGGCACAGGCCAGCGCCCAGATTACCGTGTCAGGCGATTATGGTGAGACCTATGCCGTGACGATCTATAGCAATGATCCCCTGGCCGACGGCATGGGTTATGTGCTGGCAGAGGGCGAGATAGAGAGTGGTGCCACCTTCGAGGCCTCGTTTGAGTATCCCTCGGCCGATTCGCGCCTGATGGTAGGCGTGGCCGATCATAATGGCTATACCACCTATCGCTACGTGCCAGTGGTTGATGGCGTGATGAAAACCACCATTGGCGAGGAGGCCGAAGCCCGTTCTTTGCGCTCGATGGCAGCACCCAGCGTGCCTCACCTGAGCAGCATACCCGATCAGGCATACGTGAACACTTACCTGCAGAATGCACAGGAACCTAATGATGCCAATATCTATGCTAACTACAAGGCATGGGTAGAGGCAGAACCCGGCCACTATGCAATTGGTGAGTTTACTGTTAATGATTGGGAGCTGCAGGGCAACGATAAGCAGTTCTGGGTGGATAATGTCCAGCAGTTTACCTGGTGGAACTTCAGCTACTATGGCGTGAGCACGCGTGAGGCCGCTTGGGAGATTGTGGTGCAGCGCTGTGTCAATGGCGGTCATAGCAGTTGGCTGAAATGGGTTGACGGCATTGAGGGTCATTGGAACTATGGCGACAACTATGTGGACCACTTTAAGATTACCAGCACATGGGATAAAACCATCAATGTGTTGGCTACTGAGGGCCTGACCGATGGTGTTCCCAACCATTGTGAGCGTACAGTGGTGGTGACTGGTACTTGGAACCTGAACGACAACCAGCGTGTGGGTAGCCGTGGATTGGTGATCGTGGCCAATGGAGGCAAACTGACCATCCCCAAGGACAAGCAGTTGGAACTGGTCAACCAGTCACGACTGGTGGTGATGCCGGGCGGTATGGTGAGTGGCGAGGGACAGATTCTCGTGACCAATGGCAATGAGGCCGGTTACGAAAACTATAATGGCGGTACCATTGATGTGGGTATCTTCAATAATAACTTCGGCAAGTTCTACAACTACAACATGCTGAAGGCCAACGAGTATCGTGCCGGCGGTCAGGAGAGTAACTTCTATAACCACGGCATCGTGAATATCGACCACTCGGCAGTGTATAATAACGACTGGTACACTGAGAAGAACGCTCCCAATGCCCGTATCTTCAATGCCTGTCAGTGGTATTGCAAGAACGATATGTCGGCCCGTAACATTGAGATGACGGCAGGTTCGTATCTGTATGTGGGACGCGAACTGGTGATGAGCATCAGCGAAGACGGCACTTCCGATCCCTCTTATGTCAGTCTGGCCTCTGGCGCACTGCTCTGTGCCGGATGGCTCAACAACAATGGTACCATCTGGCAAGGTCCTACCAGTGGCTTGGCTGTGGTGGAATTTGAGAAGGTAAAGTACCTGAACTGGGATGGCGAAGGTCCGCTGACCCGTGGTTATTTTGCCAATTACATCGCTGTGAGTGTGGAGAACAAGACCAATAACTGCATGGGACATACAGAGGAAAATGCCTATCAGGCTTTCCAGAAATACGTGGCCAATGGACTAGGCACCAATGGCAACACCCGAATGGTGGGCAATGGCGGTGTGGTGATGGTCAAGCAGGGAAAGGCTAACATTCAGATTCCTGGCAGCAATGTGTTTGTCAGGGGCGAGAAGGGTTGTTGTCCTGGCTATAACGGTGTGCCTCAAGAGGAGGCCGAGAGTCGTCCCAGTGTGTGGACTTATGCCTTTGAAGACTCACCCATCGGCGACTATGACATGAACGATGTGGTATTGAAGGTGAGCTACCATTATGATGAAGCGACGAAGAAGGTCGATAAGAGTGAACTTGACGTGACACTCTGCTGTACAGGTGCTGCCCTGAGTCTGAAAGCTTATCTGGGCAATCAGGCGTTGTTTGGCGGCAAGGAGGTGCACGACTTCCTGGGACAGCGGGCCGGTCAGCTCATCAACACGGGTCTGAAGCCTGATGTGTCTGTAGTCACGGGCTATATCAAGACACCAGCCAACTTCTCGTTTGCCGATGCCGACTTCTGGATTGATTCACCATCGGTGATCGGTGGCGTACATATTGCTAAGAGGGGACAGGATCCTCATGGTATAGTCATTCCCTCTGACTGGGAGTGGCCTATCGAATATGTGTGTATCAAGGAGGCTTATCCCAACTTCGTGGAGTTTGCAAAGGATGCCTCGACAACCGATGAGACCGTGAAGGGCTGGTACAAGAAAACCGCAGACAATCCCGTAGCCAACAGGGTGTACAGGATTCAGTAAGTAGTTCGCTTCAGTAATTACTCTTCCGTAGAGATAAAGCGCGAAAAGAATAGGGTGATAGCCACAACTGTCAGGAATACGACCAGGATGGCTATCATCTCGCCAATGTGGTTTAGCGGATCAACCCATATCTCGTTGAAGAATCCATTGCGGGCCATCACCTCGACAAAGGTCCAGAAGATGATGACCGTAGCCAGGGCATAGCGGATGTTGCGCCCCCATGAGGCGATATGCAACTCTTTCTTGAGCATCAGTGCCGAACCGATGAGGCACACCAGCGCCAGGATAATGGTGACGGGATGCGACTGTCCCAAGAACACAGGGTCATAACAGAACATCAGCACCAGATAGATTCCCCACATCATCACATTCCACTCCATAAACACCACAAACGAGGCATTACGGATGCCTACACGGATGCCGCCCTGCAGGTTGCTGAAACGGCGATCGGCAGGCAGACAGTGGTTCTGCAGCCAGTTGATGAGGTCGCAACCGGTCTTGGTGCAGAAAACATAGAACATCATCACCATCATCCACAGCCCAAAGGTGGCAGGAAGGATGAGATACTCCGGACGCGAGCCGCGTATGACCTTCAGTTCCTGACGGCTAAAGGTGTCGAGTGCCTGACCGTTGATGGTAAAATCATGCTGCACGGCGATGCCGTCGGCATAGTGTGAGGTGGTCTGCACGATGCCGCTACCTATCAGGTCGCAGTGTACGCCATAGCGCTGTGCATAATAGACGAAGAGAAACTCTACCCACCCCGTCCAGAAGAGCATGGCACCGATGATGCCCCAGATGGTCTGGCGCGTATCACTTTTTGCAAAAGCCCCTATAATGGTGATCACAAAGCCTGTCAATCCCATTGTAAAGGCGGCATAATGTAAGGCTGTGGGTTCCAAGTAATGTTCCATCAGAATCATCAGAGCATGGCCCAGCGGCATCAGCAGCAATACCACGAGGAAAGCTCCCAGAGTTTTTCCGATATATGGTCTTTTGTTCATCAGTTCAGATCGATACCTATGCCCACCTTCAGGTTGGTACCATCGGTGATGGGCGCGTTGAGATAATAGTATTTAGGCTTGTAGTTCAACAGGTTGTCGAGCGTCACCGTCAGTTTCAGGCGCTGCCACAACCATTGTTGCACAGAGAGGCGCCACAGACTGTAAGCGGGGTAGCAGACAGTGGCCGTGCCCTTCGAGATGTCATAATAGTCGCGATATTCCTCATTGTCAACAGTCGAGAGCCATCGGCCGTTGAGGGTCACACTGAGACGATAGTCGGCAGAGAACGCATGGTCGTAGGTCACCTCAGCAGTCAGCGAGTGCGGACGGGCAGGGATATACTGGTTGTTGATGGTGTTGCCATTGCCGTCCTTAGGCAGGTGTTCACAGGTGTAGGCATAGGCAATCTTGGCACTGACCGACTGCCAACGGGCATGTGCCGATGCCTCGGCACCATAGACGCTGTAGTGCTCAAGGTTATTGTAGGGCAGGCGCAACTGCTTGCTACCGTCGGAAGCATAATAGGGCACGCCCGTAGAAATTTTGTTGCGTACCTGATTATAATAGCCCATCACCATCATATTATATCGGCCATGCGCATATTCGGCTGAGAGGTTCAGGTTATGACTTGACTCAGGACGGAGATTCTTGCTACCCTCTACAATCCAGATGCCCGACATATCAAACTCAGAGTATTTCTCTTTCAACGTGGGAGCACGGAAGCCCATGCCATAGCCCAGACGCAGGTTCAGATGGCGGTCGGGTTGATAGCGGGCCGAGAGCTTAGGCGTGACACGCGACAGATGGCCGTCGCTGAAAAAATCGTAGCGCAGGGCACCCACCACTTCCCACTGTGACGAGAGGTTCCAGTCGTACTGTACAAAGGCATCAAAGGTGTTTTGAGTGCGTGTGCGGTCGGTGAGCTTGGTGTTCATCAGGTAGTCGTGCATCACATCGCCGCCTATGGTGAGCATATCGCCCGCGAAGTCATGGTTGTAGAGGGCGCGGACACTATTTTGCACGTTGCTATAGGTACGCACATCGAGGCCCAGGGCCTTTTGCTTGACCGACTTGTCATACTGGTCGAAGGCATACGAGATTTCCAGTTGGTCTGCATCGCTCATCAACCAGTTACCCTTCAGTCCTGCCGAGTAGTCACGGTAGCGTTCGGGCTCGCTGGGCGAACGGGGCACCTGGCGGAAGAAATACCCCATCCTGCCGATGAGCTTCAGTTGGTCGGAAGCATCGAAGGTAAGTCGCTCCTTCACGTTCAACGTACGGTTGCCATAGACCTCACTGAACACACGGGTTACAGGATTGGCTCCACTGTTCACGGTGAAGTTGTCAACACTGCTCCACGATGCTGATAGGTTGTTGTGCCATTGCTTTTGGTTGATGTCGTTCACTAGGTTATAGCGCTGACCATTGTGGCGCGACCACTGGGTATCGGCCGTGATGTGCCAGGGCTGACGACCCTGACGCGTGATGATGTTGACCACGCCGCCTCCGGCATTACTGCCATAGAGGGCCGAGGCGGCACCTTTTACGATCTCCACCCTTTCGATGCCGGTCATCACCAAGCGGGAAAAGTCCACATCGTCCATCGTCTCGCCAGCCAACCGCTCGCCATCGACTAAGAACAGGATGCCTTGTCCACCGAAACCCGAGAGGTTCAGGTGGGTCTGCTGGTTCATGGCATACGAGAACTCCACCCCTGGCATCTCCTGTTGCAACAAGGCTTGGATGTCTGTGGCATCGGCCCGCTCTATCTCCTGATGAGTGATGAGACTGGTGGGCACGGGCGTGTTAGCCAACGACTTGGGCGTACGGGTGCCTGTAACTACTACCTGCTGCAAGGCGAGGGTGTCGTGGTCGAAATCGTGGACGAACTTCTGCGCTTCAACCCCACTGGCGGCCAGCAACATCGCTACAACGGATATTTGTATTCTATGGTAAGCTTGCATTTGACGTTGTCGGTTCCGATATAGTTCTTAAGTCGAAGGGCGGCATAGGTGCCGTCGCTGAAGCGCACGATAAACACGTGACCATTATAGATAAACGATGGAGGCATTGGGGGAATATCCAACTGCAACCACTTGCCTAGTTCGCTGTTGACCTTGATGCGCTGGTTACCCACCAGACCGTTGAGCATCTGGTCTTGCACCGTCCAGACATCCATCTCATTCCAAGTATCCTCTACAAACGGCAGGGTGGCATAGACACTACTACTGCCCACCTCGCTGATGCTGGTGAGCGAGGTCTCCATCACGGCCCCGCCATTGGTGCGCACATTGTTGCGATGGATGGCCAAATCCCAGTGTTCAGGTTCGGGTTGCCGAATGGTGGGGTAGTGGTTGCGCAACTCATGATTGGAGATGCCCTCACCAAACACATCATACCAATAGGTATAGATGCCGTTGCCATCAGACTCTTCCTCACTCACCTCTTCCAATGGGATATCGTAAGTGTGGAACGAGAGGTCGGGCTCTTCGCCTTTGACTATCGCTTCCTGTATGGCGTGAAGATCGATGTAGTGCCACTTCGTCCAACTGCTGGCATCGACATATAGGTCGCCAGCGGCGGGCTTTGCTGGCTCGTCGTAGAGGTCGTCGAAAAGACCATGACAGGCTGTGATCAGTAATAGCCCACAGCCTGTCATCATCCGTATGATCGTGGAATGGAGGGAAGTCAATTCCTATATGTTTTTATTTGCGGATATACTTCTTGCCGTTCTTGATGAGCAGACCCTTGGCACCGTTGGTCCCCCGCTGTCCGCTGAGGTTATAGACGGCTTCAATATTTGCGGCGGTCTTTGTGGCAATGGTCTTCACATCTGTAGAGGTGTTGATGACGAAGCTGGTGGCGATGGGGAAGGGCATACGACCTGGCTGGAACACATTCTGGATGTTGATATCCTTGGTGCCGTCGAAGGCGACGCTAATCTCCTGTTTCTTGCCATTAGTGCCGAGTTCGTAGTCACTATCCATGCCGGTGGCCGTGAAGTGCATCTTCAGACCATCGCTGGTGTAGTCGCGGTAGTAGGCTTTCTTCACCTCATCGTAAACGAGTCCCTTCACGGTGTAGCCGCCAGAGGTCAAAGCACCGATAGCCGACTCCGTCAGCGAGAAGGTGGGCACCTCAATGTCAACCTTCGTCACGTCGCCATCGAGATAGGTGCGCACGTTATAGGTCACTGCCTCTGCCGTCTGATATGTCTGGTCGATGGTCGCGTCGAGCAGGGTGCTGTAGGCCTTGACGTAATAGCTGTCGATGGTATAGGTGATGGGCATCGGCATTTTGCCATAGGTGAAGGTGATAGAGAGCTTCACATTATAAATACCATTGTTGTGTGTAAACGAGCCCACCAGCGATGATCCGTTCACCGTATTGCCATCGGTCGTAGTGGCGGTAAAGGTCTGGTCTTCCCATGTCACACCAGCATAGCCACCCGTAAAAGTGGTGTTGGTAATGACAAACGAAGGAATAACCATATCGTGGCCAGCCATGCTGTATGTCATAGAGGGAATGGTGAAGTCACTTCCTGCATAGAGAATGGTGTCACTCTCAACCGGCACGTTGACGCTAGACACCGAGAAGTTGGCTTTTCCAACAAACTTCATGGCAGCAGCGGCGTGCTGTCCCTGTGCAGAGGCTATCAAAGTGAAAAACGAAACGACGAATAGCGTAAAAATCTTTCTCATAATGCATAATGATTGAATGGTTGTTATTACTGAAATCGGGTGCAAAGGTACACCTTTTCAAGAAATACCACAATCCCTATTTATGAGTATTTTTACGGCTGATAGACCTGTGCTTCACTGGGATAAAGCCACCAGTCTTCTGATTTGGTGTGGTTGCGGCCCCATTCGCCAAACGAGTGGCCATAGCGGCTATAGGCTCCAGTGCTCTCGCCGTTGCGATAACGGCCTAAGAACATCCCCTCGACTGGGTAGCGGAAGTCGCCATCGGGTACCATCAGTGCCCAAGGTACCATGTCGTCCTCACTACCAGGACCGTTGGTGTAGTGCCAGATAGCCTCACTGTATTTGTAGGTAAATGTGTGGACCTCGACCACCAATCCATTGCTGTTGGCAATGATAAAGGGGTCAATGTCTGACAATTGGAGGAACGAGGCATCGATACCCTCGTTTAGATAAATATTGTATGTACGTGAGACGGTAGGCATGTTGACACTCTCGTTTTTCACTTCATAGTTACGGGTGTTGTAGTACATACGCACCACCTGTCCGTTTTTCTCGTCGCTGTTCATGCACCAGTGGGCATCGTCAAAAAGGTTGATGACAGCCGAACCGTCACGTCCGCGTACCAGCACTTTCTCATCGTCGATGAAATAGCGCTCTACGGGGTAGCCCTCGTCGAAGCGACGCCCCTCGTCAATAGTCACCTTCTCTATATCGGAAGATTTCAACAAGGGGAAACGGATGGCAGCTCCCAACTGCTTCGTGGCGCCAACGGCAGCAAGGGTGACGGTAAGTTTCAGCTTGTTTTGGGCTACAGCCTGTTGCGAGATGCGCAACACTACATCGTTGAAGTCGAAGTCACCAGGGTAAGGATAGTCCTCTTCAAACATGTAAGTAAAGGTCTGTCCCACAGGGCGGCTTATCATCAGTTTGTTGCTGATCATGCGAGAACCACCAATCACCACATCGCTCTTGTCCTCAATGGGAATCACGTAGTATTTCCCTTGATTGGTGACGGCAGCGGCCCAGAATTCTGTCTTTGTGGCAGGCACCGAGAAGGTGGGACTCACCGTGTTGCCGTCTGTACAAAGTCGATTGGCCAAAATTTCCACACCCTCTTTCTCAAAAGGGTTGCCGTCGAGCACCTGTACATAGGCGATGTCTGGGTCGTCAACCTGCGACTTGATACGTACGGCACGCTCCTTCAGCAGGTTCCAGGTGTGTTGCTCGTCAATGGAGTCAATCAGATAGTTCTGCTTCACAATTTCGCGGAACTGCTCGAAGTCAAATTTTCGGCACGACTCCATCATCGTCACCTGCAGTATGACGGCAAATATAAGGAAAAATATCTTGGATATTTTGGTCATCGTTTTCTGAGGTCTTTTCGTTTTCGTTGGCGAAATTACGAAAAATAATGGTTTGTACCTCATACAACGGCTCATTTTATAGACTATCATCGCGATTTTTGTACTTTTTAACTGAAAAATAGGATATACGGGCAGGAAAATGCGTAACTTTGCAATCGAATTTTAACGTTAAAAGTTTTTTATGAAGAAGTTTTTGATGACAGGTATGGTTGCCGTGTCCGTGATGGGTATGGTAAGCAGTTGCTCGCACGAGGAAGGTGACTCCGGCTACGATGAGGTGACGAGCAATTATATCAATGCGTTTAACAGAACATTTGGTGAGCCTGCTGGTAATCAGGACTGGGGTTTCGATCAGGTGGAGCTGGCTGCTTCACGTATGACGCGTGCCATCTATCCCGACTACAATTTCAGTAGCGCAATTCCCCTGAAACCTACTACTTCCGAGATGAGTGGCGACAAGTTTAAGACCAATGTTGATGGGATTCCTGCCTATAGCAGTATCAATGGCGGTGGTGGCTATGCCAATGGTGTCAGCTATATCAACGGAAGCATGAATATTAACATCTGGGGCGGTGGCGGCACGGCTGAGAATGGTTGGAAGAATTCTGGCGGTGAGCTCTATTTCTATGGCAATTGTGACCTTTCAAACAATAATGTCTATATTGCCGACAATACCACCATTTACATTGTGAAAGATGCTACGGTGACGCTGAACAACGGCTTCCAGCAAAACTGTAAGGTCTATATCGGCGAGAATGCCAAGCTGACTATCAACAACAATATCAGCACGGGCAACGTGAGCTACTATATCAAGAAAGGTGGCTTCGAGGCAAAGAACCAGCTGGTGGTCAATGGCGGCCATGAGTTCTTTGTGGAGGATGGTCAGGTGAAGGTCGGCGGTGAGCTGCAGGTCGAGAATGCCACGTTCTATGCCAAGAATACCCCCATCACCATTGGAGGAATGCTCAACTTGATTGTGCGCGACAACCCCGCTTTGTTCTATAACGAGGGCGGCGAGATCAAGTGTAGCGGCAAACTGCTCAACAATAGTTCGAAGTTCTATACCGATGCAAACTCTACCTTTGCCGAGATCTCTGAGAACGGCAACTGCGTAGTGTATAATGGTGCCCAAGCCACGATGGTTTCTAATGGTGTGATCCGTGTTACTAACAGCAACAGCGATGGTTCCAACGGTTCGGTACTGATCAACGACGGTGACCTTGAAGGTACCTATCTGGGTACTGAGGGTGGTGCCTTCTTCGAGAACAATGGTCTGACGACTATTAATGGCAACACCATTGTCAACAGCAACAACAACACCTGGGTGAACAACGGCACCTACAACACCCTGTATTTCATCTATAATGCAGGCAGCAGTCAGGTGATCAACAACTGCCGACTGCATGTCAGCGAAGATTTTGATATCAACCTGGGCGACAACCCTGGCACCAGCTCGTTCCGTATGGACAGTAATGCCGGCGTGGTGACCAAGAACTTCAATGCAGGTGGCGTCTTCACTTTCAACAACGGCACCTTCAATGGTGGTCCGTTCTATATCTACATGAACTCAGGTTCGGTGTTTGAGGTGACGCAGACGGCTACCATCAATGCCACCAAGGCAGACTATGGTATCTACTGCCTGGGCGACAGTTGGGCGGTGTTCCATGCCAATAAGATCCAGTGTGCCCCTGGTCAGGAGTATCAGGGCAACAAGGTGACCTACGGCGGAAAGCTGGCTGTAATCTCAGAGACCACCCACTTCCCACAGGGCAAGTCAGGCCAGTATGACTATATCAACTATGCCAACGGCTTTAAGGAAGATTATATCTACGCTACCAATTTCAATACAGGTAGTGCCAACATCTCTATCCCAGCCACGGCATGTAACCCAGGTTTCAATCGTAGTAACGCGAATCCCGATCCTGATCCGGAGCCCGATCCTATCACGCCTGATGTGCGTATCATTGCTGAGGACCTGACAGCTAAGCAGAACTCAGACTTCGACTTCAACGACGTGGTGTTTGACGTGACCTTCACTTCTGAGACCACAGCTACCATCACCCTGCTGGCAGCTGGCGGCACGCTGCCTCTGACTGTGGCAGGCAAGAATGTGCACGACCTCTTCAATGCAGGCGAGAAACAGATGATCAATACCAACGCTCCTGAGCGTGATGGTGGTGTGAAGCGTGACCCTGTCTCCTTCGATATCACGGGTATCAACAGAGCCAATAGGGGTAAGGACATCCGTATCATGGTGAAGAAGGACGGCAAGTGGATTGAGCTGATTGCCAACAAGGGCGTGGCTGCTGCAAAGATTGCTGTGAAGCCAACCTTTGAGTGGTGCGACGAGTATATGGATATCCAACTCAAGTATCCGAAATTCAAGCAGTGGGTACAGGATAAGGATGTGATATGGTATTAAATTATATCTGGATAGCCTTTTTCGTTATCGCCTTTCTGGTGGCACTGGTCCGACTGGTGTTCTTTGGCGATTTCGATGTGTTTCCGGCGATGATGGACTCTACGTTCTCATCGTCGAAAACTGCTTTTGAGATATCACTTGGTCTGACGGGTGTGCTGTCGCTCTGGCTGGGCGTGATGAAGATTGGCGAGAAAGGTGGGGTGGTCAATGTGTTGGCCCGTATGCTGTCGCCCTTGTTTGTCCGTCTGTTTCCCGATGTGCCCAAGGGCCATCCCGTCACGGGCAGTATCTTCATGAACATTGCTGCCAATATGTTGGGACTCGACAATGCCGCCACGCCACTTGGACTGAAGGCGATGGAGCAGTTGCAGGAAATCAACCCCAAGAAAGATACAGCCTCGAACCCGATGATCATGTTCCTGGTGCTCAACACCAGCGGCCTGACGCTTATCCCTGTATCTATCTTGGTGTATCGTGCCCAGATGGGTGCTGCCCAGCCCACCGATGTCTTTATTCCCATCCTCCTGGCTACGTTCTTTTCAACGATCATGGGCGTACTCATCACCTCGCTCTTTCAGCGCATCAACCTCTTTAATCGTGTCATCATACTGACGCTTGGTGGTGCCTGCGTGGTGGTGTCGGCCATCATCTGGGGCTTCAGTAGGCTCGACGGAGTGATGATGAACACGGTGAGCACCACCGTGGCCAACATCCTGCTCATGGTCATTATCATGGCCTTTATCCTGGCAGGTGTCTTTAAGAAAGTGAATGTCTATGATGCCTTTATCGAGGGAGCCAAGGATGGTTTTTCTACAGCCGTCCGTATCATCCCCTATCTGGTGGCAATCCTCGTTGGAATCGGCGTTTTTCGTGCCTCGGGGGCCATGGACTATCTGATCCAGGGCATCGGCAACATCGTCAATGCCTGTGGAGTTGACAGCGATTTCGTGGCTGCCTTGCCCACGGCGATGATGAAGCCCCTCTCGGGCAGTGGTGCGCGTGGTATGATGGTTGATGCGATGACTACCTATGGTGCCGACTCCTTCGTGGGTCGTCTGTCGTGTATCTTCCAGGGCTCTACCGATACCACCTTCTATATCCTCGCCGTCTATTTCGGCAGCGTGGGCATCCGCTATACGCGTCATGCCGTGACTTGCGGCCTGTTGGCCGACTTGGCAGGCATCATCGCAGCGATATTTATTTCCTATCTGTTCTTTGCATAACCTATGGCAAACCTTAAATCACTTGCAAAAGACACGGCCATTTATGGCCTCTCCAGTATAGTAGGCAGATTCCTCAACTATCTGCTGGTACCGCTTTATACGCATTATATGCCGAAAGCCTCGGGCGACTATGGTATCAGTACCAATGTCTATGCCTATACGGCACTCATCTTGGTGTTGCTCACCTTTGGCATGGAAACCACCCTGTTCCGTTATGCCAATGATGACAAATATAAGCCCGATACCGTTTTCTCTACAGCGATGGGCACCGTGTCGATGCTCACGGCGCTATTCCTGGCATTGGTCTTTTCTTTCATTGGTCCTATCAGCACGTCTTTAGGCTATGAGGCCCATCCCGACTACCTGCAGATGATGGCTGTCGTGGTGGCACTCGATGCCTTGCAGGCCCTGCCATTCAGTTACCTGCGTTTCCAGAAGCGACCTATCCGTTTTGCTTCATTGAAACTTCTGTTCATCATGCTGAACATCGGCTTGAACCTGTTGTACTTTGTATGGCTGGGTAAGACCTCCGTATTCTATGTATTCTTCATCAACCTGGTCTGCACAGGGTTTATCACGCTGTTTTTCATTCCCGATATGTTCCGTATCCGCTGGCATTTCGATGTCGCTTTACTGGGTCGGATGCTGGGCTATTCATGGCCTATCCTCGTATTGGGTATTGCCGGCATCCTGAATCAGGTAGCCGATAAGATCATTTTTCCCCTAGTCTATCCCGATGAGGCTGAGGCCAACGTGCAGTTGGGCGTCTATGGCTCATGTGTGAAGATAGCCATGATTATGGCCATGATCACACAGGCCTTCCGCTATGCCTATGAGCCCATTGTCTTTGCCAAGAGCAAGGATGGCGACAAGGCGGAATACTATGCTTCGGCCATGAAGTATTTCCTCATCTTCACCCTATTGGCATTCCTCTGCGTGATGGGATGGATTCCCTTGCTCCAGAATATCATTGGTGCCGATTATCGTGAGGGAATGGGCGTGGTGCCTATCGTGATGGTGGCAGAGATTATGATGGGAGTCTATTTCAACCTGTCGTTCTGGTATAAGCTCATCGACAAGACCATCTATGGCGCCTGGTTCTCATTGGCAGGCTGTTTGGTGCTCTTTGCCGTCAATATCATCTTCATTCCAAAGTATGGCTATTGGGCATGTGCATGGGGCGGCGTGGCAGGCTATGGCACGGCTATGGTGCTCAGCTATATCATTGGTCAGGTAAAGAATCCTATCCCTTATCCGATGAAAAGCATTGTGATGTATATCATTCTGGCAGCTATATGCTATGTGCCTATGATCTACACCAACGACCTGTTGCCGGCATGGGCCAGCGTGACGATAAATACCATCGGCATCATGCTTTTTGTGGCCTATATCATCTGGCGCGACCTGCCCTTGAGCAGTCTGCCCGTCATTGGAAAGAAATTCAGGAAAACAAAATAATAAAATATGAAAAAGATACTCGTTTCATTAGTAGCGCTAATCACATTAGCAAGCCCTTCCCATGCCGATGAGGGTATGTGGACGCTTTACAACCTGCCCACTGCTGTCTATGAGCAGATGAAGGGCTACGGCTATCAGCTGCCATACGAAAAACTCTACCAGGCCGACGATGCTATCATGCATGCCGTGGTCAACTTCTCGGGCTACTGCTCAGGGGTCGTTGTATCGCCCGACGGACTGGTGTTTACCAACCACCACTGTGGGTTTGAGGCTATCCGTTCCCATTCTACCGTAGAGCACGACTATATGCTCCATGGCTTCTATGCCAAGACCTTCGAGGATGAACTGCCTAATAAGGATATGTTTGTATCGTTCATGGTAGAGCAAAAGGATATCACCGATACCCTCATGGCCCATGGCTTCGACATGATGAATAATGAGCAGAAAGAGGAATACCTCGATTCCATCGAGAAAGTGATGTCGAAAGAGGTGAAGGAGAATGACTCTACCCTGCGCCTTGAAATAAAACCTTTCTACGAGGGCAACCGCTATTTTGCCACTACCTATCGCGACTTTACGGATCTGCGTCTGGTCTTCGCCATCCCTAAGTCAATGGGTAAGTTTGGTGGCGAGACAGACAACTGGATGTGGCCTCGTCAGACCTGCGACTTCTCCGTGTTCCGTATCTATGCCGACCCTAAGACCAATGGCCCTGCAGCCTATTCCAAGGACAACGTGCCCTATCATCCAGAGCATTGGGCACGCATCTCGGATGAAGGCTATCAAAGCGGTTCGTTCTCCATGACGATGGGCTATCCTGGCTCAACCAATCGTTATCTGTCCAGCTATGGTATTCAGGAGCGCTATGTGCAGAATGCCATCCGTGCCCAGGTGCGTGGGGTGAAGCAGGAGGTGATGAAGCGCCACATGGATGCCTCGGAGGCCGTACGTATCAAGTACGACTCGAAGTATGCCCAGTCGTCCAACTACTGGAAGAATTCCCTTGGTATGAACAAATGTATCGATTCCATCGGACTGATTCAGCAGAAACAGCAGTTTGAGGCACAGCTCCAAGAGTGGCTCCGCGAGAGCGGCTATCTGGAGGGCAAGATCGACTTTGCCAAGATGAAGCGTTACTACAAGAAACGCATGGAGGTGATGGAGTCCTATATGCTGTGGTTCGAGACCTTCCGCCGTGCTGATGAGCTCTCTACACGTGCCATGCTGGTACACAATGGTGCCAGTCCCAAGGGTCACGGCAAGCACCAGTATATCAAGATGAAGGACAATAGCGATACTTACGATGCCGCTACCGACTGCGAAATCCTTGGCACGTTGTTGCAGAACTACCGTTCGCAGCTCAAGGACCAGTTCTATCTGCCTGATTTCTTTAAGGTGATCGATGAGAAGTTTGATGGCGATTGTCAGAAATACGCCTCTTATCTCTATAAGAAGTCGAAACTGATGAAGAAGAAGGCACGCCTGTATCCCAACAAGAAATCATTCATGAAAGACCCTGGTGTCAGCTTCGGACTGGACATCACCGAGGTCATGCAGGCTCTGCGCATTGAAATACTGGCCATCAACGACTCTATTGAGGATCAGGAGCGTTACCTCTGTGCTGCCAAACTGCGTATGGAGGAAGACCAGCCTCACTATAGCGATGCTAACTTCACCATGCGTATCTCCTACGGACAGGTGAAAGAATACAATCTTGGCGGACAGCCTTCTGGTTGGCAGACCAAGGCTCCCAGTATGGTGAAGAAGATGAAAACAGGCAATTCCATCGAGGATTATAAGGTAGAGCCTGAGATGATCTCTCTGCTCGAGGGCGCAGGCAACATGCCCCTCTGCTTCCTCACCACTAATGATATAACAGGCGGCAACTCTGGTTCGCCGATGTTCGATGCCCAGAACCGCCTCATTGGTCTGGCTTTCGATGGCAACTGGGACAGCCTCTCCAGCGATATCTTCTTCGATAGCCAGCTGGCTCGCTGTATCGGTGTCGATATTCGCTATGTTCTCTTTATGATGGATAAGTGGGGACACGCTGACCGTCTGATAGACGAAATGAATAAAAAATAGGAGTGTTATGCGACTGATAGCAGGCATATTGTGCTTCTTGGGACTGATGATAAGTTGTACCTCTAAGGCTCAACTTGCCCGCTATCAGCATAACTTTACGCTTGATAAGACCGATTTTGTCGATTCCATCACCATAGAGTGGGAGCGAGGACAGGTGTTCCTGCCTGTTGAGATTGGTGGCAAGCCTTATCGTTTTCTCTTTGATACGGGGGCGGCACAGGCGGTGGTCTATGCCGACACGCCCATCGATGGCTGTCAGTCGGCTGGCATGATTCGCTCGCAGGATGCTACAGGTGCTATGGATACCGTGCAGATGGTGACCCTTCCTCCGCTTACCATGGGACAGTTGACGCTCACAGGTTGTCAGGCCACCATCCAGCATCGCCCTGTCAAGGGCAGGAATATCGATGGAATCATTGGGTTTAACCTCATCAACAGAGGACTGAGTGCTAAGATTGACGTGCATAACCAGCTCCTCATCCTTACCGATAGGAAGGATTTCTTTAATCGTGAGCAGGGTTTTGAGGCTCGCTATCGCCTGAAATTCCACGTGCCTTATCTGGAGGTATCGCCTTTTGGGAAATATAAGGAGTGGACACTCTTCGATACAGGGAGCCGCCAACTCTATACGATGAGTCACAAGAGTTTTGAGGCTTGTGATGCTAAGGCAGGAGACCTGATGGACTCTCAGGTAGAGGGTCGCAGTATGGGTCGCCATGCCATTGGGCATTTCGGCGTGGAGGCCCTCCATGAGGTGGTCTTCCTGAATTTCAGTCAGATGCGGGTGTGCGATTATACCTTCAGCAATCTGCATACGTTGACTACGCAGGGAGAATCATCGCTTGGAGCAGGTATGCTCGACTTTGGTGCCGTCATCTTCAATCCGCGAAAGAAGCGGGTGCGCTTCCAACCCTATAATCAGCAGATAGAGGTTAGCGTCAACAACCAACAATTGGATATCGCCTTTGTACCTGAGAAGGGGATGCCCAGCGTGGGACTGGTGTGGGAGCAGAGCGAGCCTTATCGCTTAGGCTTCCGTCAGGGCGATATCATCACCAAGATTGACGATACCCCTATCCGCAGCTTTTCGCATTTCGTGGCCTATCCCTTTGTCATAGGTCGCGTGTACCTCTTTATTGTAAAAGACCCTCGTGGCTTCTCTCGCGAAATTTGCTGGACGCGACTGAAGGCTCGCTAATAGTATAGAAACGACACTTCGTTTTATGCTGAAACGGCTGAAGTGGTACTTCGCGGGTCACGAGCTAGGGGTTCGCGCCCTTCGAACTGCCACTTATTTATTCAGGGCAGCAAACAGCTGATCAAGGGCAGCATCGACATCGCCGTTAGCCTCGTTCAGGAGAGTGACGAACTTGCTGCCGATGATAGCGCCAGCAGCATTATCTTGGGCGGCCTTCAGGGTCTGGGCATTGCTAATGCCGAAGCCGATCATGCGCGGATTGCGCAGGTTCATGGCGTTGATGCGGCGGAAGTATTCCTGCTTCTGGTCATCAAAATTCTTCTGGGTGCCAGTGATAGCGGCTGAGCTGACCATATAGATGAAGCCATCGGTATGGTCATCGATGAATCGGATGCGCTCCTCGCTGGTTTCAGGAGTTATTAGCATGATGACGCGCAAATCATAGCGGTCGGCAACAGGCTTCACGATATTCAGATAGTCGTCGAAGGGCAGGTCGGGAATGATCATGCCGCTAACGCCGGCCTCTACGCACGACTGACAAAAGGCCTCGATGCCGTAATGGAGGATGGGATTCAGGTAGCCCATCAGTACGAGGGGAATCTCTACCTGGTCTTTGATGGCTTTCAACTGCTTAAAAAGCAGTTTCACGCTCATACCGTTTTTCAGAGCCTGTGTGGCAGCACTCTGGATGACGGGACCGTCGGCCAGCGGGTCGCTGAAGGGAATACCAACCTCAATCATGGCGATGCCTCTTTTTTGCATCGTCAGAATGACATCAGCCGTGCTCTCGAGGGTAGGGCAGCCTGCACAGAAATAGAGAGACAGCAACTTTCTGTCGCCGCGATTATTGAAAAGCTGATTGATTTTATTTTCCATTGTTAATTGCATTTAAAAATGTTCTGAGTTTGTTGATGTCTTTAAGCCCTGGGGCGAGTTCGAAGCGGGAGTTGAGGTCGATGCCGATACACTTCTCGTGGCGGAAGGCTTTTACACGCTGGGCATCATCGGGCCCGATGCCGCCACTCAGCAGGAATGGTGTGTTGCCATCATAGGCTGAGAGCACGCTCCAGTCGAACTGCTGACCACTACCACCTACGGATGGGCACTTAGTGTCGAAAAGGAAGAAATCCACAAGCCCCTCGTAGCTTTTGTATGTCGCAATGTCATCCCGTCCGCTCACGCTGATGGCCTTGATGAGGCGGGGTGCAGCACAGGCGGCGCGGAGAACACGGATGTAGTCGGGCGTTTCATGGCCGTGTAGCTGAATGAAGTCAAGGGTATATTCATCTGCGATTCTTCTGACCGTCTCAATGTCCTCATCGACAAAGACGCCGACCCGCTTGCATTGCGTAGGCAGATAGGCGGGACGCTCGGCCACATATCGGCTCGACTTTGGCCAGAAGATGAGGCCCATCAAAAAGAGTGAAGAGTGAAGAGTGAAGAGTGAAGAATTTGTTATCGCACTCTCAACTTCGCGGATGTTACCGGCCTCACGCATACCACATACCTTAATCATCATGGGGCTCATAGAACTAATGGGTTAATTGGGTAATGAAGTCGTGAAGAGCCTGACCAGGGTCGGCAGTTTTCATAAAGTTCTCGCCAATGAGGAACCCGCGGAAGCCAGCCTGACGGAGGGCCTTGACGGTATCGGGATTGCTGATGCCGCTCTCGCTGACAAGGACGGGCCTGTTTGTTGCGACTGAGTCGCAACATGCTGAACAGAGACGCTCGGCCAGGCGGAAGCTATTTTCAACATCGGTGTGGAAGGAGCCGAGGTTGCGGTTGTTGATGCCACAGAGGTCTGGGCCGAGGGCAGCGTATTCCAGTTCCTCTTCAGAGTGCATTTCCAGTAGTACCTCAAGACCGAGGGCGTGGGCTTTCTTCAGTAGTGCAGAACATTGCTGCACACTAAGACAGGCAGCGATGAGTAATACGGCTGAGGCTCCACAGAGGGCAGCGGCATAGAGCTGGGCTTCGTCAATGACGAAGTTTTTGTACAACACGGGCAGGGTGACACCGCTTTTGCGGGCTATGCGGATGAAGTCGTCAGAGCCGCCGAAGTAGTGCTCATCAGTCAGGATGCTCAAGGCAGCAGCACCATTTTGCTGGTAAGAGAGCGGGATGATGTCGGCACGTCCCTCTTCCTTGATCCAGCCCTTCGAAGGCGAACGGCGCTTGAACTCAGCGATAATGCCTGTCTCGCTCTGGAGCAGAGCCTCGCGCAGCGAGGGCTTGGGGGCACAGAGTGCCTCCAGCTCCTGGTGCTTGTGGGCAATGATTTCCTGAAGGATATCTTTCATTTTTCTTCTTCTTTTCTTTTTTCTTTTTCGAAATTTCGATGTTTCGAGTTAACTATTTAGCTCAACGAACTTCTTAAACGTCCTGAGGGCACTGCCACTGTCGATACTCTCGCGGGCGATGGCAATACATTCCTCTATACTCTTCTGTCCTCGCTCCAGCACCTGGATACCGAAGGCAGCGTTGGCCAGTACAATATTCTTTTGGGCGGGCAGGGCACGGTTCTCAAGCACGCTGTCGAAGATCTGTGCTGCCTCTTCCTCAGTGGCACCACCCACGAGTTCCTCGGGTTTGGCAATATCGAAACCAAGATCCTTTGGTGAGAAGATACGCTCATAGTCCTTGGTGGTCACCTTGAAGTCGCCTGTCAGCGAGATCTCGTCGTAGCCGTCGATGCTGTTCACGATACCATAGTCGATACCCAACTTCTGATACACCTGGTTGTAGAGGCGCATCTGGTCAAGGTTGGCAACGCCCAGCAGCTGACATTTAGGCTGTGAGGGGTTGACGATGGGGCCCAGAAGGTTAAAGATGGTGGGGAACTGCAGGGCTTTGCGGATTGGTCCAACGAACTTCATGGCCTTGGCGAAGAGCTGGGCATGAAGATAGACGATGCCTGCTTCATTGAGCGAACGGTTCAGAAGGTTGATGTCGTCGGTGAACTTAATGCCGTGATGCTGGATCACATTTGAGGCACCTGAAACGGAAGTAGCAGCGTAGTTGCCATGCTTGGCCACCTTATAGCCAGCACCCGCAATGACGAAGCAGGCTGTGGTAGAGATATTGAAAGTGTTTTTGCGGTCACCGCCAGTGCCAACTACATCGATATAGCGGTCACAGTCGAGGATGGCTGGCACACCAGTCTCCAATATACCGTCACGGAAGCCAAGGAGTTCGTCAACGGTGACACCACGCATCTGCAGGCAGGTGAGCAGTGCAGTAATCTGCTCGTTGGGATATTCACTCTGTGTGATACCAATCAGAATGGTCTTCATCTCCTCGCGGGAGAGCTCTTCGTGGTTAAGGAGGCGGAAGAGATAGCCTTTCATTGTCTGTTCCATATTTATGAGAAGTTAAAGGAGTTATAGAAGTTAAAGAAGTTAGAGGAAGAGCCAGTTTTGGAGCATTTTCTTTCCGTCAGGCGTGAGCACGCTCTCAGGGTGGAACTGGATACCTCGGATGTTGAGCTCGCGATGGCGAAGTGCCATGATTTGTCCCTCGTCAGAAACGGCTGTTACTTCCAAGCAAGCGGGTAAACCTTCGCGAGACACCACCCATGAGTGGTAGCGGCCAATGGTAATGTCGCGGTCGATACCGCTGAAGATGGGATCGTCAGCGATGATATGGCAGGGGGTGGCCACGCCGTGGAAGACATCTGACAGATTCTCCAATTTCCCGCCAAAGGCCTCGCCAATGGCCTGATGACCAAGGCAGACGCCGAGAATGGGCTTACGGCCGGCGTATGTACGGATGACATCGAGCAACAGTCCAGCCTCAGAGGGGATGCCAGGTCCTGGTGAGAGGATAATCTTACTGTAGGGCTCTAAATCGGAGAGTTCGAACTGGTCGTTGCGCACGACATCGACTTCGGCACCGAGCTCCTTCACCAAATGACTCAAGTTGTATGTAAACGAGTCGTAATTATCTATGATAACTATTTTCATATCCTTATAATCCGTTTAATCCGTGTTCGTTTAAAGTGCTTCTGCCTTTTCGATGGCTTTGCGCAGGGCGCCGAGTTTGTTGTTCACTTCCTGAAGTTCGTATTCCACATCACTCTTGGCCACGATGCCACCGCCAGCCTGGAACCACAGTTCACCATTACGGCTTACAAAGGTGCGGATGGTGATGGCTTGGTTCAGCGAGCCGTCCAGTCCGATGATGCCAATGCAACCACCGTAGGCACCACGGTTGTGCGGCTCGTATTCCGAGATCAGCTGCATGGCGCGTACCTTAGGAGCTCCCGAGAGCGTACCTGCAGGGAAGGTGTCAATAAAGGCCTTGATAGGATCAGCGCCATTGTCGAGTTCACCGTTGACGCGAGAAACGAGATGGATGACGTGCGAATAGTACTGAATGTCTTTGTAGTAGTCCACCTTCACGTTGTGGCAGTTGCGGCTTAGGTCGTTACGGGCCAGATCGACGAGCATTACGTGCTCGGCATTCTCCTTGGGGTCGTTGCGCAGGTATTCTGCTCCTTTCTTGTCGGCCTCAGCATCGCCAGTACGCTTCGTGGTGCCGGCAATCGGGTCGATGTAAGCGCGGAACGCGGGTGTTGGGTGTTGGGTGTTGGATGTTTGCTCTATGCGACAATGCGTCTCAGGGCTTGAACCAAAGATGCGGAAACCGCCGAAGTCAAAGTAGAAGAGGTAGGGGCTGGGGTTGATGCTGCGCAAGGCGCGGTAGAGTTTGAAGTCATCGCCCTCGTAGCGCTGGATAAAACGGCGGGAGAGCACGATCTGGAACACATCGCCACGCAGACAGTGCTGAATGCCTCGGCGGATATTTTCACGGTGCTCGTCGTCAGTCAGTGTTGAGCGCACATCGCCAACGGGATGGAAGTCGTAGGCCTGCACATTGGCTTTGTTCATGGCCTTCAACACGGCATCGATATTTTTGTTTTCGTTATGGTTATCGTTTTCGTTCAGACTCACCACTTTCAACAGATTGTTGTGATGGTCGAACACAATCACCACCTTATATAATATATATAGCACGTCTGGTGCATCGTTCTTTGCCAGTGTCTCGTCCTTAACATTGATATTCTCAAAATAGCGCACGGCATTGAACGAGGTGTAACCGAAGAGTCCGCACACGGCTGCATCGTCACCCTCTACTTGGATGCAATCAATAAGTGCATGGATGGCTTCGGCAGAACCGAAGTCCGCGCTTAAGGGCTTACGCTCGGTGGTGCCATCGGGGAAACCGATGGTCACAATCCCGTGGCTGATGGCCACGCTGGCAATGGGGTTGATGCCGATAAAACTACGTGAGTTGTTCGCGTCGTGATAGTCCGAACTCTCCATTAGCGCACTCTGCGGATAGAGGTCGCGCAGTCGCATATACACGCCTACTGGCGTGTACATATCGGCCAGTATTGTTTTGCTATTTGTCTGGAATTTAAAAGTTGCCATATTCCTTTGCCATTTGTTTGTTCTTCAGATAAGTCTCCACGTCCTTGTCGCCGCGACCGCTCACAGTCAGCACCACCACATCATCTTTCTTGAATGTCAACTTCTTCAGGGCAGCGATGGCATGAGCACTCTCAATAGCGGGGATGATACCCTCCATGCGGGTGAGTTCATAACCACCATAGATAGCCTCGTCGTCATTGATAGAGAGCACCTGTGTGCGTCCCTGTTTTGCCATGTTGCAATGCATGGGGCCTACACCAGGATAGTCGAGACCCGCACTAATGGTGAAGGCCTCCTGAATCTGGCCGTCCTCGTTCTGCATCACCAGCATCTTTGCCCCATGCAGGATACCCGTTGTGCCGCGATGGATGGTGGCAGCGGTGTAGTCGGTATCCCAGCCATGTCCGCCAGCCTCCGCGAGTACTATCTTCACGCGCTCGTCATCCATATAGTGGTAGATGGTGCCTGCCGCATTACTGCCACCACCGATGCAGGCGATGAGGTAGTCGGGGTAGTTGCGTCCGATCTTTTCTTCCAACTGCCATTTGATTTCCTCAGAGATGACGCTCTGCATCCGGGCTACGAGGTCGGGATAGGGATGAGGTCCCATGGTTGAGCCAACGATATAAAAGGTGTCGGCAGGATGACAGCACCAGTCGCGAATGGCCTCACTGCACGCATCGCTCAGCGTCATGTTGCCTGTACGTACGGGATGTACCTCGGCTCCCAGCATCTTCATGCGTTCCACGTTTGTGTGCTGGCGCTCTACATCGGTAGCTCCCATGAACACCTCGCATTTCATGTTCATCAGTGCACAGACGGTGGCTGTGGCTACGCCGTGCTGTCCAGCGCCAGTCTCAGCGATGATGCGTGTCTTGCCCATTTTCTTTGCCAGCAGGATCTGTCCGATGGTATTGTTGATTTTGTGTGCACCTGTGTGGTTTAGGTCTTCACGCTTCAGATAAAGCTGGCAGCCATAGTGTTCACTCATGCGTTTTGCATAATAAAGTGGTGACGGACGACCCACATAGTCTTTCAGCAGGGCATGATACTCCTGTTTGAACTCCTCTGATTCGATGATTGGCAGATAAGCCTCCTGCAAATCGTGCACGCACTTGTAGAGAATCTCTGGCACGTAAGCACCTCCGAACTCTCCGTAGAAACCATTTTTGTCAACTTGGTAATTCATCTTTGTATTGTTTCTTTATTTGTTAAGTCGAT
This sequence comes from uncultured Prevotellaceae bacterium, assembly GCA_902778255.1. Taxonomy (GTDB): domain Bacteria; phylum Bacteroidota; class Bacteroidia; order Bacteroidales; family Bacteroidaceae; genus Prevotella. The sequence continues at coordinate 59,961 of CACYXD010000015.1, forward strand.
ATGTCAATTAAAAAATCTGAGAGGCCCATCGTAAGAACGATAGGCCTCTCATTATCTTTTCTGTGCAAACCATAGGCACGCGGCTATCTTCTCACGATCTTTTGAATCTTGAGTTGCGCCACCACCAATAATTGTTTGCAGACATTGTCATTTCTCTTGTTGTTTTTATAATTCGGCAGCAAAAGTAGATATTTTCTTTCAGACTGCCAAATTTTTTCACTAGAATTTTACGATTTCACACAAATTTAGCGTTTTTCTTACCATTCATCATCCTCGTTTCCAACGATTCCGTTCTTGATAGCCTCTTCCACCTTGTCCATGATAGCATTGGAATAGGCGTGGGTCATCACGAGGGCTTTTGAGCAGGTGCGTTTCTTGTTGTCTTTTTCTACAAAGGGATAATGCTTGGCAATCTCCCACTGTTCATCATAGAGGCGACGGTCGGTATTGTCGCCCTTCAGGCGCTTGCCATCACCATAGTAGTTCTGGCGCTCCGTACGGTTGGAACTGTTGTCGAGAATACCGCCCACCCATCCTGCAGCCTCAGCTTTCAGGATGTCATAGTTTTGAACGGTATAGGTGACACGCACACGTCCGTCCTTGATATCAATTTTGATAACGGGCGTGATGCTTACCACATAGCGATTAATAGTACCTGTATGATCGGCAATACCGTCGATAGACGATGAGATAATGATGCATCCACCCTCCTTATCATTGAGCGTGATGGCCTGCTTATCCTTAAAAGTAGCCGTGACCCAGTAGTTCAGCGCTACATAAAGCTGTGCCTTTGTCTTACCAGGGGCTTGGATAACCTGCTGATAAGACAGCGACTCGTTCTTATCAAGTGTCAAGTCCTTAGCCAGATTGGCAGCAGCGTCGAGCCACTTATCACCATATTTCTCCTTAGCATATTTCTCCAAATCGGCCGCTTTCATGATTTGTGCCTGAGCACTCATAGCACTGCAAGCAAGGACTGTGGCCAGAATCCAATTGAAAAGACTCTTCATAACTGTACTTATTTAATGCGTTGATAATTTGGCGACAAAGATACGAAATAATTATCGGAACACCACTATATAATATGGTAAAAAGGAGGGGGGAGCCTAACTTTTCTTCAAAAAATTTGGCGGTTTCGGAAAAAAGGTTTATCTTTGCAGCGGATAATGACAAAAAGAGAAAACGAGGATTCCGACTTGAAAGGACAGTCGGGATTCTTTCTTTTTTGCCGACCGAAGGAAATACCTAAGATAATATAAAACAAAAAATAATAGAATTATGGCTTATATGTCACAAGAAGGCTATGATAAACTCATAGCCGAACTGAAACGTCTGGAGGGCGTTGAGCGTCCCAAGGCATCGGCCGCCATCGCAGAGGCACGCGATAAGGGCGACTTGAGTGAGAACAGCGAATACGAGGCAGCCAAGGAGGCACAGGCCCACCTGGAGTCAAAGATCAACCTGCTGAAGCAACAGATATCTGAGGCAAAGATTGTGGATACGTCGCGCCTGAGCACAGATTCTGTACAGATTCTGTCGAAGGTAGAGATGACCAATTTGGCCAATAAGGCTCGCATGACATACACCATCGTGAGCGAGAGCGAGGCTAACTTGCGTGAGGGAAAGATCTCTATCCAGACACCTATTGCCCAGGGCTTGCTCAACCATAAGGTGGGCGACGAGGTGGAGGTGAAGATTCCTCGCGGTACCATTAAGTTGAGAATCGAGAAAATTACTGTAGGATAAAAATTAATGTCGATATATTGAGGTTTCGATATGTCGATAAATCGAAAAAGATTAAAGAAAATGGATATTTTCAGTAAGATTGCTGCTGGCGAGATTCCCAGCTACAAGTGTGCAGAGAACGAGAAGTTCTATGCCTTCCTTGATATCAATCCTGTGGCAAAAGGTCACACGCTGGTAATCCCTCGTCGTGAGGTAGATTATATCTTTGATATGGACGACGACGAGTTGGCTGAGTTTGAGGTCTTTGCAAAGCAAGTGGCCGTGGCCCTGAAGAAGGCTTTCCCCTGCAAGAAGGTGGCTCAGGTGGTGCTGGGCCTTGAGGTGCCCCATGCGCATATCCACCTCATTCCTATGAACAGCGAGGGCGACGTGGACTTCCGCAAAGAAAAACTGCATCTCCCCAATGAGGAAATGCAGCAGATAGCTGAAAAGATTTACGCCGAGTTCAATGGTAAACAGTAAATTGTAAACTATACAAACTTTTCCCCATAACGTATGCCAACCTCGTTGACATACTTGCGAATGAGCGACGATGAGTCGCTCTTTTTGCATATGAGTAGCACGTCGCCTTCTTCGGCCACGATAAAACCTTCCAATCCGTTGATAATGCCGATGTGCCCCTTTGGCAGTTTGATGATATTGCCCTTGCAGTCTTCTGTTATCACCTCAGAGTCAATCACTACGTTTTCATCGGTTGTGTGACTCATAAACTCATAGACGGAGTGCCATGTGCCCAAGTCGGCCCAGCCGAAGTCCACCTGTTTCACATATACCTTATTGCCTTGCTGTAGCAGCCCTTGGTCGATGGCCACATTGGGCAGTGAGGCGTAGTTGCGACCAATATAGTCAATGACCTGATCGATGGTGTAGGTATGGTTCTCGCATAGTCCAGGGGCAAACATCTCCAGGAACAGCTTGCGAAGACATTCGCGCAGGTGACGGGCATTACTGAGAATCAATCCCGTGTTCCACAAGAACTCGCCGCTCTCCATAAATAGTTGTGCAAACTCCCTTTCAGGTTTCTCAACAAACGACTGGATACGGTAAACATGATCGAACTCACCGTTGGAGCCCATCTGGATATAGCCATAGCCTGGTTCCGGACGTGTAGGCTTGATGCCCATCACCAGTACCATGTCCTGCTGGCCAACAAGTTCTAACCCATCGAAGATATTGCGCTTAAAGGCCTCTTCACCGGTTATATACTGGTCGCTCGGTACGATGACGATACTGGCGTTCTCGTTACGCTTTTGGATGTTCAGCATCGCCCATGCTGTGCTGCCCGCCGTGTTGCGGTTGACAGGTTCTATCATCAGACATTCGTCGCTCAACTCTGGCAGTTGTTCGTGTACCCAGTGCTCGTATTCCTTACACGTACATACATATATATTCTCTTTAGGAACGATAGATGCCATCCTGTAGAAGGTGTCCTGCAACTGTGTACGTCCTGTTCCGAAGAAATCAATAAATTGCTTGGGACGCTCCATCCTACTTGATGGCCACAGTCTTTTCCCTCGTCCGCCTGCTAAGATAATGCAGTAATGATTGTTTGAAAAACTCATATATTAGATTTGTAGTTTTTGTTTCTGGCTGCTAAGTTACGAAACTTTTTTGAGAAAACCAAGTATTTTTAAGATTTTTAGTAGAAAGTTTTGCGGATTCAAAAAAACTTCGTATCTTTGCACCCGCTTTTCGAGCCCAGATGGCGGAATCGGTAGACGCGCTGGTCTCAAACACCAGTGGGGCAACCCGTCCCGGTTCGACCCCGGGTCTGGGTACAAAGCTTAAAAAGCAATCCTCTGTAAAATTTTACAGAGGATTTTTTAGTTTTAATACTATATACTCCGATTGGGTGCCAATGCGGTATTTGCCTCCCCAGATTCCCAGTCCGCTACTGACGTAGTAGTAGGTGTTGCCTCGCTGATGACTTCCCCATGCACATTCGTAAAGCCGATGGGTGATCCATGAGATAGGCCATATCTGTCCCTCATGGGTATGTCCGCTGAGTTGGAAGTCGATACCAGTCTGTTCAGCTTGCTCCAAGTGATACGGCTGATGGTCCAGCAGAATCTGATATTTCGTGCTGTCGGCTTTCTGCATCAGTTTCTTGAGTGCTGTGCGATGTATGTTGGTGCGATCGTCACGTCCAATGATGCAGAGGTCGTCTGCCACGATGCATGAGTCTTGTAGTAGGTGGATGCCTGCTTCAGCATAGAACTGACATGCCCGTGGTTCGTTGCTATAGTATTCGTGATTTCCCAGACAGGCATAGACGGGAGCCTTTAGTCGATGGAACTCCTCAGCCATCTTTTCTTCAAATAGCGGACGTACACTAACATCAATGATATCACCAGCAATCAAGATAAGGTCAGGCTGTTCGGCATTCATCATATCCACCCATTTGGCTAGGTCGCTACGAGTGTTGTGATAGCCAAGATGAAGGTCGCTGGCCATCACGATGGTATAGTCTTTCTTCAGAGGTTTCGTTGTCTGCAGATTCAGTGCCACGCGCACCTTATGACGATAATGAATATTTCCGCAGAGAAATACGGTGATCATGATTCCCAGAATAGCCACAGTGGTGACTCCGTTGGCATAAAGCCACGAACGAGGCACTAGGTGCACCAGCCGCCCCAGGTCGAGCATAAGGAACAGTATGACCAGATAGAGCAGTACGAGGATAGTCGTGGTGCCTGTTTCATAAAAAATGCGCGAAAGAGGTAGGGGCATCTTTTCCAAAACACCGCTGAAATTGAGAAACAGCATGAAGAAGCAGATGATGCCTGTCGTTAGAATCACGCCTTTCCATATACTGGCCAATGGCAGTAGCACCCATATATGCCACCCCACGTAGGCAAGTCCCAAAAAGGGAATGATCATGAAGAAAAAGAGCCACATACTATTTGGGGATGAATGATGTGAAAGTGTGTAAGAAAACAAAAAGGGGATGCGCCGAAAAAAGGTGCATCCCCTATCATTCTCTTTACAAGAATTAGTTCAGAGCATCAGCGAGCTCAGCACCAGCCTTGAACTTAGCAACTTTCTTGGCAGCAATCTTGATCTTAGCCTTTGTTGCGGGGTTGATGCCCTCACGAGCGGGGCGCTCAGAAACAGCGAAAGTACCGAAACCAACGAGAGCAACCTTGTCACCAGCCTTCAGGGCGTCCTTAATAGCTGCTACAGTAGCGTCGAGAGCCTTCTTTGCGTCAACTTTTGAGAGACCAGCACCAGCTGCGATCTTCTCTACCAATTCTGTCTTGTTCATAATCTTTGATAGGTTTTAAGTGAATAATAATGGTTATATGTTCAAATTCCACGGCAAATATAGCAGTTATTCTTCAAAAAACAAACAAAAAAACAGAAAATTTTTGATTTTTATTGAAAAAAAGTGCTTAAAGCCACCTTTTTATGCTGAAAAACAGATATTTTTCGTAATTTTGCGGCCGAAAATGATGTAGATAAAGAAAATCAATAAGAAAGAAGAAATCAGATGTTTCGTAATATTCCGATAGTAACAAAGAATCTGCTCATCATCAACGTACTGGTGTTTCTGGCCTCGTTGGTGGTGCAGTTTGATGGTAAGTCGTTGAACGATTATGGTGCCTTGCATTTTTTCATGGCGAGCGACTTCCATGCATACCAATTTATAACCTACCAGTTTCTGCACGGTGGGTTCACCCATCTGTTTTTCAATATGTTCGCCTTATGGATGTTTGGCTGTGTGATTGAGAACGTTTGGGGGCCCAAGAAGTTTCTGTTCTATTATCTGTTCTGTGGCATTGGTGCTGGCCTGTGTCAGGAAGTGGTACAATATGTTCAGTTTGCCGCTGATGGTCTGATAAGCATGGATCCGGAACAGGTGTTGAATGTCAATGGTCAGCGTTTGATGACCGTCGATCAGCTTTTGGGTCTCTCGAGTACTATTGGTGCCTCTGGCGCTGTCTATGGTATTCTGCTGGCATTTGGTATGACCTTCCCCAATGAGCGTATCTTTATTTTCCCCATTCCAATACCCATTAAGGCCAAGTGGTTTGTGATGGTTTATGCAGGTATTGAGCTTCTCCAGGCTTGGGGTAGTGCTGGCGATGGTGTGGCCCACATGGCCCATATCGGTGGTATGCTATTTGGCTTCCTGCTCATCCTCTATTGGCGCAAGCGTCCTGACAGTTATTTTAACCAGGATGCTACCCGTAGCTTCTTCGACCGCTGGTCAAGGACAAGTAAAACTAGTCATACTAGTTGGACTAGTAACACTAGTAATACTAGTGCCACTGGCTATTCCAGACCAGAAGACGATATGGAGTATAATGCCCGTAAGAAGGCCCGTCAGGAGGAGATAGATACTATTCTTGACAAGATTCGCAAGAGTGGTTACGACAGCTTGTCGAAGGATGAGAAGAAACGGCTGTTTGAGGCAAGTCATGAGAAGTGATGGGCGTTAGGTGATGGAGACTGTCAAGAAGATACTGATAGGTTTGTTGACGGCGGTCAACGTAGTGGTTGCCTTGTCATTACTGCTTGTAGGCTATTGCGACCGTTTTGATCCGGAAGTTTTTCCTATGCTGGCTTGTCTGGGCATGTTTTTCCCCTTTGCGCTGGTAGCCAACGTGCTATTTGTGCCTATTTGGGTTTTTGTGAGATGGAAACGCTTGTGGATTCCCTTGGTGGCCCTTTTACTCGCGTATGCACCCATACGTACCTTTATCCCAATCAATTTCTGTTTTGAAAGCCAACCGCCTCAAGATGCTATCAAGGTGGTGTCATATAACGTATGTGGTTTTGGCGGCAACTATAAATACGAGCAGGCTGTAGATACTGTGGGCGGCTATTTGCAGCGTATCTATGCCGATATCGTGTGCCTGCAGGAGGATCTTGGTGGTAAGGGGGGCAGTGGCTTTGACAAGATGAAGGAACTCTATCCGTATAATGACACCATCCATTTCTCAAACGATGCCATTTTCAACTCGATAGGCATCCATACCCGTTATCCCATCATCCGTAAAGAACGTCTGCCTGACGGCTCAAGGACCAATGGCTCCATGGCCTATTATCTGCAAGTAGAGTCGGATACGATACTTGTGATCAACAATCACTTGGAGAGCACCCACCTCACGGAAGGTGAGCGCAGTCGTTACCAGGAGATGCTGAAGGGTGAGGTAGAGCGTGACACTGCTGAGGCTGAGATGCTAAGTATTATGAAGAAACTGGCTGCCCACATGGCCGATCGCGCTGTTCAAGCACGTGCGGTCAACGCCTATATTGAAAGCCATAGCCAGTACCCCATCATTCTTTGCGGCGACTTCAACGACACGCCAATCTCTTATGCCCGCCACACTGTGGCCACCCACCTCACCGACTGTTTTGTGTCTGCCGGATGTGGTCTTGGCTTGTCGTTCAACCTGCAGGGATTCAACTTCCGTATCGACCACGTGATGTGCTCTTCCCATTTTGAGCCCATTCGTTGTTTTGTTGACGATGAAATGGACGCTAGTGACCATTATCCGGTGGTTTGTTGGCTGAAAAAAGCCTCAAATCCATAAAAAATATAGGAAAAAGGGCAAAAAATTTTCCAATGTGTAAAAAAATGACTAAATTTGCAGGCTCATTCGCGCATATATATTAATAATAACATAAACAAACAAAAATGCAAAACAAAGGAATTGTAAGATTTATTGCAGTTGCACTCATCCTTGTATGCTGCTTCTATCTCTCGTTCTCGTTTGTGACTCGCCACTTTGAAAGTAAGGCTGAGGCACTGCGTGCAGAGCTGGGAGACAAAGCTGCCGAGGAGTATCTGGATTCTATCTCTTCCGAAGACCACCTGTGGCTTTGGCAGTGGAGTCTTGACGAGTGCCGTGAGATGGAAGTAGGCCTGGGTCTTGACCTGAAGGGCGGTATGAACGTTGTTCTGGAAGTGTCGGTGCCCGACATCGTTGACTTCTTGGCTGGTCACAAGACCGACGAGGGTTATCGTAAGGCATTCGAGGCTGCTGTGAAGGACGAGGAGAAGAGTCAGTCAGACTTTATCAGCCTCTTCGTAGAGCGCTGGAAGGAGTTTGGTGGCGGTCGTCAGCTCAACACGATCTTTGCTACACAGCAGATGCGTGACAAGGTGAACACCAAGAGTACTGATGAAGAGGTCATTGCCGCCCTGCAAGCTGAAGTAGATGCCGCTATCGACAATGCCGAGACGGTGGTTCGTACCCGTGTGGACAAGTTCGGTGTGGCTCAGCCTAACATTCAGAAACTGAGTGGTCAGAGCCGTATCATGGTTGAGATGCCTGGTGCCAAGAAGGATAAGGATCGTATCCTGAAGCTCCTTTCTGGTAGTGCCGACCTGCAGTTCCACGAGACCTATATGCGTGAAGAGGCTGTGCCTTTCCTGATTCAGCTGCACTCTGCCTATCTGGCCGACAAGAGCAATGTCGAGGCTGAGGTCAAGGACACCACTGCTGTGGAGACCGAGGTTGTTGAGGCTGCTGAGGCTCAGAACGACACTGTCAACGCTCTTGACGCTGCTGCTCAGAAAGACCTGGCTGCTGCTGCCGAGACCGCTTCAAGCGAGGAAGGCAGTCTGCTGACCTATCTCGTGGTCAATGATCCTTATCACACTGAGAGCCTCTGCGACGTAGGTTATGCTCGCGTTACCGATACTGCCGAGGTCAACAAGGTGATCTACTCTGAGATTGCTCAGAAGATCCTGCCCAAGGAGATGCGCCTGTTCTGGGATGCAAAGATCAGCAAGATTGAGAATCCTGAGACCCATAAGAAGACCAAGGTGCTCCACCTCTATGCTATCAAGGTCAACGATCCCAATGGCAAGGCTCCTCTGACTGGTGACGTGGTGACCACTGCCAAGGACGACTATAGCAATGAGATTGGTAATGTAGGTCCTGTGGTATCTATGCAGATGAATAGCGAGGGTACCCGTATCTGGGCTAACCTGACCAAGATGAACGTGGGTCGTGCCATCGCCATCGTCCTCGACGACGTGGTCTATAGCGCTCCCCGTGTCAATGGTGAGATTCCTGGTGGTAGCTCACAGATCTCTGGCCGTTTCACTCAGGCCGATACCAAGGACTTGGCTAACACCTTGAACTCAGGTAAGATGCCAGCCCCGCTGCGTGTTGCTTCTTACCAGATGGTAGGTCCTTCACTCGGTGCACAGTCAATCCAGCAGGGTGCCATCTCATTCGTTGTGGCTTTCGTGCTGCTGATGATTGTGATGGTGGTGCTCTACAACTGGATTCCTGGTATGCTGGCCAACATCGCCCTGCTGTTCAACCTGTTCTTCACACTCGGTATCCTGAGTTCGTTCCAGGCCGCACTGACTATGCCTGGTATCGCAGGTATCGTGCTGACGTTGGGTACTGCTGTGGATGCTAACGTGCTGATCTACGAACGTACGAAGGAAGAACTTCGCAAGGGTCTGAATATCAAGGAAGCTCTGAACTTGGGTTACTCTAATGCCTTCTCAGCTATCTTCGACTCTAACTTGACTTCGTTGATTACTGGTGTTATCCTGTTCACCGTTGGTACAGGTCCTATCCGTGGTTTCGCAACGACGCTGATTATCGGTATCTGCGTATCGTTCTTCACCGCTGTGTTCATGACTCGTCTGATTTACGACCGTCAGATGAAGAAAGACAAGTGGCAGAAGCTCACCTTCTGTACACCTGTGTCAAAGAACCTGATGCAGGGCACGAAGTTCAACTTCATGGGCTCGTTCAAGGTTTCATACGCTGTTTGGGCTATCGCTGTTGTCGTATTCTGTGTTAGCTTCTTCCTCCGTGGTGTCAGCAAGAGCATCGACTTCACCGGTGGTCGTAACTACGTGGTAGTACTCGATAAGCAGGTACCCGTTGAGGATGTGCGTGCTGCCTTCGAGGGCGTGTTTGCTCAGAACGACGAGCAGAGCGCTAACCCCGGAGCTCCCGCCAGCACCACTATTATCGCACTGGGCGATGCCGACAACCGCACTGTTCGTATCTCTACCAACTGGGACTACGACGTGAACAGCCCTGTGGTTGACGATGTGATTGAGGACAGCATCTATAGCGTGCTCTATAAGGCTCAGCTCATCAAGGCCGAGACTAGCAAGGAAGACTTCCGCACACCTCCCGCCAATGAGGAGGATACCTCTAAGGGTACTATCGTCAGCTCTACGAAGGTAGGTCCTTCTGTGGCTAAGACCATCACCCGCAGTGCTATCATCAGTGTCATCTTGGCTCTGATTGCCATCTTCCTCTACATCCTGCTCCGCTTCCGCAACGTAGCCTTCTCAATCGGTTCTATCGTTGCACTGGGTCTTGATGCACTGGTTGTTATCGGCTTCTTCTCACTGCTCCATACCTGGGTGCCCATGTCACTCGAGATCGACCAGACCTTCATCGGTGCTATCCTGACCGTTATTGGTTACTCTATCAACGATAAGGTGGTGGTATTCGACCGTATCCGTGAGAACATGCAGCTCTATGCTAAGCGCGATCGCAAGCGTCTGTTCAACGACTCGTTGAACCAGACCTTGGCTCGTACAATCAACACCTCAGTGACCACGTTGATCGTGCTGCTCACTATCTTCTTCCTGGGTGGCGACAGCATCCGCTCATTCGCCTTCGCCATGATCCTCGGTGTTGTATTCGGTACCCTGTCTTCTATCTTCATCGCTGCTCCTACTGCTTATCTTACCATGAGCCGTAAGGATCGCTATGAGGATCTGACAGCAGCTGCTCCTGCTGAGGCTGAGAAGTAAGGAATATTATTTCCCCTATTATAATAATGTACGCACATACAAGTGCGTACATTATTTTTTGTATATATAGTAAAACTTTTTCTTTGTTTTACATTCCGTTTTGAATTTATTTCTTATCTTTGCAGCATATAATCATCGTGATGGATATGAGGAGAAGTCTTTTATTGTTGGTAGCAACCATGGCAACCGCAGTTGCCGGTTGGGCTCAGACCAGTTTCAGCGAGTCTACGACATTATATGTGATGCATAGTAGTGGCAACCATCTGGAGAAAGGTACCGATGATGGCGGATGGATTGAGGCCTCGACCAAAAGCAATCCACAGCAGATGACTTTGACTCCCGATGGTCAAGGCTACTACACGATTCAGGTAAAGGACCAGACGGCCTTTCTCTCACAATCGGGTCAGTGGAACACCCAGTTTATCGGCGACTCTTCTCTGGACGAGGCAAAGTTTTCCATTGAACAAGGCTCGGGCCAGTTTGTGAAACTGCGCTGTAAGGCTAACAGCAGATATCTGGGCACCGACAGCAGCGATGGTCACCAGAAGGTCTATAGCGATAAGGATGGCTCTGACATGAAGCACCAATGGTATTTCAGTACCAAGGTCAATGCCACCCCACCCACAGATACCCTCTCTTATCTTATCAACCCGCAATTGGTGCGCCAGCATTTCGACGGTTGGGGCGTATCGCTCTGTTGGTGGGCCGGACAGTGTGGAAAATGGTCGGATACAAAGATCAATGAGATTGTGAAGTGGCTTACCAGTCCTACAGGACTTAACTTTTCTCATTTCCGTTATAACATCGGTGGTGGCGATGATCCCGAGAACCGCAACTGCACCCTCCATCACATGGGCAATGGCAAAGGCTTGCGAGCCGAGATGGAGGGCTTCAAGGACTTCAGCGGTGACGAGTACCATTGGGACCGCGATGCCGCCCAGCGGAAGATTATGCTGAAGATCAAGGAGTTACGCCCCGATGCCGTGTTCGAGGCTTTCAGCAACTCATGTCCTTACTACATGACCTATAGCGGTTGTGTCAGTGGCAGCGTCGATGGTGGCTCCGACAATCTCAAGCCAGAGTATTATGAGGAGTTTGCCCACTACCTAGTCGATGTATGCAAGTATTATAAGGATGAGTATGGCATAGAGTTCAAGACCTTGGAGCCTTTCAATGAATCAGTCACCAGCTTCTGGTATGCCAATGGTGTGCAAGAGGGTTGTCATTTCGACTATCAGTCGCAGATAGCGTTCATCCGCGTGTTGGAGCCTATTCTGAAAGCCTCGGGACTCAACACCGTCATCTCTGCCTCTGACGAGACTAATATTGGTCTGTCGGTCGAAGGTTTCAAGCAGTATAAGAGTGCCAACGTACTAAAGTATGTAGGCCAGTGGAACACCCATACCTACTCGGGTTCTAATGCCGACCGTGCCCGACTGGCCTTCCTGGCCCATCAGTCGAAGAAAACGCTCTGGATGAGTGAGACAGGATCGGGTGGTAATGGCATTGGCGGCAACCTCAGTATGGCGCAGCGACTCATTGACGATATGCGCTACATCCAGCCTGAAGCATGGATTGACTGGCAGTATATGGAAGAGGCCAATGACCAGTGGTGCACCATCCGTGGCAGCTTTGCCGACCAGACCTATGCCAAGGTAAAGAACTACTACGTACGCCAGCAGTGCTCACGTTTTATCAAGCATGGCTATGACATCATCACCTCTCCCTGTTCAAAGTCACTGGCTGCCGTCAATGCTGCTCGCGACACCTTGGTGCTCGTGGTGGTCAACGAGGGTGCCAGGTCCGTGCATCATATTGACCTCTCGCTCTTTACGGATGTGCCCGCTCTCAGTAGCATCAAGGCCTATCGCACATCGGCCAGCGAGAATCTGGCGAGCACGAAGAGTGGTGTAACTCTCTCGGCCAGCACACTCAAGGTAGTGATGCCTGCCCAGTCTATTATGACGTTTCTCATACCCGCTAAGTGCAAGGAGGTGGGTGAGGAGGACCTGCTGCGCGACGGCTGTGAATACCTCATCATACCGCGCCATGAGACGGGGCGTGCCATCTCGGCTACGGATAGCAAGGTGACTATCCAAGACATTGACTATGGTGATGCCCAGCGATGGACACTCTCGGATCTTGGCGATGGTACCTATGGCCTTAAAAATGCCCTTGGCTTGCGTCTCACGGCTCATCGTAGCAATAACAGCAGTTCTGCGCTCACCGCTCAGAAGGGTGAGGCTAATGAACAGGATTTTTATATTGACACCGTCGATTTCCCATATTATAAGATATTGGCCAGCAATGGGCGCAGCCACGGTTTTGACTTGACCAATGAATCAACGGCTGCTGGCACAGTTGTCAACATTTGGCAATATCAGGACAATAGTGCCACGCCCATCCATCGCCAATGGATGCTCTTCCCGCTCAGTGCGCCTCAAGAGACCGATGCCATTGACGAGATACCAATGGATAAGGACTTGATGGACACGACGGATGATGAGGCTATCTACGATCTCTCAGGCCGACGTGTCAACAGCAAGCACCAGTTGCCACGTGGCATCTATATCATCCGCTCTCATGGAAAGAAAGACAGGAAAGTGATGATGTGATCTTTTCACTTATTTCGTACCCCTGGCTTTAGCCTAAAGTACTCACGTTCGAAAAAACTCAAAAATATTTGGTTTTTTGCTCACTTAATCGTACCTTTGCACCCGAAAATAAAACAGCGATAACAACATGGGCGGATTTTTCGGAACCATCTCTACACGTGACTGCGTAAATGACTTGTTTTACGGCACGGACTACAACTCACATCTTGGTACAAAACGAGCAGGCCTTGTAACATTCGACAAGGAACGTGGTTTTTCTCGTAGCATCCACTCTCTGGAGCGCGATTATTTCCGCTCGAAGTTCGAAGACGAACTGCATGAGTTCTCTGGAAATCAGGGACTTGGAGTCATCAGCGACACCGACCCGCAGCCCATCATCATCAACTCCCATCTAGGCCGCTATGCTGTGGTTACCGTTGCAAAGATCAACAACTTGCGCGAGATAGCCGACGAACTGCTGGCCCAGCGTATGCACCTTAGCGAACAGAGTGCCAACAACCTGAATCAGACAGAGTTGGTGGCACTGCTTATTAATATGGGGTCCACCTTCGTTGAGGGTATCAACATGGTGTATCGTAAGATCAAAGGTTCTTGTTCCATGCTCATTCTCACCGAGGATGGCATCATTGCTGCCCGCGACTTCCTGGGCCGTACGCCTATCGTTATCGGTAGGAAAGAGACCCATCAGCTGTCACCCATCGGTACCGACGACTGCGTGAAGGCATACGCCGTATGCAGCGAGACCACTAGTTTCCCTAATCTGGACTATAAGCCCGTGCGCGACTTGGGACCTGGCGAGATTGTTCGCCTCAAGGCCGATGGCTTCGAGGTGTTGCAGCCCGCTTTCAAGCGCTGCCAGATCTGTTCGTTCCTGTGGGTCTATTACGGATTCCCCGCCTCCAATTACGAAGGTATCAACACCGAGTATGTTCGTGAGAAGAACGGACGTATGATGGGTGAGAAGGATGACGTGAAGGCCGACCTCGTTTGTGGTATCCCCGATTCGGGTGTTGGTATGGCTTTGGGCTATGCCGAAGGTTCTGGTATTCCCTATAAGCGTGCCGTCCTAAAATACACCCCCACTTGGCCCCGTTCGTTTACCCCTGGCAATCAGAGTCGTCGTGACCTCGTGGCCAAGATGAAGCTGATTCCTAATGCTGCTCTTTTGAAGGATCAGCGCGTGGTGTTCTGCGACGACAGTATCGTGCGTGGCACGCAATTGCGCGACAATGCCCGTGAGTTTGTACAGAACGGAGCCAAAGAGGTTCACGTACGTATATCCTGTCCGCCACTGGTCTATGGCTGTCCCTTCATCGGTTTTACCAGCAGCAAGAGTGACCTGGAGCTGATAACCCGTCGTATCATCCGCGACTTTGAGGGCGATGACAAGGCCAACCTTGATAAATACTCTCAGACCGACTCACCCGAATATAAGCGTATGGTTGATGAGATAGCCCGTCGTTTGGGTCTTACCTCATTGAAGTTCGCTCATCTCGAGGATCTTATCGAGTCTATCGGCCTGCCCAAGAGCCACGTCTGCACCCACTGCTTCGATGGCAGCAGCTACGACCAGCAGGGCGATGGTGAGTTCTTTGGATAAATATAGCTTAAAGAAAGTATAAAGAAAGCGGTGGAGATTCCACCGCTTTCTTTATTTCTTATAGTTACTTAGTCCTTCGTTCAGGAAATCCAGATATTTGTCGATGTCCTCGTCGTAGGCGCGGCTGCCAGTGAGTGGACGGCCTGTATCAGGATCGAGGATGACGTAGAATGGCTGGGCATTGGCACCAAACTTCGTGCTTTGCAGATAGCTCCACTTGGCACCTACTGTGCGTAGCGTCTTCGTGTTGCCCTCGGCATCTTTCACCTCGAAAGGCTCTGCAAGTGCGGTCTTATCGTCAACAAACAGCGAGATAAGCACATAGTCGTTGTTCAGTTTGTCGGCCACGCGCGGGTCGGTCCACACCGCAGCCTCCATCTTACGACAGTTCACGCAGCCATAGCCTGTGAAGTCAATCAGTACAGGTTTTCCCTGGGCTTGTGCAGCAGCCATTCCCTCCTCATAGTTTAGGTACTTGGCCTCTACGGTCTTGCTGTTGAGGTTGAAGTCCTGCGTATTCATAGGTGGTGTAAAGGCACTCACAGCCTTGCAGGGTGCCCCCCACAGCCCAGGCACCATATAGATGGCGAAGGCGAAGGATATGAGTCCGCCCATGATGCTTAATGGGTGTTGGGTGTTGGGTGTTGGGTGTTGGATGTTGGATGTTGGGTGTTGGGTGTCGGTACCTATGGCATCTTGATGGAACTTCAGCCAACCACAGAGATAGGCACCCAGCAGCGCGAAGATGACAATCCACAACGAGAGGAACACCTCGCGGTCCAGCAAGTGCCAGCCATAGGCCAGGTCGGCTACTGAGAAGAACTTCAGGGCAAAAGCAAGTTCTATAAAGCCTAATACCACTTTGATGGTGGTCATCCACGAGCCAGACTTCGGTGCCTGTTTCAGCCAGGCAGGGAACATGGCGAAAAGCGTGAATGGCAAAGCCAGTGCCAAGGCAAAGCCGAACATCCCCACGGCTGGTGCTACCCAGTTGCCGCTGGTAGTGGTCTCTACAAGCAGCAAGCCGATAATCGGTGCCGTGCATGAGAACGACACGAGCACCAGGGTGAAGGCCATCAGAAGGATGGATAGTTTAGAGTTTAGAGTTGAGAGTTTAGAGTTTGCTGCCGCCTTTGTTGCCAGTTCGTCGCTCTTCTGATCTACCTTTGTCGCCCATGAGTCGGGCAGTTTGATCTCAAACCAGCCAAAGAAGCTGAGGGCAAACACCACGAGCAACACAAACAAGAAGATGTTGAATACCGCATTTGTTGACATCGCATTCAGCGTGTCGCTGCCGAAGAGTGCCGTCACCAGCAAGCCCATGACCAGATAGATGACAATAATAGATAAGCCGTAGGTGAACGCATCGCGAATACCTTTCTTCTTATTATCCTTTGAACGCTTCAGGAAGAAACTGACCGTCATGGGGATGATAGGCCAGATGCAGGGCATACACACCGCCAGCAGTCCGCCGATGAAGCCCATAAGCAGAATATACAGTAAGGAGTGGTCGGTGATACTGTCGCTGCCTCCCATTGCCTTCAGTTCGTCGATGACGGGGGACCAGAGACCGCCAGCAGCCTCACCCCCAGCCCCTCTCGTGGGGGAGAGGGGAGTAGATAGTTCTATGGATAGGGTATCAGTCGATGATTCTGTTACTATGTTTCCTTCTTGAGTCTTTGTCGATAGTTCTTTGCCTTGATTCTGACTACTCCCCTCTCCTCCGCGAGAGGGGCTGGGGGTGAGGCTTTTCTTAAACTCCACCTGCGTTGGCGGCAGGCAACTCTGATCATTGCAGGCACCATATTCCAGATAACAGTCAATGGCATATTCGGGCTTGGTGAAGCGAATCTTCTGGACAAAGGTTGCCTTGTTCTCAAAGAATTTGAGTTCCATGCCAAACATTTCGTCATATTTCTTGACGACGTTGCCTTTGGGAGTCAGTTTGCCCACCGTCTCCACGCCCTCCATCTTCACGGCGTTGAACGTCGCACTGATAGGACCGTCATTTCCCAAGTCGGTAGAATAGACGTGCCATCCGGGTTCTATCGTGGCCGAGAAGATGATTTCCCCTTCCGCCTTCCCCTCTGTGGTCTTCAGCTCCGACTGGAAATGCACGGGATTCAGTAGCTGTCCTTTGGCAGCTGCTGAAAGTAAGAGTAGCAGCAGGAGTGCTGCATTCTTGAGAGAGATATTCATAATGATGCAAAAGTAAGCATAAAACTCAAAACAGCAAAAATATATTTCTGAAAAAAGATGAATAACAGAAAAAATTCGTACCTTTGCACCCGAATTCAAGGGGTGCCCGATAGTTCGGGCTGAGATGATACCCTCTAACCTGATCTGGATCATACCGGCGTAGGGATGGAATTAATTATCAAAGCAAGCCCCCTTTTTATAAATTAAACATTAAACATTAAAAAAGGGAATGAAAAAGATTCTTTTAGGATTAACAGCATTCATGGTGTTGAATGCTAACGCCGAGAACAAGGCGTTGAATGAAACAGTGGAGGCAGCTGTGCCTGGTGACTCATTGACAAACGTGAAGCTGCAGGAGGTGCAGGTGGTATCAACACGTGCTTCGAAGAAGACACCCGTGGCCTTTACCAACATGAACAAGGACCAGATCAAGGCCGTGAACCATGGTCAGGATGTGCCTTACCTGCTGTCGCTGACACCTTCGGTGACGATGACCAGCGATGCTGGCAATGGCATTGGCTACACCAGTCTGCGTGTGCGTGGCACCGATCCCAGCCGTATCAACATTACTGCCAACGGTATGCCGTTGAACGATGCTGAGAGTTCTACCGTGTTCTGGGTGAACATGGGCGACTTCGCCTCCAGCGTGCAGTCCATGCAGATTCAGCGTGGCGTGGGTACGAGCACGAATGGTGCGGGTGCCTTTGGCGCATCGCTGAACATGCAGACCGAGAATATCGGCGCAGAGCCTTATTATGGCGTTGACATGAGTGCCGGCTCTTATTATTCTCATAAGGAGACGATACGCTTCAGCACGGGTATTATGCGTAATAACTGGGGCTTTCAGGGCCGACTGAGCAACATCGGTTCGAAAGGTTATCTGGACCGCGCCTCCACGAAGTTGAACAGCTATTTCCTGCAGGCAGGCTACTTTGGCGACAACACCATGCTGAAGTTCATTACCTGGAATGGCGTTGAGGAGACCTATCATGCCTGGAACTACACATCGAAATACGAGCAGAGTCTCTATGGCCGCACCTATAACTCATGCGGTGAGTATTACGATGCCAATGGCAACACCCGCTATTACGACAACCAGACGGACAACTACCACCAGCAGAACTACCAGTTTATCTGGAACCAGCAGTTGACTAACGAGCTGAACCTCAATGCCGTGGCGCAATATACTAAGGGCGCTGGCTATTACGAGGAGTACAAGCGTAAGCGCACGCTGTTTGAATATGATCTTGACCCCACGCAGACTTGGGGAACGAGCGACCTGGTGCGTCAGAAGAAGATGGCCAACGATTTCTATGGTGCCGTGGTCTCCCTGATCTACGACAACCACGAGAATCTGCAGGCTACCTTTGGCGGTGGCTGGAACAAATATGATGGCGACCACTTCGGACTGGTGACCTGGGTGAAGGCGCCCATCACAGCCCTGCAGCCCAACCATAAGTATTACGACACCAATGGTAAGAAGACCGACTGGAACGTCTATGGCAAGGTGAACTACGAGTTCCTGCAGGGGCTGAACGCCTATGTCGATCTGCAGTATCGCCAGGTGAATATCAAGATGGCTGGGCCTACGGACGAGATAGACTGGACTACCAACCAGCGTATTGTTTATGACTTGGACAAGACCTTCAAGTCCTTTAACCCCAAGTTCGGTCTAACCTACGACATCACGCCTAACCACAGGGCCTACGCGTCGTACGCCATTGCCCATAAAGAGCCTGTGCGCAACAACTTCGAGAACAATATCAATGCCAATTTGGAGATGCCGAAGGCCGAGCGACTCAACGACCTGGAAGTGGGCTATAAGTATCAGAGCCGGATCTTTACGGCTGGTGCCAACTTCTATTGGATGAACTACAAGGACCAGTTTGTGCTGACGGGCGAGATAGACAAGATTGGAGAGGCCATCACCCGCAACCTGCCAAAGAGCTATCGCTTGGGTGTTGAGCTGGAGGCAGCCTGGAAACCTGTAGAGTGGTTCCGCTGGGATGCCAATGCCACCTGGTCGAAAAACCGCGTCAAGGATATCACCGTGACGCTGACCGACGGTACTGTGGCTAATCTTGGCGACCAGCCACTGGCCTTCTCACCCGACTGGATAGCCAACAATATCTTCACCTTTAAGTATCAGGGCTTTAACGCCAGCATCCAGAGCCAGTATGTGAGCAAACAGCACATGACCAATACTGGCTTCGAGAGCTATCAGACACTCGACGACAACGGCAACCCCGTAGATGTGAGCATGATGCTTGACGGACATTTTACGACCAACGTGGACCTGTCGTACAACTTCCGTTTGCCTCAGTTGGGACTGAAGGATGTAACTGCTGGTATCACCTTCTATAACCTCTTCTCGGCAAAATACGACAACAACGGATGGGCTGCGCCTGCCTATGATATGCAGAGTGGTAAGGTGGTGGCTACAGGTTGGAGTGCTTCCGACCAGTATGAGGCAGGCTTTGCCCCCTCAGCACCGTTTAACTTCATGGCTCATCTATCTGTTAATTTCTAAAGAATGACGCTCGACTGGCTTGACATACTGACCACGATACTCGGCCTGATATATATCGGGCTGGAGTATCGTGCTCATATTGCCCTCTGGGTGATAGGTATCATCATGCCAGCCCTCGACGTGATTCTATATTATCAGCACGGCCTCTATGGCGATGCGGGTATGGCGTGCTACTATACGCTGGCTGCCGTCTATGGACTTCTTGTGTGGAAGTTCAAGAAGACGCGCAAGGAAAAGAAGTCGCTGCCCATCATTTATATGCCGCGTCGTCAGTATCTGCCTGCCATCGTGTTTTTCTTCGTGGCTTGGGCGGCCGTCTATTATGTACTGATTACGTGGACCGACTCTACCGTGCCTGTGCTCGACTCGTTTACCAATGCCTTGTCGTTTGTGGGCATGTGGGCCTTGGCGCGCAAGTATGTGGAGCAATGGCTGTTCTGGATGGTGGTCGATATCGTGTGTACCGTCCTCTATATCCAGAAGGGTATTCCCTTCAAGGCTATTCTCTATGGACTCTATGTGGTGATTGCCGTTGCCGGCTATTATAAATGGAAAAGCATGGCGAAGCGTGTAAAAAGTGACCAGGGAAGAGTTAAGAATGAAGAGTGAAGAATTTGATGTCGTGATTGTGGCCAATGGGCAGTTTCCCACCCATAGCATACCACTTGACATACTGAGGAAAGCTCGGTATGTGGTGGCTTGCGATGGTGCCATCACCTCGCTCCAGAAGGCAGGAATTGCGGCTGATGTCGTGATTGGCGATGGCGACAGCGTGCCCGAGGCGTTCCGTCACTTGTTGGTACAGGTGGACGAACAGGAGGATAACGACCTGACCAAAGCCACCCGCTATTGCCTCGCTAACTCTACACTATTCTCTATTCACTCTTCACTCAAAATCGCCTACCTGGGCTGTACTGGCCTGCGCGAAGACCATACCATAGGGAATATCTCTTTGCTGATGCGCTACTATCGCGAGCTGGGCATCGAGGGCGTGATGTTTACTGACTACGGCATCTTCATCCCCGCCCAAGGCAACAGGACTTTTCCTTCGAAGCTAGGCCAGCAGGTCAGCATCTTTAATTTTGGCTGCACCAGCATCCTTTCCGAGGGGCTTCGTTGGAACAGCTATGCCTACGACCAGTGGTGGCAGGGCACCCTGAACGAAGCCCTTGGCGACAGCATCTCGTTCCACGCTGATGGCTACTATATGGTCTTTCAGACCTACGACGTCAAGTAGCTTAGGGTTCACAAGGGAGGATGTGCCGGTTCGCGACCCGCGAACGCCTAGCTCGTGACCCGCGAACCCCTACATCTCGGTGCGTTTACTGCCACTTCTCAATCCGTTTGCTGCTTGATTACAACTCAAACACAACAGACAACTGCTCAAATTTTTTTCTTTTTATTTTGTTTTCTCCCTGCTTATTCGTAACTTTGCAATCAAGTTTGACAAAAGAATGATGATTGTACAGAGTATCATAGCGGCGATTATGGTGGTAATAGGCATCATCGTGCTTGCAGGAAAAGGCGATATGCTTATTGCTGGGTATAACACGGCATCAAAAGAAGAAAGGGAGAAAGTAAACATTAAGAGACTGAGGCTATTGATAGGCGGGCTGGCGGTTGTTATAGGGCCTCTGTGTTTTATCCTCAACAATGAAAACGAAGTTTCTTCTGGACTGACTTTCGCAGGCATCGTCGTGGCATTGACCATCATCGTCTTGGTGCTTGCCAACACATGGGCCATGAAGAGATAACTAATAAAAACAAGAGAAGATGAAAATACAGATTATCAATGGGCCAAACCTGAACCTGCTGGGGGTGCGCGAGCCAGGCATCTATGGCAGCGAGTCGTTCGATGTGTTCCTGCCTAAACTGCAGGAGAGATACCCCGACATGGAGATAGACTACTATCAGAGCAACGTGGAGGGCGAGCTGATCAACAAGATGCAGGAGGCGGGCTTCAGCTGCGACGGCATCGTGCTGAACGCAGGGGCTTATACGCATACGAGCGTTGCGCTGCACGACTGCATACGCTCGCTGAAATGTCCGGTCATAGAGGTGCATATCTCTAACGTACACCAGCGCGAGGAGTTCCGCCATAAGTCTATGATCTCTGCTGCCTGCAAGGGCGTGATCTGCGGATTCGGGCTGGACAGCTATCGCCTCGCGATAGAGGCTCTACGCCCATGACCCTGGACACGTATATCCTCTCCCACATAGAGCCGGAGCCCGACTACCTGTACCGCCTGTGGCGCGCCACCAATATCTATATGCTGCACGGGCGCATGGCCAGCGGACACCTGCAGGGACGGTTGCTGAAGATGCTGGTGCAGATGATACGACCCAAGCGCATCCTGGAGGTGGGCACGTTTAGTGGCTACAGCGCCATATGCCTGGCCGAGGGGCTGGAGGAGGGCGGCAAGGTCTATACCTTCGAGATCAACGACGAGCAGGAGGACTTTACACGTCCGTGGATAGAGGGCTCGCCAGTGGCCGATAAGATAGAATTCATCATCGGCGATGCCATCAAGGAGGCACCAAGACTGGGACTGGAGTTTGACATGGCCTTCATCGATGGCGACAAGCGTACCTATGTAGAGACCTACGAGATGGTGCTCAGCATATTGAAGCCCGGGGGCTTCATCCTGGCTGACAACACGCTGTGGGACGGACACGTGACTGACCCTGCCTACGACCGCGACCACCAGACGCAGGGCATTCGCCGATTCAACGACCACATAGCACAGGACCAGAGGGTAGAACAGGTCATCCTGCCACTGCGCGACGGACTCACCCTTATTAGAAAGAAATAAAAGAGTAAAAGATTTAATGTTTCATGTTTAATCTTTAATGTTATAAAATGCAAGAGACAAGACAAAACAAGATTGCACGCCTGCTGCAAAAGGAGCTGAGCGTGATATTCCAGGAGCAGACCCGCGCCATGCACGGCGTGATGGTGAGCGTGACACGCGTAAAGATTTCGCCAGACCTGAGCATCTGCACAGCCTACCTGAGCATCTTCCCATCGGAGAAGGGCGAGGAACTGCTGCAGAACATTGAGAAGAGCAACCAGCAGATACGCTATGCACTGGGACAGCGCGTGCGCTATCAGTTGCGCATCGTGCCTGAGCTGCGCTTCTTCATCGACGACTCACTCGACTATATCGAACGTATTGACGAACTATTAAAGATTTAAGAATTAAGAATTAAGAATTGAGAGTTATCGGCTGCACAAAATAATTCTAAATTCTTACTTCTTAATTGCCGAAGGCAACAACTCTAAAATCTTAACTCTAAATTCAAAATTGAAAAATGAACTTTCCATTTTACATAGCTCGCCGATACCTGTTTTCCAAGAAGTCAACGAATGTCATCAATATCATTAGTGGCATCTCGGTGCTTGGCGTTGCCGTGGCCACGATGGCAATGGTGGTGACGCTGAGCGTGTTCAATGGTTTCAGCGACTTGGTAGCCTCGTTCTTTACGGCTTTCGACCCACAGATCAAGATTGTGCCCGTGGAAGGCAAGACGGCACCTGCCGATGATCCCAAGCTGTTGGAGATCAAAGCCCTGGAGGCGGTGGCGGTGGCTACGGAATGTGTGGAGGATCAGGCCATGGCCGTCTATAACGGTAGGCAGGCTATGATCAACATCAAGGGGGTGGAGGATAACTTCGAGCAACTGACCCATATCCGAAAGATTCTCTACGGCGACGGCACCTTCGAGCTGCACGCTGCCGATATGCACTATGGCATTCCTGGCATCCAACTGGCAGAACAGCTGGGGCTGGGCATCAGTTATCAGCAGCCACTACAGATCTACGCCCCACGCCGTCAGGGACAACTGGATATGAGCGACCCTGCCGACGGCTTTGTGCAGGACCTACTGTTCTCGCCAGGCGTGGTGTTTGAGGTGCAGCAGTCGAAATACGACCGTAACTACCTGTTGACCAGTATCGGATTTACTCGCCGCATCTTCGACCAGCAAGGCATGATCTCCTCGCTGGAGCTGCGCCTGAAGCCTGGCAGCGATTTCGAGGCTGTGAAGGAGCGTATACAGACCATTGCAGGCGACGCCTACAAGGTGATGGACCGCTATGAGCAGCAGGACGACACCTTCCGTATCATGAAGATAGAGAAGCTGATAGCCTATATCTTCCTCACCTTTATCCTAATGGTGGCCTGCTTCAACATCATCGGGTCGCTGTCGATGCTGATCATCGACAAGAAAGACGATGTGGTGACCTTGCGCAATCTGGGCGCAACCAACCGTCAGGTGACGCAGATATTCCTGTTTGAGGGACGTATGATCTCTGCCATCGGCGCTGTGATAGGCATCGTGATAGGTTTAGTGCTCTGCTGGCTACAGCAGACCTTCGGCCTCATAGCGCTGGGGAGCAGCGAGGGGGCATTTGTGGTGAACGCCTATCCCGTGAGCGTACACCCCTGGGATATCGTCCTCATCTTTTTCACCGTGTTGATTGTGGGATTCCTCAGCGTTTGGTATCCAGTAAACTATTTCTCCAAACGCCTGTTAGCCTAAGGTGATTTTCTCTACCTCGACGGGTTCGTTGAGGAAAATCAGGGCCTGGTCCTTGAACTTCTCGGGGTTCTCGGTAGTGAGGTAATGGGCGGTGCCACCCTTTGAGCAACGCTGCTCCATCTGCGGATGACGCTGAAGGTATGACTTCAGACTCTGGGCCACATATTCTCCCTGAGGCACTACCCTGACACCTGAAGGCAGGTGTTTTAAGATCTTGGGCAGGAGCAGCGGATAGTGGGTGCAGCCAAGGATGAGCGTGTCGATCAGCGGGTCCTGAGTGATGGCCTGATCAATATATTTCTTGACAAAATAGTCGGCACCAGGCGAGTTGGCCTCGTTGTATTCCACCAGCGGCACCCAGAACGGACAGGGCACACCCGACACCTGGATATCGGGATGCAGCTTCTTGATTTCCAGATTATAGCTCTCGCTCTTGATGGTACCCTCGGTAGCCAGGATGCCTACATGGCGGCTCTTCGTCAGTTGGCCAATCACCTCGGCAGTAGGACGGATGACGCCCAGCACACGCCGCTCTGGATCCCATTGGGGCAGGTCAACCTGCTGGATGGTGCGCAGGGCCTTGGCCGAGGCCGTGTTACATCCAAGGATCACCAGATGGCATCCCATCTCAAAGAGACGCTGCACGGCCTGACGCGTAAACTCATAGACCACTTCGAAGGAACGGGGTCCGTAGGGCGTGCGCGCATTGTCGCCCAAATACAGATAGTCGTATTCGGGTAACACCTGACGGATGCCATGAAGGATGGTCAGTCCGCCATAACCGCTGTCAAAGACTCCTATAGGACCAGGTTCACTCCTCATCTCTCATTCCTCATTTGACTTTCCCTTTGGCCGTCGACCGTTAGTTCTCATTTTCTTATTGAGCTTGTCAGCAACAAGCTCAGTAAGATTAACGCCCATCGTCGGCTCGATAAACGGACAGGCATTGGCATCGGTATTGATAACCAGTGCCAGCTTCTGTTCGCGGGCTATAATGGCAATGGCGTCGTTCAGTTGGATATGCAGCGGAGCCATCAGCTGGACCTCTGTATCCTTCAGTTCCTGCTGTAACTGCTGCTTGAACTGTACGTTCTTCTGCAACATCTCCTGAAGCTCCGTCTGTCGCTTCAGCAGGATGGTACGCGGAAAGTCCTTCTGACCCTCCAGGAAGTCCTCATATTTGCTGTTGAACTCTTCCTCTACGCGCTGCAGCTCTGCATTAAAAGCGCTGCGCAGCGAGTCCATCTTCATCTGTACTGTTTCATAGTCGGGCATCGTCTTCAATGCAGCCTCATAACTCAAGTAGCCGAACTTCAGCACCTGAGCCTCGGCCTGTGTGCTATCCTGCTGGGCCTGTGCCGTCAGTGCGATGCAGGCCAATATCACCAAAAAGAATCTTTTCATAATTTGCATAATAATTTGTTGAGACCGCAAAATTAGGTATATTTTCCCAAATAACGAAATGATTTAGTGTTTTTATCAATTATTAATCGTATCTTTGCACAGGAAATAACAGTAAGCAGATGAAAGCATTAAGTCCGCTCATAGTATTCCTTGTGTTGTATCTGGTCACCAGCATCATTGCGCAGGACTTTTATAAGGTACCTATCGCCGTGGCCTTCCTCGTCAGTTCGGTCTATTCCCTGCTCACCGTGAAGGGCACGATGAACGAGCGTATCGGCATCTTTGCCAAAGGAGCGGGCAACCCCACGATGGTGCTCATGCTGGCCATCTTTATCCTGGCAGGTGCCTTTGCTGCGGCGGCAAAGACGATGGGGGCTGTGGATGCCACCGTGAACCTCGCCTTGAACTACCTGCCAGAACAGGCTATCCTGCCTGGCATCTTCCTGGCTTCCTGCTTTATCTCGCTGAGTATCGGCACCAGCTGTGGCACTATTGCCGCTCTCACCCCGCTGGCTGTGGGTATCGCCCAGCAGTCGGGCATCAGCATCCCACTGATGGTAGGCCTGGTGGTTGGCGGCACGTATTTCGGCGACAACCTCTCGTTTATCAGCGACACCACCATTGTGGCCACGCAGACACAGGGATGCAACATGAAGGATAAGTTCCACGTCAACATCCGTATTGTGGCCCCTGTAGCCCTGTTGATGCTCGTGGTCTATTTCTTCTTAGGGACCAGTCTCAGCACCAGTGCTGAGGTGGGCGATGTGAATTTCTGGCTCGTACTGCCTTATCTTGCTGTGGTCGTCTTAGCCGTCTGTGGTATCAACGTGCTGCTGACACTGACCATCGGCATTTTCCTCACAGGCATCATCGGCATCAGTCATGGAGCCTATGATGTGTTTGGCTGGTTCGGTGCCATGAACGAAGGCATGATGGGGATGTCGGAACTGATTATCGTCACCATCCTGGCTGGCGGTATGCTCGAGATCATACGCCATAACGGTGGCATCAACCTCATCATCAAAGCCCTGACACGGAATATCAAGGGGACACGTGGGGGCGAGATGAGCACTGCTGCCCTGACCTGTCTGGTGAATATCTGTACAGCCAACAATACCGTGGCCATCATCACCACAGGTCCGATAGCCAAGGATATTGCCAAGCGCTTCGGCATCGACCCCAGGAAGTCGGCCTCAATCCTCGACACGGCCTCCTGTTTTACACAGGGACTGCTGCCCTACGGGGCGCAGGTACTGATAGCGGCGGGTCTCTCAGGTCTGAATCCTATCATCATCATCCCCCACCTCTACTACCCTATGCTCATCGGCATAGCCCTGGTATTGGCTATCCTATTCCGCTATCCGAGGAAATACTCCTGACGTCTTACAAACCTGCCGCCTGACGGTAATCCAGCAGTTTCTGGTGATAGTCGGCAAAGGCATCCGTATGCTTGTCGCAGGCCTGCTGGTAGAGCAACTGTGCCTCAAGGAGGTCGGACATACGTGACGTTCCAGCCCGATAATAGTCACGGTTCAGTCGCAGATTCTCCTCGGCCTGTTCGATACTACGCTGGGCTATCTGCAGTTGCTGATAGCTCTCCTCCACACCATTCCAGGCATTCTGCATACGTATCTGAAGGAGTTGGGCGTTGTCATTCAACTGCTCCACGGCTTTCTGATGCTCCAACTTACGGCGTTTGATGGCATGACTGCCACCCCACCAATCAGAGATAGGCACGCTGACCGTGGCAAAAATCATACCGAAGGAATGGTCGTTATCCATCAGGTTATGATAGGTATAGCCAGCTCCTACAGCAACGGTAGGCAGATTCTGGCCGATAGCCATCTTCGTTTGCAGGTTCGTAGCCTCGACCTGTTTACCCAACAGCTGATATTCTGCCGTACCTACCAATGCTTGCTGGTGATCCTGCTTAGAAAGAAGGGGCAGGTCAACATCTGTCTGATAAGAGACGGAAAAAGACGTATCGCGCAGACCGCTGTATTGCAACAGTAACAGGCGAAGAATAGAAATACCGTTGTGCAACTTCAGTCGCTGGCTCTCGATATCGTTTCGGCGCAACTGTACCTGCAGGAGGTCATTACGCATAGCCACACCGGCACGAACAGCCACATCCACATCTTTATAGATATCTGATAGAAGGGTGTCAACGGCATCGATGGTTTTCAGTTTCTCCTGCAGCGAGGCCAACTGCCAGAAATACTGTTCTACGGTTTTCTCTACCTTGTTTTCTGAGAGCTGCAGTTGCAACTGGTTCACCTCTTCGCCAACCTTTGCCAGCTTGTTGCCATTGAGAATCTGTCCACCTGCGAAGACGGGCTGTACAGCCATCAGCGAACCGATGGTGCCATTCTTCATCATCGACATACTGATAGGGTTGCCCATAGCAGCAAGAGCCTGGGCTGGCAACATCTGCGCCAGACTGGCACCCAGCTCAGGAGAGATGATTCCCGAAGGGTCAATATCCATCTTTGCCATCCCCTTGTTGGCATTAAACCAAAGCCCCGTTCCGCTGATGTTTGGGAAGAACTTGGTAAATGCCTCCTTGCGCTGCTGCTGGGCAGCCTCAACACCATATTTGGCACTACGGATGGCGATATTGTTATGGAGGGCAGAGTCCTTGAGCTGCGCCAGAGTATAAAGACTCTCCCCCTGCCCCTCCCTATGAGGGAGGGGAGTAGATACTTGAGCCGAGGCTGAGAGTGCTGATATAAACAGGAATAATGTTATAATTTGCTTTTTCATTGTGGTAAATGTTTATTTATCAATCCATTTACTCCCCTCCCTCATAGGGAGGGGTTTGGGGGAGAGTCTTTCTTACCTTCCAATAAACTACTGGTAGCATGGTCACTACCATGATGAGCGAGCCGATACCACCAGCGAAAATGGTAACACCCACGGGCATCCAGAACGACGACTGGGCGATAATCATCGGCACCACACCAACGGCAGTAGTGGCTGTGGTGAGGAAAATGGGCACCATGCGACGCTTACCTGCCTCATAGGCAGCCTGCTTCACAGGCACACCTTGCTTTATCAGGTCGTTGGCATGTTCGAAGATAAGAATCTCGTTACGCATAATCATTCCCATCAAGGTGATGACACCCATGATGGAGGTAAGACCCAGCATACGGTCCATCAGTCCGAGACCTATGAGTGCACCAGGAATCATGAGCCCGAGGGCAGCAATACAGACGAGGGTGATGCCATATTTCTTGAAGTTGAACAACAGGAAGAAGAACACGATAATCATCGAGATGGCCACACCACCCACAATCTGAGGTATCGATTCCTTGTTGTATTCTATCTCGCCCCCCACCTCAGCACGTACACCTTGGGGTAACTTTATCTCGTTCTCCATGATTTCAGCTATACGACTCTCGATAGGTGCTGCATAGACACCCTGTGCAAACTGAGCAGTCACCGTGATACAACGCTCACCACCACGATGCATGATACGGCTCTCTGTCCACTGAGGCTGCACCTTGGCAATCTGGCGGAGGGGCACCGTTGTATTTCCTCCTGATAGCATTGACATGGGTGTGGAAATACCCAGATTCTCGACATCCGAGAAGTTCATGTCCGTTGTATCTTTAACGACGATGGGCATTTCATAGTCGCCAGCCCACAGCTGTCCTACCCGCAGGTCACCAGTGGCGCTATTGAGGGCCAAGGCTGCAGTGGCACGCGTGACACCCAGTTGCGATGAAGCCACAGGATCAAGTACCACATTCATCATAGGATAAGGTTGCAGATAGTCTGTATGTACCCATTCCAATTCTGGCATCTCTCGCATACGATCCATCAGCCGCTCAGCCACAATATGCAAAGAGTCAGGATCTTCGCCATAGAAACGATACTCCATCTCAGGCACCATCAGATAATCTAGACGCTTAAAGCGGACATAGGCCTCTGGGAATGTTTCGCTGAGCATAGGCTGATAACGGGCCAGCAGCTCGAGTGTAGCATCTTGCGACTTGGTGTTGACGATGAGCTGTGCAAAGTTCTTACCTGCCATCTGCGGCGCATAGCAGACCATGAAGCGAGGTGATGAGCAACCTATAAACGAGGTGATACATTTCACCTGTTCATCGCGCTCCAGCACATGACGGACAGAATCGGCCACCACACGGGCATCGGCCAATCCTTTTCCATCTGGCAGGAAAATCTCTACGGCAAACTGGTCGCGGTCGGCATAAGGAAACTGGCGAATCTTCAGTTTCTGCATGATGGGACATGATAATGCTATCACGACGATGCCACCACAGATGGTGAGCCAAGGGCGACGGAAGGTGAAATCAAGCACCTTGTCATAGGTGCGCTGTACCCAATAGGTAATAGCGTTCCCACCTGTCTTTACCTTGTCAGGGCGGATAATCAGAACCTCAAGGAACGGAATGACCATTACGGCCAAGAAGAGTGATACCATCAGATTGATGGTGACAGTCCACGGGAAAGCCTCAATAGCGTCATGGAACGCCCCCTTCATGGTGATGAGCAAAGGGAAGAAGATGACGCTGATACACAGCGTGGCCAACATCATTGGCATAAAATACTGCTTGGCAGAGTCAATGGCGGCACGTTTGGGTTCATAGCCCTTTCCTAAATACTCTAGGTAGCCGTCAATGACCACGATGGAGTTATCAACCACCATTCCCAATACCACTATCAGCGCTGCCAACGTGACCGTATTGAGTTCAATACCCACCATGTACATAATAGCCACGGAGACAAATGTACTCAAGGGAATAGTGATGGCTGCCACGATAGCTGAGCGCAAAGGGAACAGCACCATCATAACAATGATGATGATAAGCATGGAGATAAGCAGGTCACGCAGGAAGTCGGTGACACTCATGCCAACCACCTTCGGTTGGTCGGCTATGCGGGTCAGGGTGACGTCAGAAGGCAGTTGCGATGCACGATAGTCATCAAGCACACGGTCCACATCCTTACCATACTGCACGATATTGTTGCCTGGGGTCATCTCTAATGAAAGCAGAATACAACGATGACCATCCTGCTCAATATATCCTCCAGAAGTATCATATTCACGCACCACACGAGCCACATCACGAACACGTACCACCTTGCCCGTCACGGGGTCGCTGAAGATAATCTGATTAGCAATCTCTTCCTCAGAATTCTCAGTAGCCTCAATATGAATAGGCGTCTGCTGTTTGTCTGTATTAATACTGCCACTCATCGTGGTCAGTCCTTGCGACTGAAGTTGAGTTAAGAGCATCTGCTGTCCAATACCATAAGCCTGCAGTCGCTTACGATCGATATAAAGGGATATCTGTTCTTTATGCTCACCAAAGATCTTTACGTTGGCTACTGATGGAATACGACGCAGACGGTCGCCCAATTGGTCGGTATAGCCTTTCAACTCACGATAGCTGCGCTCAGGACTCTCAATGGCTATCAGCAATGCCGAGGTATTACCAAAGTCATCATTGGCAATAAGCGCCAGCACACCACTGGGCAACTGTGATTTAAAAAGGTTGAGTCCATGTTTTATCTTACTCCATACCTCATCCTTATTGTTCACGTCATCGTTCAGTTCTACCATGACGATACACATGCCGTTCTGCGACGTTGTGGTAGTCTTGTTACGCTTTATCTCTTTGAACGTAAAGAGATAGCGCTCTAACGGACGAGCCACCTGCTGTTCCACCTCCTCAGAGGAAGCGCCAGGATAGACAGCCACTACTACCCCTTGACGAATGGTGGCTTGAGGGAATTCATCCTTCGGCATATCCCACATGCCAAAGATACCCATCACAAACAATATGCCTACAATGAGCAACGATATCGAGTAATGCTCCAATGGCCATCGGAGCCAATTCATGTTCTTCATTTTAGTACACTACTTTGGTATTTTCACTTAGTTTCTGATAACCCTCGATAACTACGCGAGCACCTTCAGTTATGCCATCAGTAATAGCGATACGATTGCCTATGGTTTCACCAGTAGTCACTGTGGTGCGATGGGCCGTGCTATCGTTGCCTACCGTCCAGACGAACAAACTGCCGTCAGCCTTGCGCTGAACAGCCGTGACAGGCACCGAAAGCTGTCCTGCAGATTGCGACTGAACCTCAGTAAACTGAACACTTGCCACCATGCCTGGCAGCAGCTTGCGCTTACCATTAGCCACTTGTATGCGGATGTCATAGGTATGGGTCAAGGCATCGGCCTGCACCCCCTTCTCTATGACGCCTCCACTAAAACAGCTATTGATAGCTTCAACCTTCATGAGAGAAGAGGTGTTGGTACTGATATCGCCTATTTCCGACTCAGGAATAGACACCTTCACTTTGACACTCGAGATATCCAAAATATTTACTACGGCTTGTGAGGGCATAGCCGTTTCGCCAGCGCCTACCATCTTCCGACCGATGACACCACTCACAGGGGCAACTAACCTACAGTCAGCGAGATTTTTTCGCGACAGTTCCAATTGCGCCTTGGCCTGCGCCACCTTACTCTGAATCTCCACCCATTGCACCTCAGGCAGAGACCCAGCATCATGCAGCATCTTGTAACGCTCCAAAGCATCATTGGCCTGAGCCATCTGAGCCTCAGCACCACTCAACAGATTGCGAGCCTGCGTGTCGTCCATCTCGGCAATGAGTTGTCCTTTTGATACCATTTGCCCTTCATTCACCAATACTCGTCTCACGACTCCCATACTGGTGAAACTAACAGCAGTAGCCTCGCGCTCTTCTACAATACCCACATAGGTTTGACCGATCGTCTGATCATTTGCAGAAACGATTTCCATAGAAACACGTGTAGGAGCCTTCACCTCGGTCTGCTTTTTCTCACTACAGCCAACTGTCAACAGCCAACTGCTTATAACCATTATAAAAACTTTTTTCATGTTTTTTTTTATTATTTCTGCAGCAAAAGTATAACAAAAGAAGCTAAATAGCATGTTCTATTTCACCTCAAATACTTTCAATATGAAATAATAAATACAATAAGAACATAAAAAAATCTATATAAAACATGGTTTTTGTCATATAATGACTACATTTGCAACATGAAAGAACTAGAAGAGATTACTTTTCAAACATTAACCAATAACGAGGATATCCAGATTGGCTATTCCGACAACGACATCATCGTTGTTGACAGTATTCAAAGATTTGCCGAAATCAGCGATGCCCATGTGTCAATGAATGCGATAGCTATTTGCACACAGGGAAAGGTTCAAGGCAGCATGAATGGGCAACATATAGAACTACATCAGAATCAGGTAGCCATCATTCCCCAGAACATCACTGTGACAGATGTGATGATCAGTCCTGACTTCGACCTGAAGGGACTGTTTCTTACCAATAGAATCCTGCAAAGTTTCTTGCGTGAGAAGATGAATATCTGGAATGAAATGATGTTTATCAAACGTTATCATATCATCACTATAGCCGAAGAAGATATTCTCTTCTACACACATTTCTATGATATGATGACTCTTACCATTAGCAAAGGCAAGGAAAATCCCTATCATACGGACATTATCCAATCCCTGCTACGCTCAGCAATCCTTGCCCTTTGTGGAGCTATGAAACAGAAGCTATCATTAGCCACTGACCATCATATAAAAACATCAGATAACCACTTTCAACGCTTCCTGGAACTGCTACATTCCAGCGAGGTTAAGCATCGTACAGTAGAAAACTACGCCAGTGACCTATGTATATCGCCCAAATACCTGACTGCCATCTGCAAGAAGAACTCCGGTAAGACGGCAAATGAGTGGATTACAGAACATGTATTAGAGGATATCCGCTATTATCTACGTCATACAGATCTCAGCATCAAACAGATTTGCGATCGCCTTGGCTTTCCCAACACTTCGTTCTTTGGCAAATATGTTAAAGACCACTTCGGTATTACACCATTGGAATTCAGAAACAGCTAGACAGAGATGAAAAGAGGACTTGTTTTAGAAGGAGGCGCTATGCGCGGCCTGTGGACGGCGGGCATCATCGATGTGATGATGGAGCATGATATATGGCCCGACGGAATGATAGGCGTATCGGCTGGTGCTGCCTTCGGATGTAACTATAAGTCACGTCAGATAGGACGTGCCATCCATTACAATATGCGCTTCGCCAAGGATAGCCGCTACAGCGGGTTACGCTCGCTGCTCACCACAGGCGATTATTTCAATGCAGAGTTCGGCTATCATGTCATACCGAAGCAATACGAGATTTTTGATGATGATGCCTTCAACCGTAATCCTATGGCGTTTATTGCCGTTTGTACGGATGTGGAGACTGGACAGCCTGTATATCAACAGCTGAGCGAGGCCAGCTATGACACCTACGAATGGATACGTGCCTCGGCATCGATGCCACTGGTATCGCGCGTTGTCAACCTGCAGGGACGGAAACTGCTTGACGGCGGCGTGGCCGACTCCATCCCATTGGCTTATCATGAATCGATAGGCTACGACAGGAATGTAGTGGTGCTGACTCAGCCCTTGGGCTATCAGAAAGCGCACAACCCGCTGATGCCGCTGATGCGCGTGGCCTTGCGCCATTTTCCTGAGATGATCAAGGCGATGGACAGACGTCATCTGATGTACAACGAGCAGTTGGCTTACGTAGCGCAAGCAGAGCGCGAAGGGCGCTGTCTGGTCATCCGTCCTGACTCAAAGATACCTATCGGCCATATCTCTCACAATCCAGAAGAGATGAATCACGTCTATCAATTGGGACGCGATATGGGCGAACGCTATATTGAACGCATCAAAGCATTCTGGGAGATATAAACAGAAAAGCCTGCACCATTTACGATGCAGGCTTCTTTTTATGAATGAATAAGGAATTACTTCAATCCCAACTTTGCCTTCACCTGAACGGTGACATCGCTTGAGAGCGTAGTGCTGATATAGGGAATGCCAGCGCTCATATCCATCACATAGACATAGCCACCCTCCTGACCAACGGCCTTGATAGCATCGAGCACCTTAGTGGTGATAGCCTGCATCTTGTCCTGCTGAGCCTTGCTAAGAGCCTGCTGATTGTCCTGATAGGTCTGCTGGATACGCTGATAGAGATCCTGCAGCTCCTGGTTACGACGGGTCTTAATGTTCTCGGGCAGTGTAGCCTCTTCCTTCTCAAAGGCAGCTGCCTTCTTCTGGAGCTCGTCCTGCATAGACTTCAGGTCAGCCTCGTACTGCTGGGTGAGTTTTTCAATGTCGGCACGAGCAGTAGCAAACTCAGGCATAGCCTGGATAATTTCCTGTGTGTTCACGTGGCCGAACTTAGCCTGAGCGTTGGCGGTGGTGAAACCGCAGATTGCGCAAAGAGCGCAGATGATAAACTTTTTCATTTGTCTTTTATTTATTTTAATTATTTCGATTTATTCTTTTTCGATGTATCTAGATGTCGAGATAACGACTCTTAATAAGAATAGCCCAGTTTGCGCAGCACCTCGTCGCTGATGTCAATCTTGGGCGATCCAAAGATAATGCCGGTATCACTGGCACGGTCAAGCACCAACTGATAGCCACGCAGGTCGGCCACATCCTTAATGGCATTATACACTTCCTCCTGGATGGGCGACATCAGGGCTGTACGTTTCTTGAAGAGCTCACCATCGGCTCCGAAGTATTTCCGCTTCAGGTCACTGGCCTGCTTCTCCTTTTCCATGATGGCATCCTGTTTGGCCTTCTTCTGTTCTTTCGAGAGGAACACCACCTCGTTTTGATAGTTCTTATACATGGTCTGAGCCTCAGTGGTCAGCGCATCGACCTCGGCCTGCCATTTCTTCGACACCTGCGAGAGTTGCTCGTTGGCTCGCTCATAGGCGGGTATGTTCTTGAAAATATAGTCCATATCGACCAATGCAAACTTCTGGGCTTGCATAGACATTGTTGCTGCACACAGAACAAGTAATAAAAACAGTTTCTTCATAATCGTCAATTTTAAGTGTTATACTTCTTAGACGCGAAAACTTTTATATGGTTTAATAGTTTTGAAGCTTCATTAGAACTCCTGTCCCAAGATGAAGTGGAACTGACCGCCTCCACGCTGCCAGCCACCGCTATATACCTTGTCGAAACCATAGGCCCAGTCGATACCCATCAAACCCACCATAGGCAGGAAGATACGCACACCGAAGCCAGCGGAGCGCTTCATGTCGAAGGGGTTGAAATCACGTGTCTTTGCCCAGGCATTACCAGCCTCGAGGAAACCCAGTCCGTAGATGGTGGTGTTACCCAGCATGAAGGGATAGCGCAACTCGAGTGTGAAACGGTCGTATGCATAGGCATCGTAGGAACTGTAACGGCTGCCGCTCCATTCACCGCCTTTTACATAGGCCGTAGAAGATATAGAACCATTTTCATAACCACGCAGACCGATAGTCTCCTCAGCATAACTGGTGCTATAACCGCTCATACCATCACCACCCACATAGAAGGTTTCAAAGGGTGACTTCTTGTACTTATTGTAAGAGCCCAGCAAGCCAAACTCTACACGTGTCATCAACACAAAGCATTTCTGTGCACTTGAGAGAGCAGTATAGGTGCGACTCTTGAACTTCCATTTATGATACTCCACCCATTTATACTTAGAACTTTGCTCACTCTGATAGCGACTATAATAGTTCTTATAGGTCTCCTGTGTAGCCATGTTCTTATAGTCCTTGCCATCAAACATAGACCAGGGTGGTGTGAGGGTGACAGAGAGTGAGAACTCCGAACCATGACGCGGAAAGAGCGGGTTATCGGTAGAATTACGAGTCAATGACAATCCCAAGTTGATGTTGTTACAGTTACCGTTGGAGATGATAAAGTATTGCCAGTCCTGCAGCATATAACGCTGATACGACAGGGTGGCCGAGAACTGGAAGTAGTCATCAGGCCAGCGCAGACGCTTTCCCCATCCCACGGAGATACCGAGCAGCTTAACGAACTTATCGTCATCGAGGAAACTGTCATAGTTGTAGTAACTGCTATTATATGATGTAGAGCCATACATATAATTATATATGTTGTTCATATAGGCCGAGTTGTAATAGTTGCTCGACACATCACTCTGCTTGGAGTAATAGACACCTACATTGAAGGCGTTAGGACGCTTACCGCCAAACCATCCCGTAGAATAGTTGGCACTATAAGAGCTATAGTAACGACCGTTGGTCTGGAAGTTCAGACCAATCTGTTCACCGTCACCTGCAGGCAGGAAGCCTCGCCACAGCTTGTTCTTGCCAAGGAGGTTGCGCAATGAGAAATTATTGAACTTCACGCCCACACGACCGATGACACCTGTCTGTCCCCAACCGAGCGAGAGTTCCAACTGGTCGTTAGATTTCTGCTCCAGGTTCCAGTTGATATCCACTGTACCGTCTTCATAGTTGGGCTTCACATCGGGGCTCACCGACTCTGGGTCAAAATAGCCCATAGAGGCAATTTCACGAGCTGAACGCATCAGGGCTTCCTTTGAGAAGAGGTCGCCCGGCTTGGTGCGCAATTCACGACGAACCACCTCTTCATATAGGCGGTCATTACCAAAGATACGCACCATGTTCAGATGGGCCTGAGGCCCCTCGGTGATACGCATCTCCACATCAATGGAGTCGCCCACGATATTGATGTCGGTAGGATCGATGCTAGAGAACACATAGCCATTATTATAATAGTAGTTGCCAACGGCATCATCGTCTTCGCTGAGGCGTTTCTTCATGAGTTTCTGGTTATAGACATCACCCGTTTTCATGCCCAGCACGGCATTCAGGTAGTCGGTGTTGACCACAGTATTACCTACCCATGAGATATTACGCAGATAGTATTTCTCACCCTCTTCTACCTTGACATATACGTTGACATGCTTATCATCGACCGTCCATACTGAGTCTTCAAGAATGGTGGCATCTCGGAAACCTAATTCGTTGTATTTCTCTATCAATGCCTGCTTGGCCTCATCATAGCGCTCGGGGGTGAACTTCTTGGCTTTGAAGAAATTTTTCAGCTTACCTGACTCGTGGATCTTACCAAAGGCTCCCTTCGAGAAGAATCCGCCCTTGATCTTGCTGTCGCCCACCTTGTCATTGCCATCAAAAATGATGCGACGCACCTTCATCTTCGCTTTCTTGTCGATAAAGACATCAAGCACCACCTGATTTTTGCCTGTCACGTCATCGCTCTGACGGATTTCTATCTCAGCATTCTTATAGCCCTTGTCATCAAAATAGCGGGTAGCCAGAAGCTTGGCACGGTCAATCAGGTTTTTGGTGATACTCATGCCCTTGGCCATACCCAATTTGCTTTCCAAATCCTCGCGCTCACTTTTCTTCACGCCATGATAAGTAATAGCCGTAATACGCGGACGTAGGGTCAGATGGATTTTCAAATAGACCTTCGAATCAACAATAGAATCTGCGGTGATTGAGACATCCGAGAAAAGTCCATGTTTCCAGTAGCGCTTCACCGCCTCGGTTATCTCGCTGCCAGGCACCTCGATCTTCTGACCAACACGGAGCTGCGACAGGTTGATGAGTACAAAATCCTCATAGCCCTCAACCCCCTCAACGGTCAAGCCCCCTATCTCGCATTGACGGGGGGTGCCGGCATAGGATATTTCAGGATTAACTATCTTGTTTTGCGCTGAAACAAACAAAGGCAAAAAGGCAAGAAAGCAAAGAGGTATGATACCTTTCACTAATCCTTTTACCTTATTTTTAATATAATAATGGGTCACTATATTTTGACTTTAACTATTTACCTTATTACTTTCCCTCCTCTTCTACCTGTGCCTCGGTCTTGCCATAACGGCGCTGGCGACTCTGGAAACTCAGGATAGCCTTGTACAACTCGGCTTCATCGAAATCCGGCCAATAGGTATCGCAGAAGTATAGCTCAGAGTAGGCGATCTGCCATAACAGGTAGTTGGAGATGCGCACCTCGCCTCCTGTACGGATGAGCAAATCAGGGTCGGGCATGAAGTTGGTCCACAGATGCTGGTCAACGGTCTTCTCATCAATGGCATCAATAGCTAGTGTTCCATCTTTTACCTCCTGTGCCATCTTCTGCATAGCTCTCACCAACTCCAGTTTAGATGAGTAGCTCAATGCGACAATCATAGTCATCGCATCGTTCTTGGCCGTATGTTCCTCGGTATCGTGCAGTTTCTGGCGTACCACCTCAGGCAGTCGCTCCAGATCACCAATCACACGGAAGCGTACATTATTCTTCATAAATATCTCGTCTTCCAGTGAAGTGAGCACTAGTCCCATCAAGGCTGCCACCTCATCGCTGGGGCGGTTCCAGTTCTCGGTGGAGAAAGTATAAAGCGTCAAGTATTTCACCCCAAGACGCGTACATTCTGACGTGATGCGACGTACGGCTTCTACACCGGCCTGATGACCGAAGGTGCGCTCCTTGCCACGTTCCATGGCCCAGCGTCCGTTACCATCCATGATGATGGCAATGTGCTGCGGGATGCGCGTCATATCCAGTTCTGCTGTCATATATTATTATCTATTTTCAATTATTCCTTGTCGTTATGGCACGTCTTGCATTTCTCCATAAACTCGTAGGTCAGCGAGAGCTGCAGGGTGGAATAGCAGTCAGTGTTCTTAAACAGGTCGTTGCTCTTGATGCCATACGGGTCGCGAATACCGTCAAGGCGATCGCTACCCGAGATATGCATCAGCCATTCGGCTGTCAGGTTCAGACGATCCGTCAGTTTGTATTTCACACCGAAGCCAACAGGTAGCTGAAAGGCTACTACCGATTGGTCGCCATTGGCAAAAGCCAGTCCACCACCTAGCGAGATAAAGGGTGTCAGCGGTTGTGCACCGTAGTATTCCCTTCCGGTGCCGAAAGGCCAGAAGTTGTATTCGAACTTCACGTTGAGATCGACCAGCTTGGTAGAAAAGTCGGCAGGCAATGTTGCTCCCGGATACCATGTGTTGCTGTTGTCACTCTTGCCCTTGAGCTGTCCGTAGTTGAACGTTGCCGCCCATGCCATACGGGGATTTATCTTATATTTTGCCACTAGCCCTCCCATGGGCTGCATTTCCTTTAGCAGGTTGCCGTTATAGTCGCCCAGATAATTGATCAAGCCAATACCTGCACCTGCTTCCATTCTGTATTCCGGTTCGTCCTGTGCCAGGACTTGATGAGTGAAAGATGATGAGAATAGCGTGAAGAATACCAAAAGCATTTTCACCCATCCCATAGAGAATATCGATGTTCTATCTCTCATCACTTCTCACTTTTCTCTATTCACTTTTTAGTATTTCGTTCCTCGCCACAATTCTCCAGTGTCTGTGACCAGCCACAGACGCTCTTGACTGTCGGCAACCATCGTGACACGGCTACCGGTCAGTGAGGCAGGTATTTTGTAGATTGTTGACTCACGCCAGGTGATTCCTTGGTCGCGCGTCTCGTAGATGACCTTATCACTGCCCAATGCCAGCACTTTTCCATTGTAATAGGTCAGTGACGGGTTTTGCAACAGAGGTAAGACAAAGGTGTTGGTCTGGTCTGTGACCATATAAACCCATTTACCTCCCTGGGCCGATCCGCCGTGCTGGCAAATCTTACGCCAGATCCGCATCTGACCATTGGCATCTGTACCAACCATCAGCAAGTAGGAGGCGGAGTCTATCGGCGAGTAATCAAATGCGGTCATAGCCACATCGCTGACAGGCAATAGCGAAGCATCTTCGTCAAGTGTCTCGTCCTGCCAAGTAGCACCCTCGTCGATTGAGCACTTTAGCTTATTGTCAGTGCTAAGGGCATAAACTTCTTTAGCATCAGTACCCAGCAATCTGTTCAAATTGTCTGTTCCCATCGTTGACCATAAGACCATGTCCTCCGAACGCTCAATAGTTGTTCCGTTAAGCCGGTAAGCACAACCAACGCTTGTCACCATATTACCATTGACAAGACTAACGCTATCTCCAAAAGCCACAAGATGCTTGTCAGTCCATCCTGCCAAGTCAGTGCGAGTCTCTAGTTTCTTCCATTCAAAAGACATACCTGAATTGGCATTGATCTTCAACTCCACCATATAGTCGCGATAGCCCTGCAGATCGCTTGAGAACACACGAAACACACGAGGAACCGACAGGTCTATCGAATCGCTGGAACTGTAGATGCGGATCGAATCGCTCGTTTGAGACTTAATAGTAACGATACCGTTGTTCTTTGTAGTGATACTGCTGATAAGAACATGCTTCAGGTCTGTTCCTGAAGGCAACAGGTCATGATTGTAGATACGACTGCCTATTTGATCAATGGTCATATTGAAAGCAGAACCCGTCATCGTGGACTTGATGATAGTGTCATTACCTGTGGTCGATGAGGTGGTCTCTGTGTATCTATTAAGTGTCCCCAGCGTAATCGCTGTAATAGCCATATCACTGTATACAGCTGCATCCTCGTCGCTACTGCCAAGGCACGAAGTAAGTGTCAGCAATGCTCCGAGCAACACGTACAGCGCATTGAAAATCCTTTTCATCTAATCTTGTTTAAACAATTTGGCTGCAAATTTACGCACAAATCTGCAAAAATGCGCTATTTTCACGTCTTAATTAAATAAAATATATCATAATTACCACTATTTTAAGTAGTTTTTAGTTTTTCACTA
This sequence comes from uncultured Prevotellaceae bacterium, assembly GCA_902778255.1. Taxonomy (GTDB): domain Bacteria; phylum Bacteroidota; class Bacteroidia; order Bacteroidales; family Bacteroidaceae; genus Prevotella. The sequence continues at coordinate 100,982 of CACYXD010000015.1, forward strand.
GTGGATTGACAAAAAAAGAGTGCGGTATGAATCGCTCACCCCGCACTCCTTTCAACGGATGTTAGTATGCATCAAAGTGTAAACACTCAGAATTGTAGCAACAGCTACTAATACTAACACACACGTTGTGTGATAATCTAATAACATAATCTTTACCTTAAATCTATAAAACTACTAACCTAATGAATAACGTGTATAGTCTCACGACTACTTTGCAAAGGTAGCAAATAATTAACAAACTAGTGTAATATTTACCCTTCTGTTTGCGCCAACACGTTAAATTCTTGATTTAAATCAAGGCAAAATATAAAAAACTGGCTAAAGAGAAATTCCTTAGCCAGCTTGATATAGTAATTATTAAACTATTACAATTTTGGACCAGCAGCAACCAGAGCCTTACCAGCCTCGTTGCCTTCGTACTTCTTGAAGTTCTTGATGAAGCGACCAGCCAGATCCTTAGCCTTCTCCTCCCACTCGGCAGCGTTAGCATAAGTGTCGCGAGGATCGAGGATGTTGGTATCTACGCCCTCAAGCTGTGTTGGAACCTCGAAGTCGAAGTAAGGAATCTTCTTGGTAGGAGCGTTCAGAATAGCACCACCCAGGATAGCGTCGATAATACCACGAGTATCGCGGATAGAGATACGCTTACCAGTACCGTTCCAACCAGTGTTTACGAGGTATGCCTTAGCACCGCTCTTCTCCATCTTCTTAACCAGCTCCTCAGCATACTTTGTTGGGTGCAGTTCCAGGAATGCCTGGCCGAAGCAAGCAGAGAATGTAGGAGTAGGCTCTGTGATACCACGCTCTGTACCAGCCAGCTTAGCTGTGAAACCAGACAGGAAGTAGTACTTAGTCTGCTCTGGAGTCAGGATAGATACTGGGGGCAGTACACCGAATGCGTCAGCACTCAGGAAGATTACGTTCTTAGCGTCAGGACCAGCGCTCTTGCCGTTTACCTTCTGGGCAATCTTCTCAATGTGGTCGATAGGATATGATACACGAGTGTTCTCGGTTACGCTCTTATCAGCGAAGTCAATCTTACCATCCTCAGCTACAGTTACGTTCTCGAGCAGAGCGTTACGACGGATAGCGTTGTAGATATCGGGCTCGCTCTCCTTGTCGAGGTTGATAACCTTAGCGTAGCAACCGCCCTCGAGGTTGAATACACCCTCGTCGTCCCATCCGTGCTCGTCGTCACCAATCAGCAGACGCTTTGGATCGGTTGACAGAGTGGTCTTACCTGTACCAGACAGACCGAAGAAGATTGCAGTATTCTTACCCTCCATATCTGTGTTAGCAGAGCAGTGCATTGATGCGATACCCTGCAGAGGCAGATAGTAGTTCTGCATAGAGAACATACCCTTCTTCATCTCACCACCATACCAAGTGTTGATGATAACCTGCTCGCGGCTTGTGGTATTGAAAGCCACACATGTCTCTGAGTTCAGACCCAGCTCCTTGTAGTTCTCAACCTTAGCCTTAGAAGCGTTATAGATTACGAAGTTAGGCTCGAACTTCTCCAACTCCTCAGCAGTTGGCTGAATGAACATGTTCTTAACGAAGTGTGCCTGCCATGCAACCTCAACGATGAAGCGAACAGCCAGACGAGTACCCTCATTAGCGCCACAGAAAGCGTCAACGACATACAGTTCCTTGTTGCAAAGCTCCTTAATGGCAATCTCCTTAACCTTTGCCCATACATCTTCGCTCATGGGGTGGTTATCGTTCTTGTACTCCTCAGAAGTCCACCAAACCTTATCCTGGCTCTGTGCATCCTTCACGATGTACTTGTCCTTAGGTGAACGACCGGTGTAGATACCCGTCATCACGTTTACAGCATTCAGCTCGGTGTTCTGACCCTTGTCAAAACCAGTCAGACCAGCCTTTGTCTCCTCTGCGAAGAGAGTCTCATACGATGGATTGTGAGCAATCACGGTAGAACCAGTGATGCCATACTTCGTTAAATCTAAATTTGCCATAATTGTTATAAAAAAATTATTTTGGATTTACTTATCTGTTGTTTACATTTCCATGCGGCTGCAAAAGTAGTAAAAAAATGCGAATACCATATTATTAATTAGAATTAATTCACATAAAATCAGCACATTTTTGTTCTAAGTCAATAGTTTTGGTGTGCGCACACAGCCAATTTGCAAGGTAGAGTTGACAATACGATAGTGTGGTATAATATTAAAAAAAAATGGGCTGGCGTTGCCCTGCTAGTCATCGTCCTTGTCTTTATCACATTTGAAGACAATGATGAATTTCATTGCTTTTTTCTTTGTTTGTTCAGAAATAATGTGTATATTTGCAACGTCATATATTAGCTATCATGAAAGTCATTAATTTTTCAGAACAGAATTCAGTCATCAACCATTTTATGGCTGAGATTCGCGACAAGAGTTATCAGAAAAACCATCTGTTGTTTCGTAACAACATTAAGCGTATAGGCGAGATGATGGCCTATGAAATTTCAAAGACCCTGACCTACAAGCCAAAGACGGTGACTACCCCCCTTGGTACCATCGACATCCCCTTGATCAAAGATGAGGTGCTGCTGGCTACAGTGCTGCGCGCCGGACTGCCTTTCCATGAGGGTTTTTTACATGTGTTTGACCACGCTGAGAACGGTTTTGTGTCTGCCTTCCGCATGTACACCAATCGTGAGCATACTGAGGTGGGCATCCATACCGAATACATGGCCTCGCCCAGCGTGAAGGGTAAGACGCTCATCATCGTGGACCCGATGCTGGCTACAGGTGGATCAATGGTTGCTGCCTATGAGGCACTCCTGAAAACCGGCAAGCCCCATCAGGTGCATATAGCCAGCGTGATAGGCACGCCTGAGGGCGTAGAGATGCTGCAAAAGAACGTAGCCGATGACACTACACTATGGTGTGCAGCCATCGACCCGGGCATGAATGAGCATAAGTATATCGTGCCTGGCTTTGGCGACTGCGGCGACCTTTGCTTTGGAGAAAAACTATAAACGAAAGCCCCCTCCGATTGGAGGCTTTTTTTATTCTACTGGTATACTTATTTTTTGGGTCAGTTTACGCTGTTTGTCCTTGATAGTAAGCGCGAGCTGGCCTTTTTCCTTGCCTGCCTGTACAACGACAACCAATTGTCCCGCAAAGAGTTTCATCGTAGGTTCTGTGAAAACCTCCAATGAGGTAGCATCGCCATTGCAGACAGCCTTGAACGTACCTGCTCCGCTTACCTCGAAGTCTAATTGGTCGGTTGCATCAGGAATCAAAGTACCGTTCTTGTCAACCAAGCTCACTGTGACAAAGGCCAGGTCCTGACCGTCGGATTTGAGGTTTGGGGCTTGAGTCCAAACATCTGTTTTCAGGGCGGCAGGTTTGCCAGCTGTTCGTATGAACTTCTCGCCAGCGGCCTGACCATTGGCATCATAGACAACGACTTTCACCTCGCCCGGCTCGTATTTCACCTCGTTCCAACGCAAGCGATAGCGATCGAGACGCTCCTTGGGGTTCTTCTTGATGCGACCCTGACTCTTGCCATTTACAAAGAGCTCGGCCTCATCATAGTCGGTATAGCAATAGACGGGCGTCACCTCGCCTACCCTCTCCTTTCCCCATGTCCAATGAGGCAACAGATGGATGGTATGCTCGTCTTTACGCCAATGCGAGCGATAGAGATAATAACGGTCCTTAGGCAGTCCGGCTAAGTCGCAAATGCCAAAATAAGATGAGCGCGAAGGCCAGTACTCATCATAAGGCGTGGGCTCACCAAGATAGTCGAACCCCGTCCATACGAACTCACCAATCACCCAGTCCTTATCATCCTGCCA
>CACYXD010000016.1:0-5087 GCA_902778255.1 uncultured Prevotellaceae bacterium
TACATCATCAATGGCAAGCGCGTGATGGTGAAGTAAACGGTCTTCCGTTTCAAATAACTATCGGCCCTCACTGCAGAAATGCGGTGGGGGCTTTTTCTTAGAGGTGGCACTTCGCGGGCCGCGAACGGCGTGCTCGTGACCCGTGAACCGGCACATCTCGATCCGTTTACTGCCTCCTTGTGTTGCGTTTGCAGCTTGTTTACATTCCGTTTGCTGCTTGTTTACAATCCAAAACAGGCTATTTGACATCCTCATCCTTGCTGTTTCAGCATCCGAAACAGGCCATTTCGCAAAAAATGGCCAACACCTACCGCTTTCAATGTAAACTACTGATATTAAATGAGTTAACCGTGGTAGGTGTTGCTCAAACACCTAACCTAACACCTACCATAAATGTAGATAAGACACTTATTGTAGTTCGCTGATTTTGGTTGTCAGTTTTCTGTCTTTCGACTAGATCAAGTTGACGGGTTAATTATTTAGAACTATGGTAGGTGTATGGTAGGTGTTTGAGCAACACCTACCATACCTCAATCCCTTTGTACATCGAGGTTTCAGACCTGTTATGGTAGGTGGTTAGGTGTTTTTTGAGTTTGCACTTGTTTTTGGATGCCAAAATGTAAAGAATATCCACACGAGACAAATATGCAAAAACTATGAGACAAATAGAAAAGTGGCTTATTATATTATATTGTACCTTTGCACTCAAATCTAAATATTTTTTTTCTATTAACATTTTATTTATTAACTAAAAACAATTAATTATGCGAAGCTTTACAAAAGCATTTCTTATGCTGTTGTTGTGCATGTTTAGTGTACTAACAACGCAGGCTAAGACCGAAAAGGTCCATGCCACTTTTGAGGCTCCCACCAACACCAACACGACTTGGACTGCTGGTACGAAGACCTTCACATGGTCAACAACGTACTACAACCAGCTCAAGAACATTGGTCTGCCTACTGGCGACCTCACCAAGTACAAGAAGTTGGTGGTTGATTGTGAGATTAAGAGTGGTAATCAGTTCCGCATCTTGTTTTACAAGGGCGGTAGTAATCTGACTCTTTATGCCAGCAATGGTGTAAATGAGTTCATTCTTGCTGATACATTGAAGTCTGTATCTCCTAATGACTACAATGAGTATTTATTAGCATGTGATGAGATCTGCCTCTCTGGTAACAACAATGCAGCACCTGGTGAGGCTGTCATCAACGATGTTTATCTTGAAACATACGATGATGAAGGTGAAAAGGTTTATGCCACTTTTGAGGCTCCCACCAACACCAACACAACCTGGACTGCTGGTACAAAGACCTTCACATGGTCAACAACGTACTACAACCAGCTCAAGAACATTGGTCTGCCTAGTGGTGACATCACCAAGTACAAGAAGCTGGTCGTTGACTGCGAAATTAAGAGCGGTAATCAGTTCCGCATTCTGTTCTACAAGGGCGGTAGCAATCTGACTCTTTATGCCAGCAATGGTGTAAATGAGTTCATTCTTGCTGATACATTGAAGTCTGTATCTCCTAATGATTACAATGAGTATTTATTAGCATGTGATGAGATTTGCCTCTCTGGTAACAACAATGCAGCACCTGGCGAGGCAGTCATCAATTCGGTTTATTTGGAGACCTACCCAGAGAATGAGTCGGTTGAGATTCCTGAAATTAAATATGAAGAAGATCCTGGTAAACCTGCAGGCGAATTCGTTGATTTCACTGAAGTATTCTCTACTCTCCAGCCAAGAATCGGTTTAGGTACCGATGGGCACCCAATTGTGCTTGGCAATGGCGAAGTTATTGTTGGTCAGAGGACAAAGGATGTTATTGCTGACCTCTCTGCTTATAGCAAGCTCACAATGGTGACTTCTCCAAACTTGAAGCTTGTGGTTTATATGAACCATGAGGTAGATGCTCAGCAGAATGCTGGTGACTATGCACCTGCTGATTCTGGTAAGTATGTATTCTTGAATGTTCAGGCAAATGAAAATGGTATAGCAGAAGTAGACTTGACTCAGTTTGCTAAGCAGGATTTGAACTGTATCTGTCTGCCTTGGGACAACAACAACAAGGGTACAGTTTGGTATCTATTACTGACGGCAAAGGCTGCTGTGGATCCTGATGCCGATACTCTGCCTATCGACATTCAGTTCGGTTCTACTTACAATGATAAATCCGTTCAGGATTACACATCTACTTGGACAGCCACTAAAGATGGCAAGACATGGACTCTTGTAAACTTCAACAACAACCAGAACAAGTGGAATTCAGTAAAATGCGGACGTAAAGATTATACAAGTGTCGCTTCTATTGCCTCTCCCGCCATCAATGCTGCCGTTAAGAGTTATGTGATAACACTGGATGCCGTTTCAAATGTTAACACAGCGAAACTGGCTATCATGAATGGTGAGAACTTAGTCGGTGACAGCATTGACATTACAGAGAAGTTCGTTGCTGGTGAAGTAGTTGTTCCTGTTGAAGGACAGAAAGGTTATAGCTATGTGCTGACCATTGACAACAAGTCTGGAAAAAATGGTTCTGTTGAAATTTCTAGAATCCTTCTGGCTGGCGCGACTGTTGAGCCAGTTGAGCCCGTCCACATTGCTAACACTGCTGAGACCGCTTACACCATAGCTAAGGCTATTGAGCTGATTGATGCTGGTGAAGCTTTGAATGATAGCGTATTTGTAAAGGGTATCGTTTCTCAGGTTGACGAATACAATGATCAGTATAAGAATATTAATTATTGGATTTCTGATGACGGTACAACCCAAAGTGCTCAGTTCGAGTGCTTCAGAGGTAAAGGTATCAACGGTGCCGACTTCGCTGCAATAAGCGACATAGAGGTTGGTGCTGAGGTTATCGTAAAGGGCATTCTGACCAAGTACAATGCGACTTATGAGTTCAAGCAGTACAACGAACTTGTTTCTTACAAGGCTCCTTTCCACGCTCCTATTGCTGACGGAAAGTACTATCTGTATAATGTAGGTGCTGAGGGCTTCATTGTTGGTGGTAACAACTGGGGTACTCGTGCATCAATTTCTAAGATTGGTGGTATCGAATTTGAGGCTGTGATGTCAGACTGCAAGTACGAACTGAAGTCTGCTCCTCTTTATACTGGCAAGCACCTTGGTTTCGACGGCTATGTTGACAATGATAAAGCTGCAAACTGGACAATCGTTCCCGTAGAGGGTCAAGAAGGTGTATTCACCCTATCAACCGATGGCACAAACGTGCTGTTCTGGGACGGTGGTGAGGCTACCACTACTACTGTAGGCGCAATGCCTGAGACTGCAGCTAATGCTCACTGGAAGTTCATTTCTGCCGAGGATCGTCTGGCATCACTTGCAAGTGCAACAGCCGAGAATCCTGTTGACGCTACATTCCTTATCCAGAACCCGAACTTCAGTCGCGCCGCTTCTACAGCAGCATGGACAATGGAGGCTTCCAACAAGAACCTCTCTGGTGGTGCTAACGAAAACATGTGCGCAGAGTCATATCATTCTGTATTTACTTTGAGCCAGACCCTGTCTAACGCTCCCGCTGGTAAGTATAAGATGACTGCTCAGGGCTTCTATCGTCAGGATGGCAGCGACAATGAGAACCTACCTGTATTCTATGCTAACGACAAGACTGGCACCTTCCCATTGAAGACTGGTAGTGAGAACAACATGGCCGATGCTTCTGCTTCGTTCACTGCTGGACAGTACACTATCGAGCCTATCGAAGTAACTGTATTTGAGGATGGTCAGCTGACCGTTGGTGCTAAGTTGGCAACCAACACCTCACTGTGGTGTATCTTCGACAACTTCCGTCTGACCTACCTGACCGGCGAGATTCCCGCTGAGGAATTCCAGCCTGCTTATGCAGCTGCTCTGAAGGCTGCTCAGGATGCTCTCGCTGCCGAGGCTAATGCTGTCATCACTGGTGAGGAGAGAACCGTATTCTCACAGATTATCGAGAAATACACGACTGTTGCTGAGAATATCGACTCAATGAAGGCTGCTATCGCTGCCCTGAGCGCCGCCACTACTGCCTTCACTTCTGTAAAGAGCTCTTACGACGCTCTGGCTACTGCCAAGACAACATGGGCTGCTTTCGACTTCACTCCTTATAAATATGTATCTGCTGCCAAGAAGCAAGCTGCTGAGGCTACACTGACTGGCGAGGCTGCTACTTCTGCCGCCGACGCTACAGCTAAGGCTGATGCCATCTACAAGGCATTCCGTACCGCTGTTGAGTCTAACGCTATGCTTGAAGACCTAGAGGGTACTGTAAACTACACCGACTCTCTCGCTGGTGCAAATGCAGACCAGAACACTGGTTGGGCTTCTGGTAGCATTGGAACTAACCAGGGCCAGGGCTACACCGATGGTAATGGTGATGTATGCGGTAAGTATCTGGATGGTGGCTGGTCTAGCAATGCTGGTGCTAACATCAATCTGGTTCGCACGCTGTCTCTCCCCCGTGGTAAGTATATCCTGAGCGTTACTGCTCGTGGTTCTGCTGCTCTGACTGAGTACACAATGAGCATGGGTGGCCAGACTATCACTCTGCCTCATAACGGTGCCGATGCCAATACTGGTGTATTTAGCAATGGATGGGACGATGCATTCTTGGTATTTAATTCTGCTGGTAAGTATAATACTGACACTCTCCAGATTATTGTTAAGTCTGAAGCTGCTCAGCAGTGGGTATCTCTCAACCGCTTCCGTCTGGTTAAGTTCCCTGCAACTGAAGAGGAGATTGCCCTTGACAAGGCTATTGACGCTCTGATAGCTATCATCAATGCCGACAAGACCATCGTTACCGAGGGTCAGAAGGGTGCAGAGGAGCTGGCTAACGCTATCGCTACTGCCGAGACCGCTGCTAAAGCTGCCGACGCTACCATCGAGAGTATCGCCGCTGCAAGAGCTGCTCTGGCTTCTGCTGTTGCTACATTCACCAAGGCTAACCTCGACGCTGACCTCATTGAGATTGCTCAGAGCCAGGGTAAGGATCTTGACACCTTCACTCGTACCGATTTGGTAGAGGGTGCTGGTTACAACACTTACACTGCAAACGGAGACCTCAACATCGCTATCAAG
>CACYXD010000016.1:5143-87698 GCA_902778255.1 uncultured Prevotellaceae bacterium
TGTTTCTGCTGAAGGCGTTCTGCCACAAATCTGCATGATGACCTTCTTCGGTGGATTCCAGGCACCCCTTGTTGCAAAGATTGAAGGCATTTACAAGCATCAGATTCCTGTTGAAATTGCTCATACTTGGGACTTCACTAAGTGGAGTGAGGAGACTGTTGCTAACCTGAAGGCTGACGCTGCTGCAAGCAAGCTCGAAGGTTGGAGCGATGTAGAGAAGAAGACTGACGCCGAAGCAGATGCTGATCCCGCTGAGGCTTCTAAGGACAACTGCTTCTGGGCTACAATTGCCGAGGGCGGCGAGCTGAAGGCTAACGATGTAGTTATCGAAGAGCTCAAGGGCTTGCAGTTCGGTGCTACCTTCGCTGGCAACCGCTCACTGGCTATCGCTGTGAACTATGCTTCTACAAGTCTTGGTGAATATCATGGTGCTTCTTATCTCTGGTTGGGTGGCAAGAACTTCGAGTGCTTCACCATCCCCGCTGTTAAGGGTGGTACCACCATCAAGATGGGTGTTGAGTCACACAAGCCCGCTGAGGCTCGTGGCGTACAGCTGTTCGCAGGTGAGACTGAGTTGAAGGACGCTGACGACAATGCTGTTGCTGCTCCTAAGACTTACACCGAGCAGTCATGGGTTGTTCCCGCAGGTGTTGCTTTCGACATCGTAGTGAAGAACACCAATGGTTGCCACATCTACTTCATCGACGCTGAGCAGGACGAGGCTACTCTGACAGCTATCAGCACCCTGAAGAGCAACGACCGTCTGAACGGCACTATCTACAACCTGAATGGTCAGAAGATGAACAAGGCTCAGCGTGGCCTCTACATCATCAATGGCAAAAAGGTCGTGATTAAGTAAAGCCTAACACTAACCCCTCCCAAAAGGGAAGGGAATATAAAGAGCCCTCACTGCAGAAATGCGGTGGGGGCTCTTTCTTTATAGAACGTAATTTTTTCTCATTGTTCCCAATTGTTTTCCTTAATCAAAAAATTTTTATTACCTTTGCCGACAAATAAAAAACAACACGAAGATGAAAAGATTTCTACCTATTCTTTTTCTGTTTGTCGCTTTCTCGGCAATGGCAGGAAACATATCACAAGAAGAGGCTTTGAAGAAGGCCCAGGCCTTTATAGCAAGCCGTAGCAACACCCAGCACAAGATGCGACTGGCTGCCAAGAGCACACAGGTCAACACGAAGCTGACCACCGCTGCTCAGGAGAGCTACTATGTGTTTAATGTGGGCGAGCGCAACGGCTACGTGGTGGTGAGCGGCGACGACCGCACACCCGCCATTCTGGGCTATGCCGACGAGGGCACATTTGATGCAGAGCGTATCCCAGAGAACATGAGAGCATGGCTGCAAGGCTATGCCGACCAGTTGGCCTACTTGGCCAGCCACAAGAAGAGTGAAGTGTCCACACCCACTGACCACCCGGCTATCAGCCCGCTGATCAAGAGCACATGGAATCAGGATGAGCCCTACAACAACCTGTGTCCGCTGGATAAGGATGATAACAAAAGGAGTGTTACGGGTTGCGTAGCAGTGTCGATAGGCCAGATTATCAACTTCCATCAGTATCCTGCCAAGACCGCCAAGACTATTCCTTCATATACCACATACACTAAAGGGATAAGCGTAGATGCCATACGCTCGACAACGATTGACTGGGACAACATGCTCAACAACTACAGAGGCAATGAGACAACAGCTCAGAAGCAGGCTGTAGCTAACCTGCTGGCACTATGCGGTGCAGCGCTGCAGATGGACTACACCAGCGGAACGAGCTCAGCGATATCAAACAATGTGCCCATAGCCCTGAAGGAATATTTCGACTACGATGATGCCACCCGTCTGATCTTCCGCGACGACTACCGTGCCTGCGACTGGGATAGCATCGTCTATAACGAACTGGCCAACAGGCGACCAATGTACTACAGTGGATCAACATCGGGCGGCGGACACGCCTTCATCGTTGACGGCTACGACAAGGATGGACTCTATCACGTGAACTGGGGATGGGGCGGCAGTAGCAACGGCTACTACCTCCTGTCGATCCTCGACCCAGACAGCAACAGCGGCATCGGTGCCAGTTCGAGCACCGACGGCTACAGCTTCGGCCAGGACGCCGTCATCGGCATACAGCCCAACACTGGCGAGCCTTATCATCCGGAAGTGAAGATGACTATAGAAAGCATCTCCACCAACCAGACCACCGTGACTAAGACTGACGGTGTGTTCCCCATCACCTATACTGCCGAAGTGAGAAACTATATGGAGAACACCCATACCTTCACGCTGGGCGTGGGTGTCTATAATGAAAACAATGAACTGGTTTATTCCCAGATACAACGTGAAATAGAATTGAAAACCAGGTATGGCTTTTCTTCAATGCAACATAAATGTAATATACCCACCCTACCCGACGGCAACTATATCATCACCAGTATCAGCCGAGAGAAAGGCACCGACAAGTGGTACCAGGACAAGGGCGCCTACAAGTATTTCCTCACTGCCACCATCAAAGGTAACACCATAACACTTCAAAACCCAACGGTGGACCTGAGCGGCAGCATCACGACGGCAGGCAATATGGAGGCTAAAAGCATCATGACGGTGACAGCTACGATAAAGAACAACGGTTCCTTCTGCAACGAGACACTCTTCCTGCTGGTCAATGGCGAAAACATGGGAGGACGCTACTTCGAGGCAGAGGCAGGAGAGACAAAGACACTGGAGATGGCTTTCTATCCGGAGACCGTTGGCAGTAACAACATCATCATTGCAAGAGAGTCACTAGTATATATGGAAGACCAGCAGCAATGGGTTGAGCAATATATAGAGGTGGCCAGCACATCGGTCGATGTAAAGTCACCAAGCAGCTACTCACTGACGCTGAGCAACGCCAAGGTGGAGAATGCCACAAACAAGAAGATTAACGACAAGGTGGCACTTCTCTCGTTCACCGTCAAGAACAATGGCACAAAAGCATACAACGAGGATATCTGCATCTATTCACTGCTCAAGAACCTTAATAATAGTTACTACAACCATGTCTTTACAAAGAATGAGCCTGTGATGCTGGCACCTCAAGAGAGCAAGCAGATGCAGGTGGAAATACCACTCCAGATTGACGGTACCTATTGGTTCGGCGTCGTGTACAAATCGGATGGTGAGTTCTATGACATCAACGACGGCAAAAGCCTGAGCCTCTTCCCCTATCAGGTGGTGGTGCCCAATGAGCCCGACCCCATAGAGCTAAGCATTCAGAAGACAGAAGCTGAAAAATTGAAGAATGGACATTCTTTCTTCAACCTCAATGGTCAGAAGGTGAACAAGCCTCAGCGCGGCCTCTACATCATCAATGGACGCAAGGTCGTGATTAAGTGAGAATAAAGCAGAGCTCGCTCATGCTTTATCGAACATGAACGAGCTCGAGCTTTAGCTCAAGGTCGTTGTAAAATAATCAGATTCGTTTCATTTCCAGATACTTGTTAATCACGTCAACGGAGAGATTACGGGGCGTGGTTAACAAGCTTTGTATGCCATACTGTCGCAGGGTCTGCACGATGAGACGCTGTTCGTAGGCAAACTTCTCGGCTATGACATGCTGATAGACGGACTCGGTAGAGAGGTGAGAAGGGAGAGATGAGAGGTAAGAGGATAGCTCTTCATCTTCGAAAAAGACCACCAAGAGACGATGGCGGAGGGCCAACTGTCGCAGATACTGCAACTGGCGGCGCATGGATGCCATCGACGTGAACGAGGTATAGAGAATCAACAGCGAGCGATGCGTCACGTGGCGCGACAGTCCAGCGAGAAGGGCGGAATAGTCAGTCTCGCCAAACTGCGTATGCTCGGCATAGAGGGCCTCCTGCAACTGCTGCATCTGACCCTGTTGGCGAGAGGCCTGCACAAACGTGCCAAACTGATCGCTGAAGGTGATGAGGCCTGCCTTGTCCTGCTTGTTGACAGCCACATACGACAGCACCAACGAGGCATTGATGGCATAGTCGAGGAGCGTCATCTCCTCGAAGGCCTGCTGCATCATACGTCCCTTGTCGATGACGGAATAGACGGGTTGTGAGCGCTCCTCCTGATAAACATTGACCATGAGCTGATGGCGGCGAGCTGTGGCACGCCAGTTGATGGTACGGTAGTCATCGCCAACGATATAGTCCTTTATCTGTTCGAAGTCGGTATTGTTGCCTATACGGCGAATGCGCTTGATACCCATCTCCTTGAGGTTGTTGCTCATGGCAAGCAGCTCATACTGGCGCAACATCAGATACGACGGATACACTTTTACGCTCTGCGGTTCGCAACAGGTGAAGCGACGCTCTACCAAGCCCAGCAACGTGCTGGCAAACACACGCACCCGTCCGAAACTATACACGCCACGCTCCGTAGGACGCAGCTGATAGGTAATGGTGGCCTCGCCCAGTCGTCGGACATCAGCCTTGAACAATATGTCACGGCGTTGGAAGATAGGAGGCACCTCGTCTATCACATCAGTATGGATGGCAAAGGGATAGTTGCTCTCGATACGGATACTCACGGGATTGTCGTCACCATTAGAGAAGCGAGGCGAGAGCGTACGATAGGCCTGAATGCCTCGCCTACTCCACAATAGGATAAAGTCCATCACCACCAATGCTACCAACAGCCAAAAGAGGATGCGGCCGATGCTAAACAACGGCGGCACTGCATATCCCAAGGCAATGATCAGGATAACGGCAGACAACAGATAATAGAACCTATACCTTAAATACACTTATCGATATTAATCTGTTAATATGTTACTGTGTCATTAAAACCTGTTATTATGTTACTGTGTCTTTAAAACATGTTACTGTGTCTTTACTTCGGCACTTCAACCTTTTCGACAAGCCGCTTGACAGCCTTGACTGGGGTGATTCCCTCCATCTCAGCCTCAGCAGTGAGAATCAGGCGATGCTGAAGGACACTGGGACAAACGAAGCGCACATCATCAGGCGTTACGAAGTCGCGACCTTGCAACAGGGCGTATGCCTTCGAGGCCTGCAACAAGGCTACAGAGGCACGGGGCGAGGCACCAAGGAACACAGCCTTGCTCTGGCGCGTCTGCATCACAATAGCCGCGATATAACGCAACAGGGCAGGGTCAACAAAGACGCTGTCGAGCATCCCACGCAGTTCGATGAGCTGTTCCTTGGTGATGACAGGCTCTATATTATCCAACGAGGTGAGACGCTGGTTGGCATGATGACGCTCCAAGATGGTCACCTCCTCGTCAAGTGAGGGATAGCCCATGGTGATCTTCATCATGAAACGGTCGGTCTGCGCCTCTGGCAGTTTATAGGTTCCTTCCTGCTCTACAGGATTCTGTGTAGCCAAGATGGTATAGAACTGTCCCAGGGGATGTGTCAGTCCGTCGATGGTGACCTGACGTTCCTCCATCACTTCGAAAAGGGCTGCCTGCGTCTTGGCTGGTGCACGGTTGATCTCATCGACCAGCACGATATCGGCAAATACAGGACCGGCATGGAAGTCGAAGTCGGAGGTCTTCATGTTAAACACGTTGGTGCCCAGCACATCCGACGGCATCAGGTCGGGCGTGAACTGCACACGACTGAACTTCGCATCGATAAGCTTGGCCAGCAGGCGAGCCAAAAGCGTCTTTGCCACACCAGGCACACCTTCGAGCAGTACATGGCCGTTGGCCAGTACAGCGGTAAGCAACAGGTCGATATTTTCCTCCTGTCCAACGATGACTTGTGAGATTTGCTGGCGCAACAGCTCAATGCGCTCGGCAAACTGCGTGAGATCTATTCTTTCTTGTTCCATAAACTAGTTTTTTTGGATGCGATTCAGTTCGTTAATATAATATTTCAGAGTCTTATCAGGAATGACATAATTGCCATAAGCATATTCACGTATTTCCTTGAGCAGTTCCTCGTCCTCAGCGGAGAGAGGAACATTATGTTGACGGATTTGCTCGGTGGCAAACGCCAATTTCTTTGCCAGCAGACTGGCATTGTCGTGCTGCTGCCAGTAAAGCGAACCTATGAGCTTCACGAACTCCAGGTTGCGATTCTGCGGTTTTTGTATGACAGGGATGACACGCTGACGGCGGCGGGCCGTGAAGATGCAGAAGAGAAGGATGGCCAGTATTGTCAGATAGAGCGCCCAGCGCAGCGGCGGCTGCTGAAGGAATACATAGAACTGGCTCGATTCCGTCATGGCCGTAGCACTCATATAACTCTCCATACGGATGACAGGATGCGCCTTCAGACGGTTCATCAGTCGGCCCTGGACGATGTAGCCCCGTCCGCAGATAGTCATATAATTGGTGAAGAGCAGCGGAGAGGATACGAGGATCAGTTCACCCTTTCCTCGCTTGAACGACAAGGCCACAGGAAATACCCGAGGCATATTCACACACTTTTCCTCATCAAATTCTATCTCAAAGAGTGAGAGCAGGAGTTCACATTCTACACTGTCGTTTTTTATCAGCGTATGCCCTATCAGTTGTCTATAGACAGATACATGCATCCGACGATCGGCATAGGCTTCATCCTTGATGGGCCATCCGAGATCTCTCTTCTCCATGTCCTTTCCTACAATATCTTTCAAATTGAAGGTTTTCCCATATCTGTAATCGATGTCCAGTGTGTCGGTCCATTGATACAGGGCCGAGGTAGCCACCATCACGGTATGACCATTTTCCGCCAACCGCAGCAGGTCGGCCATCTGTCCGTCGCTCATGGCCTCGGTAGTGACAACCAATAATGACTGCATCTGATTAAACACGCTGTCCTGTCGCATCTGTCGGATAGTCTTCTTGGACACGGTATAACCCTGAGGCATAGAGGCCTGCATCACGCTGTCAAAGAGCATACAGCCAAAAGGCTGTGCATCGGTATGACTGAACGTGGGTATCCACACGAACTTACGCGTCATGCGATACTCGATGGCGAAAACAACGCCAAGGAGCAACAGGATGCCTATGATGAACTTCGTGCGGTTAGTCATTTCATTGGGTGATGGGTGATGGTTGGTGGGTGATGGATGCTTGCAGCTCCTGCATCTCGTCGAAGAGTTCCTTGGTAGCTTCGAAGTTACCGTAGCGCACACGGATGAAATGGTGAGACATAGTGGTGAAGGCCAGATTATTGACCTGACGCATATACTGGATAGGAGTCTTTGAGGGCTGCCAGTCGATACGTCCTGCATTCTGCAGGTGCAACAGCGTCTGCAGATAGACCAATCGCACCGCCTGACGATAATCCTTTTCACGGAGGGCCTTAGCGATATTGACTTCGAAGTTGACACCATAGATGGTATCTTCCTGTACATCGTAATCCAATGCATCTTTCTTCTCGCCTCGCATAAAGAGCCTTGGACGCACACGCCAGTAGAGCCACGCTAGGAACAGCACAACCACCACACCCAGCCCAATTAGGATATAATTGGCCACATCATTGTCGAGCACGATCTCGAGATTGTCTTCCAGCCACTCGATGATGACACGACGCAACCACTCCAGCAGACTCTCGTCACCACCGACAAGCTCGCGGTCGTAGTCGTACTGAGAGTCAGACTGCAACGCTGTCAGGAGTTCAGAATCTAATTGAAGGGTATCTGCAGGCATGAGCTGGGATTTTATCTGGTTTTACTAGTAGTACTAGTCATACTAGTTTCACTAGAAATTGTCGAATTCATCGAACTTTTCAATGCGCTTGGCAACACCTCTGCCATCGATTTTCTCGCTGGCATGACCATACTGGATGGTAACGCCCACATAGCTGAACACCATCGACACCAAATAGCCCAGGCACATCAATATGCAGGTGAGATACTGAATAAACGAGTAAAGGAACGAATGGAAGAAAGGCTGATCCAAACCACTTTGCAAGGTAAAGACCATCTTGATCATCGACATGAGATACCAAGGCATCATTGTAAACGTCTGCAAAACACTTGAGAGGATGCCGACAACAAACATCACGGCAAAGACACCTCCCCAGGTGGCAAAGCCAAGTCGTAAGCCTTTCTTGTATGCATCAATGACGCCAATCTCATCTTCCAACAAATATACGGGAGCCACCATATACATGGGGAATATCAACGCAATCATAGCGATATAAAAGACGACAAAGCATAAAACTATCATAGCTGTGCCGAACGCTTCGTTGACCAAGAAGGCAAAGAAAACGAGTCCAGCGAAGAGGATGCCGACAATCACTATCAAGGCAAGACCTACCAATCCCATGATAAAGCCACGCTTTAGGCAGAAGTAAAGATCGTCGCGGAAGTCAATATAGAAGAGATCCTTCAGACGACTGGGCCTACGGTCATAGACGCGGATCATGGCAAAGACAAGACTCTGCAACAGAAGGGCGGCAAAGATGAACCCGACGACGCTGCCAACAAACGACAGCAAAAACAACCAGAGATCAAGGTCTTCGAACGAGCCAGAATCCTCAATGGTAGTAATAAAGTTGAAGTAACCCTCAAAGAAATGGTTGAAGGGCAATGCCAGAACAATTGAGATTGGCAGCATCATGTACATGAAGTACTTCAGCATGGGGCGCCAGTTCTCACGCAGAAAATTAAACGTATCCGTCAACTTGTCCGAGAACGTACGGACACGATACAACTCAATCTTGGGCTTTTCTATTTGCATAGTTTTTGTGGTTTGAGGTTTGAACTTTATTTCTTAAATATGGTAATACGACATAATAATAGATGATAAAGGCAGCCGACAGCAGGATGACGGTCAGGCGGAAAAGGTCTGACCACTCCGTATGACGGGTCATAAAACTCTCAATAAAGCCTGCCACGCAAAAGAGCGGCACTGTGCCAATAACAATCTTCAGACCGCGCTTAGCTCCACGACGGAACGAATAAAGACGTGAATAGGTGCCGGGAAACAACCAACCATTGCCCATGGCGATACCGGCAGCACCAGCCACAATGATGGCAGAAATCTCGATGGTGCCATGAAGCCAGATAGCCAGTGCCGAGTCCCACAGCAGTCCGTGCTGGGCGAAGAAGGTTTGGAAGGCCCCCAGCATAATGCCATTCTGGAGTAATACGAAACCCGTACAGAAACTGGTGAGCAGACCCGAGACGAAAGCTACAAACGACACCTTGATATTATTAGTTGTGATACCCACGAACATCAGTCCCTCTGGGTCGCCATCATAGACAGCCATCGGATTCCCGTTCTCGATATTCTCAAGCGTCATATCTACATAGCTATTGCCAAGAATCAGACGCGAGAACTCCGGATCAATCAGTTGTGACACCAAGCCCACGACAACGCTGATTAGGAAGATGATAAACGACAGCCGCAGTTCGCGACGCGCCTCCCACATAGTCTGCGGCACCTCCTGCGTCCAAAAGGTGATAATACGCGACCAGCGTTCCCGCTTGTTGCGATAGATATTCTGATGAATAGCCGAAGCCAGATTGTTGAGATAGAGGGTGATGCGCGACTTGGGGTAATGGGTCTGCGAGAAAGCCAGATCGGAAGTAACGTCAATATAAGCATCGGCCATCTCGTCAGGAGTAGAGAGGGCAGGGCTCTCGGCCACAGTCTCGTAGCCGCGCCACTTTTCAAGGTTCTGGCGGATGAATGTTACTTCCTTCATCGATTTTCAGTTATTGAGCGACAAAGTTACGAAATAATTATCAATTACAAATGATTAATTATCTTTTTTTTCTTACCTTTGCATCGAATAAGAAGAAAACAGCACAATATGATTACAGGTCAATACGTGAACATACAGCCTACAGTAGCCAGCGTAGGCGACCGTATCTTTGCCCAGATTATCGACTGGATAGTGCTGCTGGCCTATCTGGTGCTGGTCATCTGGATTGGCTTTGAGTGCAACATCAACAGCGACTGGTACTTCATCATCTTCATTGGATTGGTGCCCCTGTTCTATACTCTGCTCTGCGAGATCTTCAACCAAGGACAGTCGGTAGGAAAAATGATTATGAAGACACAGGTGGTGAAACTAGACGGAACGAGTCCTACATTAGGGGCTTTCCTGATGCGGTGGCTGCTCTACCTCATCGATGGGCCGATGACCAGTTACATGGGTCTGGTTGTCATGATACTGACCCGCAACAACCAGCGGTTGGGCGACCTGGCTGCCGGCACCATTGTCATCAAGAAACAGAAATACAAGAAGATACAGATTAGCCTGGACGAGTATGACTATCTGGCCAAGAACTACACGCCACGCTATCCGCAGGCTGCCGACCTGTCGCTCGAGCAGATAGATATTATCACCCGCACCCTCTCTATCAGTCAGAAAGACTTTGCGCTTCGTGTAGCGAAACTGGCTGGTAAGGTGCGTGAGAAACTGAACATTGAGCGAAAAGAAACGGACGATGCCGCTTTTCTGCACCGCATCGTCCGTGATTATCAATATTATGCTTTAGAGGAGATTTAGAAATCTACCTGACAACTCAGTCCCAGCACTCGATTTGTACGTGTAAACGAGTCGGATGTCTGATAGGTAGAACCGTCAGTCACATTTGTGTGGGTCGTGGTTTTGTCGTAGTCATCGTAGTTGGTCTGGAAATAAGCTGCTGTGAGCGTTACCTTGTCGCTCACCTTATAGCTGATACCTGCACCTACGCTGTAGCTGTTGACCACAAACGAGAGGTCATTCATATAGTCATCGGTGAGTCCGTAGCGCGTGATTTGGAAACCGCATGAGATATTCACCTTCTCGCTGGCATCCCACTCAACGCCACCAAGATACTCATTAGCGCCATAATCCAGTTTGTCCTGCGTATCGCCAAACCAATGGGCATTCTTGTCAAAATAGTGGTGATAGCCGGCATTCAGGCGCAACTCTGGCAGAGCGCTCCATTGTGCGCCAACGGCCAACATGGCGGGGATATCCTCATCTACCTCAATGTCATCGGCAAACTTGTTGATATTGTTGATGGCAGGCATACTACCGAAAGCTCCAGACAGCACCAGAGGCTGCTCCAACGTAGAGCGATTCTTCATCTTCATCTGAGTATTGAACTCATACTTCACAGCGAAGTTGAAATCACCAATGCGATAGTCGGCACCAATGATTGGAGCCACGCCGAAACCCTCCTGATTGCTCATCAAGTTCACCCCATGTGAATAGGGCTGCATACGCTCCAACAGTGTGAAGGCGGCATCGCCACGAGCCAGCGCCACACGCTCTTCCACAGACAAGGCCATGCCGTCGGCATTCTTCTGACGCAATTTGGTAATACTTTCCAGTGACGTATTAATATACTTGCTGAACTCCGTGGGATAGATATTCCCGTCAGTATTCTGCTGCATTACCTGAATGTTGCTCAGACGAGCCTTGTAAGAAGCATTGCCATATAGGGCGCGAAGACCACCATAGACCGACCAGTGCTCATTGATTTTGTAGGCAGCGCCTACCTGGAAGCCGAAGTAATACTGACGGCCACGCATATAGCCATCCACGTCATAGCCCTTCACGCTAGGATCCATTGTGCTAAGCATTGAGGCGATCGTACCTACGGCACTCTCGAAAGAGCCCAATCCTTTATCAAACTCGCAGGCACCGCCACCGGCAGGAATCGAGAAGTTGAACTGATAGCTCCAGTTGCCCTTGTTATAAGCAGCCTGTACAGAGGGGATAAAAGGCGCATCTGCTATGCCCTCAAAACGCTTTGTCGTGCTGCCGTTGTTTTTCTTGCCCATTGCAAAGACAGGGTTGTTAGAATCAATGGTACGTGTCTGGTGAGCATACTGCCAGTTGAAGGCCAGATGAAAGCCCTCGGGCATGAGCACCACGCCGGCAGGGTTGCTATAGACACCATCAAGACCGATGGCTGCATCGCGGGCAGGGTTTTTCAAAAACGCTACACTCTGGTTGGTGTTGGTTAAGATGCCACCTGCTGTGGCTGTGGTTGCTGCCAGCAGGAAGCCGGCCAGAATTGCTTTTGTTTTCATATCCTTTTAAACAAATCTTAAAAAATCGGCTGCAAAGGTACGGTTGTTGTCGCACACAAAAGAAAAAAGTGTGCACAATTTAAACTTCATTAACCTAACAAATATTAAATACTGCACAAAATATATGGTTTTGCGCAGTATTTACGATCGTTTTGTGGTGCATTTCATCACAATCCACAAAAAATTTTGGCCATTATTTTTTTAATTTTGGCCAAAATTTTAAAAATAATGGCCAAAATTTATTCTGAAGCCTTTTTCATCTCCGGATAACTGATACGAGTATGATAGATCGTTTTCAGTTTTTCGACAAGCACTGTCTTAGCATACTGCACATCGCGGAAGGTGATGGGGCACTCACGGAAGAAGCCATCGTCCATCATACCATCGATGATTCGCTCCACCAAATTGCGGATAGTCTGTTCGGTATAGTCGGGCAGCGAGCGTGAGGCAGCCTCCACAGCATCGGCCATCATCAGGATAGCCTGCTCCTTGGTGAAGGGATTAGGTCCTGGATAAGTAAAGAGCAGGTCATCGACTGGTTCGTCTGGATGCTCGTTCTTATACTTGATGAAGAAATATTTGGCCTTGCCCTGACCGTGGTGGGTAGCAATAAGATCACGAATCTGAACAGGCAGGTTATACTTATCGGCCAGTTTCAGACCTTCGGTGACATGGCTGATAATCAACTGGGCGCTCTCGATATAGGAGAGTTGGTCATGGGGGCTGATGCCTCCTGACAGATTTTCGGTAAAATAAATAGGGTTCTGAATTTTGCCTATATCATGATAGAGGGCTCCTGTGCGCACCAACTGAGGATTTCCACCAATTTTACGTGCTATCTCGGCTGCCAGGTTGCCAACCTGGATGCTATGTTGGAAAGTGCCTGGTGCCACCTCACTCATACGGCGCAACAAGTCTTTATTCATATCGCTCAATTCAATCAGGGTGATATCCGAGATAAAACCGAAGAATTTCTCAATGAGATAGAGCAATGGGTAACAGCAGAACAGGATAATACCGCTGATAGCCAGGAACACAAAGTCGTGACTGTCGATCTGGGCCAAGTCATTATGGCGAATCAAGAAGATACTCAAATTAGTAGCCATGGCCACCATCGTTGTAGCAATGGCAGTCCAGAACAGTTGCGAACGGCTACTCAGTTCCCGCAGCGTGAACACGGCAGTGATTCCTGCTGCCGTCTGTACCGCGATAAACTCCAAGGGGCGCTGTAAGATACAGGCACAAACCATCACAACAGTAAGATGGGCCATCACTGCCGTACGGGAATCCATGAACACACGGATAAAGATGGGCACGATAGCAAAGGGAAGAATATAGACATGAAGCAGACTATGGCTTACCAGGAATGACGAGAGCACCGTGGCTAAGATAACCAGGGTATATACCATCGCAATATGGCGTATTTGTTCGAAGTAATCCTTGCGGTAAAGCGTCAGATACAGCGTAAACAGCGACATAATCAACAATACATAGACTGCCTCGCCAATAATCATGGAAGAGAAAGCAGAGCTGCTCTGCGTGCGGCGTTCCATCTCTTGCATATATGATTCGACAACCAAGTAAATCTCTGGCGTTACCACCTCACCCTGAGCCACAATCTTCTGTCCGCTCTGAACCACACCCATGGCCAGAGGGACACTGTTAAGTAAGTCGAGACGGGCTGCCTCGCTACGGTCTTCATCGTAGGTCAGATTAGGTAGCAGGAAGTCATTCAAGTTCAGTTGAGACAGAAGGGTATGATAAGCCTGAAGTAAGGGGTTCTTGCGCAATGTTTCATACGCTTCCACTGGGGTGTAGACCTGAGAGGCATCGACGGTTGACACCTCACGGCCATCGATGCGGCGCAATGACTTGATTGTATCGCCCAGTTCCAGCAGAGGTTCCTTGGTATCAATGATGCCGTGGTCGTAAATCACATCGAGCGGTGTAACCAGCGACCGTGCGAACTCAGCGCCCAGCTCGGGATGCGTCTGGAAAATATGTTCCAGAAGAGCCGTCTTCTGTTGTTCTGCCACCGTTGGGCTATAGATATAATAAGGCTCGAAATCAGCCAAGGCCTCCTGACGCTCACGCTGCACCGTGGTGTCACTCTTATAGACGGGGAAGTCAAAGGTAGCTGTAAGGTCGCTATACAGCCACACCTTGTTGACCTCCATCTTAAAATTGGACATATTATCACGCGGCATAAACCACACGATAAGCGCCACGGCACACAGCACAAAGAAGATGCGCTTAACCACATCGCGCCAGGTCATATCGGTTTTAAAGTTGAATTTTCGCATAAGATAGCCTATTTGCGTGCAAAGATAAGAAAAAATTAGAATTTAGAATTTAGAATTTAGAAATATTTTGTACCTTTGCACGCAAATTTATATAATAATAAGGTATAATGACTGAAAGAAAAGTAAGAGTGCGCTTTGCACCAAGCCCTACAGGTCCACTACATATCGGCGGCGTACGCACCGCTTTATACAACTATCTATTTGCCAAGCAGCATGGTGGCGACTTGGTGTTCCGTATCGAGGACACCGACTCCACACGCTTTGTGCCCGGTGCCGAGGACTATATCATTGAAGCCTTCAACTGGTTGGGCATCAAGTTTGACGAGGGAGTATCATTTGGAGGCAACTACGGCCCCTACCGTCAGAGCGAGCGTCGCGATATCTACAAGGAATACGTCAAGCAACTGCTCGACAACGGCAAGGCCTACATCGCTTTCGACACGCCAGAGGAATTGGATGCCAAGCGCAAGGAAATAGAAAACTTCCAGTATGACAACAAGACGCGCAGCATGATGCGCAACTCGCTGACCATGCCTGCCGATGAGGTAGAACAGCTGATCGCTTCCGGCCATCAGTACGTGGTACGTTTCAAAATCGATGCAGGTGAAGAGGTACTGGTCGATGACTTGATACGTGGCGAGGTGCGTGTGAAGAGCGACATCCTCGATGACAAGGTTCTCTATAAGAGTGCCGACGAACTGCCCACTTATCACCTAGCAAACATTGTGGACGACCATTTGATGGAGATTACTCACGTGATTCGTGGTGAGGAGTGGTTGCCCTCTGCCCCGCTCCACGTGTTGCTTTACAAAGCCTTCGGCTGGGAAGACACCATGCCACGCTTCGCTCATCTGCCCCTGCTGCTGAAGCCAATTGGTAACGGAAAACTCTCGAAGCGCGATGGCGACAAGTTGGGATTCCCTGTATTTCCACTGGAATGGCACGACCCCAAGACTGGCGATATCAGCAGCGGTTATCGTGAGAAAGGTTATCTGCCCCAAGCCGTGATCAACTTCCTCGCCCTGCTGGGCTGGAGTCCCGGCAACGACCAGGAACTGATGACCCTCGACGAGATGGTCAGCCTGTTCGACCTGTCGAAATGTTCAAAGAGCGGTGCCAAGTTCGACCATATCAAGGCAGAATGGTTCAACCACCAGTATCTCCTTCGCCAGGCCGATGCCGACTGGTGTCCGGCTTTCGACAAGATCCTGAAGGAGAATGGCATTGAGGCCACTACCGAGCAAGAGGCCGAGGTGGTAAGAATGATGAAGACAAAGGTTGTGGAGGTTGTCAACAACGACGGCACCAAGCGCAAGCGTAACATCTCGTTCGCCAGCGACCTGTGGCCCCTGACGAAGTTCTTCTTCGTGGCTCCCACCGAGTTTGACCGCGAGGGCGACAAGTTCATCCGCAAGAACTGGAACGAGAACACGGCCGACAAGATGCACCAGATGCTGGATGTGATGGAGACCATCAACGACTGGAGCATAGAAGGTTTGAAAGCCGCTATTGATCCATGGGCCGAGCAAAACGGCATCAAGCCCTGGAACGCATGGCGCATAGCCCTCGTTGGCGCTGGCCAGGGGCCTGATATGTATGAGTTGGCCGCCTTCTTAGGCAAGGAAGAAACGATTCGTAGAACACGCAAAGCTATTGAAGTTCTAGGCTGATGTATAACCTCATCATATATCTCTATCTGCTCGGAGTTGCTGTCTACAGCCGCTTCAACGAGAAGGTGCGGAAGATGTGGCGCGGTGAGCGCGATGCCTTCCGTGTGCTCCGTGAGAAGGTAGATCCCAATGCCCGCTACGTGTGGTTCCATGCCGCCTCGCTCGGAGAGTTTGAGCAGGGCCGGCCACTGATGGAACAGCTGAAGCGTGAGCATCCGGACATCAAGATCCTGCTCACCTTCTTCTCGCCTTCCGGCTATGAGGTACGCAAGAACTACGAGGGAGCCGACATAATCTGCTACCTGCCACTCGACACGATTACCAATGCGCGCCGTTTCCTGCGCATCATCCGTCCCGAGATGGCGTTCTTCATCAAGTACGAGTTCTGGTACAACTACCTGCATATCCTGAAGCACCGTGGGGTGCCCGTATATAGCGTCAGCAGCATCTTCCGCGAGGGGCAGGTTTTCTTCCGTTGGTACGGTCATCAGTATGGACGGGTGTTGAAGTGCTTCACCCATTTCTATGCACAAAACGAGAAGAGTAAGGAGCTATTGGCAAAGATTGGTATCACGAATGTTACCATCACTGGCGACACCCGCTTCGACCGTGTGCTGCAAATCAAGGAGCAAGCCAAACAATTACCTATTATTGAGCAGTTCACAAAGGGAGGAAAGGTATTCATTGCCGGTAGTAGTTGGCAACCCGATGAAGAAATTTTCATCAAATACTTTAATGAGCATCGCAACTGGAAACTGGTTATCGCCCCTCATGTTATCGGCAAGGATCATCTGCAACAGATAGAAAAGCTTTTAGAAGGCAGAAAGGTCATAAAATATACCGATGTATCTGAGGGCTCAATGGTTTTAGAAGACGCAGAGGTTTTGATTATCAACTGCTTCGGCCTCCTGTCCAGCATTTACCACTATGCCGACGTGACCTACGTAGGTGGCGGTTTCGGTGTAGGTATTCACAACACATTGGAGGCAGCTGTATGGGATGCGCCCGTTATCTTTGGTCCCAACAACCAGAGATTCCAGGAAGCACAGGGGCTGAAAGCCTGTGAGGGCGGTTTCGAGATTACCGGCTACGAGGATTTTGCCCGCCTCATGGATCGTTTCGACAGCGATGCCGACTATCTCAAGAAGGCCGGTCAACAGGCTGGCAACTACGTCAAACAACTGTCAGGAGCCACTAAAAAGATCCTTGCTGATATCAAACTATAACACAAAATGATTCACAATATGAAAAAGATTGCTTTGATATGTGCAGCCGCTGCTGCCATGGTACTACTGAGTAGTGCCAAGAAAGACGATAAAAACATGACCAAGGAGAATGGTGTCTATGTTATCAACACCACCGAACTCGGAAAAGGTGTTGACGGCTACGTTGGTCCTACCCCCCTGAAGGTCTATATCCGCAAGAACAAGATAGAGAAGATCGAGTTCCTGCCCAATCAGGAGACGCCAAAATACTGGAATGCCTGCAAGAAGCACATGCAGAACAAATGGGACGGCATGAAGGTATCAGAGGCAAAGACAGCCGAGGTGGATGGCCGTACAGGTGCCACCTTCTCCAGCGATGCCGTGAAGAAAAACGTAAAACTCGCTATTGAGTATTACGAGAAGAACAAGTAAAAAGGAAGAGGACTATCATTAGTCCTCTTTCATGTATTCTTTAGCATACTCTACGTAGTGGGCAGCATTATCAGTCTGCCCCGGACGCGTAGGCTTCAGGTATTTTGCAGGAACACCGCCCCAGATTTCATGAGGCGGTATTTTTGTGTTCTGAAGCACCAGTGCGCCTGCCGCAACGATAGCGCCTTCGCCTATCTCGCAACCATCAAGGAGCGTGGAGCCCATGCCTATCAGCGCCCCATCATGGATGGTACAAGCATGAACGGTGACATTATGACCAATGGTCACGTCGCTGCCTATATGCGTAGGCCCTGTGTCATGCGTCACGTGCACACAACTACCGTCCTGGACGTTCGTACGATCGCCAATGGTGATGGGAGCCACATCGCCCCTCACCACTGCATTGAACCATACTGAGCACTGGTCGCCCATCGTCACATCGCCCACTATCGTAGCGTTCTCGCTGAAGTAGCAGTCCTTTCCCCACTTGGGTGAAAGGCCCTTATAAGATTTGATTAATGCCATAACTGGGTGCAAAGATAATAATTATCTTTTAATATTTTGTCCTTTCCCCACTTTTTTGTATCTTTGCACCATAAACCTTTTAGACTTATGAAAAAATATCTGACTACCTTATTGGCGCTGATAGCCATAGTGGCTACGGCACAGGCCGCAGAGGTGCCCCTGCTGGGCAACGTGTATGCACGACAGGCAACACTGCTGAACGGAGACTGGAAATACATCGTCGATGTACAAGAGGAGGGTTACTATGACTACAGAATGAACCTCAACAGATGGGGATTCTT
Organism: uncultured Prevotellaceae bacterium; assembly: GCA_902778255.1. Classification (GTDB taxonomy): domain Bacteria; phylum Bacteroidota; class Bacteroidia; order Bacteroidales; family Bacteroidaceae; genus Prevotella. Next base: position 23,527 of record CACYXD010000016.1, read on the forward strand.
CCAGAATGCGAAGCCTCAACGCCCCGAGGACTTGATTGAATACGACTTCGACAAGGCCCCGAAGATGCAGATTCCAAGCGACTGGAACACAAAGGACGAGCATCTGTTTCTCTACGAGGGAACGGTTTGGTTCAAAAAGTCGTTTACCTATCACAAGCAAGAAGGACAGCACACATTATTATACTTCGGTGCAGTAAACTACGACTGCCATGTCTATGTGAACACGAAGCACGTGACCCACCATATCGGTGGCTTCACTCCTTTCAATATTGACGTAACCGATCAACTGAAAGAAGGTGAGAACGTTCTCATCGTGAAAGTAGACAATAAGCGCCATCGCGACAATGTGCCCACGCAGATCTTCGACTGGTGGAACTACGGTGGCATCACCCGTGACGTGATGCTAGTCAACGTGGCCAACACCTATATCGAGAACTACAAATGGAATCTGGAGAAGGCAGGCGAAAAGGACAAGAAGCGCACCATCAGCCTGACTGCCAACTTGAACAAGGCCGAGGCAGGACAGCAGATTACGATAAACATACCCGAACTGAAACTGAAGCAGACACTGACCACTGATGCAGAGGGAAAGGTGCAGGCACAATTTCAAATTCAAAAATCTAAATTACAACTGTGGTGCCCAGAGAATCCGAAGCTCTACAACGTGGAGATGACGCTGAACGGCGAGACGCTGAAAGACGAGGTGGGCTTCCGCACCATCGAGACCAAGGGTAGGCAGATACTGCTGAACGGCAAGCCCATCTTCCTGCACGGCATCAGCATTCATGAAGAGAAGCCCAACGGCGGCGGGCGCTGCAACTCGTTGGCAGATGCCAAGACCTTGCTCGACTGGGCACAGGAGCTAGGCTGCAACTACGTGCGACTGGCTCACTACCCCCACAACGAATTTATGGTTCGTGAGGCTGAGCGTCGCGGTATCCTGGTGTGGAGTGAGATTCCCGTTTACTGGACTATCTCATGGAAAAACGAGGGCACCTTCAACAATGCCAAGCGCCAGCTGACCGATATGATTATGCGCGACCAAAACCGCGCCAACGTCATCATCTGGTCTATTGCCAACGAGACACCCCACTCTGCCGATCGCGACACGTTCCTGGGCAACCTGGCAAAATACGCACGCACGCTAGACAACACCCGCCTCATTTCCATGGCTATGGAGGTGACAGGTCAGTCGAACTACGTGAACCGTCTGCACGACAATATGCACGAGCACGTGGACGTAGTGAGCTTCAACCAGTACATCGGCTGGTATCGCGACGTGAATGACGCACCGAAGATGAAGTGGGAGATTCCTTACGAAAAGCCCGTCATCATCAGCGAGTTTGGCGGCGGTGCGAAGTACGGCTATCATGGTGCGAAGAACCAGCGCTGGACAGAGGAATTTCAGGAGAACCTGTATAAGGAGAATATCGCCATGCTCGACAAAATTGAAGGTCTGGCAGGCACCACGCCCTGGATTCTGAAGGACTTCCGTTCACCCCGTCGTGTACTCAACGGCATTCAGGACTACTACAACATGAAAGGTCTCTACAGCGATAAGGGCGAGAAAAAGAAAGCTTTCTACGTGGTAAAGGCATGGTACGATAAAAAAGAACAATGGAACAAGCAACAGTAGCAATTATCGGAGCAGGCCCTGCGGGAACAACGTGCGGCCTGCTTCTTAGAAAAAAGAATATCAACTGTGTGCTCATCGACAGAGCCACTTTCCCACGTGACAAGATTTGCGGTGGCGGACTGACGCCTCGCTCATATAAGCTATTGTCACGTCTCTTTCCTGATTTCCGTTACGACTACAACAGCGTACACCGTCTGAAGCTCTGCATAGAAGGCGAACAGGTGCTCGACTTTCAGATGGGCGAAGAGATACGCATCGTGAAGCGCCGTAAGTTTGATGCCCAGCTCTTAGAGCGCTATCAGCAACAGGGCGGCACCTTTATCAACGAGGCACTAACGGGTATCGAGGAACAAGGCAGGAAGGTGATCATCACACTGCAGTCGGGGCGACAGATAGAATGCGAATATCTGGTGGGTGCCGATGGTGCCAACAGCCGCGTACGCAAATACCTGAACCCCAACTCAAAGCACGGCATCCTCTGCATGGAGCAATACGGGCCAAAGTCTGCCGATAATGCCATCATAGGCAACCTGTCGCGTTTCTATCGTCAGGGCTACTACTACAGCTTCCCTAACGAGAGCTACGACGTGCAGGGCTTTGGCGACTATATGACCACGCCCCAGATGTTTCGTAAGGTTTTGCGAGATATGGGCTGTCCTGACGAAAAACCATTGGGAGCCTATATCCCCCAGAGCATCGAATATCCGCTTCGCAAGAACATCATATTGATTGGCGATGCCGGCGGATTCCCAAACCGTCTGACTTTCGAAGGCCTTTATTACGCTTTCCTCACCGCCAATCACGCGGCTATGGCCATCAGCACGAGCACACCATTCGCGTTGGTGAACAAACAAGTTTTCTCCAACAAGAAAATCGAGGAATATGCTGCTCGTTTCTTCTACAGCGAGATAGGCCTCTCCATTCTGAAGTTCTTCTGCAAGACCATGCCAGGAATCATCACATGGGCTTTCAATAAGGCTATGGGATAATTGCGAAAAAAGCGGACAACATCGTGCTCATATTTTAAAAATTTCGAAGCAAGTACTCTTTGGCTCGAAATTTTTAAAATATGAGCATTTTTGTATTCAATTATAAATCAACAACTTACAAAGAAACCCCGTTTAAGTTCATTTTCATGATTTTGCAACGGAGCCGCCGTTGCAATTTCAAGTGCCAAATTATAATTTATAATCCTAGCTTTATTGGAATTTTTCATCGTAGAACAAAAAATTCTGACGCGCCAATTTTTATCAATAATCTTGACAAGTATCTTTAGAAAAAAAATGAAAATTCGTCCAATTCGTTTTTTTTCGTCAAAAAAGTGGCAATTTTCAGAATTACTTTGTACATTTGCAGCATCAACTCGAAGCAAAAGCAGCGAGAGCAAAACCTAATTCAACAAACAAAAACCTAAAAGCAATATGAGAAACGGATTTAGAGTATTTACAATCCTTATGTGCTTCATCTTCTGCATGACAGCAGGAGCACAAATAGACAAGCCGAAAGAGGAAAAGACTGTTTATGTAGCCAAGAAAGACAAAAAATGGTACACAGTGACTGCCCAGTTCAGCATCCATAAACAATACCCAGAGCTGCAAAAGGCCTTTGGGAATATTCTCTTTGGAATAGAGGATGCATCATTGCAGAATGCATTCCATTCCTATTTGAATACATATGAGAAATGTACCATCCCACAAGAGAAGGAAGCCACAATGGGATGTCGAGAAACATTCACTGTGAAATATCTAAGCGGTGAAGCAGACAAATACCTATGCTATAGAGTGTCACATGTTAAGACGTCGAAAGAAGATAAAAGAATCGTTACTCAAAAGAATGATATATTCAATATCATCTTTGATGTGAAACAGAAAAAGATCCTTACCCTTGAAGACGTGCTTTTACCAGATAAAGTAGCCGAGGTTAAAGGACTTATTGGAGGTGCATTTCCTCAGATGCACATGGACAACGAGAAAATCAGCATTGGATGTATGAAGAACGGAAAGATGATGGCTGTAGAGATGTTCTATGAATTATACATCAATGCCTTCACAGAAGAGTTCAAACAGAAATTAGATTGGGAAACTATAGTGCAACGTGCAGAAAAGAAAGTATACGATTATGTCGATGAAAATCCTACATTTCCTGGTGGAGACAATGAAATGATAAAATGGATCAAGGCTAACATCAACTATCCAGAAGAAGCAAAAACGAGCGAGTTATATGAAATACTGCTCTGTAGTTCCATCGTTGGAAAGGATGGTTCGTTAAGTGACATTAAAGTCAACTCATCAAAAACAGGTGAATCAACTCTCGCTAATGAGCTTTCCCATTTACTTGAACAAATGCCAAAATGGAATCCTGGAGTATTGTATGGATGCCCCGTAAGGGCTCTACGGACATTTGCCATAACATTTGCAGAAGGGGATATCATATTGGGGGATAAGTCTAAGGTACTTGATATCGTAGAACAGATGCCGCAGTTCAGGGGCGGTGATGCAGCATTGATGGAGTATCTGAACAAAGCAATTAAATATCCACCAGTTGCTGAGGCAAATGGTATACAAGGACGTGTTGTTACAACTTTCGTGGTTGAGCGTGATGGTTCCATCACCGATGTTAAAGTTCTCAGGTCCGTTGACCCCTCTCTCGACAGAGAAGCTTTTCGCGTTGTCAGGTCAATGCCGAGGTGGATTCCTGGAAAACAGAAGGGAAGTCCTGTACGCGTAAAATTCACATTGCCCGTTACTTTTAGATTGCAATAAATAGAGCAACATCTTGCTGCAATCATAAAAAGAAGATGCAAAAAAAACAGAGGACACGCGAACACGGCCTCTGTTTTTTGTATCCTTTAATCTTTATCCGATTACAGGTTTGCATTGTCCTTGCACCACTCATCAACAGTGGGGATGATGCCGAGAGAGATAATCTCGTCGCGCATCTTCTGCAGGTGCTCGTATGAAGCCTGGAGTGCAGCCATTTCCTCTGCAGTACCCTCGGGCTCGGTGAAGTGAACACCGTCCTTGTCGATAACGGTAGGCATAGCCATCATCACGTTCTTGAAGCCGTATGCGTTGACATAGCAACCTGCAGGCCACTTGAAGGGCTCACCACCCATAGCCCCCTCAATCATCTTAACAGCCTGATAAGCGGGACTCTGGAATGAACTACGGCCACGGAGCTTGATGATGTTGCTACCACCCTGAGTGGTCATGTGCTTAATCTCAGCCCAACGCTCGGCAGAGAGAGGAAGTTCAGAGAGGGGCTTGCCGTCGATGAGAGCCTTGCTGGCGAATACAGCCATCTGCTCGCCGTGACCACCGTATGTGAATGCATTGGTAACCTTGTCCTGACGAACACCGAACTCCTGAGCGAGCTGCTGCTGCAGACGGGTAGAGTCGAGAGCTGCCAGAGAAGTCAGCTGGTTGGGCTTCAATCCTGAGTGAATCAGAGCAGTCAGAGCAGTCACATCAGCGGGGTTGAAGATAACCACCACGTGCTTCACATCGGGACAGTACTTCTTGATGTTCTCACCGAATTCAGCGGCAATCTGACAGTTGCCTTTCAGCAGATCCTCACGGGTCATACCCTCCTTACGGGGAGCACCACCTGAAGATATGATGTACTTAGCACCTGTGAAAGCCTCAACAGCATCTACGGTGTAAGAGATATTTGCACCAGGGAAGGCACAGTGGCACATCTCGTCATACACACCATGAACACCGGGCTCATAGATATCATACAAGCAGATGTTAGGAGTAAGACCCAGCATCAGCACACTCTGAACCATGTTAGAACCGATCATACCACCGGCACCAACAATCACCAATTTCTCGTCAGTTAAAAATGCCATATTCTAAAAAGTATTTATTTAAGATTTATTTTGTGCCGCAAAATTACATAAAAGAATTGAGATTTGAGAATTGAGTTTTGAGATTTTTAATGACTTCAAGAAAAAAACAGACTTTCCAATTTATAATTAAAAAATATTTACTATCTTTGCCAACTGGAAATTACAAATCACTACAACTAAAATGAAACAACTCCTTTTACTGTTGACATGGACACTGGTTTTCACGGCCTGTGAGAGCAATCAGAAAACCGCAGAACCTGTAGCCGAAGAAGATACGCTCAACATACCTGAGTGCATTGTCACCACCCCACCCGATTCTTTGAATCTCGACCCATTCTACCAGAAATATGTCGATGTAAACGGCTTGCCACTTATCTCTTCATGGCGTGTGCCCGATTCTGCTTTTGCTGCTGCCCATAGAACACTGTACGCCATGACGTCGATGTTGCCAGAAGCGGTACTCGACTCGATGGTAGCTCGTGGTACCCGTGTGGCAATCATGGCACGCTATGAAGGCACCACAGATATCCCAGAGCATCATTATTTGGTGAACGACACTGCGCTGAACTGGGACTTGCGTGCTCGCGGACTGGGAGGCGACTTAGAACTGCCACTTACCTCGTGTGCAGAGGAAAACATCCTGGCTTACCAGATAGACAAATATCATGCGGAAGACATTCTGATTCATGAGTTTGCCCATAGCATTCATCTCATCGGTCTGATGCTGGCTGTGCCCGATTTCGATGGACGGTTGAAACAATGTTATGAAAATGCGAAAACAAAGGGTATCTTGGCTGGCACCTATCGTGAGACCGATAAAGAGGAATATTTTGCCGAGGCCGTGCAGGATTGGTTCAACGTGAATGCAGAGATGCCACACACCGACGGCAAGCACAACTGGTGCAACACCCGTGAGGAGCTACAGATATTCGCCCCTGATCTGTATAACCTGTTGGCCGAATACTTCCCACAGACAAATATGCAGATTAGCAAACACAAAAAAATAAACGAATATGGCAATCAATAAGGGAACCTATATCAAACGCCGCGCCTGTCTGAAGAAAGACGTAGGAAGCGGACTACTATTGTTTCTTGGTAATGATGAGGTAGGCATGAACTATGCCGACAACACCTATCGTTTCCGTCAGGACTCTACATTTCTCTACTTCTTCGGTCTCGACTATCCTGCCCTGGCAGCTATCATTGATATCGATGCCGATAAGGAGATTGTCTTTGGAAACGAGTTGACCATTGACGACATTGTATGGACTGGCATACAGCCATCGCTTCGTGATAAATGTGAACCAGCTGGCATCAGTGAGGTATTACCAATGAATGAGCTCAAAAACTATATCGACAAGGCGCGTTCCAAGAGTCAGCCCATTCATTTCCTGCCTCCCTACCGCGGTGATCACAAGGTATGGCTATGGGAACTGATTGGCGTAGAGCCTGCTGCACAAGCCGACAAGGCCAGTGTGCCTTTCATTAAAGCCATTGTGAGTCAGCGCAACTATAAAGACGACGAGGAGATTCAGTTGATTGAGGAATCGGTTGACTTGAGTACAGAGATGCACCTTGCCGCCTATCGTGCCGTGCGCCCAGGCATCCATGAGAGTGAGGTAGCTGCTGCAGTAGAAGAGGTGGCCTGTCGTCATGGAAATGCACTGGCCTTCCCCACCATAGCAACGGTACAGGGACAGGTGCTCCATAATCATGGTTTCATCCACCAGTTGAACGAGGGTGACATTTTCCTGCTGGATGCCGGTGCAGAGACAAAGAGCCATTATGCCGGCGACTTGTCATCATCCATGCCTGTAGGCGAGAAATTCACAGACCGTCAGGCAGAGATCTATAACATCCACCTGCGCAGTTTCTATGCCGCAGTAGATAAATTGCAACTGGGTGTGCCTTTCCGTGAGGCACATATCGCAGCCGCCACAGAAATCGCACGAGGCATAAAGGAACTGGGACTGATGAAGGGCGACCCTGCAGAAGCTGCCGAATGTGGCGCTTACGCTCTGTTTTTCCCTTGCGGACTGGGCCACATGGTAGGTCTCGATGTTCACAACATGGAGAATCTGGGTGAACAATATGTAGGTTATGCCGAGGGACAGGTAAAGAGCAAACAGTTTGGCTTCAAGTCATTGCGACTGGCTCGTCCTCTTGAAAAGGGATTTGTGTTCACCGTTGAGCCTGGCATCTATTTCATCCCCGAACTGATGGACAAATGGGAGGCAGAAGGTCAGTTCCGCGACTTCATCTGCTACGACAAACTGAAGCCCTGGCGCAACTTCACTGGTCTGCGTAATGAATTGAACTATGCCATGACCGATAAGGGTGCCCGTCTATTGGGAACCATCAAGAAACCGATGACGATTGAAGAAGTATATAAAGCAAAAAACAACTAATATGAATTACACAATAAAATACCCTGAGAATCTGGGCGGCATGAATGAGCGCATACGTCATTTGCGCCAGCAGAATTTCGACACGCCCACCACACTGAGCATCGAGCGTGCCTTGATAGAGACCGCTTTTTATAAGGAAAACTACGGCACCATGCCTGTTGCCATCCTTCGAGCCCGTAATTTCTACGAGATATGCAAGAAGAAAACCATCTATATCGGTGACGAGGAACTGATTGTAGGTGAGCGCGGTCCGCTGCCTAAAGCTGTGCCCACCTTCCCAGAGTTGACCTGTCACTCAGTGGAAGACCTGCACACGCTGAACGAACGCGAACTGCAACGCTATACCATCAGCCAGGAGGATATCGACACCTACGAGCGGGAGGTCATCCCCTACTGGCAAGGAAAGACGCAACGTGAGCGCATCTTCAATCACGTGTCGAAGGAATGGGAAGAGGCTTATCATGCAGGCGTCTTCACGGAGTTCATGGAACAGCGTGCCGCTGGTCATACGGCGATGGACGGGAAGATGTATCACGAGGGACTGCTCGACGTTAAGGCTCGCATTGAGAAACGCATCAGCGAACTGGATTACATCTACGATCCAGAGGCCACCGATAAGCAACAGGAACTGGAAGCGATGGCCATCTCATGCGATGCGGCCATTCTCTTTGCAGAGCGTCATGCAGCATTAGCCGAAGAAAAGGCAGCAAAGGAGCAGAACCCGCAACGAAAAAAGGAGTTAGAGAAGATTGCGGATGTCTGTCGCTGGGTACCAGCCCATACGCCTCGCGACCTTTGGGAAGCCATACAGATGTATTGGTTTGTACACTTGGGCACCGTCACCGAGCTCAACGGATGGGACTCGATGAACCCAGGACATATAGACCAGCACCTGTGGCTGTTCTATCAAAAGGGCATTGAGGATGGTACGCTGACACGTGATAAAGCGAAAGAGCTATTATCATGTCTGTGGATAAAGTTCAACAACCAGCCTGCACCTCCAAAGGTGGGAGTGACGGCTCTGGAGTCGGGCACGTATAATGACTTCACCAATATTAATATAGGTGGTGTAGATAGAAGCGGAGAGAGTGCAACCAACGACCTCTCATACATGATACTGGAGATTCAAGAGGAACTGCATGAACTGCAGCCCGGCCTCAGCATCCACATCGCACAGAATACACCTGATGAGTTCCTGCTCGAAGGTATCAAGGTGATTCGCCAGGGACACGGTTACCCCTCTATCTTCAACCCCGACACGTATGTACAGGAGATGGTACGTGCCGGCAAGACCTTGGAAGATGCCCGCGAAGGTGGTTGTTCCGGATGTATCGAGGTGGGCGCTTTTGGAAAAGAAGCTTATCTGTTGACTGGCTATCTGAACACCCCGAAGATTTTGGAGATCACGCTCAACAACGGCATCGACCCACAAACGGGCAAGAAACTGGGATTGGAAACTGGCGACCCTCGCACGTTCAAGACCTTTGAGGAACTCTACGAGGCATGGCACAAGCAGATGGTTTACTTCGTGAACCTGAAGCTGAGCGTCAACAACTATATCGAACGTATGTTCTCACTCTACGCACCTGCCACATTCCTCAGTCTGTATATTGACGACTGCATAGAAAAAGGCAAGGATTACTATAGCGGTGGTGCACGTTACAACACCACCTATATCCAGTGTACAGGCTTAGGCACCATCACCGACTGCTTCACGACTCTGAAGAAACATGTCTTCGAGGACAAGCGCTACACGATGGAAGAGATGCTGAATGCCTGTGCTTCTAATTGGGAGAATGAGGAGAAGATGCGTCAATACATCCGCAACCACACACCATTCTTTGGTAATGACGACGAGTATGCCGATACGATAGCCGTACGTGTGTATAACGATTTGGTAGAAGCCATTGAAGGCCGTCCCAATACCCGTGGTGGAAAGACGCAACTGAATATGCTTTCAACGACCTGTCATAATTATTTCGGTAGTGTCTGCGGTGCTACGCCCAATGGTCGTTTCGCCCATTTCGCCATCAGCGACGGCACCTCGCCTGCTCATGGTTCTGACAGTCATGGTCCTACTGCCGTGATTAAGTCACTGGGAAAACTTGACCAGACGAAGAGTGGTGGTACGCTACTGAACGTACGTTTTGTGCCACAACTACTGAAACGCGAGGAGGATCAGAAGAAGCTGGCCAGCCTGATTCGCACCTACTTTAAGTTTGGTGGTCATCATATCCAGTTCAATATCGTTGACACAGCCACCCTTCATGATGCCCAGAAGCATCCTGAGGAATATCGCGACCTACTGGTACGTGTAGCTGGCTATAGCGACTATTTCAATGATATGACGGAACAGTTGCAGAACGAGATTATTGCTCGAACGGAAAACGATGAGGTTTGAGATTTGAGGTTTAAAAATGGAAACGCTCATTTTTGACATCAAGCGCTATGCCATCAATGATGGGCCTGGCATACGGACAACAATCTTCCTGAAGGGCTGTCCGCTACGCTGTGTGTGGTGTCACAACCCTGAATCGTGGTCAACAGAGCCACAGGAACTCTTCAAACAATCAAAGTGCATCCGCTGTGGCACTTGTTCACTGTCCAACTTCACCGTAGAAGACTGCCCCACCATGGCTCGCGAGATTTGCGGACGGGCTTACACGATGGAGGAGTTGATGACTGAGATAGAGAAAGAGCGCGCCATCATGGAGGATAGTGGTGGCGGCGTCACCCTCTGTGGTGGAGAACCTCTGATGCACCCCAGCTATTCGCTTGAGATTCTCAAGGAACTGGGGCGACGTGTTTTCCACCGTACTGTTGACACCTCGCTTTATGCGCCGCAAGAGATGGTAGAAGCCATCGCCAACGAATGTGAACTATTCCTCGTTGACCTGAAGCTGATGGATAGCGAAAGACACCGGCTTTATACAGGTGTTGGCAATGAACTGATTCTACAGAACATCCGTTTTCTGGCAGAGCGACAGGCCCAATTCTCCATCCGCATTCCCATCATCGAGGGTATTAATGCTGATGAGGGAAACATTGAAGCAACAGCCCAATTCCTCTCATCCATCACCCATCACCCATCATCCATCACCCACCCCATCCACCTCCTACCCTATCATGATGTGGGCAAAGACAAGCATCGCCGTATGGGAACAACCTTTAATCCGAATGGGTACCCCATGGCAGCTCCATCAGAGGAAACGCTGCAACGCTGCAAACAGCAACTGGAGGCTAAGGGATTAGAAGTAATTATCGGAGGTTAAAGCCTCGAAAGATCGATTTCTCGAGATATCGACATATCGATACATCGAAATATCGAGATTATGAAACACCAAAAACAATGACAATATCACAACGCATAGCAGCTCTTCGCGAGATCATGAGTCGCGAACATCTGGCTGCCTTCATATTTCCCAGTACCGACCCGCACCAGGGTGAATATATCCCTGACCATTGGAAAGGTCGTGAGTTTATCAGTGGCTTCAACGGTTCGGCAGGCACCGCCGTGGTCACCATGAAGAGTGCCGCCCTTTGGACGGACTCCCGCTATTTCATTGCAGCTGAGGAGCAACTGAAAGGTACGGAGTTTCAACTGATGAAATTGAAGATTGAAGGGACGCCTACGATTGCCGAGTGGTTGGGTAAAGAATGCGAAGCAGGTGCAGAGGTAGGATTAGACGGCACGTGCTCTTCTGCCAATGCCGTGAAGGAACTGATTGCCGAGCTGCGTCATCAGGGAGGTATCACCCTTCGCACGAATCTGGATCCGCTAAAACAGATATGGACAAACCGTCCTGCTATCCCGCAGAATCCCGTAGAGCTATTCCCTATGGAATACGCTGGAGAAACAACTCACGACAAGCTATCCCGTATTCGCAGAGCCCTGCTCCAGCAATATGCTGACGGAATGCTGATGTCGGCCCTCGATGATATTGCCTGGACACTCAACCTACGTGGCACAGATGTTCATTGTAACCCCGTCTTCGTGAGTTACCTGCTTATCTCATCCACCACCACAACACTCTTTATCAACAAGGCGAAATTGACAGCCGAAGTGTCGGCCTATCTGCAAGCTGAGGGAATCGATGTTGATGACTACGAGAACGTAGGCAAAGGGCTGAAAGAATACTTTGAGTATAACATCCTGCTTGATCCTGACGAGGTGAACTATACGCTATACAAAAAGGTAAGTCGAGAAATTGTTGAAGCCGAGTCTCCTGTAAAGCGGATGAAGACGGTGAAGAATGAGACAGAGATTGCTGGATTCCGTCGCGCCATGCTCAAGGATGGCATTGCTCTGGTAAAATTCCTAAAATGGCTAAAGCCTGCTGTAGAGGCTGGTGGACAGACAGAAATCAGCATCGATCAGAAGCTCACTGCCCTCAGAGCCGAACAGCCCTTGTATCGTGATATCTCTTTCGATACCATAGCTGGTTATCAAGCCCATGGTGCCATCGTTCATTATGAGGCCACACCCGAGACAGACATCCCCCTGAAACCAGAAGGACTACTCCTGCTTGATAGTGGAGCGCAGTATCTGGACGGCACAACAGACATTACCCGTACCATCGCCCTTGGTCCTGTGACAGACGAGCAGAAAAAGATCTACACCTTAGTGCTAAAAGGACATATCCAGATAGAGCTATGCAAATTTCCCAGTGGCAGCAGTGGTACACAGATAGACATCCTGGCGCGCAAGGACATGTGGCGCGAGGGCTTGAACTACCTGCATGGCACTGGTCACGGTGTGGGCACTTATCTGAATGTTCACGAAGGCCCTCACCAGTTCCGTATGGAATGGAAGCCAGCCCCACTCGTTGCCGGTATGACCATTACCGACGAGCCAGGCATCTACCTGCCGGGAAAGTTTGGTGCTCGTACAGAGAACACCCTACTTATCGTGCCCTACATGGAAACAGCGTTCGGTAAGTTCCTACAGTTTGAGTCACTCACGCTCTGCCCCATTGACAAAGCGCCCATCGCTGTTGAGATGCTCGCACCAGAAGAAATACAATGGCTGAACGACTATCACCAGATGGTCTTCGACCGTTTATCGCCGCATCTCACATCAGAAGAAGTCGCCTGGCTGAAAGAGGCCACCTCACCCCTCAAACCGTAAACGATAAGCAAAATATTTACGCAACGCTTTGCGATATATTTCTTGTCTCTCTTTGTTGGATAATAATAGACAGAGGCGTATATTTGCAATGTCTAAACCAACGCAAAAGGACAACATATATTATTGCTTATTAAGTAAATGAGTCATCTAACTGTGAAGTCAGATGGCTCATTCATTTAGGTTCAAGTTTTTTAAACCTTGATACAGGAAAATAGCAACGCGTTGCGCAACAAAACATAAATTGTTGCGCAATATTCTAAAGAAAAGTTCATACCTTTGTAATTAAAATATAAAAACAATGAAACGCATATCGCAGCGCGACATCGCACATCAGCTGGGAATTAACGTCAGCACCGTATCCAGAGCTTTGAGAGGACTTGACGGTGTTAGTCCTAAACTGAAGAAGCGGATAGAGCAACTGGCCGAAGAGGCCGGCTATCGGCCAAACCCCTTTGCAGTAAGCCTACGCTATGACACAACACGCACTATCGGTATCATAGTGCCCGATGTGGCATTTAATCATTACGCGCAAATTGTAAAGCGCATCGAGGCCGAGGCACGTAATGCTGGCTACATGAGTATTATCACCGATACTGACGACTCTTACGAGAATGAGGTAAACTGTGTGGATATGCTGGTAAACATGCACGTGGAGGGTATCATTATCTGTCCGTCGCAAAACACGACAGATTTTTCGCATCTTCAGCATCTGCGCCAATTGCACATTCCCGTGGTTCTTTTTGACCGCGTACCCAATATCGATATCTCATCAGTGATGATTAACGACGTGGCCTCAGCCCGATATGCTACTAATTGTCTTCTTGACAGCGGTGCAAAGCGCATCGCCTTTTTAGGCGGACTTAATCAAGTGAAACAGACTGCCGATCGCAAGCACGGCTATCTGGAGGCTCTGCGCGAACATGAGATTCCCATCCGCACGGAACTGGTAAAGTGTCATCACATCAGTTTCAATTCAGGCCTTAGCGACACGATAGAGCTGCTACGTTTGCCAGAACCGCCAGATGGCATATTAGCCACCCACGGATTATTAGCCATTGCAGCTCACCAAGCCGTTACAAGTCAGGGATTACGCATTCCCGAGAATGTGTCAATCATTGCCTATATGAGCGACTGGGTGTCAGAGATGTCGAATCCGCGTATATCGTTCATCAAGCAGAACCTGCGCGAGATAGGAATAAAAGCCTTTCGCCTACTCCTAGAGCAGATAAACGGCGACGACAGTGTACAGCATATCATCGTGAAGGCCAACCTGGAACTCAGAGATAGCACAAAAACAATATAAAAACTAAACAATGAGATATATTACTCTTTTATTAGCATTTTGGGGACTAGCAACACTGAACGCCTTTTCACAGTCCTCAGAAGACCGAGGTTTAACCGTTAGCGGAAACGTGCAAGATGCAGAGTTGAAAGAACCTATGATACAAGCCACCGTGCAATTATTTCGACAGCGCGACTCTACATTCGTGGGAGGCACCGTTACCGACATCCGAGGCAATTTCTCGGTAGAAGTCCCTGCAAACGGCATCTATCGACTAAAGATATCATCAATAGGCTTTCAGCCTATTCAGAGAGAGGTGACGCTGCGTCGCAACCAAAGTGCAGATTTGGGCACCCTATTGATTTCCCCAGATGCCGTTATCCTGAAAGAAGCTGTTGTAACAGGGCGTGCTGCACAGATCATCGTAAAGAAAGACACACTGGTATATAATCCAGATGCCTATCGCACCCCTGAAGGTTCACCCATTGAGGAACTCATCAAGCGTATGCCCGGTGCCGAGGTCGATGAAGACGGTAATATCACTGTCAATGGCAAGAAGATTGAAAAGATTCTAGTCGATGGCAAGGAATTTATGCTCGGTGATGTAGAGACAGCACTGAAAAACCTGCCCGTCTCTATTATCCAGAACGTGAAGTTCTACGACCAGCAAAGCGACCAAGCCCGCATCACAGGTATTGAGGACGGCAACAAACAGGCCGTGCTCGACTTCACCATCAAAAAAGGAATGAATCGCGGCTACATGACTAATCTCGATATTGCAGACGGTACGAACCATCGCTATGCCTCTCGTGGTATGGGAAGCAGTTTTACGGATAATACACGCTTTATGCTGATGGGTAATTTCAACAACAAGGAAGAGAATGCAGGCTGGTGGAACCGCCGAGGCTTAAATGCCCGTAAGATGTTGGGAACCAACCTGAACTACGACGATGGCGAGAAGCTGAAGATGGATGCCTCCTTGCGCTGGAACCATCGAGACGGTGACAACCAGAACGAGAATGCCAGCGAGAGTTTCTACAGCGAAACCTATCGCACATTCAGCAACAGCTATTCGAAACAGTTATCACGCAGCAACAACTGGAACGGAAATATCCGCGTAGAATGGAAGCCCGAC
Source organism: uncultured Prevotellaceae bacterium (assembly GCA_902778255.1). Classification (GTDB taxonomy): domain Bacteria; phylum Bacteroidota; class Bacteroidia; order Bacteroidales; family Bacteroidaceae; genus Prevotella. The sequence continues at coordinate 38,966 of CACYXD010000016.1, forward strand.
ACACTGACAAACCTGCTCTTGCGTGCCAATGGTAGCACGGGAACCAGCGATAACATGTCAAGTTCATTGAGTGCCACCTTCAACGACGATCCTTACCTCTACGCCTCCGACCCATTGGGTTCACTATCATCCAGCAGTCCTCTAGCTCCCTACATTGTGAACAATAGCAATGGTGCCAGCCTCAGCTACGGCGAGAACAAAAACGCCTGGGCCATGCTGCAATTGTACAGGCGGCTGAATCCGCGCGGCCGCAATGTCACACTACGCGTTGAAGGCTCCATAGGTGACAGCGACAACCGCAATGCCTCAAACAATGAAGTATCGCTGCACAAAAAGGACTCATCATACTACACCGCACGCTACAATACCACGCCAAGCGACAATCAGGGCTATGTGCTCAGTGCGCTTTACAGCGAACCGCTGTGGAAAGGGGCACACTTGCAGTTCAACTACGAATTGCGCTACAACCAGAACAAGAGCGACCGCAAGACCTACGATTTCAGTCACCTGCCCCAAAACATTTTCAGTGGCATAGTGCCAGAATACCGTGAATGGGACGATTGGCTGTCAACGGTCTATCCCACATTGGATACTTTCCTCGATGACTCGCTCAGCCGTTACTCTGAATATAAAAACTACACACACAACATCCGACTCACGCTGCGCCACTGGCAGGAGGAATACGACTACAATATAGGTATCCTAGTGCAACCTCAGCGCTCCAACTTCATTCAGGACTATCGCGGACATTTTGTTGATACCATCCGCAACGTTGTCAACTTCACGCCTACCATCGATTTCCATTATAAGTTCAGCGACCAGCAGAATATATACGCACATTATCGTGGCGATACTCAACAGCCTGACATGACCCAGCTTCTTGAAATTCGCGACGACTCAAACCCACTTTACATCACGACTGGTAACCGCGGTCTGAAGCCACAGTTCACCAACTCGCTAAATGTCTATTACAATAACTATATACAGAAATACAAACGATCCATTGTGCTATATGGCAACTATCGTCATATCCGAAACGCAATATCAAACAAGGTGACTTATCATCCTGAGACAGGCGGCAGCGAATCGCGCCCAGAGAATATCAATGGCAACTGGAATGCTGACGGCGGTTTCAACTTCAGCACCGCCATCGACAGTGCGGCACACTGGAACATTGGCTCTGACACCCGCCTACGCTACAACAACTATGTCAGCTACGTATCTCAAGCCAAAAGCGAAGCTGCAAAGAACACCACGAAGACCACGAACTGGAACCAGCGTCTGAATGCCAGTTTCCGAAATGACTGGCTGGAGGTCACCCTTGATGGCAACGTGAACTATCAGCACTCGCGCAACGAACTTCAGCCCAGTGCCGACCTCGACACCTGGCGCTTCAGCTATGGCGGTCAGATGATGGTTCGCCTGCCCATTGGCCTTGAGATTTCCACGAACCTCCACGAAACCAGTCGCCGAGGCTACAACGACCCCTCATCAAACACCAACGAACTGATATGGAACGGCCAGATATCCAAGACTTTCCTCAAGTCGAAGTCTCTTGTCGTGGCCTTGAATTTCTACGACCTTCTCGGTCAGCAGTCCAATTACGACCGTTGGGTCAATGCCAATGGGCGCAGCGACACCCGTTATAACAGCATCAACTCATACGCCATGCTCCACGTGCGCTATCGCCTGAATATGTTCGGCGGCAAAGTGGATACCGAAGGACGCTATGACAAGAAGTGGGGAAATAACGACAGACGTGGCAGATAAGGCGTTTGAAAAAATTTGGCCAAAATTCAAAAAATAATGGCCAATATTTTAAAAATAATGGCTATTATTATTTATCTTTGCACAGATATTACAAACTAAAGCATAATATTTCGATGAAAGATTTCAGCTATTTTGCACCTACAGAGGTGGTGTTCGGTAAAAAGTCGGAGGAGCAGGTTGCTGCTCTCGTTAAGAAATACGGTGGCACAAAGGTACTGGTACACTACGGCGGACAGAGTGCCATACGATCAGGCCTACTTGACAAAATCTGTAGTCTACTCACTGAAGGCAGCGTCAGTTTTGTCAAACTAGGCGGCGTGGTGCCTAATCCACGTCTATCACTTGTTCACGAGGGCATTGAGCTATGCAGGAAAGAAGGCATCGACTTCATCCTTGCCATAGGTGGCGGTAGCGTCATCGACTCGTCGAAAGCCATTGCATACGGTGTGCCTTACGAAGGTGATGTATGGGACTTCTATTTGGGCAAAGCCACGCCTACAGAGATGCTTCCACTAGCCTCCGTGCTCACCATTCCTGCAGCAGGCAGCGAGATGAGCGAGAGTAGCGTCATTACCAACGAGGATGGCGACGTAAAACTGGGCTACTCGAACAACCTCTCCCGCCCGAAGTTTGCCATTATGAATCCAGAGCGTACCTTTACCCTGCCTCCTTATCAGACGGCAGCAGGTGTTACAGATATGATGATGCACACTATGGAGCGCTATTTTACCAAGGACGATGACATGGACCTGACAACTGATTTGGCAGAAGCTTCGCTACGCAGCATCAAGAATGCCGTCTTTGCCGTATTGAAGAATCCTGAGGACTATCGCTATCGTGCACAGATCATGTGGGGCGGCTCCCTGATGCATAACGACCTGACGGGTTGTGGCGTGGCCAGCGACTGGGCAACCCACCAACTCGAACACGAGCTCAGCGGCATGTTTGATGTCACCCACGGTGCCGGACTCGCTGCCATCTGGCCCAGTTGGGCACGCTACACGATGCACGAGAACCTCTCGCGTTTCGTCCGCTTTGCTGTCAATGTGATGGATATTCCCAATGATTTCACCGACCCCGAAGGCACAGCCCTTCGCGGCATCGAAGCCATGGAGCATTTCTATCACGCTATCGGTATGCCCATCAATATCAAGGAACTCATTGGCAAGGACATCACCGACGAGGAAATCAAGGAAATGACCCGTAAGTGCAGTCGCGACTACCAGAAGACTTGCGGCCAACTCAAAGTGCTCAAGGCCGAGGATATGGAGAACATCTATAAAATGGCAAGAGGATAATCACATCATATAAACAGCAATGAAAAGAACAATCATTCTTGCGATATGCTGCCTTGTGACGATGGGCTGCCTCGCACAACGAAATGCCATCCGTTCGGGTGAAATATGGCCCGATGACAAGGGGGTACATATCAATGCTCATGGTGGCGGCATCATGAAATATGGCGACACCTGGTACTGGTTTGGTGAACATAAGGCCGAATGGACCTGCGATGCCCTTGTAGGCGTGATGTGCTACGCATCAAAGGACTTGGCGAACTGGCGCAATTGCGGGGTGGCACTGAGCGTGAGCGAAGAGCGTGGCCACGACATAGAGCGCGGCTGCATCCTGGAGCGCCCGAAGGTTATCTATAACCCCACGACGAAGAAGTTCTGTATGTGGTTCCACCTGGAACTGAAAGGCCGCGGCTATGATGCCGCCCGCTATGGCGTGGCCGTGGCCGACAGACCTGAGGGGCCGTATAAATTCCTCTACTCATCAAGGGCAAATGCGGGGAAATGGCCAACAGAGGGCTCGCCGATGGATTTCGACGAATACCTGAAACGTGACTTCGACAATGGTCAGATGTCGCGCGACATGACGCTGTTTGTCGATGATGACGGCAAGGCCTACCATATCTTCTCCTCGGAAGAGAACTTCACACTGCACATCGCTGAACTGACTGATGACTACCTGCACCACAGTGGCCGCTACACGCGCATGGCGCCTGGTGGACAGAACGAGGCACCCGCCATCTTCAAGCACAACGGCACCTACTGGATGATTACCAGTGGCTGCACGGGCTGGGCACCCAACGAGGCCCGTATGTTCTCCGCACCCAGCATCTGGGGCCCCTGGACGCAGCATCCCAACCCGTGTCGCGGTCCCAAAGCCGACAAGACCTTTATGGGTCAGAGTACCTATGTGCTGACACTCGATGATGGGCGTCACATTTTCATGGCCGACATCTGGCGTCCCCAACACCCCATTGACGGCCGCTACATCTGGCTGCCCATCGAATTCGAATACGGCAAGCCTGTTGTACGCTGGCAAGATGAATGGTTGTTGAATGACCAGTTGTTTACGTTGAAAAACGGTGACGTGAGCATGACTATTGACGTAGCGAAGGGAGGAAAAATCCTGTCGCTGAAGCATCAGGACAAAGAAGTCATCTCGCAGTCGCGCTGGCCTGAATCTTTCGGCAGCACCTTCTGGACTTCACCACAGAAAGAATGGAACTGGCCCCCAGTAGCAGAGTTTGACAAACATGCATATACAGTGAGCGCACAGGAAAATAGCCGTCTCGTCATCAGCAGTCCCACGTCACAGCGCCTAGGCCTCAGCGTGGGCAAGGACTTTCAAATAGACAAAGAGGACGGGGCCATCGTGATCACCTACTCCATTAAGAACGAAGGCACGGAGCCACGCCGTGTAGCGCCTTGGGAGATTACCCGCGTGCCTAACAATGACGGTCTTATCAGTTTCGAAGCTCCTGTTGACAGCATTTGGCCAGCAGGACTTATGACTTTCGAGACAAAAAAGGGCATTGCATATTACAAGACCGACGAGGCTCCACAGAACCGTAAGGTGAACGCCAATGGTACTGGTTGGCTGGCCTACGAAACCAACGGCCTGAAACTGACCAAGAAGTTCCAAGACCTGAAACCTGGCGAGGCAGCCCCTGGCGAAGCAGAGATACAAGTATATGTGAATCGAGGAAAGACTTATATCGAGTTAGAGAGCCAGGGAGCCTATACCCTGTTACAACCAGGTGAGCAACTCCACTGGACTGTACGCTGGTATCTCACACGACAATAGTAGAAAGAGCCTTATGCCTTGAGTGCTCGCATGGCATTGAGCACGGCCAGAACGGTGACACCTACATCGGCAAAGACGGCGAGCCACATCGTTGCGATGCCGAAGGTGGCAAGAATCAGTACGGCAACCTTCACGCCAATGGCGAACCATATGTTTTGATGGGCTATGCCAATGGTACGACGGGCAATGCGTACGGCAGTGGCTATCTTTGATGGTTGGTCGTCCATCAGCACCACGTCGGCAGCTTCTATCGCAGCATCACTTCCAAGGCCTCCCATAGCGATACCTACGTCGGCACGCGCCAATACTGGCGCATCGTTGATGCCGTCGCCTACGAAAGCCAGTTTTGATGACTGGTGGCTGATGGCTGATAGCTGAGACACCTTATCCGTTGGTAGCAGTTCTGCGTGGTATTCATCAATACCCAGCTGCTGAGCCACGCGACTGGCAACCTCTTCACGGTCTCCTGTCAGCATCACGGTCTTCTTCACGCCCAGTTTCTTCAATTGGGCAATAGCCTCGGCACTATCGGCCTTCACCTGGTCGTTGATGACGATATGACCTGCATAGACATAAGGTGACAGGTGATGGGTGATGGGTGATAGGCGATGAGGAGTGGCTGACGCCTCTGCGATAGCAACGTGGACTATAGTGCCCTCGTCACCATGTTCACATTGGTGCCATTCTACGCCTACGAGCTCCATCATCTTCGTATTACCTACGCATACTATCTTTTCGCCCACCTTGGCACGAATACCCTTTCCGGCAATCTCTTCAACATCCGTTACCTCGCAACCGTCTGTGCCCTCTTCTGGGAAGGCATCACGTAGGGCAGCACCAATGGGATGACTGGTGGAATGTTCCACATGGGCAGCCAGGTGCAACAACTGGTATTCGCTGCATATCTCTGGGTGTACAGCCTGTACAGCGAAGCGGCCATGCGTCAGCGTGCCAGTCTTGTCGAACACCACGGTATCTACCTTCGACAGAATATCAAGGAAGTTGGCACCTTTCACCAAGACTCCCTTTCTTGATGCGCCACCAATACCACCGAAGAAGGTGAGGGGCACACTAATAACCAGGGCACAAGGACAACTTACCACGAGGAACATCAAGGCGCGATAGAGCCAGGTGGGGAAAGAGGTGAGAGGCGAGATGTCAGAGGTGAGAGAGATGGCCAAGGGTGGAATGATGGCGATGGCCAAGGCCAGGAACACCACGATTGGCGTGTAGATACGGGCAAAACGGGTGATAAAGGCCTCGCTCTGCGACTTGTGTTCTCCAGCATCCTCTACCAGTTTGATGATTTTCGATACCGTGCTCTCGCCAAAGGTCTTGGTAGTGCGCAAGGTGATGACACCACTCAGATTGATGCAGCCAGAGATAATCTCATCGCCCTCGTTGACTTCCAAGGGAACGCTCTCGCCTGTTAGAGCCATCGTGTTCAGACTGGATTTGCCACTAACGATAGTGCCGTCCAAGGGTACTTTTTCACCAGGGCGCACCTCAATAATGGTTCCCACAGCAACCTGTTCAGGACTGATGGTCTCTTCAGATCCCTCAAGGCGTGCGATGTCAGGGCGGATATCCATCAGATGCGAGATGCTGGTGCGACTCTTTCCTTCGGCATAGCCCTCGAAGAACTCGCCTACCTGGAAAAAGAGCATCACGAAGACAGCCTCAGGAAACTCCGTCTCGGCACCTGGCATAAAACCGATGCAGAGGGCACCGATCGTAGCCACAGACATCAGAAAATGTTCATTAAAGGGGTCGCCATGGGCCAGTCCCTCTGCAGCTTCCTTCAGCGTGCCAGCACCTATTAATAAATAAGGTATAAGATATACCAATAGTAGTTGCCAAGTGGGCAGACTTATGGTTTTCTCAACAATGACGGCGGCAATGAGTAAAACTATTGTAGCAGCAATAAGCCATAGCTGCCGATGTCCGCCATGCTCATGATGATGTTCATGATGATGGTTGTGTGCCATGATGGTTGTATTTTTTGTTCTGGCTGCAAAAGTACTAAAATAAAATCACCTGACATATGGAATCACGAAAAAAAACTTGTAGAATTAAAAGAAAGTATATACCTTTGCACACATGAAACGAGTATTTATCCTCTTTATTACAGTTATGCTGTTGATGGCCTGTGGTGGCGGCAAGAAAGATCTTACGGAAAAGGGAGAGCCTGTAGGACCGCAGTTTTCTGCAGACTCGGCATTTTTGTTCTGCCAGCAGCAATGCGATTTCGGACCACGCACCATGAACAGCGAGGCCCACGAGCAGTGCGGACAATGGATTGTAGAAAAATTCCAGGGCTACGGCATGAAGGTTACGGAACAGCGGGCCACGCTGACTGGATTTGACGGCACCCCCCTGTTGAGTAATAATATCATTGCGCAGTATCAGCCAGAAAAGGAACAGCGCGTCCTGCTCTGCGCCCATTGGGACAGCCGTCCTTGGGCTGACAACGACCCCGACGAGGCAAACCATACCAAGCCTGTGATGGCTGCCAATGATGGTGCCAGCGGCGTAGCGGTGATGTTGGAGATTGCCCGTCTGCTTCAGGCCGATACCTGTCAGTTGCCTGTAGGTGTTGACTTCGTATGCTTCGATGCCGAGGACTGGGGCAGCCACGACGATAACGACTCATGGGCGCTGGGCGCACAACATTGGTCTAAGAACTATCATCCATCACCTAACACCAAGCACCGTTACGGCATTCTGCTCGACATGGTGGGTGGTCAGGGTGCCCGTTTCTATCAGGAAGGTTATTCGAAATATTATGCCAAGCCTGTGGTGAAACGCGTATGGCGGGCTGCCGCTGTTGCTGGCTTCAGCAGCTATTTTCCACAGGAAGATGGTGGTGGCATTACCGATGACCACGTCCCCGTGAACGAGGTGGCAAAAATACCCTGTATCGACATTATCAACTATTACCCCGATTGTGATGAGAGCAGTTTCGGGCCTACCTGGCACACCATCCATGATGACATGGAGCACTTGGACCGCAACACGCTCAAGGCCGTGGGTCAAACCTTGATCCAAGTTCTATATACTGAGAAATAAAAGACATTTCTCATTTCTCATTCCTCATTTCTCATTTGGAACTACAGTTGCCCTGCTTCCACCATCAGCACCACGCGCTCTGTAAGCTTGTCGGTGCCATCAGGGTCGTAGCCCTTTTTCAGTGAAGCACCAAACATCCAAGCAAAGGCCTGCCACATACCAGAGCGCACAGGCCCAATGAAAGCCTGCATCGCCTCGTAGGCCGTAGAGTGACATTCGCGATCCACGAGTTTGATGAGCAGTTTTCCCTGTGAAAAAGTCAGTTTCTTCATCTGTGGCTTATACTCTTTCACCACAGCCTGCTCTACCCGCTTCAGATGTTCCTTTCGCTCTTCAGGGGGCAACGTCTCAGTAAACTCTGCCGTCTCAATGATGATCTGTCTGGCCTGCTTGGCAATGGGCAGCACCTTCTTCACATTCTTCACCAGCCGGGTGTAGGCCTGCTGCTGGCGCTTGCTCTTGAATGTCAGTTCAGGATACACATAGACATTCGACAGCTCCATATACTGTATGGAGTCACCATCGACCAACGTCTTACCCACCTTAACAGTAGGCTCGAATGTTGGGTCGCCCAAATCCTCCTGAGCCGAGGCCGTCAGCCCCGCCAAGATGCCCGCAAACAGTATCATCATGTGTTTCATGCCTGCAAAATTACAATATAATTATGAACCAAAGGTCGTGAACACCGTTAAAAGATAATAATCGTGAACAATTAAGAATTATTATATACCTTTGCATCTATGAAACATTGGCTTGCTCTGCTACTTCTCTTAATAGCTCATACGTCTGTAGCCCAACAGCAACAGACGTGGGAACAGGTGTGGCAGGAGGTGATGATGCCTGAAGATGTGGAAGAGGAGGGCTGGGCGGCATACTATGACCAGTTGCAGCAACTGGCCGACCATCCGATAGACCTGAACCATACCACCCGTGAAGACTTGGAGCAACTGCCCTTTCTGTCAGAACAACAGGTGATGGACATCATAGAGTATCTGGACAGATACGGCCCGATGCGGTCGATGAACGAGTTGAAGATGATCCGCTCGCTCGACTACCAGCAGATTGCCCTGTTGCCTTTCTTCGTCTATGTAGGCGAGGTAGCCAGAGAAGAGCCACGTTTCCCCTCCCTACAAAACATCACGAGATACGGCAAGCATACCGTTACAGCTACTGGACGTGTGCCTTTCTATGAGCGCAAGGGTGACCAGAACGGCTATCTGGGTTATCGCTACCGCCATTCCCTGAGATATGAGTTCTCCTATGGCAACTACGTCAAGGCAGGCCTTATTGGCGCACAGGATGCAGGTGAGCCGTTCTTTGCCAACCAGAACAGCTGGGGCTACGACACCTATTCTTATTATATACAGGTGAAGAAACTGGGTATTCTTGAGAATGCCGTCATCGGCAAATACAAGGTGGCTGCAGGCATGGGACTGGTGCTCAACACGAGTTTTCAACTGGGAAAGCTGGCAACCCTACAAAACATGGGGCGACAGACAAACACGCTGCGAGCGCATAGCTCACGTTCTGAGGCCGACTACTTCCAAGGTGCTGCAGCCACCATCAAGTTGTCAAAGCCACTCAGCGTGACCGCCTTTGCCTCCTATCGGCCTATTGATGCCACGCTTAACAGCGACGGCACGGCAGCCACCCTCATCACCAGCGGCTATCACCGCACACCCACAGAGATACGAAAGAAGTACAACACCCACCTATCAGCCTATGGTGGCAGTATAGGCTATCGGCAGAACGGACTCCATCTGGGCGCAAATGCTGTCTACACCCACATGGACCGCACGCTACAACCAAATACGAAAACGCTCTATCGTCGTTATTATCCTCAGGGCGACCGATTCTTCAACGCCAGTCTCGACTATGGTTATACCCATTACCGCTTTGCCATCAGCGGCGAGACGGCGATGAACAAAGAGGGCGCTGTGGCAACCCTCAACACCATCAGTTTTCAGCCATCAGGAGACCTAAGCCTTGTGGCTATCCAGCGTTTCTACAGTTACAAGTATTCGGGTCTTTATGCCCACGGCTTTGGCAACAGTTCAAGGACACAAAATGAAAGCGGCCTCTATCTCGGCTTTACCTGGCAGCCCCTCGCCCATCTGCACCTGCAGGGCTATGCCGACTATGCCTATTCTGCCTGGCCACGCTATCAGGCTGCACAGGCCTCACATTCGTGGGATATGTTGCTGCAAGGAGATTATCGCCTAAGCAGATGGAACCTAACGCTTCGTCATCGCACACGCTTGCAACAGAAAGACAACGCCAGTAAAACGACGTTGATTCCCAGTAATGAGCATCGCACAAGGCTTGTAGCGGCCTATTCGTCTGACGCAGGGTGGACCGGCAAGACACAGGCCGACTATGCCTATTCCGCCTATAAGACCACCTCGCAGGGCTGGATAGTTAGTGAGCAGGTGGGCTATCAGCAGAAAACGTGGCAAGCAAACCTGACCTTAGGCTATTTCCATACCGACGACTATGCCAGTCGTATCTACCTTTACGAACGCCAGCTACAGCATGAGTTTTCTTTTCCTTCCTATTATGGCAACGGTCTGCGCTTGGCACTCTTCGCACAACTAAGCCTCAACGACAACCTGCGACTATCCACCCGACTGGGCTACACCAACTATTTTGACCGCACGTCCATCGGCACTGGTCTGCAAGAAATAGCACAGTCGCACGTCACCGATCTGGACTTGCAACTCCGCTGGAGGTTTTAATTTTGACTATCCTTCCATCGTTTTTTCTCTTTTGGCCTGTTTCGTCTTGCGTTTCAGCCTGTTTTGCTTTGCGTTTTGGCTTAAAACGCATTGCGTTTCAGCCTATTTCACATTGCATTTCAGGCTGTTTCACATGGTGTTTTAGCCTGTTTCGTAAATTCTTTATTTTCCCAGAGGGCTTAGTCTTTACTTTTTCCTTACTATTTCCATAAAAAAGGTCTTAACGCAAAGACGTAAATTAAAAGCCCCAACCTTCTTGGCTGGGGTTTTTGTTTATTGTAACATTAATTCCATTTTTTGCTTACTTTATCACGACCTTCTTGCCGTTCACAATGTAAAGGCCTCCTCTGGCTCCCTGGGCGCCCAGCATCAAGCAATAAACAAAAAAAAGGTTTTTGTTTTGTATTGTTCTCGCTTATTTGTACCTTTGCAGTCGGAAATAATAATTCTTCTCAAAAACATGAAAGAACTAGCCCTGAAGTACGGATGTAATCCGAACCAGAAACCTTCCCGCATTTTTATGAACGATGGCAGCGAACTGCCTATCGAAGTTGTTAACGGCCGCCCTGGCTACATCAACCTGCTGGACGCATTGAACTCCTGGCAGTTGGTGAAAGAGTTGAAACAGGCCACAGGTCTGCCCTCTGCAGCCTCTTTCAAGCACGTATCACCTGCCGGTGCTGCTGTAGGTCTGCCCCTGAGCGACACGTTGAAGCACATCTATTTCGTTGATGACATTCCAGGCTTGGACGAGAGTCCCATTGCCTGCGCATACGCCCGTGCCCGCGGTGCCGATCGTATGTCTTCTTACGGTGACTTCATCGCCCTGAGCGACACCTGCGACAAGACCACCGCCCTGATTATCAAGCGCGAGGTAAGCGATGGTGTCATTGCCCCCGACTACACGCCCGAGGCTCTGGAAATCCTGAAGGACAAGCGTAAGGGTACCTATAATGTGATAAAGATTGACCCCGCCTACAAGCCCGCTCCCGTAGAGACGAAGCAGGTATTCGGCGTTACCTTTGAACAGGGCCGCAACGAGATTCAGTTGGACGACCCCGCATTGTTTGAAAACATCCCCACTCAGAACAAGACCTTCTCTGCTGAGGCACGTCGCGACCTGATGATTGCCCTCATCACCTTGAAATACACCCAGTCAAACTCTGTATGCTACGTGAAAGACGGACAGGCTATCGGTATCGGTGCCGGTCAGCAGAGCCGTATCCACTGCACCCGCCTGGCTGGTCAGAAGGCCGATATCTGGTGGTTGCGCCAGCACCCCAAAGTGCTCGCCCTGCCCTTCAAGGAGGGAATCCGCAGGGCCGATCGTGACAACACCATCGATGTATATATCTCTGAGGACGAGCATGACGACGTGCTGCGCGAAGGCGCTTGGCAGCAGTTCTTCTCTGAGAAGCCCGAGGTGCTCACCCTGGCTGAGAAGAAAGAATGGATTGCCAAGAACACTGAGGTAAGTCTGGGTAGCGATGCCTTCTTCCCCTTCGGCGACAACATCGAGCGTGCCCACAAGAGTGGCGTGCAGTATATTGCTCAGGCTGGTGGCTCAGTACGCGACGACCATGTGATCATGACTTGCGACAAATACGGCATCGCCATGGCCTTCACGGGTGTACGTCTGTTCCACCATTAATCCTATTATTATGGTAGGCGAAGACGATTTTCAGAGTATTCTGGAGAATGGCATTTCCTTTGGCAAAGGTGGCGACCGCAAAGACCCTAACGAGGGAAAGGTGAAGACCAAAGCCAAGAAAAAGAAGTATATCACGGGGGCTCACGGCAGCGGTTCTGCCAGGCAAAAAGCAAAGTATCGCGAGCAACGAGCCAACCGTAAACATTGACTTTTGTCGTCCATGCGACATATAGAATAATTTATGAAACATCCGATGCAGTCAATGCACCGGATGTTTTGTATTTTTGCACAGTAAAACCATAAAACTATAAGCGTTAACATGAAAACTAAAGTGATGATGGCTGCTTTGTGCGTCTTTGTAATTCAAAACGTCAACGCACAACCGCGATATCCGTGGCAGGATACGAAATTGCCGAGGACTCAGCGCGTAGAGAGCCTGTTGGGTATGCTAACCCCCGAGGAGAAAGTAGGACTTATGATGAACAAGAGCATCTCGATTGAGCGACTGGGAATCCCGTCGTACAATTGGTGGAGCGAGGCCTGTCATGGTGTACGTCAGGGTGACTATACCGTCTATCCCCAGCCTATCGGTATGGCAGCTGCCTTCAATGCCAAACTGGTGTATGACGTCTTCTCACAGGTTAGTGACGAGGCACGCGCCAACTGGAACCGCTCTGACCACAGCGTGAAGCATGTGGGCATGGGCGAGACTTACTATCCTGGTAATCCCGAACTGACTTTCTGGTGCCCCAACGTAAACATCTTCCGTGATCCCCGCTGGGGACGCGGACAGGAGACCTGCGGCGAAGACCCCTATATGAATGCCGTGCTGGGCGTACAGACCGTACTGGGTATGCAGGGAACCGAAATGGCAAATGGCAAATTGTCAGATAGCAAATATTTCAAGACCCATGCCTGTGCTAAGCACTATGCTGTGCATAGCGGACCAGAGCCTCTGCGCCACTCTATGAACGTAGAGCCCACTAACCGCGACCTCTGGGAAACCTATCTGCCTGCCTTCAAGGCATTGGTGAAGAAAGGAAACGTGAGAGAGGTGATGTGTGCTTACCAGCGCTTCGAAGGCAAACCCTGTTGCTCTAGCGATCGTCTGCTTATCGATATCCTGCGCAACAAATGGGGGTACGACGGACTGGTGGTGACCGACTGTGACGCTATCAACAACTTCTTCAACCGCGGTCAGCACGAGACCCACAAGGATCCGCTGTCAGCTACAGTGGATGCCGTGCTCAACGGTACTGACCTGGAGTGCGGAAAGGTGATGATGAACCTCACCGATGGCCTGCAGAAGGGCCTCATCAAGGAGAGCGACCTCGACAATCACCTGCGAAAGACACTGATGGGACGCTTCGAACTGGGTATGTTCGACCCTGCAGAGATGCTGCCCTGGGCAAATATTCCTGCTTCAACCATCAGCTGTGAGAAGCACGATGAACTGGCTACCCAGGCTGCACGCGAGTCTATGGTGCTGCTCCACAACAGCGGCATACTGCCCCTCTCAAAAAGCATCAAGACTCTGGCCGTGCTTGGTCCTAATGCCGATGATATAGAACTGCTGAACGGCAACTATGGCGGCACGCCTACCAAAAACCACCAGCACTCGCTGCTCGAGGGTATCAAAAACGCCCTGCCCAACACGAAGATCATCTACAACAAGGCTTGTGAGCTGAATGATGAATATACCACCATACACCATTTGCAGGAGTTCAACGACGGTAAGGGTGTGAAGGTGGAGTTCTGGAACGACCGCAATGCCGCATTTGACAGTGCCCCTGTCAAAACAGACTTCTATAAGGAGCTGAATTTCTCTACCTTTGGTGCCTGGGGCTTTGCCGAGGGGATCACCAACGACAACCTGGCCGTACGCATCAGTGGCACCTACAAGGCTACTTTCACTGGCGAGATGAAATACACCCTCACTACTGACAATGGCTATGTAATGAAGGTGAATGGTCAGGTAATTGAAGAGAACAAGGGCGGTGGTCGCCGTGGCTTTGGTTTCGGTCGTCGCAATGTGCAGTATAAGTCGTTCGAGGTAGAGGAAGGACAGACCTACGACGTGATGATAGAATATCGTCGCGGCACAGGCAACTTCGCTATGTTGCGTGGTGATATCTGCGAACGTAAACTGGCCGATTTCACCGACTTGGCGAAAGAGGTGAGCGTGGCAGATGCCATCATCATCATTGGTGGAATCTCTGCCCGTATGGAGGGGGAAGGTGGCGATAAGCAGGATATCGAGCTGCCAAGGGTGCAGCAGATGCTGGTACGCGCTATGCATAAGACCGGCAAGCCCGTCATCTTCGTCAATTGCTCTGGTTCTGCCATCGCCTTTGGTAGCGTAGAAGGCAAATACGATGCGCTGTTGCAGGCTTGGTATCCTGGTCAGGGTGGTGCAAAGGCGTTGGCAGAGGTGCTCCTAGGCGACTATAACCCAGGCGGCAAACTGCCTGTGACGTTCTATCGTTCAACACAGGACCTGCCTGATTTCATGGACTACTCGATGAAGAACCGCACTTATCGCTACTTCACTGGCGTACCACAGTATGCCTTTGGCTATGGCCTGAGCTACACCACTTTTGCTGTTGGTAAGGGTAAGCTTAGTGCCAAGAACATGAAGAAGAACGGCAAGGTGACCATCACCGTGCCTGTAACCAACACTGGCAAGCGTAATGGAACAGAGACCGTACAGGTTTATGTGAAGCGTCTGGATGATCCTGGTGCACCCATCAAGGCGTTGAAGGGTTTCCAGAAGCTGAGTCTAAAGCCTGGCGAGACCAAGAAGGCAACGATTACCCTGGATGGCGAGGCCTTCGAATACTACGATGAGATGATTGACGAACTGGCCGTAAAGCCTGGTCGTTATCAGATTCTCTATGGCACGTCATCACTCGACAAAGACCTACATTCGATCGATTTTACAGTTAAATAAAAAACCTACAAACTAAAAACGATATGAAAAAGACCATGCTTATGTTTACGCTCCTGACCTGTGCAGCAACGGTCATGGCGCAACCCCGTACAAATAACGACGGGACAGTGACTTTTAAATACAAGAACGACTCGGCAAAGAACGTCCTGGTTGATGTACAGTTTGCCGGTCGTAAGGAGATGATGCGCGGTGCAGACGGCACATGGACGGTAACGCTCGGTCCTGCCGCACCCGATATGTATCCTTATTGCTTTATCGTAGATGGCATCAGCGTGATGGATCCCGAGAATCCACAGTATTTCCCCAACGAGGGCTTTAAGAACAGCCTGTTGGAGATTCCAGCGAAGGAGAGTCCGCTGCCCCACGACATCCTTGAGGTCTCTCATGGCCGTGTGGAATACGTACACTACTACTCTAAGAGTCTGGGGGCTACCAACAACGCCGTAGTCTATCTGCCACCAAGCTATATGATGGATCAGCAGAAGAGATATCCCGTTTTCTACCTGATTAGCGGCACAACGGATACAGAGGAGGTTTATTACAAAGTAGGACGTGTGAACTACATCCTGGACAACCTGCTGGCCGAGGATAAAGCCAAGGAGATGATTGTAGTGATGCCATACGGCAATCCGTCGAAATTAAAGCTTCCCGATGCACCCACTACCGTTCCTGGCGCAACGACCAAGGAGCGCTCAGAGCCCTTGGCCGCCCAGATGCGCTTTGGCGGTGATGTGTTCAGCAAGGATCTGATCAACGACCTGATGCCTTATATCGAGAACAACTACCGCACCAAGAACGATCGCGACAGTCGTGCCATCGGTGGTTTCTCACGTGGTGGCAACCAGGCTTTGTTCAATGGTCTGACGAATTTGGATAAGTTCTCGTATCTCTGCTCCTACAGTTCGTTCACATCTACTGATATTCCCGATGTCTATGACAAGGCAGCCGATACCAACAAGAAGATTCACCTGTTCTGGCTGGGCGTGGGTACGGATGACTTTCTCTATGGCAATGCACGCGACTATATGCAGTTCCTTGACGACAAGGGAATCAAGAGCGTGAAGGAGTTTACTACCGACAAATTCGGTCATACCTGGATGAACGCCAAGTATTTCCTCTATAAGACCCTGCCTTTGCTTTTCAACAAGAAAGCTGCCGAGGCTGCTATGAAAGCCGGACAGCCCGCTCCCGCCAAGACAGGCAAAGAACAGCAGTTCACACCTGGCGTGATGGCCCGTCTGTTCCCTCGTCCCATCATTTCACCTGAATACACACCTGATGGCATCACCTTCCGCTTCAAGGCTCCTGAGGCCAAGAAAGTGCTGCTGGATTGCGAGATGCTGCAAGACTATATCACGTTGGAGCGTGACTCCGACGGTGTATGGAGCACCACGCTCAAGGATTATATCTTCGAGACCTTCAAATACTGTTTCGTAGTGGATGGTACACCTGTCTGCGACCCAAGCAATATGTATCTGTCGCCCGATAAAGGCTTTAAGTACAGTATAGCCGACAACCCGAATCTACCGTTCAACTTCGCCTCACAGGGCGAGATAGAGCACGGCCGTGTGTCATACGACCTAGAGCGTCATGAGGCTTGGTACACCTCGCCCATGCCACGTAATGTAATGACGATGCCTGTCTTCATCCAGTTGGTACCTGGCGAGGGTGACACCATGGAGAGTTGGTTTAAGACTGGCGGAGCCGATGCCATTGCCGACAGACTTCTTGCCGACAAGAAGACGAAGCCATGTATCATCACCACCAGCGCCCTCGAATTCATGCAGGGAGCTCCTCAGATGCCCGGCTTCAATCTCAACATACGCACACTGCGTGCCGATGACTATCCCACGTGGACACAGCGCCGTCGTGCGCTTGTAAAGCTGTTGCTCGACATAGGCCGCGAGCAGCCACAGCAGTTCCCTGGTTTCGGTGGTGGTAGGCCTGGCGGCTTTGGTGGTGGCAGACCTGGTGGCTTCGGAGGCGGTGGCCAATTTGGTGGCCCACAGTAAATCAGAATACGAAACGATATCAAGATGAAACCTTCATTAAAAACCTTTTTCGCTGGCTCACTCATGGTCTGTCTTTCTACGACAGCCATGGCGCAGCCGCAAGTATATGACCAAGAGAATACAGGCAGCCGTTATGCTTTGAAGAAGTTTACGGCACCTGATAAACTGCCAGTTATCCGCGAACTGCCTGATGCTCTTGAGGGAGTCAACAGTTTTGAGGACTGGGAGCGCCGTCGCAACGAGATTGGCTCTCTCATCCAGCATTACGGCATCGGCGAAAAACCGGCTGTAAAGACAAAACAGGTGAAAGCCCGCATGGTAGGTGACACGCTGATAGTAGATGTCTCCGTGGGCAAAGAAACGCTGACACTCAAGTCACAGATTCGCTATCCGAAGGTTGGCCAGCCCCCCTATGCGCTGATGATTGGCACGGATATGATTGCCCTACCCCGCCAACTTTTCGAAGACAGACCTATTGCCACCACAACCTTCTCGTCGGCACAGGTCAACGATTATAAGCAGTTTGGCAAGCATCACGACCGCGGTGAGCACAACTTCGACCGTCTGTATCCCAAACTGAAGGACAACGGTGCCTACAGCGAATGGGCTTGGGGCATGAGCCGACTTATTGACGGATTGCAGCAACTGGGACCAGAGATCACAAAGATAGACACCCGTCGTATTGGTGTCACAGGCTGTTCTTACGCAGGAAAGATGGCTCTCTATTGTAGTGCCTTTGATGAGCGTATCGCCCTGACCATTGCACAAGAGCCTGGAGGAGGCGGTGCTGCAGCTTGGCGCAAGTCGCATGAGTTGACATTAGCAGGCAAGAATCTGGAGAACATTGACAAGACCGACTATCACTGGTTCCTCGAGAGTCAGAAAGAGAACTTCCGTGGTGACAGTGTTTATCGTCTGCCCTACGACCAGCATGAGCTCTGCGCGATGATCTGTCCTCGCGCCCTCCTGCTGCTGGGTAATCCCGACTACGAATGGCTGGCCGATTCTTCGATGAAGGTATCAGCAGAAGCTGCAAAAAAAGTTTGGGAGAAATTCGGCATAGCCGATCGTATGGGCTGCGATATCATCGGAGGTCACGGTCATTGCCAGTTGCCCCAGAGTCAATACCCCATCGTACAGGCTTATATCGACAAGTTCCTCTTGAATGGAAAGCCTTGGAGCAAGGGCGGTTTCGAGACCAAGCGCTATCGTAACCTCTTTGCAGAGGCTGGTCACAGTCGCGAGGATGTGGACAAAAGACTACAGGAGGTTTTCAACAATGTGTTCTATGGCCCCAACAAGGTCTATTTCGAGGTAGGCGACTCCATGGGCTATATCTCTGACATCAAGAACCACGACGCACGTACCGAGGGTATGTCCTACGGTATGATGATTGCCGTACAGATGGATAAAAAGGATATCTTCGATCGTCTATGGCGCTGGAGTAAGAAATACATGCATCATCAGGACGGCCCCCGCAAGGGATATTTCGCTTGGAGCTGCAAGACCGATGGCACACGCAATGCCGAGGGTGCAGCCAGCGATGGCGAGCTCTATTACATCACCTCGCTCATCTTTGCCTCCAACCGTTGGGGCAATGATACAGGCATCAACTACAAGGCCGAGGCGCAGCATATCCTGAATAGCATCCAGCCTCGCGAATATACTGTGGAAGGCGGTTTCCCTGCCTTCGGTGGCTTTGCTCCTCAGCAACAAGGCCCGCGCCAGATTTACCTCATTGACCCTACTACCCGCCTGATTACTTTTACCCCCGATGGTTTCGGCCAGCGTTTCACTGACCCCAGTTACCATATCCCAGCCTTTTATGAGGTATGGGCCCGCTGGGCCGATGACGGACGTGCCGACCTCTGGCTCGACTGCGCCGCCAAGAGCCGTGAGTTCCTGCACAAGTGCATCAACGACACCACGGGCCTAAATCCCGATATGTGTCAGTACGACGGTTCTTTGATGCAGATGCCCTCTTTCCGTCGCCCATCACCCAACAACCAACAATCATCACCTGCCACCCAGCCGCGCAATGGCGGATCCAACTTCCGCTACGACTCTTGGCGTGTACCCATGAACATAGCACTGGATTATGAGTGGAGTTGTGCCGACCGCGAATGGCAGCAGCAGTATGGCGAGAAGATACAGAACTTCCTCTACGCTCAAGGCATTGACACATTTGTCGATCAGTATCGTGTGGATGGCAGTCTGCCTGAGGGTAATGAGATCCTCCAGGCGGGCGGCTTCCGCAAACTGCGCCATAGCATTGGACTAGTGGCCACCTCAGCTGCCGCCTCCGTGCTCTGTCAGCATGAGAAGAAGCACGAATTCATCGAAGCATTGTGGAATGCTAGTCACGAACCTTTCGATGACGGCTATTTCGATGCCTACTACGATGGACTATTGCGTCTCTTCGCCTTTATGCACCTGAGCGGAAACTATCAGGTGATATTTCCAAAATAAAGATTTTACTCTCTACAGCGGATCAACATCGTAGTAAACCTGTAGGGAGGCGTAGCGCTTGTCCTGTAACATTTGTTGCTGGGCAAGCGTTAGATATTGGCGCACGCGAGGCATGTCAATACCATTTTCGAGCTTTATCACCAGTTTACGGATGCTCAATGTCTTGACACGTGCCACAGCAGGTTTATCTGGACCCAGCACACGATCGCCAAACCATTGGCGCAGTCGAGAAGCAAGTTCAATGCCTGCCGTATTCACCACATCATCCTTCGTATGTTTCAGATAGACATAGATGAGCCGGTAATAAGGAGGATAGTGAAAGAGTTGCCGCTCCTCTAGAAGATTTTGAGAGAACTGCTCAAAATCATTATGCACCACCTGTTGGATAATGGGCTGTTCGGGATTCTTTGTCTGCAGGATGACCAAGCCCTGACGTCCCTTACGACCAGCACGTCCGCTAACCTGTGCCATCATCATATAGGCATGTTCAAAGGCACGAAAATCGGGCTGATTGAGCATGGCATCGGCATCAAGGATACCGACCACGCTGACCTTATCAAAATCAAGTCCTTTACTAATCATCTGCGTACCAATCAGCAAGTTGGTACGACCCGCAGAGAAGTCGGTGATTAGGCGCTCATAAGCATTACGAGTACGGGTGGTATCAAGATCCATACGCGCCACACGTGCTTCTGGAAAGATGTCTCGAATCTGGTCTTCTATCTTCTCCGTGCCATAGCCACGTCCCTGCAACTCCTTACTGCCACAGGCAGGACACTCCGCAGGCACTTGGTAAGTAAAACCGCAATAGTGACAAGAGAGTTGGTTCATGTTACGATGCAGCGTCAAACTGACGTCACAGTGTTGACAACGCGGCACCCAGCCACACCGCTTACACTCAATCATCGGTGCCCAGCCTCGTCGGTTCTGAAATAGGATGGCCTGTTCACCACGCGCAAGAGCCTGACGCACAGTAGCTAACAGAACTGGTGAAAAAGGACCATGCATCATCTTGCGACGCTGCAAATCGCGCGTATCAACGATTTGTATCTCAGGCAACTGAATGCCCTGGTAGCGTTCAGTCAGTGACACATAGCCGTATTTCCCCGTCTGTGAATTATAATAGCTCTCCATTGAAGGGGTTGCAGTACCTAACAATGTCTTAGCCCCCAGCATAATTGCCGCACTCCTTGCATGATACCTTGGCATGGGATCCTGCTGTTTGTAAGAGGTCTCATGTTCCTCATCTACGATAACGAGTCCAAGCCGTTGAAAAGGAAGAAATACGGCACTGCGGGCACCAAGGATGACATCGTAGGGATTCTGCGAGAGTTGCTTCTGCCAAATCTCCACACGCTCGGCATCACTATATTTGGAATGATAGATACCCAGACAATTGCCAAAGACCCGCTGCAGACGCTGCATCATCTGAACGGTAAGAGCAATCTCAGGCATGAGGAAAAGTACCTGACGATGCTGTTCTAACTCACGCTGAATAAGATGAATGTATATCTCTGTTTTTCCACTTGAGGTGACCCCATGCAGCAATGTGACCTGCTTTTTCATAAACGACAGCAGAATTTGATTATAGGCATCCTGCTGGGCATGACTCAAAGGCTTGATATGTTCAGGGTGAGGAGTGCCTCCCTGATTCAGTCGGCCCACCTCCACCTCGTACGTCTCCAACATTCCACGCTTCACTAACAGGTTTATCGTAGGAAGTGTTGCCTCAGAGGCGTTCATCAGTTCCTCACGGGTAATCTCTACCACTGGTTCACGACATACATTCCCCTCAATAGTATCCCAATGCGACAGTGAGAGATAGGCAATCAGGACATCACGCTGTTTGGTTGCACGTGCCAGCATATTCAGTGCCACATGGAGCGTAGGCTCATTCTGGTAGTTGGGGGTAAGTCGAATAAAGGTTTCCGTACGGGGTTTATAGCCTTCCTCGGCCTTTAACCCTGCGGGGAGGGCAGCCTTATAGACCTCACCAACAGGCGACATATAATAAGAAGATATCCACTGCCAAAACTTTAATTGGCCAGATAGCAAAATCGGTTGTTTATCAACAATAACGGAAATGGGCTTTACCTCATAATCCTGCGGTTTCTCATCATGAAGACGGGCAATGACGCCCACATAGTTTTTATTTCGTCCAAAAGGGACAATGACGCGTAACCCTTCGACCACGCGTCCTTGAGCCTCGGCTGGGATGGCATATGTAAAAGAGCCATCAAGAGGCACTGGGAGTATTACGTCTGCATAAAGACTCATCAGAAAATATATGCAACAGAAAGGAGCCACGAACTTGACGTGGTCTTAGAACTCTTCATCTTCGTTTTCGAGCCGCTCACCGTCTCATTCCAAGTCATATCGGCTGTTTTACCAATAGGAATCTGATAGTAAACGATAGCTTCCAAATGATGACCTATCGAAGCGCCCAAGCCAAAATCCATGCCCACCTTTGTGTCTTGCAAAGAGAAATATTTATCCAGGTTTTTCTTATCCTGCCACTCAAACGTGGACTGACCGATATTGAAGGACAACTGCGGGCCAGCCGTCAAGAACACGCTGCCAAAATCCATGATACTGGCACCATAACGTACATGTGCAGGAATAGCCAACGTCTGTTGGTTAATCGACTCATCTTCAACTTTCAGCGTACGCTGATTATACAAACCTGATATATCAACACTCAAGCCTGGCACCATTGTTGGAATAACAAATGTGGGACCGATAAAGAACCCCATGCGGTTTGACTTGTCGAACACATCATTAGTAAATTCCATATTCACCACGTCAACACCACCCTTCACGCCAAAGTAAAGGCCTTGAGCCGATGAAGGCATGGCCAGCAGCCATGCCATTATTACCGTTATAGCTAACAGGCTTCTCCTACGCATAAGCACAAACTAATGACGCTGACGTCGTACAGAAACCCTGGGGGCCGATGAAGAGCTCTTTGATGGAGAGGCTGACGCCTTGGCCGTCTTGGTGCGAGCCTGACGCTTTTGTTTCTCTACTTTTTGTTTTTGGGCAACATCACCATTAGAGATGCTGTCAGCAGAGTCATGCTGTTCTCTGTTACTTCCAAAGATATTATTACGGAAAGCGTCTAACTCTGCCTCAATACGTTTCTGCTCAGCAGATAGCTTCGTAGAATCATTGCCAACTATCTGTGCCAAAGTTTTACCCTGACTATTGTTGGTCTTGTAAATCTTTCCTTTGTAATGGTTCATCGTAAAGTAGTCATCGAGATTAACCAACGAGGCATCATTTCTCTCACTCATTCTCACCGACTGACGACTCAGGTAAGGCTCCACATCAGAATACTTCACCCAGAAAAGAGGGTACTTGGCTGCCTCGCCTCCAAAATCATCCTCGCGAAGCATCACAGGACAGAAGGCCTGCACCTTGATATGGAATGAGGAATTAGCCTGATCGTAATAGGCGCTCTCTTTCAGATAGTAGATTTTCACCTCAGCCGATGGAATATCACTGTTGTCCACCTTCAATTTTCCACCATTTTCCTCATAGAAAATATGATAGTTGTC
Organism: uncultured Prevotellaceae bacterium; assembly: GCA_902778255.1. Classification (GTDB taxonomy): domain Bacteria; phylum Bacteroidota; class Bacteroidia; order Bacteroidales; family Bacteroidaceae; genus Prevotella. The sequence continues at coordinate 62,275 of CACYXD010000016.1, forward strand.
TAAGATGGTCTTCATGTCAACTTTTGCCGTAGCATCAAGCACCTCATTACCGTCCAGGCGGTACTCGTAAACGGGGATATAGCCACCAAGCGCCAACTTAAACACATAGGTAAAGAGGTTCATCTGCTTGCCTATTGGTTCAACAGGGAAATAAAGGCCTGAGTTGGGCTCATCATCAAGATTGACCTCACGATAGATATCTCGACGCCACACCACATTCTCAGGCATATCCAATGCCGTGGGATACTGTAGCTGCATACGACGGGTCATACCCTGCGTATTAGACGACTGCTGTTTCTGCTCTGTCGTTTTATTCTGCTGTACGCGACTTTTCTTTGGCTGTGCAGATACCGTACCTGCTGCCAGCACTATCATCAATAAGAACAAAAGTCTTTTCATATCTTCAACTTCTATTATTTCACAATGATTTCTATCGGAGTCTTCAGCGTACGCTGAATGCCATCAGGACCAATCGCCACAACATTTGAGATGTAAAAACGACGATTACGAGCCAACTTACGGAAAGTATCCTTCTGACGTGCTGAGAATCTATCACCATCACTCGCCATCAGGACAGACTCACCCATACTGCCAGAGAAGACCGTCTCAAACGAGAGCACGCGGAAGCCTATATCCAAGATACCATCATCGATAGCTGCACCTATACTTTCAATGCTTATTAAGCTACCTTTTGCCATGCCACCACCCTTGAAGCGGTTGGGGGTGCCCCCTTCGTCCTTTATATTAATATAAGGTGTAGGATCTGGCAGACGGCGCACGCGGAACGTAAACTGCCCCATCTGCTGCGAGCGTCCGGTATTGGTCGACATCACGGTGATGGTAGCATCCTGACCAATCTTAGAAGGACGGGCGATATACTTACCAGGACCTGTTGGCGTCAGCGTACCATTGGTCATCGTAGCAGAAATCTTATTCACAGGCACCCCTGGAACAGAGATACTGATGGGGTTAGAATAACCCGCATAAAGCATATTCATCAGGTCGGCTGAGACCGTAGCACTGGGATCCACCACCGTATATTTCTGGGAGAAGTCACGACGAATGGGATCACCGTTACCATTAATGGTCTGAATATAGCCCGACAGGGTAAAATCGCCTGTTCGCCCACATACCGTCTCATAGAGTCCATCCTCAAGGTCCACTTTTTGATTTCCAATAAAAATTACAGGTACCTGAGTAGTATCGACTGCAGCCATTACAATATGGGCAGAAAACTTGTCACCACGGACGATGGTCTGCGAATTGGGAATCACAAAGGCATCAAGGGCATTCACACGGATATCCTTTACGTCTATGTTCTGAACCAAAGTATGTAGCACTTCCTTCTCCGCATTACGTACATCGCTCTGCAGCTTCGACAGCAAGGTGACCGCTGCCGTAGCAGGCATTGACTCAAACATATACTCCTGCCAGTTCTTGCCAAGACCTGTGCTTGGTACCTCAGTAGTCAGATCACTGGCAATACGACGCTGCTGAGCCGTATCAGTTACCATCTTCAAAATGCCTTCACGATAGGTATCAATAGCCTGTTTCAGACTCTCGCCACGTCCACGTCCTGGAGCCAGCATCACCTGATTGGCTGCTTCCAGATCCTCCTTGTTCACCAGATTAGCAGGATTTCCGTCAGAGCCATCAGCCTCATAGGCTATAGCTTGTTTCAGTTCGGCTGCCAGATTATATAGGGAATCGCTAGCCAACTTCACCCGCTGTGCCTTCTCATACCATTCCCTGACTTTCTGCGGATTTGCCTGCATCTGCTGGTCAAAATCCTCGTATATAGCCAGATTCTCCTTTGCTGCATTCTCTGTAGTGCGGTTCAGGCTCTCCTCCACAATGGAGAAGCCGTTGAGCACCTCGTTAGAGACATTCAGCGCAAGCATTGCCATCAAGACGACATACATCAAGTTGATCATCTTTTGGCGCGGAGAAACAGGTCTTTTCTTTATTGCCATTATCTTTAACTTCTTAACTCCTTGACTTCTTAACTTCTATTACACCAGAGGAGTCTTCGGCATATTCACCGTCATAGCCTCTATCATACGGGTATAGATCTGGTTAAGTTCTGCAATCTGTTCTGCCATACGTTTGCTCTGCTCGTTAATCTGATCGATGGTACCAATCTGCTGAGAGGCACCCTTGAGCTGCATCTCATAAACCTTACAGATACCTGTGAGTGTACGGTTCAGATTCTCCATCTCTTCGCTGTCGCGAGTCAGGCGCTCGCTCTGCTCAGATACCTTCTGCAGGGCCTCCGTCAGTTTCTTCAACTGCTCTACATAGCTAGCCGTTGCCTCTTCCATCTCCTCTGCATCGATATCGGGCAGTTCAGGCTGTTCAATGACACCGCCAATAACACCGCCACCAATGACACCGCCACCGATAACGCCACCACCAGCAACACTCGTTCCGTCTGTGGCGATACCATCGCCACTAACAGAACCTCCTGCAGAACCACCACCAATAACAATGGTACCGCCGCCAGAAACGCCTGATACACCTGAGACAGCAGGAGCTCCTGTCATATCGAGTCCTTCTTCATCAACATGTGTAGGCAACTCCATACCGTCTGCCGTCTTGTCAAACGGACGGTCGAAGGCTGCAATGAAGAACACGAACACCTCAGTACCCATACCTATGAACAGCATCAGGTTGGCTCCTGGTAGGTGGGTCAGTTTAAAGAGCGTACCCAGAATCACGATTGATGCACCCCAGCTATAGGCATAGTTCATAAAGGTCTGCCCAGGCACACTATCCAACCACTTCTGTAAGCGGTAGATGATATTAAATTTGCTATACTGTGTCATTGCTTTTCAATTATTTTCTTGATTTCTTTGCCGAAGCCTTAGCGGGTCTCACCTTCTCACTGCTGGTATTAGCCAACGAGCGCACACAGCGGAAGCCTATATAAGAGCGAGGCTGGTTCTGATATTCGCTACTACGCCAAGCCGAGCGGATATAGTTCTCAGGGTCTTTCCATGAACCGCCACGCACGCTTTTCTTCTTCAAGCGATAGGGATCCTCTAATGCAGCATTATACTTCAATTGCGGGTTGATATCGTTCATGGCATCCACGCCTGCCTCTGTATAGATGGTAGAGGTCCACTCTGCCACATTACCTGCCATATCGAAAAGGCCATTGCTATTGGCACTATAGATACCCACTTTCGACGTAATCAGGTTGCCATCCTTGGTATAGTTACCATTCTCAGGTTTAAAGTTGGCGTAGAAGCATCCCTTGCCGCTGGCCACATCCTCATTAGCCCAAGGAAACTCGTTCTGATCTTTTCCACGGGCAGCATACTCCCACTCAGCCTCTGTGGGTAGTCGATAGCGCTGCACCTGACGGGCTGCGGGCCCAAGCCCTTTCAATAGGAACTCCGTACGCCATGCACAGAAGGCATTAGCTTGTTCCCAAGTGACTCCCACCACAGGATAGTCGTTATATGCTGCATTTGAAAAATAATTACGCATATACACCTCGTTGTCGGCATTGGGGAAGTCGTTCACCCAACAGGTGGTATCGGGATAGATATTAATAATATAGGTATTGAGAAAGTCCCATGGCCCACTCAGCTGGCGGTTAATAGTCTGACGAACTATCTTTCCCTCATCATCAATATAAGCCGTGTCCTTGGAAATCCAAACCTCTTCCTGGGGATTCACAGCGATATCTGTATTCAGATTACGCTCCTGAGGATTCAGACGGTTATGACGTTTAGCCGCCTCGACATAGTCATAGACCTCATACCGGTAGTTCATCTGGCTGGCATCCAATGCTTTTTCGCCCGTAACGGGATTGACGACATAGACGCTCTCTATTGCTCGGCGTTCGTCCTCATTAGGTTTACGAGGCAGTGATTTCTTCCAGTTCAGATGTGGCTTAATGAGGTTACCATTCTTATCTTCCTCTTCCTCTGTCTTATATGACTCATCACCTCCGTAATTAGGATCGGCTAATCGTTCACGGATAATAGAGTCACGCACATAATTGACAAACTGGCGATACTCAGAGTTCGTTATCTCTGTATCGTCCATCCAGAAGCCCTCCACGGAGATGTCTCTCACAGGTGTCTGTTTTCCCCAAAGGGAATCATTCGTTTCCAATCCCATACGCAGATGGCCGCGTTTCACCAGCACCATTCCATAGGGGGCTGGTTCTGAGAAGGAATGTCCGCTTGAACCTGTCAGCTCACCTCCTGCCGATGTTGTCTCCTTCCCACCGAAACAGCTTGTCAAGACAAGTGTTACGATAAAAAGGCAAAAAACATTTTGTTTCATATCTAGTCTTTTATCTTTATTCATTATTTATAATAGTCTCACACTCTGATGGCGGTTTCGGCCTTTCTTCAAGAAGTTAATATCGGTCTGATATCCGACAAACAACTCGTGACTGCCATTGCTAAAGCTCAACGCTGTGGTATAGTATTCATAGCTATAACCCAGCATCACTCCATGGAATTTTCCGCCGACATAGGCTGTAATGGAAGTTCCCGGACTGTAGCCAAAGCCCGCATACATCACTTTTTCCTCATGGACGTAAGTGAGACGTGTGGTCATATCGGCACGATAACTCACCCCGTCTGAACGTCCCATCACGGATGGCTGTATTGATAAAAACGGATTTCTAAGCCGAATATTGCATCCCGCCGTAAAATAATACGACATATCTATATCCAACTCGTTGACTTCGCCTATTTCTACCTTAGGCGACAATAGGTGCATAACAGACGCACCAGCATACCATGTCTTTGTCTGAAAATACAAACCTGCATTCATATCAAAGGCCGTTCCACTGACATCGGATGTTGGTAGTGCATCATCGCCAGTATCATTAAACACCAACTGCGAACCTTTCAAGGTCTCACTCAGCATAACTGGCTGCACACCAATACTCAACACACCGCCAAGCAATTTCACTTTGGGTGCATACATCAAGGAAAACTTTTTATGCGAGAATGCACCAATGTCATCATTGACCATCTGCAAGCCAACACCATGGTACATCCCTATGAGCTGGAAAGGCATATCAGCCGATACATACATCGTCTTCGGATTATGTTCAAAGCCTGCCAACGACATATTATAGGCTCCTGCGACATTTATCTTGTTTTGCTTTCCTGCTGTAGCAGGGTTATACGCTGTCTCCATCGTCCAGTAATGACTGAATGATGGATCATACTGTGCCTTCGCTTCCAACGAAGTCATCAATAACAGGGCCAATATCCATAGATTTCGCCTTAACACGATATCTATAACGCACAATTCACCCTTTTTATTATAAAAGATGTATCACTTTACAACGATTTTCCTCCTGTTTTTGACATAGATGCCTTTACCGGGATATGCCACACGCTGTCCGTTCATGTTGTAATAGGCATCACTCATTGGCTTTACTCTACCTATTTCCAGAACGGCCGCTGATACCCGTTTAGGGCTATATACGGCCAAAGAACGATAGATATAATACTTTGTATTAGCATACATCGGCACGGTAAACAACTGGGTAGAATCCTCATAACCTACAAGCATCAGCAGTGAGTCGGCTGAATGATACTCAGAAGTTCCATCACCTTTCAGATAGCCGACCAAACACACATCTCCGTACTTGGCTTCATTGACTACAATTTGGAAATCATAGTTGGAGTTCATGCCATAGCCTTCAAAATAGAAGTAGTAACTCGACTTGTCACAGGTGAATGTCAATCCATCATATAACCCTGTCACCTCCTTACCATTTTTATTTGCACGATGCCATGACAGGGGGCCAGTGGCTTCAAAACCCTTGATTGTCATCGTTGAGGCTGGCGTAATCCAATCGCCGCCAGGTGCCTTTGATGAGGTAAAGTCCACAGAGACAGTTTGTTCATAGGCCCCATGTGCAGGTAAATAAGCGTAATAGGATTTGCCCTCTTCACTCACCGCTTCGACGATGGCATTCTCCTGCAATTCTCCCGTAATAGTCAGTTCCGTCACTCCATCATCATCTTGTTTCGAACGGAATCCGTTAAATACCACCCCACTCTGGTCTGTCATATTCAGTTCTTTCATTTTCTGACCATTGGTCAATACCAAACCGTACGTAGCATAACAATTGCCATCATCATCTTTCGTCATACCCTTAAACGTAGTCTTCAACGACGCCTCCTGTGGAGCAAGCATCAGGAGCTGAACCGGAGTGTTAAGTCCCGAAGACACAAGCTGCCAGTTTGCATAAGTATCAGAACTACTGATGGTAGATATGTTGACATCCTCGAAGATACGCCATATCACTCTGTCAATATCCATCTGCCGAATGCAGTTGGCAGGCAGGTTGGTCACTTCAATCTTCAAAGTGTTCTCGCCCTCACGTACCTGTCCTTTACAGTCTAAAACAAATGGTACAGACCATACACAGCCTAAATATTCGCCATTGAGCCACACACGTGCACTTTCTCTGACATCACCCAGATTCAGGCGAAATCCGGCAGAGGCTGTTTTCATTTGTGCTGCTGTTAGGGTGAAAGTTGTCTCATAGATGCCTGTACCCATCAATCTCGCAGTCTCGGCATCTAGCTCCTCCCAGGTCGTTGTACGTTCCAATTGATATATCTTTCCACTCATCATTGGTTCCGAGTCAGCTGTAAACGACAACGTCCAAGGACCGTCAATCACCATGTTGCCAATTTCTGCCACTGGCTGTTGGTTCCAAGCAACAGCCACATCATTCTGATAGGTCTGAAGAATCACGGATTGGCCTGATTTCAAACTGACCCAAACTTTTCCATCAGCCACAGTTCCCTTTTCTATCACTCCCGTCAAAGGGTCAAACACGGCTATGCTGACAAATGGAACAGCCAATGCTACATAGCCTTCCACGTCATTCGGTGTCAGGTTGGAGACAAAATAATGGTGTCCTGTGGCATTTGACCGACGGATGACCCCCAACCCCAGTTCGGTGCGTAACGGTTCGGGAGCAACCGTCAACACACTGAGTTCATTCTGCTTATTGCCATAAATCACCTGTGCACCTTGGCCTGCCAAGATATCAAGATGTGCTTTCACACTGTCAGGCAGATTCGTGCTGACAGGCACTATCAGCGCCTGATAATGTGCACCTGTCGCTGTCTGTATCTTCCCTTCGGAAAAAGTCGTAGTCATCAGATAGCGCTCACTGGTATAGTCGCAGTCCAGTCCCATACGCTCCAGATTGTTCACACAAGTCTCCAGTTCCGTCATCTTGGATGACAGCGTGTTGATATTATAAAGACGAAGTTTATTCGATGTATCCTTTGTCATGTCATTAGCAAAGGGTGCATAGACGAGCACGTCATTATCGGGTTGTCCCATCTGCATAAAACTCTGCACGCGCTTGATATAATCCATCATGGCAGGGGCATCATGCCAGATACTGTTCGTAGGACTCATATCAACAGCCGCATAGAATTTCCATCCTGGCCATGCTGTCTCGCGAGGCGAATAGGCGGCACCATGGAAGAGCACGTGGTTGACACCAGCAAGAAACAGTTGATCAAGCTCTGGTTTAATCTGGGAGAGCGAGGTACGAAAATGCTCGGTCAGCCAAGTCATCGACTCACTCGACACGAGCGGTTTTCCCGTGATATGGGCAGCACTTGAAGCATATTTCAGCGTTGCTTTTGTGCTCAAAGCCTTCATATAGTAGCCTGCATCATCGCGTAGTCCCTTGATGCCAAAATCGTTTAAATAGAAATTCTCTATCTCAGGAATATCTGCCTCAGCATATATATCAATCAGATTGCCAGGTGAGCCATGTGCCTGGTTGCGTGTGGTCACTCCATGGCTATGTGCCCATTGCGTCCACTGACGGGTGAAGTTCTCAAGGAGCATATCGGACAGTGTGAGACGATAGTCAGCCACGACTTGCGCCTTTGTCCTCGATGCGTTACTACGGTTACCCACCCCTAATAGTAGATCAAGGTTTTCGGCCAACGAGTAACCGCGACGCTGTTCAAATTCCGTCAGTAGCTGTGGTGTCCAGTCGGCTACGTTTATCTCGTATGAGTCATTGAAAAACGAGTGTGGCCAAGGATTACCACCGGCCGCGAATTTCTCATCGAAATATTTCAGATAGTTGGCCACCGCATCTTTATCGAAATGATCGACCACCAGACCTTCACTGCCAGGAGAAGGACGTTTCACCTGCATGGCACCATATTGGTTATAGGCAGCAATGACCTTCCACGAGCCAACAGGTGCGACCCATGTCATCGACTTATTATCAACAAGGGTTGTCAAGTCTGTCACTAGTCCGTCATTATCCTTCTGCGGGAAAGCCATCACACATTGCAAAGCGCCATTTGAGGTCTTCAGAGTCAATGTCTTCTCGGTTGTTCCGTCACCCGTCACATCAAAAGTCTCTGTCACCAATTTACTCGCCGATTGTTCTTTTTTTACCATCGGGCCACCAAAAGGCCACCCTGTGCCCGTGGTCATATCAATATCTATGTTCAGGCCCTCGCCTTGTTCCTTAACATATTTCAGCATCTCCAGCCATTGAGTTGTCAGGAAAGAGATATTTTTCATGGCATTGCCCTGTACGCCATAGATAGGAGTTATCTCCAGGGTACCTATACCAGCATTGGCATACTGTTCCATGTTCCATCGCAGGTTTTCCTTGTCAACAGCCGATCCCAGCCACCACCAGCGCAACCCCGCTTTCATCTCACGCTTTACCTCTGGCCATTCAGCAATCGTCTGTCCTATAGTCTCGCTTAATCCTAAGCCCGCAAATGCCAACATTAACCATATTCTTTTCATCATTTTCTGAATTTAGATTAGTTTTGTTTGCAAAGATAACACTTTTCTCTTTTATTAAAGCCAAAAACGCATGAAAAACTTTGGCTATCCCGCAAAAACATTGTATATTTGCAAACTCAAACAGTAACCTAAGCATGAAAGTAGCCATCGTACAGCACGATATTGTTTGGGCACAACCGGAGGAAAATCTCCGCCAACTTAGCCTACTTCTCGACCAACAATCGGGAGCTGACCTCTATGTGCTGGCCGAAACTTTTTCCTCTGGTTTTTTAGCAAAGGGGGGAGTCTGTCAAGATTATACAGCAAGTTTGACATGGCTACAGCAGCAGGCAAGAGAAAAGGATGCAGCCTTTGTAACCAGCATCGCCTTACACGATGAGAACGGTCTCTTGCGAAACCGATTGTATTTCATACGTCCTGACGGCGCTTACATCCACTACGACAAGCGTCATCTTTTTGGTTATGCCGGCGAGACAGATGCCTATACAGCAGGACAGGAACGGGTCATTACGGAATGGCGGGGCATACGCTTTCTTTTACAGGTCTGCTATGACCTGCGATTTCCTGTCTTCAGCCGTAATCGTCAGGACTATGATGCTGTCATCTACGTGGCCAACTGGCCTTCCTCACGCATTGATGTGTGGCAGACGTTGCTGAAAGCCCGCGCATTAGAGAATCAGTGTTTCGTAATAGGTGTCAATCGCATAGGAAAAGATCCGGCCTGCACCTATTCTGGCGGCTCTGCAATCATTGACGCCTATGGGAAAGCCATAGTCCACTGTACAAACGATGAAGAGTGTGTGGCTATGGGCGAACTCAACATGGAACAATTGCAACAGTTCAAGGAGAAGTTCCCCGTGTTGCAGGATGCAGATGAATTTACATTAAAAACATAATAAATATGAAGAAGCAACTATTACTTGGCGACGAAGCTATTGCGTTAGGCGCGCTACATGCCGGATTATCGGGTGTGTATGCCTATCCTGGCACCCCGTCGACAGAAATCACGGAGTTCATCCAAGGCAATGCCCTTGCTAAGGAACGCGGCGTACACAGCCGATGGTCAACCAACGAGAAGACAGCCATGGAGGCAGCACTGGGTATGTCGTTTATGGGTAAGCGTGCACTGGTATGTATGAAGCACGTAGGTATGAACGTCTGTGCCGACCCATTTGTCAACAGTGGTATGACAGGTGTGAACGGTGGTGTGGTTGTCCTCGTGGCCGATGACCCCTCGATGCACTCCTCTCAGGACGAGCAGGACTCTCGTTTCTACGGCAAATTTGCCATGGTGCCCATCTTCGAGCCCAGCAATCAGCAGGAGGCTTACGACATGATGGCTGCTGCTTTCGATTACTCTGAAAAGCAGTGTCTACCCGTATTGATGCGTGTTACCACCCGCATGGCTCATAGTCGTGCTGTAGTAGAATGTGTTGACGTTCCGCGCCAACAGAATGAGTTGAATTACAATGCAGAGGCCAAGAACTGGGTTCTGCTGCCCGCAAATGCCCGCAAACGTAATGACATCGTGACGGCCCAACAGGCTTCCTTGGAGGAAGATGCTGCCAATTCACCTTATAATACATATATAGAAGGTCAGGATAAATCATTGGGTATCATTGCCAGTGGTATTGGTTTCAACTATGTAAACGAGTGTTTCCCTGGCGGAAGCCCCTACCCCATTCTGAAGATTTCACAGTATCCGCTGCCTAAGAAACTGGTGCGCCGTTTGCTCAGCGAATGCAAGCAGGTGCTCATCGTAGAAGAAGGCCAGCCGTTTATCGAGGATATGGTGCGCGGCGTCAGCGAGAGTCTGAACATCAAAGGTAAACTCGACGGTACTCTGCCCCGCACTGGCGAACTGACACCCGATATTGTGAAGAAAGCTCTGGGCATGGAGATTGGCGAATGTTTCGACCCATGTGCCGATGTAGCTCCCCGTCCACCTGCACTCTGTCAGGGTTGCGGCCACCGCGATGTTTATGCCGCACTGAACGAAGTTCTGAAGGAATACGAGAATCCACGTGTATTCGGTGATATCGGATGCTATACTTTGGGCTTCCTGCCCCCATTCCGTGCCATCCACTCTTGCGTAGATATGGGTGCCTCTATCACGATGGCTAAGGGTGCTGCCGATGCAGGCCAGTGGCCCGCCGTTGCCGTCATTGGCGACTCTACCTTCACACACAGCGGCATGACCGGTCTGTTGGATGCCATCAACGAGAATGCGAATATCACCGTGATTATCTCTGATAACCTCACCACTGGTATGACTGGAGGTCAGGATTCTGCAGGTACGAATAAGTTTGAGGCCATCTGCCGTGGACTCGGATTGAGCGACGAGCACCTAAGGGTTGTTGTTCCCCTGCCTAAGAATATGCCGGAGATCACCCAGATGATTCGCGATGAGATTAACTACAAGGGAACATCCGTCATCATTCCACGTCGTGAGTGCATGCAGACCCTGCAACGTCATTTGAAACAAAAGAAAGCAGCAAAATGAAAACAGACATTATATTGTGCGGTGTAGGAGGACAAGGTATCCTCTCTATCGCCACCATCATTGGCGAGGCCGCCATGAACGAGAACCTCTATATCAAACAAGCCGAGGTACACGGTATGAGTCAGCGAGGCGGTGATGTGCAGTCAAACCTGCGCATCTCTAGCGACCCCATCCATAGTGACCTAATACCCAAGGGCGGAGCCGATGTGATTATCTCTATGGAACCCATGGAGGCCCTGCGCTACCTGCCCTACCTGAAGAAAGATGGTTGGATTATCACTTCAGCCACTCCCTTCGTAAACATCCCCAACTATCCGGATATGGCTGTTATCGAGGCCGACCTCAAGAAACTGCCTTATGTCATCAGCATCAATATTGAGCAGATGGCGAAGGACAATGGTGTGCCCCGCTCGGCCAATGTCATCCTGTTGGGTGCTGCACAAAAGGCCCTTGGCATTGAGTATGAGAAACTCGAGGATGCCATTCGTCGTGTCTTTGGACGCAAGGGCGAAGCCATTGTAGAGGCGAACATCAAGGCACTTGCATTGGGACGTGACAGCAAATAAGTTTAACCAATAACTACCTATTTATGAATAACTACTTTTCCACCAATCAATGGTTCAAACTGGCATCGCTGATAGTGGTGCCAGCCTTTGCACTTCTTTTCAGTGCTTGTAGCGAATCATCTTCTTCCGATGGAGACTCCATTGGAGGAATAGTCGAGACGACACAAGCAGAATGGACCGATACCAATCTCCAAATGAGCGATGTCGACAAACTGGTCGATCTGTCAGTAAAGACAGAAGCACTCAGACTTGAGTTTATCCAAATGCTCAGCAATGGCTGGCAAGGTGATCTTTTTAGCGGTCCTGGCGAGAATTCGAGTTCTGAAAAGGCTATCGATGTCATGACTGCATTGATGGAGAACGCCGATGAATACAAAACCGCCATCGACAATTTGGGGCTGGCCGACCTTACTACGCCTACCACTACTCGTGGGACATGGACTGATATCAAGGACATCTTTACCGCCATGAGTACGGCAGCTGAGGATGAACGCCAGAAGGTGCTCACCAATCTGCACGAAATTGGTGCCATGGGCAACGAAGAAGCTCAGAGACAGCTCTACAATTTCCTGCCTCAAGAGCTTAAAGACAGAGCGACCGACCACAAAGAATTCTTCCGCAAGTTGAACAATGGTGACTTGAACGGACAGATATTCAGAATCAGTCACAACTGGCGCGATGTAGGAAAACTGGCAGCAGGCAACAACCCCAATACCGTCTATGTGGACAAATATGCTGTTGTAGCCGACGAAGATGGTATTCCCTACCTCAAATCAGCTGCCCAAGTTGCAGGAAAGATTGCCGTAGCTTCAGGCTCACTCTATTTCTCGGCCATCGACAAGGTCGCTGGTGGCTACGGTGCCAAGATTATCGAACTGGGCGATGCCCTCGACAACAAACTGAAAGCCATCAAAATGGGACAGAAGCTGTTAGAAGGGAAAGTGAACCTGCAAGATATCAACACCTTTATCGTGGGGCAGATTACAGGTGATCTCACTGAAGCGCTGGGCGATATTGTTGGCGATGATAAAAAGTTGGTCAAAGAGCTTACTTCCATCATAGCAGAAGGCTATGCCGACTACATCAAAGAACAGTGCACAGCCTCTGGTGAAGACCTCAACCTCTATGAAAAAGCTGCAGAATATGGTAATAGCATCATCAACGTAACAACGCAAGATGGAACCATACCCCAGGCCGTGATGATCACCGACCCAACTACCGGAAAGATACAGATTGGCATACCAGATGAGAACGGAAAGGTCACTATCCCAACAGGTGCAGGAAAGAAGGTCATCACCGTCATAGACCAAGACGGTAAACACAAAACGCAAGAGTTTGATGCTGTCGAAGGCGAGTCTATCTTCGACGCCTCAAGAGATGCGAAGCCATATGTTAAAACCTTATCGTCCAAAATTACCATTGAGGGCGTTGGAGGGAAGGTATCGATGTTAGTGCTAACGAACTGTAAATACGTTAAGCTGAACACCGAGAATCTGCCTGAGTGGATTAGCGGTTCCGCCGTAAAAATCAACAATAGCACCTATCTCAAGCTAACAATCGAAGAAAACAAGACACGAGAGGGACGTTCGGGAACTCTGACTATTGAAGGCTACAACGACAAAGATGCAGAGACACCGGCAGCCAAATACAAGTTTACCGTATTTCAGGAGGCAGGCGAATCACAGATGAAAGCAGAACCAGATCATTTGGAATTCAGCGCAGAGGGCGGCACCCAGAACGTCGACATTGTTGAAAGCGATTATGAGTACTATGCAGCCGGTATAGAAAAAGATTTCCAAGATTGGATTAGTGTGGAAATGAAATGGGACAAAGGCAAGGGATGTTCGGTAGATGTCACAGTAAAACCCAATGACACAGGACAGACTCGTGAAGGATCCTTCCTGATTTCCGGTTCGAATAAAGCAAACCCGACAATGGCCGAGCGCGATATCTTGCGTGTCAGCGTCACACAGTATGAAGGTGACGTAGAGGCTACAGTTAAGATTTCAAACATCAAGTTCTACGCTGGATTAGACTGCATTGAGACTGGAGTCGCCGATGCGGAAGTGAGGCCCACCCGTATGGAGTTTAATCCCTCGGGGCTGGCAGAGGAAATCAAAGGAAAGCTGAAGAATGGCATTCTTCACGTGGAAGCTGAGAACAAGAATAAGAATGCCATTTATTCTCACTGGCTGAGCTTCGATATCGTGGGCTATAACCCCGCCGATATGAGTCAAGCAACCATCGTGAACCTGCAATATATGTTGAACTCATCTGACACACATGCTAACCTCGAGGCGACCAATCTGCCTTTCAAGGCCGACATTAGTGATTCACACAGAAAGGCAAGTCAATGGTATGGTACAGAGGCTAACGGTATGACGGTCACAGAATACCAATATAACAACAAGGTCTATTCAATTTCTAGCAGCAACTACGTCAACGTCAATGTTTACTTTTAGGTAAACGCTTATCGATAATTACATAAAACATAAAAAAGAAATGAACGAAAACGAACAGAAGCAGCAAGGTCTGCAAATAGAACTGGCGCCTGATAAGGCGCAGGGCGAATATGCCAACTTCGCTATTATCACCCACTCATCCAGCGAGTTTATCGTAGACTTCGCACGAATGTTGCCCGGTCTTCCAAAGGCTCAGGTGCGTAGCCGCGTTATACTGGCTCCAGAACACGCCAAACGTCTGTTGGGCGCCCTGCAGGAGAACATCATGCGTTACGAGCACCAGTTCGGACAAATAAAGATGCCCGAACAGCAACAGGCTCCCCGCACCATTGCCCCCTTCGGCAAAGGCGAGGCATAAAAGACACATCACAGATTCTTCTGGAAGAACTGGAGTACGCGTTCTTGGGCCTTCACAGGACAACTGTGGGGGATATCCCAAAGTTCCGTCTCCAGTTTTTCATTGGCTCCCTGACTCTTCCACACATCACGCATCGTCTTGAAAGCCTTCTCTACGCCAGGAACGGGGAAGAGCTTATCCTGTGAACCATTGATAAACAGCATAGCCTTCGGACATGCCATACTGGCCACATGAGGATAGTCGAGCCAACGACGCAGACCTGGGATACAATTGGCAAAGCCACCGTTCTCCGTTCGACTATAGTTAAACGACATCTGCTCATCTGTGGTCACCATCCAACAAACGGCAGCTCCAGCCTTGACACGATCGCTCAAAGCCGACAACATCCAGGCACGATAGGCTCCCATTGAGCAGCCCATACATCCGATACGAGTGGCATCAACCTCAGGTAACGAGGCCAGAAACTCTGTACCAGCGATATCATCATAGGTCATATAAGCTGAGAGATCTATGCCATACATCATCATGTTACCAGCAATCATATCATAACGGTCGCGCTTAGGACCTTCCTGTTGACCACGCTCTCCCCACATCGGGGCATCGGCAGAGAAGACCACATAGCCATGACGGGCCAAATAGTCTCCTACGAACTGTCCCTCGTAGAGTTGATTGGCCCATTGTTGTGCATCGGTCTTGACAAGTGAATTCTCGCAAGCCAACGGCTGAATCATTTTTTCTTTTCCTATAAAAAGATGCGCTCCATGGTCATGCAGGACATTGACAGCAGGAAAGGGGCCTTTGCCACCTGGAATGAGCAGATAGGCTGGAACGGCGTAATAGCGCGACAGACGAATCTCTATCTTTTGAGCTTTATAGCCATCACGCTGCTCCTCAGCCAGAACCTTCACCTCATAGCCCTCAGAAGGGGCAGGTGGAGGCGTCAGCATACAGTCAAAAACCTTCTGTCGGGCAACCTTTCGCCATTCGTCAAAATCCTTGACATCACTATTTCCCCAAGCTAAGGGATAGTTTAAATCCCTGATCAACGAGTCGGCATAGACAGGGAGGTTGCGTTTAAACTCACATTTTTCACGTTTCTGCGCATACGAGAAGGTTGATGCCAACAAGCCAAAGAAAATGGTGCAAAAAACGAATATCGACTTCTCCATAAGACATCCTTTAGATAATATCGGGTACAAAGGTACATAACAATGCCCGAACTTCAAACTTAAAAAAACTTAAAGCCTCGTTTTTAACTTACGGAGTTATCCATAATTCAGGAAATAATCCCTACCTTTGCGTAAAATAACAACTAAAATGAAAAAGTATTTTATCCTTGCTTCATTGGCACTTATTTCTACTGTTGCCAAAGCACAAACGTATCTGAACCCGCAAGCCCCCATTGAGGAACGCGTAAAGGACGCATTGAAACACATGACCACCGAGGAGAAAATAAAAATACTCCACGCACAGAGTAAGTTCACCAGTGCCGGTGTACCTCGCTTAGGCATCCGTCAATTGAATATGGACGACGGACCTCACGGCGTTCGCGAAGAATTAGAATGGAACACCTGGCGTGCTGCCAGATGGACCAACGACTTTATCGTGGCCTTTCCATCGCTCACCTGTCTGGCTGCCACATGGAATCGAGACTTATCAGATGCCTACGGAAATGCCGTGAGCGAGGAGTTCGCCTTCCGAGGCAAGGACATCATGCTGGGCCCAGGTGTCAATATCCAGCGTACGCCTATGAACGGACGCGCATTCGAATATATGGGCGAAGACCCCTATCTAGCCGGTGAGATGGTCGTTCCATACATCAAAGCCGCCCAAAGAAATGGTGTAGCCTGCTGTCTGAAACATTTCGTATTGAACGATCAGGAGATTGACCGCTTTAGTACCAACGTCAACGTATCCGAGCGTGCCCTCCACGAGATCTACCTATATCCGTTCCGGCAAGCCGTTGAGAGAGCCCATGTCTGGACTATCATGGGATCCTACAACCTGTGGGAAGGCGACCACTGCTGTCATAACGACAAGTTGCTCAATGGCATCCTGAAGAAAGAATGGGGATGGGACGGTGCTCTGGTCAGCGACTGGGGCGGCACCACGAACACCATGCAGGCCATCTATGGCGGACTGGACATCGAGATGGGTACCTATACCGACGGCAAACTGCGTGAGAGCGAGTTTGGATACGACGACTATTATCTGGCTAAGCCCTTCGAGAAGCTCGTCAACGAGGGAAAGGTCCCCATGTCTGTCCTTGACGAGAAGGCCGCACGCGTGCTACGTACCATTTTCCGCACAGCCATGAATCCCAATAAGGTGATTGGCAACCAGTGCAGCGAACAGCATTACAAAACCTGTAGGGAGATTGCAGAAGAAGGCATCGTACTACTTCGAAATGAGGCCTCACTATTGCCACTTGACCTTTCAAAATACAAGCATATCCTTGTCGTTGGCGAGAATGCCACACGGTCACTGACACAAGGTGGCGGTTCCTCCGAGCTGAAGACCCTCCACGACATCTCTCCCCTTGAAGCTCTGAAAAGCCTTGCCTCAGTAGAATTTGCGCAAGGCTACATGTCCGGCCGTGCTATGTACGACCATGTGGACAAGGTTGATGCTGCCAAGCAGGAAGCACTGAAGCAGGAAGCTCTTGAAAAAGCTAAGGATGCCGACCTTATTATATATATAGGCGGACTGAACAAGAACCATAAGCAGGACTGCGAGAACGGTGACCGTGAGTCATACAATCTCTCATTCGGGCAAAACGAGCTTATTTCAGAATTAGCGGCCTTCGACTCGCCGATGATTGTGGTCAACTTCGGAGGCAACCCCTACAACATGCCTTGGATCAATCAGGTTCAGGGACTTCTGCATTGCTGGTATTTGGGCAGCGAAGCCGGTTCTGCGCTGGCTAACATCCTGACTGGAAAAGTGAATCCAAGCGGAAAACTACCTGTTACTTTCGCACAGAAATACGAGGACTATCCCTATGTCAAATATGGTAAGGAAGCCTATCCTGGCATCACCGGTGTTGAGACGCCGAAGAATAGCGCAGGAGAAGTTGCTCGTCGTCAGGTGTATTACAAAGAAGACCTGTTCGTGGGTTATCGCGGCTTTGAGAAAGACAAGAAAAAGCCCCTGTTCCCCTTTGGTTTCGGACTTAGCTATACGACATTCAAATACGGCAAACCCACTATCGCCAAAGATAATGACGGATGGACGCTGACTGTTGACGTAACGAATACCGGTGAACGCGAAGGCAAAGAGACCGTGCAGTTGTATATTGGTCGGGCGAAGGTTCCGGCCGACAGACCCGTCAAGGAACTGAAGAACTTCACCAAGCTGTCACTGAAGCCTGGTGAAACGAAAACAGCCTCTTTTCGCATTACTGGAAAAGACCTCATGACATGGGATGAGCACACACACAAATGGACATACACACCAGCCAAACAAATGGCCTATGTAGGCACATCAAGTAGCGACATAAAAGGCAAAATTGATTTTTAAAAATGTTAATATAGTTATATTTTGTTAATAACAACCTCAATCCGCAATCTGCCAGTATAATTATTTAGGTGGATTGCGGATTTTTTTGTACCTTTGCAGCCCGAAATGCCCCTACAGAATCGTGGGGATAGTATGGTGTGCGAAATTTACACAATAATATATATAATAAACAACAAAATTAAAAACATTAAATTATGCCTACAATTTCACAATTGGTTCGCAAAGGCAGAAAGGAAATCGTCGACAAGTCAAAGTCGCCTGCTTTGGACAACTGTCCTCAGCGTCGTGGTGTCTGCGTACGTGTCTACACGACCACTCCTAAGAAGCCTAATTCGGCTATGCGTAAGGTAGCCCGTGTTCGTTTGACTAACCAGAAGGAAGTCAACAGTTACATTCCCGGAGAGGGACACAACTTGCAGGAGCACAGCATCGTGCTGGTTCGCGGCGGTCGTGTAAAAGACCTTCCCGGTGTACGTTATCACATCGTTCGCGGTACTCTGGATACCGCCGGTGTTGCCAATCGCACACAGCGTCGTTCTAAGTACGGTGCTAAGCGTCCTAAGGCAAAGAAGTAAAAAAGAGTTCGTGAGTTTTTGAGTTTTCAAGTTCATGAGTGCTCGGTGATGAGCAGGCTCAGAACAGAGGAAAGAAGCTCAAACAACTCAAAGACTCAAAAACTTACAAAACTCAGTAAATTAAAAGAAACCGTTTTGCTGGTGAATCTTAGATAAGGTTGAGTAAATGTCCGGGAGTGGACGTTGAAGAACAGACAAAGAACAACCCAAGCAGACAAAATCATTTAAACAACACAATGAGAAAAGCAAAACCAAAGAAGCGTGTGATCCTGCCGGATCCCGTATTCAACGACCAGAAGGTCTCAAAGTTCGTGAATCATCTGATGTTCGACGGTAAGAAGTCGAAGTCTTATGAGATTTTCTACAACTCTCTGGAGATTGTGAAAGACAAGATGAAGGATGCCGAGAAGGCTCCCCTAGACATCTGGAAGCAGGCTCTGGACAACATCACTCCTCAGGTAGAGGTAAAGAGCCGCCGTATCGGTGGTGCTACTTTCCAGGTTCCTACCGAGATTCGTCCCGACCGCAAGGAGAGCATCTCAATGAAGAACATGATTGCCTTTGCTCGTAAGCGCAGCGGTAAGTCTATGGCTGACAAGCTCGCAGCTGAGATCATGGATGCGTTCAACAACCAGGGTGGCGCATTTAAGCGCAAGGAGGACATGCACCGCATGGCTGAGGCTAACCGTGCATTCGCACATTTCCGCTTCTAATTCAAGGTAAAAAAAGTAAAAAAGTAAACGATGGCAAAACAAGATTTGCATTTGACCCGCAATATCGGTATCATGGCTCACATCGATGCTGGTAAGACAACAACTTCAGAGCGTATCCTGTTCTACACAGGTAAGACCCACAAGATTGGTGAGGTGCACGATGGTGCTGCTACCATGGACTGGATGGCTCAGGAGCAGGAGCGCGGTATCACCATTACTTCGGCTGCTACCACCTGTAACTGGAAGTGGAACAATAACAACTACAAGATCAATCTGATCGATACTCCGGGACACGTGGACTTCACCGCTGAGGTAGAGCGTTCACTCCGTGTGCTCGATGGTGCTGTTGCCACCTACTCTGCTGCCGACGGCGTTCAGCCTCAGTCAGAGACCGTATGGCGTCAGGCCGACAAGTACAACGTACCCCGTATCGGTTACGTGAACAAGATGGACCGTTCTGGTGCCGACTTCTTCGAGACCGTACAGCAGATGAAGGACATCCTGGGTGCTAACCCCGTTGTCATTCAGGTGCCCATCGGTGCAGAGGAGAACTTCAAAGGTCTGGTTGACCTCATCAAGATGAAGGCTATCCTGTGGCACGATGAGACCATGGGTGCTGAATACGATGTTGAGGACATTCCCGCTGACCTCGCTGCAGAGTGCGACGAGTGGCGTAACAAGCTGCTCGAGGCTGCTGCCGAGTACGACGAGGCTCTGATGGAGAAGTACTTCGACGATCCCAACTCAATCACTGAGGATGAGATCATCGCTGCCATCCGCAAGGGTACCATCGCCATGCAGTGCACACCTATGCTGCTTGGTTCTTCATACAAGAACAAGGGCGTACAGCCCCTGCTTGACTATGTCTGCGCATTCCTGCCCTCACCTCTGGATACAGAGGCTGTGATTGGCACCAACCCCAACACCGAGGAAGAGGAAGGCCGCAAGCCCAGCGAGGACGAGGCTACTTCAGCTCTCGCATTTAAAATTGCAACCGATCCATACATGGGTCGTCTGGTATTCTTCCGCGTCTACTCTGGTAGCGTGAAGGCTGGTTCTTACGTTTACAACCCCCGTACGGGCAAGAAGGAGCGTATCAGCCGTCTGTTCCAGATGAACTCAAACAAGGAAATTCCTATGGACTCTATCGACGCTGGTGACATTGGCGCAGGCGTAGGTTTCAAGGACATCCGCACTGGTGATACCCTCTGCGACGAGGAGAAGCCCATCGTGCTGGAGTCTATGACCTTCCCCGACACCGTGATCTCTATCGCCGTTGAGCCTAAGTCACAGGCCGACATCGCTAAGCTGGACAATGGTCTGGCTAAGCTGGCTGAGGAAGACCCCACCTTCACTGTACGTACCGATGAGCAGAGTGGTCAGACCATCATCTCTGGTATGGGTGAGCTCCACCTCGATATCATCATCGACCGTCTGAAGCGTGAGTTCAAGGTAGAGTGTAACCAGGGTAAACCCCAGGTTAACTACAAGGAAGCCATCACCAAGGAGGTTGAGATTGAGGAGACCTACAAGAAGCAGTCTGGTGGTCGCGGTAAGTATGCTAAGATGCTCGTGAAGGTTGGTCCCGTTGACGAGGACTACGACCTGAAGAACAATCCTGGCCTGCAGTTCGTGAACGAGGTGAAGGGTGGTAACATTCCTAAGGAGTTCATCCCCTCAATCCAGAAGGGCTTCGAGGCAGCCATGAAGAATGGTATCCTCGGTGGCTATCCTGTTGACTCACTGAAGGTGGTTGTTGTCGATGGTGGATTCCACCCCGTTGACTCTGACCAGCTCTCATTCGAAATCGCCGCCCAGATGGCTTACAAGGAGGCTTGCGCTAAGGCAAAGCCCGTACTGATGGAGCCCATCATGAAGCTCGAGGTTGTAACACCTGAAGAGAACATGGGTGACGTGATCGGTGACCTCAACAAGCGTCGTGGCCAGGTAGAGGGTATGGAAGAAGCTCGTTCAGGTGCCCGTGTCGTTAAGGCAATGGTTCCTCTGTCAGAGATGTTCGGTTATGTAACCGCTCTGCGTACCATCACCTCTGGTCGTGCCACCAGCTCAATGGAGTATGATCACCATGCTCCTCTGTCAAGTGCTATCGCTAAGGCAGTGCTCGAGGAGGTTAAGGGCCGTGCAGACCTCGTATAAGTAAAGTCTTCTATGAAGTCCTAGGTTCGCCTAGGATTTCATAGAAAAAAAAATGCTCCGCTGAGCAAATGACTCTTTAGCGGAGACCTATAGAATTAATAATTTAAAAATTAAAATTGATTTTATCATGAGTCAAAAAATTCGTATCAAGCTGAAGAGCTACGACCACAAACTCGTAGACAAGTCAGCCGAGAAGATTGTGAAGGCAGTGAAGGCTACAGGTGCCGTTATCAGCGGTCCTATCCCCCTCCCCACTCACAAGCGTATCTTCACCGTTAACCGCTCTACCTTCGTAAACAAGAAGAGCCGCGAACAGTTCCAGCTCTCAGACTACAAGCGTCTGATCGACATCTACAGCTCAACAGCTAAGACTGTTGATGCCTTGATGAAGCTCGAGCTCCCCAGCGGTGTTGAGGTTGAGATCAAGGTCTAATTTGACACTTATCAAAACTAATGATAATCCCGGAATCGCAACTGCGATCTCGGGATTTTGTTTTCTCAGAACCACACCCTCCGGCAAAACAAAATACCAACTTCACCAAAACACATCGCAACCTAATTTAGTTTGCAACACAATCTCGGCGAGATTACTGTCCAAAGAAGCATCAAACAGCAAGCAAAATAGCCATGGAAGTCATTAGAAAATGAAGGAAACATCAAAAAGTCATGGAAAAACTTGGTCATTTCACGAAATGTTTGTACCTTTGCACCCGCTTTTCGTGTACCTATGTGTACACATAAGTCATTAAAGTTTAACAATTTAACAATTTAAAGTCAAAAAACAGTATGATTATTGTACCAGTAAAAGAAGGCGAAAACATCGAGAAGGCCCTCAAGAAATTCAAGAGAAAGTTTGAGAAGACAGGCGTTGTAAAAGAACTGCGTCGTCGTCAGCAATTCGACAAGCCTTCTGTCTTGAAGCGCCTAAAGATGGAGCACGCCGTTTACGTACAGCAGCTCCGCACGAACGAGGAATAAGCATTTTTTCCTCGAAAAATTTGGTAGTTTCATAAAATTTCCGTAAATTCGTTGCCGAAAACTCAAACCAAATGAGAGCAACGCTTTATGATTGACCAGTTTCTCGACTATCTGCGCTACGAGCGAAATCGAAGCGAACTGACAGTAAAGAGGTATGAGGACAGTCTCCGTGACTTCCAAACGTACTTCGAGAAACAAGAAGAAGAACTCAGCTGGACATCAGTAGATGCGGATATCGTTCGCGGATGGATGGAGAGTTTGATGGATCGAGGAGACACAGCATCGACTGTGAACACAGGACTTTCAGCCCTACGCACATTCTTCCGATTCGCCATGGCAAGAGGGATGGTCAAAAAGGACCCCGTTCATCTGATCAAGGGTCCTAAGAAAAAGAAGCCACTGCCGCAGTTTGTGAAAGAAAGCGAGATCAACGAGCTTTTAGATCAAGCAGAATGGAGTAATAGTTATAAAGATGTACGTGCGCGTACCATTATAATAATACTCTACGAGGCAGGACTAAGACGAAGCGAACTCATCGGACTGAATGATAAAGATGTGGATTTCAATGCCATGCAACTCAAGGTTACAGGCAAAAGAAACAAGCAGCGCATCATCCCCTTCGGCAAAGAGCTGGCAGAACAGCTGAAGAAGTATATCAGCTGCAGAGACGAAAAAGCAAAGCAACATTCAGAAGCACTCTTCGTTGGAGAAAGAGGCGGAAGAATATCAGAGTCAGAATTGTATCGGACGGTCAAGGACAACCTTTCAAAGATAACCACACTGAAGAAAAGATCGCCTCACGTACTAAGACACAGCTTCGCAACCGCCATGCTCAACCACGATGCCGGACTTGAAAGTGTAAAGAAACTTTTAGGCCATGAAAGCCTAGAGACAACACAAATCTACACACACACCACGTTCGAGCAACTAAAACGAGTTTACAAAGAGACCCATCCAAGGGACTAAAGCTTTATAGTTTAACTTTTTAAAAATTGGAGGTAACTATGGAAATCAAGATTCAGTCGATTCATTTCGACGCTACCGAGAAGTTAGAGGCGTTTATCGAAAAGAAAGTCGCCAAGTTAGAAAAGTCGTACGAAGATATACAGAAAGTAGAGGTGCAATTGAAAGTCGTTAAGCCCGCTACCGCACAAAACAAGGAGGTGAGCATCCAAGTAGCAGTACCTGGAAATACACTCAGGGTAGAGAAGGTAAGCGACACGTTTGAAGAAAGCATAGACCTCTGCGTTGACTCAATGAGAGCACAACTGCAGAAATTCAAGGAAAAATTAAGAAATTACTAAAAAAACTTGGGAAAAGTTTTGGTAATTCAAAAATAAGTCGTAACTTTGCAGCCGTTTTCCAACAGGTCGTAAATCTGAAGAGAGAGAGCGGCTGCTTAGAAAAGCCTCTTTAGCTCAGTTGGCCAGAGCACGTGATTTGTAATCTCGGGGTCGTTGGTTCGAATCCGACAAGAGGCTCAAAGTAAATCTGCTGTCTTTCGACTTCGGTGGTTCGAATCCATCAGCACCCACTCTCAAGAGATGTTTTTGCGGAAATAGCTCAGTTGATAGAGCACTAGCCTTCCAAGCTGGGGGTCGCGGGTTTGAGCCCCGTTTTCCGCTCTATAAACATGCTGTAATAGCTCAGTGGTAGAGCACTTCCTTGGTAAGGAAGAGGTCCTGAGTTCAACTCTCAGTTACAGCTCTCTCTGAGACCAAGATAGGAGGAGCAAAAACAACAAGTATTATATCAAACTTAATAAAACAACAAAACAATGGCAAAAGAGACATTTGTGCGCACCAAACCGCACGTAAACATTGGTACTATTGGTCACGTTGACCACGGTAAGACAACTCTGACCGCTGCTATCACCACTGTGCTGGCTAAGCAGGGCCTCTCTGAGGTAAAGTCTTTCGACCAGATCGACAATGCTCCTGAGGAGAAGGAGC
Source organism: uncultured Prevotellaceae bacterium (assembly GCA_902778255.1). Classification (GTDB taxonomy): domain Bacteria; phylum Bacteroidota; class Bacteroidia; order Bacteroidales; family Bacteroidaceae; genus Prevotella. Next base: position 86,854 of record CACYXD010000016.1, read on the forward strand.
GTGGTATCACCATCAACACCGCTCACGTTGAGTACGAGACCGCTAAGCGTCACTACGCTCACGTGGACTGCCCGGGACACGCCGACTATGTGAAGAACATGGTAACTGGTGCTGCTCAGATGGACGGTGCTATCCTCGTTGTAGCTGCAACTGACGGTCCTATGCCTCAGACCCGTGAGCACGTTCTGCTCGCTCGTCAGGTAAACGTACCCCGTCTGGTTGTATTCCTGAACAAGTGTGACATGGTTGATGACGAGGAGATGCTGGAGCTCGTTGAGATGGAGGTCCGCGAGATTCTGGAGCAGTATGAGTTCGAGGATGATACTCCTATTATCCGTGGCTCTGCCCTCGGTGCTCTGAACGGCGTTGAGAAGTGGGAGAAGAAGGTTATGGAGCTTATGGATACTTGCGACACTTGGATTCAGGAGCCTCCTCGTGCTACCGACAAGCCCTTCCTGATGCCTGTTGAGGACGTATTCTCAATCACAGGTCGTGGTACTGTAGCTACAGGTCGTATCGAGACTGGTGTTATCCGCGTTGGTGATGCTGTTGAACTGCTCGGTCTTGGTGAGGACAAGAACTCAGTTGTAACTGGTGTTGAGATGTTCCGTAAGATCCTGGATGAGGGTCAGGCTGGTGATAACGTAGGTCTGCTGCTCCGCGGTATCGACAAGAACGAAATCAAGCGTGGTATGGTACTCTGCCACCCAGGTCAGATCAAGCCATTCAAGAAGTTTAAGGCTTCAATCTACGTTCTGAAGAAGGAAGAGGGTGGTCGTCACACTCCATTCGGAAACAAGTATCGTCCTCAGTTCTACCTCCGCACCATGGACTGTACAGGTGAG
>CACYXD010000017.1 GCA_902778255.1 uncultured Prevotellaceae bacterium
AGCTACTACTTCATAACCTTCAGCCTCGAACATCTGACGGAAAGCGAGGCGACCGATACGGCCGAAACCGTTAATTGCTACTTTTGTCATTTTACTTTAGTTTATTAAAAGGGTTTAATACTTAAAATCGAGTTTTTTTGCTTTCTATAAACATTTTTTCCTCTTTTCGCGTGCAAAGTTACAAAAAAGTTCTTATATTTGCAGCGTAATTGTGTATTAATTTAATTAAAGATTGGCAATTGAACACTAAAATTAATTTATATCAACAGCCAGAAGGCTAGATTGCAAAACAAAGATTACAAAATATGTATTAACCCTTTAAACAATTAACAACTATGGGATTTATTAAAGAATTCAAGGAGTTTGCCATGCGCGGCAACGTGATGGACATGGCAGTCGGTGTAATCATCGGCGGTGCTTTCGGTAAGATTGTCAGCTCATTGGTAGATGACATCATCATGCCTATCGTAGGTAAAGCTGTGGGAAATGTGGACTTCACCAGTCTGTTTATCAATCTCAGCGGCGATGAGAAGTACGATTCTCTGGCTGCTGCCAAGGAAGCTGGAGCTTCAGTCTTCGCATACGGCCAGTTTATTCAGAATACGGTAGATTTTCTCATCGTAGCCTTCTGTATTTTCCTGATGCTGAAAGGTATCAATAAACTGATGAACCTGAAGAAAAAAGAGGAGGAGGCTCCTGCACCAGAGCCCGAAGCTCCAAAGGGTCCCACTCAGGAGGAACTGCTGGCTGAGATTCGCGACCTGCTGAAGCAGAAATAAATCAAGAAAACACATTTATTTATAATATAAGGTGGTCATTTGGTGGCTACCTTATATTTTTTTATTAACTTTGCACCCTGATTCTAAGATACATAAGGTAAAAAGATTATTAGACGTGAAAACATTTGATTTCAAGCCGAAGTTGGTTTCGGCTGTTAAGAATTACAACAAGCAAGCCTTCATGGCTGATCTGATGGCGGGTGTCATTGTAGGTATTGTGGCACTTCCATTGGCTATCGCGTTTGGTATTGCGAGTGGCGTTTCGCCAGAGAAAGGAATTATAACGGCTATCGTAGCTGGTTTTACCATTTCTGCTTTAGGTGGCAGTAAAGTACAGATTGGAGGACCTACAGGTGCGTTCATCGTTATTGTAGCAGGTATCATCAATCAGTACGGCATTCAGGGCCTGACCATTGCAACGCTGATGGCCGGTGTATTCCTCATAGGTTTTGGCTTGCTTCACCTAGGCACAATTATCAAGTATATTCCCTACCCTATTATTGTTGGTTTCACCAGCGGTATCGCTGTCACTATCTTCACCACACAGGTGAAGGATTTGTTAGGTATGCAGATGGAAAGTGTGCCCAGCGACTTTATAGAAAAATGGATAGCGTATGGTCAGAACTTTATGAACATAGACCCATGGAGCGCTGGTGTTGGACTTATAAGTGTGGCTATTATTGCTACTGCGCCAAAATTGAGCAAACGTATCCCTGGTTCACTGATTGCCATCGTCGTAATGACTGTTGCCGTGTTGTTGTTGAAACAGTATGCTGGAGTTACTTCGATTGAGACCATTGGCGACCGCTTCAGCATCTCGTCGCAACTACCAGATGCAGTTGTTCCCGAACTGACCTGGGAAACCGTGAAGGGATTGGTAGCGCCAGCTATGACTATTGCCATTCTGGGAGCTATTGAGAGTCTGCTTTCTGCTGCAGTAGCTGATGGTGTAATTGGCGATCATCACAACTCAAATACGGAGTTGATTGGTCAGGGTGTAGCTAATATCGTTTCCCCCATCTTTGGCGGCATTCCTGCTACAGGAGCCATTGCCCGCACAATGACTAATATTAATAATGGTGGACGCACACCAATAGCTGGTATTGTACATGCTGTTGTGTTGTTGCTCATCTTCCTGTTCCTCATGCCTCTGGCTCAGTATATTCCTATGGCCTGTCTGGCAGGTGTACTGGTAGTAGTAAGCTACGGTATGAGTGGCTGGCGTTCGTTCCTAGCATTAATGCGCAATCCCAAGAGTGACATCACCGTCTTGCTGCTTACATTCTTCCTGACCATCATCTTCGATCTGACCATAGCAATTGAGGTTGGGATCGTCTGCGCCTGTCTGCTCTTTATGCGCCGTATGAGTGAGACCACCGATGTGAAGGCTGTTTACGATGAGATTGACCTGAACGAAGATGCTGATATGGAGCGTGGCAATCTGGAGCACTTGTCTATCCCCAAGGGTGTAGAGGTTTATGAGATCAACGGTCCCTACTTTTTTGGCGCAGGTAACAAGTTTGAGGAACTAATGGGCCGCTATGGCCATCGTCCCAAGGTGCGCATCATCCGTATGCGTAAAGTGCCTTTCATCGACTCAACAGGTATGCACAATCTTGAAAATATGTGCCTGATGAGCCAGAAGGAAGGTATCACCATAGTACTTTCTGGCGTCAACGAAAAAGTGGAAGCCGTGCTTCGTCGCAACAACTTCCACAAGTTATTAGGTGAAGAGAATATCTGCAATCACATTGACTTAGCCCTGGCTCGTGCTAACGAGCTAGTCGCTTAGTCAGTCTGAATTATCAGATAACGGCTTACGCTCCAGAAACGTGTTGGATTAGTAATCTGAAGAATGCAGCCATTCCCATTCTGCGAGATAGAGTAAGAATCGACAGGTGCACCTGTAAGCACCTTAGCCTTTTTGCTAGGAATACTGATTTGAGTGGTGTTACGCATATCGATAGATACAAATTGTGATTTGTCGAGATTTGCGTACTCCACTTTTTTCTTTTTAAACAGGTTACCACCTGTGGTCAATCCCTTGCTTTTGAGTTCACGTGATGAACCGATAACGTAATATGCTTCATGAAGTGACGCATCCTGCTGTTCCATAGTCTGTCGCTGTTGTGCATTCTCTTCCTGTAGAGAGCCTATCTGGGTATTCATGATAGCCATTTCATCGCGCATATGATCCATATTAGCATTGGCATTCTGCAACTCTTCTTCCAACTTTTCAATGCGGGCCTGTTTGGCATCCAATTCACCATTGAGGTATTTAACAACCTTACCCAATTTTGCAAGCTCATCCTCACGTCCTGCAAGTCGCTGCTCTAATTGTGCCAAACGCTGTTTATTCTCTGCTAGAGTAGCCTTGAAAGCTGCCAGATTATCAAGCATTTGTTCCTTTGTAAGCACAGGACCTTCACTTTCATTATGTAGCATTCCTTCGCCTACAGCAATTGAGTCGATACTAGCCGACACCTCTATGAGTGAAGCTGTCAAGTCATCCAACACCTGACGTTGCTGCTCGTTGATATTCATCACAGAGTCTTTCTCCTCTTGCCATTTTCCTTCATTTCCTCCTCCACACGCAACTAATGTTGCTGCTACAGCAACACCAATCATTAAATTCAGTTTTTTCATTATTATTAGCGTTTAATGGTTTTGATTATTGACAATTTCCTTCTCCACCTTTGCACGGAAGTCAACGAAGTTCTCAATCGGTCCTTCGATATATTCATACTGTTGTTGTTCATTATCAGAAAGACTGAAGAACCACTTCAATATTTTGAGTTGCTGTTGAGAAAGTTCTCCTGAATGAATCATATATACACCATTCAAACTCTGCAAAGAGTGTCTGTCCACAAGAAAGCACCTATTATAAATGTCTTTCAATGCTATGATACGTCGTTTGAGAAGATTCTCCTGCTCAGGTGTGCCGTCATGAGATATGGTACGTTCTATTTCCTGAATGCGCGTTGACCATAATTCTACACCATCGAGAATTGATATGGCCTCTGCGGTACTGAGCGTTTGGAGTTCTACAACTTCCGTTGTCTCCTCATCCATCGTGACATAACGATATATTCCATAAACAACTCCAGCACCAATAAGCAATAACACAAATAGAACTACTGGAATAATAAGAAGAAGCCATAGTTTGTTAAAGCCACTCTTTTTTATCGGTTGTTGCTGATTCATAAACAAAAATCTTTTTTATCGGTAATTTACTGGTTTATATCTTTCCATGAATATTATCATCGTCTATATTATCACTCCATGCAATATCTTTGTGATAATCGTTCAAGCACTTGTTCATGGCACGTAGCATCCGTTCTTCATTAGGAAGTAACGTATCATCGTCTTCCATTATGACCTCTTTCACATGAATAAGGTAAGCTGAATGGTTATCTCCATTGTTGGCTGTCACATCAATGAGGCGCTGGCGTTTCTCTTCGTCAGTAGTCTGGCTGGAAAGAATACACATCAGTTCTTTGTCATCCATTCGCTCCAGCATACCATCGGAGCAAAGGTAGAAATAGTCACCTGCCTTAATATCTGTAATATGAACAATAGAAGCCTCCGTACGGGTTCCTTGGTGCGGCTGTAAAGCCTTCAGAATGATATTCTTGTATGGCGAAGTACCCATCTGGTTGTAACTTATTTCACCTGATTCGTACTGCTGCTGCACAAGCGAATGGTCACGAGAACGGTATAGTATGCCCTTATCTAGTCCTAACGATGGTCTCAAATGATAGATACGACTATCACCAATATGCGCCACCAAACAACCTTTTCCATGGAAACAGAGGAAGGTAAGTGTAGTGCCCATAGCGCCCTCGTTATTCACATCTGCTAAATCAAGTGCATCGTAGGCATTTGATAAGCACTGCTGAAAATCTTCATCAGTAAATTCAGAAACGTGACTCAGTATTAACTCTGCTATCTGACCGATAGTCTTGCTAATCGTTTCGCTAGCAACCTCACCCTTTTCAAGCCCCCCCATTCCATCGCAAACAACAAATATGCGCTGGTCGGCATTTGCCTGTTCTACAATCGGGTAAATAGAATCCTCTTGATTCTTACGTTTGCCTAACTCATTGATGGCTTGTGGTTGATACAATTGAAACTTCATATGTTGTTAATGGTGGTTTAGGGTTACCAGATATAGCAAGCGGTTTCGTAGATAATGACTACAAAGAAGTAAAGGAATAAGAGAGGGAGCGATTGGGATAGTCCCCATCTTATTGACTCATAGATGTCGACAACAGACGTGAACGTTCGCGACAGCAAACCGTAGCAGATGGAGGTGTTGATGGTGATGATGGCTGACAAGGGAACAATGGCACGACTGAATGGTGAAGGCCAAAGGGAACCCATGGCAGAAAGCAGCACGGCCTGAGGAGTGGATATTAAGAGCACCACAACTATAATTTGAAGAGCGAAGATGACTACTGAGATACGTAGAGCAAGCTTTCGATGGAATGAGGCCTGAGATGAGCGGAAGAGACAGCTCTGCCACACGCAGCCAGCAGCCATGGCAATAAGTAGCAACCATATGAGCTGGGGCTTGAGCAGCATCTGCGTAAATTGACCGATAAACCAACGGATGCCCTCACTGGAAAGCAAGGTGCGCACGCCATCGGTCTGCGTGGCTGAAAGCAACCACGACAGCAATACAAGCAGCACTTCAGAAATAAGAAGCACAAGCATCAGTCGGCCAAAGAGTCTCTTCATTCTTCGTCGGGCTCAAGATTATCAATATCAAGGATTCTAAGTTCTAAAGCACGCACCACGAGGCGAGTAGCATTGACGCCGCGTCCATCAGGGAAGAACTTCTGTACGAGTTCGTTCTGACGTTTCTCCAGACTCTTCACCCCAAAGGGCATTCCGCGAAGTTGAGCAATCTGATCCTTGGTGTAGCCTAGAGCAAGATGACGGAGCAGACGCTCGTCATACTCATCAATCTCATAGTTGACCATTGCTTCCTGTTTCAGCAGTTCCGACCCGACTGTACGTTTGAAGCGTTCAACGATTTTCTGGAGAATAGGCTGATTGAACACAAGCTGTTTACCATTCATCACGGCCATCACATCGTTGCGTGTGAGAAGTTCGCCCGTCTTCAGGATGATGCCGTCGGCACCAGCATCGAGCACATCAACCCAGAGTTTCTCGTTGAGTATCTCGCCAGTGAAGATGAGCACGCGCACCTGGGGATGCATTTCCTTGGTCTGACGGCAAAGCTCTACGCCAATGGTTGTGGAGCCTCCCAATCCAAGGTCGAGCAGCAGCAGGTCGGGCACCTGTTGCTTGAGCAGTCGCCAGTATTCGGCCTCAGACTCGGCAGTGCCGATAATCTCAGCCTCGGGTATTTCGTTCTTGACAATGCCAACTGTGCCCTTCATCTCCAGGGGCACGTCTTCTACGATAATGACTTTGAAGTTTTGCATATTCTTGGTAGTGTAATAATTATTTGTATCATGTTTTGAGCGTTGCGCTCTGCACGGATGCCGCAGGCATGACGATTGGCAACCTCTGCATGTTGGCGCACTATCTCCCGACAGATGAGGAAGTGGATATTGGACTCACTCTGGGGCATAAAGAGCCGCAGGGTATCCTCTTCTGAGAGTTGCAGAGCCGGCATGTTTACAATTGCACGGACATAGGAATCGTCGATGAACTGCCAATCAACGTCTATGGCCTTTTGACCCGACTGCCTACGCAGGATGTCAAAGAGATAATCAATCATCTGCACATCTCCCAGCACCTCATGGTCTAATGGCTGAAGATGGAGTTTTGTGTGCTCCAGCTGGCGCATGGCCTGCTGGCTGAGCATACCATAGAGCTCACGATAATAGGTGGTGACCTCAAGGAGTGAGGCTGTGTCGTTGGCCTCAAGAAGCTGCTGGATGCGCGAGGGATAATACATCGTCTCGTGTTTAAGCGTAGATAGAGTATTGTCGAGCACGGCATTGCTGACGTAGAGACTGGCCTCTTCCATCTTTAGACGCTGCAGATCATCGCCCATTAATTCCAACTGGCTGAGGCGCTGCTGAACAAGACTGTAGCGCCGATTGTGGAGTACCATAAGTTGCCAAAGCACCAAGGCGATGATAGCCATAAACAAGAATACCAGCAAAATGATGGCTACTTGCTTGTTTGCCTGCGACTGGAGCATGGTTCGGCAATAAGAATCGAGCGAGACATCGGCCGACATTTCCTTGAACAGGAGTGTATAGATACGATTGTTGTAATAGTAGAGCTGCCATTGGTGCAAGGCAAGGGCGGCAACGGCACTCTCGTTGCGCATATCCAGTAAGGCTTGATAGTTGATGTCGAACCCTTGATGAAACCAGAGTATCTCTGGCGGCGTTGTGGACAGATCGCCAACGGAAAGCAGGGTATCGGCCGTAGTACCTGAAACGCTGCGGTAATAGTCGTTGAAGCATTGTTGGCAAGAGTCGGCATAGAGGAGTGAGCCCTGATAATCGCCCCTGACATTCAAGTAATAGGTGGAGTCAGCAAAAGCATAGGCCTGGCTGAGAAGCGGATGCTGGGCGAAAGAAACGTGAGCTAAGGAGAAGAAAAAAATGAGTGTCATCATCACTTTCTTGGGCAATCGAAAATAGAAACGACTTCCCTTGCCCAGCTCACTTTCTGCAGCAATCATACAAACGGAGAAGATTTGACTCAACTTGCGGTACTTCTCGATGATGCCCTTACAATTGATCAGTCCGAAACCGTGACTTTTATCTACCTGACGACGATCGCCATCTATGATAATCTGACGCTCAAAGACATGCTGCAACTGTTCTTCGCTCATACCCTTGCCTGTATCAGCAACAGAGATCTCGACATAATGCTCAGCATCAGTAGCATAGACCGATACTTCCCCACCCTGCTCCGTATATTTACGGGCGTTGTCAGCCAACGTGTTGAGCATGAAAAGCGTCAGCACCTTGTCGGCCTTGACAGAAAGCTGGGTAGGCTGAATAGTGAGCAAGATATCTTTCAGGGCAAAGCTGCGACTGCTCTTTGCCAGCATATTGAACAGTTCCTGGAGGGCAAACGACTCAATATGGACGCTGAGCTCACCTTTACGCAATTGAATCCAATGGGTCAGAATGTCGTTTTGCTGGTTGATATTTTCAGTCAGTTCGCGGATATACTGAATACGTTCTTCTCGATGCTGATCATCATGGAGGTTTTTCTCCTCATGAATCATACGGTCGATAAAGGGTATAATGCCATTGACAAGAGACATCTTGGCCAGTTGGTCGAAATACGTACGACGCTGCTGCACGATATGACTCTGGGTGATAGCTGTCTGCTCCTCCAACTCTTCAAACTCTTCCACAAGTGCCATCTCAGGTTTGCTTCTCATCGTTTTTCTGCGATAGAAATAGAAAACCGTTAGCACTAGGAGAAACAGCATGAAGAGAATAGCGACGGCAATAAGCAGAATGTTGAGTTGCGAGAGTGAATGTTCAAGCTGATAAGCTCGAGCCTCCAGCCATTGGTCTTGACGAGTACGCTCTTGCAAATCAAGATATGAGTTACGATTAAAGTCGCTTGATTCTTTGTCATCCATTGCTGAGTAGGCCACGCAAAGCTGCTCACGAATACTGGCAACGAGGTCAGGGGCCTGGAAAATGAGCGTATCGCTTAACGACTGCTCTAGATTGTATAAGGCTCCTTCATAATCATCATGCTTCATACAACAGGAGGCGAGCGTACGATAAGCACCAGCTATCTGATAGGTATCTCCATAGAGCTGAAACAGCGTCAACGCATGTTCTGCGAGCCAAAGGGGCAACTGTTCATCAGAGATATTCTCAGGATTGATAAATTTCATGGCAGGCAGGTTATCAGCAGTCAGTTGCTGACAATACTCGTCAACGCTCAGATGTTCAGCCAATGCCTCCAAGGAGTTTGCCGTAAAGAACGGACACTCAACTTGACTTGACAACAGAAAGCAACGCATAAGGTAATCGAACTCAATCTGCACGATTTCACGCTGCGTTCCATGGTTGATGACACCACCTGCTCCGACATTATAGAGATAGTTTAAGTATTGTATAGTATCTCTCTCTATATCAGGGCGTATTGATAGTATTGTCTCTGCGGACAATCTTTCTAGTCCAACATAATAATAATAGGTGGAAGTGACGATATCCATCTCAGTCTCTGCATAGAGCAGACGCTGCTGTTGACGCTCAGACAACTGCTGACGGTCTTCGTCAATACGTAGCATGGCACGCTGGGCCTGTTCACGACAATCATAGAACTCGCGATTTTGGGACTGGCGCTGGCAGAGACGCATCATCTGCACATGGGCTATAAGTCGTTCCAACTGGTTGTCAGATATCATCAGTACACTATCCAGATGCTGATGAGCTTCTTCATAGTGCATTCTTACGATATCTACAAAAGCAAGATTATTGAGGGCTTCGGCCTGTCCGTCAACATAATGCTGACGCTCAGCCTCAGAAAAAGCTAGACGAGCGTAATGCTCTGTGGAATCTAAATTCCGGTAATGATAGGCATAGGAAGAAGAATTCAGCTTGTCCACCGCTTGCCTATCAGACGGTGAACAAGCTGAAAGAAGTAATAATGGTGCAAATAGCTTAAGCGCGTGCCTTAGCCACATAGCCAAGAGCCTCCTTACACTTATCGGTAACATACTGCCAGTCGCCTGCCTTCACCTTATCAGAGGGGAACAACTTGGAACCCATACCTACACAGAACACGCCGGCCTTGAACCACTTGGTGAGATTCTCCTCCTCAGGAGCCACACCACCTGTTACCATAATCTTTGACCAGGGCATTGGAGCCTTGAGACCCTTCACCATGTTAGGACCAACGACATCACCAGGGAACACCTTTGTGAGGTCACACCCTAATTCCTGAGCCTTACCAATCTCACTAACAGTCATGCAGCCAGGACAATAAGGAACCAAACGGCGATTGCAAATAGGAGCAATCTCAGGGTTGAACAGAGGACCTACCACAAAATTAGCACCCAACTGAAGGTAGAGGGCTGCTGTAGGAGCATCCACAACGCTACCAATTCCCAGAGCCAGTTCAGGGCATTCCTTGTCGGCCCACTTTACCAGCTCACCGAAAATCTCATGAGCGAAGTCACCGCGGTTAGTAAACTCGAAAGCACGAACACCACCTTCGTAGCAAGCCTTCACTACATTCTTACATATCTCAAGATCCTTGTGATAGAACACAGGCACCATACCTGTGTCGCCAATCTTTTTCAGAACTGCTATCTTATCAAACTTTGCCATAATTCTTATCTTTGTACACGTCCATTTGCATTACCGCCAGCAAGAGCCTCAACCTCATCTACACTTACCAAGTTGAAGTCACCATTGATTGTGTGCTTCAAAGCAGAAGCAGCCACAGCAAACTCAAGAGCCTCGCCCTGAGTTTTCTTGGTCAGAAGACCATGAATCAAACCACCCGAGAAAGAGTCACCACCACCTACGCGGTCGATGATAGGATTAATCTCATAGCGCTTTGACTGATAGAACTCCTTGCCATCATAGATCAAGGCCTTCCAGCCATTGAAAGTGGCACTGTAGCTCTCACGCAGGGTAGAAACCACATACTTGAAACCGAACTCCTGCATCATCTGCTTGAAAATACCCTCGTAACCAGAAGCATCAGTCTGACCTCCCTCTACATCTGCGTCGGGCTTGAAACCGAGACAAAGTTCAGCATCCTCTTCGTTTCCAATACAAACATCAACATATTGCATCAAAGGACGCATGATTGAGATAGCTTTCTCACTGGTCCACAGTTTCTTACGGAAGTTAAGGTCAACAGATACAGTAACACCATGACGCTTGGCAGCCTCACAAGCCAGTTTTGTTAATTCAGCAGCCTTATCAGAGATAGCTGGCGTGATACCACTCCAATGGAACCAAGCAGCACCTTCCATAATCTTATCGAAGTCAAAATCTGCAGGAGTAGCCTCGGCAATTGAAGAATGAGCACGGTCATAAATCACCTTGGAAGGACGCATAGAAGCGCCAGTCTCAGCATAATACAATCCTACGCGATCACCGCCACGAGCGATGAAATCGGTATTAACTCCATAGCGACGCATGGCATTCACAGCAATCTGACCAATCTCGTGCTTAGGAAGTTTTGAGACGAAGTATGCTTCGTGGCCATAGTTGGCTACTGAAATAGCCACATTAGCCTCACCACCACCAGGGATGATACGGAATGATTCACTCTGAATAAAACGGTCGTTGCCCTGAGGCGACAGGCGGAGCATAATCTCGCCCAATGTTACGATTTTTGCCATTTTCTTTTGTTTTTAAGTGTTTATAGATTATATCTTTCTTTCGTTTGCAGCGACAAATTTACAACTATTTTCTGAAACAGCGAAACATTTCGAGTAAAATATGAAAAAAAAGCCGCAGAACAAGCTGTCTGCGGCTCATATTTCATCAAAAAGGCACCTTTTATCCGTTCATTGACATCAGAAATTCTTCATTGTTGCGGCTCTGCACTAAGCGGTCACGAACGGTATTCATGGCCTCAATGGGGTTCATCTCGGCAATAAACTTGCGAATAATCCACATACGATTCAGTGTAGTAGGATCTTGAAGGAGGTCATCACGACGAGTAGATGACTGAACAAGGTTGAGTGCTGGGAACACACGCTTATTAGACAGCATACGGTCAAGCTGAATTTCCGAGTTGCCAGTGCCCTTGAATTCTTCAAAGATTACCTCATCCATCTTAGAGCCAGTATCTACCAATGCAGTAGCAATGATGGTTAACGACCCTCCCCCCTCGATATTACGGGCAGCGCCAAAGAAACGCTTAGGCTTCTGAAGGGCGTTAGCATCAACGCCACCAGTTAGAACCTTACCACTTGCGGGGGACACCGTATTATATGCACGCGCTAAGCGAGTGATAGAGTCTAAGAAAATTACTACATCATGACCACATTCCACCATACGTTTTGCCTTCTCAAGCACAATGCCGGCAATCTTCACATGACGGTCGGCGGGTTCGTCAAAGGTAGAGGCAATCACCTCGGCATTTACCGTACGACTCATATCTGTTACTTCCTCAGGGCGCTCGTCAATAAGCAGCATCATAATATAGGCCTCTGGATGGTTGGCGGCAATTGCATTGGCAACATCCTTCATTAGGATGGTCTTACCGGTCTTTGGCTGGGCTACAATCAGCGCACGTTGTCCCTTACCGATAGGAGCAAACAAGTCAACAATACGCGTAGAGGGATTCGTGGTAGAAGGATCTCCGCAAAGCATGAACTTTTCTTCAGGGAAGAGTGGTGTGAGATGCTCGAAAGACACACGGTCGCGCACTTCCATGGGATCTCGGCCGTTGATGCTCTTCACCGTTGACATAGCAAAGTATTTCTCGTTGTCGTGAGGCGGACGCACAGTACACTCTACCACATCGCCAGTTTTCAAACTATATTTCTTAATCTGCTGTGGAGATACATAAATATCATCGGGTGAAGACAAATAGTTGTAGTCGCTTGAACGAAGGAAACCATATCCATCTTGAAGCAGTTCCAGCACGCCATTACCCTCAATAATATCCGCAAAGTCGAAACGAGGATCATTTTGGGCTGGCTGCAATACCGGTGACTGATATGTTGGTTCTTGCTGCACAGCCATTGGACGATCGAACATATCGAGCGTAGGGATTGCAGCCTGATCCTCAATGGGCAAGTCAACAACGGTGATGAAATCTGTGCCGTCACCAGGATCACCCTCCCAGTAGTCTGTATCAGCTTGTGGTGCCGATTCCTCGCGATGTTTTGACATTTTCTCCTGCAAGTTGGCCAACATATCACTGTCTGCGGATGGTGTAGAGATATCTTCCTCTATAGCTTCAGGAACAGCAATATCTTCGGTAAGAACAGATTTTGTTGGCATTTCCTCTGATTGCTGATCTGCCTGAGACTCAGTTTTCTCAGCAGCTTCATTCTCTGCAGCAAGTTCAGCTTTTGATTTGCGGCCACGTTTCTTAGGAGCAGGCTTTACTTCTTCTTTCTTTTCATCTTCGCCAGGTGAGGTTTCAGGAACGTCGGAAAACAATGAAGGTGTCTCAACCTTCTTTTTCTTCTCACCCTTGGAATCCAAGTTTTCGCCTTCGTCGCCACTAACAGTATAGACCTTGTCAGTGTCTTTCTTGGCAATGCGGGTCCGCTTGCGTTTGGGTGTAGAATCCTCAGCGGCACTATCAATGGCCGCTTTATCCAATATATCGTAAATAACAGTTTCCAAGGAATCGTTCTGGGATACTTTAATGCCCAGTTTAACAGCAACTTCCATCAACTCTGGAACTGCCATTTTTTCTAGTTGTTCTTTAGTATACATACAGAATACTTATATACGTAATACGTATTTATTTAAAAAAAATCGGTGATTTTGTTATAAGAAACGCTTCAAGATTCGAAGCGTTGTTCTGAAATCGGATGCAAAGGTAATCATTTTATTTGTAATGACAAAAAAATGATTACCTTTTTTACTATAATTTTTTTATTTCTTCAATGGAACAAAGACACTAAACATAGAACCTTCTCCAAGTTCTGACTCCACTTTGCAATATCCACCAATCTTACTTGCAAAGTCTTGACAGAGTTGCAGGCCTAAGCCGGATCCTTCTTCGCCACCGGTGCCATATGTAGTCTCGCCCTTATTGAAGATACTGTTAAGTCGATCGGAAGCGATACCAACTCCGTGATCGCGCACGCTAATCTTAGCATAATCACCTTCAGTTGTCAATGTAATATCTATTGAACTGTTTTCCGGAGAGAACTTAATAGCATTGGACATAAAATTGCGAACTACGGTCTTCAGCATATCATTATCGGCAGTTACGATGACAGGCGAATCACTTCCTACGTAATTCAGCTTAATTTGTTTAGTCTGGGCTATTATCTCAAAAATATCAACGACCCCAGGGATGATATCATTGAGATCTAAGTCCTGTATCACCACATTAAGGCGTCCTGTCTGACTCTTCGTCCACTTCAACAGGTTGTCAAGCAAATCGTGTACGTCTTCCGATTCTTTATTTGCTTTATCGAGCAATTCGTATAGTTCGGCACCTACCGTTTCACGCGATGCTGATGCTACCACAAGATTGAGCACCATACGGATACTTGCCATTGGCGAACGTAAATCGTGGGCAATGACGGAATACATCTTGTCACGATTTCCAATTGTAGCACGTAATTCGGCATTTTGTTTCTCAATGATACGAGTGGCAGCCACTAATTTGATCTGATGGAATACACGAACAACCAATTCTTCTTTGTTGAAAGGCTTTGTCAAGAAGTCACTGGCTCCCACCTGGAAGCCATGTACCAAATCGCTAGGATTGTTCAAAGCCGTCAGGAAAATGATGGGAATGTGAGCAGTCTCAGGATCTTTCTTCAGAATCTGGGCAGTGTCAAAGCCAGTGATATCAGGCATCATCACGTCAAGCAGAATCAAGTCGGGTTTCTCGGCTTTAGCCTGTTCAATACACATGTTGCCACAATTGGCTGTACACACCTGATACTTCTCGTTTGTAAGCAATATCTTTAAGAGAAGCACATTGCTTACAACGTCATCAACTATGAGAACCTTATAGTCGCTTTTTTGAATTTGAGATTCAAGTTTTTCAGTCTCTAACATAGCACACGGGTCTATGGTTATATAGTTTTATGCTGCAAAATTAAGCATTTTATTTGATTTCACAAATTTTTTGAGATATAATTTTTCTGTTTTCTGGTTAAAATAAATATAATAATGTGTTCATCTGCGAATAAAACGTTACCTTTGCAGCATGAAGGAAATAGTTATAATGGGAGTTGACCCAGGAACAAATATCATGGGATACGGCATCTTAAAGGTTGTAGAAGGTAAAGCCCAGATGGTAACGATGGGCGTTATCGACCTAAGAAAATTTGAGGATGCTTATCTAAAATTAGGGCATATCTACGAACGGGTTACGGGCATCATAGACTCCTATCTGCCTGATGAGTTGGCCATCGAAGCCCCTTTCTTTGGCAAAAACGTGCAATCAATGCTGAAGCTAGGACGCGCTCAGGGAGTTGCCATTGCAGCTTCCATTCAACGTAGCGTACCTATTCACGAATATGCGCCCATGAAGATCAAGATGGCACTGACGGGCAATGGTACAGCTTCAAAGGAGCAGGTGGCAGGTATGCTACAACGACTGCTGCATATTCCCAATGACGAGATGGGGCGATTTATGGATGCAACCGACGCACTTGCTGCCGCCTATTGTCATTTTCTTCAAATGGGACGTCCAGAAAGTGATGCGCCACACTATCGCGGATGGAAAGATTTCGTTAACAAGAATCAGAACAAGGTATGGAAAGCTCCAAAATAGTAGCTATCGTAGGACGTAACGGAAGCGGAAAGACTGCCTATGTTGACCAACTGCGCAAGCAAATGGCCAGCAGTCGTTTGCGCTATATAGCTTTTTGCGACACATACGGTGCTACCACCGATAAGGCCTATTACCTACAACTGCGGTGGAATCAACATGATATTGACAATGAAACGCCATATGTAGGCGATGTACTACAGCGGGCATACGATCAATTAGGTGAGGATACTGCAGAACGGCGGCAGTTGTTACATCATCTCTACACACTTTTTGACTTCGAGCCTCTTCTCGACAAATATGTCATCAGTCTGAGTAGTGGCGAATTACGGAAGTTCCAACTCATCAAGACTCTATTGGCAAATCCGCAGACGTTAATACTTGATAATCCGTTCATTGGGCTTGATGCGGAGACACGTCAACAGCTGAACCATCTGTTCCCACTCCTTGCGAAAGAGCAACACCTTATTATATATATGGTGATTGCACGTGAAGAAAATATCCCCGATTATATTGATGACATCATTTGGATTACACCCAAGGAAGAATTCTGTGCACCACTCCATCATTTGGATGACAAGCGACATCGAGCAATACTGTCATTGGCAGAGACCACAGAAAACCCAATCGGCAACAAAGAGATTGTACAGTTTAATCATGTCAATATCAAATATGGAAACCGCACCATACTGAAAGACCTCGATTGGACAATCCAAAAGGGTGAATGTTGGGCATTATCAGGTCCCAATGGCAGTGGTAAATCCACCCTACTCTCTCTCATCTGTGGCGACAATCCTCAAGCTTATGCCAATGACATCCGTCTGTTTGGCAAGCAACGCGGAAGTGGCGAAAGCATTTGGGAAATCAAGCGTGCCATAGGTTACGTCTCACCTGAGATGCACCGTTCATATCAACATAACATTCCTGCGTTCCAAGTAGTGGCCAGCGGCATCAAAGACACTGTAGGACTTTATACACGAGCCAACGAATCAGAACGTGAGCAATGTCTGTGGTGGATGAATATCTTCGGGATTGAGGAATTAGCAGAACGCCCATTCCTTACCCTCTCAAGTGGAGAGCAGCGCTTGGTATTGCTGGCGCGTGCATTCGTCAAAGCACCTCAGCTGCTTATTCTCGATGAGCCACTTCACGGGTTAGACAGTCAGAACCGACTGATGGTGAAAGAAATTATTCAAACTTACAGTCAATTGCCTGGCAAAACACTTGTGATGGTAACTCATTATGAGGAAGAGTTACCAGTCTGTTTTACTAATAAAAAATATCTTGTAAAAAACATATAATTATGAAAAAAGGTTTACTTACCCTTCTGTTTATCGTATCTATCACAACGACACTTCAAGCTCAAGAGATATATACAGAAATAAGACGTACAGCCCAGGCAAAAGTCAACGATCCTACTGCCGATCTGCTGATACGTAAGTTCAGTATGTTCAAGCTTGATGCGCTCAATTATCTGGCCATCAGAATGAAAGAAGAGTTTCCGGACTCCAGTGCCGATTTGCTCGATAAGGAAGCACTCTCATTGAATGTCTTTATCACCAATTACACGAGATCACTCGTTGAAAGCAGGAATATGCCAGCCAACCATCAGAAAAAGATCATCAAAGCCTATATGGATGCCAGCTATTCCAATCCGCTATTTAACGACAAAGACACCGAACTGGTGTTGACTTATTTCAACGATGCCAGCAGTCTTACACGTTTCTCGCTTGATACCGACTGGCGCCGTGCTGTTTTAGCAGCAAAAGCCGCGATGAAGTCTATCAATAAATAGCAAAAAAAAAGATTTGAGGAAGCGTTCTCAAATCTTTAATTCTCTAAGCAATTCACTCATACGCTGCTTGGTGCTAATCCGCGTAGGAACCAATGGTAGTCGCAATACATTCTCGATGAATCCCATCTCGTGAAGCATGGCCTTCACACCAGCTGGATTACCATCTACAAATAGTAGGGAGAAAAGGTCTGTAAAACGATGATGAATTTTGCGGGCAGGGTCGTATTCGCCACGCATCTGCAATCGGATCATTTTCGAAAACTCCTTTGGCAACGCATTACCAATGACTGAAATCACACCTACTGCTCCGCATGATACCATTGGGAATGTTAACGAGTCATCACCAGATATCACGTCAAAATCAGCTGGTTTATTCTTGATTATTTCATCAACCTGTTCAAGATTACCTGAAGCCTCTTTAATAGCAACAATATTCTGACAATCACGAGCCAGACGTACTGTTGTCTCTGCCTTCAAGTTGACTCCTGTTCTACCTGGCACATTATATAGTACTACGGGCAGCGACGTGGCAGCTGCAATAGCTTTGAAATGCTGATATAGTCCTTCTTGCGACGGTTTGTTGTAATAGGGACATACACTCAATATGCCATCAACACCTTTAAAGTCGCCATTTTTCAATTCCTCAACGACAGCGGCTGTATTGTTACCTCCACATCCCATAAGAATAGGAACGCGTGCCTGAACCTTTTCAACAATCAAATCCTTGATGCGCTTCTTCTCCTCAGCTGTCAATGTAGGTGTCTCACCTGTAGTAGCAAGAATACAGAAGAAGTCGGCTCCGTTATCCAGTTGATATTCCACCAAGCGCAATAAAGCTTCGTAATCTACCGAGCCATCCTGCTTAAAAGGGGTTACCAAGGCAATGCCAAGTCCCTTGAAAATATTGTATACCATATTGTATGCAGTCTAATTCGGCTGCAAAGGTACAAAAAAGATTGCAAACAGCCGAATAGTTTGCAATCTTTTTTCAATATGGTTTTTTATTCGCAATCAATTCATATTCAGGACTCTTTAAACAAGTCTTTGATACCTCCGATACTTCCCATCAGATTGGTAGCCTCATAAGGCAGATAGACTGTCTTGGTCTTGTCGCCCTGAGCCAATTCCTCAAGCATTTGGATATACTTCTGAGCCAACAGGTAATTAGCAGGATTGGTGCTCTTTCCTACGGCCTCAGTGATAAGCTCAATTGCTTTCGCTTCGGCCTCTGCCTTGCGAATACGTGCCTGAGCTTCACCTTCTGCCGTCAAAATAGCTTCTTGCTTGGCAGCTTCAGCACGGTTGATAGTAGCCGTCTTCTCACCTTCTGATGCCAGGATTTCGGCTGCCTTCTCACCCTCTGATGTCAGGATCTGTGCACGCTTGTTACGTTCAGCCTGCATCTGCTTCTCCATCGCGTTCAGCACAGATGATGGTGGTGTGATGTCCTGCAACTCTACGCGATTCACCTTCACACCCCACTTGTCAGTAGCATCATCCAGCACGGCACGCAGCTTGGTATTGATCGTATCGCGTGAGGTCAGCGTCTCGTCAAGTTCCAGTTCACCAATGATATTACGAAGTGTGGTCTGCGTCAGTTTCTCGATAGCATTGGGCAGGTTGTTGATCTCGTAAGTAGCTTTGAATGGATCCATAATCTGGAAATAAAGCAACGCGTTGATTTCCATCTGGATATTATCCTTGGTAATCACATTCTGCTTGGGAAAATCATATACCTGTTCACGCAAGTCAATATTGTTTGAATAGACATATCGGCCATACTTGAGTACGACCACGTTTTTGGCACGGTCGATGAAAGGGATAATCAGATTGATACCTGGTTTCAAGGTTGCATGATAACGTCCCAATCGCTCAATAATCTTGGTCTCAGACTGAGGAATGATGACCAGCGCCATCTTGGCAAAAACAAATACCAGAACGATGGCTGCTGCTAAGAAATAAATTGTCAATTCCATAAGAAATAAACTCTTGTTATAAATTTACACTACTTCAACTGTGATGATGATACTTTCGCGGCTTACCACTCTGACAGCAGTACCAACAGGAATAGGCTCCTTACTGTTGGAGATGGCCTTCCAGTCATCACCACCAATGGCAACACGTCCATCACCTCCTGCAGGAATGGTCTTACTCACCCTACCCGTCTGCCCTATCAGCGCATCACCGTTACTGACCCTATGGTCATCATTCTTATGCAGATAGCGCAAGGCAAAGGGGCGCACCTGAAAGATGCTTAAAGCCGTTACGACAGCAAACACTCCCAGCTGAACGTATATGTTGGAAAATGGGGCTGCAATAGCTGCACCAACGGCTCCGATCGAGAAACAGATGACGAAGAAATCGCCAGACGACAGTTCTACGACCAGGCCTAAGACAGCTATTACTGCCCACACCGCCCACATATTATTAACGATATATTCTATCATTACAGGTTCAAATCTTTCTTCAGAGCCTCAATCTTGGCTTCAGCGGCCTTGATGCAACGCTCGTAGTCGGCAGCCTCTTTGAAACTTGGATCCTTAATCTCTGTATAGAACTTGATCTTTGGTTCAGTACCAGAAGGACGAACAGAAACCTTCGTGCCATCTTCACAGAACCACTGCAGCACGTTAGAGGTGTCAGGCATGTTGAGTTTCTCTACGCTACCATCAGCCTTCTTGGCCTCCAAGGTCTTATAGTCTTTAACAACAACGACCTTAGAGCCACCCAGAGTCTTAGGAGGATTAGCACGGAAGTCGGTCATCATCTGCTTGATCTCGTCAGCACCTGTCTTACCAGGACGAACCACGTTGATAGTTACCTCCTTCGAGAATCCATATTCCTTGTAGATGTTCATCAGCAGATCATAGAGAGTCATACCGTTATCACGTGCCCATGCTGCAATCTCACAGATCAGGCAGATAGATGCAGGAGAGTCCTTATCGCGGACCTTATCAAATGGCAAGAATCCGAATGACTCCTCACCACCGCCAATATACTTCTTCTTACCTTCGTTCACACGGATTTCATTGGCAATCCACTTGAAGCCAGTATAGCAGTCCATCAGCTCAACGCCATTCTTCTTGGCAATCTCGGCAATAACTTCTGTTGTTACGATAGTCTTTACCAGGAATTCATTACCCTTGAGCTGTCCGAGCTTCTTCTTGTTGGCAATGATATACCAGCAGAACATCATGCAGGTCTGGTTACCATTCAGAATCTCCCACTCGCCCTTAGCATTGCGGCAAACGATAGCCAGACGGTCGGCATCGGGGTCAGAAGCAATCACGAGGTCGGCATTGAGTTTTGTGCCAAGCTTCATACCCAGGGTCATAGCCTCGGCATTCTCGGGGTTAGGCGAAACAACCGTGGGGAAGTTTCCATCGATTACCATCTGCTCGGGCACTACGTGGATATTCTGGAAACCCCATGAGCGCAATGCCATTGGAATAATCACGCGACCTGTGCCGTGCATGGGAGAATAGACGATGTTAAGGTCTTTCTGGCGCAAGATAACATCCTGGTCAACCATTGCTTCCTTCACTGCCTGGATATAGTCCCAGTCCATCTCACCGCCAATAGGAACGATAAGGTCTTTATTGCCCTCAAACTTCACGTCCCCAATCTTCACCTTGTTCACCTCGTCAATGATACCCTTATCATGTGGGGCCAACACCTGAGCGCCATCATCCCAATAAGCCTTGTAGCCATTGTATTCGCGAGGGTTGTGAGAAGCGGTGACATTGACACCTGCCTGACACTTGAGCTGACGGATAGCGAATGAAATCTCTGGTGTAGGACGCAGACTCTCAAAGAGATAAACCTTGATACCGTTAGCCGAGAAGATGTCGGCAACAGTCTCAGCAAACATACGTCCATTATTACGGCAGTCATGACCAACCACTACAGCGGGCTGCATGTTAGGGAATGCCTTATTGATATAATTGGCAAAACCCTGAGTGGCCATACCTACAATATATTTGTTCATGCGATTGGTGCCTGCACCCATGATGCCACGCAGACCGCCCGTACCGAACTCAAGGTTCTGATAGAAAGCATCAATCAGGGCAGACTTATCTTCAGCATCCAGCATTGACTGAACATCCTTACGCGTCTCCTCATCAAAAGCAGGAGAAAGCCATTCTTTTGCCCGTGCAGTGCACTCGGCAATCAACTGAGCATTGTTTTCCATTTGTTTTATGTTTAAGTTATTAATAATACATCTGAGGGGCAAAGTTAATAAACTTTTCCCATATAACCAAACAAAACGACAAAAAGATTATTATTTATCCAGCGGTTTTACGTAGCGCATATTATTCAGTATCCAGCGCTGACGTTTTTTCATGTAACGACTGGGGTTCTTACTGCTAAAACGACGGGGATTAGGCAGGGTTGCTGCAATGAGCGCACATTGCTTGGCTGTCAGATCTTTAGCATCACATCCGAAATGCTCACGTGCTACAGCCTGAACGCCATAGATGCCAGGACCTGTCTCTATGGAGTTAAGATATACCTCCATGATACGTTCCTTTGACCAGAATACCTCTATTAATATGGTAAAATAAGCCTCCAGTCCTTTGCGTACCCATGAACGGCCTGGCCATAGGAACACGTTCTTTGCGGTCTGCTGTGAGATGGTAGAAGCCCCCAGCCTATTCTTTTCAGGATGTTCACGGTTACGCTTGGCCGCATACTGGATAGCGGCAAAGTCAAAGCCCCAATGCTCCTGAAAATTAGCATCCTCGCTCCCCATCACAGCCAGAGGCATTGAAGGCGACATCTCGTCGAGTGACACCCATGTATGGCTAATCTTTGGCTCGTCCAATTGGAAGAGACGGATAAACATCAAGGGGGTGTAATAGACGGGAAAAAACTTCAGCACTACCACAGAAAGGATGGTAGTGCCGAAGAATATTGCTAATGCCCATTGGGCAATTTTGCGTAATTTGGTAAGCAGTTGCTTCATCAATTTACTTCAGTGTGCCGTTCTCAGCAGCCTGAATCATAGCCTGAGAAGCATACATGTAAATCTCTACGCGACGGTTCTGCTGGCGGCCAGCAGCGGTGCTGTTATCAGCAACGGGGTTGGTAGAGCCCTGACCATCAACGGTGCGGATCTGGCTAGCGCTAACGCCCTTACCCAGCAGATAGGTGTTCACAGCCTTTGCACGGTTTACTGACAGAGGGTTGTTGATAGCGTCAGAACCGGTATTGTCGGTATGACCATAGATGGCGATGTCGCAGTCAGCATTGTTCTTCAGCAGCGTAGCGCACTGGTCCAGGGCAGCCTTTGAATTAGCATTCAGAGTGGCCTTGTTTGTAGCGAACAGGATACCTGAGTCGAAGGTCAGCTTCACAGCCTGCAGACCGTTAGCATCGGTTACGGTCTCTACCTGAGCGTTCTTCACAGCCTCGGCCTCGGCCTTAACCTTATCCATGTGCTTACCGATCAGGGCACCAGTACCAGCACCTACAGCAGTACCGATAGCGGCACCAACAGCGGTATTACCAGCAACCTTACCTACGATTGCGCCCAGAACAGCGCCACCAGCTGCACCAATAGCGGTACCTTTACCCATGTTGCTGCAACCTGCCATCACGATTCCAGCGCAAAGAGCCAGAATCAAAGTCTTCATTGATTTCATAATAGTAATACTTTTTTTATTAATTAAAAATGTTAAACTAATTCGTTTTCGGATGCAAAGATAGAAAAAAAATCTCTATTCACAATCCTCATTTCTCAATTATTTTGTACCTTTGCACCAAAATTTTAAAATTATTGCATAAATCATGGCAAAAGAATTAAAAGAATTAACAAAAAGAGCGGATAATTACAGCCAGTGGTTCAACGACCTCGTGGTTAAGGCTGACCTTGCAGAGCAGTCGGCCGTACGCGGATGCATGGTCATCAAACCTTATGGCTATGCTATTTGGGAAAAGATGCAGCACGAGCTGGATCGTATGTTTAAGGAGACTGGCGCTCAGAACGCATATTTTCCCTTGCTGATACCAAAATCTTTCCTGTCGAAAGAGGCTGAACACGTTGAAGGTTTCGCAAAGGAGTGTGCCGTAGTGACCCACTACCGTCTGCGTGCCAAGGATGACAAGAGCGGCGTTGAGGTTGACCCTTCTGCAAAACTGGAAGAGGAGCTCATCATCCGTCCTACATCAGAGACCATTATCTGGAATACTTATAAAAACTGGATTCAGTCTTGGCGCGATCTGCCCTTGATGTGCAACCAGTGGTGTAACGTGATGCGCTGGGAGATGCGTACGCGCCCCTTCCTCCGTACCTCTGAGTTCCTGTGGCAGGAAGGTCATACGGCTCATGCTACCCGCGAGGAGGCCGAAGAGGAAGCACAGAAGATGCTGAAGGTCTATGCCAAGTTTGCTGAGGAATGGATGGCAGTACCTGTAGTACAGGGTGTGAAGAGCGAGACCGAGCGTTTCGCAGGTGCTCTGGACACCTATACCATCGAAGCTATGATGCAGGACGGTAAAGCGCTGCAGAGCGGTACCTCACACTTCCTGGGTCAGAACTTCGCCAAGGCTTTCGATGTCACCTATCTTAATAAGGAGAACAAGCCTGAGTATGTTTGGGCTACCTCATGGGGTGTTTCTACCCGCTTGATTGGCGCCCTGATTATGACTCACTCTGACGACAACGGTCTGGTATTGCCTCCACGTCTGGCTCCTATCCAGGTTGTCATCATACCTATTGCCACCAAGCCCGAGCAGATGGAACTGGTGAACAAGGAGGTAATGCCTATCATCGAGGAGTTGCGCAAGAAGGGCATCAGCGTGAAGTTCGACGATGCCGACAACAAGCGTCCTGGCTTCAAGTTCGCTGACTACGAGCTGAAGGGTGTTCCCGTACGTCTGGTACTGGGTGCTCGCGACCTGGAGAACGGCACTATCGAGGTGATGCGCCGCGACACCTTAGAGAAGGAGACTCGCTCTATCGAGGGTATCGCTCAGTATGTAGAGCAGTTGCTCGAGGATATCCAGAAAAACATCTTCGAGAAGGCCAAGAGCTATCGCGATGCTCATATCTACGAGTGCGACAACTACGAAGAGTTCAAGGAGCGCATCAAGGACGGCGGCTTCTTCCTCTGCCACTGGGACGGTACTGCCGAGACCGAGGCTAAGATCAAGGAAGATACTCAGGCAACAATCCGTTGCGTGCCTTTCGGCGTAGAACAGACATCTGGTGTTGACATGGTGAGCGGTAAGCCTTCAAAAGCACGCGTCATCATTGCCCGCAGCTATTAACAACACGATAAAAACAAAAAGAAAAGGGAACCTTCGCAGGCTCCCTTTTTTGTGCAATTAAAAAAGCTAATTGCTTTTTGAAGAAGATTGCTCAGTCTCTCGACAATCAATCTTCTGTAATTAACCTTAATAATCTAATACCATGAAAAACACGTTGCAAATATAGGCATTTTTCTTATTCCGCACACTTTTTTTGCAAAATAAATGCCAAAAATTAATGTTTATTAAGTTTTTGCTTTGCTTTTCGCTTGTTTTTTCGTACCTTTGCACAGCGTATGAACTACAATCGTCCCAAAATAGCCATCATTGACCCCAACACGCTTTCCAACATCGGGTTAAAGCAACTCATACAAAGCGTGATGCCCATAGCAGTTATCGACTGCTTTGGCAGTATGACCGAATTCATGGCCAATCATCCTGAGAGCTATATGCACTATTTCGTGGCCATGAACATCGTCCTTGAAAACAGGGCCTTCTTTGCCGAGCATCCACGCCAGACCATTGTGCTCACCCTCTCGCTCAACGACAGTAGTAGGCTCGGCAACTTCCATTCCCTCTGCATCAACGTGCCTGAGCAAGAACTGATTCGCTCGCTTCTAATGCTCAATCGCATGGGCCACGACAAAGGGCGAAACATGCCTCCCATGCCGCCGGTCCTTTCCCAGAAAGTGCTCAGTAATCGCGAGATCGAGGTGATGTCGCTCATCGTCCAAGGCTATATCAACAAAGAGATTGCCGACAAGCTGAACATTGGTCTTGCCACTGTGATCACCCATCGTAAGAATATCATGGAGAAACTGGGTATCAAGAGCGTATCAGCCCTTACCATTTATGCCGTCACCCACGGCTATGTTGACATCAACAAGATTTAGCCTCCATCACAACCTCCAGCAAGTCCTGCTGGATGATGCCGTTGGTAGACACCACGCTGTTGCCCTCCGTGAAATCCTCAGAACCATCGTAATTGGTGACCTTTCCGCCTGCCTCTTTCACGATTAGCGCACCGGCCATAAAGTCCCATTGTCCGATGTATTGCTCAGCATAGCCGTCGTAGCGACCCGAGGCCACATTGCATAGCGCCATAGCAGCAGATCCGCACATACGCACACTTCCTACATTACCATATAGTTTGTTTATAAGTCTCATAATAACAGACTTATACGCATCACTATTATAGGGTAACTGCAAGCATAGTAGAGCATCATTGATTGTATTTCCGCTTACCTGCAACCTGAGTCTGCCGTTGGTTGTATCGCAATAAGCACCACCTTCTTTCCATGCATAGTAGCACTCATCGTGACACACCTCATAGACCACACCAACCAGTATCTCTTTTCCTTGAAGCAAAGCGATGCTCACAGCATATGGTGCATACTGATGGATGAAGTTCGTAGTGCCGTCGAGCGGATCAACAACCCACGTTAGCTCACCTCGGCCATCCTTCGTTGTACCCTCTTCGGTAATGAAGCCTGCCTGGGGCAACAACTGGCGGAGGCCATTCACAATCTGTTCTTCCGATCCTTTGTCCACATACGACACGTAGTCATGGGCGTGTTTCCGTTCCACTCTCTCTAATGAGAACTTCTTCCGTTCGTCCCTGATATAGGCACCAGCCTTTCTTGCAATCTCGCAGACGCCAAGTGCCAATTTCTCTAATTCCAAGCTTTGATTCATGAGTGCAAAATCTTATTAAAATCATTGGCAAAATTACGCAAAAATGGTGAGATTTCACTATATTTGCACTCACAATTAACAAATGTTGGTATTGAGATATGGCAAAGGTACTTTTGATTAACGGTAGCCCAAGGGAACATGGTAATACGTTTACGGCTCTTAGCGAGGT
The DNA here is from genome assembly GCA_902778255.1 of uncultured Prevotellaceae bacterium. GTDB lineage: Bacteria > Bacteroidota > Bacteroidia > Bacteroidales > Bacteroidaceae > Prevotella. Next base: position 26,099 of record CACYXD010000017.1, read on the forward strand.
GGCAAAGACCCTGAACGAAGAGGGAGTTGAGACTGAGATTATCAGCATCGGCAAGCAGGCCGTTCAAGGCTGTATTGCCTGTGGTATGTGTGGACGAGAGGGCAAGTGTACGTTCCGCGACGACCTCTATTTCCGAGTGATGCGTGCAGTAAAGGACGGCATCGACGGTCTTATTGTTGGCTCCCCCGTCTATTACGGAGGCCCTAATGGTTCGCTATGTGCCTTGCTCGACCGTGTGTTTTACTCTCTTGGCAACGACCTGCGCTTCAAGCCGGGTGCCAGCGTGGTGGTATGTCGCAGAGGTGGAGCATCGGCAGCCTTTGACCGTCTGAACAAATATTTTACTATTCTGAATATGCCTATTGTCAGTTCGCAATATTGGAACATGGTGTATGGCCAGACTCCTGGACAGGCTGCACAGGATGAAGAGGGAATGCAGACTATGCGGACACTTGGCCGTAACATGGCTTGGATGATTCGCAAATTGAACGTCAACGAGGATGGTCATCCTGAATTGGAGAGTCCGTTGAGAACAAATTTTATTAGATAATGCAGATGACAATGACAGATGACAGATGACAGTTACAAAACAAGGTACCCCCCTACTCCTATAATCTATCTTTATATATAATTATATGTATATATATAGATATTATTATATATATAAATTAATATAAATTAATATATATTAACAAAAAAATTGAAGCTAAGTTGAACTTTATCTGTATGGGGTAAGGGCATTGTTTTTCAACTGTCATCTGTCATCTGTGTAAAATGATGAAACAGGCTGAAACACAATGCAAAACAGGCTGAAATGCAAGATGAAACAGCCTAAAACGCAATGGCTTTTAGGCTAAAACGCAACGCAAAACAGCCTGAAACGGAAGGCGAAAAGGCATGAAACAGCAAATACAGTATTTTAAAACATAAAGAGAGCAGGCCTGCGGAAGGTCTGCTCTCTTGGTGTATTTGCGATATCAGAAAGCTGATATTACTTGTTCACCTGGAACTTGGTGTCGCCATCCTTGAAGAAAGCGTTGATCTGCTTAGCAGCAGCGATACCAGCATTGATGTTGGCCTCGGCTGTCTGAGCACCCATCTTCTTAGGAGTTGAGAAGTAGCGACCTTCGAACTTAGCGAACTCGTCGTTAGCATCTGGCATGATGTCGGTAACAAACTTCAGGTCCTCACGCTCAGCCATCAGCTTAATCAGCTCAGGCTCATTAATAACCTCCTTACGAGCTGTGTTAACCAGCACGCCACCCTTCTTCATCTTGCCAACCAAAGCAGCGTTGATGCTCTGCTTGGTCTCAGGAGTAGCAGGGATGTGCAGAGAAACTACATCGCAGGTCTCGAACAGAGCGTCCTGATTAGCTACTGCATGTACACCAGCCTTCTCGATAACCTCTGCAGGGCAGAATGCATCGTAAGCGTAAACGTCCATACCGAAGCCCTTGGCGATGCGAGCCACGTTGCGGCCTACATTACCGAAAGCCAGGATACCCAGCTTCTTACCCAGCAACTCAGAGCCGCTCTTACCGTTGTAGAAGCCACGAACGGCCATCACGAGCAGACCGAATACCAACTCGGCTACAGCGTTTGAGTTCTGACCTGGGGTGTTCTCGGCTACTACGTTGTGAGCAGTAGCAGCAGCCAGATCAATGTTGTCGTAACCAGCACCGGCACGAACCACAATCTTCAACTGCTTAGCAGCGTCCAAAACCTCAGCGTCAACCTTATCACTACGGATAATCAGCGCGTCAGCATCAGCAACGGCTGCCAGGAACTGAGCCTTTTCTGTATATTTCTCGAGCAGTACCAGCTCATTGCCGGCTGCCTCAATTTCTGCCTTGATACCATTAACAGCAGCTGCTGCAAATGGCTTCTCTGTTGCAACTAACACTTTCATAAAGATTCAATCTTTAATGTTTAATGCTTAATCTTTAATGTATTAATGATTTGCCTCGAATTCCTTCATGCAAGCCACCAGAGCGTTGCAGCCCTCGATGGTCTGAGCGTTGTAGCAAGATGCGCGGAAACCACCTACTGAACGGTGACCCTTAACACCTACCATACCCTTGCTGACAGCGAAGTCGAGGAAGTCCTTCTCCAGCTCCTTATACTCGTCGGCCATCACGAAGCAGATATTCATGAGTGAACGATCCTCTTCCTTGGCTGTGCCTACGAACATCTTGTTGCGGTCGATCTCGCCATAGACGATCTCTGCACGCTGCTTAGCCAGCTTGTCCATTGCCTCAAGACCACCCTGGCGTTTGATCCAGCGCAGATTCTCGAGTGCGCAGTAAATGGGCACCACAGGAGGTGTGTTGAACATTGAGCCCTTATCGACGTGTGTACGGTAGTCGAGCATGGTGGGAATCTCGCGGGGAGCCTTGCCCAGCTTCTCGTCCTTCAGAATGACGATGGTCACACCTGCCATTGACAGGTTCTTCTGAGCACCGGCATAGATAGCATCGTATTTAGCCACGTCAACAGGACGGCTCATAAAGTCTGACGACATATCGGCAATCAGAGGCACATTGACGTCGAGGTCCTTGCGGATCTCAGTACCATAGATGGTATTGTTGGTCGTGATGTGCAGATAGTCTGCATCAGCGGGAACAGTCCAATCTTTAGGAATGAAGGTATAGTTGGCATCAGCTGAAGAAGCCACCTCTACTACCTCACCAAACAGCTTTGCTTCCTTCATAGCCTTCTTAGCCCAAACACCGGTGTTCAGGTAAGCTGCCTTCTTAATCAGGAAGTTATAAGGAATCATACAGAACTCCAGACTGGCACCACCACCAAGGAAGATAACTGAGTAACCTTCAGGAATCTGCAACAATTCTTTTACCAGGGCTACAGCCTCGTCAACAACGGGCTGGAAGTCCTTTGCACGGTGGCTGATCTCCATCAGAGAAAGACCAGAACCGTTGAAATCAAGACACTGTTTGGCGGTAGCCTCAATGACCTCGCGGGGAAGCATTGAAGGACCTGCATTAAAGTTGTACTTCTTCATAATTTTTTAATAGGGTTTATAAATGGTTTCTAAATTTGGGTGCGAAATTACACTTTTTATTTTAAATGGGCAAATATTTTGGCAAAAATTAATGCAAAAAGGTGTATTTCGTGACATTTTGCAAACTAAACGTGGCAAAAATCTATCTCACCAGTTCTACTACTGTACGAATCCCCTTGATTTTCTCGCCTTGTGTCAATCGGATGACCTGTTGCGCTTTCTCTCGACTGACGGCTGCATAGGCATAGCGGTCGTTGACATCGATACGGCCAATCTCAGAAGGCACCAGTCCGCCCTTCTTACAAAGGAAGCCCACGATATCGCCTTTCGAAATCTTGTCTTTCTTTCCTTTACCTATATATAATGTGGACATGCGGGGAAGACTCACCCCTACCCCTTCTCTGTGTAGGGCAGGGAGTGAATACTCTTTGATTTCCCCTTCAACAAACTCGGGGACATGCTCTTCAGGACCAACTAAGAAGAAGGTCTTGCCCATCTGATCCCAGCGGGCTGTGCGACCTACGCGGTGAATTAACGCATCCTCGGAAGAGGGCAAATGGTAATGGATGATATTCTCGATTTGAGGGATGTCGAGACCACGCGAGGCTAAATCCGTAGAGACAAGGACGGTGGCCGACCCATTGGAAAACTTATACAGGGCATCCTCGCGCTGACGCTGTTCCAAGCCGCCATGAAAGGCGCTGGTCACGAAGCCCTGTTGGCACAGGAACTCATCGGTACGCTCCACAGAGTCACGATAGTTGAGGAAGACGATGCTCTGCGTATTGCCAAGCGAGACGAGGAGCCGAGCCAGGGTTCCGAGTTTATCCTTCTCGGGACTATCGACACGATACACCTCTACCCTATCGTTCAGCGGCTCTTCCTCCACTAGATAGTCCAGCCGGTCGGTACGCTTCATCTCTACAAACTGCGGAATCTGCTCGGCATCCGTAGCCGAAAGCAGAATACGGCGCTGCAGATTAGTGAGTTTTCCCACCAGACGCGACATCTCGTTCTGGAAACCCATCTCCAGGCATTTGTCAAACTCGTCTATCACTATATATTTAATATGGTGGAAATCGATGTTACCCTTTTCAAGATGATCGTTCAGTCGGCCTGGTGTGCCAAAGACCACCTGGGGGCGATTTTGCTTGAGCACACGATGCTCGTCCATGGCCGCACGGCCGCCGTAGCAGGCCTGAGAACGCACTCCTGAGCCCATACTCTTAAGAACAGCATCCGACTGCATAGCCAGTTCACGTCCAGGCACAATGACCAGCGCTTGCACCTCATCGCTCTCTGAATCAATCAGTTGGACGAGGGGAAGCAGATAGGCCAGCGTCTTACCCGTTCCCGTAGGCGAGAGGATGACCACATCGTTGCGTCCACGCAGAATACACGCTTGCGACTCCTGCTGCATCGCATTCAAAGAAGCGATGTTCAGCTTTTCCAATACCTTGGTAATTTGTACGTCTTTCATATCGGTTGCAAAGATACGAAAAATCTTGAAATATTTTGTCTATCGGAAAAAATAATGTAATTTTGCATCGTCAAAAAACAAATTAAAAACAAAAACTACTTATGCTCAAACAAACTATTCTGGCCATGATGGCCCTGATGCCTGTAGCTGCTGTAGCCCAGACATTTGACTTCGACATGACAAAACAGCAGCCTGTGTATAGCGACGCACAAGGCTATGGCTACGACGTACTACCCGCTCCCGACAAGAAAAAGCCCACAGAACCCTTCTATTTCAGCGTGAAGGTACCCGATGGCAACTATCTGGTAAAGGTGGTGCTGGGCGGCAAGAAAAATTCTAACACCACGGTACGTGCCGAGGGCCGACGACTGCTGATGGACAACATCACTACGAAGAAAGCCAAGGACACGCAAGAAGTGACCTTCGTGGTCAACAAGCGCTCGCCACAGATTGACGAGAAGACACGCGTGAAAATCAAGGATCGCGAAAAGTCATATTTGGCATGGGACGACCGTCTGACCCTGGAGTTCAACGGCGATATGCCTGCGGTGAAGAGCATTCACATAGAGAAGGCCGATGTGCCCACCATCTATCTCTGCGGCAACTCTACCGTAGTAGATCAGAACAACGAGCCCTGGGCTTCGTGGGGACAGATGATCACCCGCTGGTTCGGACCAGAGGTGGCCATCAGCAACCACGCAGAGAGCGGACTAACGGCTCGCACGTTTATCGGTTCTTTCCGTCTGGACAAGATACTGACCACGCTGAAGAAGGGCGACTACGTCTTCGTGGAGTTCGGACATAACGATGAGAAGGAAAAACGTCCTGGCGACGGAGCCTGGTATCACTACCAGTACCAGCTGAAGATATTCGTCGATCAGGTGCGCGCGAAAGGCGCAGAGATCGTGTTCTGTACACCCACGCAGCGCCGCGCCTTCAACGACGACAAGAAGACATTGCGGAACACCCACGGCGACTTCCCCGCAGCCATGAAGATGGTGGCAGAGAAGGAAAACGTGCCCCTGATAGACCTCAACGCTTCGACAAAGGTATTCTTTGAGGCATTGGGATATGAGGATTCCAAGCGCGCATTGGTGCATTATCCTGCAGAGATGTACGGACGCAAACTGGAGGACAACACCCATTTCAATCCATTCGGTGCCTACGAGGTGGCCAAGTGTGTAGTGATGGGAATGAAGCAGTTGAACCTGCCTATAGTAAAATATCTGCGTCCAGACTGGCAGGACTTCGACCCTGCACAGCCCGATGACTGGAAGACATTCAAATGGGCACCTTCACGTATAGTAGAAAACCAAAAGCCCGACGGCAACTAAGAAGTATATATGAAAAGGATTCTTTCATCCTTAGCAATGGCCGCATTTGCGCTGACCATCAACGCGCAGTCGTGGCCTACCGTCACACCAGAAGCCAAGCCTGGCACACGCTGGTGGTGGCTGGGATCTGCCGTCGATAAAGAGAACCTGCAATGGAACCTCTCAGAATACGCTAAGCATGGCATCGGAGCCATAGAAATCACCCCGCTCTATGGCGTTCAGGGCAATCAGCAAAACAATATCCCTTATCTCACGGACAAATGGATGGATATGCTGCGCTATACAATGAGCCAGGCAGAGCGCAACGGCATAGAGGTGGATATGGCTACAGGCACGGGCTGGCCTTTCGGAGGACCTTGGGTACCCTTAAAGGAATCGGCCTGCAGAGTTGTATTTGTAGAAAAAGAAATCAGCGGAACAGGCGATATCGACTTGTCGCCTTCAGAGAAGGATGCTAAAAACTCATTCCTTGAAAAGGTGATGCTTTACGAAGATGGGCAGCCTAAAGACGTAACCTCCAAGGTTAATGGCCACATCCTGTCTTATCATACGCAACAACCAGCCAAGCTCATTGCCGTATATATCAAGTATGGCGTGATGAAGGTGAAGCGAGCCGCTCCTGGTGGTGAAGGCTTGGTGATTGACCACTTCGACAAGACTGCGGTAGCCAATTATCTGAAACATATCGAACAGGCCTTCGAGCGCACCAAGACTCCCTACCCTCACACCTTCTTCAACGACTCTTACGAGGTGGAGGCTGCCACATGGACTCCTACGCTATTCAAAGAGTTTGAAAAGCGTCGCGGCTATAAGCTGGAAGATCATCTGCCAGAACTGATTGCCTACGAGCCTAAAGTGCTGAGCGATTATCGTGAGACGCTGGGCGACCTGCTGTTTGAGAATTTCACAAATCAATGGACGGCATGGGCACACACTCACGGAGCCATCACTCGAAATCAGGCTCACGGTTCGCCAGCTAACCTCATCGACTGCTATGCGGCTGTAGATATACCTGAGATAGAGGGTTTCGGACTGAGCGAGTTTGGTATCAAGGGATTGCGTCAAGACCCTGGTAAAACTCGTAAAAACGACTCCGATTTTTCGATGTTGAAATACGCGCCTTCGGCTGCCCATATCTGTGGCAAGCCCTATACCTCGAGCGAGACATTCACTTGGCTGACAGAGCATTTCCGCACGTCATTGTCGCAGCTGAAGCCAGATATCGACCTGATGTTCTGTGCTGGTGTGAACCACATGTTCTTCCACGGCACTTGCTATTCGCCCAAGAACGATGAGTGGCCAGGATGGAAGTTCTATGCCTCTATCGACATGAGTCCTACGAACAGTATCTGGCGCGACGCACCCTATTTCATGGACTACGTCACACGCTGTCAGAGTTTCCTGCAGATGGGACAGCCCGACAACGACTTCTTGGTTTATCTGCCCGTACACGATATGTGGAAGAAGAATACCGGGAAACTGCTGATGCAGTTCTCCATCCACGCAATGGGCAAACTGGCTCCAGAGTTCATACAGAGTATTCTGGCCATTGGCCGTGCCGGCTACGACTGCGACTACATCAGCGACCGACTGCTGGAAAAGGTGAAGCTGAGCAATGGGCGCCTTGTCACGCAGGGTGGAACTAGCTATAAGGCTGTCATCATCCCAACGGGAACGACCATTACACCAGAACTTAAACAACAACTGGATCGCCTCGCACCATACGTGATCTACGGTGAGGACACTCAGAAGATGGCGCAATTTGCAAAGGCAGAGCAGATGAAGACAGGCGCTCACCTCAAAGCTATCCGACGCAAGAATACCAACGGATACCACTATTTCATTGCCAACCTGACACCCAATGATGTCAAGCAGCGCATCAAGTTGGCCGTAACTTGTAAGAGCGCCGTATGGTATAATCCGCTAAACGGCGAAACACAGGCTGCCACCATCAATGCGGATGGTATTGACATCTGCCTGCGTAGTGGTGAGTCATTGATTCTTCAGACTTACGACAACGATATGCAAGTGGCTGTCAATAAGCCTGTTGGCAAACAACCGAAAGCCACATATCCGCTCAACGGGAAATGGCAACTCTCGTTCACCGAAGAGGCTCCACGCATAGAGAAAAGCTATGAGCTGGAGAAACTTCAGACGTGGGAGACACTTGATGCTCAGACTGCCGTCACTATGGGTACGGGCGTCTATACCACCCACCTCACCCTCAAGAAGAGTGATCTGGCCGACGCCCAAGGGTGGCTGATAGACCTGGGCGACGTACGTGAGTCGGCACGCGTCTATATCAACGGCAACCTGGTAGGATGTGCCTGGGCGGTTCCCTTCGAACTGGACTTGAAGAAAACACTCCGGGCTGGCGACAACGAGATTCGCATTGAGGTAACCAACCTGCCTGCCAACCGTATCAGCGATCTCGACCGTAAGGGCGTGAAATGGCGCAAGATGGAGGAAATCAACGTTGTCGATATCAATTACAAGAAAACATTATATGACCAGTGGCAGCCAATGCCAAGTGGCCTTAACTCTAAAGTTTCTATTATAAAATACTAATTAAAAATGTCAGTAGAAGAAAAATCACAACACACACATCATCACCACCATCATCACCATCACCATAAGGATGAGGCCTCGCGCTTCAAGCACGATGCTTTACTGTCAATGCAGCTCAGAAAGCAATTTACAAAATGGCTTTTCCGTTCGCTCTGGGCTATTGCAATAGTACTGATGATTGCTGTGATTGTGGTTTACACGCTTTAAGCTAACGGATGTAGAAATCGTCTGTCAGTTGGCGGTACCACTCAGAACGTTGACCAGGGGCATCCTCTAATATGCCTGCTCCTGTGTCAACGTTTTCTTTTGGATGTAACGCAAACGACAGCAGAAAGCGCTTGGGTGCCTTTCGAGGAGTGGTCTTTACAGACCAGTCGCTCGTCAGGAAGAAACCTGTCAATGCGGCTTCTTCCAAAACTCTGTTCTTGAAATTGAAAGGCACAATGAGTGAAAACACGCCATCATCGCTGAGCAACGATTTCACAGCCTGAAAAAGACTTGCAAAGGTCAAGTCAACCGTATGACGGGCTTTGGTGCGCTGAGAATCAGGACACAGCAGCGAATCCTCAAAGAAAGGCGGATTAGACACAATACAGTCAAACTGACCAGCATACTGACGGATGTCGGCCTCTACAATTGTAATCCTTTCAGCAAAAGGCGACAGAGCAACATTTTCACGCGCCTGCAAAGCTGTGTCGTGATCAATATCAACACCCGTCACTTCAGCTTCAGGGAACCGCTGGGCCATCATCAAGGCTATCAAACCTGTACCCGTGCCAATGTCCAGGATACATTTTCCGCCTGGCGACCAAGCTCCAAGCAAGGTACCGTCTGTACCCACTTTCATGGCACATCGCTCCTGGCTGACGGAAAATTGTTTGAACTGAAAACTGCTGTTTGACATAATCTGAGGGCAAAGTTACACATTATTTCTTGATTTAAATAAAGAAAATATAAATTCCTTTGCAGTTAGCGCCATTTTTAGTAACTTTGCACCCTAATTATGGAGTTCAAAATAAAAATGAGTAATAATCAGAATAGCAACAGGTCTATTTCGATGATAGCAGATATTGAAGGTGATTTCAATGAAATGATTGACGTAGAGATGCCTTCAGAACTGCCAATCCTCCCTGTCAGAAATATCGTACTTTTTCCTGGTATCGTCTGGCCTATCGTGCTCGGACGAGAATCCAGCATGAAATTGGTACGTCAGGCAGAAAAGAATGGAGGATTGATAGGAGTTGTATGTCAGCGTGACCCTGATATAGAAATGCCCGTAGAGGGTGATCTGTATGACTATGGTGTATCGGCAAAGGTCATCAAGCAGTTTAGCCTGCCAACAGGATCGACAACGGTAGTAGTACAGGCGCTGGGACGATTCCATCTGGATAAGCTTACACAGCTGATGCCATATCTGAAAGGACAAGTCACATCTACACCCGACCTGCATCCCGATAAGCACGACAAGGAATGGAAGACTGCCGCTGCGGATCTGCGCCGTATGACGGAAGACTACATCTCAATGGTTGACGAGATGCCCGATGAGACGATATTTGCCATACGCAACATCCATCACGATGAGATGATGCTGAATTTCGTCTGCGCCAATATGCCCTTCACCATTCAGGAGAAAATCAGCCTACTCAAGGTAGAGACGGTGAAGGAACGCTTGTTTGGCGCTATGAAGGCCCTAAACAGGGAGATCAATTTGCAGAAACTGAAGACGGATATCCGCAACAAGACACGTGAGGATATTGACGAGCAGCAGAAGAACTACTTTATCCAGCAGCAAATCAAGAACCTGCAGGCAGAGATGGGCAATGAGCAATCGCCCGAGAAAGCAGAACTGATGCGCAAGGCCATGAAAAAGAACTGGAGCGACGAGGTAGCACGCGTTTTCTACAAAGAAGCCGACAGACTGGATAACCTACAGCCGCAGAGTCCTGATTTCAATGTGCAGCTGAACTATCTGCAGACCTTCGTATCGCTGCCTTGGGGCGAATACACCAAGGATGACCTGAACCTGCAACGTGCCCAGAAGATACTGGATCACGATCACTACGGGATGGAGAAAGTCAAGGAGCGCATACTGGAATATATGTCCGTACTCTCATTGCGCGGCGACCTGAAGAGTCCTATACTCTGTCTCTATGGTCCTCCGGGCGTCGGTAAGACTTCATTAGGCAAATCCATCGCCGAAGCCATGAAGCGTAAATACGTCAGGGTGTCATTGGGTGGTTTGCATGACGAGGCAGAGATTCGCGGACACCGTCGCACCTATATCGGCGCTATGCCTGGACGTATCATCAAGAGCATCCAGAAGGCTGGCTCCAGCAATCCCGTATTCATTCTTGACGAGATTGACAAGGTAACACAGAACACCATCAATGGCGACCCGTCTTCTGCACTTCTTGAAGTGCTGGATCCTGAACAGAACACGGCGTTCCACGATAACTACCTGGATGTGGACTACGACTTGTCGAAAGTGATGTTTATCGCTACAGCCAACAACCTGTCAACCATTCCGCGCCCACTACTCGACCGTATGGAGATCATCGAAGTAAGCGGCTATATCACAGAAGAGAAAATAGAGATTGCTAAGCGACACCTCATTCCTCGTGAGTTGGAAAATACAGGATTGAAGACGCTGCCGGAAAAGCCTAAGTTCGGCAAGGCTACCATAGAGAAAATCATCGAGCAATATACACGCGAGAGCGGAGTACGCCAACTGGAAAAGCAAGTCAACAAGGCTATGCGCAAACTGGCATATAAACGACAAATGGAAGGCTCTATCGATGAATGGAAAATTACGCCAGACTCACTGGAGGACCTGCTCGGCAAACCGCCATTCTATCGTGACATCTATCAGGGCAACAGCTATGCAGGTGTCGTAACGGGACTGGCTTGGACGAGCGTGGGTGGTGAGATTCTTTTCATAGAGACATCATTGTCCAAAGGAAAGGGATCAAAGCTCACCCTGACAGGTAATCTGGGTGATGTGATGAAAGAGTCGGCTGTATTGGCGCTGGAGTACGTAAAGGCTCATGCCGACAAACTGAATATCGACTACCGCATCTTTGACAACTGGAACATCCATATCCACGTACCCGAGGGCGCTACACCCAAGGACGGACCATCGGCAGGTATCACCATCGCCACATCTATCGCATCGGCTCTGACTCAGCGAAAAGTGCGCAAGAACACAGCAATGACAGGTGAGATCACCTTGCGTGGAAAAGTTCTACCCGTAGGCGGTATCAAAGAGAAAATCCTTGCCGCCAAGCGTGCTGGTATTACGGATATCGTGATGTGTCAGGAAAACGAGAAAGACATTCTCGAAATTCCAGAAATGTATCTTAAAGGTGTTCGTTTCCATTACGTAGAGAATGTACAAGATGTATGGGACTTCGCTTTGACCGACGAGATAGTTGAACATCCCCTGAAATTTGAAATAGAAGAGGAAAAGGAGAAAGAGAAATGACATTCGAACTACAACATACCGACCCCTATAGCAGTGCCCGAACGGGCATTATCACCACAGACCACGGACAGATAAAGACACCGATTTTCATGCCTGTAGGTACCTGTGGAAGCGTAAAGGGTGTACATTTCTCAGAACTGCGCGAACAGGTGAAGGCTCAGATAATCCTGGGCAACACCTATCACCTCTATCTGCGTCCAGGACTTGACACGCTGCGTAAGGTTGGAGGTCTGCATAAGTTCAACACATGGGACCGTCCTATCCTGACCGATTCAGGCGGCTTTCAGGTCTTTTCACTTACAGGTATCCGTAAACTTCGCGAAGAGGGATGCGAGTTCCGTAGCCATATCGATGGTTCGAAACATATCTTTACGCCAGAAAACGTGATGGATACTGAGCGCATCATTGGTGCTGACATCATGATGGCACTTGACGAGTGTCCTCCAGGCGAGAGCGACTATCAGTATGCAAAGAACTCATTGGGACTCACACAGCGCTGGCTGGACCGTTGCATCAAGCGATTCAACGAGACTGAGCCTCTCTATGGACATCATCAGACGCTTTTCCCCATTGTACAGGGCTGTAAATACAAAGACCTGCGACAAGAAGCTGCCAAACACGTGGTAGACCGTCTAGGTATGCTCAATGATGGTGGAGGTGCATCAATTGGCGGACTGGCTGTAGGCGAACCTACAGAGGTGATGTATGAAATGATAGAGGTTGTTAACGAGATCCTACCCAAAGACCGTCCCCGATATCTGATGGGCGTAGGTACTCCACAGAACATTCTAGAGGCCATAGAGCGCGGCGTGGACATGTTTGACTGCGTGATGCCAACACGCAACGGGCGTAATGCCATGCTCTTCACCTATGAAGGCACAATGAATCTGAGAAACAAGAAATGGGAACAGGACTTCTCGCCTATCGACTCAGACGGATGTGATATAGACAGGCTTCATACAAAGGCCTACCTTCATCACCTGTTTAAGTCACAGGAATTGCTGGCACTCCAAATAGCAAGCATCCATAACTTGGCATTCTATTTGAGACTCGTCACCGATGCTCGACAGCATATCGAACAAGGTGATTTCACACAATGGAAACGTAGTGTTATTGACAACCTAGGACGTAGGATATGAAGAATCTGCTGGCACGATTATTCCCACGGCTCGACCGATACATTATCAGCAAGTTTATAGGTACGTATATCTATTCTATCATACTGATAATCAGTATCAGTATTGTGTTTGATTTCAATGAAAACTTAAACAAGTTTGCCACTTATCATGCACCGTGGAGTGCCATCATCTTCGACTATTACGCCAACTTCGTACCCTACTTTGCCAACCTATTCTCGCCACTCTTCGTATTCATAGCCGTCATATTCTTCACGTCTAAACTGGCTGGTAATTCCGAGATTATCGCTATGCTTTCGGCAGGTGTCAGTTTCAAAAGACTCCTTCGACCATATATGTTTTCCGCTGCTATCATCGCGGCCTTAAATTTCTATCTTGGAGCCTACGTGATTCCTCACGGCAACGTTGTTCGTCTCAATTTCGAAACTCAATACAAGAACAAGCGGCTTGTTACATCCGCAACTAACGTGCAACTGCAAGTTGCACCTGGAACCATTGCTTATCTTCAGCAATACGACAACACCACAAGGCGAGGCTATGGTTTCTCACTCGACCAGTTTGATGGAAAAAAACTGGTAAGTCACCTCACTGCAAATGTCATTCAGTATGACACTATTTCCGAAACAAGATATCACTGGAAAGCGCTCAACTACAAAATACGCACGTTGAAGGGACTTCGTGAGGAGATAGAAACAGGCACAGAACTGGATACGATGATTATGATGGAACCGATGGATCTTGTGTTTAGCAAAGGACAACAAGAGACTTTTACGTCGCCAGAGCTGCTTCGCTATATCTCCAAACAACAGGAACGCGGGTCCCAGAACGTGATACAGTATGAAGTGGAGTATCATAAGCGAATAGCAACATCCTTCGCCTCGTTTATTCTTACTATTATAGGTGCTTCGCTATCGTCGCGTAAACGAAAAGGCGGTATGGGGCTTTCGCTTGGCATCGGCCTTGCGCTATCGTTCTCCTACATCCTCTTGCAAACAATAAGCGCCACCTTTGCAATCAATGCAGGTCTTCCTGCCATATTGGCGGCATGGATACCTAACCTATTATATATAATTATAGCCTATTTCTGCTACCGGCAAGCACCAGATTAAGTGTAGTGGAGTGAAAAAGAAAAACAAAGAATTCGCTACCGCAAGAATAGTATATGACATTTGAAGAAACATATTTAAACGACAATATCCTCGACGCATTATATGATATGCACTTCGAGGAAATGACACCAATACAAGAACGTTGTATCCCGGAGATTCTTGATGGATACGATGTATTAGGCGTTGCTCAGACCGGTACCGGAAAGACCGCCGCCTATCTGCTCCCCATTCTCTCGTTACTTGACGACGGTGGCTATCCAGACGATGCCATCAACTGTGTTATCATGTCGCCAACACGTGAATTGGCACAGCAAATAGACCAGGCAATGGAAGGATTCTCGTATTATCTGCCAAACGTGAGCAGCATTGCAGTATATGGGGGCAACGACGGTTCACGATTTGATCAGGAAATAAAGAGCCTACGAGGAGGTGCACCTGTAGTTATAGCAACACCTGGCCGTCTGTTAAGCCACTTGAAAGTTGGAAACCTAGACCTTTCGCGCACATCGTTCTTCGTACTAGACGAAGCCGACCGTATGCTCGACATGGGGTTTATGGAAGATATTCTCCAAATAGACAAGTTGTTACCTAAGACATGTCAAAAAGTCATGTTTTCTGCCACAATGCCTGAAAAGATACGCGAACTTGCCGTTTCTTTGCTCCACGACCCAGTAGAAGTCAAATTAAAGGTAAGTCGTCCGGCTGAGAAAATCCACCAAATGGCTTATATATGCTATGAACAACAGAAAGTGGGCATTGTAGAACATATCTTTAAACGTGGTGATCTGAAACGTGTCATCATATTCTGCGGGAAAAAAGACAAGGTTAAAGATATCAACCGCACACTTCAGAAATTGAAGATTAATTGTGCTGCTATGCATTCTGACTTAACCCAGCAAGAACGCGACAATGTGATGTACAAGTTCAAAGCTGGTCAGATTGACGTACTCGTTGCTACAGATATTGTGGCGCGCGGTATTGATATAGATGATATCGGCATGGTTATCAACTACGACGTACCTCACGATAGCGAAGACTACGTACACCGTATCGGCCGTACAGCCCGCGCTGCACGTGAAGGAGAGGCAATCACATTTGTTAGCGATGCAGACTTTCGCTTCTTCAAGCCAATAGAGCACTTCCTACAAAAGGACATTGAGAAGTTGTCATTACCGGAAGGACTTGGTGAGACACCTGACTACACAGCATATAAGTCCAACAAGTCACATGGAGCAAGCAAACCGCATAGACCACACGGTCGCCACAAAGGGAAGAAAAGCTCTGGCACGAATTTTGCACGTAAGCCTTCGAGACATAATAAGAAAGGAAAAGAATGACCGATCATTTTTCAGAAAAAGTATCCAAGATATTAGCATTCTCACGTGAGGAAGCCATGCGACTTGCAAGTAGCAGCGTGTCACCAGAACACCTGCTGCTAGGTATTATCCGCATGGAAGACGGTATCGTTAACGATATCTTCAACCGCATGAGCATAAAGAAAAGCGAACTGAAGCAATCGCTTGAATCACGTATTAAAGAACACGAAGGCATCTTACAAAGTGCTAACGATAGTGAGATGATGCTCAACGAGAACGCATCAAACATCCTTAAACTAGCCGTACTTGAGTCACGTCTTCAACATAACAACAGCGTTGACGAACAACATCTGTTGTTAGCTATTTTACATGACCGTGCCCAAAATGGAGCCAAACAAATATTAGAAGAAAACAATCTAAAATACGAAGACGTACTCAGTATGTTGAAAGCCCCTCAAACCACCGATGCGCTACAATTACCTGAAAACGATGAGGAGGAGCCAGGACTGGGGTCTGGACAAAAGACAGAGACAACTACAACAAACTCGCCAAAGGAGAAATCGAAGACTCCTGTACTGGATAATTTCTCGACAGATCTAACTCAGGCTGCTCTTGACGGTAAACTCGACCCATGTGTAGGTCGTGAGAACGAGATACAGCGCGTGATGGAGATACTGGGACGACGCAAGAAAAACAATCCCATCCTCATCGGTGAGCCAGGCGTGGGAAAAAGCGCCATCGTTGAGGGATTGGCACAATTGATTGCTCAGCGGAAATGTTCACCAATGTTCTTCAACCGACGCATCGTAAGCCTTGACATGACCGGAGTTGTGGCTGGCACTAAATACCGCGGACAGTTTGAAGAACGCATACGAGCACTTCTGAAAGAGATAGAGCAGAATCCAAACATCATCGTCTTCATAGACGAGATCCATACCATCATCGGAGCTGGTTCAACACCTGGCAGCATGGACGCCGCCAACATCATGAAACCAGCCCTCGCACGGGGTACAATCCAATGCATAGGCGCTACCACACTTGACGAGTATCGCAATAGTGTCGAGAAAGATGGTGCACTAGAGCGTCGCTTCCAAAAGGTACTCGTCGAACCTACCAATATCGAACAAACGCTCCAGATACTACATAATATCAAGAACCGCTATGAGCATCATCATCACGTAGAATATACCGAGGATGCCATCCAAGCATGCGTCACCCTAACTGAGCGCTATATCACCGACCGTGCACAACCAGACAAAGCAATTGATGCACTTGATGAGACTGGCGCACGTATCCATCTGCGTAGCGCACAGATACCACCCGAGATTGCGGATATTGAAAAGCAAATAGCGGAGGCCAAGGCGATGAAACAGGAAGCTGTGGCCCATCAGAACTATGAATTCGCAGCCAACTATCGCGATACTCAGACAAAATTAGAGAAACAACTCTCTGAAGTTCAAGAGAAATGGTTATCAGAGAATAATGAGGACCGACTGACAATTACCGAAAAAGATGTCTCTGACGTGGTTTCAATGATGACAGGCATCCCCGTACAACGCATGGCCGAGAACGAGGGTGTACGTCTAAAAAACATGGCACCTATACTGAAAGCGAATGTCATAGCCCAAGATGCGGCTATTGACAAGATGGTAAAAGCTATTCAGCGCAATCGCGTAGGATTAAAGGCACCCAATCACCCAATAGGCGCTTTTATGTTCCTCGGCCCGACAGGAGTTGGAAAAACATATTTGGCCAAGAAGCTAGCCGAGCAAATGTTCGGCTCGTCTGACGCACTGATACGTGTTGATATGAGTGAATATACGGAATCGTTTAATGTGTCTCGTCTTATCGGAGCGCCTCCAGGGTATGTTGGCTATGAGGAAGGCGGACAACTAACTGAGCGTGTACGTAGAAAGCCATATTCAATAGTATTGCTCGATGAGATAGAAAAGGCTCACGGCAACGTCTTTAATCTCCTGCTTCAGGTGTTGGACGAAGGTCGTCTGACCGATGGCAATGGGCGGTTCGTTGACTTCCGAAACACGGTCATCATCATGACTTCCAATGCCGGAACACGCCAACTTAAAGAGTTTGGTAATGGCATCGGTTTTACCGCATCTACACTAGGTCTAAACATGAACGAAAAAGACCGAGAACATGCTCGTAGCATCGTACAAAAGGCGCTATCGAAACAATTCTCGCCAGAATTCCTCAACCGTCTGGATGAAATTATCACATTCGACCAACTTGACCTTGAGGCCATCAAGCGTATTATTGATGTCGAATTACGCGGACTTGTTAAACGCATTTCGGATTTAGGCTACGAAATACAGATTACCGATACCGCTAAGGAGTTTGTTGCTACCAAAGGCTACGACGTACAGTTCGGGGCTCGTCCACTAAAACGTGCTATCCAAAACTATATAGAAGATGGCATCTGCGAGCTTATACTAACCGATGGGCTTTCTCAAGGCGATATTATTTACGTTGATAAGAACTCGGAGAAAGAAATGTTGTCATTCGATACAACAAGCAGACAAACAGAATCACAATAATATAAGGCTTTCAACAACATAAGTAAATGGCACATTTTTTGCAGCATCAATAAAAAAAAGAATTATGGACAATATAAATAAAGAAGAACAGGAAGTGAATACTGACGAAATGTCAGTAGATAGCCCCAATGACGAAATGACAGAACAGCAGTCTGATACAAATGTGGATATACAGGATGAAGCAATTGATCCGCTGAAAGCTGCAGAAGCACAAGTTGCTGATCTCAAAGATAAATATCTACGCCAGGTGGCAGAATTTGATAACTACCGTAAACGCACACTAAAAGAACGTGCAGAGCTGATTTTGAATGGCGGCGAAAAGACCATCACTGCCCTACTCCCCATAATTGACGATATGGAACGAGCCATAGCCAGCGGTGAAAAGACAGAAGATCCACAGGTACTCCGTGAAGGTATGCAGTTGATATACCAAAAGCTGATGAAAACGCTCGAAGCTCAAGGTGTAAGCAAGATTGACACAGAAGGTGCCGACTTCGACACAAGTTTGCATGAGGCTATAGCATTAGTCCCAGGAATGGGTGACGACAAGAAAGGAAAGGTTATCGACTGTATGTCAACTGGATATAAGTTAAATGACAAAGTTATACGCTACGCAAAGGTAGCTGTTGGGCAATAAAATAGACAAATAAGAATTAATGGCACAAAAAAGAGACTACTACGAGGTACTTGGGGTTGAAAAGACTGCCTCAGAAGACGATATTAAGAAGGCTTACAGAAAAATAGCCATTAAATATCACCCAGACCGTAATCCTGGCGACAAAGTAGCAGAAGAAAAATTCAAAGAGGCTGCAGAAGCATATAATGTGCTTCACGATCCTCAAAAACGACAACAATACGACCAGTTCGGATTTGATGGGCCAATGGGCGGTTCTTCTGGATTCGGAGGCTTCGGAGGCGCTTCAATGAATATGGACGATATCTTCTCAATGTTCGGTGACATTTTCGGCGGTCACGGATTCGGAGGCTTCGGAGGACGCACAGGACGCCCTCAGCAACACAGAGGAAGCGACCTGAGATTGAAACTACGTCTCACGTTAGAAGAAATTAATCAGGGCGTCACAAAAAAATTCAAAGTCCGCAAGGATATCACTTGTTCACACTGTCACGGAACAGGAGCCGAGGATGGAAGTGGGCGTGAGACGTGCCCCACGTGTCATGGCTCTGGCGTTATCACCCACACAACACAGAGCATTTTCGGGATGATGCAAACACAAGGTGTCTGTCCAACCTGTCATGGTGAAGGTCAAGTTATCAAGAAGAAATGTACGGAATGTGGTGGCACAGGAGTCACAAAAGGAGAAGAGGTTGTTGAAATAAACATACCTGCAGGTGTGGCAGAAGGCATGGTAGTTAATGTTCCTGGCAAGGGAAATGCGGGCCATCATAGTGGTATACCAGGAGATATACAAGTATTTATTGAAGAGGAAGAGCACGATACATTTGTTAGAGATGGCAGCGATTTAATATACAATCTGTTGCTCGACTTTCCTACTGCCGCACTTGGCGGAGATGTTGACATTCCTACTATCGAAGGTAATACTCTTAAGATTAAGATTGACAACGGCACACAGCCAGGAAAGACGATGCGTTTACGTGGAAAAGGCTTACCTGCCGTACAAGGATACGGGAACGGACGGGGAGATTTAGTTGTTAATATTAGCGTGTACATCCCTAAAACTCTATCGCACGAAGAAAAGACATCAATAGAAAGCTTTAAGAATAGCGATAACTTCAAAGGGGATAGCCAGACAAAGAAAAGCATATTCCAGCGTTTCAAGAACTACTTCAGTTGAGATGACTTGATTAATTCATAATAGTCAATTGCTAAATTATTAATCAATATGACCTATCAGGAAGCTACAGAATATTTGTTCAATCAAACGCCCAACTTTGAAAAGCAGGGAATTGGAGGCTATAAGGAAGGACTCGACAACAGTCTAAAACTCGATGAGCATTTCGGTCATCCCCATGAACATTTTAGATGCATCCATGTTGCTGGTACAAACGGAAAAGGTTCGGTATCCAATCTGCTTGCAGCACTTTTACAGACTTGCGGTTATCGTGTAGGACTATACACCTCGCCACACATTGTAGATTTCAAAGAGAGAATTCGAATTAATGGAAAAACAATAAGCGAGGACTATGTTACAAAATTTGTAGAAGACGAGAAGTCGTTCTTTGAGCCTCTTTGTCCTACTTTTTTCGAGTTAACAACTGCTATGGCATTCAAATACTTCCAAGAGATGGATGTAGACATCGCTGTAATTGAAGTTGGGCTTGGAGGACGATTGGACTGTACGAATATTATAACGCCTATACTCTCGATCATCACCAATATATCTTTGGATCATACGCAGCTGCTTGGTAGTAGCGTTGAGCAGATCGCTATAGAGAAAGGCGGTATTATCAAGCGAGGAATACCAGTGGTCATCGGAGAAACCACGCCTGAAACCAGAACGATTTTTGATGCGTTGGCCAGTGAAAACAAAGCCCCCATCACATATGCCGAAGAGCAAGATGAAATAGAATCATGGGAAGATATAAAGGATGGTGGTATTTGTTATAAGACGAAGCACTACGGCACGATAGATTGTGAGTTGAGTGGGGCCTTTCAGACCAAAAACATGGCTACTGTCCTTGCTGCTGTACGTCAACTTGAAAAGATGGGATATATGACTGAGCCAGAAGGCGAGACTCATACCCAAAATATTGCCTCAGAAATAGAAAACGCGTTTAAGAACGTTACGAAACTTACAGGATTGACTGCTCGTTGGCAAACAGTAAGAAAGAATCCAACAGTAATTTGCGATACTGGTCACAACCCTGGTGCATGGAAATATTTGTGCAAACAATTGGAGAATATCAAATGTCGTGAATTGCGAATTGTATTTGGATTGGTAGAAGACAAAGATATCTATACAATAATGTCGCTTCTGCCAAAGAATGCTACCTACTATTATACAAAAGGAAACACAAAAAGAGCATTCCCTGAAACATCGTTGAAGATTTTTGGTGAGCAATTTGGACTCAAAGGCGATTCCTACCCAACAGTGGGTGAAGCGTATCAAGCCGCTCTACAAGGTGCTACAAGTGAGGACTTTATCTTCATTGGAGGTAGTACTTATGTTGTCGCAGATTTTATGAAATCTCGTATTTAGCTGTTTTTAACACCAACTTTTTACCGATTTGTTTGCACAAGTCGGTATTTTTTTGTTCCTTTGCAGTAGGAATATTTTATTCGTAACTAAAAACAAACATTATGGCGAACACAACAGAAAATGCGAATCTGTGTGGTCTGAAGCGCGAAGACTTCCAGGCCACTATTAATGGTAAGAAAACCGACCTTTACATTTTACGCAACCGCAAGGGTTACGAAGTAGCTATCTCAAACTATGGCGGTGCTATCTGTGCCATCATGGTACCCGACAAAAACGGTAACGTGGGTAATGTCATTCAGGGACACGCCAACATACAGCAGTTGATGAGCGGTAACGAGCCTTATCTCTCAACGCTGATTGGACGTTGGGGCAACCGTATCTGCAAGGGACAGTTCACGCTGAACGGCAAAGAGTATCAGGTAGCCATCAACAACGGACCAAACCACCTACACGGCGGATTGAAGGGATTCAACGCCAAGGTATGGGACGCACGTCAGATGGGACCTCGTTCACTGGCTCTTCACCGCGTTTCTTCATATGGTGAGGAAGGCTACACAGGCGAACTCGACGTCACTGTAGAATTCACCTTTACCGATAACAACGAGCTTGTGCTGGAATATCTTGCTACTACCAACAAGAAGACCATCGTGAACCTGACGCATCACGCCTTTTTCTCACTGGCTGGCACAGCAGATCCCACACCAACAATCGATGATCTGATTTGCGAAATCAATGCCGATTTCTATCTGCCCACAGACGCTACAGCTATTCCTACAGGCGAAATTCTGAAGGTAGAAGGCACACCGTTTGATTTCCGCCAGCCAAAGGCTATCGGTAAGGAGATTAACGCAGATAATGAGCAGATTAAGTTTGGCAACGGCTACGACCACAACTACGTACTGAACAAACTTGAAGAAGGCGAGTTGAGCTTCGCAGCACGTCTTACAGAGCCCAAGAGCGGACGCACAATGGAGTGTTGGACCACAGAGCCTGGTATGCAGCTCTACACAGGTAACTATCTGGAAGGCTACAAGGGTGCCAACGGTGCTACATTCCCACGTCGCTCAGCTGTGTGTCTGGAGACACAGCACTTCCCAGACTCTCCCAACCGTCCTTACTTCCCCAGCGTAGTACTGAACCCTGGAGAGCGCTACAAGCAGAAGACTATTTACAAGTTCGGCATTGTCGATTAAATAATTTAGAATGAGATTCAAGGGTTGACATTTGTCATATAGACAATTCCATTCCTTGAATCTCAAATCTTATATTAATAACTAAAATTCAAATAAACTAAAATGTCACAAAAACAAACTCCGAACTATACGTTCGCGCTAACAGTTGTCATTATCGTATGCTTCCTTATTGGATTTGTCACAACGATGAACAACTCTATGATTGAGTTTTGTAAAAACGCCTTTAATTTGAATGATACTCAGGGACAGTTGGTTAACTCTGCGTTCTATGGTGCTTATGCTTTGTCTATTCCATTCGCTATGATGATGAATAAGATTGGCTACAAGGCAACCTTGGTACTCGGTCTGGCTGTTGTTGGTATTGGTTTTGTCATCAACTTCCTTTGCATCAATGGCAACCTTGACGGCGACACATCTGTTATCTATTGGATGTTCTTGGGCTGTATGTTTATCGTTGCCTTAGGTATTGTGATGCTTCAGTTGGTAGCAAATCCCTATGTAATGGTACTTGGATCTCCTGAGAAGGGTGCTTTCCGCATGACTTTGTCACAGGCTCTGAATTCTGTAGCAACTACTGTAGCCCCCATCTTTATTCTTAATGTCATTCTGAATGGTAAGGATGCAAAGGATGCAGTTCCTGCTGACATTCCTTTCCCATATCTCGGTTTGGGTCTGTTCACCCTGCTACTCTGTGTAGTTCTGTATTTCCTGAAGTTGCCTAACATCAACGAGGAGGAGCAGGCAGCAGAAGCCACTGGCGAAGTGAAGCAGTATAAGTCAAGCGTCTTCAAGTATCCTCACGTATGGTTAGGCGCTTTGGGTATCTTTATGTATATGGGACTTGAGATAGGTATTCCTTCTATGCTTCCCGCATACTTCAAGGCAGATTCATCACTAGGTAGTGCAACAGACTTCCTATGGCTCTACTGGGGTGGAATGATGGTTGGCCGTTTCGTAGGTGCAGGTGTGCTGAGCAAATTCCAGCCTCGAGCAATTCTTTCTGTATGCCTCATCTGTGGTGCGCTCTGTGTAGCAGCTTCATTCGCCTTGAGCGGAATGGCAGCAGTATATGCTATGCTGGCAGCAGGTTTGTTCCATTCTGTTATGTGGCCTTTGATTTTCAATCTTGGTCTGCAGGAACTCGGCCCTCATACAAAAGCCGCCTCTGGTATCATTAACCTCGGAGTTGTAGGTGCTGCAACGCTTCCTCTGCTTATGGGTCGTGTTGTTGACAATCCAGCCCTTGGCGTAGGTGTTGCCATTATGATGATGTTCATTTACTATGCTTACGTATTCTGGTTCTGCAACTGGGGTAGCAAGATTGGTATCAACGTAAAATAAGACATTATACCTATTACTAATATAATAACTAACAAACACTTTTTTGAATTATGATGGACATTGAATTTGTAAGAAGTCGCTTCATCAAGCATTTCGACGGAAAGACAGGAAATGTATATGCTTCTCCTGGTCGTATTAACCTGATTGGTGAGCACACCGATTATAACGGAGGTTTCGTATTCCCGGGAGCTGTAGATAAAGGTATTATTGCAGAAATGCGTCCTAACGATACCGAGGATACCGTAATGGCATACGCTATCGACCTGAAGGATCGTGTGGATTTCAAGTTGAGCGATCCCGATGGTCCCAAGGCTTCATGGGCTCGTTATATCTATGGTATCTCATTGGAGATGAAGAAACTAGGCGTTCCCGTGAAGGGCTTTAACATTGCCTTTGCTGGTGATGTGCCCCTTGGAGCTGGTATGTCTTCAAGTGCTGCTATGGAAAGTTGCTTTGCTTGCGGTTTGAACGACCTCTTTGGCGACAATAAGGTTTCTCAGTGGGATATGGTGCTGGCAGGTCAGGCTACAGAGCACAACTACTGCGGTGTAAACTGCGGTATCATGGACCAGTTCGCAAGTGTATTCGGTAAGGCAGGCTGCTTGATGCGTCTGGATTGCCGTAGCCGCGAGTTCGAGTACTTCCCATTCAAGCCCGATGGTTATCGTTTGGTTCTGCTAGACTCTGTTGTTAAGCACCAGCTTGCAGGCTCTCCTTACAATGATCGCCGCAACAGCTGTGAAAACGTAGTGAAGCACATTCAGGCTAAGCACCCAGAAAGTAAGTTCGAGACCCTGCGCGACTGTACATGGGAGCAGCTGGAGGAAGTGAAGGCAGAAGTAGGAGAAGAAGACTACAAGCGTGCTAAGTTCGTGCTAGGCGAGAAAGACCGCGTGCTCGCTGTCTGCGACGCTCTGAACGAAGGCGACTACGAGAAGGTGGGCGAGATGATGTACAAGACTCACGAGGGTCTGTCAAAAGACTACGAGGTTTCTTGTGAGGAGCTTGACTTCCTGAACGATATTGCTAAGGAATGCGGCGTGACTGGTTCTCGTATCATGGGTGGCGGCTTTGGTGGCTGCACCATCAACTTGGTACGCAACGACCTGTACAAACAGTTCATTGAGACTGCCAAGCAGAAGTTCAACGCTAAGTACGGTCACGAACCAAAGGTTTATGACGTAGTTATCGGCGACGGCTCACGCAGACTTTGCTAAACAATTTAATAGCCCCCTGAGCTTTCAGGGGGCTTAAATTTTCTCATTATGTTTCAAATAGATCGTTCATATATTGATCATATCTCATTAGAATCCATTCAGGGGAAAATATGGGATATCCGTACAGATTACAAAAACGACCCTACTCTGCCAACGATTGAAAAATACGATATCACGGAGGATGCCTTTGAAGTATATCTTGAAAAGAAACAAAAATTCGAGGATTTCAAAGACTCGTGGAAAAAATACCGGTTCTTGATTCTCTGCATAGCTTTTGTTATTCCCGTTGCATTATTCAGCTTATTCATAAAAGACACTCATTTAGCCATATATGCCTATGCTACTGGAATGCTTCTCTGTACGGTCATATATTTAACATACCTCCTCATAGAGGCTAAAAAAGCAAAACAGTTTCGAGACAATCCATACGAATCTTTTATTAATGCATTATTGTCTTGGGATGAAAACAATCATTCCTAAATCTGCATAGTACATGCAAACTATTATATCAATCATACTCACCATCTGTTCGTTTACTCAACGTCTCCAAATGATACAAAACGAACTGAATTATTACTTACAACGTCATTCCGTACAAGACGAAGGTTTTGATATGGTAGCACGCTATGCTGAAGAAGGAGACTCAACATTAGCTACTTATATGCCTAAGGGTATACTAACAATGCCTTTCATCCATAATAAAAATAATGTTTTACGAGAAGGGAAATGTGTTGTTAAGGATATATACGGTCGTATTATCATTGGGCATTTTCAGGGCGATACAATAGTCTATGGTATACGTATTGACCCACTTGGTACTTATGCCGGTCAATTTAATCGACACATGATGGCGAGTGGACACGGATCTTATCAATCTGCAGATGGAACCTATTATGAAGGACATTGGGAAAGAGACTGTCGCCATGACTTCGGTTTTTGTGTGTCGCCCACTAATTTGAAAGCAGGTATTTGGCGTATGAACCATTTCAAGGGAGAACGTATGCTCTACACAACTGAAAGGATATATGGTATCGACATTTCTCGCTATCAGCACGAACGAGGTCATAAGCGTTTTGGTATTAATTGGCAGTCATTACGTATTTCTGACTTAGGACGCCGCATCAGTAAGCAACGAGTTAAAGGCGATGTAGACTATCCAATTTCTTTTGTATATATCAAGTCAACCGAGGGGGTATCTATCAAAAACCGTTTTTTTGAGAACGACTATAAGAGTTGTCATCAATACAAATACCCAGTCGGAGCCTATCATTTCTTCTCAACGAAGCAAGATCCTAGATCGCAAGCTAATCATTTTATTAATAACACCATATTCAAACGAGGTGATTTACCGCCAATGCTTGATATTGAACCAAGCGATATCCAAATTGAGCAGATGGGGGGTGCAGAAGTACTCTTCAAGAATATACGAATTTGGTTGAACATTATAGAAAAGCGAATAGGAACTAAACCACTTCTATACATCAATCAGAGATTTGTCAACAAATGGTTAGATTATGCTCCAGATTTAAAAAAAGACTACCATTTTTGGATAGCTCGTTATGGTGAATACAAGCCTGATATTCATCTTTCAATATGGCAATTGAGTGGCGATGGTCGTGTAAGAGGAATTCAATCCGAAGTTGACCTTAATGTATTTAATGGTTATCAAGGCCAATGGGACAACTTCCTTCAAGATCAAAGTATTCGATAATCTTATAATTTTATATATAAAGCCAAAATGTTTATTTATAGTTAAACAGTACAAAGATTAACAGAATTGTTTAACTAGAATGTTCTTCATGCGACAATTATTCTTATCTTTGCATTATCAATATAAGAAAAAGGAAATGAAGAAATCTACGATATGGACAATTGCAATCATCATGGGACTCTCGTTCTTAGGATTACTCTATATGCAAATCTCGTATATAGAAGAGATCGCAAAGATGAAGAAAGAACAGTTTGATGAGAGTGTGAACCGTAGTTTATATCAAGCCTCTCGCAACCTTGAGGTGAACGAGACTTTACGCTATTTAGAAAAAGATGTCAATGCAGTTGAACGCCGCGCCACTGAACAGGACTCCGTTATAGTAAATGGATTAGATGGTAGCATTCAACATGCACACCAATTTTCCGTATCGGCTGACGACGGAACATTCTACTCTGAGTTTGAGCTCAAGACCTTCACGACAAAACCGGCCAGCGTACCTAAGGCCATGATGATGCACACCGACAAAGATCAGCTCTCGGAGGCTACAAAATCTCTTCAGGAGATAATCCGAAATCGCTATGTATATCAGAAAGCCTTACTCGATGAAGTTGTTTATAATATTCTCTATACTGCTAGCGAAAAACCTCTTAAAGAACGTGTTAATTTTAAACTTCTTGATCAAGACATCAGAGCAGAATTGCTAAATAATGGTATAGATATACCATATCACTTCACCGTATTGACAACTGATGGACGCGAGGTTTACCGATGCCCTGACTATACAGATAAAGGACAACAATGGAGCTATTCTCAAACTCTATTCCGTAACGACCCCGCAACTAAAATGGGAATCGTGAAAATACACTTCCCTGATATGGACTCATATATTTATTCTAGCGTTCGCTTTATGATTCCTGCTGTCATATTTACTTTTGTACTACTCATTACTTTTGTTTTTACTATAGTCATCATCTTCCGTCAAAAGCGTTACACAGAAATCAAAAATGACTTTATCAACAATATGACCCATGAATTGAAAACGCCTATCAGTAGTATTTCACTTGCAGCGCAGATGTTAGGTGACGAATCTATTGCAAAAAGTCCTAGTATGATGAAACACTTGAGCACGGTGATTGGTGACGAATCTCGCCGCTTGCGTTTTTTAGTAGAGAAAGTGCTCCAAATGTCAATGTTCGACCGCAAGTCCACTTCGTTCAAGAAAAAAGAACTTGACCTGAACGAATTATTGGAACAAACAGCAGCAACGTTCAACCTACGTGTAGAACATACAGGGGGAAAAATCAACACTGAGATAGAGGCTATTGATTCGGCTATCTTTGTTGATGAGGTACATTTTCAAAATGCCATCACCAATTTGCTTGATAATGCGGTAAAGTATCGCAAAGCCGAACATCCGGTAAATATTCATATACGCACGTGGAATGAAGGCGAGCGCTTATGCTTCTCAATTAGTGACGATGGACAAGGTATCAAGAAAGAAAATGTGAAGAAAGTATTCGACAAATTTTATCGTGTTCATACAGGAAATGTACATGATGTGAAGGGATTCGGATTAGGTCTGGCATATGTGAAGGAAATTATTAATCTTCACGATGGTGAAATCAAGTGCGAGAGCGAATTGGGTAAGGGAACAAAGTTTACTGTTACCCTGCCTGTGTTGAAAGAAGATTGAAATTAACTAACGATATTAATAAATAATTTAAACGAAAAAATTATGGAAGATAAACTGAAAATTTTGCTTTGTGAGGACGACGAGAACCTCGGAATGTTGTTGCGTGAATATTTGGCTGCAAAGGGCTATGAAGCAGAGCTGTGCCCAGATGGAGAAGCAGGATTTAAGTCCTTTATGAAGACGAAGTTTGATATTTGCGTACTTGATGTGATGATGCCCAAGAAGGATGGCTTTACTTTGGCACAGGAAATCCGCTCGGCCAATGCTGAGATACCTATTATTTTCCTTACTGCTAAAACTTTGAAGGAAGATATCCTCGAGGGCTTCAAAATTGGTGCAGATGATTATATCACCAAACCCTTCTCTATGGAGGAGCTTGTATTCCGTATTGAGGCCATTCTGCGTCGCGTACGTGGCAAGAAAAGCAAAGAGTCAACTCTCTATCATATTGGCAACTTTGTATTTGACACCCAGAAGCAGTTGCTTTCGCTAGGTGACCGTCAAACGAAACTGACCACTAAAGAAAACGAGTTGTTGGCTCTACTCTGTTCACATGCAAACGAAATATTACAGCGCGATTTCGCACTAAAAACCATTTGGATTGATGACAACTATTTTAACGCCCGTTCTATGGATGTCTACATCACTAAACTACGCAAACATTTGAAAGACGATCCACAGATAGAAATCATAAACATTCACGGCAAGGGCTACAAACTTATCACACCGGAAGAAGAATAAGAAAATGAGGAAATGGATTATTGCCCTCATGTGGACCACACTCCTTGTGCTTTTCATAGGCGCGGGAGTGTGCTTTTGGGCCATATCAGAAGGAAAAATCGGCTATATGCCTCCTATTGAAGATCTTCAGAACCCAATCAACCGCTATGCCACACAAGTGTATTCGGCTGACGGAAAACTTATGGGTACATGGAGTATGAGTCGTGAGAATCGTGTGATGGTGAATTTCTCTGAGATATCACCTTCACTCATTCAGGCTCTTGTGGCAACAGAAGACGAGCGATTCTACGACCATTCTGGCATTGATTTTTACGCTCTTGGACGTGCTATCATAAAGCGTGGTCTTATGGGGCAGAAAAATGCAGGTGGAGCATCAACTATCACTCAACAGTTAGCTAAGCAACTATTCTCAGAAGCAGCGCACTCTACGATGGAGCGTGCCTTACAAAAGCCGATAGAATGGGTTATAGCTGTGAAATTGGAGCGAAACTACACGAAAGACGAGATTATCACCATGTATCTCAACTATTTCGATTTCCTTCATAATGCAGTAGGAATAAAGACAGCGTCTAATACATATTTTTCAAAAGAACCATCAGAACTCTCTATTACAGAGAGCGCCTTGCTTGTAGGACTTTGCAAGAACCCATCATACTTCAATCCTGTTAGATATCCAGAACGATCAACTGAACGTCGTAATGTTGTCTTAGGTCAGATGCTGAAAGCTGGTTATCTTACTCAGGAACAGTTTGATAGCTGCCGTCTAGAACCTTTAAATCTTCGATTCCATATTGCCGACCACAATGATGGCGAGGCCACCTATTTCCGCGATTTTCTGCGTCGTTACATGATGGCGAAGAAACCCACAAGGTCTGACTATCCAGAAGGATATTACGTAAAGTTCTTTATGGACTCTCTGTATTGGGAGCAAGATCCCCTTTATGGTTGGTGTAACAAAAACGTTAACCGTAATGGCGAGAATTATAATATATATACAGATGGACTAAAAGTCTACACTACCATTGACTCACGAATGCAGCAATATGCTGAGCAAGCTTGCTACGACCACGTTGTAAAGTATCTTCAGCCAGAGTTTGACAAGGCCAATCGTAATAAGCCAAATGCGCCTTATTCACGCAACTTGACACAAGCCGAGATACAAAGAATTCTGCAGCGCAATGTGCGACAATCCGAGCGCTATCGCATAATGAAAAAAAATGGCAGCAGCGATGAAGAGATCAAACATATTTTTGAAACTCCTGTGCCAATGACGATATTTACCTATCATGGAGAGGTTGACACAACAATGACTCCAATGGACTCAATACGCTATTACAAATCATTCTTACGTACAGGTTTTTTCAGCATGGAGCCCCAAACTGGTGCCGTTAAGGCATATGTTGGTGGACTTGATTTCCAGCATTTTGCATATGACATGGCTACATTAGGACGTCGTCAGGTCGGTTCTACAATCAAACCCTTACTTTATTCTCTGGCTATGGAGAATGGTATGACACCTTGCGATGAGGTGCCGAATGTTCAAGAGACCTATATGGTCAACGGGAAACCCTGGACGCCACGAAATGGCAGTCGTGCTCGTTATGGAGAAATGGTAACTTTGAAATGGGGACTACAGCAGTCAAACAACTGGATATCCGCTTATCTAATGATGCATCGACTAACACCAGAAGGTTTTGTCACTTTGCTTCACAACTATGGTATTCTTAACCCGGAGATTCACCCGGCACCATCTCTTTGTCTTGGTCCATGTGAGATTACTGTTGCAGAAATGGCTAGTGCCTATACGGCATTTGTTAACCATGGAATCCGATCGGCTCCAATGTATGTTACTAAGATAGTTGACAACGAAGGTAATATACTAGCGGAGTTCAAACCCCGTATGAATGAGGTCATCAGCGGCGAGGCTGCCGACAAGATGCTCTATATGCTTCGTGCTGTCGTTGATGGAGGTACTGCTGGTCGATTACGCTCCCGTCATCATTTGACAGCTCAACTAGGAGGAAAGACTGGTACCACCAACTCCAATAGTGATGGTTGGTTTATGGGGGTTGCGCCAAAGCTTGTTTCTGCCTGTTGGGTGGGTGGAGACGACCGTGACATCCATTTCGACTCAATGGTTTACGGCCAGGGCGCTTCCATGGCATTACCTATCTTTGGAATTTATATGAACAGTATCTATGCCGATAGTTCCCTACCTTATTCTCAGGACGACCGTTTCGACGTACCCTCCGATTTTGACCCCTGCTATAGCGAAGACGACATGCATATTGTTGATGGACCTGAAGAAAATGCAGAGAAAGTAATGCAAAATTTATTTGACTAACACGATAAAAAGATTATGAAAAAGAAACTGAGAAGCAGCATATGTACCGAAGGACGCCGTATGGCTGGAGCCCGCGCTCTTTGGGTAGCAACGGGTATGAAACGAGAACAATTTGGTAAGCCCATCATTGCTATTGTCAATTCATTCACACAGTTTGTGCCTGGTCATACTCATTTGCATGAGATAGGACAAATTGTTCGTCAGGAAATTGAGGCTATGGGATGCTATGCTGCCGAGTTCAATACGATAGCCATTGACGATGGGATTGCTATGGGCCACGACGGAATGCTCTATTCCTTGCCCTCGCGTGATATTATTGCCGACTCTGTTGAATATATGGTCAATGCTCATAAGGCTGATGCCATGATCTGTATCTCCAACTGCGATAAGGTGACGCCAGGTATGCTGATGGCCTCTATGCGTCTAAATATCCCTACGGTGTTCTGTTCTGGTGGACCTATGGAGG
This sequence comes from uncultured Prevotellaceae bacterium, assembly GCA_902778255.1. Lineage (GTDB taxonomy): Bacteria > Bacteroidota > Bacteroidia > Bacteroidales > Bacteroidaceae > Prevotella. Next base: position 57,982 of record CACYXD010000017.1, read on the forward strand.
CAGGCAAATGGCGTGGCGAAAATGCAGACCTGATTACAGCGATGATTAAGGGGGCCGATCCTTCTGTTTCTGACGAGGAGATGGCTCAGATTGAAGGCTGCGCCTGTCCTGGATGCGGTTCATGCTCAGGTATGTTTACTGCCAACAGTATGAACTCGCTCACAGAGGCCATAGGTCTCTCTCTGCCTGGCAATGGAACCATTTTGGCTACTCACACCAATCGTATCGAACTTTTCAAGGCTGCAGCTCGTCAGATAGTAAAGAATGCCTTTGCCTACTATGAGGATGGCGACGAGAGCGTGCTTCCTCGCAATATCGCTACGCGTGATGCGTTCCTTAATGCGATGACCCTAGATATTGCTATGGGGGGGTCAACGAATACCGTGCTCCATCTTTTGGCTGTGGCTCAGGAGGCTGGTGCCAACTTCACTATTAAGGATATTGACGAACTGAGTCGAAAGACGCCCTGCCTCTGTAAGTTGGCTCCTAACACCCAGAAATATTCTGTTCAGGAGTGTAATCGCGCTGGTGGTATCCTGGGGATCATGAACGAACTCAATAAAGGAGGCCTGATTTGTACCAATGCACCTCGCGTAGATGGTATGACGCTGGGCGAAGCGATGAAGAAATACGATATTACTAGCAATACTATTGATACTAGTTCTACTAATATCTATTTCTCTGCCCCTGGCAATCGTTTCTCTACGAAGATGGGGTCTCAGAGTGAGCGTTACGAAAGCCTCGATACCGACCGTACTAATGGCTGTATCCGTGACATCGAGCACGCTTATACCAAGGATGGTGGACTGGCCGTGCTCTTTGGTAATATTGCTCAGGATGGTTGTGTGGTAAAGACTGCTGGTGTTGACGAGAGCCTGTGGCATTTTGAAGGTCCTGCCGTTGTGTTCGATTCTCAGGAAGATGCCTGCGAGGGCATCCTTGGTGGCAAGGTAAAAAAGGGTGACTGCGTCGTTATCACCCATGAAGGTCCTAAGGGTGGTCCTGGTATGCAGGAAATGCTTTATCCCACCTCATATATTAAGTCTATGCACATGGGTAAGGAATGTGCCCTAATTACTGACGGACGCTTCTCAGGTGGTACCTCAGGACTCTCTATTGGTCATATTTCGCCTGAGGCAGCCAGTGGTGGTAATATTGGTAAAATCATTGATGGTGATATCATTGAGATTGACATACCCTCACGTTCTATCAATGTAAAGCTCTCTGATGCCGAACTAGCTGCACGTCCACAGCAACCGCTGAAGCGCAATCGCGTGGTCTCTAAAGCTTTGCGAGCCTATGCCCAAAGCGTATCCAGTGCAGATAAGGGCGGCATACGCATTATTGATTAGAGAAATGACGGTAAACGAGGTTTTTCTACTACGCAAGCAAGGACGGATAGAGGAAGCCTATGATGCCATTCGCATGTTATATGCCAATGACAAAGGGGCAGAAACATCGCTGGCTATGTTTTGGACAGCAACAGATATATTAAAGAAACGATTAAATGAAAAAAAGATCGTTGAAGCCAAAAAGATATATCTGGCAATAGAACGGATGTTACCACATGTACCTGATGAAAAGGGCTGGGTAAAGAAGTCCTTTGAACATAGTAAAATACTTCTTGGTAAGGAAGATACTCGTTGCGAAGCAATTGACAAAGTGCCCGTACACATGCAGACAGGTCTCTGGGGAGAAGAAATTGCCTCAGCCTGTCTGCGTGAAAAGGGGTATATCATATTAGAACGCAATTGGCATTCAAATCATCGAGATATTGATATTATAGCAAAGAAAGATGATGAAATTGTTTTCGTAGAGGTTAAGACACGCCGTAACCGTGACTTTACAGATCCTATACAAGCCGTAAACTATAAGAAACGGAACAACCTGCGACTTGCCATCAATCATTATATCAAATACAGGAAATATGACGGCAAATGGCATTTTGACATCATCTCAGTCATAGGCACTATTGGATGCGCACACCCAGAAATAGAGCATCTCGAGGATATACCACTTTTCTAATCTTCCGACATATCGGCTACCATTCTTCGGTATTGGGTATAAATGCGTTCACTCGATATATAGCCTTTAAGATGGTTGTCCTTATTGATTACGGGAAGCCAGTTCGCATGAGTCTTGTCAAATATTTTCATAACCATTGCCATTGACGTCTGATCACTTAAAATGGCAGGTGGGGCAATCATCAACTGGCTGGCTGTAAAACGATGATATAGTTCTGTGCGGAACACGATATTGCGGATTTTGGCAATGTCTATTTCACCGAGTAAAGTACCTGCGTTATCAAGCACAGGGATAACACTATTTCGTGAACGACTTATTTTCCTTACGATGTCAGCCAATTCTGTATCAGGTCCAACGGGTAGATAATCACGCTCAATAACACTATCAAGCTGCATCAAAGTCAGAACGGCATGATCGGTATGGTGGGTAATCAGTTTGCCCTGCTTTGCCAAACGTGAACTGTAAATGCTATGTGGTTCGAATATGATAATTGTCAGATAGGAACAAATGGAAACTATCATCAAAGGCAGGAATAAACTATAGCCACTTGTCAACTCTGCAATAAGAAAAATTCCTGTCAACGGTGCATGCATCACCCCCGACATCACACCAGCCATACCCATCAGAGCAAAATTCTTCTCAGGCACGTAAATTCCAATTTCATAAATGTTCCATAAGCGTGAGAATAAAAAGCCACTAAAGCAACCGATGAACAGAGAAGGTGCAAATGTACCACCACATCCACCACCACCATTAGTAGCCGAAGTGGCAAATACCTTTGTAAGAAGCACCAACGCAATATATGGTATCAGCATTTCTATTTGTCCGGAGAATAGCGAGTTATCCAAAATGCGTTCCCAGTCCTTATCAGAAGCACCATTCAGCAAGAGGTTGATAGGTCCATATCCTTCACCATAAAGAGAAGGGAACAGATAAATCAGCAAACTCAACATGATGCCTCCAATGGCGAGCTTTACGTATGGTTTATCCTTGAAACGTGCGAAGATATCTTCACAAAAGCCCATCGTTCTGATAAAATACAGACTCACCAAACCACAGAACACGCCTAGTCCGATACAGGCAGGAACGCGATCTACAGACCAGGGGTTATCCAAGTGAAAAGAGAAAAGGACTGCGTCACCACTAAATATATAGGTAAAACAGGTTGCAGTTACACAACTCACCAAAATCGGCATCAATGATGCCATTGTAAGGTCAATCATCAACACCTCAATAGTAAACACCAGTCCTGCTATAGGTGCCTTGAAAATACCTGCAATAGCACCAGCTGCACCACAGCCAATCAGTAGCATCAGTGTTTTACTGTCCATCTTAAACAGCTTGCCCAAGTTACTGCCAATAGCCGAACCCGTCAGCACGATAGGAGCCTCAGCACCCACACTACCACCGAAACCAATGGTGATAGCCGACGAGATAACACTCGACCATGTATTGTGCGGTTTCAGTCGCGAACGGTTCTGACTGATGGCATAAAGAATACGCGTGATACCATGTGAGATATTATCCTTCACCACGTAACGAACAAACAGCGATGTGATATAGATACCTACAACAGGATATACAAGATATAGCCAGTTTGATGAAGAAGCATCAAACGAACTTGTAAGCAACTGTACAATTTGCCCTATGAGCCAGTGTAATACAAACGCCGCTACAGCAGAGAAAAATCCGACGAAGAAAGCTAATATCAGCACAAACATTCGTTCGCTGATATGCTCTTCTCGCCACTCATGCAGACGCGTCAGCCAACTTGTTGAAGAAGATTCTATGGTTGTATCCGTCATCCCTTTCTTAGGATTTCAGAAGATTCTCAATAAAATCATCCAAATCTTTGTCCAAACCCTCCATGAGGTCAGGATCAACAATCACCGTATCGCCATCTACGACATACAGTTCCGCAACAGCTTCATGGTCGTCATCCTCTAGCACAAAGGCATAGGGTTTCAGAATTGACAGATTGTCGGCCAACTGAGAATGTGTTGACAAACAATGACGAATCACGGGTGTTATCGACTCATAAAACTCATCATCCTTATTGTCTATCCATTCCTCAACCACACAGCGTGTCAACTCACGGTCATCATCATCGAGAATAGTGAGTTCACCAGTTTCCTGACTCACCCTGAAATGAATATCTGAAAGCATTGTTGCTTCCTGGTCTGCAGGAAACTTTTCTGCTAATTTGCGCAATGCGCGTTCAAGTTGCTGTTGTGTCTGTTCAGTAAAATTCATACGCTTTTCTCTATTTGTTCTGCAAAAGTATCAAAAAAGATTCGTATTAGCAAGAGAATATGATTTTTTTTCTTAAATAAATGGTTATTCATCATTTATTATTCGTAAATAATTATTACCTTTGCAAACAAATGGAGAACCCAATACGTCACGAAGGTATAGTAGAAACGGTTGATGGCGAGCATATCCGTGTAAGAATCATACAACATTCTGCATGTAGCGCTTGCAAGGTGGCCTCCCATTGTAGCGCCTCGGAATCGAAGGAGAAGATTGTTGATGTATTTCATTACAGGCAACGTCATCTTGAAGTCGGTGATGCTGTGATAGTAGGAACCTCGGGGCATTCGGTTGGAAAAGCGCTATTACTCGGATTCGTTTTACCACTTGTACTACTTTTGGTCGTAATAGGAGTTTTGTTTACAGCAGGTGTCAACGAAGGCATCACAGCGTTAGCTGCTCTTGTGGCGCTTATACCCTATTACATAGGACTATGGACTTTTCGTCAACGTATTGCTGATAATATAGCATTCTTCATCGAAGATGTCTGAGACAGATATTCTTCTTCAATAGACAAACTAACAAAACAAAGTAAAACAAATAACTATTATGAATTTCATCTTGATTGCAGTCATTGTACTTGGAGGTATAGGACTTATTGCAGCTATCGTGCTGTTTGTCTGCTCCAAGAAGTTTGCTGTCTTCGAAGATCCCCGCATTGCGCAGGTTAACGAGTTATTACCTGGTGCTAACTGCGGTGGATGTGGTTTCGCCGGATGTGGCGGAATGGCTGATGCCTTGGTAAAAGGTGCCGACAAAGGGAGTATCGACGGACTAAGCTGTCCCGTTGGTGGTACTGAGGTAATGGGCAAAGTGGCCGACCTTCTTGGTATGGCTATTGCAAATGGCGAACCTAAGGTTGCCGTTGTCAGATGTAACGGCACTTGTGCACATCGTCCCAAGATTGTAGAGTATGCTGGTCTGCGCACCTGCGCAGCGATGAATGCCTGCGGTGCTGGTGAGACGGCATGTGGCTTTGGTTGTCTGGGATGTGGCGACTGTGTTGCGGCTTGTCAGTTTGACGCCATCCACATGAATCCCGAGACTGGTCTGCCCGAGGTCGATGAGGAAAAATGTACTGCTTGTGGTGCTTGTACCAAAGCTTGTCCTCGAAGTATCATCGAACTCCGAAAGAAAGGCATCAAGGGACGTCGTGTATTCGTATCGTGTGTCAACAAAGACAAGGGTGCAGTAGCCATGAAGGCTTGTAAAGCCGCTTGTATTGGTTGCGGCAAGTGTGAGAAGGAGTGTCCGTTTGGCGCTATCACCGTTGGCAACAATCTGGCCTATATCGACTTCAACAAATGCCGCCTTTGCAGAAAGTGTGTAGCCGTTTGTCCTAAGCAGGCTATCCACGCTGTTAACTTTCCCGCTCCTAAACCCGTAGAAACTGTTAAAGAAGAAAAGGAGGTTCAAGCATGAAGATTAAGACATTTAGCATAGGTGGTATTCACCCCGAGGAAAACAAACTGACTCATGAAGTAGCGACAAAGGTGGCTCCCCTGCCCCAACAGGCTATCTTCCCACTCTCACAACATATCGGTGCTCCTGCAACCCCTGTTGTCCAAAAGGGCGACAAGGTAAAGGTAGGTACCCTGTTGGCCGATGCCGGTGGTTTCGTATCTGCTCCTATCCATTCTTCCGTAAGCGGTACAGTTGCCAAGATTGACACCGCTATCGATGCAACAGGCTATCGCAAGCCCGTAATTATCGTAGATGTGGAAGGCGATGAATGGGAGGAAAGTATTGATCGTTCCGAGACATTGGAACTGGTGAAGGATCATCCCGAACTGACTCCTGAGGAGATTGTGACTCGTATCAAGGCGGCAGGTGTCGTTGGTATGGGTGGCGCTTGTTTCCCCACCTTCATCAAACTGACACCTCCCCCAACAGCTAAGGCAGAGTGTGTGATCATCAATGCCGTAGAATGCGAGCCTTATATTACAGCTGACTATCGTCTGATGATGGAACATGCCGACGAGATTCTTGTTGGTCTGGAACTACTGATGAAGGGTGCGAAAGTGACAAAGGGTTATATTGGTATCGAGACCAACAAGCCTGCTGCCATCGACCTCCTCACCAGGAAATGTGCTGAAGCATTCCGCGCTTCGGAATACCAAGTAGAGGTTGTTCCCCTGGCTCAGCAATACCCTCAGGGAGGTGAAAAACAGCTTGTTGATGCTGTTATCAATCGTCAGGTACCTGCTCCACCTGCCATTCCTGTTAATGTTGGAGCAATAGTTCAGAATGTAGGTACTTCCTTTGCTGTTTATCAGGCAGTTATGAAGCATAAGCCTCTCTTCGAACGCTATACCACCGTTACTGGCAAGCGTCTCCAAAATCCAGGCAACTACCTCGTGCGTATGGGTACCCCCATGCAGATGCTTATTGACCTCTGTGGCGGAATGCCTGATGGCGATAACAAGCTCCTAGCTGGTGGCCCTATGATGGGTAAGGCACTTACCTCTACTGAAGTACCTATTTGCAAGGGGACTAACTCTGTGACGATTCTCTCTGGCGATGATGCCCGTCGTAAAGAGCCCCAGCCCTGTATCCGTTGTGCGAAGTGCGTTGGTGCTTGTCCTATGGGCTTGGAGCCTTATCTGCTGGCTAAACTCTCTGCCTTCAAGAACTGGGAGCGTGCCGAGGGTGAGGACATCACAAGTTGTATCGAGTGTGGTTCTTGTCAGTTCACCTGTCCTGCTCACCGTCCATTGCTCGACAATATCCGTCAGGGCAAGCAGACTGTAATGGGCATTATTCGCAGTCGTGCTGCAAAGAAATAATGGTCAAAGTTCAATGGTCAAAGTTTAATAAAATAAAATGAGTAAGTTAATTGTATCACTTTCGCCACATGCCCACGGAGCGGATTCCGTAGAGCGCAACATGTATGGGGTTATCATAGCCCTGATTCCTGCGCTGCTCGTCTCGTTCTTTTATTTCGGCATTGGCTCAGCCATCGTGTGCCTCACAAGTGTATTGGCTTGTGTGCTTTTCGAATGGGCTATCAACAAGTTTATTCTCGGTCGTAAGGAGAATACCATTCTCGACGGCTCGGCTGCCCTCACGGGTCTTCTTTTAGGCATGAACCTGCCATCAAACCTTCCCATTTGGATTATCATCATTGGTGCGCTCTTCGCTATCGGTGTTGGTAAGATGACCTTTGGCGGTTTGGGTAATAATATCTTTAATCCCGCATTGGTAGGCCGTTGCGTCTTGCTCGTTGCCTTCCCTGCTCAGATGACAAGTTGGCCAAAGCCTGGTAACCTGTTGGAATATACCGATGCCGCAACAGGTGCCACCCCTCTGGCCGTCATGAAACAGGCTATTCAGAATGGCGATGCCAACGTGCTCAACCAATTGCCTGATGCGTTCAGTCTGCTTTTGGGCGACTATTCTATTGGCGGTGGTGCTGGTACTATTGGTGAGATTTGTGGCCTCGCCCTGATTGCCGGACTCCTCTTCATGCTTTGGCGCAAGATTATCACCTGGCATATTCCCGTTAGCATTATCGGCACTGTATTCTTGTTCAGCGCCATCATGCATCTTATCAATCCCATCTATGCCGATCCCACGACGGTGATTCTCAGTGGAGGTCTGCTGTTGGGTGCCATCTTCATGGCAACCGACTATGTCACCTCGCCTATGACGCCCAAGGGTCAGATTATCTATGGTGTCTGCATTGGTCTGCTCACCATCATCATCCGTAATTGGGGCGCTTATCCTGAGGGTATGTCGTTCGCCATTCTTATTATGAATGCGTTCACACCGCTTATTAATAATTATGTTAAACCCAAGCGCTTCGGTGAAGTGCCAGCAAAGCAGTAAGGAGGTGTCGCGATTATGAAGAAATTAGAATCATCATTACTGAATATGGTGCTGGTACTCACAGGCGTAGCAGTTATCATGGGTTCCATCTTAGCTTGGGTCAATAGTATAACGACCAATCCTATAGTAGAGCAACAAAAGAAAGCGTTGGCCGATGGTATCAAAGCCGTAATGCAGGCAGATGAAATTACTGTCAGCAAGATTGACACGCTTAATGAAACTAATGCCAAGGGCAAGGAACAGATTTTCATCATTTATAATAATGAGAAAGGCGCAGCTGTTGAAAGTACAACAGACGGTTTCGGAGGTAAATTGCGCGTCCTCGTAGGATTCAATCCAGAAGGAAAGATTCTTGGCTATACCATTTTGGAACATGCAGAAACTCCAGGTCTTGGAGCGAAAGCCGACAAATGGTTCCAAAAAGGTGAGAAAGGCTGCATCATCGACAAGCAACCGACTAAGGACGATCTGCTCACCGTTACCAAGAAAGCACCAGAGACTCAATATGAGGTGCAAGCCATTACGGCCTCTACCATCACCTCAAGAGCATTTATCCTGGCTGTAAACAATGCATATAACGCCTATATGAAAGCACCTGCGACAGATGCGCAGACAAGTGCTACCAAACAACATAAGGAGGAGTAACATATGAATTATCTGAATATCATCAAAAATGGCATCATCAAGGACAACCCCACGTTTGTCCTGATGTTAGGCATGTGTCCGACATTGGCTACTACGACTTCGGCCACAAACGGACTCTCAATGGGATTGGCAACCATGGCAGTGCTAATCTGCACAAATGTTGTCATTTCATGTCTCAAGAGTATCACACCCGACAAGGTGCGTATTCCTGTATTTATTGTTGTCATTGCGGCCTTTGTTACTATACTACAAATGGTTATTAAGGCATACCTTCCCGATGTTGACAAGTCTTTGGGGCTTTTTATCCCCCTGATTGTGGTCAACTGCATTATTCTTGGTCGTGCAGAGGCCTTTGCAGCTAAAAATTCTCCTATTGCCTCACTCTTCGACGGCATAGGTATCGGCCTTGGTTTTACGCTTGGTCTTACCCTTCTTGGTATCGTTCGCGAGATTCTGGGATCAGGTGCCATTTTTGGTTTAGCCTTTATCCCAGAGAACTACAACATTTTGCTCTTCGTACTAGCTCCTGGTGCTTTTATCACACTGGGGTATCTCATTGCGATTGTGAATAAATTCAGGAGTTAAGAAGTTAAGACATTAGATTATGGAATACATATTGATTTTTATCAGCGCCATATTTGTCAATAACATCGTATTGGCACAATTCTTGGGTATCTGTCCATTCCTTGGAGTATCTAAAAAGATTGACACATCGCTGGGCATGTCGGCTGCTGTAGCATTTGTAATGGTACTGGCTACGCTGGTCACCTGGCTTGTTCAAACCTACGTTCTCGTACCTGCTGGTCTAGAATATCTTCAGACCATTGCTTTCATTTTAGTTATAGCATCCCTCGTACAGATGGTCGAGATCATACTGAAGAAAGTATCCCCTGCCCTCTATCAGGCATTGGGCATCTTCCTCCCGCTTATTACCACCAACTGTGCTGTACTTGGTGTAGCCATCCTTGTTATCCAGAAGGAGATGAACCTCGGACAGAGCATAGTGTATGCCCTCTCTACCGCAATCGGGTTCGGCCTCGCCCTTACTGTCTTCGCTGGTATTCGCGAACAACTGGAGTTGACCAATATTCCGAAAGGAATGCGTGGTATGGCTATTGTACTTGTAAGTGCTGGTCTGCTTAGCCTTGCCTTTATGGGCTTCTCAGGAGTTGATAATGGATTGCGCACCTTATTTGGACTGAACTAAGCATTTTTTTTACTTTTCACTTTTCACTTTTCATATTTATTTGTATCTTTGCACCAAGAATTGCAAAACTAATTATTATGAAACAGACAATCTTAGTGACTGGTGGTACTGGTTTTATTGGGAGCCACACCACAGTAGAACTGCAGGAAGCAGGCTACGAAGTAGTGATTATCGACAATCTTTCCAACTCTAATGCAAATGTCATTGATGGCATTGAGAAGATTACGGGCATTCGTCCTGCTTTCGAGAAGGTAGACTGCTGCGATTTCGAAGCTCTTGAGGGTGTGTTCAAAAAGTATCCAAAGATTGAGGGTATCATTCATTTTGCCGCTTCAAAGGCTGTTGGTGAGAGTGTTGAGAAGCCCCTACTCTATTATCGCAACAATCTGACCAGTCTGATCAACTTGCTGGAACTGATGCCTAAGTACGATGTGAAAGGTATTATCTTCTCTTCTTCATGTACTGTCTATGGTCAGCCTTCAGAAGAGAACCTGCCCGTCACAGAGAATGCGCCTATCCAGAAGGCTATGTCGCCTTACGGCAATACCAAGCAGGTCAATGAGGAAATCATTCAGGACTATATCCACAGCGGTGCTCCCATCAAGAGTATCATTCTGCGTTACTTCAACCCCATTGGTGCTCACCCCTCTGCACTCATTGGCGAGCTGCCCAACGGTGTGCCTATGAACCTCATTCCTTTCGTCACCCAGACAGCTATCGGTATCCGTCAGCAACTGAAGATTTTCGGCAACGACTACAATACCCCCGACGGCACCTGTATTCGCGACTATATCTATGTGGTAGATCTTGCTAAGGCTCACGTAAAGGCTATGGAGCGCGTACTTGATAAGCCCGAGACTGAAGCTGTAGAGGTATTCAACATTGGTACTGGCAAGGGGCTTTCAACTCTTGAAGTAGTACAGGGTTTCGAAAAAGCTACTGGTGTGAAGGTCAACTGGACTTATGCTCCCCGTCGTGAGGGCGATATCGAGCAGGTATGGGGAAATGTTGACAAAGCCAACAAGGTGCTGGGCTGGAAGGCCGATACCCCCACAGAAGAAGTATTGAAGAGTGCTTGGCGCTGGCAAGAAAAACTGCGTCAAGACGGCATACAATAATCGATAGATTAAGATTTCAATTCACGAAGCCGTTGGACATAAGCTTTACGCAATTGTCTGACGGCTTTGTTGCGTATCTGCCTCACGCGTTCACGTTTCAGGTTCATCCGTTCTCCAATCTCTGCCATCGTCATACGTTCTTCGCCTAATCCAAAAAATGCATTTATAACAGTTGTCTCGCGCTCATTAAGCGTCTGAAGTGCACGTTCCACAGCCTCTTCGAGATTGGCATCATACACACGTTGGTCAGCCTGTGGAGAATCGGTATTCACCAGAACAGACAACAGACTGACGTTGGCCTTTGACCCCAGAGGAGCATCTACGGAGCGCGTTTGTCCGTCACGAGTACTTTCTACGCGTTGTTCGGCACTTTCTTTCTTTAGAGCCTTCTCTATCTGCTGGCGAATAAATACGACGGCATAATTCACAAAACGCAGCCCCCGAGTAGCATCATATTTTCCAGCAGCCTTCATCAGGCCCATGTTGCCTTCGCTGACGAGATCTTCCATAGCGAGCCCCTGCCCTTGATATTGTCGTGCAATCACAATGACAAACCTTAGGTTGGCTTCTATCAATTTGTTCAAAGCTCGTTCGTCACCTTTCATTATACGCGCCGACAACCTTGCCTCCTCTTCTTCTGAGAGCAGCTGTTCGCGTCCTATCTCATCCAGATATTTATTCAGTATGCTGTCTTCCATGCTACAAAGGTACGAATAAGTGAGCGAAATTCAAAGGGAAAAGCTGTTTTTCTTTTGTCTTTCTGAGCGAAACACCTTTAGAGATCATCTGCTATTCCCTTTTGAAGCTAACAACCAACGGAAGATGATCGCTGTAACCAGGCTGATAGCGATAGCCCTGAAACGTACGGAAAGGACGTTTTCCGCCATACGTTGGTTCATCCTCCATCAGGAATGGTGCATCATTGATATAAACAGAATCCACCTTTTCAAATATCATTGATGATACCAACACATGATCCAATGAATGCCATTCCCCACGATAGCGATATGTGCCTTTTGCCCCATGCTTTCCTTTTGCATTGCATGAAATATTGTGTAAGCCGTACGAATAGAGTTCGTTCAACGCAGGACTGTCACAATAGTCATTGAAGTCGCCTGTAACAATAATTTTTGAATCTGAGCCAATGGCTGTAATCGCTTTCTGCAGTTGTTTTGCGACCTGCATTCGGTTTGGTCTTGAAGCGCGTTCTCCACCATATCGGCTGGGACTGTGAACCACGAAGACATGAAGGGTATCGTCTTCAGGGCAACAGCCTTTCACATAAAGAATATCACGTGTAGGGCGCATATTAGGTAATGGCGGCACTTCTATATAATCGTAACACAAAGGTCGAAAACTAGCAGGCTGATATAGCAAGGCTACATCAACGCCACGCAAATCAGGCGACTCAGTCATCAGGTAATGGTAACCAGCATTGCGAAGTAAAGATCTACAGGTCAAATCTTTCAATACCGAATCATTTTCTACCTCGATCAATGCCACCAAACCAGGCAGCTCATCAGAGCACGAAAGTATCTCCTGACCAATGCGGTTCACCTTTCCCCAATACTTCGTTGAAGTCCAATGACGCGAGCCCTCAGGCAGAAACTCGCTGTCCTCCTTCCCCACGTCGTGGCGCGTGTCGAACAGGTTTTCGCAGTTCAACTCCACGAGGGTGAGAAAGGAGGACAGCAGTATAGTTAAAAACATCGGATTAATCTGATGTCACGGCATTTAGTTTCTTCAGAAGAGCAAACATCACGCCTGCAGAAATTAAGCACAAAGCGATAAGAATACCCCAGTTAGCCATCAGAGGAATTTTGTTCCACAACATTGAAGGAATAGAGCTAAGGTAATTACCTATTGCAGTAGCTACGAACCAGCCACCCATCATCAAACCCTTATACTTTGGAGGAGCTACCTTCGAAACGAAGGATATCCCCATAGGCGAAAGCAGTAACTCAGCAAATGTCAACGTCAAATAGGTAGAAATAAGCCAGTTTGGCGAAAGAATATTCTGAGTTCTATCACCCAAATCCATTGGAGAAATCAATTCAAATGAACCGAGTGTAATCACTACAAATCCTAATGCAGCTACAAGCATACCAAGTGCTATCTTAGTAGGAGCAGTTGGTTCTTTTCCGCGTTTTGCCAGAGCGCCGAAAAGAGCAAGGCTAAACGGTGTTAATGCCACGACGAAGAAAGGATTGAACTGCTGGAAATCAGAAGGCTGAGCCATCACAGGATCATCCATATTCAAGAAGAGAGCCAAAGCGCCTCCCCACAATGCGAGTGAAGCTAATATGCACCACGTACGTACTTTCTTACTCTTGGTCTGAATTGCACTAAAGATAGTATAGACAGAAACTGCGATAAAGAACAGACTAAAAATATTGAAGCCAATACGCAGTGGTCCACTTACAGTCAGGTCGGTGTATTTCTTAGCAAAGAACGTAAGTGCAGAACCATTCTGATGGAAAGCCATCCAGAAGAAGATAACAACAGCAAATACAAGGATCAAGGCAACTATTCTGTCCTTTGTTTGTTTTGGCGTCAGTTCTTCTCCGCTGACATTGGTCTGCTTAGCCTGCTTGGCTGTAACGTCAGCATGTTTAAACCATGAACGACAGGCGAAATAGATAATAACCGATAAAACCAATGAGATACATGCTACGCCAAAGCAAAGGCCATAAGCACCAGAAAGTGTTGTCAGATATTCAGCAGAACGGTCACCATAAACTGCCACGGGGTCCGTTACATACTGGAATCCGAATTTTTCCAAATAGACATTGGTAATGGCTTTTGCCATAGAAGGAGCAAACATAGCACCGATATTAATAGCCATATAGAAAAGGCTAAAAGCAGAGTCACGGCGAGCAGAATACTTTGGATCATCATACAGATTACCTACCAGCACCTGTAGATTACCCTTAAACAAGCCTGTACCTATCGAAACCAATCCAAGTCCAATAAACATGCTCAGTTTGCCTACCAAATCGGCACCAGTTGGAATAGCTAGTCCCAAGTAGCCAAGGAACATGACTGTAATACCAATTACCACACATTTTCCATACCCTATCTTATCGGCGATGAAGCCACCAAGCAATGGCATGAAATAAACTGCAGCAAGGAAGATTGCATAGACTTGTCCAGCCTCTGCTTCACTCCAGCCAAATTTTGCCTGCATGAATAATGTGAATATGGCCAACATCGTGTAGTAGCCAAATCGCTCACCAGTGTTGGCAAGTGCCAACGCATAAAGACCTTTCGGTTGATTTTCAAACATACTTATTTTATTTTAGGATTTCTTGTTCGTGTAATATCAAAGAGGTAGGTCAACTTCACGTTGACAGTCGAGAGGTTGGAACGTCCGAAATAGTCGCGCTTCGAGTTGTCGAAGATATCACCCAGTCCATAGTAATAGCGGCCTTCAATCAGGAAATGCCCTACACGATCGAGCGAGAACTCGAGTCCCAGTCCGCCCGTAATACCATATTCTATCTTACGCTGTACGGACATCGTGTCCTGAGCGATAACTGACGATGTACGACCTGTGCCATCATCTAAGACAGGTGTACGTTTATCCCAGGGGAAATTCATCTTGGTCTTCTCGTTCAGGAAGAATCCTACCTGAGGACCAGCCTGCACAAAGAACTGTACGCCTCGGCGCTCACGCCCCCAGCCCATACGTGCCATAAAAGGCACCTGGACATAGGTCATATCACGCTGATATTTCTCAGGCAGTCCTGTTGTCGCATTGATAACGGGCTCGTCGTTGGGTGTCTGGATATCTTCCTTCCATCCTACTTGGGCATAGTTGACCTCGGCCACAACAGCACAGATACTATTGAAATATTTCTCACAAGTATATCGCAGCGTCAAACCTCCCGTCATTCCTTGGTGCCACGTCTGCGGCACTTCTGGCATAAAGCCTACGTTGCTCATGACAAGACCACCGTTAACACCTATAGAGAAGTCATTACGATGTTCGCCCACTTGGGCTGACATCGATATGCACGATAACAAAGATACGACAAGAAGTGGAAACAATCGTTTCATAAGAATTAATAGTTGACTGTTTCTATCGTATTATCGTCTTTGTAATGTATAAACATATATGCACGATTCTGCAGGCCGCCATTACCCAGTCGTTCAAACTTCAATGGGGTCTGTACGGGCTGATAGCCAAAACGTCCGGCAGCTCCGTCGAATGTCATTCCGTATTTATGCAGACCACGCAAGAAGAACACCCCATGATCAAATCCAGTCATAGCGAATCGAGGCAGCGCAATCATCATGTCCTGCTGGAAATTCTGACGATACAATGACTGTATGCGCTCTGACTGAGCCGACTGTAGGTTGGTAAAGAACGAAGCTGGGATATAGACATTATTCTTATGGAAGTTGGCCTGCTGATGCTGCAAATACATCATCCATTCTGTGTATCCGAACATCGAGATCTGTACTTCCGGATTATCCTCGCGAATCTCGTTCAGGCGACCAAACGCCGCTGTCAAGTCCTGCGAACGGGCTGTATTGAGAATCACCAGATTAGGTTTGTCTTTTACGAAGGCTTTGGCAAAGTCAACATCGGCAGACTTTAGGCTTGTCAGACTGTATTTCACGTCCATCGATTCCAACTGCCGACGATAGGCAGAGGTGAAAGCGCCCTTCGTACTTGTGGCATCTGCACAGTCAATGATAATAGGATGGTAGTCCTTAAACCACTGGGCACAACGTCTGGCAGAACTTTCCGACAAGTCATCCGGATTTTGATATATCTGGAAAATATTTCTGTTGGTAAGCAGTTCAGGCGCATAAATGGAGAACGGGATCACTAACAGGCTCTTGTTTTTCGCCGTAAACTCAGCCAATGGCGTGACGAAACGAGAATAGAGCGGACCTATGATAATGTCGCATTTTGCTGCTGCAGGATCTTCCAGCAGTTTCTTGGCGTCACCGTTCTCGGGCAGGTTCCAGGCATGTATGTCAACAGAGATACCCTCCTTCTTCATCGAGTCACAGGCCATCAGGAAGCCACGATAATATTCTATCATGCGCTTGCCGTCATTATTGCTATTGTGAAGCGGCAACATAATGCCCACGCGAATACTGCGCTCTCGCACGTCAGCATTGGGGTCGCTGCTTGATGCTACTACGACCGTGGCCTTGACGGCATCCGGAATAAAGATGACAGCACCCTTCTTGAGTTTATAGCCTGGGGCCTCCATCCCTGGATTTGCCTGCACAAGCTGCTCAACGGTAATGCCATACATCTGGGAGATGCCATACATCGTCTCTTTCTTCTGCACCTTATGCGTTCTCATTGACTGAGCATCCGACATCATTGGGTGTGCTGCGAAGAGTGCACATATCAGAAAATATCTTAATAATCTTTTCATAAAAGCTATTTTTCAGTTTTCGACTACAAAAGTACAAAATTATTTTGTAACTTTGCAACCAAATCAGAAAGAATTATGAAAAAGATACAGATATATCTCTTCGCATACATCTTTTTTATGCCTTTGACCCTTTTCGGACAAAAGGTTTCGCCCACCGTTTCCTACACCCATGAAGGCGATTATCTTGAGGTCACCAGCATCGAAGATGCTCAGGCTCCACTGGAAGCTGCCTTCAAAGCCAATCCAGAAAACATGGAAGGTCACACGGTGGCTTATGAGTGGCATTTCAGGAAGCGCGACACTTCCAAAAGTCTGCAAGAACTGTTTGTGCGTTACGAAGAAGACACGCAATACACCTTCAATGAGTCTGGCAGTTATGAGGTCACGCTGAAATTTTTTATCGACAACGATGAAGAAGCGTGGGACTCTACCACCATCAGCATTTTCATTGCCGACAGTTGGCTGGAGTTTCCCAATGCCTTCTCACCCAATGGCGACGGACTCAATGATGTGTTCAAGGCCAAAGATAATTACAAGAGTATCATAGAGTTTCATGCCTACATCATCAATCGCTGGGGACAGAAGCTCTTTGACTGGACCAATCCTGCTGATGGATGGGATGGTAAGCACCATGGGAAAGACGTGCCCGATGGTGTCTATTTCCTGCTTGTTAAAGCACGCGGAGCTGACGGAAAGGATTACAATATACGCAAAGACGTCAATCTGTTAAGGAAACACATAGATGGAGGAACCACTGGTGGAAAATAAAGAACAACACGGGACGATAGACGTTTTTGGGGCCCGCGTCCACAATCTGAAAAATATCGATGTCACCATTCCGCGCCAGTCGCTAACTGTTATCACAGGTCTGAGTGGCAGCGGAAAGTCGTCGTTGGCATTCGACACTATCTTTGCCGAGGGCCAGCGTCGCTATATAGAGACCTTCTCGGCTTATGCCCGCAACTTCCTGGGCGGAATGGAGCGCCCTGACGTAGATAAGATTTCTGGTCTCTCGCCTGTCATCAGCATTGAGCAGAAGACCACCAACAAGAATCCACGCTCCACTGTAGGCACCACCACCGAGATCTACGACTACCTGCGCCTGCTCTTTGCCCGTGCCGGCAAGGCCTACAGCTACATGACAGGCGAGCCAATGGTGAAATACACGGAAGAGCGCGTGCTGGAAATGATTCAGAGCGACTACAGTGGTCACAAGATCTTTATCCTGGCACCACTAGTCAGAAGTCGTAAGGGACACTATCGCGAACTCTTTGAAGCGATGCGTCGCAAGGGTTATCTCACCATGCGTGTTGATGGCGAAATCGTAGAAATCCATCAAGGCATGAAGGTCGATCGCTACAAGAACCACGATATCGAGGTGGTCATCGACAAACTAAAGGTTGAGGGCGAGAGCGAGCGTCTGAAGAAGAGCGTCCAGACAGCTATGAAACAGGGCGAAGGTCTCATCATGATTCTCGATAAAGACACAGATCAGCTTAAGCATTTCTCCAAGCGACTGATGTGTCCTACCTCGGGCATTGCCTATAGCGACCCCGCTCCCAACAACTTCTCATTCAACTCGCCACAAGGTGCTTGTCCACGCTGTAAGGGTCTGGGCACCATCAACGAGATTGACCTTGAGAAGGTGATTCCCAACAAGAAACAGAGCATCTACGAAGGTGGAATCATTCCTTTAGGCAAATACAGGAACCAACTGATTTTCTGGCAGATAGACGCCATACTAAAGAAGTTTGAACTTGATATAAAGACGCCCATTCAGGATATTCCAGACGAGGCGATGAACGAGATTCTGTATGGCTCTTTAGAGGATGTGCGCATAGATAAAGAAGTGGTCCACACCTCCTCCGATTACTTCGTGGCTTACGATGGTATCATCAAATATCTGCGCGACACGATGGAGAACGACGACTCGGCTGCAGGTCAGAAATGGTCAGACCAGTTCCTTGCTGAATGTGAGTGTCCAGAGTGCCACGGACAGCGTCTGAATCGCGAGGCCCTCTCCTATCGCATCTGGGACAAGAACATCTCCGAACTGGCCTCAATGGATATTGCGGAGCTGCGCGAATGGCTCGATGAAGCCGAGAATCACCTGGACAACCAGCAACGTCAGATTGCCACAGAAATACTCAAGGAGATACGCACCCGACTGGACTTCCTCCTGGAGGTGGGTCTCGACTATCTCGCCTTGAATCGTCAGTCTGCCTCGCTATCGGGTGGCGAGAGTCAGCGCATCCGCCTGGCCACGCAGATTGGCTCACAACTGGTCAACGTGCTTTATATTCTTGACGAGCCCTCCATTGGTCTGCACCAGCGCGACAACGAGCGCCTTATCCGTTCTCTGAAAGAGCTGCGCGATCTGGGCAATACGGTCATCGTTGTCGAGCACGACAAGGACATGATGCTCGCTGCCGACTATATCATCGACATTGGCCCGAAGGCTGGACGCAAAGGTGGCGAGGTCGTCTTTCAGGGCACGCCAAAGGAACTGCTAAAAACCAATACGCTGACAGCACAGTATCTAAACGGTTCCGTTTGTCGCGACTCAGTCACGACAAACAAGACTGAGCGTCGAAAGGGCAATGGGGAGAGTCTTTATCTTCGTGGCGCCAATGGCAACAACCTCAAGCACATCGATGTCCGCTTCCCCTTGGGCTGCCTCATCGTGGTAACAGGCGTCAGCGGCTCTGGCAAGTCCACCCTTATCAACGAGACCCTGCAACCCATCCTCAGCCAGCACTTCTATCGCTCGCTCAAGAAGCCCATGCCCTACGATTCCATTGAAGGCATTGAGCATATAGACAAGGTGGTGAACGTCGATCAGTCGCCCTTAGGACGAACGCCTCGTTCCAATCCAGCCACCTATACGGGCGTCTTCTCCGACATCCGCTCGCTCTTTGTCAACCTGCCCGAGGCAAAGATTCGTGGCTACAAGCCCGGACGCTTCTCGTTCAACGTGAAGGGCGGACGCTGCGAGACCTGCGGCGGCAATGGCTACAAGACCATTGAGATGAACTTTCTGCCCGATATCCAGGTGCCCTGCGAGGAATGTCACGGCAAGCGTTATAACCGCGAGACCCTCGAGGTACGCTATAAGGGAAAGTCCATCGCCGACGTGCTTGATATGACCATCAATCAGGCCGTAGAGTTCTTCGAGAACGTGCCCGATATCCTGCGCAAGATCAAGACCATTCAGGACGTAGGACTAGGCTATATCAAACTGGGGCAGCCCTCCACCACCCTCTCAGGTGGTGAGAGTCAGCGCGTAAAACTGGCTACCGAGCTCTCTAAGCGCGACACTGGCAAAACCCTTTATATCCTCGACGAGCCCACCACAGGCCTTCATTTCGAGGATATCCGCATCCTGATGCAAGTCATCCACAAGCTCGTAGATCGTGGCAACACCGTGATTATCATTGAGCACAACCTCGACGTCATCCGCCAGGCCGACCACATCATCGATATGGGTCCTGAGGGCGGACGTAAGGGCGGTATGGTACTCAGCGAGGGCACACCCGAGCAGGTGGCCCGCAGCAAGAAGGGCTTCACCCCGCAGTTCCTAAAAGAAGAACTTTAGATACGTCAGACAAGACACTCGCCTGTCCCTATTGTTCGATAGAAAAAGACAATGTCGTGCCGCCGTGCCGTGCGTGCCGCCGTGCCGCCGTGCCATATGCTTTATCGAATGAAATCAAATGCCGTACAAAATAAAGCCTATATAATTTTATATATTATATATATTATAATA
>CACYXD010000018.1 GCA_902778255.1 uncultured Prevotellaceae bacterium
CGACTACTATTTGAAGTCACACCTCTTTGGTGACATCTTCGCTGGCGACCAGCTCTCTGCTGCAGATCGCGAGATAGTAACCGTAGCAGCCCTGAGCGGCTTGGAAGGCGTTGCCCCACAACTCGCCGCCCACAAGCAGGGTGCAGTAAATATGGGTAACTCAAAGCAGTTGGTGGATGAACTGTGCACTTGGCTCTGCAAAGAAGGCTATACCCTAAGCACAAAATGGCCCAAGGGCGATCCTAATCCTTACGGCAAGTACTTCATAGGTCAGAGTTATCTGGCTGATGTCGGTGGTGGTGTCATGAACGTTACGTTTGAACCTCGCTGCCGCAACAACTGGCACATCCACCACAAGCAGGTGCAGGTATTGATTTGTGTAGCCGGTCGCGGTTGGTATCAGGAATGGGGCAAGGCTCCTGTTGAAATGACTCCCGGCACCGTCATCGCCATCCCTGCTGAAGTGAAACACTGGCACGGAGCTCAAAAAGACTCATGGTTCCAGCATCTGACGTATCATAAAGATGTAAAAGAGGGCGCAAGTCACGAGTGGTTAGAGCCTGTGATGGACGAGATTTACAACAAACTACAATAAAAAATCCCAATAATCATAAATCTCATGGCATGACTATTTTGCCTTGGAATTTGTGATTTGTTTAAGATTGAGAACAGTTAGAAACCTGTTAAACGCTAATCTTGAATTTTGATTCTTCAGTTAAAAGAGAAATGTGAATTATGGGAAACATGAGGTTGGTTCGTTTTGCCAAGTATAGGTTTACGTTTACCCATGTATATACATGCCCGTCTAAACTAAGAAATTAAACCTTCAATCATCTGATTTGGGTTTACTATACCTTATTATATATATAAGAACATCTAAACTTAAACTTAAACCCAAAACTGTTTCTTTTTTGACCGAAATAGCAGATTTAAGATGCCACTTGGGGCTTATTTATGTTTAAACAAACATATTCTGCAAGAAAAGCGTGTAAAACGTGTCTTAAGTCAAGGAAATTTTGTACTTTTGTACTCAGAATGTGCTTTTATGCACCTGCATGAATGCAATAACAGTATAAAATAAACAATAGAGTGACGTAGGAGATATAATCAGTAAAATTGTGGATATTGGGACATGGATGCAGAACGTGCAGAATAAACACGAAATGTTTCCCGAATGTTTCCCAGATTCGCCGTAAAGTACTGATAATCAGTTCCCGTTAGCCGCCGCCCAGGCTGCTGTTGAGGAATAATCGATACCTACTTTTGATTAACCTGCTTTTGCAGGGTCTTGCTGGTGTGCAATGCTTAAAACACTCGTTTTTAGGTATTGCACACCTTATTTATTCGCCGTACCTTTGCACTCAGAATTTAATCAACGATAAAACGATGAGAACGACGACAACAACTCCTGTGGAACTTAAGGTACTGATGAATCACATCTACGAGCTGCATAAGGGTGTGCGTCACATGGTGCTGTTTACCTGCAACAAGAAATACAGCGAACAGGCCATTCAGCGACTGGAGAGTCAGGGCATTCCATATTTGCTGCAGCCTGCAGGTCAGCAGAACCTGAACGTGTATTTCGGACGACGCGAGTGTTTGGAGGCTATCCGTCTCATCGTCACTCGTCCGCTGAACCAGCTCACACCCGAAGAGGACTTTATACTTGGCACTATGCTCGGCTATGACCTCTGCGCACAATGCGAACGATATTGCAAGCGTAAGGGACAATGTGAGGGCAAGTGCCAGGGAAAGTGCGAAGATTGTATCAACAGGAATTAACCACATAATATTATATATGAACGCAACAATTGTTATCTATGGTTCCTCTACAGGAACTTGTGAGGCCATCGCTGAGAAGATTGCCTCGAAACTGGGCTGCGAGGCCCTGAACGTACAGGACCTGACAGCCGACATCGTGGCCGCTAACCAGAACCTGATTATCGGCACCTCGACTTGGGGCGCAGGCGAATTGCAGGATGACTGGTACGACGGACTGAAGACCTTGCAAGGTGCAGACCTCAGTGGTAAGACCATCGCCATCTTTGGCTGCGGCGACTGTTCTTCGTACAGCGACACCTTCGTAGGCGGCATGGGCGAACTCTACAATAGTATCAAGAATAGCGGTGCTAAGTTCATTGGCAGCGTTGAAACCGACGACTACACCTTCGACGATTCCGAGGCCGTGATTGACGGCAAGTTTATCGGCCTGCCCCTTGACGATATCAACGAGGACGACAAGACCGACACTCGCATCGAAGCCTGGATCGCTGCCATTTCTCCAAGCCTATAATTACAGGTATAAAATTCATAAAGTATTTGTTTAGTTTAGTGAGGTGGTTAGTCGGTGACGATCAGCCACCTCTTTAAATTTAAAAAGATTAGGATTATGGAACTAATAAAAAAACTGTTCACTAACTGCGCCTGTCCGCAAGGGCGGATGGGACGCGCCATGCTGAGGTTTATGAACCTCTGTCATGCACCTTTGACGAACTGGGGACTGAAGCTCATCGATATTCAAGACGGCTGGACGATGCTCGACATCGGATGTGGCGGCGGAGCTACCTTACAGCGACTGTTGAAACGGAGTAAAAACGCGCAGGTCTATGGCATCGACATTTCTGAGGAAAGCGTGGCGAAGGCCCAAAAAGTGAATGCCAAACTCCTCGACAAACAGGTATTTGTCACTCTGGGGTCAGCCGAGGAGTTACCATACGAGGACAGAAAATTCGACCTCGTAACAGCAGTAGAAACGGTATATTTCTGGCCCAATCTCCCAAATTGTCTGCAGGAGGTGCGCCGTGTGTTGAAGCAAGGCGGAAAATTCGCCATCATGGTAGAGGTTGTTGATGGTGATTCCATGTGGACAAACGTCGTGGAGGGTATGACGGCCTATTCGCCGGAAGAACTGAAAAAGCTACTCGACGATGCAGGTTTCACCCAGACGGAAATACACCGCATGAAACCATCGAATGCCACGATTATTGGCGTGAAAAATGCGATTAAGTGAAAGCAGAGCCAAATATATTTGTGCTATGCTGAGCGTGAGCATTTTGGGCGAAAGCCAAAGCATAATTATTTCCCTTTCCTGAACTCCTTGGGCGTCATGCCCTTCATTCGGTTGAAAAAACGAGCGAAGGTGGTGACTTCGGCAAAATGGAGCTGTTCGGATATCTGGGTGATGCTCAGCGAGGTCTGGCGCAGCAGGAAGGTGGCCTCCATCAGTAACATCTGGTTGATGTAGTCAACGACGGTGCGACCGCCTGATACTTGGCGGACAACACGTGAGAGATCGGTGGTAGTGATGCAGAGTTCGGAAGCGTAGAAGC
Source organism: uncultured Prevotellaceae bacterium (assembly GCA_902778255.1). GTDB lineage: Bacteria > Bacteroidota > Bacteroidia > Bacteroidales > Bacteroidaceae > Prevotella. The sequence goes on from CACYXD010000018.1 coordinate 3,330, forward strand.
CGATGTCGTGGTGCTCAGCGAAGTGTTGGGGCAGCAAGCCGATGAAACCGAGAAAGATTTCCTCGACACGTTTTGGAAAGCGGTGCTCGCGGATGCTGTGCTGCTGGACGGTGGAGAGGTCGGTGAGGAAGAGGTTGTAGAGCATGCGCAGGCTATCGTTGGAAAGAGGAAGACCCATCTGTTGATAGTGAATCATCATCTGCATCAGTTCGCGCAGACGGCGAAAATCGTCGGTTTTCAACGGCATAATGGGCGAGGTAAGTTCTACCATCGAGAAGTAGGCCGTGCAAATGGCATCGCGCACCGTGGGCAGACTGAGTGTGAAGTGCTCGTCGGCCAGCAGGCAGATGCCGCTGTAGTCGCTGGAGGACGAGAGGATGGTTATCTCGAAGCCGGGCGAATAGGTATAGAGGTCGCCCTCACGAAGCGTCAGTTCGCTATTATTATATAATATGGTAAGCCAGCCTCGCGTGATAATCGTATAGATGTAGCACGACAGGAATCCGTGCGTCTGGTTAGCGCCGAATGCCCACTCAGCATTGGTCTCCAAGCAGATGACGTTTCCATCCCACTCACCTTCTGGTACGGGCAGGTTTCTTATTTGTCAAAATTCCTTCAAACTATACATATCGGGGGCAAATATACGAAATATTTTTGATAATTTTTCGTTTTAGTCGGTTTTTGTTTCGTTTTAGCTTGCAATTCTATGCAAAAAACGTCGTAACTTTGCAGCATTACAAGAAAAAACATAATATTCACCTTAAAAAACAATCAAGATTATGGACAAGCAGAAATCAATCGAAGCATTGCAGTTCTTCGTAACGGGCCTCTCAGAGGGCGCATTCGTACACAAGGTACAGGGACATATTTTCAAGGCTCAGGGCTTCACAAAGCTGGGCGAAAAGTACATCGGCCACTACAATGAGGAGATGGAATGGGTGGAGAAGTTCATCGACCGCATCCTCGACCTCGGCGGTGAGGTTAAGGTGGAGAAGCACGAGGCTCGCGCACTATGCTACGATCCCGTGGAGTACATCAAGGAGGACCTAAAGATTCAGGAGCCAGGCGTGGAGTTGCTGCGTAAGTGCATGGGGTCGGTATGCGAGGACTATCTCACTTTCGACATTCTGAAGGCCTATCTGGCCGACGAGGAGGAGGATCTCTACTGGAGTCAGGGCGCACTCGAGATGATTGAGAAGATTGGCGCACAGAACTGGCTGATAATGCAGATGTAATACCTTATACATTAAACATTAAAGATTATGAAGGAGAAGGTATTACAGGCCATGCGTGAGTTCGGCGCTCCCGTGAACGCAGGCAAGATTGCGGAGATTACAGGCATCGACCGCAAAGAGGTTGACAAGGCTTTTGCCGAGTTGAAGAAGGAAGGCGCCATTGTATCGCCCGTTCGTTGCAAGTGGGCACCAGCCCAATAATCTCTTATGGCATAGCCCTTTTGGCTTAAGCCGTTTCCTCGATGAACGGGGACACTCAAATCTTCAACGGGCGGCAAGCAAGGTGACTGAGCCTTTTGGCTGAAAGACACCGATACTTGTCGCCCTTTTCTAACATAAAACGAAAATACGATTATGACAAAGTTTAAATGCCCCTGCAAATACACCTACGACCCTGAAAAGGGCGACCCCAAGCAGAACATCCCTCCCGGCACTCCCTTTGAGGAACTGCCCGACACATGGCGCTGCCCCCGCTGCAAGCGTAAGAAGGAAAAGTTTGTAGCTGTGGAAGAAGAATAATACGAAAATAATTATTTCTCTTGAGAGAATGATGAAAACAAAGTCTATATATACTTTCTTATTAATTATGACAGTGGCCGTAGGTTTACTGTCATGCAATAGTAATACTAACGAGATGAATACGATTTATAATTATACCGCCCTCTCAAACAAGGGTAAGGAAATGAATTTTGCCGACTACAAGGGCAAAGTGCTGCTGATAGTAAACACGGCCAGCAAGTGTGGTTTCACCCCTCAATATGATGGTCTGGAATCTCTCTACCAAAAGTATAAAGACCAAGGACTTGTTATCATAGGTTTCCCCTGCGACCAGTTCGGTCATCAGGAGCCAGGTACTGACGAGCAAATTGAGGAGTTCTGCCGTCTGAACCATGGTGTTACCTTCCCCCTAATGTCGAAAATTGAGGTCAATGGCGACGGCGCTCATCCCATCTACCAGTGGTTGAAGAGTCAAGCCGGCTTTGCAGGTTTCAACCCTGCGCATCCACTTACGAAAATCCTCGACGAGATGTTCACCAAGGCAGACCCTGACTACGCATCGAAGCCCGACATTAAATGGAACTTCACAAAGTTCCTCATCAGCAAGGAGGGTAACGTAGTCTGCCGTTTCGAGCCTACCACAGAGCCGCAGGAAATGGAGGAGAGTATCGAAAAGGAATTGGCAAAATAACAGAAGGTAAATTTAATTGATAATTATGGAAATCAAAGCAGTAAAATTCCGCAGAGACGGATTCTATACCCAGCCCTTCGTGTTCGGAGGCGAGGAGGGGAAAGAGAAATTTGATAAGAACGTACGCTATCGCGGCAGTCTGCAGAACTATCTGATTGACACGGGCAGCGAGGTAATTCTAGTGGATACCGGCCTGCCCGCAGGGACTCCTGAAGAAGTGCCCAATGAAGATTCCCCCATCTTCACCGGCAAGGACATCTGCAGCTATATGGATGCTTTCAAGGCTCTCGGCTACAAGCCTGAGCAGGTGACGAAAATTCTGGTTACCCACAAGCATGCTGACCACACCGGCGAACTGAAAAGTTTTCCCAATGCGAAGATCTATGTGAATCAGGAAGAGGTAGATGCCGCTGAGTTGCAGGGACTGACTAACATCGTTCCCGTCAGCTATACCGACGGTGCCTACTACAATTTCCCTGAAAGCCAGAAGATAGCCGATGGCATCTACTACATCAAGGCCAAGGGCCACACAAAGGGCAACAGCATAATCATTGTTGAGATGGACGGTCTGTTCTACATGCTTCACGGCGACATCACCTATGTGTACGAAGCGCTTTACGAAGACAAACAGTCTATCGTTTTTGATGACCTGCCAGCTGCCCGTGAGACGCTCAACCGCGTGCGCGAGTTCGTCCGCAACCACCCCACCGTATATTGCGGCACCCACACACCTCAGGGCTATGAGAATCTGGAGGCCAAGCGCGTGATGGACCTGGATAATCCTGTGCCGACCATTCTGGCCGAAGTCGATTTCTCCCAGCAGGAAGCCTCTGGTAAGTATGTCTGTTCCATTTGCGGCTATGTCTATGACCCCGCAGAGCACGACGGCGTGGTTTTCGAAGACCTGCCAGACGACTGGCGTTGTCCCCGTTGCAAGCAGCCGAAGGAGAAGTTCAACCCGGCATAGTGTAACATTTGACTGAAAGCCAATAAATCATAAATCCCAAGGAAAAGATGCATCGCCTTGGGATTATTTGTGTACATTTGCATACGAAATGCAACAGCAGCAACGGACTTATATTGCCATCGACCTGAAGTCGTTCTATGCTTCAGTGGAGTGCGTGGACAGAGGGCTTGACCCGCTGACCACAAACCTCGTCGTGGCTGATATAAGTCGGACAAAGAAAACTATCTGTCTTGCTGTTTCCCCGTCGCTGAAAGCATACGGCATAGGTGGACGCGCGCGACTGTTCGAGGTGGTTCAGAGGGTGCGTGATGTCAACAACGAACGCAAAAGAGCTGCAGGATGGAGGATGACAGGGAAATCATACCATGACCCTGACTTGAAAACACATCCTGACCTTGAACTCGACTATATCGCTGCCCCACCGCGTATGGCTCACTACATGGAGGTGAGTACCAAGGTCTATCAGACCTACCTCAAATACATTGCTCCTGAAGATATACATGTCTATAGCATCGATGAGGTTTTCATGGATGTGACAGCCTATCTGCGTACATATAAAATGACTGCTCACGAACTGGCGATGAAGATGATCCGTGACGTGCTGACCACTACAGGCATCACGGCAACGGCAGGAATCGGCACAAATATGTATCTATGCAAGGTGGCGATGGATATTGTGGCTAAGAAGATGCCAGCCGATAAGGACGGTGTACGCATTGCAGAATTGGATGAAATGTCGTATCGACGTGAGCTATGGGATTGTCGCCCTCTGACCAAGTTCTGGCGTGTCGGACGTGGTATAGCCGAAAAACTAGCAGTCTATGGTATTGATACAATGGGAATGATAGCCCGAATGTCAATACAGAACGAAGGGCTGCTTTACCGTCTTTTTGGCGTGAATGCGGAACTGCTGATAGACCATGCCTGGGGATGGGAACCATGTACGATGGAGGCCGTGAAGGCCTATCGTCCAGAGACCAACTCCTTCAGCAGCGGACAGGTACTGCAGGAGCCTTACACTTTCAAGAAAGCCCGTGTGGTGATACAGGAGATGGCAGAAGGGATGGCACTCGACCTCGTATCAAAGCGTCTGCTGACTGACCAGCTGGTGCTGACCGTCGGTTATGATGCAGAATGCTTGACACGTCCTGAAATCCGCGAAAAGTATCATGGTGAAATTACCACCAACTACTACGGAAAGGCTGTGCCAAAACATGCTCACGGTACATTCAACTTCGAAAGACCGACATCATCATCGCGGCTCATCATGGATGGGGCAACAGAGCTGTTTGACCGCCAGGTAAAACCAGATTTGCTAATCCGAAGGCTGAACCTGACAACAAACCATGTAGTATCAGAGGCATCAGTATTAGCACAGGATAGTGCTCCCCAGCAACTTGATATCTTCACCGACTACGAAGCATTAGAGAAGCAATGTCAGGAAGAGCAAGCCAAGCTCGACAAGGAGCGCAGGATGCAGGAGGCACAGTTGAAAATCAAGAAGCGTTTCGGCAAGAATGCCATCCTCCGAGGTCTGAACTTCGAGGAAGGTGCCACGGCCAAAGAGCGCAACAAACAAATAGGAGGACACAAGGCGTAGACATTTACTATTTGACAATTTACGATTTATGGATAATTACGACGATATCATCAATCTGCCACATTACGAGCCAAAGCGTCATCCGAGGATGTCGATGTGGAACCGTGCAGCCCAGTTTGCACCTTTTGCCGCATTAAAAGGCTTTGACGCTGCCATTCAAGAATCAAACCGTTTGACGGAAGAATGAATACAACTTAGAATGATTATAAATATCACCATAAATAAGTAAGATGACAACAACATTGATCATAGGATTATTAATTCCACTGCTGGGCACGATGCTTGGCTCAGCTTTCGTATTCTTCATGCGTGACGAGATGTCGGCACGACTGCAGAAATCGCTATTGGGTTTTGCGTCAGGCGTGATGGTGGCGGCATCGGTATGGTCGCTGTTGATTCCTGCGATGGAGATGGAAGCAGATAGCGGCAGGTGGGCTGTTATGCCTGCGGCTGTAGGATTCCTGTTAGGCATGGGATTCCTGTTGTTCATCGATGAACTGACGCCGCACTTGCATATCGGTACAGACAAACCCGAAGGTATGCGTTCACATTTGTCAAAGACCGCGATGCTCGCCCTCGCTGTGACTATCCACAACCTGCCAGAAGGAATGGCTGTTGGCGTGGTTTTCGCAGGAGCTGATAGCGGAGCAACGAACATTTCTCTTGCCAGCGCCGTCGCTGTATCATTGGGTATCGCCATTCAGAACATCCCTGAAGGAGCCATCATCTCCATGCCTATGCGAGCCGCAGGTAACAGTCGTTGGCGTTCGTTTCTCATCGGCTCACTGAGCGGAGCCGTAGAACCTGTCGGAGCCGTTACAGTCCTGCTGTTGGCTTCACTTCTGATGCCTGCCCTACCCTACCTACTTGCCTTTGCCTCAGGCGCCATGTTCTACGTCGTTGTCGAGGAACTCATTCCCGAAGCCTCCAGCGGTCAGCACTCTAACCTCAGCACCATTGGCTTTGCCATTGGTTTCGTCCTGATGATGGTACTCGATGTGGTAATGGGATAAACTTCACTAGTTTCACGTTGATTTTTTAGGTTCTCGTGGTTCGCGGCTTAGGATCTCGTGGTTCGCGGGCCTCGAACCCCTACATCCTCCCCCGTTTACCCCTACATCCTTCCTCGCGAAGGTATCTATCTGATGCACCATGATTACGTTTGCAAAGGTACAACATTGCCATTGCGGTTCACGAATGTTTTTGGAAAAAAAATTGGAAAAAATTGTGCGGTCTGTCTTACCCTGAAAAACGTTGAATCAAAACAATGTTTTTCAGGGTAAGACAAACTTTTTTATCTTTCCTAAATTTTATTGTCTCTGTATTCGAGAACCGCAATGGATATGTTGTATCTTTGCAATGTCAAACAACTCAAAATTATGATGTGTTCTTGTTGATTTTAGTTTTTTATTGTATATTTGCAGCAGAAATAATAGAACCCATACGATGGAGTATGAATAAAGTTAGAATCACAGCCATCCGCCAGACGGTCTATGAGGACTTGATGGCGAAATACGAGAACCCCATTGAGCACACCTGCGATGTCAGGGAGGACCAGCAATGGATTTCCATCGACGGCCAGCAGCCTGAAGGGCTGTGTCCCTCGGCATGGAGCTCTATGCGTGAGTTCGTGGAGTCGCTGGCACGAGGCGAGGGCAACTTCTACGACGGATGGATGAAAAACCCAATGAGTGCGATGATCAGCTGTAACGACGGTTTCCGTCCGTTCAGTTTCTACATCGAGGTGATATAACATACAACTTCGTGGATATTCTATAGGAGATTTTTTCTACCTGAAGTAATAATTTCTTTTCGATTCTTGCATATTTTTTTCATTATTTCGTACCTTTGCACCCGAAAAAATCATACAAACGATAACAAAACTAAACGACAATGTGCGGAATAGTAGGCTACATCGGTAAGCAAGAGGCTTATCCGATATTAATCAAGGGGCTGCGCCGACTGGAATATCGCGGCTACGACTCTGCTGGCGTGGCGCTGATTAGCAGTAATGGCAAACTGAATGTTTACAAGGCAAAAGGAAAGGTAGACAACCTGACAGAATACTGTGCGGATAAAGACGTGACGGGCAGCATAGGCATTGCCCACACACGATGGGCCACCCACGGTGAACCCTCGGCACGCAACGCCCACCCCCACTACTCGCAGAGCCGCAATCTGGCCATCATCCACAACGGCATCATTGAAAACTATGCCGACATCAAGGCCAAGCTCATGGCGAAGGGTGTAGAGTTCAAGAGCGACACCGACACCGAAGTGCTGGTACAACTGATCGAATATATCATGGTGAAGAAACACCTGTCGCTGCTCGAGGCTGTGCAGGTGGCCTTGTATCAGGTCATCGGTGCCTATGCCATTGCCATTGTCGACAAGCGCGATCCACAGCAGATCATTGCTGCCCGCAAGCAGAGTCCGCTGGTAGTGGGTATCGGCAAGGATGAGTTCTTCATTGGTTCCGATGCCAGTCCTATCATCGAATACACCGATAAGGTGGTGTATCTGGAAGATGGCAATATTGCTGTGATTCGTCTGGATGCTGAGATGAAAATCATGAGTATCCTGGGGGAAGAGCAAGAGCTGAAGATTAAGAAAGTGGACATAGACCTGGGACAGATAGAGAAAGGCGGCTACGACCACTTCATGCTGAAAGAGATCTTTGAACAGCCGGAATGCCTGACCAACTGTATGCGCGGACGCATCAACGTGGAAGGCAACCACGTCACGCTGTCGGCACTCATCGACTACCGCCGTCAGCTGCTCGAGGCCAAGCGCATCGTCATCGTAGCCTGCGGTACCTCATGGCACGCCGGTCTCATTGGCAAACAATTGGTGGAGAATTTCTGCCGCATACCGTGCGAAGTGGAGTATGCCTCGGAGTTCCGCTACCGCAATCCCGTAGTAGGAAAAGGCGACGTGGTGATAGCCATCTCGCAGAGCGGCGAGACCGCCGACACGCTGGCTGCTATCCAACAGGCCAAGGAGAAGGGAGCATTCATTTATGGTATTTGCAATGCCATCGGTTCATCAATACCCCGCGCCACCGATACGGGTACTTATATCCACGTAGGACCAGAAATTGGTGTGGCTTCCACCAAAGCCTTTACTGGTCAGGTCACCGTGCTCACCATGTTTGCGCTGGCACTGGGTGAGGCCAAGGGAACGATAAACAGGGAGACATACCTGGAGGTAACAAGCGAACTGAACCGTATTCCAGAGATCATCAAAGAAGTGCTGACCACAAACGACAAGGTGCGCAATCTTGCACGTACTTTTACCTATGCACATAATTTCCTTTACTTAGGACGCGGATTCTCGTATCCCGTAGCACTAGAGGGTGCGCTGAAACTCAAGGAAATATCATATATCCACGCCGAGGGCTACCCCGCTGCCGAAATGAAACACGGTCCTATTGCCCTGATTGACTCGGATATGCCTGTAGTGGTCATTGCTACCCATAACGCGATGTACGAAAAGGTGCTCTCAAACATCCAAGAGATCAAGGCCCGCCAGGGACGCGTTATCGCACTGGTATCGAAGGGTGACGACACAATCGCAAAAATTGCCGATGAGGTGATAGAGTTGCCAGACGTGATAGAATGCCTGGAGCCACTGGTGGCTACCATCCCCCTGCAGCTGTTGGCCTATCATGTAGCCGTATGCAAGGGTAAGAACGTAGATCAGCCACGCAACTTGGCAAAATCAGTAACAGTAGAATGAGGTACGCAGTCATAGGGACAGGCGGCATAGGCGGATACTATGGTGCCAAACTGGCAAAGAGCGGAAAAGAGGTGCACTTCCTGCTACGCAGTGCATACGAACAAGTGAAGGAGCACGGCCTGCAGGTTGACTCTTGCGACGGTTCGTTCTGTCTGCCTCATGTCAATGCCTACAACAACACGGCCGACATGCCCAAGGCCGATGTAGTGTTGGTGTGTCTGAAGACGACAAATAACTACAAACTTAGCGAGATGCTGCCCCCCCTATTGAAGGATGACACGGTGGTGGTAATGATACAAAACGGCATCGGTGTGGAGCAAGATGTGGAGCGGATGTTGCCAGGCATCCAACTGGTGGCCGGACTGGCTTTTATCTGCACGGCAATGACAGAGCCGGGACGCGTGAACCATCAGTGCTATGGCAGCATCAACTTCGGCAACTACTCGTGTCGTGATCAAGAGCGTTTCAGCCAACTGGTTACAGACTTCACCGTAGCAGGCATCCAGACAGGCATCGTGGAATATCAAGAGGCACGCTGGCGTAAGGCCGTATGGAATATGCCGTTCAACGGGATGACCGTAGCACTGAACACACAGACCGACCTTCTGCTCAAGACCCCCTCGACACGAGCCCTGATACGCGAGCAGATGATGGAGGTTGTCAGCACAGCCAATGCATTGGGCGTCAAGGGAATAGACGAATCATTTATTGACAAGATGATACAGATGACCGATGAGATGACCCCCTACTCGCCTTCCATGAAACTGGACTTCGACTTCCATCGACAGATGGAAATAGAATACCTCTACACCAAACCTATTGCCATAGCTCATGAGGCAGGGCTTAGGATGCCAAAACTGGAAATGCTGGAGGCAGAACTAAGATTTATAGAAGAAAACAATAAAGGCTACGAAAATTCGTAGCCTTTGCTTTTCTTTTATTACTTGCTTAGAAGGGCAGATCATCAGCAGTGCCCTCACCAGCTGGTTCCTGAGCGGGAGGGAAAGGTGCCGTTGCAGCATCAGAAGCTGCGGGGGCTGCACCCTGCTGAGACGGGAACGGCGTAGCAGCAGGCACCGTGCCGGCCACCTGACCGCGAATAATATTATAAGCACGAATCTCGTTGAACCAACGACCATTATACTCGTGAGCGTCGATATCAAACTGAACGGTGATTTCCTCGCCAGCCTGAATATTTGACTGCTTGATGCGGTCCTCGCCAAACAAGCGGAACAACATCTTACGAGGGTACTGACCCGGTACCTCAATTACATATTCCTGACTCATCCAAGGGTTACCTGTACGGGCTGACACACCGCTGTTTGCCGGAAGAATGGCAATGACTTTTCCTGTTAAATCCATATCTATTAATTGTTACTTTTATTTGTATTTTCACGAAATCGCTTGCGAAATTACTAAAATAGTTTGAAAACAAGCAATTTTTTTGCAAATATTTTGCCAATCAAGCGTTTTTTTTGTATTTTTGTAGGCCGAATCGAATAATAATAAATAAGTACATAGATATGAGATTTATAGTATCAAGCACCGCACTGAGCAACCGGTTGGTGGCTCTGGCAAGAGTTATTAACAGCAAGAACTCATTACCCATCCTTGGTGACTTCCTGTTTGAGGTGGTCGACGGCAAACTAAACCTCACCGCATCTGACAGTGAGGTGATGATGAAAACCTCGCTCGACCTGACAGAGAACGATGGTAACGGACGTTTCTGCGTGGGCAGCCACGACCTGCTGGAAGCCGTCAAGGGCATCTCAGAGCAGCCTATCACCGTAGACGTGAATCAGAACGACAACATTGCCAAAATCAGCTATCAGAACGGTATGTTCTCGCTGCCCGTAGAAAATGCCGACGAGTTCCCACAGCCACAGCAGATTAGCGACGGTGCCACCACCATTAATATCGCTACCGACATACTGGCCGACAATATCAACCGCTCCATCTTCGCCACCGCTCAGGATGAGCTGCGCCCCGTGATGAACGGTATCTACTTCGACCTGACCGCCGAGTATCTGGCCATCGTGGCCAGTGACGGTCATAAGCTGGTACGCAACAAGGTGCTCAACATCCACAGCGATCAGCCCGCCTCATTCATCCTGCCCAAAAAGCCCGCCTCACTGCTGAAGGGCGTACTGGGCAAACAGGGTGGTGACGTGGTGATTCGCTTCGACGAGCGCAATGCTGAGATTAACTTCGAGGACGGCATCATCATCTGCCGACTGATTGAAGGCCGTTTCCCCAACTACAACTCCGTGATTCCACAGAACAACCCCAACCAGCTCACCGTAGATCGTCAGGGGCTACTGGCAGCACTGCGCCGCGTACAGCCATTCTCCAACGACTCAAGCAACCTGATTCGCTTCCACGTGGAGAACGGCACACTGCAGCTCGATGCCGAGGACTACGACTTCTCTAAGACTGCTACCGAGAAGATGATGTGCGACTACAACGGTATGCCTATGAGCATCGGTTTCAAGGGCTCTTCATTCATCGAGATACTGAGCAACTTCGACTGCGAACAGGTCATCATCCAGTTGGCCGATCCCAGTCGTGCCGGTCTGGTACTGCCTTCAGAGCAGCCTGAGAATCAGGATGTGCTCATGCTCATGATGCCAATGCTAATTAATGACTAATTCAGAGTTTCTTGTTTAAAGCTTACAGTTTGCGATTTGATATTTCATGAAACTGAATCTAAATAAGCCACTGGTCGTCTTCGATTTGGAGACGACCGGTCTTGATATTGTAAAAGACCGTATCATCCAGATATCATTTATCAAGGTGATGCCAGATGGCAAGGAGGAGCGCGGCAATTACATCATCAATCCGGAATGCTATATACTGCCTGTCATCACTGAGTTGACAGGCATCTCCAACGAGGATGTCAAGGACAAACCTACCTTTAAGCAACTGGCCAAGACACTGGAGGAGAAATTCACTGGATGCGACTTTGCCGGCTTCAACTCCAATCATTTCGACATTCCACTGCTGGCAGAGGAGTTCCTACGTGCCGGCATTGACTTCGACTTCTCGAAATGCAGACTCATCGATGCACAGACCATCTTCCATAAGATGGAGCGCCGCAATCTGGCTGCCGCCTATAAGTTCTATTGCGGCCACAAGATGGAGGAAGACTTCGAGGCTCACCGCGCTGACCAAGATACAGAGGCCACCTATAGGGTGCTGATGGGCGAATTGGACTATTATACAGAAGAGAAACAGCGCGCACTGGGCGAAGAACCGGAAGGTCGCGTCTTACAGAATGACATGGACTGTCTGGCAGAATTTTCAAAGACCAACAAGAACGTAGACTTTGCCGGACGTATCGTATGGGGCGAGGCCAAGGATGCCAAAGGTAACACCATCGTGGATAAGGAAGGCAATCCTGTGATGGTGGAATACTTCAACTTTGGTAAGCACAAGGGGAAAACCGTGGCTGAGGTGCTGCGCATCGACCAGGGTTACTATGCTTGGATTATGGGCGGTGATTTCACCTACAATACGAAACAGGTGCTGACGAGAATTCGTTTGCGCGAGGCACAGAAATAATTCTTAATGCATCATACATGCTAAAAGGAAAGAAAATTGTACTGGGCATTACAGGCTCAATAGCAGCTTATAAGTCGTGCCTGATTATACGCGAACTGGTAAAGCGCGGTGCTGAGGTACAGGTGGTCATCACACCTGCTGGCAAGGAGTTTATCACCCCCATCACACTGTCGGCACTGACACAGAAGCCCGTCATCAGCGAGTTCTTCTCGCAGCGCGACGGCACCTGGCACTCGCATGTGACACTGGGACTATGGGCTGATGCTATGCTCGTTGCCCCATGCACAGCCTCAACCTTAGGCAAGATGGCCAACGGCATTGCCGACAATATGCTCATCACCACATACCTGTCGATGAAAGCCCCCGTGTTTATCGCGCCCGCTATGGACTTGGACATGTACGCCCACCCCACCACGCAACAGAATATGGAGCGTCTGAAAGGTTTCTGCAATCATATCATCGAGCCTCAGAGCGGATTCCTGGCCAGCGGACTGGAGGGCAAGGGACGCATGGAAGAGCCGGAAAAGATCGTTGCTTACCTTGATAACTTTTTCGAGCCAAGAGACTTGGCTGGCAAGAAGATTATGATAACAGCCGGACCAACTTATGAGAAGATTGACCCTGTACGCTTTATAGGCAATTACTCAAGCGGGAAGATGGGCTTTGCGCTGGCGGAGGAATGCGCCCGTCGTGGTGCAGAGGTGACGTTGGTGGCAGGCCCAGTGGCTATGAAAACGGAGCATCCGAATATTCATCGCATCGATGTGGAAAGCGCACAAGAGATGTGTGATGCTGCTACAAACACTTTTCCAAAGATGAATGCAGCTATCCTTTGTGCTGCTGTGGCCGACTTCCGTCCTGAAAAAGTGGCAGAAGAAAAGATCAAGCGCATAGGACAGACGATGGATATACACCTGGTTCCAAATCCAGACATTGCTGCCTCGCTGGGTAAGATGAAGCATGAGAGACAAGTGTTAGTGGGCTTTGCCCTTGAGACAAACGACGAACAACAGAATGCGCAGCATAAGCTGGAGAAGAAAAATCTGGACTTCATCGTATTGAACTCACTGCGCAACGAGGGAACCTGTTTCAAAAGCGATGATAACCAGATAAGTATCATTTCGCGCAATGGCCAGAAAGACTACGAGAAGAAAACGAAGACAGAGGTGGCGCGCGACATCATTGACGAATTAGCAAAGATTTTATAATGGCGAGAAACAAGAAACCATTACCCCTATTAGAAAGCATTACCATTGAGGCCGTAGCTGCAGAAGGCAAATGCCTGTTCCACTGGAACGACCTGGTGGTATTCGTACCTTTCTGCGTACCTGGCGACATCTGCGACATCCAGATTCGCCGCAAGAAGCACTCGTATGCTGAGGGCGAAGTGGTGCGCTTTGTGGAATACAGCAAGGTGCGAGCCGTTCCCTTCTGTCAGCACTTTGGCGTATGCGGTGGCTGCAAATGGCAAAACCTGCCCTACGAGGAGCAGTTGAAGTTCAAGCAGCAGCAGGTTTTCGACCAGTTGCACCGCATTGGCAAGGTAGAGCTGCCAGAGTTCCGCCCCATCCTTGGGTCTGTTAAGACACAGGAGTATCGTAACAAATTGGATTACGGATGCGCCAACAAACGTTACTTGACGAAGGAAGAGATATCGGCTCTCCCCAAGGATGAGAGTCAGAGTCTGAAAGACATTCCTGCTATCGGCTTCCATCTCACGGGGGCTTTCGATAAGATTTTGCCTATCGAGAAATGCTGGTTGATGGACGACCTGCACAATCAGATTCGCAACGACATCCGCGACTATGCGATGGAGCAGGGCATTTCGTTCTTCGATTTGCGTGCCCAGGTGGGACTGCTGCGTGACATCATCATCCGCAATAGTGCTAGTGGAGAACTGATGGTAATCATTCAGTTCCACTACGATGAGACGGGTGGCGAGAAAGAAGCAAAAGACCTGTTGCAACACGTAGCCGACACCTTCCCACAGATTACCTCCCTACTCTACCTTGACAACCAGAAATGTAATGACACTATTGGTGATCAGGATATCCTTGTGTATAAAGGCACAGACCATATCTTTGAGCTCATGGAAGACCTGAAGTTCAAGGTAGGTCCCAAGTCATTCTATCAGACAAACACGGAACAAGCTTATCATCTTTATAGTGTAGCACGCGAGTTTGCCTTCTCTAGCATAACTAGTGACGCTAGTTCAACTAGTGAGACTAGCGAAAAGCCATTGATCTACGATCTCTATACCGGTACAGGCACCATTGCCAACTTCGTGGCCCGTCAGGCCCGTCAGGTGATTGGTATTGAGTATGTGCCTGAGGCTATCGAGGATGCAAAGATCAACTCAGAGATCAACGGCATCAGCAACACGCTGTTCTATGCTGGCGATATGAAGGATATCCTCACCGACGACTTTATCGCAGAGCACGGACGTCCTGATGTTATCATCACCGATCCCCCACGTGCCGGTATGCATTCCGATGTGGTGAAGACCATTCTGCGCGCTGCCCCCGACCGCATTGTCTATGTTTCATGCAACCCTGCCACACAGGCTCGCGACCTGCAGGATTTGGACGAGCAATATAAGGTTGCTGAGGTACAGCCCGTAGATATGTTCCCACATACTCCCCACGTAGAGAACGTAGTATTACTGATTAAAAGGTAAAAATAAAAAGACAGAAACAATGAAGAAGATTTTAATGGCAGCCTTGATGATGGGCGCAACACTGAGCACACAGGCTCAAAACGAATGGTTTAAGAACGTAAAGTTCAGCGGTTATGGTATGGTACAGTATCAGGCCAGTGACCAGGATGCCAAAGAGAGCAACGGATTCAACCTGCGTTTGGTACGTATGGCCCTCGAAGGTCGTGCTCACGAAGACTTCTACTGGAAGGCTCAGATGCAAATCAATGGTAACACATACGACCCAGATAATACAGCAAAGACCGATATCCGTTTGGTAGACCTTTTCGGTGAATGGCAGAAATACGAGTTCTTCAAGGTGAAGGCTGGACAGTTCAAGCGTCCTTTCACATTCGAGAATCCCATGCATCCTATCACACAGGGCTTCATGAGCTACTCACAGAATGTTAGCAAGTTGGCTGGTTTCTCTGATCGTTGCGGCGGAAACGCTTCAAATGGTCGTGACATAGGTGTGCAGATTCAGGGTGACTTCCTGAAGAATGCCGAAGGCCGCAACTTGCTGCACTATCAGATTGGCGCTTTCAACGGTGAAGGCATCAACCAAAAGGATAAGGACAACCGCAAAGACATCATTGGCGGTATGTGGGTAATGCCAATCAAGGGTATGCGCATTGGTGCTTTCGGATGGACAGGTAGCCAGAACGTCAAAAACACAGCCGGTACTCTTGTAAGAATGGAGAAGAACCGTTACGCTTTCTCTGGCGAGTACGTTCAGAACGATTGGACCTTCCGCACCGAGTACATCCACAGTCAGGGTTGGAACGCAACTCAAACCAGCGACAAGGCCGATGGTATCTACGCTCTCTGCATCGCTCCTATCCAAAAGAACAAGATGCATGTGAAGGCTCGCTACGACCTTTATCGCGAGGCTAATTCTTGGAATGGTTTCATCAATGATGCCAATCAATTTGTTGGAGGAGCCAAGACCATGTATGAAATAGGTGCCGACTATCTGTTCACTAAGAACTTGCAGATCAATCTGGAGTATGCCCGCGTGAACGACCGCACCATTAACTCCGACAAGCACAGCTACAACATGGTTGACGTGGAGCTCGACTTTAGATTCTGAATCTCTAGTTTAAACTAGTACAACTAGTCCTACTAGTAAATATGACCTCAAAGATACTATTGATCTACACCGGTGGTACCATTGGTATGAACCACAACCCACAGACAGGTGCTTTGGAGCCATTTGACTTCGAGCACTTGCTCAGCAGGGTGCCCGAGTTGGCACAGTTTCAGACTGAGATTGCCACCTATCAGTTCAACCCGCCCATTGACTCCAGCGATATGTCGCCGAAACTATGGACGGAGTTGGCACATATCATTGCCGATCACAACGAGGAGTACGACGGTTTTGTGATTCTGCATGGCACAGACACGATGGCCTATACAGCCTCAGCTCTGTCATTCATGCTTGAGAATCTCACCAAGCCCGTTATCCTCACAGGTTCACAGTTGCCTATCGGTCAGTTGCGTACCGATGGCAAAGAGAATCTTATCACCAGTATAGAGATTGCTGCTGCCCGTCGGCAGGACGGCACGGCAATGGTGCCAGAAGTAGGCATTTATTTCAATGGACACTTGATGCGTGGCAATCGTACCACCAAGCAGAGTGCTGATGAGTTCAACGCATTTGAATCATTCAACTATCCCCATTTGGCTGATGCTGGTGTAGGAATCACCTATCACGACGAATACATCCATCGCCCATCAAGCCTCCGCCTTCAGACATCAGCCCTCACCCCCCAATTCCGCCTCGACAACAACGTCATAATCTTCTCGTTGTTTCCTGGCATCCGCGAGGATTTGATTCGCCATATCATCGCCACGCCCAATCTGCGTGCCATTGTGATGCGCACCTTCGGCTCTGGCAATGCGCCACAGAGTCCTTGGTTGCTCAGCGCACTTCGTGAAGGTACACATAGAGGCAAGGTCATCATAAATATCAGTCAGTGTCTGCAGGGCTGTGTGGAGATGGGACGCTACGACACAGGCTACCAACTTCAGGAAGCCGGCGTTATCAGTGGCTACGACGGCACTGTAGAGGCTGCTGTCACCAAACTAATGTATTTGCAAGGCAAATACGACGACCCAGAGCAAGTCCGTAAGTTTATGAAGCAGAGTATCTGCGGAGAGATTACAGTGTAAAGAAAAGTGTAATTATTTCAACAGTATTTGTATGATGCGTTCTGCCGTACGACCATCCCATCTGTCTGGCAAAGCGCACTTTTTCCATTGTCCAGCTTCTATTCGCTGTATTACTTCTTTCAGTCGCTGCGAGTCTTCGCCCACCAATACATTACTGCCCACGGTAACCGTCTCCTGATGTTCCGTATAGCTGTTCAATGTGATACACGGCACACCATTGAATGTGGCTTCCTCGGCCACGTTGCCGCTATCGGTGATAATGCCTTTGGCATGAGCTGTTAACCAACCGAACTCCAAATATGAAAGTGGATTCTGCAACCTTATATTTGAATCTTGAAACTTTAAACTTGAAACTACTTTTAAAGCTTTGCCACGCAAAGGGGCGATGATAGGCGTATCGCCTGCGGCTTCAGACATCGCAGCAAGCATCTGCTTCAACTTTTCCTCATCAGCCAAAAGGGCCTTACGATTGAGCGTGAAAACATAATAGGATTGAGGTAAGAGGTGAGGATTAAGAGGTTGACGGAGGCGCTGGTGATTGAAGCGGAGAGTATCCATCAGAATATTGCCCACCATATAAGTATTGTTGCCATCGGACTGTTCACGACTGGCTACGCTGTTGCTTTTTACGCCTGCCGTAAAAAGATAGTCACTAAGGGCATCAATGACCAAGCGGTTCACCTCTTTAGGCATGTTCATATCAAACGAACGAGTACCTGCCACGAGATGAGCCAGCTTAATACCGCGCTTCTTGGTAACGATCGCAGCAGCCATCGTAGAGGCCAGATCATCAACCACGATCACCACATCAGCGGGATTTGTATCTAGATAAGCATCGAAATGGGCCATCACACGACTAGTAATCTCGTTCAGGCTAGTACTGTCAACGCCAAAGAAAACTGAGGGACAAGGCATCTGAAGATCCTCAAAGAGTGAGGGCTCCAATGTAGGATCATTCTCACGACCTGTATAAACCAGTTCATACTCAGCTCCCTCAGCCTTCCCAATGGCACGAATCAAAGGTGCCACCTTTACGAAATTTGGGCGTGCGCCCGCAACAATGCAGATCTTTCTCATTTCTTCAACAATCTGTCAATCTCGTCAAACTGCTTACCCATATTCAGATTCAAATAGATACGGTAGAGTACCGGTGCCCACTTATCCTTATCCTGAGGCATCAGTTTACGATAGTGCTCTATATATGGACAGGCCTTCTGATAAGCCTGTTTGATCAGTTTTTTCTCTTTATGGTCAGTCAGCCGCTCAGCGATATTGACGTATGCCGTACCCGCATTAAAATAAGGTTCTGCAAGATTTGGGTTAACTTCAATGAGTCGCTCGCTATACTTGATGCTCTCGGCATAGCGCTCCATACGCAACAGCGTGGTGGACTTAGCAAAGAGGAAAAGTTCGCTCGATGGGTTTACCATCAGTGCACTGTCAGCCAAAGCAAGGGCTTTCTCATTCTGTCCAGCAGCAGTGTATGCATCCATCAGGCGAGGAAAGAAATAATGGAACTTCGGGTAGCGCCGGAAGCCTTCTTCCAACGTTTTGATATACAATTCGTCATCGTTCAGCCATTTACGAGCCTCGGCAACAAACTGCAATGTAAAGTCGGCCTTACCGGTATCTTTCAAAGCCAGCTTATGATAGCGAAGCGTGAGCACAGCATCTTGCTGCTTATAGCCGCAATAGGTAGCCCAATAGGCTGCCTCGGGCAGTCGTGTATCAAGCGAATCGTATCTGTAGCCCTCGAACAGCGGTTGACGCACGCAATCGAGATAGGCCTCATAATAAGGAAAGGCCTCTTTCCACTTGTTTTTCCTGAGCAGGAAAGAACCACCATTAAAGATATTCGGCCGTATGCTGTTCAGCTGTTCAGCATGATTTTTGCGATTGTCAGTTGTCAAACTGTCAATCGTCTCAGCAATTTTCAATAGCTGAAGAGCCTTTACAAAGAAGGCTACCGTGTCGTATTGCTGTTTTAAGTATAATTTCTCGTTGCCCTGCTCATACTGTCCAAGCACGGCATCGTAATAGGCCAGCCATATCTTCTTATTGGTACGGTTGGTCGAATCTTTCAGCAGAGTAGCCAATGTTTTCTCTGCATCAGCGTATTTGCCACTCTTGATAGACGACCGTGCTTGACTTAGCTCCTGACGAACGGAACTCGCCTTCGTCTTTTGAGCCATCAAGCACGGTGTCATCATTAGTAAGAGAAGCGTAACTGCAATGAGTTGCTTCATTCTTGAATTTAAGGGTTTTTATTAGTTTCCACCATTGACAATGGCCTCCATCTCGTCAGACTTCGCCTTGTTGCCCAGTGAATAATAAATCTGATAGAGAGGATATGCCCACTTCACTTTCTCACGATCTGGGTCCAGTTCCTTGGCACGTTCCAGGAAAGGAAGAGCCTCGTTCAAGATTTCCTTCACCTTGTCAGCATTGACTTTGGTCAGACCACCAGTGTTTTTATCGGCCAGTTTATCCTTCAGTTCAATAGCCTTACCGTTCAGACATACACCAGCATTGAAAATACACTGGATAAAGTCTGGATCAATCTCGATAGCCTTCTTGTAAGACTCTACGGCTGCGTCCCACTCACGGTCATTCATCTGCACCTCGCCTTTCAGAGCCCATGCCATTTTATTCTCTGGATTCAGAGTAATCTCTTCCTCAGCCCATTCTGCCAAAGCTTTTTGGTTATTAGAACGGGTATAATACTCCATCAACAGGTTGAAAAAGCGCTCCTCCTCTGGATTCTCTTTGTGTAGATTCTTGAGGGTATTAACATAATCCAGCGAGTCAGCAGCCGACTTCATCGTCTCTTTCTTTGAGAAAAGCAGGATCTCACTGGCCTCAGAAGCCTTCTTTGGATCCTGGGCTGCGAGGTTAGCATACTTCACTGCGGCAGCATAATCCTTCATCTGATAAGCTACCAGGCCAGCATAATAGGCAATCTCTGAACGATACTGATCTTTACTGAGATCAGAAACCTCTACGAAACCAGTAAACAAGGGATTCTCAGGACTATCAAGATAGAGCGCCCACTTTGCAAGAGCACCCTCCATATTCTTATGATTGTAATCAAAGAGTCCTGCATTAATCAGGTTCAGACGTATGTTCTGCATACGCTGCTGGTTGGCTTGACGGAAGCGGATTTTAACCTTTCCTTTCTCATTGGGTTGGATATCATACTTGTCACACTCAATAGCAGCTTTCAAAGCCTCATAGGCAGCAGTGTTCATTCCCAGCGTATCGAAGGGCACATTCTTACCAGCCACCTGATTCTCGAGCATTGAACTCTGAATAGCAGAGAACTTACCTGCCATGATATCTGTCTGGAGATTCCAGGCAGCGGCTTTGTCGGTTGTAGCATCTGAGGTCAGAGCAGGAGCCAATGTGGCAGCAGCCTGATCAAAATCACCTGCAGAGAATTGCTTCTTGGCTTGTTTTACCAAGTCTTCTTGAGCAAAAGCGGTGGTGGCAGCACCTGCCATCAGAGCCATGATCATCAACTTTTTCATAATCTTCAGTTATTAGTTAAACGATTTATTCATTATTTGTTTCTGGAGTTTCCTGAATTTCCATATTTTCAGAAGTCTCCAAGTTCTCCTGTTCCTCGGCCAGTTCCTCCTCGGTAGCTTTCTGCACCTTGCAGACGCTGGCGATGGTATCGTTCTTCTTCGTCAAGTTAATCAAACGAACGCCCTGAGTAGCACGGCCCATGACACGCACTTCACTCACGTTCAGGCGAATCAGAATACCACTCTTATTGATAATCATCAAGTCGTTCTCGTCGGTCACCACTTTGATAGCCACCAATCGACCGGTCTTTTCTGTGATAGCGAGGGTCTTCACGCCTTTGGTACCACGATTGGTGATACGATAGTCCTCGATATCCGAACGCTTACCATAACCGTTCTCGCTGACCACCATAATGGTCTCTGTCTGAGGATCGTTCACGCATACCATGCCTACCACCTCGTCATCACCACCATCAAGACGCATACCAATCACACCAGTTGACACACGACCCATAGTACGAACAGCTTCCTCGTTGAAGCGAACAGCACGTCCATTGCGGTTAGCCAGAAGAATTTCGTTATGACCATTGGTCAAGCGGACGCCTACCACTTGGTCGCCCTCGTTGATATTGATTGCGCGAACACCGGCAGCACGCACGTTGCGATAATCATACAGACAGGTCTTCTTGATGACACCCTGTTTGGTAGCAAACATCACGAAGTGTGACTTTAGGAACTCCTCATCGTTGAAGTTCTTGACGCGCAGCACAGCATTGATAGCATCATCGGGCTCAATATTCAACATATTCTGAATAGCACGCCCCTTAGAGTTGCGGTCGCCTTCAGGAATCTCGTAGCACTTCTGCCAGTAACAGCGTCCCTTCTGCGTGAAGAACAGCAACGTATTGTGCATCGTGGCTGGATAGATATACTCAGTGAAGTCGTTATCACGATGACGTGCACCCTTAGCCCCCAGTCCACCACGGCTCTGAGCATGGAAGTCGCTCAGCGGTGTGCGCTTAATATAACCCATATGGCTGATGGTGATGACCACGGGGTCGTCGGGATAGAAGTCCTCAGCATTAAACTCATGATCGAAGGGGATAATCTCTGTCTTACGTTCGTCGCCATACTTCTCCTTCACCTCCAGCAGGTCTTCCTTCATCACCTGCTTACAACGCTCAGGATTATTCAGTATCTCTTCCAGATCGGCAATGAGTTTCATCAAGTCGTCATACTCCTGATGCAACTGGTCAACACGCAGACCGGTCAATTGGCTCAGACGCATGTCGACGATAGCCTTCGACTGCAATTCATCCAAGTCAAAGCGTTTCTCCAAGTTGCGTTGGGCATCGGTAGGAGTTGCCGACTGGCGGATGATGTGCACCACCTCGTCGATATTGTTCACGGCAATAATCAAGCCTTCCAAAATATGGGCGCGCTCCTGTGCCTTTTTCAGGTCGTACTTGGTGCGACGGATAGTCACCTCATGACGATGCTCAATGAAGTAGCGGATGCACTCACGCAGGCTGAGCAACTTCGGGCGCATCTTGCCGTGTGTGCCAGGAATGGGTACTAGGGCAATATTGTTCACAGAGAACGAGCTCTGCAGGGCCGTCATCTTGAACAGTTTATTCAGAATCACGTTGGCATTGGCATCGCGCTTGACGTCAACCACGATACGCATTCCCTGACGACCTGATTCATCGTTTACATTAGAGATACCCTCAATCTTATGCTGGGTAGCCAAATCGGCGATATATGCCACGAGGTCGGCCTTGTTCACACCATAAGGAATCTCGGTGACCACAATCTTATCATGCTGTTCGCCGGCCTCAATCTCGGCCTTGGCACGCATCACGATACGACCGCGACCAGTCTCATAGGCATCCTTCACGCCCTGCAGACCATAGATATAAGCACCTGTAGGAAAGTCTGGACCTGGGATATACTGCATCAAGCCCTCGCAGTCAATCTCAGGATTATCAATAAAGGCGCAGCAGCCATCAATCACCTCACCCAAGTTGTGGGTAGGCATATTCGTAGCCATACCTACAGCAATACCATTACCACCGTTAACCAGCAGGTTGGGCACCTTCGTAGGCATCACACTTGGTTCCAGCAACGTATTATCGAAGTTGGGATCCATATCCACGGTATCCTTCTCCAGGTCGTCCATGATGTGCTCACCCATCTTTGAGAGGCGGCACTCTGTGTAACGCATGGCAGCAGGTGAGTCACCGTCCACTGAGCCGAAGTTACCCTGACCATCAACCAGCATGTAGCGCATGTTCCATTCCTGACCCATACGCACCAAGGCACCATATACAGATGAGTCGCCGTGGGGGTGGTACTTACCGAGCACCTCACCAACAACGCGCGCACACTTCTTGTGGGGCTTGTCGCTGGTGTTACCAATGCCCATCATACCATAAAGAATACGGCGATGCACAGGTTTAAATCCATCACGAACATCAGGAAGGGCACGTGCCACAATCACGGACATCGAATAGTCGATGTACGAAGACTTCATCTCTTCCTCGATGTTAATCTTCAAAATTCTGTCGTTGTCAATCGTCTGATCCACTGTCTAATTTTCTATTATTATAATACTATTTACAATTTATTTTCCAACTGGGCTATTTTTCCCAATTTCACGTTTAAGGCTATTTTTAAGCCCGCTGACGCGTTTTTGCCTTTTTCGTTCAGCGTACAAAGGTACGAAAAATATTAAAATTATAAAAGGAAAAAGGTAAAAAAGAAAGGAAATACTATCCTTTTTTTACTTTTTTACCTTTTCACCCTTTTACCTTTTTGTTTTTTCACCTTACGGTCATGTGAAAACAGCCTTGTTTTACTTCGTATTTAATATAACAGCGTTTTTGTTGACGCATATCGTTAAGCACCTCACTCAGAATAAACTTCAACGAGTCGTTGCGCACCTCACGCCGGTGCGGCCCGTCAGGATCCTCCACCGTCTGATAGCGGTTATAGCAAATGTCTATCGTCGTGCCATAGAGGTGGCATGAGTTCTCCGTAGCATTCCCGTTGTGTCGGCGCAACTTCGCTACATCTTCCTGAGTACGCAGCACACTGGTCACGATGAAGCGATGCATGGGAACCCCCTTTACCTGCAGACTATCAAAGAAAGCCTGTCCGATATCCTGCAACAGAATGGCGGCGCGGGGTACCAGATAGGGAATGCTGCTGTGTAGCGGGTCTATAATATAATAAGGTGAACAGCCTATATAGACCAATTCGTCCTTTCTGGCCTCTGCATCCTGACGATTCTTCACCGGCTTCACTCCCCAGCGATTGGCAGCAGTCAGCTGCACGCTATTACTATCGGGAAACGCCTTCTGATAACTCGGCACGCTCTTGATCCGATGAGGACGCTCACCGTCTGCCAAGTAGCGTGTTGAAACAGGTCTGTTGACTTCCAAAGTCTCACTCGATACGTCGGACTCACTGGGAGTTTGCGATATTTGTGTAGAATCAACCCGAAGGCTGTCGGTTGCCTCATCCGAAACGAGATGCGTCGCAATACCAGGCGCAACACATTTCACCAAGGCCAGAACAATGACCACGACGCCAAAGACTTCCAAAAATCTATACTTACGATATTCCTGATCCATCACCGTCTCTTATCTTATCACACGCATCACGTCCTCTTCGTCTGCAAGGACAAAAACTTTTCCAAAAGTGCCAACTGTGATGGGAAGAGACTGTCCATGAAAACTAACCATTCCCACAGAAACGACAAGATAATCATCGACCTGCATGTTACTCTGCAGGAAACTGCCTGCTGCACTCATTGCCACATCCGTTCCCATCGTAGCATACTCCTTTGGCAACGGCATATTGGCCACTTCACGCCCCACTACTTTCATGACGATTTCCCTCACTGCTGCCTGATGTTCCCAAGGCTCCGGTTTAGTGAGCGCCATTGCCACCAACGTTATAATCGCTGCAAAAGTCAAAAACACAAATACTTTCTTTGCCATTTCCCACCTTCTTTTTCGTTTCTGTGTGCAAAGGTACAAAAAATATATCAAATTAACTGACAAATTCAGAATTTATTCGTAACTTTGCACCCAAATTGCAAACATCCGAATATAAAACATGAACATACTTGAGCTGAGCGAACAAGAAATTCTTCGTCGACAGTCGCTCGACGAGCTGCGCAAGATGGGCATCAATCCCTACCCTGCTGCAGAATACCCCGTAAATGCATGGAGCACCGATATCATTGAAAACTTCGAGGACTTACCTGTCATAGGAAAGGATGAAGAAGGCAACGATGTGCGTGAGACGGCTACACCAGAAAATAGCCGCATGGTCAGCATTGCAGGCCGTATCATGAGCAAGAGCATCATGGGCAAGGCTGCCTTTGCCAAGTTGCAGGACTCTAAGGGGCGTATTCAGGTTTATGTACAGCGTGATGCCATCTGCCCAAATGAAAACAAGGATCTTTACAATGTTGTCTTTAAGAAACTCCTTGACCTGGGCGACTTCATTGGTGTGAAGGGTTATGTGTTCCGCACAAAGACTGGCGAGATCAGTGTTCACGTCTTGGAACTGACCGTATTGAGCAAGAGTCTGAAGCCCCTGCCTGTGGTAAAGACTGATGCCGACGGCAAGGTGTACGACGCATTCGATGATCCCGAGTTGCGCTACCGCCAGCGCTATGTGGATCTAGTAGTGAATGCAGGCGTGAAAGAGACTTTCCTGAAACGCGCCACCATCATCCGCACGATGCGTCGTATCCTCGACGAGGCCGGCTACACAGAGGTTGACACGCCTATTCTGCAAAATATCGCAGGTGGTGCATCAGCCCGCCCATTCATCACCCACTTCAATGCCCTGAATCAGGACATGTATATGCGCATTGCTACAGAGCTCTACCTGAAGCGCCTGATTGTTGGTGGTTTCGAGGGTGTATACGAGATGGGCAAGAACTTCCGTAACGAAGGCATGGACAAGACTCACAACCCTGAGTTCACTTGCATGGAGCTCTACGTGAGCTATAAGGACCTATTGTGGGGTATGGACTTCACAGAAAAGATGCTGGAGGAGATCTGTACAGCCGTAAATGGCAAGCCCGAGGTTGAGATCGATGGCAACATCATCTCGTTCAAAGCTCCATTCCGTCGCCTGCCTATCCTCGACGCTATCAAGGAGAAGACCGGCTTTGACTGTGATGGCAAGACTGAGGACGAGATTCGTGCTTTCTGCCTCTCTAAGGGCATGGATGTTGACGAGACCATGGGTAAGGGTAAGCTTATCGACGAGCTCTTTGGTGAGTTCTGCGAGGGTACCTTCATCCAGCCTACCTTTATCACCGACTATCCTGTTGAGATGTCACCACTTACCAAGATGCACCGCAGCAAACCAGGTCTCACTGAGCGTTTCGAGCTGATGGTTAATGGTAAGGAGTTGGCTAACGCCTATTCCGAGTTGAACGATCCTATCGATCAAGAGGAGCGTTTCATCGAGCAGATGAAACTTGCCGATAAGGGCGACGACGAGGCTATGATCATCGATCACGACTTCCTGCGCGCTTTGCAGTATGGTATGCCTCCTACATTCGGTATCGGTATCGGTATCGACCGCTTGGTGATGCTGATGACAGGTAAGTTCGCTATCGGTGAGGTCATGCTGTTCCCACAGATGAAACCTGAGAAGAAAGCGCCTCAGAGTAGCATTCAAGAATGGGAGGCCATCGGTGTGCCTGAGAATTGGGCCTACGTATTGCGCAAGGCAGGTTTCTATCTCATCCAGGATATCAAGGACGAGAAGGCACAGGGCTTGCAGCAGAAGATTGGCGAGATTAACAAGAAGTTCAAGCTGAACTACGAGAAGCCATCATTGGACGAAGTTCAGAGTTGGATAGATAAAGCACAATAATGTACGACTGCGGTAAGATAGCAATCATTGGTGGAGGCTCGTGGGCCACGGCCATTGCCAAGATAGTGGTACAGCATACGCACCACATCGGTTGGTATATGCGTCGCGAAGACCAGATTGAGGAATTCAAGCGCATGAGTCATAACCCCAGCTATCTGACCAGCGTGCACTTCGACGTAAACGAGATTTCATTCAATAGCGACCTCAACAAGATTATCGAGGCCTACGACACATTGGTTTTCGTGGTGCCGTCGCCCTATCTGAAAAATCACCTAAGGAAACTGAAAGTCCGCCTAAAGGATAAGTTCATCGTAACTGCCATCAAGGGTATCGTACCCGATGAGAACCTGATCTGTACAGAGTATTTCCATCAGGTTTTCGATGTGCCTCACGACAACTTGGCGTGTATTGGTGGCCCCAGTCATGCAGAGGAAGTGGCATTGGAGCGACTGAGTTACCTGACCGTAGGCTGTTCGGATATGGAGAAAGCCCAGGCCTTTGCCGAGGTACTCAGCAGTCAGTATATTAAGACAAAAACATCGACCGACGTTATTGGCATAGAATATTCCAGCGTATTAAAGAATGTCTATGCCATTGCAGCAGGTATTTGCAATGGTTTGAAATTTGGTGACAACTTTCAGGCAGTGCTCATAGCCAATGCCGTACAGGAGATGGCCCGCTTCCTACAGAGTGTGTACCCCATTGAGCGCAACGTCTATGATAGTGTCTATTTAGGCGACCTATTAGTAACCGGTTACTCAAACTTCTCCCGCAACCGCGTCTTTGGAACCATGATTGGCAAGGGCTACAGCGTGAAGAGCGCCCAGATGGAGATGGAGATGATTGCCGAAGGCTATTTCGGTACAAAATGTATGAAAGAAATCAACCGCCATTGGCACGTGAACATGCCTATCTTGGATGCTGTCTATAACATCCTATATGAGCGCATAGCCCCCAAGATTGAAATCAAGTTGTTGACAGATTCGTTCCGTTAAATACCCTACTCACTCTTTATTGAATAGGAATAACGACTCTAAAGGTAGAACCCTCGCCCAGTTTTGACTCTACCGTAACATCACCGCCAAGGCTGAATGCCATCACACGAGAGAGGCTCAAACCCAGGCCTGCACCTGGTATAAACTCATCAACCTTAAAGAAACGTTCAAAGATACGTTCCAGATTTTCCTCAGCGACACCTTTACCTGTATCACGCACCCAAATACAGATACGTCCGTCTACAGGCTGGTCATAACCCACGACAATAGAGCCCGTCTGCGTAAACTTAGTTGCATTTTGAAGCAAATGCTTCATAATCTCATTCAGACGAGCCAGATCTGTTGTGATGGTCTGCGATTCTTGAGCAAACTGAGTCTTCATCTCTACGCCTTGAGCCAAGCCCTGTTCGCTACGGTTCATTGTTTCCAGCAACAGGGTATTCAAGTCAAAGGATGTCATCACCAGTTCTTCCTTACCCGATTCTATCTTAGAGATATTCACCACATCATCAACGATACGAAGCAGCTTTTGAGTGTTTTCCTGAATAAGATCAAGCAGGCTCTTTCGCTCTTCTTCATCATTAATATCTGGCAACACACTAGTGAAGCCAACGATAGCATTCAACGGTGTACGAATTTCATGACTCATATTAGCAACAAAGGCAGACTTCAGACGGTCACTCTCCTCAGCCCTATTACGAGCCTGGATAAGTGCCTCCTCCATAGCCTTACGATCATCGATACGCTGGGTTGTACCAACAATTTTCACAGGTTTCCCTTCCTCATCACGGGCTGCTACCGTAGCATAGCTTTCTTCCCAATAGACGGACTTATCATAAGGTACCGTAACTCTATAAATCTCATGATAAGCAGAAGAGCGCCCACTACACAGGTCAGCTAAAGACTGCCCCACACGCTCTGAATCTCGAGGGTCCAAGGCAGAGACGCTTTCGCCCATGGACATGCCATCCACATTCGTATAATACTTATTTCCCTTTTCACGAAAATCATGCTCAAAGGTAAATGTCCCTGTCTTAACATCAAAATGCCAAATGGAGAGTTTCATGGTACCCAACACAAACTCATATTCCACATTGTGCTTGCCCATCTTCTCCAGCAATAGTAATTCCGATTTCAGCCGCATTCCCGTTTTCCACTGAAGCCACAGGAACACCACTAGCAGCACGATGAGCATGGAAAGGAGCACCTGGGGCCAAGAGTCCAGGAGTGTGATAGCAAGCATCATATGAAATGGCAGGTTTATCATACCACTGCAAAAGTACAAATAATATTCGAATCACAAAAATAAAATCATAATAATTTTGTATTGTGCTCAGTAAATCGTATCTTTGCAAACGAAATCATCATAAAAATGGAAAATGAATTTGAATTAATCGCCAAAACGTTCATGGGACTGGAACCTGTGCTGGCGAAGGAGTTGACCCAATTGGGTGCCAACAACGTGAAAATAGGTAGACGAATGGTGTCGTTTACGGGTAACAAGGAAATGATGTATCGTGCTAATTTCTCGCTACATACAGCTATCAAGATACTGAAGCCCATCGCCCATTTCAAGGCACAAAGTGCTGATGACGTCTACGAGGAAATCAAGAAAATAGACTGGACAGAATACTTAGACAACGACCGTACGTTCGCTGTCGATTCAGTGGTGTTCTCTGAGGAGTTCCGCCACTCCAAGTTTGTGAGCTATAAGGTGAAGGATGCCATCGTGGACCAGTTCCGCGAGAAAACAGGCAATCGTCCAAATATATCTGTTGCCAACCCCGACCTGCGTCTCCATATCCATATTGCAGATGTAGAATCAGGACAGAGCGAGTGCACGCTATGCCTTGACTCTTCCGGCGAGTCACTGCATCGTCGTGGCTATCGTCAGGAGAGTGTAGAGGCTCCCCTTAACGAGGTACTGGCTGCAGGTATGATTCTGATGACTGGCTGGAAGGGCGAGACCGACTTTATCGACCCTATGTGCGGCTCAGGCACTCTGCTCATCGAGGCAGCACTCATTGCGCGCAATATGGCACCAGGCCTATTCCGCAAGGAATATGCATTTGAGAAATGGCCAGACTTCGATGCCGATCTCTTTGACCAGATTTACAATGACGACTCCAAGGAGCGTGAATTCACCCATCATATCTACGGCTATGACATCGACATCAAGGCTGTGAACACAGCACGACTGAACGCCAAGGCTGCAGGACTGACTGCCGACATCACCATAGAGGAGCAGGACTTTAAGAACTTCACTCAACCTAAGGAGAAGAGCATCCTGGTATGCAACCCACCTTACGGCGAGCGTATCTCCACACCTGACCTTCTAGGCACTTACCGTATGATTGGAGAGCGACTGAAGCATCAGTTCCTCAACAACGATGCATGGATACTATCCTATCGTGAGGAGTGCTTCGAGCAGATAGGTCTGAAGCCCAGTATCAAGATTCCCGTCTATAATGGCTCTTTGGAATGCGAGTTCCGCAAATACCAGATTTTTGACGGCAAGCTAAAGGACTTCCGTAGCGAAGGCGGCGTGGTAAAGACTGATGACGAGAAACGCCAGATGGCCGAGAAGCATCGTTTCAAGAAAAACCGTGACTTCAAGCAACGCCTCGACGAGCAAGAAGAAAACGAGAGCAGCGATATCCGCTCATTCACATTCCACAGACACGATATAGAGTCTAAAGATTCCAGGAAATCCAGAAGTCCAAGAAATTCCAGAGAGCCTAGAGAAAGAGAATCCAGAAACTCCAAAAACTCCAGAGATTCCAGGGACTTCAAAGATTTCAGCAAGAATCGCGGCGGCCACGAACGTTTCGACCGTAGTGGCGGCAAGCGTAACAAGCGTTATAATCATGAAGACGACTAATATCAAGCAATGGGCGCATTATGTGGCGTCCATTCTTCTCTTAATGGCAATGACACTTCCTATGTCTGCACAGAAGTTTTTCACACTGGAGGATCTCAACTTCGGTGGCACCAACTATCACAACCTGAGGCCTAAGAATATGTTCCTCACGTGGTGGGGCGACCAACTGGTGCGTACCGACGTAGAGGACTGCAAGCTCATTGATGCAAAGACCGGCAAGGAAAAACTGCTGTTCACACTCGATGATGTCAACAAATGGGCAGGCAGCGACGATAATCATTACGTGCGCCATCTGATGAATGCGACGTTCCCCTACCCTAACGAATCACTTGTCCTATTGGG
Organism: uncultured Prevotellaceae bacterium; assembly: GCA_902778255.1. Lineage (GTDB taxonomy): Bacteria > Bacteroidota > Bacteroidia > Bacteroidales > Bacteroidaceae > Prevotella. The sequence continues at coordinate 34,139 of CACYXD010000018.1, forward strand.
ATTCAGAAAGTCCATGATTCTACTGGATTTTGAGAAGAAACAAATTGTTTGGCAGGACAGCATTTCACAACAGAACTGCAACGAATGGAATGCTGCCTCGAAAGCCACGGTCTATAAGGCTGACAACCAACTGTTTGTGGTAGATGCAAAAGGAGACAAGGAGCAACTGACAAAGGATGGTTCACGCAATATTGTCTACGGAGAAGCTGTCCACCGCAATGAGTTTGGCATAGAGAAAGGCACTTTCTGGAGCCCTAATGGGCAGCGCTTGGCCTTCTATCGCATGGACCAGAGCATGGTGACTGACTATCCGCAGGTGAATATCTTCCCACGCACAGCCGAGATGGAGCCTGACAAATACCCGATGGCAGGCATGAACTCGCACAAGGTAACGGTAGGTGTCTATGACATCAACACACACAAGACCATCTATCTGCAAGCAGGCGATCCCACAGACCGCTATTTCACCAACATCGCTTGGAGTCCCGATTCCAAATTTATCTTCATGCAAGAGTTGAACCGCGACCAGAACGACTGTCGTCTGATATGCTATGACGCTATTTCAGGCAAGCGTTTCTATCAACTCTGCCAAGAGACCCATCCCAAGTACGTAGAGCCACTGCACCCTATCGAGTTCCTGCCTTGGGACAGCAACCTCTTTATCATGCAGAGCCAGCGCGATGGCTATAACCACCTTTATCTATATAGCATCAAGGGGGAATGTATTAAACAACTCACTTCAGGACCTTGGGTCGTGCTCGATGTTTTGGGTTTCAACAAGAAGGACAAAAGTATCATCATCGCCTCTAACGAGAAACATCCCCTTCAGCGTAATCTATATGCAGTCAACATAAAAGATTTGAAACGCACACCTCTCGACAATGGCGAAGGTGTACACAGAGGCGTGCTTTCCGCTTCTGGCGCTATGCTCTATGATAAGTTCAGCACGCCTACAACGCCCAACACCATCAACCTGCAGGCTACCACCCATCACCCATCACCTATCACCCTACTCAAGGCTCCCGATCCTTGGAAAGGCTATGTCCAACCTATCTTTGAGAATGGCAGTATCAAGGCAGCCGACGGAACCACCGATTTATATTATAGGATGGTAAAGCCCCACGACTTCGACCCCACCAAGAAATATCCCACAGTGGTCTATGTCTATGGCGGGCCTCACGCCCATAACGTAGAGGCTTCATGGCATTGGAGCAGTCGGTCGTGGGAGACCTATATGGCACAGAAAGGCTACATCATCTTTATCCTCGATAATCGCGGCAGCGAGAATCGAGGACGCGACTTCGAACAGGCTACCTTCCGACAGTTGGGACAAATAGAGATGCAGGACCAGATAAAAGGTGTGGAATACCTGAAGAGCCTGCAGTATGTAGATATGAATCGTCTTGGTGTTCACGGATGGTCGTATGGTGGCTATATGACCATCTCGCTGATGACCAACTATCCCGACGTGTTCAAAGTCGGTGTGGCAGGCGGTCCTGTCATCGACTGGCAATGGTACGAAGTGATGTACGGCGAGCGCTATATGGACACGCCCCAACAGAACCCAGAGGGCTATGCTAAGACGAGCCTACTCTCAAAAGCAGGCAACCTAAAGGGGAAACTACAGATCATCACGGGATATAACGACCCCACCGTTGTGCCACAACACTGCCTGTCATTCCTCGATGCCTGTATTAAGGCTGGCACGCAGCCCGACTTCTTCGCTTATCCTGGCGAGGGCCATAATATGGCAGGTCACAGTAGCGTTCACCTGCACGAACGCATCACCCAGTACTTTGAAGAATATCTGAAATAGCTTAACAAAAAAATAACCTACCTATATGAACCTAAAACGACTGACCTTATTACTAACCATCACGCTGAGCAGCGTAGGAATACTACATGCCCGCGATTGCAAGGACGACTCGACCTATCTGGCTATGCGAGCCGATATGGTCTATGCGTTCAATAAGGGCGACAGTGCACGCTTCTTTGCGTCTGTCACCCGTCTGGAGGACTATCTGCTCTCACAAGACGACCTGCACCTCTACTACACACAGCGGTGCAACGAGATTGTTTTCCTGATGAACGCGCAAAAGATCTTCGAAGCCTACATAAAAGCGTTGGATCTTTCAAAGGAACTGCGCGAGCGCGGACTCAACAAAGAAATGTATATGGCTGTCAATATGATGGGCCACATCCATCGCTACTGCGGTAATCACGAGGCTGCCAAGAAAGCGTTCAACGAGGTTATCCGACTCATGGAGGAAGAAGGCTACTACGAGAGTATGCCCCCCATCTACATGAATATTGTCAATGTGGAGATGGAGGACAGTCCCGAGGAGGCCCTCGATATGCTCAACAAGGCGGCAGAGATAGCCCGACAATATGCCCCTGACCGTGTGTTCGACATCGAGTCGCGCCGCTTGCTCAGCTATTATAACCTGGGCGACATGAAGCATTTTGCCGAGGGCTACAAATCCTACAAGGAAGGTGTGGACAGCGGTCGTACATCAGTCAGCGGACGCATCATCGAGATCTACCATCAGGCCTATCTCGGCAACTTAGACTCGGCCATTCAAATGGCAAAAGATTCTCTTGGCGACGATGCCGACGAGATCATCATCAACCTATACAAAAACGCAGGCCGTTGGAAAGAAACCTGGGAGGCCCAGCGCCACCAAATGGACAGACACGACTCCATCAACAGCATTATCCTGCAAAACAACATGAAGGGTATTGAGGACGAGTTGCGTCTTTATGAGGTGGAGCGCAAGGCCAACAGCGAGAAGTTGATAGGCATGATTGTCATCATTGTCTTCCTCGTTTTGCTGATCTGTGCCATCTCTTATATCACCTTCACTCGCCGCCTGCATATGAAGCAGCTGAAGAAAGCCTACGAGCGTGCCTTGGAGTCAGACAAGATGAAGACCGCCTTCATCCGCAACGTCAGTCACGAGGTGCGCACCCCCCTCAATATCATCGCCGGCTTCGCACAGATAATCTCCGACTCAGGCATCCAGATTGGTGAGGCCGAACTCAAGGAGATGTCGCAAATGGTGATGAAGAACACGAATATCATCACCAACCATTTTGATGAGCTCATCGAACTGTCGCTCAACGAGCATACTGACGAGGTGCCGAATATTGAATCCGTTGACATCAACCAGTTGTTAGAACAAGTTACTGGCGACTTCAGCGGATTCGTAAACAAGGACGTGGAGGTTAGATTAGAGAGCTCACTTCCTGAAGCTTTCAGTATCTCTACCAACAGAAAGATGATTGCCCGCATGATAAACCTCCTGTTGGACAATGCCAACAAGAATACGACTGCAGGCCATATCACCCTTAAAGCTTCAGCAAAGGACAATCAACTGACCCTTGCCGTAGAAGACTCTGGTATCGGCATTGATGCCAAGGAGGCTGAGCATATCTTCGAGCGCTTCGTTAAGCTCGATAATTTCAAGGAAGGACTGGGTCTGGGCCTGACGCTATGCCGAATGCTTGCCCGTCGTCTGAACGGCAATGTACGTCTCGACACCTCCTACGCAGGTCCTGGTGCCCGTTTCGTCATTTCCCTTCCGATTCAAAATTTATAGTCGATACCCACGCCCAGCACATGATTGGTGCGGCTGAAGGTGTCGGAACCAGAGTATGAAGTACCAAGGTAATTGGCACTTTCTACTTTATAGTCGCTGTAGAGCGTGCAGAAATAGCTCACGTTCAAACGCATCTTCTCAGTCAGTTTGATGGCAGCACCACAGCCCAGACTGTAGCTGTCGCAGGCAAACGATGTATGGGTCTGATAAGCATCGCTCAGACCGTAGTCCGTACGCTGACCACCCAAGCTTACCGTCAGTTTATCGTTTACATCGTATTCAGCACCCAACAGCACCTCGTGCGTGCCATGCTCCAGATTGTCCTGACGGTCATTGGCCATCTTTGCGTGGGTATCATCAAAGAAATGATACTCGGCAGCAGCGCGCAACTTTGGTGTAATCTCATACTGAGCAGCCACAACGAGTAGCGAAGGCATATCGTAGCGCACTTCTTCATCAGGCATGAAGTCCTTGATTTTCGCAGCCATAGCTTCACCCATATTGGTAGCTAAGCCTGTCAGCGTTGCAGCATTGCCATACTGAGCTGCCATTGCTTTAATGTCGGTAGGCGTACCCATCATCGTCACGTTGAGTGCCTTAGTATCGTTAGTGGTGCTAATCTTTGTGCGGAATTCATAGCGGGCTGCCAACGTCAAGGGGCCTTTGTGGAAATCCATACTTACGATAGGTGCAAATCCCCATCCACGCTGAGTCACGTCCAACTGCAAGTCCATCAGCTGCTGACTGCCCAGCTCAGGCAACGTGGTAGCCGTCACGTAGCCACGATTATAACCATCGTAGTAGTTGGCACGCATACCTACGGCAGCACTCAGGAAATCAGTAATCTTGTATGTGAAGTTCACTTGTCCCCCATAAATATATTGCTTGCCCTTCACGTTAGAATCTATCCCATACATTTTTGGCGTGACTGGACCAGTAGGCAGTGTAGCCGATTTCTCGAATATCTTACCCATAGTCATCAAATTAAACATGGGTATGCCTTCTTCATACTCTACAAAGCCGCCGCTGCCCACGATACCAATCATCGTTGACACAGCCCAACGGTCCTGCTTATATGAGGCAAACAGAGCAGGTACAATAGGGGCTGAAGCCTTACCGTTAAATTTTTGGTCGATATTTTCACCAGCATATCCTAAAGCAGGATAAGCCAGATAATTGGGAACAACGGTCTCAATGTCACGATTCTGCCAGGGTTTCTGGAAGTTCAGCGAGAGTTGCAAGCCCTCATGTCCCCAGGCCAGACCAGCGGGATTGCTGTAGGCAGCATCAATCTCAGTAGTGGCACCACGCGCGAACATACGGTCGAACGCAATGTGATAGTTGGTGTTGGTCATCAGACCACCTGCCTCAGCCACCAATGCAGCAGAAGCCATTGTCATCATCAAAAAAAGTCTTTTCATAAGAAATGGTTTTTTTCGGCAGCAAAATTAATACTTTTTTCCCGAATAATCACCGAAAAACGAATCTTTTTTTATCAAAAAACAAGAAAAAGGTAAAGGCAGCAGTAAATTATTCACTCTTCACGCTTCACTCTTCACTTTTTTTCTTATCTTTGCACCCGATTTCGAAATCAACCTACTTATTATGAAGATTTTACTATTGGGAAGCGGCGGCCGCGAGCACGCCCTGGCTTGGAAGATTGCTCAGAGCGAGCGAGTAGAGAAACTGTTTATTGCCCCAGGCAACGCAGGCACCTCAAACTGTGGCGAGAATGTCAACATCAAGGCTGATGACTTTGAAGCCATCAAGCAATTCATCGTGGAGAAAGGCATCGACATGGTGGTAGTTGGCCCTGAAGATCCATTGGTGAAGGGTATCTATGACGATCTGAAGCAGGACGAGCGCACCAAGAACGTGCCCGTGATTGGTCCTTCCAAGGCAGGTGCCGTATTGGAAGGTTCAAAGGATTTTGCCAAGGGCTTCATGCAGCGCCACAACATCCCTACAGCCCGCTACGAGACCTTCGACGGCGAGCATCTTCAAGAAGGTTTAGCCTTCTTGGAAACCCTCGAGGCCCCCTATGTCCTCAAGGCCGACGGTCTCTGTGCTGGTAAGGGCGTATTGATTCTGCCTACCCTCGAGGAAGCCAAGAAGGAGTTGAAGGAGATGCTGGGCGGTATGTTCGGCAACGCCTCCAGTCGTGTGGTTATAGAGGAATTCCTGAGCGGTATCGAGTGCTCTGTATTCGTGCTGACCGATGGTGATCATTATAAGATTCTGCCTGAAGCCAAAGACTACAAGCGTATTGGCGAGGGCGACACAGGTCTGAATACTGGTGGTATGGGTAGCGTTTCACCCGTTCCTTTTGCTACCAAGGAATGGATGCAGAAGGTGGAAGACCGCATCATCCGTCCTACGGTAGAAGGTTTGAAAGCAGAAAACATTGACTATAAGGGATTTATCTTCTTTGGACTGATCAACGTGAAGAGCGAGCCAATGGTCATTGAATACAACTGCCGTATGGGCGACCCAGAGACTGAGAGCGTGATGCTGCGCCTGAAGAGCGACATCGTTGACCTCTTCGAAGGTGTGGCAGAAGGCAACCTTGATAAGCGCCAGATTGAGTTCGACAATCGCGCTGCCGTCTGTGTGATGCTGGTTAGCGGTGGCTATCCAGAAGCCTATAAAAAGGGCTATCCCATCACAGGTATCGAGAAGGTGGAAGGCAGTATTGTTTTCCATGCTGGTACCACGATGAAAGACGGTCAGGTCGTTACCAATGGCGGACGCGTCATTGCTGTTTCTTCTTATGGCAAAGATAAGGAAGAAGCCCTGAAGAAATCGTTCACTGAGGCTCAGAAGATAGCGTTTACCGACAAATATTTCCGTCGCGACATAGGAAAAGACCTGTAAAGTTCAGAGTTTATAGTTTAGAGTGAAGCGACTGCAGAATAGGATAGCAGAGAGCAGCCTGACATTACCCATTGCTGCAATCTATTGTTGTGTAGTATGGTTGATTGCCATACTACACAATACATCTGCATCTGCCCATTCTGCCACGCTGGCTATCCACTGGCCCGAGATGGCGTGCTTTGCCCTCTCGGCATATATCATCGTGGAACTGAACAACAGCAATATGCTGATACGCGTCAGAAGCCGCATGGTGGCCTCCACCTTTATCTTCCTGTCGTGTATGCTCGTCAGCGGCTTCCAGTCTCTGTCGGCTGGTATCACCCAGATATGCATCATCACCATGCTGCTCATCCTTTTCCACACCTATCAGAACAGGGATGCCGCAGGTCATGTCTATTATGCCTTCCTCTGCCTGGGTCTAAGCAGTCTCATCTATGCCGAATACCTCTATTACGTGCCCCTGCTATGGGTACTGATGGCCAGCCGACTGCAGTCGCTAAGCCTACGCACATTCCTGGCCTCTGTTTTTGGCATTCTGACACCCTACTGGCTGATATCCATCTGGCTGTTCATCCAGAACGACTTTACGCCACTTGCCGTTCACCTTTCAGGGCTTTTCTCCTTTGTAATACCAGCCAACTATCACAGTCTTTCTTTAGAGCAATGGCTCGTCTATGCTTTCCTGCTTATTACCTCCATAGCAGGCATTGTGCATTGCTGGATTTACAGTTATGAGGACAAAATCCGCATCCGTCAGCTATACGGATTCCTTACAGCCATAACCCTTATCACGCTACTCTACATCGCATTGCAGCCCCATCATTACTTCCTGTTCATACGCGTAGCGATTATTGGTAGCAGCGTACTCCTAGCTCATTTTCTAACGCTTACCAGTTCACGCCTTACCAACATACTGTTTTTTGTTATCTTAGGCATTTGCATCAGTATCACGGCTGCTAACCTATGGATGTATTTCTTGAATTTCTGACCGGCTACGGCTATTGGGGAATGCTCTTGGGTGCCTTTTTGGCAGGCAGCGTGTTTCCTTTCTCCAGCGAGACCATGATGGTGGCGTTGCTGGGCTCAGGTCTTGATGGTTGGCAACTCGTCATCTATGGCACCATCGGCAACATCCTCGGCTCTATGTTCAATTACTTTGTGGGACGTATGGGAAAGGTGGAATGGATAGAGAAATACCTGAAGATCAAGAAGAAAAACATGGATCGCGCCCAGCGTTTCATGGAAGGCCGCGGTGCCTGGATGGGCTTTTTCGCTTTCCTGCCCATCATTGGCAGCGCCATCACCGTGACCTTAGGTTTCATGCGTGCCAACATTCTTATCTCTTTCCTCAGCATTGCCATCGGTAAGTTTCTGCGCTACTGGCTACTTATCTATGGTGCCGGATTTCTTTTCTAAGAAGAAAAAAGTGCTATCGCCCAATAACGTAAGCGATAGCACCTGAAAATCTAGGTAAAATATTCTAACCGTCAGTCTGTTAGTTTTTGTGCGTAGTTAGTCTTTTAGCTTTAGTGTGTATGTTATAAGCGAATGTTTATTTATTCAAACGCTTGGGAGCATAGCGCAGATGGCCGCTCTGGTCGCTTGCCAGACCCTCATAGACAGTAACTGTGACGGGACCATAAACATACATGATATTCTGCGAGCTGGGATCCTGGAGATACTGATTAAAGGACTGCGTATAATACGAAGAGTATTGCAAATAAATGGTGCTCCTAGTTGTTGCATTGATATATGTTACACCGGCATTGGTCTCTTGATCATAGCTATCCTGCTTTACAAAGCCCGTGAGTTGATCTGCCTTAGCAACCAAGGCATTATAGTCTTCCTTCGTACCATTATAACACAGTTTACCACCTTTAGTGAAATCGGTTGACTGGTCGTAAATCAGTGCTACAGGAGCAGCCTTAGACAGGTATGGAGTGAATGAAGGCAGTTTATCGCTGCTTGTCACATCTTTCTCCACATGACCAACGGTTGCCACAGGCACCTGAATGCTCTTTGCAATAAGCGTAGCATTGCCTTTCTGATAGTCGATGTCCTCATACTCAGAATCAGGTCCATCGGCACGATAGGTCACACGACCCTCAACATCGAATGTGATGTTATTGCCATTACGTGTGGCTGTTACCATGGTCGGAGATATCTCGCCCTGACCATAGTTATAGAGAGATGATATCATCATGTGACCATTGTAACCTTCGTCATGATAGCTAAAGCTACCTTCAACGGCCTTACCACTAACAAATCCCTTCTCGATAGACACGCTCCAACCAACGTGACGCCAGTTGTCTTTTTCCATTTCAGCCTCAGTAGGTTCGTCCATACCAGAAATATCGAGATAGTCATCCACGATGGTTGCACCGGCATTAGCCATTGGCAGAGCCAGAGTATATTCCTTACCATTGTCGTGATAGATCACCACCTGTCCGCTCTTGGCTGTGACAGCCTTGATGGTGATGGTAGGCACTTCGAGGTCGCCATTGGTCAGAGTAACCTTCTGTGAAACAACGTCGCCTGTCAGGGTGCGTACCTTCAAAACAGCTTCGCCCTGGGCATCAGTAGGTAGCATGAAAGCGTACTTACCATCGCTGGCACTGAACACGGGCTTTGTTTCTTTATTATTACCATAGGTAATCCATACTGACGCAATATTGGTACCTGCTTGGTTATCAATAGTACCGCTAACCTGGCGCAATGCAGGCAACTTGATCTCGATGTTGACGGTAGCGCCGGCATCTTGCTTTGCAACGTTCTTAATCACTTCAGGTGTATAGCCACCATAGTCTTCAGAAGCTACCCAGAAGCTAACTTCGGTGTTTTTAGGAATAAAAACGCTGAACCTACCTTCTTTATCTGTATAGGTATATACCTGACCGTAGCGCACCTTCTGGAAAGGCATTGGATTACCTTTACCGTCCTTCACGACACCATAAACAGTAGCACGAACATAAGGATAGTCAAGGTTCACCCATGAGAAGTGCTCTACCTCGCCCACATAGACATTGCCCTGAAGTGTGGCCATGCCCTCTTCTTCCCAAAGACCAGTAGCCTCGTTAAACGACCACAGGGGAATTTCATTTGGTGTATCATCCAGGAGACTCTCAGGAATGGGGAAGGTCAACTTTGCCTTCTTACCCTCTTTCAGCTGCAGCTTCTTACCTGCATCGTCAGTCATGCTCACAGCTGTCATACCGTAAGAAATCAACTGAACCTCCTGACCATTCTCAGCACCATTAACATCTGTACGAACGGCTGCAAGGTCGCCACCAGGCATCATCTCGGCAAATTCATCTGCATCAGGATCCAGATAGATCATCTCGGTATTCACCGTACCATTATAGGCGTTCCCATTGGCATCTACCATATAACCATCGGCAGGCATATCGATCTTCATGCCACCTGCATTCAGGTCTTTCTCGATAGAAGACATATAGCTATCTGTGCTGGCAGCAACGTTGTCATTCTTTGACACCATCACGATTTCCCAAGAATCAACATCTGCCTCAGTCATTGAACGCACCACGTCAAAGTAGCCGTCCTTCTTCAGGTCAACAACGGTACGACCTTTCACCACCTCCACATTCTTCAGGCAGAAAGCACCCATCACGTCAGTGGTGGTGTACACGTTACCACTACCTACAGTAACACCCTGCAGGGCATTTCCTTGCTTGTCGCGCACGAAGCCCTTCAGTTCGGCCTCCTGCATCTTACCGTTAAGGGTTACCTGACGCTCAGTGTTGACGATGTCCTTCTTGACATAAGGCTCATCACTGCCGCTGTCGCTGTCACTACTACTGCTACATGCGCTCAGAGCGAATGCACCTACAAACAGGCTCCCAAGGAGCCAAAGATTGAGTTTCTTCATAATGATTTTAGTTTAAAATTATTGATAAATATTGTTCTTATTATATATTGACTATTTCCGACACATTAAAAGATGCCTGCGCACTTACCACACTACCATTGTCCAAGGTTCCGCTGAAATTCATGCTGATGGTCTTATCATCCTTTTTGGTAGAAAGGGTTCCTGTAGTAAAGATACAGCCTGTAATAGATTTATCGGTTTCCTGGGTGGTCACGTTAAAGTAACTACTCTGCACGTCTTCAAAGAAGGCATCCTGACAAGCCGTGATCTGCGGGTTATCATGGAAGAAAATGGTGATTCTGTATCTTGTAGCAGATTTCTTCTCCTTGAGCAAAACTGTACTACCCAGGCTCTCTGGTGCCACTTCCACCTTTACAAAAGGAGCCGTCTCTCCTTGACCAAAGAGGTAATACTCATACGACAAATTAGCATTTCTATCATATTTGATGGTAGCCGCTTCTACCGTATAGGTCTTATCACCTACCTTTATCTCATTAACCTTAGGATCAGGTGTACCCTCATGGTTATAGACAATCTTATATTTCAGGGGCTTACCATTCACGAGCGTGCCATCGATCACCAAGGTCAGACTGCCATCGTTCATGGTAACAGTAGCCGTACCACTCTTAAAGCAAGAAGTGCCATTAAAGTTATCGCCATTTAGGAAGCACCAGTAGTTCTGGGGATAGTTCTGATACTTCAAGTCAAGCACATCACCTTGTTGGTTACCAAGGTTGATGTGTGTCGTGAACACGACCTCCTCATAGTGCTTCGTCAAATCGATGGTAGTGCTGGTATTCTCGGCACTTCCTATATTACCGCTAAGTTGGATGCCTTCGCCTGTCAGCGAATACTGCACCACATTATTCGAAATCATCACGCCACACCGTCCCTTATAAGTGACACCATCATAGACAAGTGTATTGTCAGCAAGCAATGCAGGCGCATCACCGCCACCTTTCTCATCATCGTCACCACAAGCAACGGCAAATAAGGCCATTGAGATCATCAATAAAGAATAAAACTTTTTCATATTCATATCAAGTAGTTTCAAAAATTTATGCAAATATAGCCGAAATCACCAGATTTTACGTTTCATTACTGCAAAACATATTCCTAAAATTGCAATTATTCATTCCCAAAATTGCAATTATTAACAAAAAACCTTGTAATAAAAGGGATTTTGACTACCTTTGCAATTGCTATGACATACATACTTATCACATCGCTGCCATTCTGGGTATCCATCGTCATGCTGGCTATTGCAGTAAAGACATTGGTGAAGCGTCACGACAAGCCCATGCGCTGGTTGGTGCTATGGATCATCGCCGTCGCCACGCTCTACGGATGTCACACGGTCTACTTCAACCATATCACATCGATAGTACCCATCACTGATACCATCTATGTGGCCATGAACCTACTGGTATATCCATTATACCAAACCTATATTAGCGAGGTCACCAACCGCAGGCCCGTGTCACTCAGACCGAAACTTCTCTATCTGATATTCGGCCTTCCAGCCTTGGCAGCCGTTTTGGTTGGCGGTACCTATATCGCTATGACTGCCGGCCAACGGCTGGACTTTATCAACGCCAACCTCTACAACGGATATACCTATTCCACAACAGGATTGATACTCCTGCAGGAATGGTTACATACAGCTTGCCATATTACTTTTGCCGGCCAAGTAATCATCGTGCTCTATTTCGGATTCAGAGACATCCGCCGTTTCAACAGCACCATCAGGCAGCTATATGCCGATACGGAGCATCGCGAGATCAAATACATCCCTGCCCTGCTGCTGATCTTTATCCTGACATCACTATTATCAGCCGTGGTCAATGTACTGGGACGTGATTTCTTCGTGGACTCTTATGTCGTAGCATTCCCTGCCGTAGGTTTTTCCATATTATTGGCGACGCTGGTGTGGTTGGGCATTACCCAGCATTTCACCATCCACGACATTCCCCAGGAACAGGAAGACGAGACACAGCAGGATGACACGAAAGCGGAGCGTGTGCCAACAGCTCAGAGCGCACAGCTATACGCCAAGTTGGAAGACATCATGAATGAGCAGCAGACCTACCTGCAGCAGGATATTCTGCTCAACGACGTAGCCAAGCTCCTGGGTACCAACCGCACCTACCTGCTTCGCGCCCTGAGCAGTTGCGCCCACATGACGTTCAAGGAATACATCAACCGCAAGCGCATAGCCCATGCCGAGCAGCTGATAGCCAACAACCCCACTATGCCCAAGAGCGAGATAGCCACCCTTTCCGGTTACAACAGTCAGTCATCATTCTACAGGAACTACAATCTCTATAGGAGTAAAAATTAATCACCTTCGCGAGAACCTCAAAAAGCAATCGTTAATAAATGTAGAGGGGCAGGAATTTCTTAATTCTTCATTCTTCATTTCTAATTATAATTTGTACCTTTGCACGCTAGAAGAAATTTATAACACTAAAAATAAACCTTTAAAATGAAACAATTCCGTCTCGTGGACAATATTCTTGGATGGCTGACATTCCTGGTGGCAGCGTTCGTTTATTGTTCAACAATCGAGCCAACAGCCTCGTTCTGGGACTGTCCTGAGTTTATTACTACAGGTTACCGTTTGGAAGTTGGTCACCCACCTGGCGCACCCTTCTTCATGCTGACCGCCAACCTATTCTCACAGTTCACCAGCGACCCCACACAGGTGGCACGCATGGTGAATATGATGAGTGCGCTGCTCTCAGCCACGTGTATCCTATTCCTGTTCTGGAGTATCACGCACCTGGTACGCCGCCTATTCATCAATGGTTGGGAAGAGCTGAGCACGGCCAAGCTCGTGGCTATCGAGGCCAGCGGACTGGTAGGTGCGCTGATCTATACATTCAGCGACACGTTCTGGTTCTCAGCTGTCGAGGGTGAGGTATATGCCTACAGTTCGGCTTTCACCGCCGTGGTGTTCTGGCTGATATTGAAATGGGAAGATCATGCCGATGAGCCTCACAGCGACCGTTGGCTGGTACTGATTATGTATATGACGGGCCTCAGCATCGGCGTACACCTGCTGAACCTGCTGTGCCTGCCTGCCATCGTGCTGGTGTATTACTTCAAGCGTTTCCCCAATGCCAACGTCATGGGCAGTATCGTAGCCCTGCTCATCTCGTTTGTGATCCTTGCCGCCGTGCTCTATGGCGTGGTACCAGGCATCATCACCGTGGGCGGATGGTTCGAGCTGTTCTTTGTCAACACGCTGGGCATGTCGTTCAACACGGGTGAGTATATCTATCTGTTCCTGCTGGTAGCGCTGGTGATCTGGGCTATCTACGAGACACAGATGGCCAAAGAGACAAAAGGCAGTTGGATTCGTCAGAACGTGGCCTTCCTCATTGCCATCGGCATGTTGGGTATCCCCTTCTACGGCTTTGGCTGGAGTGCGTTCTTCATTGGCTTCGTAGTATTGGCTATTATTGCAGCCATGCTGTTCTTGCCTGGCATTAAGAAGCAGCTTATCTCTCCACGTTTGAAGAACACCTCGCTGCTCTGTATGCTGATGCTGATGATTGGTTACTCAACGTATGCCGTCATCGTGATCCGTTCGTCGGCCAACCCACCGATGGATCAGAACTCGCCCGAGGATATCTTTACGCTGGGCAACTACCTGAGCCGCGACCAGTACGGCTATCGCCCACTGGCTATCGGTCAGGCCTATAGCTCTGAATATAAGATTGACAAGGAAGGCCATGTAGAGATGGAAGAGGGTGCACCTATCTATCAGCGCAAAGAGAAGAAATCGGCTGACGAGCCCGACACCTATTTCGTGGTGAGCACCAAGGACAAGCCCAAGTATGCACAAACTATGCTGTTCCCACGTATGTACTCCAACAACCAGCGCCATATCCAGGACTACAACAGTTGGATTGGCGGTGTGGAGGGCACCGAGGTGCCATCAAACTACCGTGATGGTTCGTTTGTGACCATACCCACCCAGTGGGAGAACCTGAAGTTCTTCTTCGTCTATCAGTGTAACTGGATGTATTGGCGCTACTTCCTCTGGAACTTCGCCGGTCGTCAGAACGATATCCAGGGCCATGGCGAACTGGAGCACGGCAACTGGCTGTCGGGTATTCCCTTCATCGACAATGCCCGTCTGGGCGACCAGTCGCTACTGCCCGACACGCTGAAGAACAACAAGGGCCACAACGTATTCTACTGCTTGCCCCTGCTGCTGGGTCTGCTGGGTATCTTCTGGCAACTCTTCATGCGCGGCAAGAAGGGCGTACAGCAGTTCTGGGTGGTAGGTTTCCTGTTCTTCATGACTGGCTTGGCCATCGTTATCTACCTGAACCAGACGCCACAGCAGCCCCGTGAGCGCGACTATGCCTACGCAGGCTCGTTCTATGCCTACGCTATCTGGTGTGGCATGGGTGTTGCAGCCCTGATTCAGATGGTATGGAACGTCATCAAGCAATATAAGGAGGTGACAGCCTCTATCATTGGTGTCGCAGCCCTGCTCGTTCCCATCCAGATGGTTTCACAGACCTGGGACGACCACGACCGCAGCGGACGCTTTACCTGTCGTGACTTCGGTCAGAACTACTTGATGTCACTGCAGGAAGAGGGCAACCCCATCGTGTTCACCAATGGCGACAACGACACCTTCCCACTCTGGTATAATCAGGACACGGAGGGTGTGCGTACAGATGCCCGTGTGTGCAACCTGTCGTACCTGCAGACCGACTGGTATATCGACCAGATGATTCGTCCTGCCTACGACTCCCCTGCCCTGCCCATCACATGGAGCCGACTGGAGTATTGTTCAGGTACGAATGAATATGTACGCGTAGATAACAAGATACGCAAGGCCATCACATTGCTGCAGCAGCTGTATCCTGAAGAGACCAAGGAACTCTTTGGCGAAAATCCCTTTGAGCTGAAGAACGTGCTGGAATACTGGGTGCGCGACCATCGTAGTGCCGAACTCAAGCAGCGCCAGAAGAACGCTATCGAGTTTGCCTACATGAAGATGCCCGAGATACTCAACGACCGCTACTACAGTCTTGACGAGAGTCTCTGCGTCATTCCTACCGACACCGTCTATATGACCATCGACAAGGAGGCCGTGAAGAAGAGCGGCATGATGCTGCAGGGCGCCAGCGACTCTACCGACATCGACGCAGCCATACCCGACCGCATGACCATCTCGCTGGCAGGACTGGGCGGACTGGACAAGAGCAAGCTCATGATGCTCGAGATGCTGGCCAATGCCAACTGGACCCGTCCTATCTACGTGGCCTATACCGTGGGTCAGGAGAACTACATGAACCTGGGCGACAACTTCGTACAGGAGGGTCTGACCAACCGTATCACCCCCTTCACCACCAGCATTGGCGACAAGCCCGTGCCAGGCATGAAGAACTTCGATACCGATAAGACCTACAACAACGTGATGAAGCGCTTCAAGTTCGGTGGTGCCAACACACCAGGCATCTATCTCGACGAGACGGTGATGCGTATGTGCTATACCCACCGCCGACTGATGGTGAAACTGGCCACCAACCTGTATAACGAGGGCGACAAGAAACGTGCTGCCGAGGTGCTCGACCGTGCTGAGCAGGAATTGCCTGCTTGCAACGTGCCCCACGACTTCCAAAGCTCGTCGATCGAGATGGCACAGGTCTATGCTGCTCTCGGCAATACCGAGAAAGCCACCGAGATACTCAACGAGATGTGGAAGAACTCGGAGCAGAGCATGATGTTCTACACCTCACTCGACCACAGCAAGTTCAAGGGCACAGAGTCCAACTGCCAGCTCCATCTGTTCTACATCATGCGCCACCTCATCAATATTGCCGACTCCTTCGACGAGGAACTGGCCAATAAGTATGAGGCATCCTTGAATGTCCTCGCCGAAAGATATATCAGCAAGGGCGGACAGCTGCCGAATTATTAAGCCAATGTTTATAGAGCAACCAGCGATATACCTTAGATGGCTCTATCCTAAAGCCCTATGGAGAATGGACCGTCGCGAACACGCAGTCTATCTGACGTTCGACGACGGCCCCATCCCCGAGGCAACGCCGTTTATCCTCGACACGTTGCGTGATGAAGGTGTCAAAGCCACCTTCTTCTGCGTGGGCGACAACGTGCGTAAATATCCTGAGCTCTTTAAACGGATCTTGGACGAAGGGCACAAGGTGGGCAACCACACCCACAACCATATCGGCAGTCTGCGCCATAGCATCAAGGAATACAGCTATAACGTGGAGAAAGCCAATGCCTATATCCACAGCCGACTGATGCGCCCGCCTCACGGATGGATGCGACTGCCCCATTATGCGTGGCTGTCCAGAAAGTTCAAGATTGTGATGTGGGACCTTGTCACTCGCGACTACTCCAAATTGCTTACTGCCGAGGATGTGGTGAACAATGTGAAGCGCTATGCCCGCAATGGTTCCATCATTACTTTCCACGATTCCTTAAAGTCTATTGACAAACTGAAAATAGCCCTGCCCCAGAGCATCCAATGGCTCAAGGAGCAAGGCTATGAATTTAAGGTATTTGACTATTAAACAGCTTCTGTTTTTTATCTGATGAACAGCAGTTCGCGATACTTTGGCAGAGGCCAGAGGGCATCGTCAACAATCAGTTCAAGCTTGTCAATCTGATAGCGGATCTCGTCGAGGTATGGCTCTACCTTATCGTGGTAAACAATAGCCTTCTCATGCTCATCAGCAATCTTGTTGGCCTTCTTACGAGCCTCAACCAGTTCCTCTACCCCCTTCTCGATGGCTGAGGTGCGCTCAGAAATCTCCTGGATAATCTTCTTGTTGCGGGCAGAGAGCTTATCAGCAGTATCGATGGGGAATACCACAGACATATGGTTCAGGTTGGTGAGCAACTCGCTCTGATAGCGTGTAGCCACAGGGATGATGTGGTTCATCGACAGGTCACCCAGTACACGAGCCTCAATCTGAATCTTCTTGGTGTAGGTCTCCCACTTCACCTCGTTACGAGCCTCGAGCTCCTTCTTGGTCATCACACCTAAGCTCTCAAACATCTTGATGCTGGCCTCGTCGAGGTAGCGCTCAAAGATCTTCGGGCAACTCTTCTCTACATCCAGACCGCGCTTCTCAGCCTCAGCCACCCACTCGTCAGAGTAGCCGTTACCATCGAAACGGATAGGCTTACAAGTTTTGATATCCTCACGCAGCACATCGATGATGGCATGGAAAGTTGCGCTGTGACCTGTACCTGCGAGTTTCTTCTCGAACTCAGGAATCTTGGCATCCACACGCTTCTTGAAGTCAACCAAAGCCTCAGCAACGGCACTGTTCAGGGCAATCATAGCGCTGGCACAGTTGGCCTCAGAACCTACAGCACGGAACTCAAAACGGTTGCCGGTGAAGGCAAATGGAGACGTACGGTTACGATCGGTGTTATCGATGAGCAACTCAGGAATTTCAGGAATATCCATCTTCATGCCCTGCTTGCCAGCCATTGCCAGAAGGTCATCCTTGTCAGCTTTCTCGATGTGGTCGAGCAACTCAGAGAGCTGTTTGCCGAGGAATGAAGAAACGATGGCAGGAGGTGCCTCGTTAGCACCCAGACGATGCGCGTTAGTAGCACTCATGATAGAAGCCTTCAGCAGTCCGTTGTGTTTGTAAACACCCATCAGCGTCTCAACAATGAATGTTGCGAAGCGCAGATTAGCCTCAGGTGTCTTTCCTGGGGCATGAAGCAGTACGCCAGTATCGGTGCTCAAGCTCCAGTTGTTGTGCTTACCGCTACCATTGATGCCTGCAAAAGGCTTCTCATGCAACAGCACGCGGAATCCATGCTTGCGGGCCACCTTCTTCATGACTGACATCAGCAGCATGTTGTGGTCAACAGCCAAGTTGGTCTCTTCGAAGATAGGAGCCAACTCAAACTGGTTGGGAGCCACCTCGTTGTGACGGGTCTTACAAGGAATACCCAACTCCAGCGCCTCAATCTCCAGATCTTTCATGAAGGCCTGTACGCGCTCAGGGATAGCACCAAAGTAGTGGTCATCCATCTGCTGGTTCTTGGCTGAGTCGTGGCCCATCAGGGTACGACCAGTGAGCAGCAGGTCAGGACGGGCAGCATAGAGCCCCTCGTCCACGAGGAAGTACTCCTGCTCCCAACCCAGGTTGGAAGTAACCTTCTTTACAGCGGGATCAAAATAATGGCAAACATCCACAGCAGCCACATTGACAGCATGGAGGGCACGCAGCAGAGGTGCTTTATAGTCGAGTGCCTCACCGCTATAAGAAATAAATACGGTGGGAATACACAGGGTATCGTCGATAATGAATACAGGAGAGGTGGGATCCCAGGCTGAGTAGCCACGAGCCTCGAAGGTAGAACGGATACCACCAGAGGGGAATGAAGAAGCATCAGGCTCCTGCTGAACGAGCAGTTTTCCGCTGAATTCCTCTACCATACCACCCTTGCCATCGTGCTCGATAAACGAGTCGTGCTTCTCGGCAGTACCCTCAGTCAGAGGCTGGAACCAGTGCGTATAGTGAGTGACGCCATTCTCCGTAGCCCACTGCTTCATGCCTGCAGCAACAGCATCGGCTACATCTCTGTCAAGACGAGCGCCATTATCCATCACGTCAATCATCTTCTCGTACACGTCCTTGGGCAGGTACTTGTACATTTTCTCACGATTGAAGACCTTCTTGCCAAAATACTCGCTAGGTCTCTCACTTGGTGCTTTTACGTCGAGCGGCTTCTTTTTGAATGCTTCGCCGACAACCTGAAATCTTAATGCTTCCATCTTTTTACTTTTTGGTTACACTTTTTATGTTTACGGCTGCAAAGATATATCGTTCTGTCATATTATCCTTTATTTTGCTTGCAACAAAAATCTAAAAACTTTTCCTTACTTACAATCTGAAAGCAAACCACCACCATTTACTTTCAAAGTGTAAGTATTGTTGATATAGTTCACAAACGCTTGATTCACCAATTTGGTGCCGCCTGGTGTGGGATAGTATCCTGTAAAGTACCAGTCGCCTGGGTGGTTGGGGCAAGCCTCGTGCAGTCCCTCGATACTCTGGAACACCAATTCGATGGGTGCCTTCATATCAGCAGGACGAAGCATCTCCACAATCTTCTGGTTGATCTCGTCAACAGTGAAGGGGGCATACACCGCGCGCACGCAGTTCTCCATCTCTTCCTTCGGCTTCTCCAGCTCGCGCTTACAAGCCAGATAGGTATCGTTGATCAACTGCCACATACCACGCTCCTCAATCAGCGCCATCGTAGCACGGAAGGCGCAGAACTCCTCCAGTCGGGCCATATCGATGCCGTAGTAGTCTGGATAGCGAATCTGTGGCGAACTGCTCACCATCACAATCTTCTTGGGATGCAGGCGGTCCAGAATCTTAAAGATACTCTCCTTCAGCGTGGTGCCGCGCACAATAGAGTCGTCTATAATCACCAGGTTGTCCTCGTAGGGCTTCAGACTACCATAGCTGATGTCGTACACGTGAGCAGCCAGATCGTTGCGCTCGCTGTTATCAGCAATAAAGGTACGCATCTTGATGTCCTTCCACACCACCTTCTCCGTGCGCACATTACCATGCAGCTTACGGAAACCGTCGGTCATGCCATAGAAAGCCACCTCAGCCGTGTTGGGAATATATGAGAATACGGTGTTGGTTACATCATTATCTATCGCCTTGAGGATAGCAGGCGTCAGTTGTTCACCCAGGCGTTTGCGCTCCTGATAGATATCACGATCGGAGCCGCGACTGAAATAGATGCGCTCAAAGGAGCAAGCACTCAGTTTCTGTGCAGGCATAATCTGCTCCAACTGGCTCTCGCCGTTCTTGTGAACAATAATGGCCTGACCAGGCATCAACTCATGGACATCCTCAGCCTGAATATCGAAGGTGGTCTGCAACACGGGGCGCTCGCTGGCAATAGCGATCAATTCATCATCACGATAATAGAACACAGGACGGATGCCCCAAGGGTCGCGTACGCTGAACATCTCGCCACTACCAGTAAGTCCGCACATCACAAAACCGCCGTCATAGTGCTGCATAGTGGTGCGCAGTACGTTGGCCATCTCTACGTGTTCATCTATATAATGTGTAATATCCGTGCCCGTCAGGTTCTTCTCGCGTGCCTCCTGATAGAGTCGTTCCACCTCTCGATCCAAGCGATGGCCCATCAGCTCCAGGGTGATGTACGAGTCGCCGTAGATACGTGGACTCTGTCCCTGCTCCGTCAGGAACTGAAAGACTTCGTCGATATTCGTCATGTTGAAGTTGCCGCACAGACAGAGGTTCTTGGCGCGCCAGTTGTTACGGCGCAGGAAGGGGTGAACGAATGTCAGTCCGCTCTTGCCTGTAGTCGAATAGCGCAGGTGGCCCATCAGCAGCTCGCCCTTCATCTCCTCAGTGACTCTCGAAAAAATCTCCGTGATGGCATTCTTGCCCTCGGCCTTCTCGCGGAACATATATTCCGTTCCTGGCTTGTTGTTCAGGTTTACGCTGGCTATACCAGCGCCCTCTTGTCCGCGATTGTGCTGCTTCTCCATCATCAGATAGAGTTTGTTGAAACCGTAGGCCCAAGTGCCGTATTTCTTCTCGTAGTACTCCAGTGGCTTCAGCAGGCGAATCATCGCCACACCACACTCATGCTTCAGTTGCTCCATAAGTTATTTGCAGGCTTTAATGAAACTCATAAACAATGGGTGCGGATTAAGCACTGTCGACGAATACTCAGGATGGAACTGGGTTCCTATATACCATCGCTTCTCAGGTATCTCCACGATTTCCACAAGATTTGCATCAGGGTTGATACCTACACACTTCATGCCCTTGGCCTCGTACTCCTCCTGATACTTATTATTAAACTCGTAGCGATGGCGATGGCGCTCGCTGATAAGAAGGCTCTCACCCTGCCCCTCTCTGTGAGAGAGGGGAGTAGATAGTTCTGACTGCGAGTATGCTTCAAAAGTCTTACTACCTTTCAAAACCTTGCAATCATAGGCACCTAGACGCATCGTGCCACCCATATCGGTAATATTTTTTTGTTCTTCCATCAGGTCAATCACATTCACTGGTTCTTCATACTGACCACTCCCCTCCCTCGCAGGGAGGGGTTGGGGGAGAGTCTGTTGCCGCATCTCTGCACTATTGGCATCTTTGTAGCCCAACACGTTGCGGGCAAACTCTATCACCATCATCTGCATACCAAGACAGATACCAAACGTTGGGATATCGTTGGTTCGTGTATACTCGGCTGCGATAATCTTTCCCTCGATACCACGTTGTCCGAATCCTGGACAGATCACCACACCCTGCATGCCACTTAGCTTCTCGCCGATGTTGTGCTTGGTTATCTCCTCGCTGTTCACAAAGTGTAGTTTGGCCTTTACATCATTATATATACCAGCCAGGTTCAAGCTCTCGCGAATGCTCTTGTAGGCATCCTGCAGGTCGTACTTGCCCACCAGTGCAATGTGTACTTCCTTGGTAGCGTTGCGCTGCTTGTCCAGGAAGTCGTGCCAACCCTTCATCGCAGGCGTCTCGCCTACGGGGATACCAATCTTACGCATGATAGCTGCATCAAGTCCCTGGTGCTGCATATTCACGGGCACCTCATAGATGCTGGGCAGATCCTCGCTCTGCACCACGCACTCCAAGTCCACGTTACAGAATGATGCCACCTTCATTCTCATCGAGTCATCAAGATGGCGCTCCGTACGCAGCACTAAGATATCCGGCTGGATACCCATGCCCTGTAGCTCTTTCACGGAGTGCTGCGTGGGTTTTGTCTTCAACTCATCAGCAGCTTTTAAATAAGGAACGTAGGTCAGGTGTACACACACGGCATTCCTGCCCAACTGCCAGCGCAACTGTCGAATGGCCTCCATAAACGGCGCACTCTCTATATCACCAATGGTGCCACCCACCTCGGTGATGACGAAGTCAAAAGACTCTCCCTGTCCGTCTTCCCTCAGCATTCTGCGCTTAATCTCATCCGTGATATGCGGTACTACCTGGATTGTTTTACCCAAGTAGTCGCCACGACGCTCACGGTCGATCACCGTTTTGTAGATGCGTCCTGTTGTTATGCTGTTGTTTCGTGTTGTGTGTATGCCTGTAAAACGTTCGTAGTGTCCCAGGTCAAGGTCGGTCTCAAAGCCGTCGGCTGTTACGTAGCACTCGCCGTGCTCGTAGGGATTCAGCGTACCTGGGTCGATGTTGATGTAGGGGTCAAACTTCTGGATGGTTACTTTATAGCCGCGTGCTTGCAGCAATTTTCCGATGGAGGCGGAGATAATACCTTTTCCCAATGAGGAAACGACACCGCCTGTAACAAAGATGTATTTTGTATCCATAAAACAAATGTATTTTATGGACTGCAAAGTTACGCATTCTTTCGCTTTCCCACTGAGAGCCTCCCTATCTTTCAATCTACATTTTCATCAATAATAACAATCTGCAAGAAAAAGAATGAATTTTCTTGCAGATTGTAACCAACGAGACGACTAAGCAAACGCACTTAGAAGTCTGAAGTTAAGAGTCTATTGTTGATTTTTCTCGCGGATATGTTCCTCATACTCAGCAAGTTCGCGCTCGCCGATATGAGCCAATCCGTAGTGTTCGTCGTGTTGCGAGAAGTCAAGACCTACCTTTTCACTATAGGCCGACACACGCATGGGGATAAGACTGTCGATGAGTTTATAGCCTATCCAACTCATCACGAAGGTGTAAACAAAGACGATGACGATAGCCAAGAGGTGATAAAGGAAAATCACGAAACCGTCCCACGAGCCAGCGATGAGTCCCTCCTGAATGAAGATACCTGTGAGCACGGTACCAAAAATACCGCCTGTGCCGTGGGTGGGGAATACGTCGAGGGCATCGTCGATACTGGTATGTGAACGCCAATAGACGGCCACGTTACAGATTAAGGTGATAACAAAGGCGATGAAAATGCTCTGACCCACGGTGACATAACCTGCCGAGGGGGTGATGGCCACCAGACCTACCACGCAACCTACGGCAGCTCCCATAGCCGAGGGCTTGCGACCACGCAGACAGTCGAAGAATATCCACGTCATCATAGCCGTGGCCGAGGCAGTGTTGGTGTTGAGGAAAGCCTTGACAGCGGTACCATCAGCATGGAGCGACGAACCGGCATTGAAGCCAAACCAGCCCAGCCACAACAGGGCTGCTCCCAGAAGTACAAAGGGGATATTGGCTGGTTCGCTCTTAGCCGTGCTGCGTCGCCCCAAATAGATAGCGCCAGCAAGGGCGGCAACGCCAGAAGAGGCATGTACCACGATACCACCGGCAAAGTCAACCACACCCCAGCGCATAAACAAACCCTCGGGATGCCACGTCATGTGGGCCAGTGGACAGTAGATCAGGAAAAAGAAAAACATCATGAAGAACATGTAGGCCGAGAAGCGCACACGCTCTGCGAATGAACCCGTGATCAATGAGGGCGTGATGATGGCGAACTTCATCTGGAACAGGGCGAAGAGGGCCAGGGGAATGGTGGCACCACCAAGGACGTTGCCTGCCGGCGTAGTATAAACCTCGGCACCTACGTTCTGAAACATCAGGAACGTCAGGGGATTACCTATCACGCCGCCGATATCATCTCCAAAGCACAACGAGAAGCCGACAACCACCCAGAGGACAGAGATCAGTCCCATGGCGATGAACGACTGCAACATCGTAGAGATGACATTCTTGGCTCCCACCATACCGCCGTAGAAGAACGACAGTCCTGGGGTCATCATCAGCACAAAGATAGTAGCTGTGATCAGCCAAGCCACATCGGCAGCCGAGATCACAGACCAATCACACTCAAAGGTAGGCTCGCCTACCGCCAATCCTGCCAAAGCGATGAGCGTCATCGCCGTCATCAGGATGATCCAACGTTTCTTCACATGCATTTCTTTATTCTGTTTAAATTATAGTAGTTAAGAAGTTAAAGGAGTTAAAGGAGTTAAGACGATAGCTTTAAGCTCTTGAAAATTCCTTAAAGCCGGCATTAAGACTAATGTCTTAACTCCTTTAACTTCTTAACTCCTTAACTCCCAGCCCACTATGGTTGCAACGTCAAACCGAAAACCAAGTAGGCTTTCTGAGTACATGGGTTAGTAGCTACCTGTGCGAACACAGGGACTGAGAACGAGTCTGTGACCTTGATATCCTTCGTTGCCTTCAACGACAGGTTGGTTACAGCGAAACCACTCGTCCAGCCATTATAGAAATCGGTGGCAAACGGGACGGCGCCAGCCGTGGCAGTCCAATCGACAGAAGCGAGTTTAAATGGGACAACAGCCTCGAAATAACTGCTATAGGCTCGCTTGCCGTCCTTGTTTACACCGTCGTTTCCTGAGAAGTTAGTGAACCACTGCACACTGGCCACACCAAAGTCGTAACCCACATTAGCCTCAAACACATGGTTCGTTGAGTGGGCATCATATTTAAAGTAGCGGTTCTGAGGATCCAGACCTGCATTGAACCAATAGTCTGTCACGCCAATGTTCAGACCACCGATGGTATAAGCCAGCGTGAGGTCAAACTCCTTGGTGTCGAGAGGATCTACTAGTCCGTAGCTGCCCCAGGCTGTCAGCGACAGGCCTTTATAGGCCACGCCCAGTGTAGGCTGCAGGGCTGTTCTACCCAGATCCTGGCCACGCCAGATATAACTACTTACAACGTCAGCACTAATCGTTGTCTCTACTTCATCCTGTGCAAAGGTGGTCATGCTCATGGCCATACCCAATGCGAATAAAACAATCTTCTTCATAATCGTTTTCTTTTTATTTTTATTGTCTAACCACTCCCCTCCCTCACAGGGAGGGGCTGGGGGTGAGTCCTAGTTATAACAAGCTTCTCCGTGTTCGTAGATATCGAGTCCTTCCTCTTCAATGCGCTTGTCAACACGCAGACCGTGGATCTTCTTGATGCCATAGAACAGGGCGAATCCACAAGCAGCAGCCCAGAGGTCGATCATCAGTACACCGAAGCACTCAGCACCGAAGAATCCCCAACCGCCTCCATAGAAGGCTCCGTCCTCTGTAGCCAGCAGACCTGTCATGATGGTACCCAGGATACCGCACACACCGTGTACAGAACTAGCACCAACGGGGTCGTCAATGTGCAGCACGTGATCAATAAACTCGATGGCAAATACCAATACTGTACCGCAAACCAGACCGATGATCACAGCGCCAACGGGAGAAACGAGGTCACAACCAGCAGTGATACCAACGAGACCAGCCAGCACACCGTTCAGAGTCAGTGAGAGTGAAGGTTTGCCATACTTGATCCAGGTGATGAACATCGTAGCCACACCACCTGCAGCTGCAGCGAGGTTGGTGGTCAGGAATACGTGAGATATAGCGATACGGTTTACCTCACCACTTGCAGCGAGCTGAGAACCGGGGTTGAATCCGAACCATCCCAACCAGAGGATGAAGACACCCAGAGCAGCCATCGTCAGGTTGTGACCAGGGATAGCACGGCTCTTACCGTCCTTACCATACTTACCAATACGGGGACCCAGTGCCAGAGCACCAATCAGAGCCAGCACACCACCTACAGAGTGAACAATGGCAGAACCAGCGAAATCGTGGAACACAGCGCCGAAGGTAGTCATCATGAAGCTGTCGGCAGCATCGTTGCAGAGCCAGCCACCACCCCAGGTCCAGTGACCCTCAACGGGGTAGATAATCAGCGAGATGAAGGCACTATAAATAAGGTACATAGAGAACTTGGTGCGCTCAGCCATAGCACCACTCACGATAGTAGCAGCTGTGGCACAGAACACAGTCTCGAAAATCAAGAAACCCTCAACGGGCAGATCGCTCTCGTAGAAACTCAGGTCGCCCCAGTTGGGCATACCAATGAAACCGCCCAGTGTATCGGCACCAAACATAAAGCCGAAGCCGAGGAAGAAGAACAAGAGTGAGCCGAACATGAAGTCGACAAAGTTCTTCATCAGGATGTTCGCCGTGTTCTTACTACGTGTAAAACCAGCCTCACACAGCGCAAAACCGGGCTGCATCCAGAAAACCAACATAGCTGCCAATAGCATCCATACGGTATCGAGTGAAATTCCTATTTCGTTCATAACTTTCTTGAATTTAGATTTTTGAATTTTGAATTTAGAGTTATTCTCGCTTCGCTGCGATTATGAATTACAAATTTTGAATTAATTCTTAATTTTTAATCGCCACAGGCGACAACTCTTAATTCTTAACTCTTAATTCTTAATTTATTACTTCTTGTCTCTCAGTACGGTGTCACCCTTTTCGCCTGTGCGAATAGAATAGGTCTCCAGCACATCGCTCACGAAGATACGTCCGTCGCCGACCTCACCCGTATGTGCC
This sequence comes from uncultured Prevotellaceae bacterium, assembly GCA_902778255.1. GTDB lineage: Bacteria > Bacteroidota > Bacteroidia > Bacteroidales > Bacteroidaceae > Prevotella. The sequence goes on from CACYXD010000018.1 coordinate 60,894, forward strand.
ACTTCGAGCAACACCTTGATGGTGGGGTCCAAAAACTGGTCACGACAAACAATAGTGATCGCTACGCGCTCGATGACATCCGTTGAATACATCACACCACGGTAGATACGTTCCTGACGGCTCTGTCCGATGCCATGCACGTCGTGATACTCAAACCAGTTGATGTCCGACGATAGCAGGGCTTCCTTGACCTCTTCAAACTTGGTCTTACGGATAATTGCTTCAATCTTTTTCATACCTTAATACCTTTAATTAATACTTATTGTCACTGTGACTCTTCTGAATTCGGTGGCAAAATTACAACCATTTTCTGATACCACAATTATCCTTTTCTTCCTTTCATCCTACAAAATTTTGCAAAATGACAATTTGTAAGCCAAAACACCCATTTTGCTTACAGATTGTAAATTTCGTACAAAATGTAGATTTTCTGATGACCAAAATATTGCACAATAGCATTACATATAAGATATCCAGTTTTACATCCATACATCAAAAAACACAAAATTTATCGTCTTTCGCAAGGCTTGCGAACATTTCCTTCTTTCAAAATAGTTTTGTACCTTTGTACCCATGATAGAGAAACAGACCGCGGAGGAGGTGGCTCTTGAGGTAAGACGACTGACGGAACTACTGATGGCAGCAGGACGGAAAGACCTGTTGCTGAAGGCTATTGGCATTCCGCTGTTGGAGGAACTGCGCATAGAAGCGGCACGAGGAAAGTTGTCAAGACTGGTCATTACGGAGGACTATAGGTTCATCCTTGCTGACTATAATAATAAAGAGGTGGAACTGCAGCCTGTACACAAGGCTGTGTATCTGCTGTTTCTGAATCATCCGGAGGGCATTGAGTTCAAACGACTGACGGATTATCGGGAAGAGCTGCTGGGCTTCTACATGAAAACTGCTCGTATGATGGATAAGGAGAAAATCGTGGAAAGCGTAGATAAGCTGGTGAACCCGCTGGACAATGCCATCAACGAGAAGTGTTCAAGAATCAAAAAGGTGTTCCTGGACCTGATGGACGAATATAGGGCAAACTATTATATCATCAGCGGACATACGCAGAAACACATTGCAGGTCGCGTGTGGTACGAGAGGCTGAAAGTGATTACATTGCCAAGGGAGCTGGTGAAGATGGAAGGTGAATGATAAAAGATTTTGATATGGATGAGAATGATATACTGAAACAGTTTGTAATGCCCATTGAGGACAAAATGCAGGGCATTATCAAGGTGGTGGGCGTTGGCGGTGGTGGCTGCAACGCCGTGCGTAACATGTATGAGGCCAGGGTGGAAGGCGTGACCTATGCCGTGTGTAATACGGATAGTCAGTCGCTTTCGCGCTCGCCAGTACCCATGAAGATTATGCTGGGTGCTTCAGGGCTGGGTGCCGGAGGTAATCCGGAGATGGGACGCTCAGAGGCCGAGACGAACGTGGACGACATAGAAAAACTGTTCTCTGACGGAACGAAGATGGTGTTCGTGACTGCCGGTATGGGAGGTGGAACGGGTACAGGTGCTGCACCGGTGGTGGCAGGGATAGCCAAGAGGTTGGGACTGCTGACGGTGGGTGTGGTGACCATTCCCTTCTATTTCGAGAAGAAACGCAAGATTATCAAAGCACTGAAGGGGGTGGAGGAGATGCGAAAGAACGTGGATGCACTGCTCATCGTGAACAATGAACGACTGTGTGATGTCTATGCCGACTCGGAACTATCGGTAAAGGAGGCTTTTATACGCGCCGACAACATCTTGATGGATGCTGTGAAGGGCATCGCAGAATTAATTGTGCTGCCCAGCGACGGAGGTATCAAGAGTGACTTCCGTGATGTGGAGACCACGATGAAAAACGGTGGTGGCGCCATCATGGCGATGGGACGTGCCAGTGGCGACCATCGCGTGGAGCGCGCAATTCTAAATGCACTCGACTCACCCCTACTCTATGGCAATGACATTGACAAAGCGAAGCGCATCCTATTTAATATCTATGCCAGCGATGAGCATCCCATCTTTGTGAGAGAGCTGCAGGAGATTGATGATTTCTTTGACCAGTTGGATCCGAATATCGACGTGATATGGGGCACGGCAACGGATGAATCGCTTGGCGAGGATGCCAAAGTGACCATCCTGGCAACGGGACTGGAAGACGAAATACGTAACGAGGTGCAGAAAGACGCACACAAAGATGAGGATAGTTTCTATGAGGACTTGATACGATTACTCTACAAGCCTGTAGGACCAACAAAGGTGGCAGAAGTTCTTACGCAGGAACCACATTTCGATGTAGAACTGGCTCCAGAACCTGAGCCTGCCAAGCCCAAGCCTGAGCCCATACAGACAGTCGCAGAGAAACCCAAAATGCCATCAACTGCTATAGAAAAGCTGAAAATGTGGCTGACCAGTCTTACCGAGTAAAATCAAGACATTTATTCGTGCCATTTCAACACCAAAAAACTGCAAAATAACAATTTATTATAATTGAAGGCCGTAAACCGCCCCGTTGTTTTCAAAATAGAAGATAATGGGGCGGATTTTTTACAGATTGAAAGAAAGCCGTTTTTTTAAGATTGATAAAGAAACTAAAAACACCTCTATATTGTCAATACGCAGTACCTTTGCACCGATTTTTAAGCAAAGAGAAAGTAAATTCAAGGATAATATGACAAAGTGTAAAGAAAAATCTCAATTTCAAGGACTCTATCAAAGTGATTATGAGCACGATGCCTGCGGTGTGGGCATGGTGGTGAATATTCATGGTGGTAAGAGTCATGAATTGGTTGACAATGCACTGAAGGTGCTTGAGAACATGGAACACCGTGGCGCCGAGACACGCGACAAGACCGGTGATGGTGCGGGTATCATGGTACAGATACCCCACGAGTTTATTCTAGGACTGGTCTTTCTACCTAAAGACGAGAAGGCGCAGCAGGAGATTCTGAGCGTGATGATCGAGGAGATTGAGCGCGAGGGGCTGCAGCTGATGCATCTGCGCACGGTGCCCACCAACCCCGAGGTACTGGGTGTGGCTGCCCGCGAGGTGGAACCCGATATTAAACAGATTTTTGTGAAGAGAGGACCCACCCCTCAGCCCCTCCCTGTTATGGAGGGGAGTGATTATGCTCCAGACGAAGAGGAGAAGGCATTCGAGCGCACATTATATATAATAAGGAAGAGAATCGAGAATAGGGTAGCCAAAATGGAGGCATCTACTCCCCTCCCTCTCTTCAAAGAATATTATCTACAAGGGAATGCTTACCAGCGGACAGCTGCGACGCTACTTCCCCGATCTTTCGAACGATTACTTTACGAGCGGACTGGCCTTGGTTCACTCGCGATTCTCAACTAATACATTCCCCAAATGGAAGTTGGCACAGCCTTTCCGCTTGTTAGCACACAACGGTGAGATTAACACCATTCGTGGTAACCGCGGCTGGATGAAGGCAAGAGAGAGTGTGCTGAGCAGTGAGGCGCTGGGCGACATCAAGGACCTGCGCCCGATTGTGCAGGACGGCATGAGCGATTCGGCCAGCTTGGACAACGTTTTCGAGTTCCTGATGATGAGCGGACTCTCGTTGCCACAGGCCATGGCCATCCTGGTGCCCGAGAGCTTTAACGATAAGAACCCTATTTCAGAAGATTTGAAAGCCTTCTACGAATATCACTCTATCCTGATGGAACCTTGGGACGGTCCTGCAGCACTGCTGTTTAGCGATGGTCGCTACGCAGGCGGTATGCTCGACCGCAACGGCCTGCGCCCCAGCCGCTACACCATCACCAAACAAGGTATGATGGTGGTAGCCTCTGAGGTTGGCGTCATGGACTTTGAGCCCGGCGACGTGGTTTCGAAGGGTCGCCTGCAGCCAGGAAAGATTCTGCTGATTGACACGCAGGAAGGCAAGATTTACTACGATGGCGAGATTAAGGAGAAGCTGGCCAAGGCCCATCCTTACCGCGAGTGGCTGGCCGAGAACCGCGTGCAGCTTGAGAAACTGAAGAGCGGACGTAAAGTGGACAACGGCGTGAGCGATCTCAACGCTAAGCTGGTGACTTTCGGATTCGGTCAGGAGGATATCGACAAGACTATCATCCCTATGGCCACAGCTGGACAGGAACCTGTAGCTGCTATGGGTAACGACACACCACTAGCAGTCATCTCAGACCGTCCACAGGTGCTGTTCAACTACTTCCGTCAGCAGTTCGCACAGGTCACCAACCCTGCCATCGACCCTATCCGCGAGGAACTTGTAATGAGTCTTACCGAATACATCGGTGCCGTGGAAACCAACATTCTGACGCCCGACGCATCGAACTGTAAGATGGTGCGCCTGCCACAACCTGTTTTGACCAACACACAACTCGATATACTTTGTAACATCCGCTACAAGGGCTTCAATACCAAGAAACTGGCGATGACCTTCAGACTCTCCCCCTTACCCCTCCCTGTGAGGGAAGGGAGTGATTACACTCAAGCCGGAGAAGCGCTAAGGGCTGCTCTTGATAAGCTATGCAAGGATGCTGAGGCCTGCGTGGACGAGGGCGTGAACTACATTATATTAACAGATAAAATTGAAGATGCAGAGGTATCTACTCCCCTCACTCACAGGGAGGGGCAGGGGGAGGGTCTCTTCTACATCCCATCGCTGTTGGCCGTTTCTGCCGTTCACCACTACCTGATTAGCGTAGGTAAGCGTGTGCAGACTGCCCTGATTGTTGAGAGTGGTGAGATTCGCGAGGTAATGCACGCTGCCCTGTTGCTGGGCTACGGTGCCAGCGCCCTGTGTCCATACATGACGTTTGCCGTGCTCGACGATCTGGTGAAGAAACATAAGATTCAGGAGGATTACGCCACGGCTGAAACCCACTATATCAAGGCCGTGGACAAGGGTCTGAAGAAGATTATGTCGAAGATGGGTATCTCTACCATCCGCTCTTATCGTGGTGCGAAGATCTTCGAGAGCATCGGACTGAGCGAAGACCTGCTGCATCGCTACTTCGGCACCGAAGTGAGCACCATCGGAGGTGTGGGCCTGAAGGAGATTGCCCGCGATGCTATTACTCTGCGCAAGGAAAGCCTCACCCCCAGCCCCTCTCCAAAGGGCGAGGGGAGTGGTTACCTGCCCAACAACGGACAATTCTCATGGAGAAAGGATGGCATCAAGCACGCCTGGAATCCTGAGACGATTGCTAAGCTGCAACTGGCCTGCCGTCAAGGCTCGTACGAGAAATTCAAGGACTGGGCAAAGACGGTCGATGAAAAGGAGAGTCCCATCTTCCTGCGCGATTTCCTCACCTTTAAGAAGGTATCTACTCCCCTCGCCTCTGGGAGAGGGGCCGGGGGTGAGGCTCCCATTCCTATCGACGAGGTTGAGCCCGTTGAGAGCATCGTTAAGCACTTCGTAACAGGTGCTATGAGTTTTGGCGCTTTGAGCATCGAGGCCCACGAGGCTTTGGCACTGGCCATGAACAAACTGGGTGCACGCAGTAACACTGGTGAGGGTGGTGAGGACAACGCCCGCTATCACTCAGAGGTTGATGGTGTTAGCCTGAGCTCAAAGACCAAGCAGATTGCATCAGGACGTTTTGGTGTCACCGCCGAGTATCTGGTGAATGCCGAGGAGATACAGATTAAGGTGGCACAGGGTGCTAAGCCCGGTGAGGGCGGACAGTTGCCCGGATTCAAGGTTAACGAGATTATCGCAAAGACTCGTAACGCTATTCCTGGCATCTCGCTGATTTCACCTCCACCTCATCACGATATCTACAGTATCGAAGACCTGGCACAGCTCATCTTCGACCTGAAGAATATCAACCCAACAGCTGCAGTAAGCGTGAAGCTGGTAGCTGAGAGCGGTGTTGGAACCATTGCCGCTGGTGTGGCTAAGGCCAAGGCCGACCTGATTGTGATTTCGGGTGCCGAGGGTGGTACTGGTGCCAGTCCTGCATCAAGTATGCGATTTGCAGGTATCAGTCCTGAGATCGGACTGGCCGAGACCCAGCAGACACTGGTGATGAACGGATTGCGTAACCAGGTTCGCCTGCAGACCGACGGACAGCTGAAGACTGCCAAGGATGTGATTATCATGGCCATGCTTGGTGCCGACGAGTTCTCGTTTGGTACACTGCCACTGATAGTTCTGGGTTGCGTGATGATGCGTAAGTGTAATACCAATACCTGTCCTATGGGTGTGGCTACACAGAATCCAGAGTTGCGCAAGCACTTTCAGGGACGCGCTGAATACGTAGTAAACTTCTTCACCTTCCTGGCCGAGCAGGTACGCGAATACCTCAGCGAGATCGGTGTTCACAGTCTTAAGGAGATTATCGGACATACAGAACTCATCGAGGTCAATACCGCTAACGCGACCGACAAGCAGAAGACCATCGACTTCGCCCGTCTGCTGCACAAGCCCGAAACCGACAAGGCCCTCTACTGGGACCGCGGCGCCTACACGAAGGTGAGCGGCGTGAAGGACGAGGAGATCATCCGCGCGGCGCAGAAGGCCATCGAGAACCAGGAAGAGGTAACACTCGACTATGCCATCAAGAATACCGATCGTGCCGTAGGTACCATGCTGAGTGGCGCAATTGCCCTGAAATACGGCGAGGAAGGACTGCCCGACGGAACTATCAAGATTAAGTTCAAGGGCTCGGCTGGTCAGAGTTTCGGCGCCTTTGCCGTGAAGGGACTGGATTTGCGCCTCGAGGGCGAGACCAACGACTACTTTGGTAAGGGCCTTTCTGGTGGTCGCATTTCTATTCTGCCTCCTGCCCGCAGGAGCGACGACTTCAAGGCTGAAGAAAATATTATCGCAGGTAACACCGGACTTTACGGTGCTACATCGGGCGAACTCTATATAAATGGTAAGGTAGGCGAGCGCTTTGGAGTGCGTAACTCGGGTGCCATCGCTGTAATTGAAGGTGCCGGCGACCACTGCTGCGAGTACATGACTGGCGGACGTGTGGTAGTACTGGGTAAGACAGGCCGTAACTTTGCCGCTGGTATGAGTGGTGGTGTGGCATATGTTTACGACCCCGATCACACCTTCGACTACTTCTGCAACATGGATATGGTGGAGCTCTCACTAGTTGAGGATTCTGTATCGCGCAAGGAGCTGCTGGAGTTGATTCGTCAGCACTATCTGCACACGGGTTCGGCCCTCGCAGGTCGCATGCTCGACGACTGGCATCGCTACATCGAGGACTTTATCCAGGTAGTACCTATCGAGTACAAACGCGTGCTCGAAGAAGAGAAGATGGCACGCCTGCACGAGAAGATTGCCGACATCCAGCGCGACTATTAATCATTTAATGTTTAATCTTTAATGTTTAATGTATTAAGATGGGAAATCCAAAAGCATTTTTAGAGATACACCGCCAAGAGGCGGGTTACCGTCCGATTCACGATAGAATCCACGACTTTGGCGAGGTAGAGCAGACGCTCAGCACTCGCGAACGCAAACTGCAGGCCAGCCGCTGTATGGATTGTGGCGTGCCCTTCTGCCACTGGGCCTGTCCGCTGGGTAACAAAGCACCCGAGTGGAACGACGCCCTGTACAAAGGCGACTGGGAACTGGCCTACCGTCTGCTGAATAGCACCAACCCCTTCCCCGAGTTTACAGGCCGCATCTGCCCAGCCCTCTGCGAGAAGGCCTGTGTACTCAATCGCTTTAACCACGAGCCAACCACCAACCGCGAGGACGAGGCAGCCATCACTGAGGCCGCCTTCCGCGAAGGTTTCATCCAGCCTCGCACCGATATTAAGCGCAACGGAAAGAAGGTGGCTGTGATTGGTGCCGGCCCTGCCGGACTGGCTGCCGCCAACGACTTGAACCACATAGGATATACCGTTACCGTGTTTGAGAAAAACGAAGCTGCAGGCGGATTGCTGCGCTACGGTATCCCTAACTTTAAACTGAACAAGGCTGTCATCGACCGTCGTATCCGCCTCCTCGAAGCCGAAGGCATCGAGTTCCGATATAATGTCAGCCTCACCCCCAACCCCTCTCCGAATGGCGAGGGGAGTGATTACTTTTGCATTCAGGATGAGGATGGACATACTACTCCCCTCGCCATTCGGAGAGGGGCTGGGGGTGAGGCTTTTGACGCTGTCGTCATCTCCACCGGCACCCCCACTGCCCGCGATCTGAAAGCTCCTGGCCGCGAACTCAAGGGCGTTCACTTCGCCCTGGAAATGCTGTCGCAGCAAAACCGCGTGTTGGCAGGCATGGAGTTTAGCAAAGATGAGCGCGTAACAGCCAAAGGCAAGGATGTGCTAGTTATCGGTGGTGGTGATACAGGTTCTGACTGTATCGGAACAGCCCATCGCCAGGGTTGTAAGAGCGTTACCCAGATTGAGATTATGCCTAAGCCCGTTGAGGGTCCCGAAGACCCCCAGAACCCCTGGCCCGAATGGCCTCGTACCCTCAAGACCACTTCCAGTCATGAGGAGGGCTGCACCCGCCGTTGGAACATCAACACCCTGGAGTTCCTGGGTGAGAACGGCAAGCTGACTGGCGTAAAAGTTCAGGAGATAGACTGGAAGCCCAACCCGGAAGGCGGACGCCCCATTATGGTAGAAAAGGGCAAGCCTGAAATCATCAAGGCCGAACTGGTATTACTCGCTATGGGCTTCCTGAAGCCCGAGCACCCCGAGTACCCGAAGAACGTCTTCGTTTGCGGCGATGCCGCCAACGGCGCCTCGCTTGTAGTCCGCGCAATGGCCAGCGGCAGACAAATTGCACAGAAAGTTAATGGTTTCTTTCAAAAATAATTTGTATCTTTGAAGTAATAATCCTCGGTCTCCGTGATGGAAATCGGGGATTTTTTCGTACCTTTGGCGCAATAATCAAACACAAAGGAAACAATGAGAAAACATGTTGCGCTTTTCACCGCCCTCTGCCTATGGCTGATACTCCCCACAAGAGCAGCAGCCCAGGCACTCCACTACAGCCAACCGGCCACTTTCTTTGAGGAGGCACTCGTCATTGGCAACGGCACCATGGGCGGCATCGTCTATGGCGGCACCCAGATTGACAAGATCTCGCTCAACGATATCACGCTATGGACGGGCGAGCCATGCAATATGCAGGTCTATTCTCCTGACGCCCATAAGACCATCCCCGCCATCCGTGAGGCACTCAGAAAAGGAGATTATAAAGAGGCCGACCGTCTGCAGCGCGACGTGCAAGGCCATTTCTCGCAGAACTATCAGCCGTTGGGACAACTCGTCATCACATATCTCGACACCACGGAGGTCGTTACTGACTATCGCCGCTGGCTCGACATCGGCGACGCTACGGCTCACACCACCTATAAGCGCGGCAAATACCACTACGCCACGGAATACTTGGCATCTCATCCCGATTCCGGACTGGTCGTCCGCATCACTACCAATCATCCTAAGGGCATCCATGCAAGACTATCGCTAGTTTGTCAGTTACGTCACACCACGACGGCCAATGGTCAGGCACTCACCACCGACGGCTATGCTGGTTATACCTCGCTGCCCAGCTATTACAATGCCAAGGAGAAGTTCGCCTACGACCCTCAGCGCGGTATCCATTTCCGCACCAAAGTTCAGGTAAACGCCAAGAAGGTCATAGCCGAGGGGGATGCTCTCTTTGTGGATGGCGCTAAGGAGGTGACGCTCTACATCGTCAATGCCACCTCATTTAATGGCTATGACAAAGACCCCGTAAAACAGGGAAAGCCATATCAGCAACTGGCCGACGTACGTCTGCATCATCTTGCCAACATCCCCTACAAGAAGATCAGGCAGCGCCACATCGAGGACTACCAGTCGCTCTACAATCGTGTAAAGCTCTCGCTCAGCCGTTCCGTACGCCGCGACTCTGTCGCGCTTTCTACCGACATCCAGCTCCGCGCCTACGTCGATGAGCCGCTCTTCAACCCTGACCTCGAAGCCCTTTATTTCCAGTATGGTCGCTACCTGCTTATCAGTTGCTCGCGCACGCCCAATGTGCCTGCCAACCTGCAGGGGCTGTGGAACGAGAGCATCCTGCCGCCCTGGTCGTGCAACTATACCAGCAACATCAACGTGGAGGAAAACTACTGGGCGGCAGAGACGGCTGCGCTGCCCGAGATGCACCAGTCGCTCTTCACCTTTATGAAGGAGCTGCAGGGCTCTGGTGAACTCACCGCCAAGGCCTACTACGGTGTCAATCGTGGTTGGTGCCTAGCTCATAACACCGACATCTGGGCGATGACCTGTCCTGTCGGTTTGCACACTGGTGACCCTATGTGGGCCAACTGGAACATGGGGGGTGCCTGGCTCGCCACGCATATCTGGGAGCACTACACCTTCACACTCGACAAGGACTTCTTGCACGAATACTTTCCGGTGCTGAAGGGTGCCGCTGAGTTCTGCCTGGGATGGCTGATCACAACGAAAGATATGGGCGTGGATGGTCAGGAGTATCTCATCACGGCACCCGCTACATCACCCGAGAACTCGTTTGTGACGTCGGATGGTTATCATGGCCGCACCTGTTTCGGTGGGTTTGCCGATATCGCCATGATTCGAGAGTGCCTCTATGATGCGACACTGGCAGCTGAGGTGCTGGGTGTTAATCGTGACTTTATTGTAGAGGCTCAAACTGCTTTGAACCGTTTGCAGCCTTATAAGATTGGCAAGAAGGGCAACTTACAAGAGTGGTTCTATGATTGGGAGGACGAGGATCCGCACCATCGTCATCAGAGTCACCTCTTTGGCATCTACCCCGGCCATCACCTTGATGATGGTATGAACACCAAGGAGGCCATCCACCGTGCTGCCTCGCGCACCCTTGAACTGAAGGGCGACAAGACCACAGGCTGGAGCACGGGCTGGCGCGTCAACCTCTATGCACGACTGCATGATGCCAAGAACGCTTACCATCTCTATCGCAAACTGCTCAGCTACGTCAGTCCCGACGGCTATCGCGGTCCTGATGCCCGTCGTGGCGGCGGCACCTACCCCAACCTACTCGATGCCCACTCGCCCTTTCAGATTGACGGTAACTTTGGCGGTTGTGCTGGTGTCATCGAGATGCTCATGCAGAGCGAATACACAGTGTGTGAGGGTTCTCCCCTCACAACCATCGAACTCCTCCCTGCCTTACCGGATAATTGGAAGGAAGGTTCCATCAGTGGCATACGAGCCCGTGGCGGCATCACGGTGGATATGACGTGGGAAAACAGAAGGGTCACCAGACTGACGCTCACCGCCCAGCAACCCTGCACCGTAACGCTTTTGGTTAACGGACAACGGAAAGACATCACAATGAAGAAAGGGAACTTGTCCTATAGGGCAACTTTCAATCTGTAACGAAAAGGAGCCTTTTAAAGACAATAGAGTATCAAATATACACAAATTTTGGAATATTTATTTTCAATTTGTTACTTTCTTTCGATTTTAACATACTAAAAGCGTAAGAAATCTTTCGCTTTTCTATCATTTTGTATTACCTTTGTTCCCGATTTACGACAAAAGGATAGCAAGATGAGCAAGATACCCTTCACAAAGATGCACGGTTGCGGCAATGACTACATCTATGTCAATGTAGCGCAGCATCCTATTGAAAGTCCAAAAGAGGCGGCCATCAAATGGAGCGACCGTCATAAGGGCATCGGCTCTGACGGTTTGGTACTCATCGATAAATCGCCCGTTCCCGAGGCTGATTTCTCTATGCGCATCTTCAATGCCGATGGCAGCGAAGCCATGATGTGTGGCAATGCATCAAGGTGCATCGGAAAGTATCTGTATGAGAAGACCCACCCCTGGCCCCTCCCTATAAAGGAGGGGAATGGTTACCAAGAGACCGAGATTCGCTTGCTTACACTGTCGGGTATCAAGACGCTCTATCTGCACATTGTTAATGACATCGTGGAGAGTGTCACCGTGGATATGGGTGAGCCCGCTTATGATGTCCCCACGCAGTTCATTGCTTCTCGCGGACTGGACAAAGGCACGTTTGTATCGATGGGTAATCCTCACTATGTTATCTTCACAGAGAATGTAGAACAGGTAGGCGAGGTTGGCCGTACCCTTGAGTATCATCCGGCCTTCCCGCAGAGATGTAATATAGAATTTGCAAAGGTTATCGGCGGGGATACCGCCGACCACACGACTACGATAAGAACGCGCGTTTGGGAACGTGGCAGCGGCATCACTCAGGCCTGTGGCACGGGTGCCTGTGCTACGGCTGTGGCTGCTGCTCTAAGTGGCAAGGCTGGGCGCACCTCACAAATCATGATGGATGGCGGCACGCTGAGCATCGAATGGCGCGAGAGTGATAATCACGTCTACATGACGGGGCCTGCCGCCTTCGTCTTTGACGGCGAAGTCGAAATAAATTGTAAATAGTAAATTGTCAAATTGTAAATATATATGGCATTAGTTAACGAACATTTCCTGAAACTGCCAAACAACTATCTGTTTGCAGATATAGCCAAGAAGGTGAATGCCTTCAAAGTGATGCACCCCAAGGCCGACATCATCTCGCTGGGTATTGGTGATGTGACGCAACCTCTCTGTCCTGCCGTGATAGAGGCAATGCACAAGGCTGCCGATGAGATGGGCACCGCTGAGGGATTCCGTGGTTATGGTCCTGAGCAGGGCTACGACTTCCTACGTGAGGCCATTCTGAAGAACGACTTCCTGCCACGCGGCATCCACCTCGACATCGACGAGATTTTCGTGAACGATGGTGCGAAGAGCGACACCGGCAATATTCAGGAACTGATTCGCTGGGATAACTCCATCGGCGTTACTGACCCTATCTATCCCGTGTATATCGACTCCAACGTGATGATTGGTCGTGCCGGAACAGTAGAGGATGGCAAGTGGTCGAATGTGATCTATATGCCCTGCAACGCAGAGAATGGTTTTGTGCCGCAGATTCCCAAGCGTCGTGTGGATGTTATCTATCTCTGCTACCCCAACAACCCCACGGGTATGGTCATCACTCGCGAGGAACTGCGCAAGTGGGTGAACTACGCCCTTCATAATGATGCGCTGATATTCTACGACGCTGCTTACCAGGCTTATATTCAGGACGACAGCATCCCCCACTCTATCTACGAAATCCGTGGTGCCCGCAAATGCGCCATTGAGTTCCATTCGTACTCAAAGACGGCCGGTTTCACGGGCATCCGTTGTGGTTATACGGTAGTACCAAAGGATCTGACAGCAGCCACACTCACTGGTGAGCGCATTGCTCTGAACCCCTTGTGGTATCGTCGTCAGTGTACGAAGTTCAATGGCACCAGCTATATCAGTCAGCGTGCAGCCGAGGCTATCTACACCCCTGAGGGTAAGGAGCAGGTGAAGGCCACCATCAACTACTACATGCAGAATGCGAAGAAGATGCTCACCACCCTGCGCTCACTGGGCTATGAGGTCTATGGCGGTGAGAACGCACCCTATATCTGGATGCGCGTGCCCGATGGCTTCCAAAAGGAAGTTGGCATGACGCCGACCTCCTCTTGGAGGTTCTTTGAGAACCTGCTCTATGGAGCCAACGTGGTATGTACACCAGGCGTGGGCTTCGGGCCTGCCGGCGAGGGCTACGTACGTTTCACGGCCTTCGGCAGTCACGAGAAGACAGAAGAGGCGCTGGACCGTATTACCACTTGGAGCAAGCAATAGAATAATTGCAAATTGAGAATTGAGAATTGAAAATTATATAGGATTATGTGCGGAATCGTTGCGATATTGAATGTTAAGGAGCAGACACACGAGCTGCGTGAACAAGCGTTGAAGATGAGTCAGAAGATCCGTCATCGCGGTCCCGACTGGAGTGGCATCTATTCTGGCGGGAGTGCTATCTTGGCCCATGAGCGACTGAGTATCGTGGACCCTGAGTCGGGTGGTCAGCCATTGTTCTCACCCGACAAAAAACAGGTCTTGGCTGTCAATGGCGAGATCTATAACCATCAGGATATCCGTCGCCGCTATGCTGGACAGTATGAGTTTCAGACGGGCTCCGACTGTGAGGTCATCCTGGCGCTCTATCGCGAGAAGGGCGTTGACTTCCTCGAGGATCTGAGTGGTATCTTTGCTTTCGTGCTTTACGACGAGGAGACCGACGAGTTCCTCATTGCCCGCGACCCTATCGGTGTGATTCCGCTGTATATCGGTTGCGATGCCGATGGTAAGGTGTATGTAGCCTCCGAACTGAAAGCCCTTGAAGGCCAGTGTGAGCACTACGAGCCATTCCTCCCCGGTCACTACTATTGGAGTGCCGACCCAGGTATGAAGCGCTACTACAAACGCGACTGGTTCAAATATGATGCCGTGAAGGATAATCCTGCTTCTGTGGAGGCTATCCACGACGCCTTGGAGGATGCCGTGAAGCGTCAGCTGATGTCAGATGTGCCATACGGTGTACTGCTCTCTGGCGGTCTCGACTCCAGTGTCATCTCTGCCATCGCCGAGAAATACAGCGAGATGCGTATCGAGGACGACTCGAAGACCAAGGCCTACTGGCCCCGTCTGCACTCGTTTGCCGTGGGTCTGAAGGGTGCGCCCGACCTGGCCAAGGCCAAGCTCGTGGCCGACCATATCGGTACCGTTCACCACGAGATCAACTATACCATTCAGGAGGGACTTGATGCCATCCGCGATGTCATCTATTTCATCGAGACCTACGATGTCACCACAGTCCGTGCCTCTACACCGATGTACCTGTTGGCACGTGTCATCAAGTCGATGGGTATCAAGATGGTGCTCAGCGGCGAGGGTGCCGACGAGATCTTCGGTGGCTACCTCTATTTCCACAAGGCACCGTCAGCTAAGGACTTCCACGACGAGACCGTACGCAAACTCTCAAAACTCTATATGTACGACTGTCTGCGTGCCAACAAGAGCCTTTCGGCATGGGGTGTTGAGGGTCGCGTTCCTTTCCTCGACAAGGAGTTTCTGGATGTGGCCATGCGTACCAACCCCGAGGCTAAGATGTGTCCGGGCAAGACCATGGAGAAGAAGATCGTTCGCGAGGCCTTTGCGGATATGTTGCCCGAAGAGGTGGCTTGGCGCCAAAAAGAGCAGTTCAGCGATGGCGTAGGCTACAGCTGGATCGACACCCTGAAGCAGATCACTTCCGAGGCCATTAGCGACGAGCAGATGGCCCATGCTGCCGAGCGGTTCCCCATCAACCCGCCAAAGAACAAGGAAGAGTATTACTACCGTTCTATCTTTGCCGAGCACTTCCCCAGCGACTCTGCTGCCATGAGCGTACCCAGCGAGGCTTCCGTAGCTTGCTCTACAGCCATCGCCCTGGAATGGGATGCTGCCTTCAAGAACATGAACGACCCCTCTGGCCGTGCCGTGAAGGGTGTTCACGAACAGGCATATTAAGCAGATGGAAAGATGATTCAAAAAAACGGATGCTTCCAATGAGCATCCGTTTTTGTTTCCTACAAGTTCTTCTTAGGATAAAGGGCATCCCACCATGAGGCATCGTCCTTCAGCCATTTCTGGAACCAGGCCATCTGGGTAGCAAGCCATTTTTCTTTCTTGCCGTAATCAAGGACGTGATGGTTCTCACCCTTCACCTGCACCAAGGCCACCTCACGGCCCAGAAGTTTCAGGGCGGTAAACATCTGCAGACTCTCTACCAGAGGCACATTCGTATCAGCATCACCATGCAACAGAAGTAGCGGTGTGTGAATCTTGTCGGCATTAAACAGCGGACTCTGATCCACGTATAACTGACGATGGCTCCAAGGATAACTATTGGCCATTGACACCTCACTATAGTTATAGCCCCAGTAGCCCTGTCCCCAGTAGCTGGTGTGATTAGCGATACCCGCATGACTCACGGCAGCAGCAAAGATATCCGTCTGTGTCTGCAGATACTGCGTCATGAAGCCACCATACGAAGCACCCATGCAGCCAATCTTCTTGGGGTTAATAAAGGGATGAGCCTCACAGATTTTCTTCGTACCCTCGATGATATCCTCGGCAGGACCGCGACCAGCGGTGTTCACATGACGCGAAGCCCACTCCTGACCGAAGCCTGTAGCACCACTGGGTTCAATGATATAGGCCACATAGCCCAGCGAGTTCCAATACTGAGGGGCATATGGCGACTCAAAATAGCGGCTCACGGGCGAACAGCCTCCATAGTAATATACTATCATGGGATATTTCTTCGTAGCATCAAAATCCTTTGGCAAGTAGAGACGACCATAGACTGTATCACCCTTGGAATTAGTAAAGTTCCAGTCCTCGCAGGTTCCAATCTCGGCATCGCCAAGGGCCTCAGCGCCGTTGAAGAAAGTTATTCCGGACTTTCCAGATTTTCCAGATTTTCCAGAGAGATCCATCACATACGCCGAAGCGGGCTCCATTGTCTTATACGAAAGATAGCCTACCACAGTTGCATTCGCCGCCAGATCATAGCGATAGGCATAGTCGCCCTGGATAGGCAGCTTGGTTATCTTGCCCGTTTTGGGGTTGATGGCAAACATATTCACGTAGTCACGATCCTCTGCCGTCAAATAGATCTGACCATCGGCCACTGACCAGTCCACATTCGACACCGACGGGTCAAAGTCTTTGGTCAACGGTGTCACCTTCTTCGTGGCAAGTTCATAGAGGAACAACTCATTCTCCGTCATGCTGGGCGTCACGCTCTCGGGCAACTGACAGCCAATGCGGTTGAAGGCCTCAGGATTACCCATAAAGAGGAGTTGCGTGGCATCAGGAGAGAACGAGCACCCGCCAAGGAAGCCCTCACCCTGCAACACGGTATCCATCTTCAGTGTCTTTGCATCCATGATATAGACATCCTGCACTTCCGTTGGCCGTTTTGCAAGCCGTGAGTAGGAACAGGCAACCAGCAGTTTCCGTCCATCCTGAGAGATGTCATAGAGACGCTCACCCTTGTTGCCAAAGGTGATACGCTGACAAAGGCCCGTCTTCAGATTATAGCGCTTCAGGTAACTGCGTGTGCGCCAGCCGGGCTGACGGTCGTCCATCTCCAATACCTCATAGACATCGGCATCCTCCTTCGGGCCCTCCTCGCTGCACGAGAAAATCAGATAATCCTCCGTAGGACTGATGGTATAGCTCTCACGCGGCACATCGTAGGCCCACTGCATGCGCTGTCCCGTCAGCGGATCTACCTTGAACAGCACGCGCTTCTGTCCCTGCCATTCCTCCTCGACATAGGCCGTAGAGCGCGGCATCCACATCACACTCCTGTTCAGATAGCGCAACAGTCGCTGCGTCTTTACCTCACGCAGCTCGTAGCTCCACTGGCTGTTGCCGCCACGCGCTGTAGTCTGGTAAGACACCACCACGTATTTCCCGTCTGCCGAGAGCGAGATGCCCCGCACCCGCTTGCCGTCCGTCAGGTCATGCACCATATAGGGATGCTTCTTGCTGAGTGTAGGCATCACTTCGCGCGTCATATCCATCGTCACCTTTATGCTGTCGGTATCCGATGGTTCTGCCATGTATTTGATAGCCAGCGTATGATGCTCAGGCGATAGTTTTACCTCTCCCCCAGCCTCCTGTCCGTCCACGTACAGCTTGTAGTTCTTCGGACCCTTCACGCTGATCTTACCCTTCACGTAGTCCTTATTATTCACATAGAAGGAAAGAATGCCCACACTCTTGCTGTCCTTCAGCGAGGGTATCACCTGTCCGCTGAACACTGAGGTAGGCTCTGCCGAGAGCGCCAAGCCCCCCAACAGACTCTTCTCGTCAAACTTCTTTCCATTCACGTCAACAGAATCCATCCCTACAGGGGCCTGCACAGCGAAGGGCCCTGTCATATTAAACTCCCTGACTTCCGTTTTTACCTGCGCATGGATATCCAACGCGCAAATCAATAGTGCAATAAGAACATACAATTTATTCATCTTTCCGTTATTTTACGAGAGCCTTATGACCGTTGATGATATAAAGTCCACTCTTCGGCTTACCATTTGACAATTGACTATTTGACAATTTGCGTCCCTGCAGGTCATAGACTGCATCCAATCGTAAATTATAAATCGTTGAATCGTAAATATCTTTGATGCCTGTCATCATCTCTTCACTGATGGTAACGCTCTTCGACGCAGCACTCAAGCCACCCATCTCGTTGGCGGCACGCACACTATAGATGCCGCTCTCAGTGGCAGTAAACGTGGGTTGGGTGGTGAAGGCAAGGATACTATCATTCTTGCATACAGCCCATAGCAGCGTGTAATCGCTGTTGTCCCAAGTCAGTGTGACGCCCTGAACGGATACATTTGCTGGCACAGGAGCCTGCTCAGTAAGCAACGTAGGTTGCCAGTCGCCGAATGTGTTGGTCATATCGCCTATCACCGATGCCTCCTGTTCGGTGAGCACAGGTTTGTTGGGTGTGCCGTTGATGGTGGTGGCGCGCTGGCTCAGGTCGATAGCAGCACCGTTGGCGTTCACTGAGTTGTATTCAGCAAAGCGTGTGGGACCATTGTTCCACTCGTGCCATGCGGCCTTGGCAGGTTTAGCCTTCATCGTGGTGTTGATGAAATAGGTCTCGGCCTCTGCCGTCCAGGCACGACCCAGGTAATAACTACCATCCACATCGCTCTTTCCGCCGTCGATGGTGCAGTCCTTGAATACGTAGCCATACTTGCTGTTGCCCTGTGGAGCCACGATATAACCGCCTTTCTCGCACATGATGATGTTCACCTTGTTGAAGAACACATCGCCCGAGCCACAGATGAAGTCGGTACGTCCACGGACAACGCCACCCTCGAAATAGTAGGCACCGCTCTGATTGTTTGACACATAGGTATCCTGATAAGCCCAGATGCAGGCATCCTTGAAAATGGTATGGGTGCTGTAGTCATGGAGCACGATGTCGCGTCCGTGGGCATCACCCATCGATGATTTCAGCGTCAGGTTCTGGAAGTAGCTGTTAGTGGCAGCCTTCTCGATGATGAGCACGTCGCCCTTGCCGATACCCTCCAGCGGACAGGCTGCGCCGTAGCCGTTGTCCCACGTGGCAGCTGGGGTCTGATTGGTGATAACCACACCCTCCATCGACTCACCGATGAAACTGGTGTTGGCGGCCTTCAGATACGAGCGTGGATCGTCATATTCCTTATTATCACCGCCTGTAGTCTTCCCGTTGGTATCAAAGACATAGTTGCCATTCTTGATAAACACGCGGTAGCGAGTATTCTTGTCGGCACGGCCATTGGCAGCAGCCAGTGCCTCAGTAATGGTACCATTGTCGGGCACGATGAAATCATACAATGTCTTGGTCACCACGGGTCGTTGCATCGTGGTGAAGGTGATGCTAACAGGCTCTGCGAGCTTGTTGCCCGAGCGGTCCTGCACATAGTTGGCCGGCATCTGGAAGGTGTACAGCGTGCCATAGTCCAGCATACTGTAGTCAAAGCTCACACTGCGACTGCTCCATGTGGGCTGCAGCTCCTTGCCGTTGAGCATTGCTTGCGCCGTATTACCCTCCGCAGCCACGATGCGCTCATCAAACGTGATGGTGATCTTTCCCGTGGCACTAATGCCTGTAGCATTGCTGGCTGGGATGGTCTGTGTCACCACAGGAGCCAGGTCGTCATCTGTCACGATGGCCTCGCCAATCACATATACGTTGCCCACGCCCGATTCCGAATTGGTAGCATACTTCAGTCCGCAGAACTCGCCGGCAGTGAACGCATATTTGTCGCTCAGCAGCTCAGTACCAGTACCCATGATACGCACATGTACGGTCTCCTTGCCAATAGCATCGGCAGGCAGTGTGAACGACAAGGGCGTTGCCACGTTGGCCGTCATCTGCCAAGCCTCGCCAAGGGCGTTATAGGTCGTACCGTCCACAGAGTACTGAGCCTTCCAGTTCTTGGTAGCAGCATTCTTGGCAGCCATGTCGGCAGTGAAAGTGGCTGATGTGAAGCCT
Organism: uncultured Prevotellaceae bacterium; assembly: GCA_902778255.1. GTDB lineage: Bacteria > Bacteroidota > Bacteroidia > Bacteroidales > Bacteroidaceae > Prevotella. Next base: position 80,797 of record CACYXD010000018.1, read on the forward strand.
ACTGTAGAGAACTGATACTGCCAGGCTATCTCTGCCGTGTTATAACCATTCTGATAGAGTCCGTTGATGCTTGAGAGAACCACGCTCTGGCGATTGCGCACCACAGGGGTACCGCCGCTCTGGGTATATACCAGCGTGCCGTCGCTCTGCTTCACGATGCATGACTTAGCGTTACGATTATCATCCCACGCCTCATCAGCAGCGAAAGGCTTGCCTTCGTAGTCGTAGGCAGCCGTCTGACTGGCATCAAACACGGCAATGAAGTCCTGCACCTCGTAGTTGGCCACCAGCTCCATGTCTCCGTTCACCGTGAGCTCACGCTCTTTCAATGCATTGGCATTCTCATTGGCATCAGTCCACGACAGGAACTTCAGAATTTTCGACTCATTGGCCGTGGCCACGATCTTGGTGCCTGCCTCATACTGACCGTCGTGGTCGTTGGGCGACAAGGTGATGCTACCCATCTGGCGCTCGCTGTCGTTGGTAGCCTTTGTCGTGACCTTATAGACGGCAACAGTCTCAAACACTGCCTTCATCGTCTTCTCAGCATCCATCGTAATAGTGGTCTCGGCATTAGTGCTCACCCGCTGGCCGTTGCCATCCTGCCACTCCTTGAACTTATAGCCAAAGTTCTTAGTAGCCTTCAGCGTCACCTGTGTACCTTCCTTATACTGTTCCAGCTGAGGTTCACGACTGATTGTGCCGGCCTCTGCTGGTTCCACCAGCGTGTTCAGCACATATTTCGTCACCTGTGCAGCAGCGCCCACCAGCTGACCCTCGATGACCACGTTTGATAGTCCCATCGACTTATTGTTGTTCATCCCCAAAAACGAGAAGTTCACCTTCAGAGGATTGTCTGCCGTAGCCACAACACCGTCAACGGCCTCACTGAACGAGGCGATATCCAGGCTCTTGCCACTACGGTTCACACCCGCATTGGCTATCAAGGTCACCTTCTCCTTACCCTCGATGCTACAGCCAATGTTGCCGCCGTCCGTGCCATAGCGGGCAGCCTCGAAACTTACCTTAGTGGGAATAAAAGTAAAACCATCCTCAGGGGTCAGCGTCAGCGTCAGCGTGTTGTCGGTACCCTCGCCAGTAGCCGTCTGTGCGCCGGAGCTGTTGGCTACTGTGGTCTGTGTGGTCTTGGCACCATTGGCACCCTGATAGACCGTTGTTCCGCTCACCGTCAGCTTACTGCCTGCCGACCATGTCTTGCCAGCAAAGCCCGCACTCAGCGTCTCTGGGTCGAATACGATGTCATCGCCCTGATTCAGTCCGCCCTTGTCAAGTTTATAAGATAATGAACCCGTGATGTTCACACCTGCGGCATCCTTCGACTGTCCGCCTACAGCCACATCAGAGATACATATCCACCTTCCGTTATCCACCTGTCCAGACCATGGATAGACACGGATGAGCAACTGCTCGCCCTCGTTCACTTTGATCACGTCATCAGAAGATATCTCGTTCCATGTACTGGTCAGTACAGCCGACGAGAAGATAGTCTTGCGTGTTACGAATCCATCAGTAGAATAGTAAGCGTGGCATTGCAACGCACCCCCACCCTGTGCCTTGATCTTCATAGCCAGGCTGTTGATGTCGAGCTTCTTACCCTCAGGGGCTGTCACGGCGAACTCCACATACTGACCTGGCACATCGTCGATGCCTGCCGAAGGCCATGCACCCGTGCTGCCTGTAGGAGCTACCATCGCACCATATCCATTGACATATCCGTAGGTCTCAAGACCTTCATATTTCACATCTACTGCTGTGGCATCGCCTGTCACCGTAGCCTTTTGCTTGTCCGCATTGCTCATCGTCCAGGCAACGGTGAAGGGGTCTCCGCCACCCAGTTCAACAACATTGATCGTTACGGGTACCTCCATATTCTTCGTACCCTGTGTGGCCGTAATGGTGCCATTAAACTTCCCCACCTTCGAGAGCGACACGCGGGCATAGAACGTCTTAATGAGTGAACCGTTCTGGTAGTCAATAGTGAGTGAACTGCTCCAGTTCTGCTTGTCAGTAGAGAGCACGATGCCTTCCGTAGCCGAAATGCTCACGGTGCCTGCGGCGGGCTCCAGTCCCAGTCCGCTCAGCGTCAGCTCTTTCATGGCCGTCTTACCCAGATAGCCCTCGCCCAGATCTACTGATGCGGGCGCAATGGCGAGCTCGGTGGGTATGACAATATCATCGGCCAGGATGCCCTTCTCCTTCATCAGCTGTGCACACAGGCGGGCTGCCGTCAGCGCTCCTGTCAGGTTGTAGTGGGTGTTGTCCTTCTCGCCACCCTTGTCAAACAGCGCCGCATAGCATTTGTCGTACGTTCCATAGCTTTCATAGAGGCTCTTAGTTGCTGTGGTCATATCAATAAATGCCACGTTCAGCTCAGTAGCCAACTGCTGCATCTGGTAGCTATAGTCCATCGTGTGGTCTGTGGCAGCAATTTTTTGACCTGTCATCAGTTCACCATTGACGATTGCATCGTACTTGTCGCCCAGGTCGTGACGCCCTACGCGCGTAATTTTATTGTCGCTGCCGAAGTAGCAGCGGCACACGGCCGACACCAGCACTGGCGTGGCCCCCTTCTCCTTCACCGCATCGATGATCTGCTTCAGACAGTCTTTATAGGTAGTCGAGGGCGTGGTGCCGCGCCCGTCGCTCTTCACGGCAGCCGCATTGGTGGCATCGCCCTTATCGGTGTAGTATTTCTGCAACTCCAGATTATCCACACCATTGTATTTCCCGTCGTTATGGGCAAACTGAATGAGCACGTAGTCGCCTGCCTCCACATTGTTCTTCGCGTTCTGCCACAGCTCGTTGTAGCCCCCTCGCGAGTCGCGACCACCCTTAGCATAGTTAACAGACGTCCACCCATTGCTGAGGAAGTTGCCGAAATACATGCCCCATCCTCGGGTATTCGTAGCATTCTCATCATAGGGTGCCATCGTTGAGTCACCCAGTGTGTGTACTTTCTTCGCGCTGCCTACTACCGTGCATAGCATCAGCAGCAGCGCCATTAAAACGTAAAATTTTGATTTCATCGATTGATTAGTTTTGTAAATTTGTAATTAGTTTTAGTTTGCGGATGCAAAGTTACTAAATTTCTGCGAAACTTGTTACGGTTTCGCAGAAAAAAGATTGGCAAGTTACTCCACAAAAAACTCAGCAAAAAACTGCTGCATTTCTCATTTAGCCTGTTTTACCTTGCGTTTGAGCCTGTTTTACCTTGCGTTTGAGCCTATTTCACCTTGCATTTTAGGCTGTTTCGCCTTGCGTTTTAGCCTATTTCGCATTGCGTTTTGGCTGTTTAGGAATGCGAGAAAGATGCGTTGTTGAAGGAAATATGGTTTTGGGGGATTTGAGGCCTCCCCCTCATATTGGAGTCCCCCTTATAGGGGGACGGAAATATGGAGGGGACGAGACCTCAGAAGGGGGCTGGAGTATAGAACGTCAGTCTGTCGCGAATATATTTCGTGATGACCTTTTGTTCCAATGCCTCTGCGAGCAGTTTGTTGTAGAACTTGTATGAACAGATGTTGGCCAAACTGCATACTTCACTTTTTAATTCTGCGCCGCCAATTTCCTCTTTGCCGCGCATAGCATCGAGGAAGAGTTTCTGCACGTCAAACTGCCAGCCGCCATTCTCGTCCTGAATGATATATTTCTTGCTTAGCTGTGGCAGTCGTTCTTGCTTGCTGCTATTGCTTTTCTCTTCTGGCTCATCGCTGAGGGCAGGCAGTCCGTCATCATCTACGGTGAAGTAGAGCTCGCGCTCCCAGTCGTATTTGCGCGAGTTGTCCTGTTCGAAC
>CACYXD010000019.1 GCA_902778255.1 uncultured Prevotellaceae bacterium
ATCTGGAAAGAAATGTCGTATGAGCCTGAAATATTTGTATCAATAAACTTACGGAGTGTCTGAGTGTCGCAACATTCAGAATACACGTCTGAATGTCGTACCATCACGATTTACGGTTTCATTTTTGGTTATCAGATTCATTTTTGGAAATAAAACAGGCGTAAATATCCCCATGAAGTGGGTATAAATAGGGCCATGTTTTTTGCGGCTATTTTGCGGCTATTTTGCCCAAAACGTGTCTAAATTAACGGTAATTTAGCAGAAATTGAGTTAAATTTAACTTAAAATGACGGTTTGAAAAAGAAAATAAAAAAGCTTGTAAGTATCTGATCTACAAGCCTTTATCTTGGGTGCCCGGACGGACTCGAACCGTCGACATTCAGAACCACAATCTGACGCTCTAACCAACTGAACTACGGGCACCATGTTGGTTGCTTCCTTAAAAGCGAGTGCAAAGGTACTGCAAAATTCCGAGACCGCCAAACTTTTGCGCGTGTTTTTTCAAAAAAAAGTGTGAGGACGTCATTTTACGATAATAAATACACCTATTTTAATAAAAAAACAAAAAAAGGAGCCGTAATTATGAGAAAAATAGGTAACTTTGCGCAAAAATAACAATATGGGTAAAGGAAAACTGGCAAAGTTTGCCGATATGGAAACGTATGAGAACGTGTTTCAGTATCCCTTCTCGGTAGTGAGCGACGTTCCGTTTACCATGCGTGGCCATTGGCGCGAGGAATATTTCAAGAACGACAACCCCATCGTTTTGGAGTTGGGCTGCGGCAAAGGCGAATATGCCGTTGGGCTGGCCAAGCAGTATCCCGACATCAATTTCATTGGGGTGGATATCAAGGGGGCGCGTATGTGGACAGGAGCCACACAGGCCATTCAGGAAGGACTAAAAAACGTGGCCTTCCTGCGTACGAATATAGAGATCATTGACCGTTTCTTCGGGCCCGACGAGGTGCAGGAGATATGGCTGACCTTCAGCGACCCGCAGATGAAGAATCCACGCAAGCGCCTGACCTCGACCTACTTTATGGAGCGCTACCGCCGATTCCTGGCTGATCAGGGCATCATACACCTGAAGACCGACTCGAACTTCCTCTTTACCTATACTACCTACATGGTGGAGAAGAACCAGTTGCCTGTTGACTTCAGGACGGAAGATCTGTATGGAGAGGCCAAGACGGAGGACTTTTCTTTCCTTGGCATCCAGACCTATTACGAGTCGATGTGGCTGGCAAGAGGACTGAACATCAAGTTTATGAAGTTTCACCTGCCCCATGAAGGCCTATTGGAGGAACCAGACGTAGAGATAGAACTGGACGACTATCGCAGCTATCACCGCTCGAAGCGCAGTTCACTTTCTACAGCGAAATAAAATGATAATTGATAATTGAAAGCTATATGAAGTACAATGATATGACAAAAGGTTGGGTAAATCGTATTTTACTTCTTTCCCTTTTTACCCTTTTACCTTTAACCTCGTGGGCACAGCACATGACGGTAAAGGTGGACTCAGTAGGACAATTGGCAAACAAACTGACGGAGGACATACGTTTTACGATGTCAGAACTGAAAGTCTGCGGACCCCTGAACGGTAACGACCTGAGAATCCTGCAGAGCATTGCAGGACGTATGAAACCCAAAAGGGCAAAAGATCACCAGTTGAAGGTGCTCGACCTGGAAGATGCCATCATCGCTGAGAACAAGGGTGGATTCCGTACGCGTGCCGACGTGATGCCTGCAGCCCAGTTTATCAACTGTAGGGACTTGGAGCAGGTCATACTGCCCAGCAACCTGGTGGAGATAGGCCGTTCCTGCTTCAGCGGTTGCGCCAACCTGAAGACAATCACCCTGCCCCAGACGCTGACCACCATAGGCGAATATGCCTTCAATGGCTGTCCTACCCTTTCAGACATCACCCTACCCCAGTCGATGGTCACCATCAAGGAGCACGCCTTTGACGGATGCGTCGCACTGGAGTGTGCTGACCTCCCAGAGTACATGAATACGGTGGAACAGTTTGCCTTCAACAACTGCAAAATGCTGGAGACCGTCAATATAGAAGGACAGATCAACCGCATCGACAAATCCACATTTATGGGATGCGAGCGCTTGAAGTCGCTGACACTTCCCAATTCGGTAACCTTTATTGGTAGCGAGGCTTTCAAGGGATGCACCTCCTTAGAGACGATAGATATGCCTGACGTGCTCTCAGAGATAGGCACGAATGCCTTTGAGGGGTGCGTCAACCTGCACAACATGGAACTTGGCGTTGCCACATCCATAGGCAGCGAGGCCTTTAAAGGCTGTACGAGCATGGACTGCTTCCGTGCGGAAGGGGTGAAAAGAATTGGCGTTGGCGCCTTCCAAAACTGTACCAGTCTGCAGGATGTCAGCATAGAAGGCATCATATCGGCTATCAGTTCTGAGACTTTTTCCGGATGTACAAGTCTGACCTCTGTCACACTTCCCGCTTCCATTAAGACCATCGGCTCGGAGTCTTTCTACGACTGCAAGTCGCTGCTAGGCATCGAGCTGCCAGCATCGCTGGCAAGCATTGGAGACGAGGCTTTCAAGAACTGTGCCAGTATGAAGACGCTCATTGTTCCAAAACTGGCGAAAAAGATTGGCGAGGGGGCCTTCGAGGGGTGTATCTCTCTCGATAGTGTGGCCATCGAAGGATTTATTGACAAACTGAGCGAGAAGGTGTTCAGTCATTGCCACTCGTTGCGCATCATATCGTTGCCTGTATCTATCAAGAGTGTGGAAGACAACGCTTTTCAGGACTGCGCCTCGCTCTATGCCATTGATCTTCCCATTTCTGTCAGCAAGATAGGCGACGAAGCCTTTGAGAAATGTGCCTCGCTGACCACGATGATTATTCCAGCTGCTTGTACGTCAATCGGTAGCGCCGCCTTCCGTGAGTGCAGCGGACTGGTACGTGTGGAATTCCCAGCAGCGCTGAAGAAGATTGGCGGCAACGCTTTTGCCAAGTGTGCATCGCTTCGCGACATCGCATTCAGTTCGCCTGTTCCACCCAGTTTCAGCAGTAGCACTTTCAAAGGAGTCGTCTTCGTAGCGTGCACGTTGCAGGTGCCACGAGGTGCCAGAAGTGCTTACGCCAATGACAAGGCCTGGAAGAAAATTTCAAAGATCATAGAACAATAAACAAGAAATGACACTATATCCCAAACTCATCATGGATGCCCTGGCTACGGTGACGTATGCGGGCACGAAGAAAAACTTAGTAGAAAGCGAGATGGTGGCCGACACGCCATCTATCAACGGAAACAAAGTAAAGGTCGAACTGCTTTTCCCACGCGATACCGACCCCTTCCTGAAATCGACTGTGAAAGCAGCAGAGGCTGCCATCAAATACCATTGCGGACAGGACGTAGAGGTGACCATAGAGACAGAATTCAAGTCAAAACCCCGTCCAGAAGCCGAAAAGCTGTTGCCACAAGTGAAAAACATCATTGCCGTAAGTAGTGGTAAGGGCGGCGTTGGCAAGAGCACCGTCTCTGCCAATCTGGCTATCGCCTTAGCACGTCTGGGCTATAAGGTAGGCTTGCTGGATACCGATATCTTTGGTCCCTCAATGCCCAAGATGTTTCATGTAGAGGATGCACGTCCCTACGCAGTCAACAAAGACGGTCGCGACCTCATTGAGCCCATCGAGCAATATGGTGTCAAACTACTCAGCATTGGTTTCTTTGTCAATCCCAATACTGCAACGCTTTGGCGAGGTGGAATGGCCACCAGCGCTCTGAAGCAGCTCATTGCCGATGCCGACTGGGGCGAACTGGACTACTTCATCCTTGATACGCCTCCAGGCACCAGCGACATCCACCTCACCCTGCTCCAAACGCTCAGTATCACGGGGGCTATCATCGTTTCTACACCTCAGCAGGTGGCATTAGCCGATGCACGCAAGGGAATCGACATGTATCGCAACGAGAAAGTCAACGTGCCCATCTTGGGACTCATCGAAAATATGGCTTGGTTCACACCTGCCGAACTGCCTGAAAACAAATACTATCTCTTCGGCAAGGAGGGCTGTAAACAACTGGCACAGGAGATGAACGTGCCCCTGTTGGCACAGATACCTATCGTACAGAGCATCTGCGAGAGTGGCGACGAGGGAGCACCTGCTGCTACCAAGGTGGACACGATGACAGGACAGGCCTTTCTGAATCTGGCACAGGCCGTGGTCACCGTCGTGAACCGGCGCAACAAGGAAATGCCAAAGTCAAAAATAGTGGGAGTCAATTGACCCCCACCTTTTTTATCATCGTTTTGATTTCGAGCGTTTCTTCAACATCTCACGATAGCGCCAGAAGGCATCGTGACGTGCCAAATAAATCTGATAGCCATAAACCACACAAGCCAACCAGAAATACAGGAAGGCGTGGAGCCAGAGGATATGAATCTCTGTAGCCACATCGCTGATAGTAGCTCCCATGGAGTTCAGACGTACGTATGCCCTCACACCAAAAGTTGAGGGGAACACCCAAGAAGCGCCCTGCCAGAAGCCAGGGATATTGCTCTGAGGCCAACTGACACCCGTCATAAACAGCAACGGCACAGAGACGAAGACCATCAGCAACATCACGTTCTCACGATATTTTACCAGACACGACACCACCATGCCGAAGAACACGCAGGCCAATGTATAAGGCATCATCAAGAAAAGAAGCGACTGCCACGAAGCCAGTTGGGGGAAATGAAACAGACGAGGTACGGCAATAACGAGCCACGCGCCCATCAGGATATAAATCATGAGATAGCACAAAGACTTGCCAAAGACGATACGGAACACGTTACGATAAGGTCGCGTAACAGGTATCAGCTGTTTGTAGCGATTGCGCTCACGAGCCGTACCTGCCGACATACCAATACCCAATACCAGCGTCTGCTGCAGAATCAGTATCAGCACACCAGGCAACACGAACGAGCCATAACCACCCTGAGGATTGAAGATGGCCACCTCGGCATAGTCGAGCGGACGGGCAGCAATAGCCTCATCACGACTGGTGTAATGCTGTCCCAACTTTGTCTGAATCTCAGTACCCATCTGCATAGAAACCAGTTGGGCTGTCTGGAAAATGGCCTTATAGGTGAGCATCAGACTCATGTCGCAATACACGCTAATGACACCCTGCTGCATACGATAGACGTTAGACTCAAAATCGCTGGGAATCAGATAGATGCCCTTTACAATCTGACGACTCACCAATGATTTTGCCTCATCCAGATCCTGCGCATAATAAGCCACCTTCACATCGGCCGAGGCATCACACATACGGATAAACTGACGCGAGAGTGCCGTATGCGACTGATCGACCACAGCCACAGGAACATCGTGTACCGTCTCATTATTGTAAACCCACGAATAGAGCAAAGGATAGATCAGGGGCACGATGATAAAGAAGATAAGCACGCCCTCATCCTTGATCACATTTTTCATCTCTTCACGCCAGATGAAAAAAGCATCGTCAATCCTTCTCCTATAACTGTTAAGGTATGTAGACATAAGTCAGCATTGCATTCTTGATTTTCCTAATCACCAGCCAGGGCAACAACGTAAAGGCTGCCAGCGCAGCAAAATGGAACCACGCCTCAAGCAGCGGGAAGCCATTGAACACGCTTATCTGGTATATCATATAGTAATGGCGCAGGGGGAAGAGCCACGAGAGCGACTGCAAAGCGCCATCCATTCCCATCACGGGGAAGGCCGAGCCCACCATTGAAAAACTAAGTACAGCCCATAGCGAACACACACTCATCGACATACGGAGCGAAGGCATTAGTCCGAAGGCGAAGATACCAAAGCCCTGAGCACCAAGAACCTGCATCAGTCCCAGCAACACCAGCATCCAGGGACTGCCCAGATGGGGGAAGTGAAGCACATAGAACACATAATATTCATAACCATAGACCAGAGCGAGCCAGATAATTGTCTGCGGCAGGAACTTTCCTGCCAAAGCTACAAAAATACGGTTATCTGCCTTCTCCAGCCATTGTTTAGAAGTACCGAACTTCAATTCCGTGCCTAATGAATAGGCAGAAATCAGGAAGATAAACAGCATGATCATACCTGGCACCAACATCGTGCTCAAGTACGAGTTGTAGCTGACCCACGGATTGGCAATCTGGTGTACATCCAGACGGATGGGCTGCAGGAAAGTCTGAATCTGGGCATCCGTAAATCCCTTGGCACGCATCGTGGCCTGCCCTACAGCAGCCGAGCCCAGCGTAGAGATGGTCTTCAAGTCCTTCATCAGCAGGGCACCCGATGCCAACGTGGTATAGGAATAATAGAACGATATCTTGGGCTGTCGGCCTGCCATCAGCTTCTCTGTGGTGCCTTTAGGAATATAGAGGAACGCGTAGATCTCGTTTTCCTGAATATCGCGACGAGCCTCAGAGACACTGGGGTAATGAGCTACCACCCTGGTCATCTGGAACGCATCGAGGCGCTGCACCAGCGAGCGCGACGTAGAGGTGTTGTCCAAATCCACCACCCCCACAGGCATACTCGTAGGCAGTCCGTCGTCCATCAACGAGGTGAAGAACACCATTGTGAGCAACGGGAAGACCACCATGCAGAACACATAAACCTTGTTCTGCACGAGGATCATCAGCTCACGCAGCGTAACATCGTATAAAAGTCTCAGCGTCTTCAATTCTAACGTCTTAACTTCTTGACTTCTTTAACTTCTTAACTTCTTTAACTCCTCACCTTACAATCAGCGACATACCTGGACGCAGGCCTTCAATCGCTTCAACAGGACGAGCCTTCACCTCGAAGGTCTTCAGGTCGTACTGACCATTGGCCTTCGTGGCCTTCCATACGGCATACGAGCCCTGATCCTTCATGTGATAGACCTTCATCTTCACCTCTTTATTAAAGGCAGGAACAAAAGCCGTGAACTCAGAACCAATCTCCATGCCGTTCAGCTGATCCTCGCGCACATTAAACGCGCCCCACATATCATTCATCATCGAGATGGTCATGATGGGACTGCCTGTGCCTACGAGCTCACCAACTTTGGGATAGATACTGCTTACCTCACCGTCCATCTGGGCAGTCTGTACAGTCTCGCCGATATAGGCATTCACCTCTTCCACAGCACCCTTGGCACGATCATGCTGAGCCTGAGCAGCCTGCTTCTCTTCCTGACGAGCACCATTGACAGCCATATCATACTGACTCTTGGCAGCTTTCATCTGAGCCTCAGAAGCTTTGTACATAGCCAGCGCCTCGTCACGTTTCTGGGCACTTACCACCCCCTCGTCAAAAAGGCGCTGCACACGATTGTATGATTTCTCGGCAATCTCAAATGCTGCTGTAGCTTGCTGCAGCAACTGATAGGCACCCTGTACCTGTTCCTTACGGGCACCATTATTAGCCATCTGTTCCAAGGCTGCTGCCCCACTCTCTGCACCCTGTGCCTGCTGCATCTTAGCACGTACCTCAGGTGCGTCAAGAATAGCCAGCGTATCGCCGGCATGAACGAAGTCGCCCTCTTTCACGCGGATTTCCAGAATACGTCCTGGCACCTTGCTCGACACACGATACTCAGACACTTCTACCTGTCCCTGAATCAACTCTGGGTCGCGACCCAATGCGAAGAAACCAATCAGCGCTACAACAATAACGACTGCTGCAAAACCAATGATAGCATACAAAATGTTGTGATGCTGTTTTTTTGCTTGATTACTCATATCTTGATAATTCTAAATTCTTAATTCCTACTCGCGAAGCGATAACTCTTAATTCTTAACTCTTCATTAATAAAGCGTTCCGAGAGCTTTCTGCAGATCAACCTGACTGAGTTTAACAGCTATCTGTGCATCAATCAGTTGCGTCTCAGCCTGAAGCCATGCAGTCTGAGCCTCCATCACCACAGTAGGCGAAATGACGCCCTCCTTGAATCCGAGGTTAGCCGTACGCAGGTTCTCATTGGCACGCTCTATACCAGTCTGAGCCATTGCCAGTCGCTTGTTGGCTTCATCCACCTTATACGTGTTCTGGTTTACCTGCAGCTCTATTTTCTCGCGAGCCTCTTCCAGTTCCAGGTTGGCAATGGCTGTAGCACCCTTAGAGGCACGTACCTTATAGGCCACATCGCCCCAGTTCCACAAAGGCACACGCACCAGCACACCCACATTCCAGAAACCTCCGAACTTCTTCTCAAAGCCGTTCAGCACGTTGGGATTGCTCACGGCATAGCCACCCATCAGGGCTACTTGCGGCAAGTTGGCGGCCTTCAAGATGTTGGTAGTCTGCTTCGTCATATCCACGACGTTGTCCAGCATCTTCAGCTCAGGACGGTTGCCTACGGCCTGTTCCACATCCAACTGGGGCTGAAGTGTGACAACAGCCAGATTCTCTACATCCTCGTCGGCCAGCGTAATCTGCTCATCCATCGGCAAGCCGATCATCTGACAGAGCAACATCTTCGACAGCACCAGTCCGTCGTCAACACGCTGCAAGGTCATCTCGGCCTCGTTCACCTTCACGCTGACGCTCAGGCCTTCGCTACGAGTGGCAACGCCCTCTTTTATCATGAGCTGCACATCGTGGTCGAACTTCTTGATCAGTTCCAGATAGCTCTCTGCCAGGCGCTTCTTATGTTTCAGCGAAACCACCTGCCAGTAAGTCTGGTCTGTGGAGTAGATGGTAGCCTGACGACGTACATCGGCAGAATTGGAGGCAAACGCCTCGTTGAGGTCGGCCAACTTATTCAGGGCAACAATGCCGCCACCCATGAACACAGGCTGTGTGACCAGCACAGAGCCAGCGAAGATATGACGGGTATCCGTACGGAAGGCATCCACTATTTTCTGTCCCTCGGAATCCAAAAGGCCAGCCATATTCGTGGATGTCTGCTGCATAGACTGCTGCATCTGTCCAGCCATCTGCTGGAAGTTCTCTGTTGGCACGCCCAACTGTCCCAGCATGGTGCCCATCTGTCCCATAAAGTTCTGCACGCCAGTACCCAGTCCCGATAGTGCAGGAGCGGCATTAGTGCCCAGGTTCGACAACCTGCTCTTCTGCTCGTTGTTCAGGATAGATATCTCCTCGCTGGTAAACTGATAGGAGCCTATCGCGCTGACGTGGGGCAGATACTTGGTGCGTGCCGACTTCCTGAGGTTGACGGCAATGTCCTGTTTCAGTTGCTGTACGCCCATCTGCTTATTGTTTCTTAGCGCCATAGCCCTACAACTGTCAAGACTCAGTATTGTCTGCGCCTCTACAGTCTGAGAGCCAATAGCCAGAAGACATAAGCCAAAAGCCAGAATTCTCTTCATATGTTATTCAAAGGTAAATGTTTTCGTTCCAATCATATTGCCATCAGCAAAGATGCTGACGCGATACTGGCCGGCATCCAGGAATTCACCTACCTGCCAGTAAGTCTGCACGTTGATCTCCTCGCCAGTATATTCTATCACTTTCTTCATCGAATATTCCAACTGACGATTCTCATAGGGGAAGGAGCCCGCTGTCAACACCTGACCGGAAGGAGTTTGTATGCGTACAAAGATGGTGCGATTACCAGTCTGGGCAGTCACGTTACGGGCAATATTGAAGCCCACCTGAATGGTCTTACAGTCCTTCATCTTCTTAGCGGCCTTCTGACGCTTGTTGAGTGCCGTCATCGTGATGCCGGTAGCATCCAACTGGGCTGCTATTGCCACTTTCTCAGTCAGGTTCTGTTTCTCCATACGCAGATCCTCGTTGGCATGATGCTCCTGTGCCAGTTCTCCCTTCACACGTTCGTTCTCGGCCATCAGGCTCTGGTTCACCTGATTCAGCGAATCCACCTGACGGATATATGAGCGCAGCACCTCACGAACAGTGGCCAGTTCTTTCTTCAGTCGGGCTATCTCGCGGGCGTCTGCTGCCTTCACGTTTTTCAGTTCTTCCAACAACTGCTGTGTGCGCAATTGCTCTTGAGTCAGCTGGGCGATGATGGAATCGTTGTTTATCTGGGTTATCATCTCGCTGTACTGCAGGGTCAGACGCTCATAGTCGTTCTCCATCTCCTGCTTATCCAGCTCGGCCAGTTCCAACATCTCCATTTTTTCCTGTTCCAGATTTCTGTTATCCTGAAGCAGATATACCAAGATAGCAGCCATTGCTATCATAACCACCGCGAATGCTGCTATAAGTGCTTTTTTCATTTCTATACCTTATTATTAAAAACAGATGCAAAAGTACAAGTTTTCTACTAAATAGCCAAAGAATATTTGGTACTTTAAATAAATTTTACTATCTTTGTCGCACCAAAAAACAATCTATTTCCGATAACGGCCTATGAAGAAGAACTTCCTATATCGGACAATTGACCTCTATTACGACGGCTTCCGCCACATGACGCTGGGGAAGACCCTCTGGGCTGTTATCATCATCAAACTCATCATTATCTTCGCTATCCTGAAGATATTCTTCTTTCCAAATTACATCAACGAGCACTCCGAGTCTGGCTACGAATCCGATTTCGTAGCCACCGAACTCATTGACAGGGCAAGTTCACCCTAGTATGTCTTTCGTCTTTATCTTCTTAACTTCTTTAACTTCTAAACTTCTTTAACTCCTAATAATATGACAAACCTATTCTTAAACATCGATGCCGGTACCATTGACTGGTCGAGGGCGCAATTTGCACTCACGGCCATCTACCACTGGCTCTTCGTACCGCTGACGCTCGGCTTGGCGGTCATCATGGGAATTGCCGAGACCATCTATTACAAGAAACGTACGGACTTCTGGAAGAAGACCGCCCAGTTCTGGCAGCGCCTTTTTGGTGTGAACTTCGCTATGGGCGTGGCTACGGGCATCATCCTTGAGTTCGAGTTTGGTACCAACTGGTCGAACTACTCCTGGTTCGTGGGCGATATTTTCGGCGCGCCTTTGGCTGTCGAGGGCATCGTGGCGTTCTTCATGGAGAGCACTTTCGTAGCCGTGATGTTCTTCGGATGGAAGAAGGTGTCGGCTGGTTTCCACCTCGCCTCCACCTGGCTCACGGGCTTGGGTGCTACCATCTCTGCCTGGTGGATTCTCGTGGCCAACGCGTGGATGCAGTATCCCGTGGGCTGCACGTTCAACCCCGACACTATGCGCAATGAGATGACCTCCTTTGCCGAGGTAGCCCTCTCGCCTTTCGCTGTGGAAAAATTCTTCCATACGGTTATCTCCTCATGGATTATCGGTGCGGTTTTCGTCATCGCCGTGAGTTGCTGGTATCTGATGAAAAAACGCCACATTTGCCTGGCTGTTCAGAGCATCAAGATTGCAGTTATCGTGGGACTCATTGCCGCCCTTGGCGCTGCAGCTACAGGCCATAAGAGCGGACAGACCATTGCTCAGGTTCAGCCCATGAAACTGGCTGCTATGGAGGGACTTTATGATGGCGGCAACGGTATCGGACTGAAAATCGTGGAGGGTCTCGAGATGCCTTACGGCTTATCGATGATGGCCACCAACACCCCCGATGGCTATGTGCCTGGCATCAACGAGTTGCTCAACGGCTATACCAAACCCGATGGCACTCAAGAGCTCTCTGCCGACGAGAAGATTGCTCGTGGCAAACTGGCTATCCAGGCTCTTGCCGATTATCGCAAGGCGAAGGCTGAGGAAGCAGCGGGTACAGCGGAAGCAAACTCTACACTCTCAACTCTAAACTCTACACTAGAAACCCTCAAGGAAAACATGCCCTATTTCGGCTATGGCTACGTAAAGGACAAAAAGGATCTGGTGCCCCCGATAGCTGTTAATTTCTGGGCGTTCCGCGCTATGGTGGGACTGGGCAGTCTCTTCATCCTGTTCTTTGGCGTGGTGCTGCTCATCGTCTTCGATATTCCTATGGTGTCGCTCTTGTTCCGCAGGCTCTTCTCGGCTTTTGGACTCATGGACGAGCGTGCTGCCGACCATACCACACCTGCCGATGCGATGCCTCGCTGGCTCTGCTGGGCTGCCATCCTGATGGTGCCTCTGGCCTATATCTGCTCTGAGAGTGGATGGTTGGTGGCAGAGTTTGGCCGCCAGCCCTGGACTATTCAGGACATGCTGCCAACATGGGCTTCCGTGAGCGACCTCAATGCAGGTAGCGTGGCACTCACCTTCTTCCTCTTCCTCATCCTCTTCACCACGATGCTGGCTGTGGAAATAAACATTCTGTTGAAACAAATTAAGAAAGGGCCAGAACTATGACATACACATTCTTGCAACACTACTGGTGCTTCATCGTGTCACTACTGGGAGCACTCCTGGTATTCCTGCTCTTCGTTCAGGGAGCCAACTCCATGATTTTTTCATTAGGAAAGACCAATGAGGAGCGCCGTATGCTCATCAACTCTACAGGCCGTAAGTGGGAGTTTACGTTCACCACCCTGGTCACCTTTGGTGGTGCCTTCTTCGCCTCCTACCCCCTGTTCTATTCTACCAGCTTTGGCGGGGCCTACTGGCTGTGGATGCTCATCCTCTTCTCGTTCGTGCTACAGGCCGTGAGCTATGAGTTCCAAAACAAGATAGGCAATTTCCTCGGCCCCAAGACCTTCCAGTGTTTCCTCGTGTTCAACGGCATCGTGGGCCCACTGCTTCTTGGCGGCGCAGTAGCCACGTTCTTCGAGGGTTCCAACTTCATCGTCGAGAAAGGGAATCTCGTTGATGTCGATTCAATGGTCAATGGCCAATGGTCAACGGTGGTTATCTCCCATTGGGCCAATGCCTCCCACGGTCTCGATGCCCTCTTGAATCCCTGGGTGCTCGTCTTCGGACTGGCCGTGCTCTTCCTGGCTCGCACGCTGGGCATCCTTTACATGATGAACAATATCAACGACGACGAGATTCGCACGCGCTCGCGCTACCAGTTGGCAGGCTCAGCCTTCGTCTTCGTGGTGCTCTTCGTGGCCTACCTAGTTCACCTCCTGCTGAAGGACGGCTATGCCTACGATGACAGCGGCACCATCTTCCTTGAGCCCAACAAATACCTGCACAACATGCTGGATATGTGGTATCTCACCGTCGTGATGCTCCTTGGCGTAGTCCTCGTACTTTGGGGCATCGGAAAGGAAATAGTAAATCGTCAATTGTCAAATTGTAAATACAATGGTATCTGGTTTGCCGGCATAGGCACCGTGCTCACCGTCACTCCCCTGCTGCTCATGTCTGCCTGGAACCACACGGCTTACTATCCCTCTACAGCCGACCTCCAGTCATCACTTACCATGGAGAATTCCTGCAGCAGCTATTTCACCCTCAACACCATGTTCTGGGTGTCGCTCCTCGTACCCTTCGTCCTTGCCTATATCATCTACGCCTGGCGCAAGATTGACAGCAAGAAGATAGACCGAGCCGAAATAGCGTCCGACGACCACGCCTATTGACAACAAAGGGTTTCCGAATGATTCACAAAAATAGTGAGCCGACCAAGTGGTTAGCTCACTATTTTTTTACATTACTATCAAGAACACACGGTGCCCGGCACCATGTGAGACACTTTTCACAACACCGTAAGTGAAACGCGTTTCCCTAATCCAGAGAATATACGGAACAGCGTGGAGAGTTGCACATCAGCATGACCGTTTTCAATCTTTGAGATGTAGCTCTTCTTGGTACCAATCTTAGCAGCCAACTGCTCCTGAGTCAGTCCTGCCAAACGGCGCTGTTCTTTTAAGCACTCCGCCAAGCAGAATGATTCAGCTTCCGACTCAAAATTCTCACGAGCCTCAGTCCCACGCTCACCGTATTCGGCATCGAGCAGTTCATCGAAACTCGTACACTCCACAATTGCTTCTTTCTTCTTTGCGTCCATCGTCCATAACTTTAACGCCGCAAAGTTAATCAATTAATGAACAAATACCAAATAATTACACTAATTTTTGTGATAAATACCATATAATGACAGTAATCCCCGACATCGGCAAAGCAGACATCGGGGATAATAATGGAATATCACTATTTATAGCTTCTTACACTCGTTGTTTTCAAATTATTGCATTATTCTAAGATTGTCAAAATCAATTGCTCCCTGTCTAGCATAGAATCCTATTCCAGATGTGCCTAATATAAATTTATCATATGTCATTCTTCTCCTGTAAGCAAATACCTGAATACCATTAACTTTAAATATCAGTTCGTTAAGGTTATATTCTATCTCAAATTCAATTCCAACTTTACTCCCCTTTTTTATTTTAATTTCTCCTTCTCTATATCCCAATAATTGATTTTGCCTCGTTACTTCCAATTTTGCTTCCTCATCATTAATGTAAAAGAGCATATAATTATAATCATCTTCATAATCAAGTATGATTCCAAAACGGTTATAATCAGATATTTTTTTTGCTAAAGCTTCCACTTTTAAATTAAAGGGCTTATTAATGTCAATTGGAGCATAGCAAATAGACCATACAGGCTTTGACTCACTTTCTAAGTGTAAAACGCCATCCTTTATTATTGCCTTGCCTTTTGATTCTGCTCTTTCAGACCATCCAAACTGATTAGATTCAAAATCATCTTCCAATACCTGCGAAAAAACGGTACCATTTAAAAATAAAACAGCAAACTGTATAATAAATAATTTCTTCATAACATATTATTTTTTAGAAAGACGTGATTGAAACTCGCTAATCAATGGTTCAAATTTTTTTAGAACCCTAACAACTTCACGATATGAATTCTCATTATCCATTCCAAATAATGGGGCTTGTTCAGATGATATCTTTATTTTGAAAGTTAACTCATCTTCTGATATACCAGATTGTTTCACAGTAACTCTTGTTCTTACAGCCTGACGAGATTCGCTGAACCTTTCATACTGCCATGGGGTTTGTATAAATCCAGATGTTATATCTGTTGTTTGCATTTCATCAAAATAGTTTAAAAGTATTTGATGTATCAATTTCCATGCCTTATCTGGTATAATCTTACCATCTTTATCCTTTGTATAATATTCAGATGAGACCGTAACAGTAAAAAATTTGTTCACTAATCCACTTGGGACTGATGCTTCCCAGAATTTGTCTAGACGCATAGTATATGCTATCGCATTACGCTTGTCTGATTTGTAGAATTTCGTTTCTTGAGTGATATATCCTTCTTTTTCTAATTTTATAGCAATAAAATCACTATTGTCTAATGTGACTTCTACAACTCCTGACCCAACATAGTTCCCGTCTACAGATATTTGAGCATCAGATGGGACTACCGAAATCTTTAGAATTTTTTTCTTAGCCTCTACATTCAACGATGCAGATAAGAAAAGAACAATTGAAACAATAAAAAACTTACTAAATAAATCTTTCATAATCATATAGGTTTTAAGTTAAATAGTTAATAAATACACACAAAAAGAAAACGTGGACAATTTACTTCGTCTACGTTTCTGAGGTATCGGCAAACACCTATCTATCCTAAACGAGTAATGCCCACGCCATTTGGCGTGAACTCCTACTTCTGTCCTTGATAGATTTCTGTCAATTTTGCCGATTTTCAGAAACAAGAATCTAAAAGTGGATGTTCAAATCCTATATGTCCTAATTTAAATTATCTTTCTCAGCCCATAGGCATCTCGGTTTTAAGGGTTCTACAACAATTATATCTCTTTTGCCAATTGCATTAAGCGTTTGATTTCGTTATCAGTAATTGTGCTCTGCTCTGACTTATCATAAATTGACAAGAGAACAATCTGCCCTTGTTCAGCGCGAACAATAACATCTGCTGTATACGTAATGACTCTTGCACCGCCACTTTTACCTTTTCCTTTTGATGCAATAGCCATTCTGACTTTCCTAACACCACCGCCAAGATCTGTTCCTACCAAAGGATTCTTGCGAAGCTCATCAAGAAAATCTTTATAGTCTTGTTTAAAGGACGCGTAATGCTTCGCCAATCGTTTTGCTTGGCGGTCAAACACTTCGATGGTTTTAATCTCAAAGCTCATAAAGCAACTCTTCGGCACTACGTGTTTTTACGCTTCCTTGCTTTAACCCATCAAGCTTAGAGAAGGCTTCTGTTAGCCCATCCTTAATTTCTTGATCGCTCATGACCTCTTTATTCTCTGACTCTACAAGCCTTTCAGCCAACCATTTGCGATTACTGGCCGTAAGCGAAAGACCTTGGAGGTAAGTCCAAAGGTTATTCATTGATACTGCATTCATATCTGTGTCGTTTTTGTTTCTGTCTCGTACGCTTTCGGATGCAAATATAAGGACTTTTTCTGATACTTCCAAATTTTGACAAAGAAACTTGCTAAGCGTCTCAAGCGCCCCCTCTGTCTTTTACAAGTTTTAACGCAGAGCTTGCATCAATTTATTTGATACTGCCATTATTATTTTGTAACTTTGCAATGCATTTGAAGATATATCGCGAATATCAACGAAGTGCCACGCGAAACAGGCCAAAACGCGAGGCGAAACAGGCTGAAACGCCGAGCGTTTAAGGCCAAAACGCAAGGTCTTTTAGGCTAAAACGCAAGGCAAAATAGGCTAAAACGCAAGACGTTTTAAGCCAAAACGAAAAAATGAAGGAAAGAAGTGGAAATTACGGATTATTCATTACCTTTGCAGTATGAATTACAAAAACATTATTTTCGACCTGGGAAACGTGCTCGTCAAGCTGGATGAGCAGGCGTGTATGAAGGCCTTCGAACAACTGGGACTGAAGGACACAGCGCATATTAAGGAGAACCCTGAAGTGATGCGCCTGTTCAGGGCTTTCGGACTGGGACACGTGACGAACCAGGAATTCTTCGATGGATTCCGCAGCATAGCCCATTCAGAAGCATCGGATAAGCAAATCACAGACGCCGCCAACAAGATGCTCCTGTATATTCCTGATGAGAAGAAACAGAGACTGCTCGACCTTAGGAAAGCTGGGCATCGCGTCTATCTGCTCAGCAACACGAACGATATCCATTGGCGCTACTGTGCCGACGTGTTGTTTCCCATGCAGGGGCACGGCGTGGATGACTATTTCGACGGCATTTTCCTATCGCAGGAGATGCATCTGGAGAAGCCTGACGACAGAATCTTTCAGGTGATGATTGAGAAGACGGGCATCAAGCCCGACGAGAGCCTTTTCATAGATGATTTGGAGAAAAACTGCCTGGCCGGCGAGCGCAACGGGCTGCATACGTTCTACAACAAGGATTTCAACGACTGGCTGAGCTTTCTCATTTTTAATCACTACCTCTGAGCTTCGCTCGAAGGTAGGCTGCATCTCGGAAATACAAAGAAAAACGCGCTTTTCTTTGGTATTTCACTCGATTTGCACTACCTTTGCACCCGAAATTGCAATTTTACACATAAAATGATACTTGAAAAGATAAACCAACTCCTTCAGCAGGTGGACTCGCTGGAGGCAAAGAATGCTGAGGAGGTAGAGCAGCTGCGACTGAAGTACCTGAGTAAGAACGGTGAACTGAACGAGCTGATGAAGGACTTCCGCAACGTGCCCGCAGAGCAGAAGAAAGAGGTGGGCATGAAGATCAACGAACTGAAACAGCGCATCACCGACCGCATCAACGCCCTGCGCGAGGCTTGCACCACGCAAGAAACTGGCGACGAGGCCCTTGACCTGACACGCACACCCTACCCCATCCAGCTGGGCACACGTCACCCCTTGACCATTGTGACCAACGAGATTATCGACATCTTCAGCCGCATGGGCTTCGTGCTGGCCGACGGACCAGAGGTGGAGGACGACCTGCACGTATTTACGAAGATGAACTTCGCTGCTGACCATCCCGCCCGCGATATGCAGGACACATTCTTCGTGAGCCAACATCCCAACGATGTGACCAAGAATATCCTGCTGCGCTCGCATACCAGTAGTGTACAGGCTCGCGTGATGGAGAACATGCACACCGAGGACGGCAAGTTAACAGGCCCCATCCGCGTGATCTGCCCAGGTCGCGTATATCGTAACGAGGCCATCACGGCTCGCGCCCACTGCTTCTTCCATCAGGTAGAAGGTCTGTATATCGACAAGAACGTATCATTCACAGACCTGAAGCAGGTGCTGCTGTCGTTTGCTAAGGAGATGTTTGGTGCTGACACGAAGATCCGCCTGCGCCCCTCGTACTTCCCATTCACAGAGCCCAGCGCCGAGATGGATATCTCATGCTTCATCTGCGGTGGCGAGGGATGCGGCTTCTGCAAGCACACAGGATGGGTAGAGATTCTGGGCTGCGGAATGGTTGACCCCAACGTGCTGGAGCAATGCGGAATCGACTCCAAGGAGTATAGCGGCTATGCCTTCGGCATGGGTGTAGAGCGTATCACCAACCTGAAATACAAGGTCAACGACCTGCGCCTGTTCTCAGAAAACGACACCCGTTTCCTCGAGGAATTCCAGGCTGCCGACTAAAGGCAAGAGAATGAAGAGAATACTGTCAATTGGCATGTTGTCACTCTGTCTGATGACTAACGCTATGGCACAGACAAAGACCGTAAACCTGCGCATCGTGGAGACCAGCGACGTGCACGGCTACTTCTTTCCCTATGACTTCGTGGAAAGGAAACCGCTGGACGGCACCCTGATGAGGGTCAACACCTATGTGGACCGTCTGCGCAAGGACTATGGCGACAACCTGCTGCTCATCGACAACGGCGACATACTGCAGGGACAGCCTACCTGCTACTGGTCAAACTACGTGATGACCACCGACCAGAACATCGCTGCCAAGATGGTGAACTACATGCGCTACGACGCAGAGACCATTGGCAACCACGACGTAGAGCCTGGCCACGCTGTATATGACAAGTGGATCAGAGAGGTGCGCTGTCCGCTGCTGGGAGCCAACGTGGTGGAGACAAAGACAGGAATGCCCTACCTGAAGCCCTACGCCCTCTTCGTACGCGACGGCGTGAAGATTGCTGTGATAGGACTGCTCACACCCACCATAGCCTGCTGGCTCAACGAATCGACCTACGAGGGACTGGATTTCCACGAGATGGTGAGCTGCGCCAGGAAATGGGTGAAGCAGGTTCGCGAGGTGGAACATGCCGACTTGGTCATAGGACTCTTCCATAGCGGGAAGGATGGCGGACTGGTGCTCAACGGAATGGAGGAAGACGCTACGGCACGCGTGGCTCGCGAGGTGCCTGGCTTCGATATCATCTTCTACGGCCACGACCATCAGGTACACAACGAATGGATCACCAATAAAGAGGGCAAGCGCGTGCTCACACTCGATCCCTCGTGCTGGGCTCTCAACGTAGCCGACGCGCAGGTGAACCTGACCTACGAGAACGGCAAACTGAAGAAGAAGGACATCAAAGGCGAGATTGTCAGCGTCAGGAAGGAGCAGTTGGATGAGCAGATGAGCCAGCACTTCCAGTCGGACTTCAACCGCATCAAGCAATACGTAGATCGCAAGATAGGCCATTTCGAGACGTCTGTCAGGACACGCGACAGTTTCTTCGGCAACTCGGCTTTCAGCGACTTTATCCACAGCCTACAACTCAGAATTTCAGGTGCCGACATCTCGTTTTACGCACCCCTGACTTTCGACAGCAAGATAGAGGCAGGCGACGTGACAATAGGCGATATGTTCAAGCTCTACAGATTTGAAAACCAGCTCTACGTACTCAACATGACAGGGCGCGAAATACGAGGACATCTGGAGGAAAGCTACGACCGATGGGTTAACACGATGAAGAGCAAAGACGACCATCTGCTATTATTAAACAGTAACTCGAAAGGCGACCAGCAACGTACTGGCTTCCAGAACTATACATTCAATTTCGACTCAGCCTCAGGCATCGACTACGAGGTAGATGTGACCAAGCTCAACGGACAGAAAGTCAGCATCCTGAGAATGTCAAACGGCCAGCCTTTCGAAGAGAACAAGACCTACAAAGTAGTGATGAGCAGCTATCGTGGCAACGGTGGAGGCGACTTGCTCATCAAGGGTGCAGGCATACCCAAGGAGCAACTGAACAGCCGCATCGTCTATCAGTCACCACTCGACCTGCGCCACTATCTGACCCAAGAGATCGAAAAGTTGGGAAATGTACGTCCAGAGAAGGCCAACAACTGGAAGTTCGTGCCAGAGGAATGGACTATACCTGCAGCCCAACGCGACTACAAACTGTTGTTCGGCGAGTAAAGGAACCCTCAAAGTGCTCACTACACAATGAAAAGCTACTACTTTGTATTCTGTAAGGACGAACTGATGCTGGAGCTTCAGCCCGACGGCACTTACACCATCCCCCTACGAGAAGAGCCACCCACAGAAACAAAGCCCTGGACTACCATCCTCAACATCACCCCGCTGGATGATATCGAAGTGAAAGCCTACAGCATAGACGCTCCCATCACCCATCACCCATCATCTATCACCCATCACCCATCACCCATCACCTATGAAATGTGTCCCCTGCGACAGAGCTACTACAAACTGCCTTACCCGCTCTACCTCAAGGCTGGCAAATGCGCAGAGTTGCTCTACTGGGACCGCAACACGAAATTCTGTGGGGTATGCGGCGGACACATGCATTTCCATACTGACATCAGCAAGCGCTGCGAGATGTGCGGGAAGGAGGTATGGCCACAACTGGCCACTGCCGTCATCGTACTGATACGCCGCAGAGAGGACGAGGTGCTGCTGGCTCGCGGACGCAATTTCCGTAGCGACTTCTACGGATTGATAGCTGGCTTCGTAGAGACGGGTGAGACACTGGAGGAGGCCGTACAGCGCGAGGTGATGGAAGAGACGGGGCTGAAGGTCAAAAACATACGCTATTTCGACTCGCAACCCTGGCCATACCCCAGCGGACTGATGGTGGGCTTCACCGCTGACTATGACAGCGGCGAAATACACGTGCAACGTGAGGAGCTACAAAAAGCAGGATGGTTTCATCGCACCAACCTGCCTAAACTTCCAGAAAAGCTGTCTATTGCCCGCCGCCTCATCGACAACTGGCTGGGCGAGGAATAACGCCCTAATACTCCAACAACTTCATCGTCAGCTGACCATCAAAGCTGACCAGCGTTTCCACGAGATAGCAACTGCTACCATCGGGGATACACAGCGTGGCATTGAAATGGAAGCCAAAGGCATCAACACGGTCATACTGCATATTGGCCAAGATAGCCTGGTCAAGAAAAGACTGAGGCACATCCGAGAGATACAACTGCTTCCTGATGTCACGCGAGAAAAGGCAATTGTTGCCTTGATAGATACTCAGGTGGACAATATTGTCGTAATACACATTGTCAACCCCCACCCCCTCACTATTATAGGTGGTCTTGATGACCTGATACTTCGTTGGATTGAAAGCTATATACCAATGATAGCGCTGACCACCATAGTTTACCACAGAATCAACCTTCACCACCTCTGTCAACGTGAGGATCTCAGGACTCTGGGAAGTAAACGCCAGAGAGTCCTCAGCCTCCTCGCTACGAACCAGTCTCACCTCTTCGCCAGTATAGTCCTGAAAGCAGAAATGATATTCGTCCTGCTCCACGATGAAATAGCGCTGGCTGCCTAAATAGAGCGAGTCGCCAATCACACGGAAACGAGCCGGCATACTGATACTATCTGGATAATAGATGGTATCGCCCTCGGCACGGAAAGCCACCGATTCAGACGATTCCTCCAGCCAGATACCCTGAAGCATCGCTTTGGCCTCGAGGTTCTCCTCAACCTCGCCCCCCCCCTCGTCCCGCTGCTTACAGCCTACAAGGACAAGGCATACTAACAGGGTAAAAAACAATAATCGGCTCATTTACCTATACAATGATATTCAAATTCGTTCTCCTCGAGTTCCTCAACATCAAAGATATTACGTCCGTCGATAACCAAAGGCCTGCGCATAGCCTTCTTGATGACACCCCACGTAGGCAGACGGAACTCTTTCCACTCCGTCAACAGCAAAAGGGCGTCGGCATCAAGCACAGCATCATACATATCGCGGCAATAGGTTACCTTGTCGCCAATACGACGGCGACACTCGTCCATAGCAATGGGGTCGTAGGCACGAATGACGCAACCTGCATCCAGCAGCTTCTCAATCATCACCAGCGCTGTTGACTCACGCATATCATCTGTCTCAGGCTTGAACGAGAGACCCCACATAGCAATAATCTTCCCCTTAAGCGACTCGCCATTGATAGCCTTCTGAAGCTTATCGAAGAGCACCGATTTCTGACGCTCGTTGACACGCTCCACAGCCTTCAACACCTCCATAGAATAGCCATTCTGGTCGGCAGTCTTGATTAGCGCCTTCACATCCTTAGGGAAGCACGAGCCGCCATAGCCACAGCCTGCATAGAGGAACTTGCGGCCTATACGGGTGTCGCTGCCTATACCTGCACGCACCATATTCACATCAGCCCCCACACGCTCACAGAGGTTGGCAATATCGTTCATAAACGAAATACGCGTAGCCAGCATGGAGTTAGCAGCATATTTTGTCATCTCGGCAGAAGGGATGTCCATGAAGATTACACGGAAATTATTGATCAGGAAAGGCTTGTAGAGTTTGGTGAGGGCCTTCTTGGCCATCTCGCTCTCAACCCCCACCACCACACGGTCTGGACTCATGAAGTCCTTGATGGCATTACCCTCCTTGAGGAACTCGGGATTGGAAGCTACGTCGAAAGGTATGTCAACGCCACGCTTCTGAAGTTCGGCTTCAATGGTCTGACGCACCTTCTTTGCCGTTCCCACAGGCACAGTAGATTTCGTAACGACCACCAGATAACGGTTCAGGTTCTCACCTATGGTCTTGGCTACCTGAAGCACGTACTTCAAGTCTGCTGAGCCATCCTCATCAGGAGGGGTACCTACAGCCGAGAACACGATTTCCTGATCATTGAGCACAGAAGCCAGATCGGTAGTAAAATTCAGACGGCCGGCCTTTACGTTCTTCAGCACAAGTTGATCCAGACCTGGCTCGTAGATAGGTATCTCGCCGTTCTTCAGACGCTCTATCTTCTGGGCATCCACGTCAACACAAGTCACATTGACACCTGTCTCGGCGAAACACGTACCAGACACCAAACCCACATAGCCAGTTCCTACAATCGCTATATTCATACCTTACTTTAATACTTAATCAAACAATACAGCCTCACTCAGAAGGGGCTGTTTCAAGTCCTTGTCGCTGGTCAGCACATCCTTAGGGTCAATGGGCCAGTTGATATCAAGAGCAGGATCATTCCAGCGGATACCTGCCTCAGCCTGAGGAGCATAGACATTGTCAACCTTATAGGTGAAGATGGCCTCGTCGCTCAACACAAGGAAGCCATGAGCAAAACCACGGGGAATAAAGAACTGGCGTTTATTGTCCTCGCTCAGTTCCACCATCACATGCTGGCCAAAGGTAGGAGAACTCTTACGGATATCGACAGCCACATCAAACACGCGACCCTTAATCACACGCACCAGCTTAGACTGCGAGAAGTCGCCCTTCTGATAATGCAAGCCACGCAGCACGCCATAAGAGGATTTCGACTCATTGTCCTGAATAAAATTCACTTTGCCGATATTAGACTCAAACTCAGACTGTTTCCAGGCTTCAAAAAAATACCCACGAGAATCGTTGAAGACCTTGGGCTCAATGACAAAAACGCCCTTGATTGATGTCTCAGTAAAATTCATCACTTTCTCTATTTTTCTGTTTTCAGGATGCAAAGGTACAATTTTATATTCAGAAAAGGTAACTTTTTTGCATTTTTTATTTGCTCGTATCAGAAAAAAGAAGTACCTTTGCAACGTGATTGAACTAGAAAGACATATCGAGATACTGTTGCTGAGCAACGACTGCGTGATAGTGCCAGGCCTTGGAGGTTTTATGGCACATCATGTTGACGCACGCTACGATGAAGAGGATGGCACCTTCCTGCCGCCACTTCGTACACTCGGTTTCAATCCGCGTCTGACAATGAACGACTCATTGCTGGTACAGTCATACATAGAAGCCTACGACATCAGCTATCCAGAAGCCCTGAGGCGTATTGAAGAAGAGATAAGCGAACTCAGGCAGCATCTGGAAAACGAGCGTTTGTATGAGTTCAACGGTCTGGGCACACTGCACCTCAATGGCGACGGCAACTTGGAGTTTGAGCCCTGCGAGGCTGGCATACTGACGCCCTACTACTACGGTCTCAGTTCTTACGAGATGAAAGCGCTACCTGTAGAGGAACCCAATAAAGCTGAGGAAGAAAGCATTAAGCAAGAAGAAGAGGATTCGGCTGAAGACACCATCACCATCAAGATGTCGTGGTTGCGCAACGCTGTGGCTGTGGCTGCTGCCGTAGTGGCATTCTTCATGATCAGCACACCTATCTCCAACAGCGATGCCACACTCGATGTCCAGCAAAGCGCTTTCCTGATGTTGCCACAGCACAACAGTTCTGCTGCAGCAGAGACAGAGCTCAACGATGTCACAGCAACAAAAGCCCTTGCCGAGACGTCTGCAGCAGAAAACACTCAGCTTTGCGAAACTTTGGCTGAAGCTCCCGTTGAGGCAAAGCCTACATTCACCATTGTTATGGCCAGTCAGGTGACTCAGCGCAATGCAGAGATTTATATTGCCCAACTGAACAAAGCCGACTTCACACAAGCCAGGTTACAGACCAGCAGCAAGACAAATATGTTGCGCGTGGTTTACGGCACCTACAATAGCCAGGAGGAAGCCATCGACACCCTGCGACAGCTACGCAAGCAAAGCAAGCAGTTCAGCAACGCCTGGGTGATGGAGAACAAATAGCACAAAACCATTAACACATTTTGAGATGAAGCGCGTACGCTGCCCGAAATGCGAGAATTACATCACATTTGACGAAACAAAATATGCGGCCGGACAGTCGCTGGTATTTCAATGTCCAGAGTGCAACAAACAGTTTGGCATACGTATCGGCGTATCTAAACTCAGGGAAACGCAGAAAGAAGAGAACAAGCAACTGTCAGAGGGCAACACATCAGATGAAGAGATGCCCTATGGCAGCATTGTGGTAATAGAGAACGTGTTTCATTACAAGCAGGTCATCCCACTGCAGATGGGCGACAACGTTATTGGACGCCACCAGAAGGGAAACCCCATTAACACTCCCTTCGAAACTGTAGATCCCAGCGTGGATTTAAACCACTGCACCATCAGCGTAAGCCATGATAAACAAGGCCGACTGAAATACATTCTTCGCGACAACAACAGCAATACAGGCACCTTTGTTCACAACGTAGAGATTCCACCACGTGAGCGTCGCGTCATCGAGAGTGGCACACTGTTCACCATCGGAGCTACAAGTATCATCCTGAAAGGGCCTGAAGAAGAGGGTTAAGGACAAGTTTGAATAAGAAAAAGAATAGTGGAGGCACTCACTTGAATGCCTCCACTATTCTTATCCTACAAATATCGATTACAATTTCTTGTGCAACGTTTCCTTCCATGCAGCATAGGCAGCAGCATAGTCAGCACGACGTTTCTCATCGGGCTCGATAACCTGCAACTTCTCAAGTGACGCAAAGGCCTCGTTGGCATCCTTATAGATACCAGCACCCATACCAGCACCCTTGGCTGCACCTACAGAACCATCCGTATCGTAAAGTTCGATGGTAGCGCCGCTCACGCCAGCCAACGTATCGCGGAACAGCGGACTGAGGAACATATTAGCCTTTCCAGCGTGAATCTTCTTGATGTCCATACCCATCTGCTGCATAATCTCCATACCATAGCAGAAAGAGAACACGATACCCTCCTGTGCAGCACGTACCAGATGAGCCTGAGAATGCTTGTTAAAGTTCACACCGTTGATAGAACAACCTATCTCACGGTTCTCCAACACACGCTCAGCACCATTACCAAACGGAATGATGGTCACACCATCGCTGCCGATAGGTGCCTGAGCAGCAAGGTCGTTCATCTCGGCATAGCCGATGCCAGGAGTGATGTTACGATGTACCCATGCGTTCAGGATACCAGTACCATTGATACACAACAGTACGCCCAAACGGGTCTGATCGGCCTGATGATTGACGTGAGCGAAGGTATTTACTCGCGATTTCGGGTCGTAGTTGACATCTCCCAAAACACCATATACCACACCAGACGTACCTGCCGTAGCAGCAATCTCACCAGGATTGAGCACATTAAGCGACAAGGCATTGTTGGGCTGGTCGCCACCACGATAGGTAATAGGCGTGCCTGCCTTCAGACCCAATTCTGCAGCTGCAGCCTCGGAAACAACACACTGCTCAGAGAACGTAGGCACGATATCAGCTATTAACGAACGGTCGAAGCCATAATAGTCAAGCAGGAACTGTGCTACCTGATTCTCCTTAAAATCCCAGAACATACCTTCTGAAAGACCACTCACAGTCGTGTTGGCAACACCAGAGAGGCGCATAGCCAGATAATCACCAGGAAGCAT
The DNA here is from genome assembly GCA_902778255.1 of uncultured Prevotellaceae bacterium. Lineage (GTDB taxonomy): Bacteria > Bacteroidota > Bacteroidia > Bacteroidales > Bacteroidaceae > Prevotella. The sequence goes on from CACYXD010000019.1 coordinate 26,402, forward strand.
AATCTTATAAATACGACTGTAAATGTCGGGCTCATTCTCCTTCACCCAAGCCAACTTGGCAGCAGTAAAGTTGCCTGGCGAGTTCAGAAGATGAGAAAGGCACTTGTCGCCACCAAGGTCGCGGAAAGCGGCCTCACCATAGGGCACAGCACGCGAGTCACACCAGATAATAGCTGGACGCAAAGGGCGTAATGCCTTATCCACACACACCAGGCCATGCATCTGATAGGAAATACCTATAGCCTTGATCTCATCACCCTTGGCACCACTCTCGTGCATAATCTTCTGAAGCGACGACTTGGCATATTTCCACCATGACTCAGGCTTCTGCTCTGCCCAGCCGGTCTTAGCGGCCATGATAGGAGCCTCCTTCTCAGGGAAGAAAGCAGATGCAACACACTTGCCGTTATCGGCATTAACCAACGATGCCTTGACAGAAGAACTGCCCACATCGAATCCCAATAAATATCTCATTGCCATTTCAAATAAGTTTTTATAACACTGACTAATATACGATTTACAACGGCAAATCCCCAGAAATATTTTCAATATATCACATATTTTCCCTTACAACACCATTTTTTTTGAACATTTTGTGGTCAATTCATTTTTTTTACTTACCTTTGCATGGTGTTATATAACAAAACAAGATTATATTTAAGCATATTTCATATATGAAAAAGAAAATCCTAATACTCGACGACAAAGAGACTATCGCCAAAGTTCTGTCTATCTACTTGATGAGTGACTACGACGTGCAATGGCTGCCAGACGGCTTGCAAGGTGTGAAATGGCTACAGGCAGGCAATACTCCCGACCTGATTATTTCCGACATACGTATGCCAGGCATGAGAGGCGATGATTTCTTGGAGTGGATCAAGCAGAACGAGTTGTTCAGCCATATTCCCGTCATCATGCTGTCAAGCGAAGATTCAACCAGTGAGCGCATCCGGCTTCTGGAGAATGGCGCAGAAGACTATATCGTTAAGCCATTCAACCCTATGGAACTGAAGATTCGTGTAAAGAAGATTCTGCCCAACGATTAAAATATGATTGGCGTAATATACCTTGGAAACAATCCGCAGTCAGAAGAACGCCTGAGATATCTGCCTGGGAAACAAGTCGTATTCAAAAAGAACTACATAGAGGTCGCTGACGAGTGCAACAAACACAAGATCAACGACCACTACATCATTTTTCTTGAAAAAAACATTCAGGCAGAAGATATCACTGCTATCAACCATCTGAAGCAGAATTGCCAAGGCATTTACATTATTCTAATCACTTCTCATCTTTCTGCTGAAGAACGGAAGTTATACCAGCAGGCAGGAATTAACGACACGCTCGATACAAATGCTGCTGTGACAGTGATAAACAAAAAGCTGCAGTTCATCTGCGAAAGAGAAGACATGCTTTTTGACACCAATATCACAAAAAAGAATGTCCTCCAGTTCAAAATACCCTTGTGGAAACGCACGTTTGATATTGTCTTCTCATCATTGGCCATCATCGCATTATCGCCGGTGATGATTATCACGGCCATCGCCATCAAGTTGGAAAGTCCTGGACCAGCCATGTTTAAGTCAAAACGAGTGGGCACGAATTATCAGATCTTCGACTTCCTGAAATTCCGCTCAATGTATACGGACGCAGAGAAACACCTGAAGGAACTCAGTAAGACAGGCAATCAATACAGTAAGCAAAAAGAAGACAGCATTAGCGCGACAGCATCATTGGTGGGCAACCAAGAAAATGGCGACATCTTGGACAAGGAGATAGAATCGAGCATGATGATCAGCGAAGATGAGACTATGCTCATTGGAGATGACTTCGTAGTGAATGAGAGCGACTTTGCCAAGCAAAAAGAAGAAGAGATCAACAATGCATTCGTAAAAATAGAAAACGACCCACGCGTAACAAAAGTGGGACGTTTTATCAGAAAATACAGCATTGACGAACTGCCTCAGCTGTTCAATATCCTAAAAGGCGATATGTCGATTGTTGGCAACCGTCCCCTACCCCTTTATGAAGCAGAGAAACTGACCGCTGATGCCAGCATCGACCGATTCATGGCACCTGCAGGGCTCACTGGACTCTGGCAGGTAGAAGAACGCGGAAAGGGCGGAGACATGTCGGCAGAAGAACGAAAGCAACTTGACATCAAATATGGTCAGACCTACTCTCTCGCACTTGATCTGAAAATCATATTCCGTACACTCTTCGCCTTTGTGCAGAAAGAAGACGTATAATAAAGATTAGAGCATCACACGAAATGATAAAGAAATTTGCATATGCTTTAGCCCTGGCTACGTTTACACTTTCCGCATCAGCACAGACTGCTGATGATAGCGGAATAAGTGCAGGCTTCTTTGATTCCAGCCAAGACAAAGATATTAATTTCTCAGAGTTCAAATTACCGCCACTGGCTGTACTCTTTGAGAATGCGAAAGCAAATCCCAGCATACAGCAACTGGCAAAACTTGAAGAAATAGCACAAGCGCAGGTTGTAAAACAGAAAAAGCATATTTTTTCATATGTCAGCGGACATGCCAGCTATAGCTATGGGCGTTCAGACATTTGGAACGGCTCGCAAGGTAGTGGCTATGGTACCGGTATGGTTTGGCAGCCACATGCATCAGAGCAAAATTTCTGGAATGTTGGTGTCAACCTCGCCGTTCCCCTTGAAGACATCCTTGACTTAGGGCACTCAGTAAAGCGGAAACGCCTGGAGGTAGAAAATGCGCAGATACAAAAAGATGTTGCTTACGACCAGTTGAAGCTGGAAATCGTAACCATATATATACGCATCACGAACAACTTGGTAGCATTGAAAACTGCTGGCGAGAACTCTGCAGCTTATCAGGGAGCCAGTTCGCTGAATGAAGTGGAATTCCACCACGGCAACATGGAAATTGAAGATTATGCCTATACAGGACAACGCGGACAAGCTGCTGTGAGTACCTACCAAGCGCTATTAACCCAGATTACTACTGATATTGTAACACTTGAGATATTGACTCACACGCCAATTATCACGAATACCACAACAGAGATTACGCTTGACTCGACTGTCAAGAAATCAAAGAAACAAATAGAAAAAGAAAACAAAGCCGTAGAAAAGCGTATCAAGAAAGCTGCAGAAGAAGAAGAGAAACGCGAGAAAGCCTTCCTCAAGCAGGAGGCAAAGGAAGCAAAAGATGCAGCAAAAGAAAACAAAAAATAACATAACCCTTTATTCTCCAAGCAATGGAAATATTCAGATACGTTGTCAGATTTCTATATAAAATAAGGTGGTATCTGGTTATACTGCCTGCGATTGCCCTTATTGTTGCATGGTTCTCCACACGAAACATGGAACGTGTATACAATGCCAATACTACCATCTATACTGGCATGATTACGGGCTATAACATAGAAGGCGGATCAGGAATAGCTGGTGGCAATGCACAAACAAACATTGCAAACCTGATGCTGATTATCCAGACAGATAACACCATTCATGAAGTAGCGTTACGCCTTTTTGCACGTTGTATGATGTATGGCAATGAACGCAAAGACAACAACTATATCACTGCTGAACATTTCAGACTGTTGAGCGCCAGTGTGCCTGCAGAAGTAAAAGCACTGATTAACCCGAATAACGAACTAGAGACATACCGTAACCTGAAAGCTTACGAACGTCCGTCACAGGACAATTTCCTGTTTGGACTACTGAACTATCATCCCTATTTCAGTGTACACAGCATTACCAGCCGACTCAAGGTGATGCAAATGAACAATAGTGATATCATTGACATCTCGTATGCTGCCAACGACCCTGGAATATGTTATAACACGCTCGACATCCTTAACGAGGTGTTTGCAAAACAATATCAGGAGTTACGCTATGGTGAGACAATGAACGTCATCAAGTTCTTTGAAAAGGAAGTAAAACGACTGTATCGTAATCTGACCAACGCAGAAAATGACCTTATTAAATATAATGTCAAAAACCGCATTATCAACTACGATGAACAAACAAAGCAGTTGACAATCCTTGAAGCCCAGCAGCAAAACAAGAACAACGAACTGCGCATGAACATTGCAACGACAGAGGCTCTGATTGCCTATCTGAAACAGCAATTGGGCGACCGTGCGAAGATTATCGAGTCAAACCAGGAATTCTCGACCCTAGTACGAGATATCACAAGACTGCAATCACGTATAGCCAACCTCAAACTGATGAGTAGTGAGAATGGCGGTAATAATAATGAGGCACAGCTGGAATTAGCAAAAGCAGAACGACAACTTGATGCTACCGTTAAAAAGGTGAAGGAACTGACTCAGACCTTGGAATCAGCCAATTACAGCACAGACACAGGCGTAAGAGCGGCAAGTCTGATTGACCGTTGGCTCGAACAAGTAATCCTGCTAGAGAAGACAAAGGCTGAATTGGGAGCACAAGATATCATGCAACAAAGCATCGACGAACAATTTATCTTCTACTCACCTATCGGAGCTACGCTAGACAGAAAGGATCGTCATATCGGGTTCATAGAAGGCAACTACATGGAAATGCTGAAAGCTCTGAACGCTGCCCGCCTGCGTCAGCGTAACCTGCAGATGTCAACAGCTGTATTACGTATTCTGAACCCGCCAATGTTCCCACTGAATGCACAACCTACCAATCGTATGATGATTTTGATGGGAGCATTCATGCTGACATTCCTATTTACTGCCTTGTATTTCTTTATTATCGAGATGCTCGACCGCACCCTGCGTGATCGTATGCGCTCGGAGCGTATTACCCAAATACCTGTATTGGGATGCTATCCAAAGGAAAGCACACTTCGCTATCGCCGATTCAATAAGACAATTAGCGATATGGCATTACGTCAGTTAAGCAAATCGCTGTTGCCTTATTTCAAGGAAGGCCAACAAAACGTGTTGAACCTGCTCTCTACAGATGCTGCTAATGGTAAGAGCTACATTGCACAAGAGTTGGAAAATTATTGGCTGAGTTTGGGTCTACAGGTAAGACGTCTGACCTATGATGAGGACTTCCTGTCAGAAGACAGCCGCTATCTGATGGCAAATGACATCAAAGACTTATGCCCTGACATTATGCCAAACGAGATCGCCATTGTGGAATATCCTAATTTGGACGACAACACCATTCCTTCCGGCCTTCTGAACATAGGAACGGTGAACTTGATGGTAACACGTGCGAACAGAACATGGAAGGATGTTGACCAAAAAGCCCTTAACGAATTAGAATCACGTTTGGACAAAAAGGATTCACTCTACATGTATCTCACAGAGTCCAGCCGATATGCTGTTGAGGAGTTCGTGGGACAGTTACCACCATACACAAAGTTCAACAATTTCGTATATCGCCTATCACAACTTGGTCTGACTGCTACAGAGAACAACCATGCGAAGTAAATGACAAAGACATACGTAACAAATGGAAGAGACTTAGGAGGAAGAGTAATTATACTCTTTCTTCTGTTTCTTGTAGCATTGTATTTCCTGGCCACTGCAGGTCTTACACCATTTGCTGCCATTTGTATGCTTCCTGCCATAGCTATCTTTGTCTATCTGGCCATGAAGCGTCAGAACACCCTGTTTTGGTATATCTTTATCATGAACTATATTGTGATGGGACTTCAACGCTACGGATATATCCCTGTTCCCATTACGGTGGTAACGCTTTTGCCACAGCTATTGTTACTGATGTCGTTAGTCGCATTCCCTCGCCATGGGAAAAACACAATGGCTACACCAATGCTGTTTGCCATTCTGCTGTGGGCAGGATACCTTGTTCTTCAGTTCTTTAACGAGACCTGCAGCCTCCCTGTCAATATTGGCAACTGGCTGACCAACATCATGTTCTTCTCGCTCTATTTCTTGATAACATACGTCATCATCAACAAACTCATCAACACACCAAAGAATATCATGCGCTTTGTGCGTATGTGGGCAGTCCTGTCAATCATCGCTTCATACTGGACTTGGCGTCAACAGACCTTTGGATGGGATAATGCGGAAAATGCTTGGCTGATGCAAGGTGGTATGCGAACCCACATCATTGGTGGCTCCATCAGATATTTCTCTTTCTTCTCAGATGCTGCGAACTTCGGCTGTTGCCTGGCATCATCGGCTGTAGCATTTTATGCAATGGCCCTGACCACGAAACTGAAGAAGGACAAAATTTTGTTTTGGATAGCCGCATTTTGCTCCACTTATTCATTCTTCGCATCAGGCACACGTACAGCACTGGTTTGTTTTATTGTTGGCATATTCCTATACTCTATCCTAGCCAAGAACGTCAAACTTACTGTCACCGTGGCATTGGCTGGAGCCCTGTTCGTATTTATCATGGCTGGAACAAACATTGGTGACAGCAATATGCAGATACGACGAATGAGATCGGCATTCAATCCTAATGACGCATCAAAAGGTGTACGCGACATCAACAAGGAAGCATTGAAGAAGCACCTTAGAGACGCTCCTTTTGGCATAGGAATCAATATCGACGAAGGGAGTATTCCTGCATTTAGCAAGTTCCGTGTGGTTTATGAGACGCCATGCGACTCAACGTACGTTTTCTTTTGGCAACGTACAGGTATCGTAGGCGTGTATGTGTTTTCAGCCATGAATATCATCATGCTTCTGGGAGGCTGCTACATCGTACTCTTTCGTCTGCGAAACAAGACATGCAAAGGTATTGCATCGGGCTTCTGTTGTGGCTTACTGGCTATCAACGCGGGAGGCTATGCCAACCATATCCTACTGCAATATCCCAATCTCGTCCTCTTTTATGGCGGCATGGCCATCGTCTATCTACTACCAGCCATTGAGGATGATTTCACAGCATATGAGGAAGCGCTGTTTAAAGAGCAAGAAGAGAAGAAACGACAGAAATTAGAAAAGAAGGAACAATCAAGAATTAAAGGGTGGCTCAGTTGAACATCATATTGTCAATTATCACCATCAATTACAACGGGTTTAAAGACACCTGCGAGCTAATTGATTCAATCGCTTTCAATGATACGATGGAAGTGATTGTGGTTGACAATGCCTCAAAGAATGATGAAGCCACCATGATAGAAAAACGCTACCCACAAGTCAAGGTCATTCGCAGCGATAAGAACTTGGGCTTTGCTGGAGGGAATAATCTGGGAATCAAGGCTGCCAAGGGGAGATATCTGTTATTTATAAATAATGACACCTTTTTAACCAGCGATTCCAATATCAATTCACTCATCAAACGACTGGAGTCATCTGACAAAATAGGCATTGTGTGTCCCAAAATACGTTTTGCCTGGGGGCAGTGCCCAATACAATACGCAGGCTACACGCCTCTTTCGGCTATCACCATGCGTAACCACGCTATTGGATATGGTGAGGAAGACAAAGGCCAATATGATATTGCCCATCAGACGGCTTACGCTCATGGAGCTGCCATGATGGTGAAGCGTGATGCCATAGAGAAAGTCGGTATGATGCCAGAATGCTATTTCCTTTATTATGAGGAGATAGACTGGTCGACTATGTTTTCCAGAAACGGCTATCAGATATGGTATGAGCCGGCTAGTACGATCTTCCACAAAGAAAGTCAGGCTACTGGCCAGAATAGTCCTTTAAAGGTATACTTCAACACACGCAATCGCCTGCTGTTTATGAGACGTAATGGGAAGGGCTTAATCCGTCAATTAACCTATCTGTATTTAATAGGTATTGTAGGAGTAAGAGATTGTCTTAAATACCTAGTACATGGCGATATAAAACTGACCAAATCAGTACTGAATGGCATAATTGATTTCAATAGTAATCATATAAAACACCCTATAACAGTATGAATTTCTGGTGGATACTATATATATTTGACTGGTTACTGTTCTTGCCCGTTGCAATAACAGTGCTATACATCTTGGTCTTTGCTATTACAGCCACATTCAAGACACGCACTAATGTGCCAAAGGCAAAGAACCAAAGTCGTTATATTGTGTTGATACCATCACATAAAAGCGACACCAGGATATTAGAAACCGTCAATTCCATATTGGGACAGACATACGCTCAGAGAAATTTTGATGTTGTGGTCATTGCCAATCATCAAGACGAGCTCATCAATATGCGATTAGCCCAGCTTCCTATCACCCTGCTAACGCCGAATTTCTTAAAGAGTACTAAGGTCAAATCCCTGCAGTATGCTATTCTAAACCTGCCACAATTCAAGATCTACGATGCCGTCATCCTCCTTGATTCAGGCAACATCGTCGCTCCTGAGTTCCTGGAACAGATAAACGATGCTTTTGAGTCGGCTGGAACCAAAGCTATCCAAACTCATCGCATGTCAAGAAACCTGGATACCCCCGTAGCACGTATGGACTCTATCTTTGAGGAAATCAATAACACCATTTTCCGCCGAGGGCACCTCGCCGTCGGGTTATCGGCATCATTAAACAGTTCTGGATCTGTTTTTGATTTTCTGTGGTTCAAGCGTAACATCATGAAAATACGCTCTACTGTAGGTGAGGATAAAGAGTTGGAAGCCCTCCTGCTACGTGAAAGTATATATATCGACTATTTTGAAGATATACATGTATATGATGAAAAAACACGCAAGGTACATGATTTCAACAATCAGCGCGGACGTTGGACATATATACAACTGCATAATCTGCTGAACAATTTCCACTCCCTACCTTTTGCATTCATGAATAGCCAATATGATTTTGTTGATAAGATTATACAATGGATGCTGATTCCTCGTTGTATCATGATGGGTATTATTGCTATCATGAGCATCGTTTTACCCTTTATCTATTTTACGCTGGCATTAAAATGGTGGTTAATTGCATCTATTGCATTGTTTGCCTTTGCAATGGCGACCCCCGACTATCTTGTCGGCAAAAATTGGGACAAGGATTTCTTACGTGCGCCACTTATTACTATAGGTGCGCTCTACAATATTTTCCGTGCAGGTAAAGATGAGACAGGAACCAGACTTGATGCTTTCACACATCTGGTACAGAAAATGAAATTCAAGAAAAGCAATCAGTGACAGGGGATTTTATCATACATTTCATCAACATTCTGTTGTGGTGCATCATTGCAGCCTCAACCTTTTATGTCTGTTTTTTTTCTATCGCATCAATTATTCCCCATGGCAAAATATGCTTTGGAGAAGAATCATCAAAAAAGAGCAGTTTCCTCATCCTTTTCCCTGCCTATAAAGAGGATGCAGTCATCATCAATTCCGTAAAGACATTCCTCAAGCAGCAATACCCTGAGGATTTGTATAAGGTTCTTGTCATCTCGGACCATATGGAAGATGTCACGAATCATCAGTTGGCCTCATTTCCCATCACGCTCTTATTGCCCTCATTTACAAAAAGTAGTAAAGCTAATGCACTGAAATATGCCATTGACAGCTACAATGCCTCAGCAGAAAAGACACCTGATTATATCGTCATATTGGACGCTGACAATATTGTTGGGGATGATTTCCTTGCACGGCTTGACAGAATAGCCCAGAAAGATGAGGTTATCCAATGCCATCGCACTGCGAAGAATTCCGATAATGAAATTGCAGCTCTTGATGGGTTAAGCGAAGAGATCAACAACAGTATCTTCCGTAGAGGTCACAACCGCATTGGGATGTCTTCAGCGCTTATCGGCTCTGGCATGTGTTTTAGCTATCAATGGTTTAATGACAATGTTCACGCCCTCAGCTCTGCTGTTGAAGATCGTGAACTGGAAGCAATACTGATGAAACAACGTGTATTTATCAGATACGCAGAAGATATCCTGGTAATGGACGAGAAGGTGGATTCCAGCGACAACTTCCAACGACAACGTCTTCGTTGGATGACAGGACAGGTACAGACCTTTTTCCTGATGATACCTTATCTTCCCCTGGCCATTATCCACGGAAATATCAATTATATCGACAAAGTCATTCAGCAAGCCCTAATACCCCGTTCTTTCCTGCTATTGTGTATTCCATTGTTCACAATAGTGTCGATGGCTATCTTCCGATGGTCATACCCAAGTATTATGTGGATAGGACTGTTACTGATTCTCGTATTGTCATTATATATAGCGATTCCCAAAAGTTTACGTTCGAAAGCGATTATCAAGAAGATTTTCTATATTCCAGAACTGGTATGGCGGATGCTAAAAAACACCGTCCATATCCGAACCGACAACAAAGAATTCATACACACTACACATCACCAATAAGAACTCTTTAGACCAATGAACCAGCGTGTGCATAAGACAATGATGAATGCGAAAGTGGGGGTAGTCTTTTACTTTATCTCCATCTTTATGGCATTCTTCTCACGCCGTATCTTCCTACAGAGTTATGGCGACGATTTTATTGGACTTGCCGGCACGCTTTGGAGCATCCTGGAATTTCTCAATATCAGTGAGATTGGCATTGGAACTTGTATCGGCTATTTTCTTTACAAACCCATAGAAGAAAAAAATCATGAGAAGATATGTGAGATTGTATCCCTTTTCGGCTATCTATATCGTATCATTGGCATCATCATTCTGTGCGGAGGTCTTGTTGTCAGTCTTTTCTTTCCCTTGATTTTTGCTGATAAAGGTTTGCCATTCAGTCTTGTCTTTTTCACTTTCTATGGCTTCCTGACCTCCCAATTGCTGGGTTATTTCATCAATTATCGGCAGATTCTTCTTGACAGCGACCAGAAGACCTATAAAATATCCATCTGGACACAGTCTGGTGGCGTCCTGAAAACAATTGCCCAAATATGGTTAGCCTATAATTACCAGAATCCTTATGTATGGGTGGGAGTTGATGTGGTGTTCAGCCTTATCATCTGCTGGGTATTAAACAGAGTCATCGGCAGAGAGTATCCCTGGCTGCATACAGACAAGAGCAAAGGTAGGGAGATTCTCAAGAAATATCCTGAGATTCTTGTCAAGGCCAAACAGATTGTTATCCACAGACTCAAGGACTTCTTCCTGACCAAAAGCGATCAGATTCTCATTTTTGCTTTTGAATCCTTACAGATGGTCACTTTCTATGGCAACTACACGATGATTGTGGGCAAGTTGATGGGATTGTTCAACAGTGTACTGGCTGGAATGAATGCTGGAATAGGCAATCTTGTGGCAGAGGGGAATGAGTGGAATATACGCAAAGTTTTTTGGGAGTACGCTACCTTCAGATACTGGACAACGGGAGTTATCGTTATCTCACTCACGTTCTTATTTGACCCAATCATCAGCTGGTGGGTAGGTCCGCAATATGTGATGAAAGATTATCTGGTGTGGCTGATTCTCTTTAATATGTATATCACGCTCACTCGTCCATCAGTTGATTTGTTTATCAATGCCTATGGACTCTACAGCGATGTTTGGGCTGCCTATGCCGAAGGCATCATCAATCTGGTGGTCACTATTATCATGGGCTATTTCTATGGATTACTTGGTATCCTTCTTGGCAAGGCCATCAGTATGTTGCTCATTGTTGTCATCTGGAAGCCCTACTATTTGTTCCGTCAGGGATTCAGAACCTCCATCTACATCTATTGGCGCAACATTCTTACCCATATTGCCATATTAGTTGGTGCACTTTCCCTCAACAGAGCAATCGTAAATATTACGGAATGGCAGACTGGTAGTAGTATTATCACGATTCTGACATATGCTTCATGCATCACGCTACCTGTCGTCATCGTCTATTCTGCATCAGTTTACCTGTTCTGTCCTGGCGCTCGCGACCTCGTCTGTCGCCTACCTTTTATTAAACATAAATGATCATCCCTATATGAAGAAAATTGTATCCATACTTGTGCCATGCTACAATGAAGAAGCATCACTGCCCCAACTCTATGCAGAGGTCTGTAAACTGATGGACGCTGAGAGTGATTATGACTGGGAACTGTTTTTCATAGACGACGGCAGTCGCGACAACACGATGAGTATTATCATGGACTTAGCCCAAAACGACGCTCGCGTGTCATATGCCGGACTATCGCGCAACTTTGGTAAAGAGAATGCCATGCTTGCAGGTTTCGACCATGTTGCAGGCGATTGTATGGTCATCATGGATGCTGATCTGCAACATCCCCCTACCCTCATTCCCGAAATGCTCAGGTTATGGGAACAAGGATATGAAGATGTGTATGCCAAGCGCAACAGCAGAGGCAGCGAGAGTGTGATGCGCAAGACGCTCTCCTTGGCTTTCTATAGGATTCTAAGTCGCTCTACGCGCTATGAAGTATTGCAGAACGTGGGCGATTTCCGCTTGTTGGACAGGAAATGTATCACCGCCCTACGCAACCTACGTGAGAGCGAGCGCTACACCAAGGGAATGTATTGCTGGATTGGCTTCAAGAAGAAAGAAATCCGATTTGATACCCATGACCGTATTGCCGGTGTGTCAAAGTGGAACTACTCTTCACTCATCAATCTTGCGATAGAAGGCATTACCAGTTTTACGACAGCGCCTCTGCGTATGGCATCCTTCATGGGCTTTACTGTTGCCATCGGAGCTTTGCTTTACATGATCTGGGTCATCATCAAGGCCATCGTATGGGGTGAGCCTGTTACTGGCTATCCCACAATTATGACTGTCATGCTGTTCCTGGGTGCTGTTCAGCTTATCGCTATTGGTATCTTAGGAGAATATGTAGGGAGAATATTCAATGAGACAAAGAAGCGCCCTGTCTATGTCATCAGCGAGTTGAAAGAAAGACAATAGCCTATTTCATTCTGTCATAGTCGAAACAGATCATCTTATACTCAAAATCATCAGGGTATTTGATGTACGGAAATACGGTCTTTGGGATTTCAGGTGACTCAAAACGAGGTTCAACGTCCTGTGCGCGTACATAATTATCTATCATCCTATCGTAGGCCGATGCCAAACGACTACTGTAGCCTACCACCATTGGCACGTGGATGACCATCAACAACGCGATTAATATGCACACCCAGTTTTTACGAGAGGCGAGGAATGCGTACCTACGCAACAATTCTAATATCAACAGTACTGATAGCAACTCCACTGGGAACACCATACGCTGCGAGTAATGAGGCAGCATGGCGACAAACAGCAGTCCACCAATAATGGTGACGAAAGCTATCATGTGGTCCTTCACCAAGCCCTTAATTGTCTGACGTCCCTGAACAAACAAGGTTATCAAAAGTAGTCCCAACAAAAGCAGGAAGCGCTTAGAATAGATCAGCACATGAGCCTTCAGCATCAGCCAGTCAACCCACTCTACCGACTGCTGAGCCATACTGTCGCTGCTACGCTGAATAGTGGCAGGTGCAAATACGACAGAAGCCACGCCTATCCACAAGCCTATTATCAGGCACATCGTAGGTTTGTTGAGACGCCTCCAATAACACACGACATATAAGATCATCGCCATTGAAAGCGGCAGCATAAATCCTTCGTGCGTTGCACCTGTCAGTAGTCCGAAACCTAGCAATAGCATGAGTTTCAGCCAACTGTCTTCCCCTGCTGCCAATTGACTATAATACCTGAAAGCCAAGAGGAAATAGACCATCAATGTGGCTACCCAAAGATAGTTGACAGCATAGGCCACAGCTACCGTAAATATATACTGTACGGGCAGTGCGAGCCACAATGCGCCAATCGTGATGATACTTCCTGAAATGCTTGTCACCTTCAGCAATCGCAAACAGCCATACAGGAAACAAGCATAGACAATGCCATTCACAACATTAAAAGCTGCTTTTCCAAAGAACCCGCAGAAACACTGTACAATGAAATGCACCAACAGGCGTCCGTTCTCCAGGAAATACCAATTTTTCATCGAAGCCAGTGCATCTCCCAAACTCTCAATACGATAGTCACGGTTGAAATGAAGTGCATCCCCTCCCATATCCATACATACGTATTGATACATCAAATCATCGTATCTCAATGGATAGAATGATGTCAACAGCGCTACAACAATCCCCATTGTTATCAGCAATGCATAAATCACATAGCACTTCTTCGCATGATTTGTCAGTACCTTCATTTTCTTTCAGCGTATTATTGATGCAAAATTACAATTTTTATTCTGTTACCACAAGGTTTATCATATTTTTTTCTTACTTTTGCATCCATGAATCCACTATCAAAACATAAAGAGCAAATAGCCGAAATCATACGTTTTGGACTGGTAGGTGTTTTCGCAACCATCCTCCAGTTTGTGTGCTATGTCCTGCTTGTACAGGTTCTCAACCACAACATCGCCCTTCCGTTGAGCTATGCCATCAGCCTATTGTTCAATTTCCTGTTGACGACCTATTTTACATTCAAAGTGAAGCCAAATGCAAAAAAAGGATTGGGGTTCCTGACAAGCCATCTGATCAACTTCTCGCTTCAGTTCCTGTTGCTCAATCTCTTTATTTGGATAGGCATGGACAAGCAATGGGCCATCATTCCTGTATTCCTCGTCTGCATCCCTATTAATTTCATCTTAGTTCGCCTGTCAGTCAAAAAACTATGAATGATTTCTATCGCCTCTCGGCTGCCATCACCTGGATGCGTTTTCCCCTTATCCTGTTTGTCATCCTGCTCCACGGCTATTCTGTCGTACAGTTACAGGGGCTGCATCCGACCTATTTCAGCAGCATCTATCCCTTCGCCCTATGGTTGGGCGAGACGGGCGTGCCAGGCTTCCTTTTCATCTCCGGTTTTCTTTTCTTCCTGAGCAAGAAGAGCTATTCGGCGAAGCTGCAGTCCAGGTTTCACACCCTTTTAATACCTTATCTGATATGGAATGGTCTGTTGCTCGTCGTCTATCTCTTATTATATGTCTTAGGCCATCCGCAAGAAATCAACGATAGGAGTATTGCCGATTATGAAGCCATTGACTACGTCCGTTTGTTTTGGGATAGAGGCACTTTTGACAATGGCAATTTTGTTCCCATACTCTGTCCCTTCTGGTACATACGTAATCTCATTCTGCTGTCACTCCTGTCTCCCGTTGTATGGTTTATGGTAAGATACCTGCGCGAGGTCTTTCTGGTGGTCATCGCTATCTGGTGGATACTGACACCCCATAATGCTTTCGTAGCTCAAAGTATGCTGTTTTTCAGTCTCGGCGCCTACTTCTCCATCCATCAACACAATCCTTTGCAGGTGTTTACCCGTCAACGCACCTTCTTCTTTTCGCTATTCCTTTTGCTGGGATTAGCCGACATGCTGTCGCATAGCGTGTATGCTACGCCAGTCAACCTGCAGATTCATCGCCTGGCATTATTGGCCAATCTCCCCATCCTCTTTTTGGTGGCCGACCATTTTGCCTCACGCCAACATAATCATACGCTCCTCAGCAGTTCTGTCTTTATAGTGTTTAGCATCCACTACCCCATCATCGTCGTCCTGCGTAAGTTGTGCGTCAACCTGTTTAGCGCTATGCCAGACGTGACACAGATACTGCTATACTTTGGCTGTTTCGCCGTGACCGTTTTGATGAGTCTACTGTTCTACGTCATCCTACAGAAAGTATCACCTCGTCTTACTAATATTTTAGCAGGAAATCGAACATGAAAAAACGCAGAATCATCATTTGTATTGCTTTCGTCCTGATAGTAGCAGTAGTATTGGGCAGAATGGGGTATGCATATTATGGTACAGCTCCTGAGTTGTCACCATATACCTGTAGCCAACATAAGGATGATACCCTTCGTATCCTTTTCATTGGTGACAGCTGGGCCTATATGCACCAGCGTCACGATGCCGAATTGGCAGCCATGCTAAGCGCAAAAAGTTCTCGCCCTGTATCCGTCTGCTCATACGGCATCTGCGGCATCACCAGCAAAGGTTTTTATGAAAGTCTCTTTCAGGATGATTCCCTTCGCAGTCTGCTGTCTCATGGCGCAGACTATGCCATCGTCTCGATAGGCATCAACGACAGCTATCAGAAACGAGGAGCCACACACTATGCCCTTCATACCATCTATATTCTGCGCTTTCTGATTGCCAACAACATCCATCCCATACTCCTTGAGATTCCAGATTACGACATCGTCTATGCCTATGAACATCAGACTTTTTCGCGGAAGGGGCTTCGCCAATTATCCATGCTTCTTACAGGCAGTCAGATCGATTGCCGTGAAGCCTATAGACAAGCCTTGCGTGCCCAGCTATACCAGAATCAGCTGCTGAATAAGGTCAGGTTGCTTTCTTTGGAATCTTGGGACTACGACTTATACCTCTCCGACCGTATGCACCTGAATGAAAAAGGCTATGCAACATTGGATTCTATGATAGCGAAATCATCTTTTATCAATTTTTGATATTTATTTCTTTGCTATTTATATTTTAATGATTACTTTTGCACAATAAAAGCATTAAAGAGATATGAACAAAAGCGACTGCATCGTTATTATCCCAACCTATAACGAGAAGGAAAACATAGAAAAGATTATCCGTGCCGTCTTCGGCCTGGAGAAGTGTTTCCATATTCTTATCATCGACGACGGATCACCTGATGGCACTGCCAACATCGTCAAAGGTCTGATGGCCAACGAGTTCAGCGATCGTCTCTTTATCGTTGAGCGTTCTGGAAAGCTGGGCCTCGGCACAGCCTATATTGCTGGTTTCAAATGGGCTTTGCAGCACGACTACGAGTATGTGTTTGAGATGGATGCCGACTTCAGTCACGACCCCAACGACCTGCCTCGCCTTTATGCTGCCTGCCATGATGAAGGCAATGACGTAGCTATTGGCTCACGCTATATCAGCGGTGTGAATGTGGTGAACTGGCCAATGGGACGTGTGCTGATGAGCTATTTTGCCTCAAAATACGTGAAGTTTGTTACTGGTTTCCCCATCCACGACACCACCGCAGGCTTTAAGTGCTACAAGCGTCGCGTCTTAGAAACGATAGAGCTTGACAAGATTCGCTTCAAAGGCTATGGTTTCCAGATTGAGATGAAATTCACCGCCTGGCGCATCGGCTTCAAGATCAAGGAGGTGCCCGTCATCTTCGTCAATCGCAAGGAAGGCACCAGCAAGATGTCGGGTGGCATCTTCGGTGAGGCATTCTTCGGCGTAATGCGCCTGCGCTGGGACGGATGGACGCGAAAGTATCCACCACTTCCCAAAAACTAAGATAATTACTGGTCAGGATTTTCCACAAAACCTTGATATTCAGGCACTAAGACAGACATCACGCTGTCATAGGCCTGATTTTTTATGGCCTCAACATTTTCGGCACCCTGTCCTACGGGATAGATGGGCTGATGAATGGTGAGCGAGAGTCGATGCCAGCGCACGAATTTCATGTCGCGCATACGCGGCATAATATTAAATGATCCGTTGATGGTCAGGGGCACCACGGGCAGTTGCAACTCATCAGCCAATGCGAAGGCGCCACGCTTGAATTCGCCCATGTGTCCTGTATAGGTGCGTGAACCTTCTGGGAATACTGTCACACTCATTCCGCCCTTCAGTGTCTCTCGAGCCTTGTCATACGTTGCCTTGATCTTCTTAGGTCCACGCTTATCGACGAATATCTGGTGCGACTTCTCGCAGGCATAGCCTATCAGCGGCATCTTGCGCAACTGGTATTTCATCATCCACTTGAATTGACGGTTCAGATGACCATAGATCAGGAAAATATCGAACGCGCCCTGATGATTAGCCACAAAGACATACGACTCTTTCTTGTCCAGATTCTCGCGCCCTTCCACCTTAACAGGAATCAGGAGTACCCACAGAATGATACGCGCCCACAGGTGAGCGGGATAATAGCCCCAGAAATGTCCAAATCCCAGGGCACATCCAATGATGATGCTGGGTACGATGGTCAGTGTAGCAATAAGGGCTAATGGTAAAGCCACAACGATCTGATAGATATTGTAAAGGTATTTCATAATGGATATGGTTTTCTTATTTCTGTTTCTTTCTGAGAGTGATTACTGTGATCTCCGCGGGTGCACCTATACGAAACGGCACCACCCCGCTGAGTCCGTCCGATACATAGAGATAGCGTTCGCCCACGTTATAGAGTCCACTGTTCTCCTTGTATTTGAGGTTTGCCAGCGACCATCCGAAGAGTGAGAGCTGTCCGCCGTGGGTATGTCCGCTGAGTGTCAGTTGTGTGTGACTATGGGGCAGTATCTTTCGCTTCCATGACGAAGGATCATGTTCCAGCATCACCACAAACTGATCTCTTGTTACGCCATAGAGCGCATACGAGATGTCGCCATGCTGTGGAAACTTTACGCCGTCGCCATCGTTCTCCATGCCGGCAATGACGATCGACTGCTTGCCTCGCCGTATTCTGTAATAACGGTTCATCATCAGGCGCCATCCAATATTCTCGTCAATATACATACGTTTCTCCAGAGTCATGTATTTCTCCATGTCATCCAGACTATCAAGATACATGGGATAGTCATGATTTCCCAATACAGAATAGACCCCGTCCTTGGCATTTATCGTAGCCAGCAGGGCCGTATCGGCAAAGATCTCGTCAGGTACTTTGTTTTGCAAATCGCCAGTAAAGGCCACCATATCCGCATTCTGAGCGTTAATACTGTCAATAGCTCGCTCCATCAACTTATGGCGCCACCCTGTCAGCGTGCCTATATGCACGTCGCTGAACTGCACGATCCTGTAGCCGTCAAACGCATCAGGCAGGTCGTCAAACGCCACTTCCACATGCTTCACCTCCAATTTATTGACCCCCACATAGGAGCCATAGAGGAAGGTGGCCCACAATAAAAGCATCGCTGCCGAGAGTCCCCACATCAACTTGCGGCGATTCGTGTAATACATCCATGCTAATACTAGCACGGCTGTCAGCGACAACAACACACCCCATACAATATAAATATAGGTATCAGGCTCTAATAGTATCATCAGAAGAATGGTGTTCATATATTGGCTGAAAGGAATTTTCTAATCATGTCAACAGGTAATTGGCGACGCTGGGCATAATCAGCCAACTGGTCGTCACCAATCTTTCCTACGCTGAAATAATGCGACTTGGGATGCGAGAGCATCAGACCCGACACACTGGCATGTGGACGCATCGCGCCACTCTCCGTCAGACTGATGCCTATCTGCTTCAGGTCGAGCGCCTTATCGAGCAGGAAGTTCAGACTGAGATCCGGCAAGGAGGGATAGCCTACTGCAGGACGTATGCCCACGAAGCGCTCCATCTGCATCTCCTTGATCGAGAGGTGCTCGTCAGGTGCATAGCCCCAATAGTGCTTCCTCACGTCTTCGTGCATCCGTTCCGCAGCTGCCTCTGCCAGCCTGTCGGCCAGCAACTGTGCCATCATCTTCTGATAGGGCTCGGCATCAAAATCTGTTTCCAGGCCTCTGTCGGCCGATGTGGCAAAGATGCCTATCTTTGTGGGGGTATGTGGAACGTAGTCTGCCAGGCATAGATACTCGCTGCCTGCCTGTTGCTGGCGCAGCATGGGAAGCCGTATCTGCGACTCTGTCAGTACGATGGTGTCGTGTTCTGAGTACGCATCGACAATCTGAAACAGGGCGTATGCCTGATAGCGCCCTTCCAACTCCTTGAGAAAAGCTTCGGCCTCCTCTCTGATCTGCAGCTGCTGGGCTTTCTCCTTCAACTGCCATGAGAAGTAGAAGTAAACCCAATTGATATAGGGTGTCAGTTCGTGGATATCGTAGGTGATTTTCATCGGAATGCAAGCGGCTGACCGATATATTGGCGGTCAACGACGCCTTTATCATAGACTATATGACCATTACAGTAGGTTTGCTCCACGCGCCAGTTGAAGGTATGGCCCTCCATCGGACTCCAGCCGCATTTGCTTTCTATCACGTCGGGGGTTACCGTCCACGCTGTCTTTGGACGCACCATGACCAGGTCGGCCTGATAGCCCTTGCGGATAAAGCCGCGCTGGCGTATCTCAAAGAGATTTGCAGGGTTATGCGCCATCAGCTGCACCATGCGCTCTATGGTCAGTATCTTCTGATCTACCAGTTCGAGCATGGTGGGCAACGAGAATTGTATCATCGGCATTCCGCTGGCAGCCTTGGCACAGCCTCCCTGCTTCTGCGACAGCAGATGGGGCGCATGGTCGGTGGCTATCGTGGTGATACGTCCGTCGTTGAGCGACTCGCGTAGCATAAACTGATCTACAGGGCTCTTGATGGCTGGGTTCACCTTGATGCGTGCACCCAGGCGCTCGTGGTCGAGCATGGTGAAAAAGAGGTGCCCTACGGTGACTTCCGCCGTGATCTGTCCTCCGATGAGTTCCAGTTCGTCGGCTGTCGATACATGTGCCACATGCAGGCGTGCATGATGTTTCTTTGCCAGCGCTACGGCCTTTGTCGTAGAAGCCACGCAAGCCTCTTCGCTCCTTATCAGGGCATGAAGGCTCACCTGCGGGTCGTCGCCCCAGGCTTTCTTGGCCGCCTCCATATTCCGATTGATGATGTCGGTATCCTCGCAATGCGCCATGATGGGCAACTGCGATGTCTTGAACACACGCTCCAGGGCCTCGTCGCGGTCAACGAGCATATTGCCTGTGCTGCTGCCCATAAAGAGCTTGATACCAGGTATGCGATGACTGTCCAGCTGACTGAACAGATTCGTATTGTCGTTGGTAGCCCCGAAGAAGAAAGTGTAATTCACATGACTGCTCTTGGCTGCACGTTGGAACTTATCTTCCAAGGCCTCAAGCGTAGTAGTCTGCGGCACAGTGTTGGGCATTTCGAAATACGAGGTTACGCCGCCCGCTGCAGCTGCCCTACTCTCACTCTCAATATCAGCCTTTTCCGTCAGTCCAGGCTCACGGAAATGCACGTGCGTGTCAATAATGCCAGGCAACACATAGCAGCCCTTGGCATCTACTACAGACGTAAAAGCAGAGTCCTGAGGGAAGTCCTTTCCCTCGATGATGTCAATAATCTTTTCGTCCTCTATGATGATGGCGCCTTCAAACGAGCGACCCTCGTTGACGATACGTCCTCCTTTAATTAGCGTTCTCATTGCCATTCAGGATATCTTGTATCGTAGCGTCATCTATTTCTGAAGACTGCGCAGGCTCTTGGAGCACTGGCTTCTCCATCGTCTCACTCTCTGTCACGCTCTTATAAAAATCGGCCACCAAGGGGTTATTCTTAAACGTATCAGGTGCCTTGCTCATGATATGCTCCACCTGAGGAATCGACGATGCCATATTTACAAACACGAAGGGAGCCAGTAAGTTACCAAAGTTCCGTTCAACAAAATCTGAAACCAGACTATCCTCTTTCTGGGCTATCACAGCAGCCTCGGCAGAAAGCACTTTGTCTATCTCGTCCTCGCCAATTCCATCCAGCAACATCTGACTGTAGCGATGGTCCAGTTCCTCCATCTGATTCTGCAGCTGGGTGTGCTTATCCAGGAAGCTGTAGAGCAAGTCGTTAAGTGGCGACCCACCCACCTTCTGCTTTCCGTTGTCAATGGTCACGCTGATGTCGCCCTTCTCCACGACCAGTGGCATCAGGCTTTGAGCGCCCATAAAGAGCGAAGCCATCTGCACGGTGTCAAGTGCACCTGAGAAATGGAACTTTCCATGCACCACCTCGCAGGAATCGAGATCGGCCAGTTCCTTGTCCTTGATGATTTTCAGATAGAGTTTACTGCCATCGAGTCTGGTTACTGACGACGTTCCCTGAATAACGAATGATTCAGAACAGGATGTCATCATTGCGACTGACAGCAACAGATATGTAAATTTCTTCATATTCTTATTATTTATTTGCCTCTTTTTCCAGTTCAGCCCCTATTCGGTAGCTTGTATAGAGTTGGAGTATGGCTGCGATGAGCAGCACCACCACCCAGTTGTTGCGCACATAACTCAGATAATAGATCCAGTCTAATCCTAAGGCGTTGCCTTGCGATGCAAACATCAGCACGGCGACAAACAGCAGCAGCACGTCGCTCAGCAGCATAATGCGGCGCAGTCGGCGAATAGTAAAGTTTCTGCCCTCATAGCGCTGCAACATCTGCATCGCCACGTATGCAATAGCTCCCACGGCATAGACATACGAGAAATAGGACCATCTCAGGATGCTGAGCACGGCACCGGCCACCATCAGCAGGGCACCGATGAAGAAGATTGCAGTCTGCCACTTATTTAGCTGCTTCATGACTCTCGTTTTTCTCTTGATACTCCCGTTGGTCATCACTCAGCACGAAGATATCCTCGTCGGCCTCCTTCATAAAGAATCGCTCGCGAGCCACCTTCTCCATAGCCTTGGTGTTGCTCTGCAGCTGGTGTATCTGTGTCTGGTCCCTGCGGTATTCCCCTTCGTAGTACTCTATCTCCTCTTTCAGCTCGCTGATCTCAAGCTTGTTCTTGAAATGACCCAGGATGCTGTTTGAGCCCACAAATCCGATAAGCACCACGCCGATGACACATACCACCGCATACTTCACAAACGGTATGCCCATAAAGTATTTTATCTTTTCTTTTATCTTCTTCATATCATTATTATATCATGTATCATGCCAGTTGCAGGTCAAACATCTTACGCAGTCGTGCTACGACCGGACTCTGACTCTCCATCAGCTCAAACTGCTCGCGTCGTGTCAGCACTTTAATACGGCCTTCGTTTTTGGCCACCCTGATATTGAGCGTGATAGAGGCATTGTGCAGATAGATCTTCAGCGTGTTCATGATGCTGCCCTTGATGGCTTCCATCTCGTCCTTCACAATCTGATTAGGCACCTCCACCTCCACGTCTGGCATCTCGAGAATCACCGGATTGAGGTTTTTCATTCGCGTGGCAATGCCGCTGAGCTTGGGTGGCATACGGTTGCACATCGACATCCACTGCAGCTCCAGTTCCTCCTGGGTGAAGTTCTCGTTCTCTTCGTTGTTCGAGACGATAGGCGACGTGCCTGGCAATATCTGCATCTTGGAAGCTTGCGAGACCCCTTTGAGCTTGTTCCACGACAGTCCGATGTTCGATATCTTCATCGTCGGCTTGGCGTCCGCAGTCCCATTGGTGCTGGTCTGGTGCTCAGCCTCCTGCTTCTGATTATTGTTTCTTTCTTCTTTCTTTGTACGATCAGCGCCAACACCTGCGGCCACCTGCTTAGCCGGCTTCTGTGTCGATGTTGTCTGCTGTATCAGTTGCTTAAACAGGGATTTCAATCTTCTGGGCCTACGCCCACTGACAGCCCCTTCGTCGGGCTGTGTCAGCTGTGCCACCTCGATGAGCGTCAGTTCCACCAGCAGTCGTTTGTTGTTCGACTGGCGGTAGTTGATGTCGCATTGGTTCATCAGTTTCAGCGCACCATAGAGGAAACGGGTATCTGCCCGCTGTGCCTGCTCAGTATAGCGCTGCTTAGCTTGATCGCTCACCTCCAGCAGAGGCAGCGTCTGCGGGTCTTTCGCCATCAGCACGTTTCTTACGTGCTTGGCCAGTCCCTGAACGAGCAGACCACCGTCAAATCCGTTGTTGATCACCGTGTTCAGCAGTACCATAATGTCGCTCACCTTATTCTGTATGGCCAGGTCTATGATGCGGAAATAGTTGTCCGAATCCAGCACGTTCAGGTCTTCTATCACCTTCTGATAGGTGATGTTGCCCTGACAGAACGAGGCGGCCTGGTCAAAGATGGAGAGGGCGTCGCGCATACCGCCGTCGGCCTTCTCGGCAATCACGGCCAGCGCTTCATCCTCATAGGTGATACCCTCTTTCTGTGCCACGTACTTCAGGTGGTCAATGGTGTTCTGCACCGTCATACGCTCGAAGTCGTAGATCTGACAGCGACTCAGGATCGTGGGCAGTATCTTATGCTTCTCAGTGGTGGCCAGGATGAAGATCACGTGTGCAGGGGGCTCCTCCAGCGTTTTCAGGAAAGCGTTGAAGGCAGCTGTCGAGAGCATGTGCACCTCGTCAATAATAAAGACCTTGTATTTCCCTACCTGCGGCGGTATGCGGGTCTGCTCCATCAGCGTCTTAATATGCTCCACCGAGTTATTCGAGGCGGCGTCGAGCTCAAAGATGTTCAGCGAGCGCTGCTCGTTAAAGCTCTGACAGCTCTCGCACTCGTTGCACGCCTCGCCCTCTGCCGTGGGGTTCTGACAGTTGATGGCCTTTGCGAAAATACGCGCGCAGGTGGTCTTACCCACACCTCGCGGCCCGCAAAACAGATAGGCATGAGCCAGCTTGCCGCTCTTCACCGCATTTTTCAGCGTCGTGGTCAGCGCCAACTGCCCCACTACGGTATCAAACGACATCGGCCTGTATTTTCGTGCCGAAACAATATATTCCATTTTCTCGTTTTTGGTTTTCATCGGCAAAGGTACAAATTATTGGGCGAACCACAAAGGATTAGCCCAATTTTTGACATTGTTTAAAGGTGCTCCTCACGGACTCGCCGCGCGCCCCTGTCTTCCACGTTTTTCTGACTGGTCTCATCATCAGGAAGGCTATTTTTCTTTCGTTTCCTTAAAATCATCCTTCACTGCCAAGGCAACCACAGAAACAATGTAAATCCAAAATAATGCATCCATAATCTAAAAGTTTTAGTTTGACATATTTGATTTCTGGATGCAAAATAAAAGAGAGGGTGTCCCAAAAGTCAGGACACCCCGCAAAAATTTAATATCTTTTAAGCATTTCGGCTATCATCCCCCGCATTTTCTCGCGCAAATCCTGTGGTTCGAGCACTTCGATGCCGTTGCTGTGGCGCAGCAGTTCGCCAAGGAAATCACTGGTGGGACGGAGGTCATAGGAGAAATCCGTATAGTCTGGCGTTGATTCCAGCTCGTGCTGCGAGTGGTGCAGGGGAAGTGTGCGTAGATAGTTTGGCATCCAATTGTGTGCACGGACCACGACATGCGCCATGGGCGTATCATTGGTCAGCACGCCAAAATACTCAGAGAAATAGGCCTGCGCAGAGAAGTCGGTAGGCATCTCGAAGACCTCGTCCGCCAGTTCCATCATCGTCATGCGGTCGAGGGCATAGATGCGCATCTGGTCCTCGTCGTTAAGCGCCAACAGATACCAGCGCTGATGAAACAGCTTCAGGGCATAGGGGGACACTACTTTCTCGTAGCCCTCGGCCTCAAACTTCTTGTAGCCGATGTACAAGCGGTGATTGCTCTTAATAGCGTTGATGATGGTGACGAGATACTGTTCACCAGCAGGAGCATTCTCAAGCACCAGTCGCTCCTTCACGGCAGCGCTGTCGGCCAGCACGCCATGCACGGTGAGCGTCGAGAATAGCCAACTCTCAATGCTGTCGTCGCTGAGCATCTCCTTGTTGCTGATGAAGTACTTATACGTCTTTGGCTCGCAGTCAATGATGATGCCAAACATATCGAGAATGGCATCGCGATGACGATTGAACGACGAGCGCTGCAGTGGGTTGCCATCGGCCACGCCATCGTCAATCCACTTCCGGTTCAGTTCGTTGATGGTCAGCCCATTATAGCTTCTAAGCGTATTGATGATCCAGATGTACTGGTGAAAAATCTGAGCAGGTTTCATATTAAATACTTCTGTCGTATTGCTTTTGGCAATTTTGACGCCACAAGTTGATAGGACTCGCGAATCCATTCATGAACCAGCGAATCGTCCAACAGCTCGTAATACACGTCGCTCCAGTGCTTTTTATTCCAATGCCAAGCGGGAGTTACGGCAGAGAACTGACTGCGAAGCGCTTCGTTCCTTTCAGGCGAAAGTTTCAAGGCCAGCCTGGGCTCAGAAGACTCCTTCATATCATGCTCTCCCCCACCCAGCCAAAGGCATACGAATATTTTTCCCTCCAGACGGAAGGTCAAGATGTCATCGCCAAACGGCTGGTCTTCTGTCACGCCAAGGAGTGACAATGTGTAATCTCTTACTTCTTCTATGTTCATTGTACAAATCTTATCAATCTTGTCGACTACATCCAGACCGGCGAGGGCGACCTTTGGATCGACTTGGGCGAATTTTCCTACGGTGTCCCAAAGTGGGACCTGGCGCTACTAACTATTCTGCTTCCCCGCCAAACTCGTTATAGGACACGTTCTCAGGCTTCCATTTATCTTTCGGCGTAGGCTGTTCTGCAGGATGGCCAATGGCAATGACGCACAGGGGGACAATGGTCTCAGGCAATTTCAGCGCCTTTGAAACCTCAGCTACGCGATCTTCCATCGGGTAGCAACCAGTCCACACAGCACCAAGTCCAAGGGCATTGGCTGCCAACAGGATGTTCTCAGTAGCTGCCGAGCAGTCCTGAACCCAGAAAGCCTGTGCCGGCCCCTGCATGGCCTTGTCCATATTGCCACATACCACAATGGCAACACCTGCCTGCTTGATCAGACCTCGGCGACCAGCAAGTTCGGCCAACTTTGTCTTGTCTGTGACAGCCACAAAATGCCAGGGTTGCTTGTTGACAGCTGTAGGGGCAGCCATACCTGCACGGAGCATCGTCTCGATGTCAGCCTTTGAGACTGGCTCATTGGTATACTGACGGATGCTGGTCCGTGTCATAATGTTGTTGATGGCAACTTGCACATCCTTGTTCTCTTCTTTCTGTTGGGCTGAAACAGTCATTACACCCATCATTGCCATAAGGCATACAACATTTTTTTTCATATCAGTGTAGTTTTTGAATATTGGATATTATTTCAGTTGCTTTCCGTCAGAGAAAACATAAAGCTATCAGCGAGAAGCCGACAATCTTGTAGATGGTTTTTGCTTTCTTCTGTGTCATATGTTTAGCATCTTTTCAAGTATCTCCACAGCCTTGGTGATATCCTCCTGAAACCTCTTGTGGTCACGGAGAAAGTCAGTCCTACCACCACTGATGGTATCATACAGTTCCTGGCTCATGTCATTGGCATAGTCAGAAATGGCCAACTCTATGTCATCCTTCTGCCAGTCGAGCGTAGAATGAACATAGATTCGCTGCTTCTGATGCAGGAAACTATAGGCGGTCTCGATACTATCTTTTGTTATCATTTTGTTACTTTATCATAACCTATCGGGCGGAATTGCTTTTGTTTCTCACTATACACAAATCCATGCTCGTATAGGTAGTTCTTTATCTCTTTTGGCTCCGTTCCGAAGTTATAGCACAGCACTTCCAGCGTGTCAAACTCCTCGTCTCTCAGGAGCATGTTCACGCTTGAAACCAGTATGGCAGGATCTTTCGGCAGGTAGTCCATATCACAAATTATTTTAAATCATAGGGCAAGAACGGTGCAAACCAAATGTAATAGAGCTTGCTCTAATTGCTGAGGTGCAGCCCGTTCTCGCAAAATTTATTTGCAAAGGTACGAAAAAGTGAATAATATTTGCTACCTTTGTAGCTGATTTTGAGAATTATTAGGAAATGAAGAAGATTCTGACCCTCTTATTGGCTATCCTCGGACTGAACGCAGCGTGCAGCCAGAATTTTGAAAACAATGAAGTGAAGGAGTTTGCCGAACTGATGTCGGCTATAAGTGTGTGAACCTTAAAGGTGGCATCCTCGCATGGAAAGAGGCAAATATGCCAGTGATTAAAGAAGATGTCAAGTAGAAAATAATGAAGATATTACTCTTAGTCTGCATCGGCAGCTTCTTTGGAGGCGGCGCACGCTATCTGGTCGGCAAGGTTGTGCAGTCGTGGATAGCCGTCTCGTTTCCTTGGGGCACGATGGCTGTCAATGTCATTGGCTGTTTCCTGATAGGCCTGCTTTCAGGACTGTCGCTTGGAGGACAGATTTCACCCACTACGAAGCTGGTTTTGGTGACAGGCTTTTGTGGTGGCTTCACTACGTTCTCGACGTTTATGAACGAGAATCTGCTGTTAGGTCGCGACGGAGCAATGCTTTCCGCTATGCTATATACATTGCTTAGCCTCGCCCTCGGGCAAATCGCCGTCATCATTGGTTATCAAATTGTGAAATAATGACACTTCGAGAACTCATAAATTCTGTGGACTCTGAGCAGTACAGCGATTCTGCTTTGTACCAGAAGTTACATGAAATGAAGCCTGAATATGGCTCGAATAGGCATATTCAGGTGAAGCAAGTGAATGGTGAGGTCACTATTACCAACGTCCACGTCGGCTCTTTGGGCGATATTCTGACTTACCAAATTGACGTGGCTCCAGACCTGCAGATATCAAAGACACAATTGTTGGATGAAATCCTCAAAGAGATGTCATCGAACACCTTCAGCGATGAAGAACTGGCTGAGTTCTGGGATGATTTTGACAACCTGCAAAAAGCAAAGATAGTAAGATAAAAAGAATGGGCTCCCATCTGATTTAGTCATGCTGACTGTAATGTATGGAGCCTTATCCAACACCTCCAATGCGAAGGTAGCATCCATCTCTCTACTAGCTTTTCTCATAGTCCTAATCTTCCACTTCACAATGCAGGAATCCCATTTCCCTTGCATTTTCCTCATTCATCATCAAGGGACTCTCCCTTGCTATACTCAAGAAATCAGAGCAATGAGCGCTATCTGTGCCAACAAAATCAAAGGCAGGCCATACTTGAACTTCTTGTGTTGGGTCTTATGATGCCAAACCTTCATACCGAGTAATGCGCCAATGCTTCCACCAATGACTGCAAGTATCAGCAAGGTTGCCTCCGATATGCGCCAGCTTCCTTGCTTAGCCTCGAGTTTATCGATGCCATAGAGGAGGAAAGTGACCACGTTGATGATGACGCAGTAAATCAGGACGATATGTAGAAGACTCAGTTCTTTCATCAGTTCATCTTGGTCATGTGATACCCCATCCTGTTCAACTGCATAGCGGCTCCAAACAAGTAGAGTTGGTGCAGACAGGAAACGTAGGCATTGAAAGCCTCTTTTGTCCCTGGTTCAATGTTCTGACGACGAAGTGCATTATATACACGAGAAGCACATTCACCTACCAGTTTCTCCAAGGCAGTATAATCAATGCCTCTCAGCAACAGCACCTCTTCACGGATATATTCATCCATAGCATCATAGCCTCTCTTGTCTCTCATGTAGGCATAGAGGTCATCAATCTTTGAGTAGATTTCCCATTCAGCATCCCAGAACTTAGCAATGGCCATGCCAATATACATCATCCAACCGAGGGAAGTGGATGGGAAGTCATTGAACTCCTTGATGCCGTCTGGAATGTAAGCTTTTGCTATCTGCTCCCACTTCTCTTCAACATCGGGACATTCTGGCAAACGAGCATCAATCTCATTCATTGACTGAAGGAACTGGTGCAAGTCCTGGTGTAATTGTTCTTCGAATTGTTCTATCATCGTTATAGCATATTTTCAAGTATCTCGCAAATATATTTGCAAAGGTAGTCAAAAATCCCATATTTTTCGTAACTTTGCAGCGATTATTAACATAATTAGACATTATGAATAGAGTTACTATGAAAGAAGAACAATATAAGTTACTGGTCAGCCAGATAACATCACTCATTGAAGGCGAGAAAGACATGATAGCTGTTATGAGCAATGTGGCAGCAGCCATTCATCAGACGATGGGATTCTGGTGGACGGGGTTCTATCGTGTGGTTGGCGACGAGTTGGTGCTTGGTCCATTCCAAGGCCCTGTTGCTTGTATGCACATTCCCTACGGCAAGGGCGTGTGTGGTACTGCCTGGCAAAGAGCAGAGACCATCATTGTACCAGATGTTGAGCAGTTCCCTGGCCATATAGCCTGTAGCAGTGAGTCGAAGTCAGAGATCGTCGTGCCTGTTTTTGACAATGATGGCAAGGTATTAGCTGTACTTGATATTGACAGCGAACACCTCGCCACATTCGATGACATAGACAGCAAGCATCTGGAGGTCATCTGTCATCTGATTGGTCACATCATCAGGAACGCCTGCGTAAAGAACCTGTAGTTCAGCGTCTGCCCATTCTCCACGTAGGCCATCGCCCACGCCAGCTTGCAGATATTGTCTTTGACGTTCGGCAGTACCTTGTCTGTACGATGAATCCTTGCCTTGGTGCATACGGTGCGGATGTATGCCTCGGTATCGTTTTCCTCAGCAGGCTCGTTCAGCAGGCGCAGAGTGCAACCAACGATTTCATCGGCTCGCTCCAGAATTTCCTTACCGCTAAGTTCACGACCATCAAAATCGCGAGTGGGAATGTAGCCGCCCGTCTTGCGAATCTGTGGCAAAACCTCGGCCGTCACCCATCGCTTGAACGCCTTAGCCTGTGGCAGCTTGGAAGAGAGAATCAGCGAGTAAAGACCGCTTTCGTTGATGACCGTAAATTTCTGTACTCCACCAAGGGTGTCGCATTTCGCGACTCCCTTATCCTCGGAGTCAACATGTTTGTTTAGGGCATCACGGACATTGCTATATCCCAGCGCCGTAGCCACATCTTTGCCCACGAACATAATTTGATTATTTACTTGGCAAGTACGAATCTCGCCGAAAGTTTCACTTGTAAATATTTGAATATCTGTTTTCATTGTCTTTGAGTTTTTAGCGAGAGAAGCTTGAGAAAGGGCCCTACACCTTGCGGTGCTCAATTGATTCCCTCACTTCAACTCAAAATTGTTTTACTTGTTTACTTTTACGATGTCAGTTGCCAGATTCAGGAAAAGACACATACAATTGCTTTCTTCATAATCGTATTTTTTTAGTAGTTATTGTTCGTTTTCACAAAACATATTAAATCTGGGCGGCAAGATAGTGATTTTTATCGATTTTTCGTACCTTTGCAGCGATTATTAGGACAGTTTAGGATTTGAGTAGCATAGTTCTTTCCATATTCCTGCTGAGCATCGGCGCGAGTTTTATTCAGCGCACTACGGGTTTCGGCTTTGGCATCTTCATTATGACGATGCTGCCGCTCATCATGCCAAGCTATGGCGAGGCTACAACACTCTCAGGACTGCTGGCTATCACCACTTCTGCAGCTATCGTATGGCGGTTGCGGGGTTACATTACATGGCAGCGACTTTGGCCGATTCTGCTGACGTTCATCATCGTCTCTTCCATCGCCATCTTCGCTCTGACACGTATCGAAGACCATATTCTTCGTCGCATCCTTGGAGTAGCACTTATCCTAATTAGCATATACTTTATGTTTTTCAGCCAGCGCATAAAACTGCCAACGACGAAAAAAGTGCAGGTAGGTGCAGGAACATTGAGTGGACTGATGGGTGGCTTCTTCGGTATGCAAGGCCCGCCTGCCGTGCTTTACTTCATCCAGAGTGAGCCGACGAAGGAGCATTATATGGCGATGGCGCAAACCTACTTTCTGATTGGCAATGTGATGATGACGGGCGTGAGAGCTTACAATGGCTTCTTCACTGAGACTGTCGCTGTTGATTATCTCTATGGCCTTGGCGGCGTTATTATCGGCACGATGCTGGGTGCCTACGTCTTCAAACATATACCCAACCGCATTTTCCGCTACATCGTCTATGCCTATATCTGCATTAGCGGTGTAATCATACTAATGACAAATTAGTATCTCCACATCTGAAAGGCTGCAGATGTTCACCTATCACATTCTTCATCACCTCAAACACATTGTCACCTGTGCAATGGCTGGTATAGAACAGCGTTTTAGGATATTTTGTTTTCAGTCTTTGAGCCAATGCTTTTATTTCTTCTTCAGACTCTTGTCCATCAAGTAAGTGGAAACCACCTACAACGGAATGAACAGGACAAGGACATGCCGCCAGAAAATTCTCCAGACCGCTATGAGCACAACCCGTGAATAGCAGGCCATCCACATACATAGCCAGTTCGTGACGGAAGTCATCGTGGATATAATCTCCATTAGTGTCCTGAACATAGAGATTCTGATTCCCCTTGGGCATAGGATTAGTCTGTGGGATATGGGCAATTACATGAATACCTTCCATTATCTCGCAGGTCAGGTCTGTCAAGACGAGTCTGTCTTCACCTATCTCAGGCCACTCTGTAGTAATGCTATGCAGATTGCCTCGTTTTGAAAAGAACTTTCCGCTCATAGCATCAGGTGATACAATGACCTGAGCCTGTCTATTATGCTCCAAGAAGTATCGTAAGCCTCCTGCATGATCACTATGTCCGTGAGAAATGAAAACATAATCCACATTACTAAGATTTACACCCAGCAACTCTGCATTTTGGATAAACACATCACTTGCTCCAGTATCAAGCAAAATCTTGTGCCGTTCTGTTTCCAACAGGATAGAAAGCCCATGCTCTGTAGAAAGTCGGCTGTCATTCTTGCCTTGCAAACGACCAGAGGTCGAGCGGCTCCGATTATCTGATAATACAGTCCACTTCATGTTTAATATCCAAGGTTCTCCCCTACAAGCACTACGACGTGACGGCCTTTAGGTGAATTTCTGAGGAAGTGAATGTAGTTGCAGATGGATTCAGGGGAATTGCAGTTATGACATACACCATCAACTTGACAAGGGGGCTTGATGTCAAATCTGGCTGCATTGATGGGGGATGCTGTCCCTCTCGCCCTTGAAAGAGCCGCTTCTACAGTCTGGGCTACTTTGTTCATGCCAATCACAAAGATAACCTTTTTCGGTCCCCATGTGATAGCAGCCACCCGGTTTCCGTTTCCGTCGATGTTCACGATAACGCCGTCCTCAGAGATAGCATTGGCACTGGTCAGGTAAATATCTGTCGAGAACGCCCTGAGATACATGGCCTGTTTTTCTTCTGGGGTCTCTGCCAGGTCGCGGTCAAGCACTTCCAGCGTACCACGCTTCCTGAGATAATCGGGAATGCCAAGGTCTCTTACGGTCATCGTGCCGCCCCATGTCACACTGTTCCCGTCCGCAATGAGTTCAGAGACTTTTTTTACTGCCGCTTCACCTGTAGCACAATAGAAGCCCTCGATGTGGCGGCGTTGCAGGTTCTTGATAAGTGTCTTTGCCAGACGCTCGTTTCTTTCTTCTTCGACATGCGAAGCTACTTTGTTGGTTACTTGTGGTGCCATATTCAAAATCTTATTAAAACCAACGGCAAAAATACTCATTTCTCATAGATAATTCGTAATTTTGCAGCCGATATTACGAAACTTTATGAATTCTGTACTATGGCACGCAAGGAAGACGGTATGCAGTTTGAGGTATACCCCACACCTCTGAAGGACAAAAAGGGTAACAACTATGTGTGCGTGAAGCCACGCACATTCAATCACCGCACGATGGAGGACATTGACGACTACTGTTCCCGCCACTTCGCCATGCGCCCCGGCGAGATGACGCGGGCGTTCAACGCGTTCCGCCTGATGTCGAAGATATGGCTGGCCTGGGGCGACCGTCTGGAGACACCTATCGGCACGTTCTCGCCGCGCCTCGGCCTGAAGAGCGAGAAAACCACCGCCGACCGCGTGCGCAACGACGATGTCTATCTGAAGGGCATCGGCTTCGAGCCTTCGAAAGAGTATGTGGACGAGGTGGACGGGATGACCAACGGCTACCGCCACACACCATTCCCCTCGTCGCTGCCCTTAGCCGGTGAAGAGGAGCATCTGCTCAACGCCCTGCGTCTGTCCATTGACGGGCAAGGCGGCTACACCACGGTGAGCACGTTCAAGATGTTTAGCCACCTGTCGGACTATGCAGCCCGCCAGGTGCTCGACCGCTGGTGCGAGGAGCCGCGCCCCAGGCTCATGCGCTCGAAGATTGGCCGCACGTATGTCTACACAGAGATTTAGCCATCCAAGAAAAATCCTTACGCCATCTTTTGACAGCTGACAAAGACACATCTGACAGCTGACAAAGAATCTTTTGACAGCTGTCAAAGATACGTTTGACAGCTGAGGCGGGTATAGTTTGTCCAGACATCTGTACCACAGAGATAGGAGCTTTGTACCACGGAAGTCGGAGCTTTGTACCACAGAGAGCCGTCCTCCGTAGCACGAAGCCCGGTTCTCCGTGTCACGGGGATTCTGACTGCTAATTTACACAAAACTGCCGTTGTTCAAGCCCGCGCAGTCTAAAATATGCTAAATTAGCAGAAAATTTAGAACTTTTTTATATAAATAGGTGGTCGTTATAATTATTTTGTGTATTCGCGCAAGCGAAATCGGGGAGAAATCCGGTTTCATTGATGCATTAGCTTATTATTTCGCACTTAACCGAAGAAGTCTGGAAAACTCATTTTGGAATAGTTCGATTTAAGAAGCAGAGGGAAAGAGTACCTCAAACCGCTTATTTTTCATAGTTGCTACAAGGTACTACAAAATTCATTCTGCTACATATTAATTAGCTTAGAATCCCCTGTACATCGTCATTCTGGCGATTGTAGCATGTAGCAGGAAGGTATATCACCACTTTTTTCTTTTTCCCCACATATAGGGTTCATTTCATTGTTTGGCTACATTCTCTATGGCGGTTATGTTGCCCTCGCAAATATTTGTATAGGTCCTGACATCAATATTCTTACAGGTAACTTACTTTTTTCTCCACATTTCCTATCCGGCTTTTGCCTTTCTGAAGTCCTGCATAACGAATTTACCTGTTTAACGTAATGCCCTCTTGCTGGTGTTCCAGACTTTTCCCGCTGCAAAGTTAAGGCGGGCGTACGCTGCAAGTACTGGTCACAGGCTCCCGATGTCTGCAGAAAATTCACAGAAGGCCTTCCTGATTTCCTTGAAATAAGGTATTCCATGAATTTTCCTGGTCATTCCTTGCATTCCTGTACTTCTTCCCGCTCACTTTCTAAGGCATCGTAAAAAGCCCTACACACTCAAGGGCATCACTAGAAGTTAAACATTTAAATTCATAAAGTTATGCAGAACAATATTTCATCAAAGTTTCAAAGCCTCGCTAAGGAGGAGAAAAATTATCTCGGTAAGCTCGCTTTCCAGAAGATGTCAGTTGAATATTATATGAATGATTGCAAGGATGGTCATCCCGCCGTGTACGTAGGTACATACGCCAAGTACAATGATGGTAGCCTCTTTGGTATGTGGGTTGATTTGGTAAAGTGTGGCGATTATGACACATTCATGGAAGTTTGCCACAATCTACATGCTGATGAAGAGGATCCTGAGCTGATGTATCAGGATTATGAATGTTTCCCCAGTGCCTGGTACTCTGAAAGCGGTATCGATGAGGATACATTTGATAAAATCATGGAATATGCCGATATGGATGAGGATGATAGGGATGCCTACGAAGAGTTTGTTGATAGCTTCGGCAATGATAGCTTTGACAGCTTCAAGGAGCGCTACATGGGTAAGTGGGATTCAGAAAAGGATTTCGCTGAGCACATCGTTGATGAGTGCTACAATCTCGATGACATGATGGGGCATCTTGCATCATACTTCGATTACGATGCATATGCGAGGGATCTCTTCATAGATGATTTCTATTTCACAGATGGTTATGTGTTCAGAAGATAATCTGGACACATAGCCTTCATGTATGAAGGGGAAATTCAATCCTTTGATAAGCCAGTCTTTCATCTCCTGACAACAAGTAGATGATGCCACAATAGGTGAAGCCGTGCTTCAGGATGTTATGCTGCATAATCTTGTTGTCGCGGTGAGTGTCTATGCGGATGTTCGTATCATGAGAGAAGCAGAATTCCATGATGCTACTGAAGATGCCGTGAGCATCTGGATAACTGGCAATGCGATGTACTACATGATAAGGTTGAACATCATCTATCCACTTGCCTTCATAGATTCTGGCATAAGTGGGTTCTGGGGATTGTAGGAAAGCAAAGTAGCCAACCACCTTGCCACCGTCCTCAATGACAAAGCCACCATTCTGTTCCATATCAGCCATTATGGCAGCCTCCGAGGGATAGCCAGCACCCCATTGGTGCATATTGCCGGACTGCCGCATAATCTTCTTCGCAGCATCCATGACTTGCATGATTTCAGCTATGTCCGACGGTTTGGCTTCTCTGATGATCCTACCCATGTTCCCTATTGCTTAAAAAATGAGGAAAGTCGGGTTCTCCAAGTTTAGATTCGTAGGTAAATCCCTCGTAACTGAAGGCAAAGAGGTCTTGGGGTTTGTCGATACGATTCTCAATGATGAACCGTGTCATTGCACCCCGACATGTCTTAGCCCAAACAGCCTGAATCTTCAACTCGCTGCCTTTTCTGACGTAGAACAAAGGCTGAAC
Organism: uncultured Prevotellaceae bacterium; assembly: GCA_902778255.1. Taxonomy (GTDB): domain Bacteria; phylum Bacteroidota; class Bacteroidia; order Bacteroidales; family Bacteroidaceae; genus Prevotella. The sequence goes on from CACYXD010000019.1 coordinate 62,421, forward strand.
GATTCGCACTTCCTTACGGACTCGCTGCCAGTCAAACAAATGCTGGTATTCCTCTGTTGCAAGATGTATCAGCGTTCCCCCATCTGCTTTCACAGCATCAATCAGCACATCAGTCAAGCGGCTCTTCCAGAAACCAAACATGTTCTGTCCCTCTCCGTTTGGAAGTTCTACATTACCCTCCATCCTATATGGGAGAATAGCATCCAATGGGCGAAGCAGTCCATAGAGGAAAGAGGTAATCCATAGCTTTCTCTGTGAATAATTGAAGTCATCGACATTCAGAGTCTCAGCCTTCAGATGTTTGTATGCCTGGCCGTGATAGGCAAGAATAGCTGGCAGCTTCACGGCATCATCGAAGAAACGCATATACCGCAACCTGTTCTGAGCAGCAATTTGCTGGCTGCAGCCCAGCATTTCGGCTATCGTCTCAGCTGAATATTGAACCATGTCCCTCGCGAAACCCTCTGCCTCATTTTGGAAACGAGGTGATGACAGGCTAATGTCGGAGGATGACTTTACCTTGTCATTCATTATCTTTGCGGAAGCGAGTATTATCTGCATATTTGACTTCTACCCATTTAATAGTTCTTCCAGAAATTCTGCTGCATCGTCTACACAATCAGGACACTCTCTAAGTACTACTTTTGTTCCGATACCTTTCAGCAGCTTGCATTGTGTGGCTCCGTTTCTCTCTTGGAACTTGGTCATTATCTGACGCATCTGTTTCATGGACTTTGCCTTGTCTTTATTTACCAACCCCAAAACGAGACCAGCTCCAACAAGTGCGCCACATGTACCTTCCATATTACCCATACCACCACCAAAAGCCCCGGCAATGTTCATGGCTTCATCCTCACTGATTCCTGCTATATC
>CACYXD010000020.1 GCA_902778255.1 uncultured Prevotellaceae bacterium
ATGGTGTCCTTACCAAGATACTTCGCTATCTTGTCAAGATAACTTTGTCTTACAATTGCTTTCATATCTTCTATAAATGAAATTTGCTGCAAAGATAGCAATTTTATCTTTTATAAAAGACAAAATTCGATTATTTTTACATTTTATCTTGTATAATTCACGTTTTTAGGCTCCAATATTCTCAATTTTCGTGCCGGTATAAGGGATTTTATATACCCGCACCTTCTCGTTTAAGGATTATAATCTGGCATAATCTCAGCTTTTTTGCCAGATTATGCCAAATAATAACCTATTTAGAAGCCTCTGCTATTAATGCCTCACGTTCTTCCGCACTCATCCCTTTCAGTAATTCAAGCAAGGCAGCCTTACTATCTATGGATTTCGGGTCTTTAAGCAAGTAAGCATTATACTCCAACATCTTGGCTAACGGATAAGTTCCAATATATTTTGAGGTTATGTCACCACTGGTGCTGTGTCCCATACTGTCGCTTATATACTCGCGAGGTACACATCCTGAATTGTTTAGATTTGTCGCAAAACTATGACGTGCCCATGTTGACGTAGGCAACTGTTCCATTTTTAGCAACTTAGCCACCTTTGCCATATACTCACGAATATATCTATTATAGCGTTGTATCACCCATATTTCCTTCTCGGGAGAAATAAACTGCTTCATAATAGGGAAAACACGCTGACCTTGTTTTGGTTCGTTGGCATACCTATCAAGTATCTTCTTTATTTCTGGTGTGATGGGAAAAATAACCTCGCTTGCATCTTTGTTACGTTCTTTAGTCTTATGACGAAGAAATCTTAATTGTTTCCCATGTGTGGCAAAATACCAGCCGTCATATTCTAAACGTAATGTATCTGCTAAGTTCTGACCATCACCAAGGTACATGAAAAGAAACAATCCAAGGTAACGAAACAGAGCATTTTTCTCTCTGAGAGTATAAAGTTCATTACCATTTTCATCCTTTGCCTCGCCCTTCTCCCAAAACTCATATAACTGACGCATGGTTGACACATCAAGGAAATCAGTCTTGCGGTTTTCCATTTTATTATAGCCAGAATCCTTAAACATCTCCTTTGTGTTTCCCTTTATCAGCTTCCTATCAATGCAGACATTAACAATAGCCCGAAATGTACGAAGAGAGATTCCGATAGTGGTTACACACAAACCTTTCTTCTCCATCACTTTTACCCATTTCTGAATGAATTTCTGGTCAATGTCAGAGAATGCAACTTCCTTGCCCATGTTACTAATAAAGCGATTCCGTACGTCCACATTACAACGAGCAGTTCCAGCCTTGCCTTCATCACGCTTAGCCTGAATGATTTCATCCCAAATAGAATAGATGGTAGCATTATCATCACTTATTCCATTATACCAGTCTTTTAGCTTGGCAAGAGAAAACGTACCTGCATCTGTCATTTCGTAAACTATAGGTTTTAGATTAGCGATATGCTTCTTTAGTTGAGTTCGTTTCTCGGAATCAGTCTTCACCCTTGTACTTTGTTCGTGCTTGCACATTTCCAACCAATTGTTCCATGTGCACTTTTCACCTACAGGCAAATATAGACGTTTGGAATCTTTGGTAACTCTTAGAACAATTGGCAACTCTTGGAGTTGGTCATGTTCAATAGGACGACCGTCTTTATCTCTTTTCGTAACGGCCCATTTACGAGTGTCAATGGTGAGTGAAACATAGACACCTTTGTAGTTGAAATTCGCCAAATCGGCCGAATCGGTGAACATATAGACTTTCTTTGGCATAGTAAATCCCTTAATTATAGATGTTTACGATTAATATTTGGTGAACATGAGGTGAACATAGACCTCTAAATTCAGTGCAAATTTACGAAATCTTCTGCAATCCACAAAATTTATAATCACTTTATTTTCTGATATTTAGCATTATTTATGATTTCATGAAATCACCATCAAAAGGACTCATAATCTGGAGGTCCCAGGTTCAAGCCCTGGCTGGTCCACAAGAAAGCCTCAGTATATTGCTGAGGCTTTCTTGTGTCTTATTCCTTCTTATTCGTAGATAAGTGTAGTGATATGGTCTGGGTCGAAGATGTCGCTGGCCACCTGTTGCAGGTCTTGCGGGGTGAGGCTATCAATATGTCGCATGATATCGCTGAGGTCGCGCTCTTTGCCCTGATGCAGGAAGTTCTTGGCAAAGTCGAGGGCAAACTGCTCACGACTGTCGCTGGCAATGGCAAGCTGACCTTGCAGTTGTTGTTTGGCCTTATGGAGTTGTGAGGCGCTGAGCGGATTCTTGATAAGACGGTCCAGTTCGCGACGAACCAAACGGCAGCAGCGTTTCACATCGTGAGGGTCGCAACCAAAATAGGTGCACCAACAGCCTGTGTCGCCATAGCATACCATACTGCTCTCTACGCTATAGACCAGTCCGTTGCGCTCTCTGAGCGACAGGTTGAGGCGAGAGTTGAGGCCTGGCCCTCCAATGATATTATTCAGCAGATAGAGTGCCCAGCGACGTGTGTCAAAAGCGGCATAGGCACGTGCGCCCATGATGACATGGGCCTGATGGGTGCCGCGATGGCGAATAAAAGACCCACCTCCTACCCGTCCCTGTGGGGGAGGGGGGAAGATGGCTTCGTTGCCAATCATCTCTGTGGATGAAAGGTGGCTATTTCTGAGAGTCTGCTCTATCCACTTTGTCAGTTTCTTAAAGTCCAAGTTGCCACTTGCAAAGAAGACGCAGTTGTCTGGTAGGTAATAGCGGGTGGTGAAGCGATGGGCATCCGCGCTGGTGTATTGACGCACCTGCTCGCTGGTGCCAAGGATATTATGTCCTAAGGGATGACCTTCAAATAAGATGTTTTCTATCTCATCGAAGATGAGTTCGGCTGGGGTATCTTCATAGCTTTCTATCTCGTCGCAGACCACCTCGCGCTCCTTTTCCACCTCATGCTGGGGATAGGTGCTATGAAAGACGATGTCGCAGAGCACATCAACGGCTTTCTTCAGATGTTTGGCTTGGATGGCACAGTAGAAGACGGTGTCCTCCTTGTTGGTAAAGGCGTTGAGTTCGCCTCCTAATCCTTCGATGGCGTTGATGATTTGTACGGATGTGCGGTGCTCCGTACCTTTAAACGAGAGGTGTTCGCAAAAATGTGCCAGTCCTTCTTCGCCAGGTTGCTCATGTCGTGTACCTGCTTTCACGGCAATACCGCAATAAACCACCTGCGAATCCGATGGCAGGTGGATGATGCGTAAGCCGTTTTCCAGAGTCAGTGTGTTGTATTTTGTCATTTCGGGCACAAAGGTACGAAATAATTCATAATTCATAATTCTTAATTTATAATTATTTCTTATCTTTGCACCCAATAAAAGAAATACGAAGATGCGAAAGGTAATAGGAATAGGAGAGACGGTACTTGACATTATATTCAGGGATGATGCCCCCATTGCGGCCGTGCCAGGCGGCAGTACGTTCAACTGCCTGATATCCTTGGGTCGTTGTGGTGTCAAGGCCTCGTTTATCAGTGAGACAGGTAATGACCGTGTGGGTAAAAGGATTATCCGTTTCTTGGAAGAGAACGGTGTCGATAGTTCGTCGGTATCGGTCTATCCAGAGTCAAAATCACCCTTGTCGTTGGCTTTTCTCAATGAGCGAAACGATGCTGAGTATATCTTCTATAAGGATCATCCAAAGGACCGCTTGGACTTTAACTATCCTGAGGTGAACGAGAATGATATCGTGGTGTTTGGCTCTTATTATGCTGTTAACCCCGTTATCCGTCCTCAGGTGTCGGGCTTTCTGGAGTATGCCAAGTCACGCGGTGCCATTCTCTACTACGATGTCAATTTCCGTGCATCCCATAAGGATGAGGTGATGAAACTGACGCCTAATATCCTTGAGAACCTGGAGTTGGCAGACATCTTGCGTGGCTCGACTGAGGACTTTGACGTGATGTTTCATAAGACAGATGCCGATGCTATCTATCGCTCTCAGATTTCGTTCTATACCAAGAAGTTTATCTGTACTAATGGTTCGCAGCCTGTTGAGTTGAGGGCTGATGGAGGATTCAAGAAGCAGTATGCTGTAGTGAATCCATCATCCGATACCCATCACCCATCACCTATTGTCAGTACTATCGGTGCCGGCGATAATTTCAATGCTGGTTTTATCTACGGCCTGATTAAAAACGACATTACTCGTGAACAGATGGAGGCAGGTCTTACTGAGCATCAATGGGACAGCGTGATCGGCTATGCCATGAAGTTCTCGGAAAATGTATGCAAAAGCCTCAACAACTATGTTGATGAGGCCTTTGCGAAAGATATCAAGATGTAATGAGACTTATCTCATCACACGTTTTTTCCCATTTCTGATAGTGATACCACGATAGTGCTTGTTTACTATCTGACCATTCAGGTTGTATGTCTGAGATTCATCGGGACGTGCAACCTGAATGCTTTCTACGGCAGTCATGTCGCTATCCTTGATTGTAAAGGAGATGTCGTCAATATAAGTCACAGCCGAACTGTTGGTGGCTTGGGTAGAAATGCGAAGCAGACTACCAGCGTTGATGGATGAATTGACAGTAATGGTGGTAAAGGCGTTCTTGGCAAGTGTCTCTGTATTTCCCACAGCACTCCACGTGTCGTCTTCAGGATTTTTGACCTTTACACTGAGTCTTGTCATCACATCGCCATTCCATACTTTGAAAGAAATGCCTTTTACCAGGATGGGCAGAGGCGTTGTTTCCAGTATGCCGTTCTTGGCAAGTTTTACGAGCTGCTGTCCATAACCATAGTCGCCTGAAACGGGCTCGATAGTTGCTTTGGTGAGGTTCCAGTTACAGAAAGCACCTTTTACGTCAGTAGCATCGGCAGTGGTAGGATCCATTGTCTCGAAGTCCTCTATGACAGTGCTGAATCTTTTCTCGTTGCTAGCCTCAAACGAGATGCTGCCATCGGCTGATTCTGTGATGTCATAAATATTGAATAGGGCATTGGTGCGCATCGATGAGACGAGGGCGGGTGTTGTCATCGTGGTCAGGTCTGTGACATTTCCTTTGCCTGGGAATGGAGTGTACTCAGAGCTGATGTCTTTGTTAGGCGTTGCGCAGAGTAGTTCGAAGTGTAGGTTGTTGGGGCTTATGTTCACTTGATTACTCTTCCATACATAGGAATCCGACAGGTCTGCACGCCATACCAGCATACCATGGCCTGGCAGGAAGCGGTCCCACCCCTGCTGCTGACGGTTCTCTATATAGAAGTCCTCGTTTTGAGTACCAGTGTGAAGGATATAGCACTCGTTGGATATGATAAAGGGATTAAGGCAGTAAGTACCTGCAACATCAATGACTCTTGGTGTAGTAAACTCCAGGACGTAGCGTTCGAAGGCGTTATAGCCTACGGGTGTAAGACCATAGTTGTTATCGGTACCGCTGGCCATCAGGTCCCAGTATCCTGGCGTTTGAGCTTGACCGTTATCAGTATAGTCGGTGTCGTAATGGTCGGCAAGACCGAGCACATGGCTGAACTCATGGCAGATAGTGCCGATACCATCCAGATACTGATGCTGGTCGGCACTTGTCTCATAGTCTTGAAGCTCTACACTACATGCATAGCGTCCGAAATATTTGCCATCATATCGCATTCCCTGCCAGCGAGCCTGCTGAGAGAAGTCAAGTGCATGGGGCCAGAGATAGTTCTCGTTGTTGCCCTGTACATAACTGCCGTAGCCGGCAAAGATGAAATAGCACATATCTATATAGCCGTTGCTGTCGAGGTCGTACTGGCTGAAGTCCACCTTGTCGTCAATCAAGGCAATGGCTTTCTTGAATATGGTGGCCATTGTCTGGTTGCTTGCATTTTTGCCGCCAACATCGGTTGAATTCATGTCTATCTGAACAGGGCCTACAACGTCGAAGGTTGGGTCGAAGATTCCAATGGAGTTGTCGTAGAAGTAGTCGCGGGCACTGCCTTCCACGTCAACGGGGTAGTATTTATGGGACGTGTCCTGATAGTTTTTTTCACTGGTGAGTCGCTGGTAGAACGCATGAGGGTCTTCTGTGGTGAACTTGCGATCGCTGAATTCCACGAGGATGACCAGGCCTTTGAACAGTGAGTAGTCAATGACTGACCAGATGCCACCTGCCCTGTTCTTGCGAATGCCGTTGTTGACAGCCATGGAGGAATAGTCTCTTTGTAACTGTAAGGCGCAGGTTTTCATTTCTTTCTGAAATACTGTCATTTCCGGCGCAATCATCTTTTGACGACTTGCAAGGTATGCTTGCTGGCTGTCGTCACGAGACTCGGGATTTATGGCAGCGACAGCAGAGGCAGACAGTTGCCCGTTGCTGTCCTTATCTGCATAGCGATAGTAGCCGTCTTCGCCTTTCACAACTGTATAGCCATCGGTGGTGGTCATAAAGTGACGGAATTCATCGCCATGCATCAGCAGGGTGACGAAGGAACCATCGGGTTGCTTCACGTCAACGGGTTTTGAGTAGCCAGGACGTGCCATTAACGACACAGCTCCAATGACCATCATTATCATGAGAAGTGATAATCTTTTCATATTTGATATTTCTTTTTCGGGTGCAAATTTACGAAGATAAATTCAATAAGCCAAGAAAAAAGGGAAATGCCATATGGTATTCCCCTTTTTGTAGAATATCAAAAAGATTTACTTCTTAATCATCTTCTTACCATTGCGGATGACGAGACCCTTCTGGTTGTCGTTAACGCGCTGGCCGTTCATGTTGTAGGAACCAACGAACTTGCCCTGTGCGTCAAACTTAAGTGCCTTGACGCCGGCAGGAACCTCAACATCACCCTGAAGAATCAGAATGGGGTATTTTGAGGTGGCACCAAGTGCACTGAGGACATTTACGATAGCCATACGGCCTTTCTCGCCTACAGGCAGAGCCTGAACTTCGAACCATACTAGATTCAAGCCACGGATCTCGTTATCGGTACCAGTGCCATACTCATAGTAGCTTGGGTCAATTTTAATTTGAGCCCATTCGGGCACACCATCGAAGGCATAGTAGCCTGAGAAGGCGTCCTTGCCGTCAAGATCTGTGAATATTGGATAGTTGGTATAAACATAAGCAGGCACGCCATCGTTATAACCTTCTACCATAGCCATTGCTTCACCGCCTTCTTCGCCAGCCAGCAGCTGATAAGATGCGGGCTCTACGGCTATACCATCCATCTCGCCAACGAAATAGAATACAATGTTATAGCAGTAGTTTCCATCCTTTGACTTTCCATAGTAAGACAAGCCATTGCCATTTTTCATTTCAATGTGATTACCATTCAGGTCGGCAGGCATGATGTAGGTGGGACTTGCTGTTTCAAATTCCTCGTCATTCTCGCCCTGGTCAGTAAAATAGAAGCGGATATCTACGCCCTCTTCATTGATACCTGTGATGGTGATGGCATATTCATCGTCCAGCAGTATGGGGAAAGAGGTCATCGTACCAAACTCGTCTGCTTCCTGACATGCGAAGGTGAGGTCACAGAGGTAAACTTGTGACTCTTCAGTGAGCACAGTAGTGTCTACATCTGCAATCGTGCAGTCCATGGTGGCGATAACATCGCCTACGGTTTTGTTGCCTTTCTCGTCACGATTAACCTTGTTGAATACGGCCTTCAACTTCTCGCCTGTGAAGTTCTTGTCCTTGGTGGTTGCCCATATTGACACTTCGTGGAGATACAATGGATTGATGGGCTTTTCAAAATACTGGCGGAAACCCCACGCTTTGAAAGACTCTTCCTGGCCGTCTTCGTTAAAATCAAACGAGTCGAGACCAGACATGAAGGCTGATCTTCCGTCTCCATAACCGTAATAGCGGCCACCCTTGACGTAATTGAATGGATGCAGATACGTGGGAACAGAGTCCTGAATGAGTACATAGTCTGCAATCTGATATGATGTCTGTCCGACACTGATAGTTGGAGCATGCATGACATATCCGTAAGCAGACTTGTCGAAAGAATAAACCAGATTTTGGTTCTCGTCAACGAATTTTGCCAATGAGCTAGTTCCAAAAGCCCATGTTGCCTGATCTTTTGCGGTGCACATATTGGGGAATGTGACATCAGTAAAAGGAGGCAGAATAAGATATTCGTAAGCCTTGGTATCGCTTACATGGCCTGTATTCCAGAAGGCACCTTCAGGACGTGCATAGTACACACCGTCTTTTACGGCTCTTCTTGAGTTTTTTACATCAGCAACCTTTCCTGCTGAAAGCTGATGATGCTTTGTTGCTACAGAAGAAACTGCAGCGTGATTAGCCTTACTCCGTGCAATACTCTGAATGCTCTGGAGGTCTTGTGCCGAGCCTGCCATCACGGTCATGGCTGCGACGAAAGAAATTACAATTCTTTTCATTTGTTATTGTTTAATAATTAATGACAAACCAAATCTCTGGGTCAGACTCAGAGGTAAGTTTTATTTTGGTTAAGTCGAATATGGTTATGTATTTATTGATGATAAATTTCTGGGATAGCACCTCCGTCATCAGAGTCTTGATTTCAGGAACTGCATTAAGGATGTTGGCAGCACTTGTTTCTGAAGGTTCTACATACGTGAAAGTGATGGTATTGCCCTCTTGCTGGTAAGTGTATTTATAACGCTGGTCCTTGGCATTCTTTCCTGACTGGTAGCGGAATTTCCACTGAGCCTCGCCATCAGCGGTCTTAGTGATAGAGAGTGAATCGATATGGTAGGCGCTGTTGCGCTGTTTCATGGCATTGCTGGCATCGTTGACGTATTGCTTCATCTTGTCAGACATAGGACTTCTTGTTATGTCCTTGAACAGATTAAACTGATGCTTAGCATCAAACTTTTCTGTCATGAAGTCAGTGATATTGGTATACTTTGTCGTGATGACGTTTTGACCATTTTTCACACCATGGAATTTATCGTCTTCTGCATTGTAGATATATTCCTGCTCAATCGTCTGATTGTCAAACTTCTCAGCAGTCTTGAAGCGGAGATAATAGTCATTGCCACGCTTTGTTATCAGGTAAGGCATGTACTTGCCTTCAATAACGGGATCGGTACCCTCTGGATAAAGACGCGGATAGCGTGATACCATATCTTGTAATATGTAGGATTTTCCGCCTGATAGGATCATGGGCTCACAAGGAGCATTCTTCTTGAAGAATGATTGATGGAACGTCTCTATATCGTCCAAATAGGTTTGGAAGTTGGTACCGGTAGGCAGGGGGGTCAGGAGATTATAGGTACCGCGCTTCTTGCCTTTCAGCAAGATATAGCTGCCATCCTCAGGTGCATCGATAATCACAAATTCATAGTCGCCCTTGTAGCCTTCGGTAGTTGCGTATTTCTCTGGATCAGAGAAGTGGTGTATTACGTTATTGTAACTATTGAATGACAGCACGGGACCATTGTCGGTGATAACTTCCCAGAGGGTGTTGTTGTCACTGACATAGGTATGCATGTATTCAACCAAGTCGTCATGACCAGTACTGCTCTTATACCAGCGGGGCCAGTAGTTCATGGCCATATCTACCGTCTTGTCTTTCTTGAATTTTACCAGCATCAGGTAACCGCGCTGCGAGACGGAGTAGGCTTCTTCGTCTGACTGTGGATAATACTGCAGAGCCCAGCCGTCTGAATTGGCAGTAAGGCGGTTGGTATAGACATCCTTGATGTCAGCGAGGCGCTCTGCTGCTGATTTGTTGAAGATATCATCTTCTTCTCGTGAACAGTTGGTAAAGCAGAGCGTTACTCCTAAGAGAAGAATCAGTGAAGATATTTTATTCGTCATATTATTACTATCTATTAATGAGTCTTTTTATTGTTCAACAGCGTAGGCATCAATAGTCTTCAGCAGACTTTCCATCAGCGTTTGTGATGGATTCTGAGGGTCGGGCTGCGTCAAACGGTTTACATAGACGGTTTTCCCTTCTGTGTCAATTTGTGTGACGAAATTCCCATTGGCATCAGTCATGTATTGGCGCTCCTGCACAGTCTTGCGTAGTAGATCGAGATCAATCTGATAGTTCTCTTTAAGCCATTCGCGTGCAAGGTCCACTTTTTGGTTGATGGTCGTTGCTGCATCAATGGTCTTATTGTGAAGATACTGTATATTGCCATTCTCGTCGGTGATGGGCTTACCTGTTATCTGATCGCGTACGATAGATTTGCGAACCCACTTATACTCACCACTTCCCAGCTTGTAACTGCGACCGATGGAGTCTGTGTTATAGAGCGTGGTATAGACCATAGCCTTGGAATACAAAGAGGCCACGGAGTCGCGCTCATCGTCATCTTTAAAATCTATCTGTTCCCAGTCGTATGATGCGATATCCATCATCTCGTCCCAGTTCATCTGGTTCATGGTGATATAGTTGGATACAGTCTCTGCCCAGTCTTCGGTTGTGTTGGCTGAGGCATAGTTGGTTACAAAGCCATTTCCTACGGCAATCTCATTAGGCGTACTCGACCAGTCGGAATTGTAGAGACCGGTAGAGATGGTGTTGAAAGCCTGAGGGTGACTAACCGTTTGGTCCAGGATATGGGTAAACTCATGGTGCATGGTATGGAAGAACATATAGTTCAGTCCAGTGCGCCCCTCAATCTGTGTGTAATCTAGGCGGTTGACGGCCTGCAGCGTGATCTTTATGCCATTGGTGGCATATCCCAATGTCTCAGTACCATCACTGTTGAAGCCAGGGCTACCTGTAAGATGGATGATACGTGGACTGTATTTCTTGAGGAATATTTCCTTCTCGCCAGCGAGTTCCTTGTAAACATCATACCACATATACTTACAAAGTACAGCCAGTTGCTTGGATTTCTCGTAGCTTGTAGGTACCAAGTCTTTCTGCATATCAGATCCGATGTCTTCCATGCGGTAGATGAATTGTACATTATAAGGTGTCAGGAAGTTATCCTGCAGATAGGCATCCAGCGGATAAGAATATGACGTCTTGTCCAATCCAGTCTCTTCGGAACTGAAGATAGTCTTCCCAAAATCGTCTTCACTGCAACTTGTCAAACTTGAAACTGTCATCATAGCCACAGCACTAAGAAGTATTGTCTTTATTGTCTTCATGTTTTTTCTCCTTTTATTATTTCATCTTAAACGTTGATGGCTCCGGCATGATGACTCTTGCATTGCCAGAAATAGGAGCCTCGGTGCTCAGCTGGGTACGCGAGGAAGCCATACCTGCTGTACGAGCTTCCAGTGGGGCTTCTACGGCACGACGTGCATCGTCCCAGTCCAGTTCTATTTTCTTAGACTGAGGGCCTACAATGTGGGCATACTTGATACCCCATCTCTTTAGGTCAAAGAAACGGAGGCCTTCCCACATGGTCTCATAGCGGCGCATGTCATTCAAGCAGTTCATATATGGGATAGCGGCATCAGGAATGACGATACCCATATGCTTGGCATTGCCCCAGCCTTCTGTGCTATTGTCCAACGTATTCTCGTGCTTCTGTCGCATGGACAGAGAGACATTGTTTATTCCATGCTTAACAGGGTCGTACCAGTCAAGAATCATGGCTTTTGTCAATGGTGTGTCTTCAACGTCATAAGCTTTTTTCAGGGAGTTTCCAATGCTCAGACGGCTGGCCTCGTAGTCGGCCATATCTGAAACGGCACCATCATAGTCACCTGTCAAGATTTTAGCTTCTGCACGTTCAAGCAGTAGCAGGCTGTTGGTAAATTCACGACGAATCTGATGGGCTTGTCCTGTACCGCTTACCTTGTCGCTATATTCAAAGACATAATAGATCTTGAATGAGTAATAGCCATAGTCGGCATCTTCGGAACTATAGGATGCAAACTGATAGCTGGCTACAGCAGCAGGGTGTATAATCAGGGTTCCTGATGTTGGCGTTGGATGGAAGAATACAGCACGTGCAGCTTCTCCGTTCATGGCATAGCGGTAGCCTATGGCATGATAGAAGTTATACGACAACGATGAGATAAGCATCAGGTTGTTGTTGTTGTCTGGAGACTGGAAATAGTTTGCAAAGTCTCGGGCGTAGGCGAAATCGCTGAATGGCTCATAGTTCAGCAACTTGTTGGCCACATTAACTGGTCCATCTCCCAATACGTTGTTAGCGTGTTTTATAACCTTGTCGTATTTATGGTATGACAGATAGAAGCGTGCTGCAAAGGCATTGGCAGCAGCAATATTGAAGTGCCATTTGGGCTTCTCCATATGTGTATCGTTCAGTTCTGCCAATCCTTCCTCTAGGTCTTTTGCAATCTTGGCATAGACATCGGCAACATTGCTGCGATCGTAAGAAACGCGCACAGTCGTCTCAACCTCAGTGACATAGGGGATTCCGATATCGTTCTTACTGGCATTGTCATCCTTGTAAGCCTGAGAGAAGACGTTGACAAGGATATAGTGACAATAGGCGCGCAGGATTTTTGCCTCGCTACGTACGGCCTTCTTTATGGTTGAAAGATTCTCCTTGCCAACCAATTGCTCATGCTCGTTAATCAGATCAATTATGACATTTGTCATGGCAATACTGCTGTATTCGTCTTCCCATATAAAGAATGGTGTGTCCTGATATTTAGCAGAGACACAGGGTTCAAACTCAAAGAGCTCGTCATCAAAACGATCCATAGAGTTCAGGTTCAGATGTGTCTCTTTCTGTTCCGCATTAGTACTTGTAGGCATGTGGGGAGCATTGTTGTCAATCATATTATCGCTCGACAACTCGCCAATCCATCCGTAATTAGCACCAGGATAGGAGGCATTGATCATATTGATACACTGCACATCCGTCAAGGTCTCTGCTTTCAGTTCGATGCGCTCATCTGGGGTGTGATCGAGGAAACTGTCACCGCAGGCAGTCAGCAGGAGCAAACCACAGGTAATCAAACAAATATTATATATCTTCTTCATATTGATGTTCTTAATCATCGTTCAACTTAAATACCAAGTCGCAGAGTGAGTGTAAACTGTTTTGAGAGTGGAGTGGCCACACCACCTGAGTTGACAAACTCTGGATCCTGGCCATTCAGTTTCTTGTCTGCATAGAGTAGCATCAGGTTGGTAGCGTCCACCTTTAGTGAGGCAGAAGTTAGACCAATCTTGCTGATGAGCTGAGGTTCGAAATCATAACTTATCGACACGTCCTTCAGACGGATAAAACCGCCGTCTGCCACACGTTCAGTAGAGTAGTTGTACGCATTGTATGCATAGTTAAGATTTCGGATGCTAGTAACCTGACGTGTACTGGGAATAACGGGAATATTAGTACTTCTCTCGTCACCGGGTACTACCCAACGGTTCTTGAACTCCTTTGGCATGGCAGTCTGGTCGGAATAGCTTGAAGCAAACACAGGATCAAGACGTAGCTTGTTGCCGAATGAGTAGGTCACGAAGATATTGAGGCGCCAGTTCTTCCAGCGAATCATATTGTTCAGACCGCCCGTCATAGTAGGTTCGGTAGGACCTTCGTATTTCAGGAAGTCGCGCTTGTCGTACTCCTGGAAGTTGATATCAGTGGTGGTTACCTCGCCATTCTCGTTGATAACCATAGGAATACCCTCGTCGCTCAGTCCTACAAAAGGAATTGAGAACAGTGAGCGGTGTGGATAGCCAACCAGTGTGTTGAGACCAGAGTCATAAACCAAGCTCATGACATTGGCCCATGAGATGAGGTCGGTAATCTCAGTGCTTGTATAGGCAAACGTCAGGTCAGTGTTCCATGACCAGTCTTTTGTCATGATGTTTTTCGTTGTCAGGGTGGCCTCAATACCATGCGATTTCATGGATGCAACATTGGCGAACTTACTGATAGAACCGCCGGCTCCCTGTGTGTTGACATATCCCATCAGGTCGAAGTTGTCACGCCAATAGAAGTCACTCACCAAGTTGATGCGGTTGTTCATGAAACCGAGGTCAACACCGAAGTTAAACTCATGCTTCTTTTCATAGGTCAACTCAGAGTTACCAAGCTGTGACATGTAAATACCTGTTTCCTGCTGGTCACCTTGTGGACGCCAGATTGTGCCGGAACGGAAGATGGCCAGTGCATTGGAGGCTGTTGTCTGCTCACCAACAAGTGAATAGCTGAAACGCAGGGCAGCGTGAGACACAGCATTGTTGGTGTTCTGCATCCACTTCTGGAAGAAAGGCTCTTCGTGAGCATTCCAAGAAGCACTGACGTTCCATGTAGGTAGCCAACGGCTCTTACGAGCTTTGCCTAACTGGTTAGAGCCATCGTAACGTGCTGTCAGGTTACCAGCATAACGGCCTTTGTAGGAATAGTTGACATTGGCGAAATAAGCTAGACGACGATTCCACGAGCGTGAGAAGGAGCTAAACTGTGTGCCTTCTTCTTTGGCCTGCTTGTAGAGGTTGGTCTCGTAAACTACGTTGCGGGCGTTCTCGTAGTCAACGCCATAGACAGTCTGCTCTTTGGCGTCGTAGTCAGCACGGTTGGCCTCCATACCTACCAGGGTGTTGAAGATGTGCGTGTCGTTCCATATCTTATTATACTGGATGGTGCCACGGAAGTCAAGTTGCTTGACGGAGTTAAGTCTATCTACATAAATACCACCGATAGGCATTACTGATACGGGAAGGGCATTGGTGTTGTCTGGATCACGATAGAGGTAGGGGTTGCTTTCGCGTATCGTGGGGTTGTCAACTCCAGCACGATAGGCTTCAGCCATATTTGAATGATTTAATATGTTGTGCTCAATCTCTGCTTTGTTGATGCGATATGAACCAATTAAATTAATTTCCAAACCAAGAATAGGCTTATAATTTAATTCTCCTTGGAATTTCATGTCCATCTGTGTTTTGTCAAGGTAGTTATTGTCTAACTCTTGAAAAATATTGAATGGAGCATAGTTTCGTGTATACACACCGGAAGGGTCCAGCGTGCGCGAGGTGTTCATAGCATAGCTGAAGGGGTTGATGTCAAAGTCACGGCGTACTTCACCGGTCACGGCATTGGTGCTGCGTGCCAAGGTTCCAGGTTCTTGCTGGTCAATGAAACTTCCGTTTGTGCGTAATGTGGCAGTTAGTTTTTTACTCAAATTAAAACTTGCATTAATATTAGCCGTATAGCGCTCCACGTTAGAACCACGTGACCATCCCGGGTCGTTCATAGCAGACAGAGATGCATAAAGATTTGCCTTTTCCGTACCGCTTGAGATGCTGATAGAGTGGTTTTGCATGATATTGTTGTTGAACAACAGGTCAAACCAGTCTGTATTCATAAACTCTGCCTGCCGCAGGTAGTCGTTCATGGCTGCTTCCGTATGAGGAAGTGCGAATGTGCCTGTAGTCTCGTTATATTGGTTCATCAATGTGTACATACGACCGTACAGACCAGCAGAGGAGCTGTTTGCCAGACGCTCAAACTCCAACCATCCCTTGGCTGCCATCTCTTTGTAGATACCCATCTGTTCCTGTGAGTTGGAGATGTTGTAGTCCCTGTAGCTGGGTTTCAAACGGTAGGTAAACTCGCCAGTATAATTGATGGAACTATGACCAACGCGCCCTTTCTTGGTGGTGATAACAACCACACCAGCCATCGCGCGCGCACCATATATAGAGGTGGCTGAACCGTCTTTCAAAACCTGGAACGACTCGATGTCGTCAGCATTAAGGCCTGAGATGGCATTAGAAATCAAGGTTACAGCATCACCAGAGGAAAGATCGTCACTTGACACATTTACTACGCTTTCCATGATTACGCCATCGACAACCCAGA
The DNA here is from genome assembly GCA_902778255.1 of uncultured Prevotellaceae bacterium. Lineage (GTDB taxonomy): Bacteria > Bacteroidota > Bacteroidia > Bacteroidales > Bacteroidaceae > Prevotella. The sequence continues at coordinate 15,726 of CACYXD010000020.1, forward strand.
GTGGTGACGAAGAACCATAGATAGATGTGGCACCACGCACCTTAATCTTTGGGGCTGTACCAAAGGTGCTCGACACGTTCTGTACGCTAACACCAGCGGCACGACCTTCAAGGGCACGGGTCACATCGGCTACACCATCGAGTTTTGTTTTCTCTGCGTCAATCTTGGTCGTGGCACCGGTAAACAGACGCTTGTCCATTTTCTGCACGCCTGTCACCACCACTTCGTCAATAACTTTTGAGTCTTGCTTTAAGGTTACGGTCATGCCATTCTTTGGCGTTAATCTCTTTGTCTCGTAACCGATATAGCTGAATTCAAGTTTCTTTCCTGCAGGTACGTCAATAGTGAATTTACCATTCACATTGGTGATGACACCCGTTGCACTTCCTACAACCTTTACCGTGGCACCAATGGCGGCTTCTCCGTCATCCTGCATCACGGTTCCTGTAATTTTGTTCTGCGCAAGCGCCACTCCTAAAGAGAGCAAAAGCGCAGCTAGGAATGCTGTTAGTCTTTTCTCCATAAAGTGTTAAATATCAATCTTTTATTATGCTATTTTAGTATTATTTTTACCTCAAAAATTGGTTGAGCGTGCAAAAGTACAACTTTTTTTCGAGTTTTCAATAATTTTTCACTAAAAATGCATCGTTTTGCATCAATTTTTCAGAATATAGAACAAAATAATGACTATTTTGAAATAATTTGGTTAATTTCTTCCAGATTAGAAGCTACGTTGATATAGTTTTGCCAGCGTCCACGGATGACACCTTTCTCCTGCAAGTCATTCAGGCAGTCAATCAGTGAATTCCAAAAACCCTTCATATTCCAAAGTATGAGCGGTTTCTCATGGTATTTAAGAGTGGATGCCGCCGCAGTCGTAAAGAGTTCGTCGAGGGTGCCGATACCTCCTGGAAGTACGATGAATGCATCGCTTTCCTGCATCATCAGGTCTTTGCGGTCGGTCAGATTGTCAGTAGGGATATGCACATCTAAATAGGGGCTTAGACGGCCCATCTCCTCAATCTTGTGAGGTACCACACCAATTACCTGTCCACCGGCATCCTTTGCCGCTTTGCTTACAGCGTGCATCAAGCCCGCATCGTGGCCTCCGAACACAATGGAATGGCCGTTTTCAGCAGCCCACTTGCCCAACTCGCGGGTCATCTCGAAAAAATCCGGGTCAATATTTTTATTGGCCGAACAGAAAATACATAGTTTCATGGTGCAAAGTTACGATTTTTTTTGTAACTTTGCACACAAATTATTGAAAATGAAGACATTTGAAGAGTTAGGTGTGAGCGTAGAGATACGCCAAGCCATTGAAGAGATGGGATTTGTACAGCCCATGCCTGTACAAGAGGAGGTCATTCCAAGATTACTGACCAGTGAGAAAGACATGATTGCTTTAGCACAGACAGGAACGGGGAAAACTGCTTCGTTTGGCATTCCCTTGCTGATGAGGCTTGACTTGAGTAGTCGTAATACACAGGCTTTGGTACTTTCTCCTACACGTGAGTTGTGTCTGCAGATTGCCGACGACCTGCGTGATTTCTCAAAATATATGGAGGGTGTTCACGTGGAAGCCGTCTATGGCGGTGCTGCCATTGAACAGCAGATTCGTGCCTTGAAGAAGGGAGCCCAGGTCATTGTGGCTACCCCGGGACGTCTGATTGATTTAAAGAATCGCGGATATGCTATACTGGACAATGTAAGTAATATTGTACTGGATGAGGCTGACGAGATGTTGAACATGGGCTTCTCGGATGCTATCAACGAGATATTTGAGTCACTGCCTGCAGAGCACTCCACACTGATGTTCTCTGCTACTATGAGCCGTGAGGTGGAGCGTGTAGCTAAGAAATATCTGACTGATTATGAAGAGGTAGTCGTTGGCTCGCGCAACGAGGGTGCCGAGAATGTGAATCATATTTATTATATGGTGCAGGCCAAGGATAAATATTTGGCTTTGAAGCGTATTGTGGATTATTATCCCAAGATTTTTGCCATCATTTTCTGTCGTACGAAGTTGGAAACGCAGGAGATTGCCGATAAACTCATTCGTGATGGTTATAACGCTGAGTCGCTGCATGGCGACCTCTCACAACAACAGCGAGACCTCACGATGCAGAAGTTCCGTCAGCACCTCACGCAGCTCCTGGTGGCTACCGATGTGGCTGCCCGTGGTCTTGATGTGGATGATCTGACGCATGTTATCAACTTCGGATTGCCCGATGACATCGAGAACTATACCCACCGTTCTGGTCGTACAGGTCGTGCAGGTAAGAAGGGTACCAGTATTTCTATTGTGCACTCGAAGGAGAAACATAAGATTCGTAATATCGAGAAGGAGATTGGCAAGGCTTTCGTAGAAACACCTATTCCCTCAGCTGAGGAGATTTGTAAGAAGCAACTCTATAAGGTGATGGACCAAATTGTAAAGACCGATGTCAACGATGATGAAATCGCACCTTTCATGCAGGATATCAGTCGTTACTTTGAATTCATCGACAAGGATGAAATCATCAAGAAGATAGTTTCCCTTGAATTTGGAAAGTTTTTAGCTTACTATGCTGATGCGCCTGAAATAGAGGCACCTGCCAAGGATAAGGAAAAGAAACCTCAGAGTGACCGCGAGAAGCGCACGAACAAGGCACAAAAGGGCTTTGCGCGCCTCTTTATCAACCTTGGAAAGAAGGACGGCTTCTTCCCTGGCGTGCTGATGCAGACCTTGAACCGCTATGTAGGTGGTCGTCAGGAGGTAGGTCATATAGACCTTTTAGACACCATCTCTTATTTCGAGGTGCCCGAGAAGGATGCCCGTAAGGTGATGACGCAGCTCACAGGCATTCGTTATAAAGGTCGTACTGTGCGTTGTAATTCTGAGGATGATAAATCTAAGAATCCTAGTGAAACTAGTAGAACTCGTGATACTAGAAAACCGAGGAATTCTAGAGAATCTAGAAAAACCCAAAAAGACGACTGGCGTTCCTTGATGAATGTCCCTCGTGTAGATTTCAAGGGTGAAGAGCCTGATTTCAGCGAAGAGGGCTGGGCGCGTCGTAAGCCAAAGAAAAAGAAGTAATTCATTTTACTTGATGCCGCTTTCATGGAGAGGCATTTTAATGTATCATGTTGTGCGGATTAATGGATTAGCGTGGGTTCAATCGAACTTACGCTAATCTATTTTAATTTTATTCGTGTTTTTGTGTAGTAAATCATACCTTATCTGCTTCGGTTTCTTTTTCAACTTTCCCTTCAGGAAATCGCCATCTATTAGATTATCAGAGTGTTATGCTGAAGGGACTTGTTTTCGTTTATAACATCGCTTCGGAGCTTGCGGTCAGCGATATGATTGAAATTGATGGTAGATGTTAAATACCCTGAAGCCTTATTCTGTTCGCCAGTTCCTTGGTGTTCAGCACTGCAATGATGCCGAATGCAATCATCAGCGAGGTGAGCAGGGCGGAAATGATACGGCTGTTTTGTTCAATGAAAAGCAGCGGATAGAAATTGATGCCGAAGGTGAATAGCGGTACATCAGATGGCGTGGCTAGAATGAATGCAAGGAGTCCAGTGCCAAGGATCACACCTGTTACGAAGGCAGCGACTACTGCCATGCGGTAACAGTGTATCTGGGCAGCCTGTACCTGACGCACCTCGTCAATCAGCGCAAGTTTCCTTTCCAACTGTTGGTTGAACAGCTCTCTATCGTTGAGCATCGGTTGATAACTGTCGAAAAGCTCTTCGAAGGTCGAAGCGCGTAGTGAGTCCTGTAGTCTTATTTCGTCATTCATCTTTCAAAAGTGTTTTAAGTTTATCTCTTCCTCGTGAAAGTTGCTTCTTCACTGCATCTTCGGTGGTATCCACTATTCCAGCTATTTCCTTGATAGCATATCCTTTGATATAGAAAAGCAGGATGGCCGTTCGCTCCTTGGGTGGCAACTCTTCTAAAGCCATGTAGAGAGGCTGGTAACGGAAATCACGGTCGGCAGCAAAACTGGCATCTTCCTGCTTTTCCAGGATATTCAGAGGTTGTATGGTGCGGTGACAACGGTTTGAGTCAATAAACATATTGTAGGCAATGCGATAGAGCCATGCCGTCCCCTCGTACTTTGAGATCGACAGATAAGCCTTAACCAGCGTATCCTGTGCAATATCGTCGGCCTCATCCCGATTGCCACAGCAAAGAGCCAGCAGGAAACGTCTGAGCGAATCCTGTTCAGTTTGGATAACCCCTATGAATTGTTCGCGGGTCATTATTATTTCTTGGCTTCAGCCTCAATCTCTTGTTTCAGCACTCTCATCCCTATAAAATAATTAATAAGGAAAGCAAGTCCAATACCCAATGACGGCACAGCGATGAGGGACAGTCCGATGAACATATCCCTATCCCAACCATCATTTATGTTGGCTACGAACACGGCTATGTAGATGCACAAACCGAAAAGGGTGAATATACATCCCAGCAGCAGTTTGGTAAGCAACCTTTCCTTGATGCTTCGGCGTGGTGGGTTCATCTTCTTGAAAAACTCCTCCAAATCTATATCAGAGTTTTTTTCAATAGCGGCCATTGCTATCTGGGCACGTTTATTAGTGGCGTTTGTCAGCATACGTGTCACAAGTGCCACGGTAATGATAGGCAGTAAAACAAATACTCCTAAAAGAGCAATCATGTCAATAATACTCATTTTTCTATGTTTTATTGGTTATACTTATATTTTTTTTGAGCTCGCTCATATATATAACGAATAAGTAAGCCGAAAAGTGACGTAGAAAGAAATTTTTTTAATCATATGTTTGCAACACTAACCCCTAATCTCTGGAAATGCCTTTGTATAAAGGAAATCAGAACTTGAACAATCCCCCCAAGAGTAACCCGTCATTCCGCCTGGCATCTACCCATTAGATAAGAAGGATTTGTGTCAGGGTTACTGTTGGGGTTAGAGTTTGGGGGAGTGCCTAAAGCAGGAATCCCTAGTGTTTTTCGTGGTTTCCGGAGATTTGGGGTTAGACTTGGTGCAAACTGCATGAGCACGCTGCTTAAGGATGACGAGCTTAGGACTGAAAGGCGACGAGAACGGAGCGGAAGCCTTGCGAGGATGCTTGAATCACCGAAAAAATTATAAGTAGCCTATTCACGATTCTGTTTAGGCTACTTATCAAAATAAGTACCATACTTACGAGTGCTAAACACCATACTTACGAGTGCTTACTGCATAATGACGGTACCATGCTGACCATCAATGGCTGTGGCCTTGGTAATGATGACGCGCTTAACGCCAGCATCAACAGCAGCGAGCGCATTCTCTATCTTTGGCAGCATGCCACCACTGATTGTGCCGTCGGTCTTGTAAGCCTCGAAGTCTGTATGGTTGATTTTTTCGATAACAGAGTCGTCATCATCAGCATCGCGAAGCACACCAGGCTTCTCGAAGGCATAGATCAGCGTAACGTCATAGCCTGCGTCAGCCATAGCTTTAGCGGTCTCTGAAGCCATCGTGTCGGCATTGGTGTTGAGCATATGTCCCTGTCCGTCGTGTGTCAGTGGGGCGATAACAGGAATGAGACCAGCATTGATGAGATGGGCAATCTTTGAGCCGTTAGCCTGTTTGACATCGCCCACAAAACCGAAGTCTACACCGTTTTTCAGGGGACGTTTTACTGAAAGCAGGATATTGGCATCAGCGCCAGTGAGTCCGATAGCGTCGCAACCAAGTGCCTGAAGGCGTGCCACCACATTCTTATTCACCAGTCCACCATAAACCATCGTGACAACTTCAAGCATATCAGCATCGGTGATACGGCGTCCGTCAACCATCTTGGTCTTGATGCCCAATCGCTCAGCTATCTTCGTGGCTCTGCGTCCACCACCGTGAACCAGTATCTTTGGGCCTTGAATAGCGGTGAAATCGTGCAAAAGTTGAACTAACTGTGCCTCGTCTTCAACGACGGCGCCACCTACTTTGACTATTGTTATGTTCTCTTTCATCTCTTTTGATGTTCTGTTATTCCAGATAAGTATATCCGTATAATCCGCTGCGATAGTTGCTCAGGAACTCTTTACCTTCTTCCAAAGAAATCTTTCCTTCCTTGACGCTCTTTGATACCCAGATTTCTAACTGACGTACCAATTTCTTGGGGTTATACTGCACATATTCCAGCACCTCGGCCACGGTCTCGCCGTCGAAAATTTGGTCAATATGGTAGCGACCATCTTTCACAGATACGTGTACGGCTGTGGTATCGCCAAAAAGGTTGTGCATATCACCTAGAATTTCCTGATAAGCACCTACGAGGAAGACGCCCAGATAATAGGTCTCGTTCTTCTTCAGCGTATGGACGGGTAGCGAATGTGAGTTGTGGCGGTTGGTCACAAAACTGGCAATCTTGCCGTCCGAGTCGCAAGTGATATCCTGTAAGGTGGCATTGCGCGTGGGACGCTCATCCAGTCGTTGGATAGGCATGATAGGGAACATCTGGTCAATGGCCCATGAATCGGGCAGGCTTTGGAACAACGAGAAGTTACAGAAATACTTGTCGGCCAGCAATTTGTCGATGTTCATTAATTCCTCGGGGATATGTTTCAAGTTCTTGGCCAGAGCATTAATCTCATGACAAACACTCCAGTACATGGCCTCAATCTCAGCACGTGTCTTCAAATCAACGATACCATGAGCAAAAAGGTCGAGTACCTCCTCACGGATTTGTTCAGCATCGTGCCAGTCCTCCAGTACGTTACGTGGTGAGAGGTTGTCCCAAATTTCATAGAGATCTTTCACCAACTGGTGTGAGTTCTCGTCAGGCTCGAACTCCTCAGGCATCTCAGGCAGCGAGGCTGTCTCCAGTACATCAATCACCAATACGGAGTGGTGGGCAGCCAACGAGCGTCCGCTCTCCGTGATGATGTTGGGGTGGGGGATATCGTTCTTGTTGGCTGCATCCACGAAAGTATAGATACAGTCGTTCACATATTCTTGGATAGAGTAGTTAACACTACTCTCACTTGATGGTGAACGGGTGCCATCGTAGTCCACGCCCAGACCACCACCGCAGTCCACGAAGTCTACGTTGTAACCCATCTTATGCAGCTGTATATAGAACTGTGAGGCCTCGCGTAGGGCTGTCTGGATGCGACGAATCTTAGTAATCTGTGAACCGATATGGAAGTGGATCAGGCGCAGGCAGTCGCGCATTCCCTTCTTGTCGAGCTGTTCCAGAGCTTCGAGCAACTCTGCACTGGTGAGGCCGAACTTCGAGGCATCGCCGCCGCTCTCTTCCCATTTGCCGCTACCGCTGGAAGCCAGTTTGATACGGATGCCGATATTTGGTCGTACGTTCAACTGCTTGGCTACGCGGGCAATGATGTCGAGTTCGTTCAGTTTTTCCACGACGATAAAGATCTGCTTGCCCATCTTCTGGGCCAGTAGGGCCAGCTCGATGTAGCTCTCATCCTTATAGCCGTTACATACGATGATGGAGTCGCTTTGACACTGCACAGCGATGACAGCGTGGAGCTCAGGTTTTGAACCAGCCTCTACGCCTAGGTTGAACTTGCGTCCGTGGGAGATGATCTCCTCGACCACGGGTTGCATCTGGTTCACCTTGATGGGATAGACCACATAATTCTCGCCTTTGTAGTCGTATTCCTTGGCAGCCTTCTTGAAACAGCTCCATGTCTTCTCGATACGGTTGTCCAGAATGTCAGGGAAACGTAGCAGTACGGGAGCTGTCACGTCACGCAGCTGCAGCTCGTCCATCACTTCGCGCAGGTCAATCTGTGCCTCATCCTTGCTGGGTGTCACATAGACATTACCCTTGTCGTTAATACCGAAATAATTGGTGCCCCACCCATTGATATTGTACAGCTCGCGGGCATCGTCTAAGGTCCATTTCTTCATAGTTCCAGTAATTCGCAGAGTTTCTCTATTGTCGTGTTAATTTTCTCGTTGTTGTCCATGACGTTGACATCGAACGTATATTGCGCTTTCGAGTAGAATGTCTCGCGCTGTTTCAATTGTTCGGTGATGAAGGTCATGAGCTCTTCCTTGCTCTTCCCCTTCAGCAGTGGACGGTCGCCCTTGCCCATGATCAGATGCTGGTAAAGTACCTCGGGCGTAGCCTTCAGATATACCACCTGTCCCTGCTGGTTCATATAATCGATATTATCATAGAAGCAGGGGGTACCGCCGCCGCAGCTGATGATGACATCCTCGAATTCGGCCACCTCATGCAGCATGTTATGCTCAATTTTGCGGAAGCCCTCTTCGCCCTGCTCGGCAAAAATCTCGGACACCGTTTTCCTGCGTCGGTTCTCGATATACCAATCAAGGTCATAGAATGGGATTCCCAGTTCCTTGGAGAGAGCCCGTCCTACCGTTGTCTTTCCGGCACCCATGTAACCTATTAAAATAATTCTTCGCATAATCTTAAAATGAGAAACTATTTCTCATTTCTCATTTTCTCAATAACTGCCATGCACTCCTCGTAGGTAAGGTCTTTAGCACGCTCGTGCATAGTCTTGGGCATCCGGAAATTCTGCCCGTCATATACCAGATAGGGACCATAGCGACCGTTAAGCACCTCGAGTTTGTCATCCTCGTCAAATGATTTCAGATGCTTCTGTTCGTCCTGCTTACGTTTCGCCTCGATGAGCTTGACGGCATCGGCAATGCCAATGGTCAGCGGATCGGCATCCTTAGGCAATGAGGTATATTGCTTTTTGTGCAGCACATAAGGACCGAAGCGACCTGTACCAACGGTAACGGGATCCCCCTCATATTCGCCCAGCATACGGGGTAATTTGAAGAGTTCCAACGCCTGCTCCAGTGTGATGGTCTCCATGCTCAACTCTTTGGGCAAATGGGCAAACTGTGGCTTGTCTTTATCCTCGGCGCTACCTATTTGTATCACAGGACCGAAACGACCAATCTTGACAAAGACGGGCTTTTTGGTCTTCGGGTCGATGCCCAGTTGGCGCTCACCGGCTTTATGCTCTTCACGGGCGTTCATGGTCTCTTCTACAGTGGGCTCAAAGTCCTTATAGAATTTCTTCATCATTTTCTCCCACATCATCTTGCCTTCGGCAATCTTATCGAAGTCCTGTTCTACCTTGGCTGTGAAGTTGTAGTCCATGATACCGGGGAAGTGTACCATCAGGAAATCGTTGACCACTGTACCGATATCTGTTGGCATCAGCTTGCCTTTGTCGGAACCGGTCAGTTCCACACGTGTCTTCGTGTTGATCTGTTTGCCTTTTAGGATGATGACGGCATATTGATGTTCTTCGCCTTTTTTGTCGCCTTTCACCACATATTCGCGCTGCTGGATGGTTGAGATGGTAGGGGCATAGGTTGAAGGACGTCCAATACCTAGTTCTTCAAGTTTATGCACGAGTGAAGCCTCGGTATAGCGTTGCGGACCTTGGCTGGTGCGTTCGGTAGCTGATATCTCGCGTCGTATAAGTGTAGAACCTTTCTTCAAAGGAGGCAGTACATGCGAGAACTCTTCCTTATTGTCATCGTCATCGTCTACCGATTCACGGTAAACTTTCAAGAAACCGTCGAATTTCACCACTTCACCGCTAGCAACAAACTGCTCGTCGCTAGTGCTGATGTTGATGGCAGCAGTGGTTTTTTCAATCTCCGCATCGGCCATCTGACAGGCTACCGTACGCTTCCAGATAAGATCATACAGGCGTTTTTCCTGTGCTGTGCCTTCTATCGTTGGCTGATCCATATAGGTGGGACGGATGGCTTCGTGAGCCTCCTGGGCACCTTTTGAATTGGTATGGAACTGGCGCACCTTACCGTATTTATCACCATAAAGCTGGTTGATGGCATCCTTGGTAGCATTGATACAGAGGCTGCTCAAGTTGACTGAGTCTGTACGCATGTACGTGATGCGTCCGTTTTCATATAAGTGCTGTGCCACCATCATGGTCTGGCTCACAGTAAAGCCAAGTTTGCGTGCAGCTTCTTGCTGCAAGGTAGAAGTGGTGAAAGGTGGAGCCGGTGTGCGCTTCATAGGCTTCTTCTGGATAGACTCCACTGTGAAGGTAGCCTCTTTACATTTCTCGAGGAACTTTTCTACCTCCTGCTCCGTTTTGAAGCGTTGGCTCAGCATAGCTTTCACTTCACTTTGCGAACCATCGGCGTTGGTAATGGCGAAGATACCATTTACCACGTAATAAGTCTCGCTGTTGAATGCTTGTAGCTCGCGCTCGCGCTCTACGATGAGGCGTACGGCAACGCTCTGTACACGACCAGCTGATAGTGATGGCTTTACTTTCCGCCAAAGCACAGGTGACAGCTTAAAACCCACCAAACGATCGAGCACACGGCGTGCTTGCTGGGCATTTACCAGGTTCATATCCACGGTGCGTGGATTCTTGATTGCTTCCTGAATAGCAGATTTCGTGATTTCATGGAACACGATGCGCTTGGTCTTCTCCTCATCCAGTCCCAATACCTCGCACAGATGCCAAGAGATGGCTTCTCCTTCGCGGTCTTCATCGGAAGCCAGCCATACCTGATCCGACTTCTTTGCCTGTGCTTTTAGTTCGCTGACCAGTTTTCTCTTCTCATCGGGAATCTCGTATTCGGGTTCCAGCGTCGTGTCGTTGATACTCAGTTCTTTCTTCTTCAAGTCACGGATATGTCCGTAACTTGACATCACTTTGTAGTCCTCGCCCAGGAATTTTTCAATCGTCTTGGCCTTGGCGGGTGACTCTACAATTACTAGATTTTTTTGCATGATATAATGCTTAATACTTAATGCTTATTTCTTAATTGGGGTGCAAAAGTAAGCAAAAAGATTTCTTTCACCTTATATATATAGGGATTTTTTTATTTTCTTAACGATTCGGCAAGGAATCGCTCTACCCCCTGACTGATACTTTCCAGTCCGAAATTCTTTGGATTTACCCTCTCTAGTGGCATCCATTCCAGTCTTGCCACATCATCGTTGGCTATAGGTTGTTTGCCATTATCCACTTGTACCTCAAAAAACATGTCAAGGGTATGGATGATCATGTCGGAATAGAGATAATGGTTGGGAATAGAGAAGCGATATTTCATCTCACAGACTGTCAGTTCTGTCTCTTCCATAATCTCGCGTCGCATGGCATTCTCTACGGTCTCCTCCATATCCACGAAGCCGCCAGGCAAGTCGAGTGAGCCTTTGGCAGGTTCTTTTCCGCGGGTGGCTACAAGCAGTTCGCCCTTGTCATTACGGATAAAGGCAACGGTAGCCGAACAAGGGTTGGCATAATAGGTAAAACCGCAACTCTCACATTGCTTGCTCTTGAAGTTGTGGATGTTGAAACGATTGCTGCCGCATACAGGGCAGAACAGGAATTTCTCTAATGGGTGATGCATGGGACGCAGCGTTTGATGTTAATGGGAATGGGTGTTGTTATGATGCTGTCTTTGGTTACTTCAACTTTTACGATGCAGGCTTTGCTGTTGATGGGCTTTTGCTGGTCGAAGATGAAATTGCCGATGCTATAGTAGATGGGCTTGCCTCGGTAGTTCTCAATGGATTGCAGCGTGTGGGTGTGGTGACATATCAAAGCATCAGCACCGGCAGCAATCAGGCGGTGGGCATCCAGTCTCTGATAGGGCACGAGCTGTAGCGTATGTTCGGCTCCCCAATGTAGGGAAATGATGACCACGGCCTGTGGGTCCTTTTGCTTGATATGTCGGATGCGATTGCTGATGGCTGCCGCTGACTCCTGGTTGACGCTGGGACGGTCGGGCAGGTAGGCATAGTTTTCCAGTGCCATCTGTAGCGATGCGATGAGCCATACCTTGCGTGGCTTGTCGGTCAGCAATATAGGCTCTGCCGCCTCTGTCATGTCTTTTCCTGCTCCAATGGGTGTCATGCCAGCCTTGATGATGTTTTCGCGTGTGTCCATCAGTCCGTTGCGTCCCTGATCTATGCTGTGGTTGTTGGCTAGGTTCAGATGGGTAACCCCATGCTTCCGGAGCGCTGTAAGCCAGGAAGGCTCCCCCCGAAAGATAAACAACTTCTGCATAGGTGCTTTGATGGCGGTGGCTGGACATTCCAGATTGCCTATTACCACATCCGCTGACTGTAGCACAGAATCTACTCGCCTTTCGAAAAGATAGTCGGTACCGTGGCGTTCGATGACTTTTCGGACACCACGGTCTAAAAGAATGTCACCGGTGAAGATGATACTAGTTTGGCTAGTTGCACTAGTAAAACTAGAAAAGCTAACAGCCAGTGCTATAAAACACGCTCTCATTATCTACGGGTGTCTTTTTGAGCGGGACGGTGATGGGAGTCATCCAGCTGGGTACCCCCTCGCGTGGATGCTCCTCCAAATACTGTTGCCATTCCTCATCATTCAGTCGCTGGTCGTTAATGGCGCGCTGGAACTCACGATAGGAGAATACGGCACCGCGCATCAGGTGCAGATAGCCTCCAATTTCTATGATGACATAGATCTCGTCGGCATCACCGATAGCCTCGAAGAGAATGCTCTTGTTGGGGTTGTTGTCGGCATTGGCGGTATAGACATCAGCAACTAAGGCAACCTTGCGGTCGGGCCCCTGGATGTCGTCCCAGCTCCATAGCACGATATCGTCGTCGCGGAGCAGTGCCAGTGAGAGATTCTCAAAAGTGGCACCGATATACTCCAGTTGGTCGCATTCTATGTCATTAGGCATCTCGCCGCGCAGTTCCTTCTCGCTGAGGCGTAACAGGAACTCAGCCTGCTCTCTCACCTGTGTGCTGCTTTGGTCAATCTTCTCGGTCATCAGATGGTAGCGGTTCAGTACCTCACAAGTCTGTTTGAGCAGGTCAATGGCTTTCTGCCAGAATGCTACGTTCGGTTCCACGTAGCCCTTAACCACGGGGTCGGGTGGACCGCCACCGCCGCATTCCGCCCCGAAGGGTTGTTTGGCATAGAGGATGGCATCATGTTTCAGTTCAGTCCATGAGGCCAGTGCCGTGTTCAGTGACTTACGGTCCCATTCCTCGGTCAGCATGAAGTAAGGCGCTTTGTCCGATTTCTCCGTGACGGTCTTCACAGCATTCATCCACTGTACGGCACTATTCTCCGTCCAGTCTATCTCACTCATGCGCTTTTTCATCCGCTCCAGTGTTGGCTTGTATTTGCTCCAGCGCTCAGCCTCGTTCAGTTCTTCCAAGAGAATCTTCTCAGCAGCGCTGACACCCATGGCAGCGAAGACATCGAGGCCTTTGGGCACGTCGCGCCTGGTGGGGTTCGATTCATAGTCTACCATCTCCTGCAACACCTCGGCGTCTGGCTGATAGCGTTGTGGCATCAGACGCACCTTGTTACGGCTTGTTCGCAAGAATTTTGGACGGATATGTGTCTGATTTTCCGCGATTTCATCGACTTTTTTACAGAACTTTTGGAAATCAGGTTCCTGCTGATGTACCTGCCATACTTGAAGAATGCTCACGTCATCGGGTTGCCCCATCAGATAGGTCAATGGTTCCGTCAACTCTTTATAAAGTTTGGATATTTTTGCGTCGTTACGGATGAGATGCGCTAGTCGGAGTGCTTTTCTCATGTCTTCTTCCTTGTCGGTCTGGAAGGGCACGGTCTGTAGCCACATCATCGTACGGAAGTAGCGTTCTAAGGTCTCATTGCGTGTATAGTGACCACGAGGGCGGAACAGACTGTAGCTAAATTGGGCATTTGTATAACCTAAGAATTCAGACAGGTCGTCTTCGCTCTTCATCACTTTGTCATATTCGATGAGGGCTGTTTCATCGGTGCTTGCCATCTTTCCTTCTAATAGGGCATTCGCCACGGTGAAATAGGTGGAGAGCCACTGATCCACGGGGTTGTCATTCTCAGTCGAAAGCCAACAGCGGGCTTCCTCGCAGAACTCCTTCAACAGTGGCATCAGTTTTTCCTGCTCTACCTCGCGCAGCATACAGTCGAAATAGAGGTGATAGAGCTGCAGGTAGAGGTCGGTGGTGACGAAGGCTGGGAACTCGTGGTAGTCGTTCTGCTCATAGACGTGGAACAACTGTTGATGGCGTGTGGGTACTATGGCAAAGCCGTTCTGCCCTAACTTGTTCCACAGTGCCGAATCGACATCCTTGATGAGGGTGGGGTTCACCACGTTCATCATATTTACTCGCGCATCGGCTTCTGGTTTGAAGTTGAGAGTCTGTAGTTCTGCCTCGCGCTGTCTGATGCGGTCAATGAATGCCTGCTGCTCTTCGGTGTAGGCAATAGCCTCGCTCTTGATGCTGTGGTAATATTGTTGGCGGTACGACAAGTTTTCGTCGTGCGCATCGTCCCATGCAAAGAAATCATCATTGCCGTCGAAGAGCCACATCAGCGAGTCGTACCAAGTGGTGGTCATGTAAATGCTGCGGATGTAGGAGTCTTCGAAAGGATACCCCTTTTGTGCTAGAAAGACATGTTCCAGGATGCGCAGGTCGCTCAGTGGCAGCTCTGAAATGTCCATGTCGAGATCCAGGCTGTCGAGCAGGTTCTCCACGTTGAGTTTGGAAATAGGGATGTCCTGTTCCTTCGTGGTGCTCTGACTACAGCCGGCAAGTAGAAGACAAGTCAATAGAATAAAAACACTCCTTTTCATAATTCGAAATATTTTGATGCGGTCTTTAGGTCTGTATCTTTGATGATGAGTCGTTCAAATGCTGGTCCAAAATCCTTCCACCGATAGTCGGCAACGCCGTATTTCCCCCTTCCGTCAGTTTCTAATGCCCTGATGCAGCCATCCACAAAACGGAAGTCTATCAAGGTGGCACCCAGTCGTGAGCCTAACCACAGGGGGCGCACCTTTCCAACCACCAGCTTGAAAATGAAGATACGTCGTCCAATTTTCCGATGGAATCGCGTCTTTTTGACAACGCCAACCAATGCATCGAGGCTCCCGTCGCCATCCACATCACCCGTACAGAACCGATAGACGGGGTAGGGCAGTCGCCAATCGTTCAGCCAGTAGAGACTATCGCTTACTTGGCTGAGTTGGTAGGGTTTGCCAGCAGCGCCTTGATTTCTGTTTCCACGTCGTCCATCTGTAATGAACGTTTGTAGAGAGCATTGCTGCGGTCGATGAGGAAGAACTCGGGAATGCTCTGCACGTTATAGTTGCGGGCTGAGAATGCCGAGGGGTCATAGACGCTGATCCAAGGCAACGATTCCGTCTGCTGCTTCCAGAAATGTTCATTTTCATCGAGGCCTACCTGATAGATTTCAAAGCCTTGGTCGTGATATTTGTTGTATAGCTCTCTCAGGCTGAGGATACGTGTGGCCGACTCCTTCGTGTTGAAGAGATGGAAGTCGAGCAACACCACCTTGCCGCTGAGTTCGGTGAGCGTGCGGTTGTGGCCGCTGGCATCAGGCAACTCCAAGTTAAGCAGGTTGACCGTCTCGATGCGGTCGGCAGTCTCTGCCGCCATCATCTCGCGAACAGCCGCCTGCCGGTTGTCGTTGATGCTTTTCAGCGCTGTGTTGTGCAGGTGCTTGGCACGGTCGCTCTCGGGGTAAAACGTGTCCCAGCTGGTGGCCACGGCTGCAAAGACGCGTATGTCCTGCGGGTTGCTGCGGTCGTAGAGAGGCCAGCCGCCAATAGTTTGGAACAGGGCATAATAGGCATAGATGGTACTGGGGTTCTCGAAGATATACTCGTTGGTGATCTCAGCCTTATAGTAGTCTATCAGGCGCTGCAATGAGTCCGTGATCTGTTCGCGGCTCAGGTTCAGGTTGCGTTGCAGGGCCATGATGTTGCGCTGCAGGTCATGCTGACGGAGCGTCAGTTGTCGGATTTTCTCACTTCCTGTTGAACCCTGTACCTCGTAGGTAGATGACATGGTGGCATAGTCGGCATTGATGGTTACCGTTTCGGTAGAGTCAATGCCGAAATAGACCATCTGGTTGCCCACGATCAGACTGTAGAGCTCGGGCGACTGCGGGGTCTCGCCGTGCAAGGTGAAGGTGCCCTCGTCGGTCAACTTCACCGAGTCGAGTTTTACAGCACCGCCCAGGGTGTTATTGTATAGATAGAGGGTCTTGTCGGCAGCCCCCTTCACCGTACCCTCAACGGTAAACTGGGGCTTTTGCTTTTTGCATGCAGTTATAGCTAATGCTGCTATGGCAAAAATAAGAAACTTCTTCATTGTAGGTACATTTTGCTTGCAAAGGTAGTGCAAACCAAGTGAATAACCAAGGGAAATCATAAAAAAGAGTAAAATATGCTGTTGTTGTGCGTTTATTTATAAAATAATATGTACCTTTGCACGAATTTATTTTTTTAGATGTTTTAAAAAAGATGAACGTAATTACAAAAACCCTTCAATTGGCTGATGGCAGAACCATCACCATTGAAACCGGGAAGGTGGCAAAACAGACCGATGGTGCCGTCATGCTGAAAATGAACAACACCGTGCTCCTGGCCACTGTTTGTGCCGCAAAAGATGCAGTTCCCGGAACCGATTTTATGCCTTTGCAAGTTGACTATCGTGAGCAGTACAGTGCTGCTGGTCGTTTTCCTGGCGGATTCACTAAGCGCGAAGGCAAAGCCTCTGATAACGAAATCCTGACCAGCCGTCTGGTGGACCGAGTACTTCGTCCGCTGTTCCCTGGAAATTATCACGCAGAAGTATTCGTTAACGTGATGCTGCTCTCAGCAGATGGCGTTGACCAGCCCGATGCATTGGCAGGTTTTGCTGCTTCAGCAGCCCTGGCTTGCTCGGATATTCCCTTCGAGTGCCCTATCTCTGAGGTGCGCGTGGCTCGTATCAATGGCGAGTATGTTATCGATCCTACCTTTGAGCAGATGAAGCAGGCCGACATGGATATTATGGTGGGTGCTTCTGCTGAGAACATCATGATGGTGGAAGGTGAAATGAAAGAGGTATCTGAGCAGGATTTGCTGGGTGCCCTCAAGGCCGCTATGGATGCTATTAAGCCCATGTGTGAGCTTCAGAAGGAGCTGAGCAAGGAACTTGGTAAGGATGTGAAGCGCGAGTACAACCATGAAGTCAACGACGACGATCTTCGCGCACGTATGAATAAAGAATTGTACCAGCCCGCATACGATATCACCAAGCAGGCTCTGCCTAAGCAGGACCGTGCAGATGCCTTTGAGAAGTTACTCGAGGACTTCAAGGAGAAGTTCTTCGCAGAACGCGCTGAGTTGGCTGAGGATGCTAAGGGTGAAATCAGCGATGATGAGTACAGCGCCATGATGGATCGTTACTATCACGATGTGGAGCGCGATGCCATGCGCCGTTGTATCCTGGACGAGGGAATCCGTCTGGATGGTCGTAAGACTACAGATATCCGCCCCATCTGGTGTGAGGTGTCTTCTCTGCCCATGCCTCACGGAAGTGCTATTTTTACACGAGGTGAGACACAGTCATTAAGCACATGTACTCTTGGTACTAAGCTGGATGAGAAGATGGTTGACGATGTGCTCGACAAGAGCTATATGCGCTTCCTCCTTCACTATAACTTCCCCCCATTCTGTACTGGTGAGGCCAAGGCTCAGCGCGGTGTAGGTCGTCGTGAGATTGGTCACGGCCACTTGGCATGGCGCGGTCTGAAGGGTCAGATTCCCGAGGACTTCCCTTACACAGTCCGTTTGGTCTCTCAGATTCTTGAGTCTAACGGATCTTCATCAATGGCTACCGTTTGTGCCGGTACCCTCGCCCTGATGGATGCTGGTGTGCCTATGAAGAAGCCCGTTTCTGGTATCGCTATGGGTCTGATCAAGAATCCTGGAGAAGATAAATACGCTGTATTGAGCGATATTCTCGGTGATGAGGACCACTTGGGTGATATGGACTTCAAAACCACTGGTACAAAGGATGGTCTGACAGCTACACAGATGGATATCAAGTGCGATGGTTTGAGCTTCGATATTCTGGAGAAGGCTTTGATGCAGGCTAAGGCTGGCCGTGAGCACATCCTGGAATGCCTTACCGATACCATCGCTGAGCCACGTGCAGAGTTCAAGCCTCAGGTTCCCCGTATTGTTCAAATCGAGATTCCTAAGGAGTTCATCGGTGCTGTCATCGGCCCTGGTGGAAAGATCATTCAGCAGATGCAGGAAGACACCAAGACCACCATTACGATTGATGAGGCCGACGGTGTTGGTAAAGTACAGGTATCAGGTCCCGATAAGGAAAGCATCGACGCAGCTCTGGCTAAGATTAAGGCTATTGTGGCTATCCCAGAGGTAGGCGAGGTTTATGATGGTGTGGTTCGTAGCATCATGCCTTATGGTTGCTTCGTAGAGATTATGCCTGGCAAGGATGGTCTGCTCCATATCTCTGAGATTGACTGGAAGCGCCTCGAGACCGTTGAGGAGGCTGGTATCAAGGAGGGTGATCACATTCAGGTGAAGCTTCTTGAAATCGATCCAAAGACAGGTAAGTATAAACTCTCGCACCGTGTGCTCATCGAGAAGCCCGAGGGTTATGTGGAGCGTCCTGCTCGTGGCGAGCGTCGAGAGCGACCCGAGCGTGGTGAGCGTCGTGACCGTGGTGAAAGAGGTGAGCGCCGTGACCGTGGCGAGCGTCGTCCCCGTCCCGAGCGTGGTGAGCGTCATGAGCACCAGCAAGAGCAGGGTGAGGCTTATCGCGATCCCGCAGAGAACAAGGAGCCGAAGGATTTCAGTGACACACTCGATCACATGGACTTCTAATCGAACTTGCTATCCAATATTTTTTGCACGGAATCCACTTATTGGGTTCCGTGCTTTATTATTCTATTTGATTCATTTTCTTTTTCAAAAGTGTTAAATCACACCTTTTTTATTGTTTATATAAAAAAAAACACGAAAATTTGATATGGATTATTAAAAATTTGCTTAAATTTGCAGCGGTTTATGCACCACAGTAATTAGAAACCTACATTTACTGACTAAAATATTGTTAAAAAACTAGAAACTTATGATGAATCTGAAGAAACTATTCGTAGTGGGAGCAGCGTTGTTGATAACGTCGGCTACCGCTCATGCAGAACTGGTGAACGGTGTTCGCCAGCGTCCAAACGTCACTCAGACTGAAAATTATCAGCCTGGTGTTGTGTGTTATCTGTTCAATACGAAAGCTCGTCTTTTCCTTGCTGGTGGTAACGACTGGGGCACACGTGCCAGCGTTACAGAGACCGGATGGAAGTTAAAGATTGTTGACGAAACAATAGATTCTAGTGTGGAATATGGCTCTGTCGAGATGATTGACTCGGTGGAAGCTGGAAACGCTAAGGGACAATGGCAGAGTGTCTGGTCAACAAACGATGGCGAAGCCATCTGGATGGATACCAGCAGTGAGATTTATCGCTATTGGCAGATTGCGGAGTCGTCAGCAGGTGTTTATCGTTTCACGAATAATACCTTGGCAGATCAAGTCCCCACAATATCAGGTAGGTGTCTGGGCTGGAAAGGTGTTGAAACAGATACCCGACTGTATTTCGTTGATCCTGCCGCTGAAAATGCAGGTGTAGATTGGGTGCTTGTTTCAGAGGACACCTATCAGGCTTGGCAAGAAGCTTGGAAAGCTATGAAGGATCAGTTTACAACCGCAGCTGACCTTCTTGCATGGATTAATACTGGTAAGGCACAAGGCGTTGATGTGGCAGCTGAGCAGGCCATTTACGAGAACGAGGGTGCTTCTATCGAAGAGATGGATGCAGCCATCAAAAGTATTCGTATTAAGATTAACGAGAAAAACGCCGGTAATCCCACTGTTGACGAGCCTTCTGATATGACCGGCTCACTACTCAACCCCAATTTTGATGGTTCTAGCAGTACTGGATGGCAGGGTTCAACGCCCGGATTCGGCAATGGCGACCAGAAGAATGCTGAGGTGGCAGAGTTCTACAACACTACCTTTAACATGTATCAGGATTTGAAACTTATGTCTAAGGGCGTGTATCGCGTAAGTGTAAACGCTTACCATCGTGGTCTCTTTGACTACCATGTGGATAAAACCAACTACGTAACCTTCCTTTATGCCGATGCCGACAATGACACTGTGAAGACCGCTATTCAGAATGCCTGGGATGCCAACAACGAGAATCCTATGGCAGGTCCTACCAGCTTCAATGCTGAAGCTACTGAAGAGGCAGGTACTAATGCTGCTGCTGGCTATTATATACCTTCTAGTCCTGCCGCAGCACGTCTTTATTTCGAAGCAGGATTTTATAAGAACGACCTTTACTTTGTGATAGAGGGTGACTCTGTACGCTTGGGTATCAGAAAAGACAAGAAAATTTTCGACTGGGACTGGGAGTGCATAGACAACTTCAAACTGAGTTATTACGGCAAGTCTGCTGAGGCTTATCAGTTCTATCTGGAGAAGGCCTCTCCTGTGAAAGAAGAATACTCCATTGAGAATGTGTCAAAGCAGTATCTTGATGCTTATGATGCCGCTTACGCCATGACGGCCAGCAACAAGGCTGAAGTTAAGGTAGCATTGAATGCTATCAGCGCTGCCAATGACTCCATTGCCAAGAATATCAGTCTGTGGGAGAGCCTTGGAAAGAAGTATGATGAAGCAATGAGCGTGAATATAAGATATTCAACTTTGATTTCAGCCTTGGATTTGAGCGATTATTTGCCTGATGTAGCCGATATGATTGACGCATCTGACAAAGAGGACAATTATGATTTGTCTAATGCGGCACTGCAGACTATCCTTGACAAGATTGATGAGTTGGTAGAGGCTGTGATCAATGAGGCTAAGGATAAGTTGGAGCCTGGCACTGATGTGACCGAGTTTATCAAGAATGCTGGCTTTGAGGAAAAGGTTGGCAGTGATGAGGATGTTGCAGCAGACTGGACTATAGTTTCAAAAGGTGGTGGTAATGTACATCGTGGTGGTAATGATGCTAACCATTGCTATGAGGCATGGCACAGCACCGATTTCGATGTCTATCAGGAAATCAACAACCTGCCTTTGGGCGTCTATGAGGTATCGGTGAAGGGCTATGTGCGTTATAAGGATGGCAATGATGCGCTCACTGCAGAGTTCCCTGAAAACGTACCCATCTATGTATATATGAATGATTCGAAGACCAATATGGTTAGCTGGCTCAACTGCCCCAAGCCTGAAAGCTTCTATAAATATGACAAAGAAGCAGGTACAGGTGTGGAAGGTGCTGCCTATCTCTATACCGATGATGAACATGCATATCCCGACAATATGATTGCAGCTTCAGCAGCCTTCGCCGCCGGAGAATATACACAGAGCGCTAAGTGTCTGGTTTCTGAAAAGGGATCCGTGACACGTATTGGCGTGAAGGGTAATCCTTCAAAGGCAGAGTTCTGGCCTGTATTTGACGACTTCAGTTTAGTATATCTGGGCTATGATGCTGAAGTGGTGAAGCCAGTGCTGGAGGAACAGATTGTTGAGGCAGAGGAAGTACGCGACATGATGACGACTAAGACTGCTAAGACGAACTATATCACAGCCATGGAAGAGGCTACTACCGCTGTCGCTGGTACTGATGGCTTAGCGATGTTCAAGGCAACCGGCAACCTTTTGAAGGCAGTAGAGGGCGTGAAGGAAGGTAATAAGGCTTGGGAAGACTTCAACCAATATATGGTGGAATATATGGATTCTGTCGAGAGGGTCGTGTCTACTTTGCAGGGCGATGCCAGAAATCTGGGAATTTTAATCTTGGGCCAGTTGGAAGAAAACCAGCTTGATAAGGAAGATATGGAAGATTACAAGCTTCAGACACGTGAGATGGTGTTGAAGATGGCACTGCCAGAGAATTATGAACAAGGTTCGGCAGAGGGGGTTGATGTCACAGCCTTTATCCAGACTTCAAACTTTGAGAGGGGTGGAACCAATGCTATCACAGGCTGGCTGGGTACGACTGGCTACAATTTCGGTAATAATGACGAACAAAAGGAAGCTCTTGCACTGGAGTTTTATAACAAGACCTTCGATATGTATCAGGATTTGACGTCGGTACGTACAATCGTTCTTCCAAAGGGTTACTACTGCTTGCAGGTGAATGCCTTTGAGCGTGTGAACAAGGAGTCGCCTGCCTATCTCTATGCTGCAGTCGATGGTGAAATTATTGCAAGTACCGAACTCATGGATCATGCCAAGGGCTATGATCCTGAATCAGAGGTAGCACCTGGAGACATGATTTCATCTGTGGCACTCTTTGAGGCAGGCCGTTATCTGAATCAGATAAAGTTCCGCTTCGATGGCGACACCCTCCGTATCGGTATCAAGCATGAGACGAACAATGGTGGCGACTGGGTCATCATGGATAACTTTAAACTCTACTTCTATGGTCAGGATGGTACCGGTGTAGCTACTGTCGTTGATCTGGGTAAGCCCGTGCAGGTACAGTACTTCACACTCGACGGCCGTCAGGTGAGTGCCGCAAGAAAGGGCCTTGTCATCCGCAAGACGGTGATGGACAATGGCGCAGTCATTGTCAGAAAGATTCAAAAGTAAGAATGATTTATAGAATGATAGTTCCGATAACCTGATAAAGGAATCGGAGGGGGCAAAAGCCCTCTCCGACTCCTTCGTTTTATTAAGCATCCATAACCAACAACCACAATGATCACAACAAAAAGAAACCGACGGCCCGCGAGGCTGTTAACCTGAAAGAGAAAAAACATGCCGAAAGGCTATATATATAAATAATGTAGTTAGTAGTAAAAGAATAACTTAAAAAATATTATTAAAAACCTATGAAACGTAACACTATCTTTGAGCAAGGACGAAGTGTGGCTTTCGCTGCCTGTGCACTGCTGATAGGAGTGTCGGTGATGCAGTCGTGTAAAGATGACGACCTGATTCTCACCGGACAGCCTTCATGGCTTGGAAACTCTATCTATGAGTGGTTGCAGGAAGAAGGCAATTATAAGTACACGCTACGCCTCATCGATGACCTGGGCGAGACTGAGGTGCTCAGTCACACAGGTTCGAGAACGTTGTTTGTGGCTGCCGACAGCGCCTACGACAAGTGGTTTAACTCCAATAACCAATGGGGTGTAACCAGCTACGAAAACCTCAGTTTGCCGCAGAAACGACTGCTGCTAAAAAATTCCATGATCGACAATGCCTACCTCTTGGAGCTGATGTCGAATCAGAAAGCAGTTAGTGATGCAGCTCTGCCAGAATGGGGACGCACCATGCGCCGTACCACGGCTACCTCGTATTTCGACTCTGTCTATGTAATGAAACCCGAGGAGATGCCAGAAAACGACTACTGGGAGCCTATACGTGCACGCGGCAAGAACATCCGTATTCTAAAGGATGCCTGTGCAGCACCGATGATCCACTTCCTGCCTGCCTATCTGAAGAATCATCAGATTACGGCGGAAGACCTGAACCTGCTGACCAACAGACGTGCCACCAGTATCGAAGAGGCATGGGTTAATGGTGTGAAGGTGGTGAACTCTGGTGATGCCAGCCGCAAGAAGTACGACTATGACATCACTTGTAAGAATGGTTATATCCAGAAAGTGGAGCGCGTGATTGAGGCCAGCCCCAACATGGCGCTGATTATCCACAATGATCCACAGATGAGCACTTGGAGTCATTTGCTCGACCGTTTCTCTGCACCTTATTCTTATTTGGCGTTGACGAAAAGCTATGAAAAGGCATTGCAGGAAGAATATGGAAAAGATTTCCTATTCAAGGACTCACTTTTTGTGCTCCGTTACAATAGTAAGTCATATTATGACTGGAGTAAAGGAAAAAAGGTGATAGTGGAAAAATCTGATAAGTATTTGGATCCCTACGGTAAAGCTGTTGATCAGAATGAACTCTTGAAGTTTGATCCGGGATGGAACCAGTATATCGATAATAATGACATGAACGACCTGCACAACGATGCCGGTATGATGATAGTACCTACCGATGATGCTGTAAAAGCTTGGTGGGAAGGTGAAGGCAGTGAGCTGAAGGATGAGTATGGCGATCTCGATAATGTGCCTACCAATATCATCACTGAGTTGATCAACGTCAACATGATTCCTACTTTCTCGACTTATGTCCCCTCAAAGTTTGGTAGTGTGCTCAATGATGCCAAGGAGAAACTTGGCATTGAGAAAGGTGATATCGTAGAATGCTATATGGGCTGCAATGGCGTGGTGTATAAGGTTAATAAAGTGTTCTCGCCAGCATTGTTCTCATCAGTGGCTTATCCCGCTTTGGCTCATGCATCGACCATGAATATCTCCTATAAGATTATTGACGAGCATGGATTCAAGCCCTATCTGCTGTCAATGGACTCTAAGTATGCCTTGATTCTGCCGTCAAATGAAGCTATGAAGACGTTGCTTGACCCCGCTACCTACGGAAAGAGCAAGACCGATGCTGGCACTGGCTTAAAGACTGAGATTCCGAATGTAATTGAACTCACATACGACAAGGATAAGATGGAGTTTAAAGCACAGCGTTTCGAAGGCTCTGTCGATGAATATGGTAATATCACCAAAGGAGAGCTTAAAGAAAGTAATGTTGACGGTACTTTGCTTAATACGCTTCAGGAAGATCTCATGAATCAGCTGATTATCATCATTCCTGACAAGACAAAGACTTTGGAACAGTATGTCGCCGAGGGCTATAGCTATTTCAAAACCAAGGGCGGTGGCTTGATTAAGGTGATGAAATTTGGCACTGATTTGACGTTCCAGGGTGGTTGGCAGATGGAGCACGACCAGTTTATCCCTGCAGAGAATGATTATGAGAAGAAGAATGGTAAGTCTTATCAGGTGGACCTCCAGACCCCGATGACCGCGCAGAACTCAGTGTATCTGACGTTGGTTGACCATTCTGAGTTCTCAGGTTTCCTGCAGTTGCTCCAGAACGACTACAGTAACTTGCTGGCTGAGCGACTGAATAACAACTATGTAGTGGGTATGCAAAGCCGTGCGAACAAGAATCTGAAACTGCTCGACAACTACAACTATACGGTTTACGTACCTACCAATGAGGCAATCAAAGACCTGCAGGATAGAAAGATACTGCCAACTACAGAGGAGTTGAGCAAAGGTGTTGAAGAAGCTATCCTTGACAGTATCTGTAAGGCAGAGGGCTGGTATGCAGGCGTGAAGAAGACAACTCAAGACTCGACGAATAGACGCGATGAGGTGGCTAAGGTGTTGACAACCATCCTGTCTGACTTTGTGCGCTATCACGTGCAAGACCACTCTGTTGCCATAGGTATGGCACCGGATGTCAATGAAGATGGCAGCTATCGCAGCAGTACCTCGTATGAGAGTATGAAACGTAACACGGAAACCGGCCGTTTCGTCGGTTTGAATGTTGATTTCAATAATAGTCAGCTGACCGTTAAGGACGTTATAGGTAATGTGCGCCACGTGAAGATGGATAATAATCTGTACAACATCGTTTGCCGTGAGTACTGGTTCTATCCGAAAGATAAGAAGGAGGATCCGACTCCCACTCGTCTGTTCCAGGCCAGTGACGTGGTGATACACCAGATTGACGGTGTGCTGATGTACGAGAACTTGAAGCCTTGGCGTGACATTGTGAAAGAAGCACTTGGTATTGAATAATAAGAGAGGAGGAACAAACGTATGAAAATACTGAAATCTGTTATTTTGACACTGGCGCTCCTGCTGTCTACAGCCATGAGCGCACAGACCATTACGTCGGTACACGGTACACTGAGCGATGACATGGGCGAACTGATGGGTGCCACCGTCTGCGAGATTGATGCTACCGGGCGTATTATTGAATCGGCCGTCACCGATATGAATGGTAATTTCACCATGAAGGTGCGTAACCCCAAAGATAAGATCCGTTTCAGCTATGTGGGTTTAAAGACCGTGACGTTGCCCATCAACAAGACTACATACGTGTTGAAGTTGCAGTCGGCTACTAAACTGAAGGAGGTGACCGTTGTTTCCAAAAAGCGTATGCAGGGTAACGCACTGCCTATCCCGCAGCGAGAAATCTCGTATGCTACACAGACCATCTCCATGAAGGAATTCGAGGGTCTGGGTATTACCTCGGTTGATGAGGCCCTGCAGGGACGTATCGCTGGTCTGGATATTATCGCCAATTCGGGTGACCTGGGTAAGGGTTCAACCATGCGTCTGCGTGGCGTTTCGTCTATTTCTACCCTGACTGACTCCAACCCCTTGATTGTGGTCGATGGAAATATTCGTGAGGTCAACCTTGATAACTTTGATATGCAAGGTGCCAACGACGAAAAGTTTGCAGAACTGCTGAACATCAACCCTGAGGACATTGCCTCTATCACCGTATTGAAAGATGCTGCCGCTACGGCTGTCTATGGTTCACAGGGTGGTAACGGTGTTATTGAGCTGACCACCAAGCGTGGTGTACGTGGTAAACCAAAAGTGACCTACTCACTGAAGCTTACCAGTACCTATCAGCCGCAGGGCTATGATATGTTGAATGGTGACGACTACACCATGATGTTGAAGGAGTCATATTTCAATCCCCGTCAGAATGACGAAGCCTCAAACATGTCTCGTATTCCTGAAATCAACTATCCTACGGCAACTGATGGCTTTGCCGACTGGCGTCAGTATCGTGACAATACCGACTGGCGTGATGCCGTTACGCAGTGGGGTCTGCGACAGAACCACTATGCCACTATCAGTGGTGGTGGTGAGAAAGCCTCGTTCCGTATCGGTGCTGGTTACGACCATGAGACTGGTACCATTATCGAACAGAAGATGAGCCGCTTCTCTACACGTGTAAACCTGGACTATAATATCAGCCAGCGTATCCGTGTCAGCACTAACTTCGCGCTGACTTATTCGAAGTATCATGACAACTCTGATGACCTGTTAGCTATCGCCTTGAAAAAGATGCCAAACATGAGCATCTATCAGAAGGATCCTGTGACAGGAGAGAATACTAATATGTATTACAACATGCCGCAGAGTGGTGAGTATGAAGGATCATCGGTGTTTAATGAATCAAGAGTCGGTGCAAAAGACAATCAGAAGGAATATGTGAATCCAGTGGCATCGGCTCATCTAGCTAAGAAGCAGCGTCGTGTCTATGATATGAACCCTGAATTGATCCTGAACTATCAATTACTGGGCTTGGACGATGAGCATTGGCAGTTAAACTGGCGTGGTTCGGTCTATATGAATATCAACAACCAGTATAACGACTCCTTCTATCCCCAGGAATTGGTAAGTAAGGCTTGGGATAAAGGTGTTAATACGGCAACTGCATATTCATCAAAGAGTGTGTCGTTCAATACGAAACAGACGCTGACCTTAATCCCTGCATTCCCCAATAAAGACCACTCGCTGATGATGATGGGACGTTTTGAATTGACTTCTGGTTCGAGCAGTTCGCAATCGACCAGTGGCCAGGGATTGCCTTCAACTGGCGGTGTCATCGTGAGTCCTACGGCAGGTGGTCTGATAAGCGATATGAGTTCAAACTACAACCAATGGCGTTCGATGTACTACACCTTCTCTACCCACTATGCTTATAAGGGACGTTATGTGGCTGACTTCACCGTGCGTGCCGATGGTACCACGAAGTTCGGGCCAAGCAACCGTTGGGGCTACTTCCCTTCTGTGTCGCTGAAGTGGATTGTTAGTGACGAGCCTTGGATGCAGAAGTTGAAGCCGACTCTCTCCATGCTGGCCATTCGTCCCAGCTGGGGTCGCGTGGGTAAACAACCTGGACAGAACTATCTCTATACTTCCAAGTACGAGACTACTAGCCGCTATATTGATATGTCGGCTATGAAACCCAAGAATATTCGTCTGGCAGACTTGAAATGGGAACTTGTCTCGAGTTATAACTTTGGTGTTGACCTGGGCTTCATGGATGGTCGTCTGAACTTGACCATTGAGGGCTACCAATCTACTACTACTGATATGCTGATGGGTAGCTTCCGTATTCCGTCTAACTCAGGTTTTGCCACGGTGCCCTATCATAATAATGGTAAGATGCGCAACACCGGATGGGAGTTCCATATCAATACCAACCGCATGATCAAGGCTGGCAAGTTCTCAATGGATATGAATGCTAACTTTGGTAACAATCGAAATGAGATTCTGGAGATGGACGAGTACATCTTGGATAATAAGAATACTGTTTATGACTATAAGAATGGCTCGACCTTGCGTCGCGTACAGTTGCATAACCCATTTGGTGCTATCTATGGCTTCAAGTACAAGGGTGTCTATCAGTACAACTACAACACCATTAAGAAGGCTGTTGAAGGCATGACTGCTGAGCAGATTTATGCTTGGTGGGATCAGTTTACTGCTGAGGGGAAGACAGCTCCTATCGCTGTGAATGAAGAGGGCAGGATTATCTTGGAAGGAAACAACGTGCCCAAACGTATGATGTACGACTACCGTGCTGATAATACCGGACATGATGGCAAATATCCTGGATTCAATGGTGGTGACGCTATCTACGAAGACCTGAACCACGATGGTCAGATCAATGCGCTTGATATTACCTATCTGGGTTCTTCTCTGCCTAAACTCACGGGTGGTTTCGGCTTCACGTTCAACTATGGTCAGTGGCGTCTGTCCACCCAGTTTACCTACCGTGTAGGCAATAAGATTATCAACAAGGCGCGTTTGCTGGCTGAATCTATGACAGGTAATGACAACCAAAGTCAGGCTGTGAACTATCGTTGGCGTCAGGAAGGTGATGTGACGCCTATTCCGCGTGCGATGTTCGGTTTAGATACAGGCAGTAACTATAACACGCTGATTAGCGACCGCTTTGTCGAGGATGGCTCCTATCTGCGTATGAGCTATGCGCAGCTGAACTATGCTGTCAATAAGAAATATCTGAAATGGATTGGCCTGAGCCGACTCTCGTTCTATGCCAGTGTCAACAACCCCTTCGTGTTGACGAAGTATTCGGGCGTTGACCCTGATATCGCATTCGGCGGTGAGGATCCTGCTATCGACTGGATGCAGACCCCGCGTTCACGCTCTTATACATTAGGTATCACTGTTGACTTCTAAACGTGGATAGATTTTATAAAGAAATATGAAGATTATGAAAACAAGATATTATCAAATAATCTGCGCCATCTGCATCGTCTGCGGTATTACGTCATGCTCTGATTTCCTGGAAATCAAGCCGCAGAATGAGATTCTGTTTGAAGATTTCTGGAGTGAGAAAGCCGATGTCGAGAATATCGTGACGGGTTGCTATTCTGCATTGTCGGAAGATGGTGTGCGTCGTCGCATGATGATCTGGGGTGAAGCGAGAACCGAGAATGTGATGGCCAGTGAGAGGACCAAGACTAATGCCGATCCCAACCTATATAGTATATTGAAAGAGGATATCAAGGCAACGAACAGTTATACGACGTGGGATGGTTTCTATGATGTGATCAACCGTTGCAACACCGTACTGAAATATGCGCCTGTTGTGGCAGAGAAAGACCCATCCTACACACAGAGCGACTTGAAGGCAACCATTGCCGAGGTCACCGCCCTGCGCTCCCTGTGCTATTTCTACCTGATCCGTACTTTCCGTGATGTGCCCTTCTCGCGTGAGGCCTTCACTGATGATGATCAGAAGATGGATCTCGAGGCAACTCCTTTTGCAGAGGTGCTCGACAACCTGATTGCTGATTTGGAGGCAGTGAAGGGTGATGCCGTCAAGCGTTACCCAGAAGTAAAAAGGAGTGATCCTAAGTATCGTTATCAGACTGGTCGCATCACACAGGATGCCATTCATGCTTTGCTCTGCGAACTGTATCTTTGGAAGGGCGACTACGACCAATGTATCAACTATGCTGACTTGGTGATTAATTCCAAGAAGGTGATACAGGAAGAGCAGGACTTGAAGAATACGAGTAGTGGTATATCGGTTGATAAGACGGCTTTAAAAGAGCGCTTGGAAGGTTACCCATTGGTCAACGACAATCTAAAGGGCTCCTCCTTCGGTGACGCCTATGAGACCATTTTTGCCGATGGTGCTAGCAAAGAGTCAATTCTCGAACTTAGCTACGACTCTAATCCGGAAAAAACGGGTATGACTAACAATTCCGCTATTGTTGAACTCTATGGATGTGATAATAAAACAGGGCTGTTGGTGGCAAGTAAGGTGCTCAACGAGGATTATGAAGTGAGCTCAAGCCGCAAAGTCTTTGCTGATGAGAATAAGAAGGTGGATGCACGTATGTATTCGAATTGTGATTGTACGACTGAGGGTGGCCGTATCATGAAATATGCAGCCGATATTCTGACCATCAATGCCGCCTCTACTACCAACATAACGGTGTCTAAGAGCTATTTTACAGAAAAGAGCAATGGTAGTCCTTGGATTATCTATCGTTTGGCAGATATTATGTTAATGAAGGCAGAAGCGCTATGCGAGAAGATGGATGATGATGTGGATAAGGCATCAGATGCGTATAACAAGGCATTGCTGGACACGGCCTATCAGCTTGTGAATGTCATCAACAAACGCTCTATCTGTAAACAAAAGCTTTCGACATCTGACTTTTTGAAGGCACCCACAACCAAGACGCAGTTGAGTGACCTGGTAAAGCGTGAGCGTCAGCGTGAACTGATGTTTGAGGGCAAGCGTTGGTTCGATCTGGTGCGTTACTGTCTGCGCGCTAATAATACCGATGCTATCGTGAATATTGTGACCAATCGTGAAGACGTGAACAAGTCATTTGCCCAAAACTTTTTCAAGAATAATATGAACGCCATCTTCTGGCCTTACAACAACGAGGAATTGAAGGTGAACCGTAACTTGGTGCCTAATCCTGCATTCAGTAGCGGTGAGAACAGCAGCTATGAGAAGAGCAAATAATTCATGACGGTAAAAATAAAGAATAGATTATGAAGTTCAATAAAAATATAAAAGTGGTATGGATGGCACTTGCTGCCCTGATGGCTACTGGGTCGATGACCAGTTGCTCTGACGAGCCAGATAGCGAGTACTTCTATACTTTCACGGGCGAGATGATGAGCGATTATATCAAGAACCGTGAGCAGTACAGTGAGTTTAAGACCATTGTGGAGCGGGCAAATCTGATGGATATGTTGTCTTCCTATGGCAGATATACCTGTTTCCTTCCTAACAATAAGGCTGTGGATCAGTATCTGAAGGAACATGGTAAAACCAGCGTGGCAGACTTGAGCGATGCCGATTGCGACACGATTGCCCGCACGCATTTGGTTCAGGCCATGTATACTATCACAGAGATGGATTTGGATTTCTTGCCTACCTTTAATCTGCAGGGACGCTATCTGGCTACGAAGGCCATTAAGGATGAGAATGGCAATCCTGTCATTCAGATTGAGGGAACGGCACACACCATCTTCAGCGATACGCTGGAGAATGGTGAGATTGTGCATCATAACGACTCTGTAGAGAATGGTATGGTGCATCCCGTGAATATGGTCATTGAAAAATCAAACTGCTACATTGCGGATATCTTGCGTGACAATAAGCGCATCGGCATCTTCTATGATGCACTTGTGAAGACTGGCGTGCATGAGGTGTTGGAAAAGATGATTGAAGATCCGAACTACTCGAAGAATGACTATACCATGTATAAGTACAAGTCAAATGTGCACCATGAGGTGGCTTGGGTTCCCGACAAGAAGAAGTATGGATTTACGGCATTTGTAGAGCCCGACTCTATCTATCGCCTGTATTTCGCCAATGGCTATAAGGGGCAGGCTATTGATACCTCTAAGGGCGACCTTTATGCCCTCTATGATTTGGCTTGTAAAATTTACGATCCCGTCTTTCCAGAAGACGTGAGTAAGTCTGGTCATAGCTTTGATAATCTGTCTGACAGCATCAACCCGCTGAAGCGCTTTGTGCAGTATCATATCATGAACCGTTATGTGCCTGGTACGAATAAGCTGACGGCTCAGCTCGTTAAAGAGCAGGACAATTATCCCTTTGGTACAGACGGTACGCTGGTGAATCCCACCGAGTGGTACACCACGCTGCTGCCTCACACCATGTTGAAGATCTCGATGCTGACCATGATTAAAGACTTGCAGCAACAGGATTGTCGCGGTACCGATCGTGCCATTGCCAGCAAGAAACCTTTCTTCATCAATCGCTTGTATCATGAGAATACTGTGCATGAGATCCGTGGTTCGTTGATTGAGTCAAGCATGGAACCTGAATATGAGAATGATGCCCTTAACGGACACTATTTCTATGTAGATGATTTGGTAGAATTCTCCACCGAGGTGCGTGATATCGTGCAGAATATGCGTATCCGCATGGACTTCTCTACGATATTCCCAGAGGTGATGACCAACGACATGCGTCAGGAGGGTGACTACAGAGGTGAAGATGGTGACGGTGAGACACAGCCGGACGAAAGCCCAGAACCCAAGAATGGTAAGAACCGCTGGTTCCCCGACGGCTATCTGGATGGCGTGACGGTGAACAATGATGGTAAACTGGTTTTGCGTCGTCCTCACTTCTATTACTCCTCATGGCAGGGTGATGAATGGAACCTCTTTGGCGACTATGACATGACATTCCGTGTCCCGCCAGTACCCTTCAGCGGTGAGTGGCAGTTCCGTCTGGGCTTCTGCGCATTGACTTATCGTGGCGTGATGCAGGTTTATTTCGATGGCGTACCCCAAGGTATTCCTTTGGATATGACCAAGGGATTGAATTCGGATATGTATGTGGGCAATGACCGTTACTTGTCCCATGATGATTATATGAAGTTACCAGATGAGGACAAGGCCGAATACCAGAAGACCTTAAAGAACCTGGGAGCCTATGAAGATGGTCGCAGTCAGTGGACAGGTGCAAAATCACGCGCATTCGGAAATGCGGGTATGTACCGTCGTATTATTTGTCAGACGAATATTGATGCGACGAAGGATCATTACATTCGTTTCCGTGTAGCCAGCGATGCCAAGGGTAATAACAACGAGTTTATGTTCGACTTTTTGGAAATGGTGCCTAAGTCAGTCTATGCTGTCGATGGTGATGGCGCGATGGAGGACGACCTTTAATTGAAAAACTGATAATTGAAAACTGATAATTATGATTACCAAGATAAACAAGATATTAAGTGATGGCCTGATGTGCTGCGGTATTGCCGTAGCACTCACGGCTTGTACCGACTCTTGGGACGACCACTATGAGAGTCTGGGCAGTGGTGAAGGCAGCGTGCATGAGGGCACACTCTGGCAGGCAATCACCAGTAACCCCAACTTGAGTCACTTTGCCAAAGTGATTGAAGGCTGCAATTATGTAGATAAATTGAATGGCAGCCAGGTGTTCACTGTCTTTGCACCGACTAACGATAATCTCACGGAGGCTGAGGCCGACCAATGGATCAGTGATTATGTCGGACAGAAAGATACCGTGCTGGAAGAAAACAATACCACGTTGAAGGAGTTTATCCAGAACCATATGGCACTCTACAACCATTCGTATTCTCCATTCCGTAACGATACATTGACGTTGATGAATGGTAAGTATGCGGCCTTGCAATCTGATTCGACCATTGATGGCATCAAGATGTCGGAAGTAAACCAGTTGTATAGCAATGGTATCCTTAACGTGATCAATAGTCCAGTGAAATTCTTTCCCAACGTGTTTGAAGCCAGCCGCAAAGATGCCGATCTTGAAGGCGTACGCAGCTTTCTCTACAACGAGCACTATTATTATAAGGAATTCCAGGAAGATCAGAGTGTAGCAGGTAGTATCGTCAATGGTAAGACCCAGTATCTGGACTCTGTGTTCACACAGATCAACCAGCTGTATGACTATGTGGGACTGATCAATTCTGAGGATAGTGACTATATTATGGTGGCACCTACCAACAAGGTATGGGATGAATTGGTTGCAGACTATCAGAAATACTTTGACTATCCTGAGATCAAGGATCCTGATCATCCTGATTTGGCTAAGAAAAACCGTGACTCTCTGGAATATAAGATGACCCGTCTGGCTATTTTGCAAGGAACAACATTTAGTCGTACCTTTAACAAGGATACCTCACTGGGCGACTCTGCTATGTCGGTCAACTGTATCCGTAACTATACTCAGCGCAAGTCATACTGGGGCGCTCCATTTGAGTACTACCAGTACTATATGCCATTGGCAGCCAAGGGCGCACTCAACCAGTCTGAGATTTTGAAGTGCAGTAATGGCGAGGTGCGTAAAGCCACGGAATGGAATATCGACAAGCGTATGACCTTCCACCAATATGCCATCGCTACGTCTCGTAACGTGAAGGAAGTGCAGAAGCAGGGACAAACCGGAGGTAAAGACTCGCTTGAACTGGCATCTTATAAGACTGAATCCGTAGCTTCCAATAACAAGGCCTTCTATAATAAACTGTGGAATAACAGTTTCTTGGAAATCCGTCCTACGCTAAGTACTGTGACTTATTGGATTAATTTTATCATTCCCGATGTACTTTCAAATATCGGCTATGACATTTATATAGTGACGGCTCCGGCCCTGGCAAAAGATACTTTGGCTTCCGACGAGGAACGCAGACCTACGAAGTTCTCTTGTAAAATGTATGGACCAGGTTTGGGGTCTTCTGGTGAAAAACTGAAGTCGCCCGCAGGAAAAACCACTTTTGAAACGCGTCCAGATTCTATTGATTACATCCTTATATCCAGCAACTATAAGTTCAAGAAATGTACTCGCGATCTTAATGAAGAGGGTGTGCAGATGCGTATGAGAATTACGAATGAGGTACTTAACAACGAGATGCTGATTAGACCTGGAGATCCTGAAGACAAGCAGCTTTATACGCGTGACCTCCGTATCAACGCTATCCTGGTTGTGCCTCATGGCTCACTTGAGGTTGTTGATGAGTTGCCGGCAAAAGTGGGTACAGGCAAAAAGGCGATAGAGGTTCCTGCGTCAGCTCAAGGTACACCTGGCATCATCATGTATCCACATAGAGCATGGGATGAGGAAGCAGGCTCCTTTAAGGATGACGGCGCAGATTATAAGGCGTGGTATATGCAACGTTAGTGTTTATAAGAAAAAAAAGAAAGAACAATATGAAACGATATATCTTATTTGGAATTTCGCTGCTGATGGCTTTCCCTCTGAGTGTGGTTGCTCAAGAAGAAGACACTGACGAAGAAGAGGAGGTCGTACAGACCCAGCGTGTTGTAAGAGTGCAGAAGCAGTATGAGACCCGTGCTGTCAAAGGCTATGTGTTTGATGCTGCCACAGGAAAACCCGTGTCGGGCGCCATTGTGCGTGCTGCAGAGATTGACGGCTATAGTGTGCTGACCGAGGATGATGGTAGCTACGCTTTGAAGTTGCCTCTCTTTACTACGGCTATCTACGTGTCGTCGCCCGATCATAACCCTGTGAAGCAGGGACTGTCGCGCGATGCCGAGCAGAAGAGTATTAACCTCTATCCCAAGACCTTCACGGCTGAATATACACCACAGACAAATGTGCGTGGTGATATGGTGGCTACTGATTTCAAATATACCAACGCCATTAATATCAAGGACGAGATTCAGAAACAGATGGGCGGTCAGGTATATACCATTACCCGTAATGGTACACCAGGTATCGGAAGCGTGATGTTTATCCAGGGCTTGAACACCTTGAACGTGAACGCCCAGCCACTGATTGTCATCGATGACGTGGTGGTTGATTTGCAGAGCAATCGCTCGGTGCTACACGAGGGTTTCTATAATGATGTACTGGGAAACATCAATCCCGCTGACATTGAAAAGGTGACGGTGATGCGTAACGGTACTGCCCTTTATGGTTCGAAAGGTGCCAATGGTGTTATCTTGATCCAGACCCGTCGTAATAAGTCGATGGCAACCCGTATCACGGCTAATATCTCGGCAGGCGTGGTCATGGAGCCTCAGTATATCTCGGTGATGAATGCCAATCAGTATCGCAGCTATGTGTCTGAGATGCTAAAGTCGACCAATACCAAGTTGCGCGATTTTAAGTTCCTGAAGTCAGAATATGATCAGACGGGTAAGAAATACTACTACTATGATCAGTATCATCAGAACACCGACTGGAAAGACTATGTCTATCGCACGGCAATGACTCAGAACTATGGTATCAATGTAGAAGGTGGTGACGATGTTGCCAACTACAACCTCTCGGTAGGCTATACTAGTGCTCAGAGCACGATGAAGTGTAACGATATGGATCGCCTGAACGTCCGCTTCAATACCGACATCTCGCTGAGCCAGAAACTGGCTGTACGCTTCGATGCCTCGTTTGCCAACCAGACACGTGACATCCGTAACGATGGTGCTCCAGCAAGCTATGACGAGGGCACGCCTACAGCACCTTCTTTCCTGGCCTATGTGAAGAGCCCCTTTATGAGCCCTTACAGCTATGGTCACGATGATACGGGTAATGGCCGCTTTTCTAATTCGCAGTACGATATTGAAACGGAGTCGTATTTGAAAGAGGCTCTGGCCAATTACAACAACTACAACTGGCAGCTGGGTAACCCCGCAGCCATCAATGAGTATGCTGAGGCTGATACCAAGAACCGTTTCGAGACCTCAATGCTGAATCTTACCGTGACTCCGAAATACGAGATCAACCGTCACCTCTCTCTGAGCGAGCATTTCAGCTACAATCTGGTCAACAACACTGAGATGTTCTATATTCCCGTTAATGGTACGCCAAGCTATTATGTAACGAGTCTGGGTGCCTATCGTGATAATGAGGTTCGTTCGCTGGCTTCCAAGCAGAACTCGGTGATGAGCGATACGCGCCTTGACTGGAAACAGCGTTACGATGCTCACTTCATTCACCTCTTTGGTGGTGCCCGCATCAACTGGGAAGACTTCACCAGCACAGCTCAGGTGGGTTACAATAACGGTAGCGATAAAACTCCATTTATGAATAAAAACTTGCCTGACAAAAGTGTGGTGGGTGTCAATGAGAGCTGGACTGCTCTCTCATGCTATGCTCAGGCAGAGTATAACTACAAAGGACGCTATTTTCTACAGGGTAACCTGACTGTTGACGGTTCGTCACGTTTCGGTCAGGACGGCGGCGACTTCCGTCTGTTCAAGGCTGCATGGGGTGTGTTCCCCGGCGTGCAGGCATCTTGGGTGCTCACTAACGAACCTTGGCTGTCAGAGATCAATGGTCTCAACTACCTGCGCTTGTCTGCTGGCTATGACATCAGCGGTAACGATGATATCAACTACTATGCTGCCCGCAGTTACTTCCGTTCCTTAAAGTATCTTCAGTCTGCCTCTGGATTGGCTTTCGAGGGTATCGGTAATACCAAGATTCAGTGGGAGACCACCCGTCGCCTTAGCCTCGGTCTTGAGGGTAGCTTCATGGACAACCGTCTGAGCGTCGGCTTGAACTACTTCCGTTCAAAGACAGATAACTTGCTCACCCTTCAGGAGTTGGGATTCCTCAGCGGGTTGGAGCAGAACTGGTCTAACGGCGGTAAGCTGGAGAACGAAGGCTTCGATGTGAACTTTATGGCTAAAGTCATCAACACTGCTGACTGGCAGTGGCAGGTAGGTGCCAGCGCTGGACACTACAAGAATAAGATTACAGCGTTGCCCGATGGCAAGCAGTATCTTGACAACAGTCTCTATGGCGCTACCATCCGCACACAGATAGGTAATGTGGCCAATGCATTCTATGGTTACAAGGCTTTGGGCGTATTCAGCTCGACTGCTGAGGCTCAGGCTGCTGGTACCACCGATCCCAAGGGTCTTTACTTCCTTGCTGAAAATGGCGTTGACCGTACCTACTTTGAGGCTGGCGACGTACACTTCGCCGACCTCAACAACGATGGTATGATTACAGAGGCCGATCAGACCTTCATTGGTGATCCCAACCCCGATATTTACGGAAATATCTTTACATCACTCGCTTGGAAACGCTTCAAACTGGATGTTAACTTCACCTATTCACTTGGTAACGATGTCTATAACTATATGCGTTCACAGCTGGAGGGTGGTAGTCGCTTCATGAACCAGACTTCGGCTATGTTGCGCCGCTGGCAGGTGGAAGGTCAGCAGACCGATGTGCCACGCATCACGTTCCAGGATCCGATGGGTAACTCACGTTTCAGCGACCGATGGATTGAGGATGGCTCATACCTGCGTCTGAAGTCCGTGACCCTCTCTTACGACCTGCCTGTCAAGTCTGAATATCTGCAGGGTTTCCAGTTCTGGATTCAGGGCAACAACCTGCTCACCTTCACCAAGTATCTGGGTAGTGATCCCGAGATGACGATGACTTCGAGTGTCATTGGTCAGGGTATCGACCTGGGTTGCCTGGGTCAGAGCCGCAGTTTTGTTGCAGGTGTGAAGATCAACCTGTAATTCTGAATGATGAATTAAGAATTAAGAATTAAGAATTGAGAAAGATTATGAATATCAAGAAAATATATCGTAAAGGGGCTGGCTCAGTGGTCTGCGGCATTGTCGCAGCCATGATGGCTCTGCCGGTGCTCACCTCTTGTGAGGATTTCTTCACCCAGGAAAGCGATGATGTGCTTTATGCCGATAATGAGCACCTGAATGTTGCAGAGGATACTCTATATTCTGTAACGGGTATTCTCTCGAAGCTGCAGGCACTGGCCGACCGTACCATCCTGTTGGGTGAGTTGCGTGGTGACCTGGTTGATCTGACTAATGTGGCCAGCAGTGACTTGCGTGAGATTGCCAACTTCAATATCAGTGATGACAACAAGTATAATTCTCCCAGTGACTATTATGCAGTCATCAACAACTGTAACTATTTCATTGCCCATGTGGATACGGCTCAGCGTGACACCCGTAATGATCAGATTTTTATCATAGAGTATTGCGTGATCAAGTCTATCCGTGCTTGGACCTACCTCCAGTTGGCACTCAATTATGGGAGTATTCCTTTCTATACTGAACCGCTACTTAGTAAAGAGCAGGCAGAGGCTGCAGAAAATGGTCCAAGAAAAGAGATAGAAGCTGTTTGTGACTTCTTTATTGACGATTTGCAGGAACTGCCTGACTTGATGGAACTCTATGGCAGAGAATTTCCACGCTACTACTCCATTGGCGGCATTGATGCCAAGTTGATGCTTTTCCCGTTGAGCATTGTACGTGGTGACCTCTACCTGTGGCGTGCCACCTTTAGGTATAGTCATGGTGATATAGCTGGTAGTACCAGTGACTACCGTCAGGCTGCGCTCCACTACTATAAGTATATCAGTGAGCGTAATGGCTCTTACTCGGCTTATCCTACCATGACCGATCGCTGCTATTGGAAGTCAGGAGAGACATCATGGCTTAATTCTAGTGGAAATATTTTCCCCATTGACGAAAGTACTGATGCTGATGCAGAGTTGATTACACTGATTGCTGGTGACACTAGGAAGGCAGACGGTAACTATAGCGTCTTGTGTGACTTGTTCACCTCAAGTAGTGACAACGACTATAGGGTAAGTATTGAGCCATCTGCCCGTATGATAGAGATATCAGAATCACAGTCCAATCTGGTTCTGGCAACGAATGGTAATAGCTTTACCTATGCTCCCCCTGGACTGACTGATCATCAGTCGGGTGACCTGCGCTTTTCGAGTGTGTGGTCTGAGGATTATAGAATTGACCGCGTTACTAGTGAACGCATTAAGACGCAGACCATCATGAAGTATGATAATTCACGCAACGTACGCATCTATCGTCGTATGATGGTCTATCTGCGTTTGGCTGAGGCACTCAATGGTGCAGGTTATCCACGTATGGCTTTCCAGATTCTGAGCGAGGGTTTGAGTAACAAGACCATCCAGAATAACGTCATCTCGCGTTATTATGACTACGATGCTGCACAAGACACGACAGTGGTATCAGTGGCTGACTCTACATTCCTGGCACAGTTTGATTTTCCCAATATCAGGTATGAAGTGGGCGATAAACTGGACTTTGCAAGTGGTATCTTCTCAACTAACACATATAATCATAACCAGATCGGTATCCACGCACGTGGTTGCGGCTATACACCGATGGACACGACCTATGTGCTGCCTCATGATACGATAGAGACCAATCCTGCCTTGCGTGCCCAGCTGATTGCAGAGCAGCAGGTGGCTGTCGATAGTCTCATCCTCAACGAGTCGGCTCTGGAGTTCGCCTTTGAGGGTACGCGCTACTATGACATCATGCGCTATGCCTTGCGTCAGACCGATCCTGAGGCTACGATGGATAAGATTATCGGTATGCGTCGTGGCAAGGCCACTACAACTGCTACCCCGCTGACCACACGTAGTAACTGGTTCCTCAGCTGGAAAGGGAAGATTGGCTATTAAAAAATCAGATCTCTCTTTTTAATTAAAAGTAGTGCAAAGCGTTAAAGATTTCAAATGCTTTGCGCTACTTTGCTTTTTATTGCGTATCTTTGCAGTTGGATTAAGTGTAAGTTAAAATGGAAGTAAAAGTTGGAGTTAAAAGGGGAGTGAAAGTGGTTAACTGGCTTTCCGCTTTGTTGCTGACAGGCTTACTGATGGCTTGTGGCGGTTCCGACTCGTCCGTTGATCTGCTCACGCTTGACATAGACAACTACCAGCCTGTTGAGGCGTTCGTTGATGCCTATGAGGCTATTAACAACCAGCAGGACCTGCAGTCAGGACAGGACTATGACCTAGAGAAGACCGTACGCGTTATCAATGCGTTGGAACTGGCTCAAGTGCGTGCCAGCAGCTTTGATGAGTTTCTCGATTATATGGCGCGCCAGGACTATACGGGTGTAGCACCCGATGTGCTGGAAGCCAAGCGCAAACTCTTTCCTGTTCTGGAATATACCTATAAACTGCGTCAGCAGGACGAACAGCTGAGCGATGTGTGGATGCTGATGCGTGGTGCTGCACGTGGGGGAGAGACCCTTGTGGAACATACGTCTGCTCTTACTCTTTTCAGGGCTACTCATGGTGATATTTTTGCAATCCTTGGTCTTCTCAACGGCGAGGATGCCGACCGCTCTACCGCTGAAGCCTTCGCTCAATATGAGAAGGATAAGAAACTGAAGTCGGCAATCCGTCAGGACCTGCAGAAACTGCGTGTATCCTATCGTCAGTATCTGGAGGATTATACGCCTATCTACCAGAAATATATGCAGGAATATGATGCACTCTGCATAGAGAAGGACAAGGCTTATCTTGACCTCTATGCCGGACGGACAGACGAAGCACTCTCGCATACGCAAAACATCCTAAAGAAATACCCGGATAATGCCGAGGCCATGCTCCTGCAGTCGATGTCGCATATTATGTTAGGGGCAGGCGAAACACCTGTGCCTGATGTACTGAGGCCGCTCAATCCGGAAAGCCCGGAAAATC
Organism: uncultured Prevotellaceae bacterium; assembly: GCA_902778255.1. Taxonomy (GTDB): domain Bacteria; phylum Bacteroidota; class Bacteroidia; order Bacteroidales; family Bacteroidaceae; genus Prevotella. Next base: position 56,992 of record CACYXD010000020.1, read on the forward strand.
CAGATAGTCTGGATAGTCAGGAGTCTTCGGCAGTCCTTGGCGGCCATTATGCCAAGGCCAGTAGTATGCTTCAGCACTACACCGAGCTCTACCCTGGTCGAACGGCCCCCGCATTGGTGCTTGAGGGACTGCTGCAACAGCAGTTAGGCCATGAGCAGGCAGCCATGAGCTGCTTCCATCAGGCCAGTGTGGAGTATCCTCGTCAGGCTGCCCAGCTTACCGATATGCTCGATGCCTATAACACCCGCAACTATCTGAATCAGACGCCTGAGGGACAGTACCTGCGTCGCCTCTATGCCTCTACGATGGAGGGCTATGGTCTCTTTAGTCCTAATCTGCTGAAGGCGAAGCACTATGCCGATCAGGGCAATCTTGACAAGAGCCGTGAGGAAATCTACAACCATTTCTTCCGTCGGGGCAATCAGGGCATCTATGATGAACTGCTTTCTGATATGCAGTTCTGCGAGGAGAATCTCTATGCTGCTTTCAAAGGTCTGCTGCTCGAATCATCGTATATCGATGTCAGTGTGACGCCTGAGTCGGAATGGCTTTTCTGGAGCAGTGATAACGTGCTGCGTGTCCGTATCAACAACCGTTCCGACCTCGACCTTGAGAACGTGCGTGTGTTCCTCTGCATCCATTATACCGATATGTATAAGGACGAGTATGATGTGGTGAAGGTGCCGCGTTCCGTCAATGTCATTCCTAGGCATAGCGTGGCCGATCTGGATACTGTGGTGATACGCTATCCTGGCAAGACCAGTGATGATATCACCCGCATCCGTGCCATTGCCATGACCGACGACCGTATCTGCTGGGTGGATGATGTGAACTACAAGCAGAGCCGTGCCGTCAGCGGTAAGCGCAACGTTCAGCCTGTGGCCAATAGTCAGCAGGCACAGCGCGAAGAATATCTGCGCAACTACTCATTGGAGCCGCAGAAGTTGCAGCGCACGCTGAAAGAAGGTATCACCGTGTTGCCGCCAGAGGAGGATCCTGCAGAAGAAAAATCGTGGTGGAACTCATTCCTCAGTTGGTTCTCAAGTCCTGACAATGACCTGAAGATTGAATTGCCGCGTGTGTTGGCTATGGCCGATCCTGTTTTCTCCCTCAATCCCATTGATGCCGAGGGGGCCGTCAGTCCTGAGGAGAACTATCTCTCGGGTACTGCCATCCATCTCTCTTTCGACTATGAGCCAGCCTACGAAGAGCGGCTGCAACTCTATATCTACAGCGAGTCGGCTAATTTCCGCGTAGAGATTCTCTATAAGGGTGCTGCCTCGGAAGTTATCTCTGTTGAACAACAATAAATATAAACCTTTAACGATAAGTAATGATGAAAAAACTATTCCTATTGGGGGCTGCTATGATTGCAGCACTGGGTCTGCAGGCTCAGAAACCCATGAAAGCGCCAGCCGGCGGTAAGGCGATTAGTGATGAATTGATTGGTATCTTTTTCGAGGATATCAGTAATGCTGCCGATGGCGGCCTGTATGCGGAGCTCATACAGAACGGCTCATTTGAGTTCAATACCACCGAGCGCGACGGATGGGGGCCCGGCACCGCATGGAAGTTCCTGCGTCCTGGTCACTCGCTGGGTTATATGCGCCCTTGCATGGAGAAGCCACTCCATAAGAACAATCCTACCTATATGCGCATCCATATTGAGCGCTCAAGGGAGTTTTATGATTATAAGGGATGGAAAGGCGTTGGCTTGCAAAACGACGGCTACAATGGTATCAGCGTAAAGGCAGGTCAGAAGTATGACTTTTCTGCCTTCTTCCGTAACATGAACCGTCAAAACGATAAGGACATCCGCATCGCACTGGTAGAGCCTCAGGGCTGGGGCAAAGATCCGAAGGTGCTGGCAGAGTCCACTATCAACGTGAATGCTGTGGATTGGGAGCGCTGTTTCTTTACGCTTACGCCTGATGCCGACTGTAAGAATGCTGCCTTGCAGATTCTGGTTCTGACACAGGGTGATATCGATATTGATGAGGTGTCACTCATGCCACAGGATACCTATAAGGGACATGGCCTGCGTAAGGACCTGGCTCAGGCACTGGCCGACCTTCATCCAAAGTTCATGCGCTTCCCTGGTGGATGCGTGGTGCATGGCGGTGGCGACGGTTTCTGGGATACCTATCGCTGGAAGAACACCATCGGTCCACGTCAGACCCGTGCTTCCTTGAAGAACACCTGGGGCTATCATCAGAGCATGGCACTGGGTTACTTCGAGTACTTCCAGTTCTGCGAAGACTTGGGCATGGAGCCACTGCCCATCCTGCCTTGTGGCGTAAGCTGTCAGGGAACTAACGGTGGTTGGAACATGTATCCCACACAGGCTCAGGACGTTGTTCCCATGAGCGAGATGGACGAGTGGGTACAGGATGCACTCGACCTCATTGACTGGGCTAATGGCGACGGCACCACAGAATGGAGCCGCAAGCGTGTAGAGGCAGGTCACCCGAAGCCCTTCAACCTGAAATATCTGGGTCTGGGTAATGAAGAGAAGATTAGCCCCGAGTTCTGTGAGCGCTTCAAGTATATCTATGAGCGCGTCACCAAGGCTCACCCCGAGATCATTATCGTGGGTACTGCCGGTCCTGGCTCTCATCCTGGCAATGCCGACCTTGAGAACGGTTGGAAGTTGGCCGAGGAACTGAACATGCCCATTATCGATGAGCACTACTATGAGCCAAACGAGTATTTCCTGAACAAGCGCCAGTATGACAACTACTCTCGCGATCGCAAGACGAAGGTTTATCTGGGCGAATATGCTGCCAAGGACAAGAAACTCATTGACGCTTTGGCCGAGGGTCTGTATCTGCTCCATGTAGAGCGTAATGGCGACATCGTGGCTATGACTTCTTACGCTCCTCTCTTCGCCCGCAGAGACAATACCAACTGGAACCCCGACATGATCTATTTCGACAACGAGCGTGCCTACCTGACCTGTAGCTACTACGTACAGCAGTTGTTCGGACAGAGTGCCGGCCAGTACTACTATGGCGACTGTGTGAAGTTCGAGGGTGATGCCGCTGACGCTATCCAGCCTCTGGAGAATGTACACTACGGACAGTCTGTGGTGCTCAATGTGAAGACCCGCAAGCTCTATGTAAAGATTTGTAACGCTAGCGACGAGGCTAAGAAAGCCAACATCAACCTGAGCCGTTTCGGTATCAAAAAGAATGTCGTAAAAACTGTGATTGCTGGTTCTGCCAACGATGAAAACAACTACGACCAGCAGCCTATCGCTCCTCAGAAGGAGACGATCAAGGCTCAAAAGAAGTTCACTCTCGACGTGGCTCCTTATTCGTTCGTCATGTTGGAGTACAATCTGTAATCAGACAAGTATTATATCAGCGCCCGGTATTGGACTTTTGCCAATGCCGGGCGCTGTTGTTTTTTATGTAAATGGTCTGCTCCGTCTGTTTAAGCCTGTTTCACCTTGCGTTTTAGTCTGTTTTACATTGCGTTTTAGGCTGTTTCGCACTGCGTTTTAGGCTGTTTCGCACTGCGTTTTAGCCTGTTTCACACTGTGTTTTAGCCTGTTTCGCATTGTGTTTTGGGCTCAAACAAAAAATCCCAACCTTGCGATTGGGATTCTTGCGCTTCAGGATGGGCTTGGGTTTAAGAAGATGAAATCTGTAGAAATCTTTGGAAATTATAAGAAACTGAAAAACAATAAGTTATAAACAATGTTAGAAAAGTGTTCAAAAGTTAAAATTTCGCTAACTTTCAAAAAATGGGTGCAAATTGGGTGCAACTTTCGGGGATAATGTGTATCTTTGCACCCAGTTAAACGTATAAGTTATGGCACAATTTTTTCTTAGAACGAAAAGAGAAACGGGGGAGTCTCCCCTTTATACCAAA
>CACYXD010000021.1 GCA_902778255.1 uncultured Prevotellaceae bacterium
TATTTCTTTTGTTTTTTTGTACCTTTGCACCGAATATCTGCACAATGGTATTCCGTCCAGAACCTGATGGGTGACGACGTTAAAAGGGTTTCGAGTTGTGCGGAAACCGCAACCACGATTTGGGGTCAATGACCCGCTGACAGCGCGAGCTTCAGCATTCCACGGAGGGAAGGGCCTCCAGTTTCCAACAGTTATCACGGGAGTGACCGTTAGGTGACAGCTCACTCTTGTATAGGAAACATGCCCTTACTGGCTGTCTGAGGGCGCAACTTGAAACAAACATTATGAAGAAGAAAATCTTTAGTTTAATGATGTTGGCCTTGATGGGCTGCATGTGTACCACCTTCACGGCCTGCGGGGGTGATGACGATGACGATCTGCCCGGACAGGAAGTACCAGGCACAGTGACGTACTATGAACCATGCTTCGATTGGGGAAGCAACACCGATCACGTAAAGGCCTACATGTCCGGCTGGGATCTTGTTGAAACCAGTAACGACTATGCCCAGATGTATAGCAATGGTAGGAACACAACGACAGTCACCTACGCCTTCCTTGGCAGCGGTCATGGATTGAGCATGGTTACCGTGACTTACATCACTGGAAATACGCAGTACATCATCTCAGAAATCGAGAAGCGGTATAACATGACGCTTACGAAGGATGAAGCAAGCAGCAAAAAGGGTGATACGGTTTATTCTGGTAACGGTGTGATAGGTGGTAGAACCATCGCCGTATTACTGCATAGCACCGGTGCCACCATCACTGTCATTTTTGGAATTCCTGACTGATATAGCAATGAGCAAGGAACTGTCATATTATCGACTGTACCTGAAGAAGTACCTGGTCGATACCGATGACCCACGGAAAGATGTCGATGGCTTCATCGATAGCCGTTCAGGACTGGCCGAACGTGAATATGAGGAACGTCGGCGTGACGGTCTGACCGTCGATCAGGCCCAGGAACGTGCCATAGCGGTACTGATGGAGGGTGTGGAATGATACAATATGAGCTGCTACTATACTACAATGGTGGCGGCTCTTTTTTGTCATATTCAAAAAGAGCCACCCACTCGCCTCCATGGATGGCTCCCGGTTATCAGCAACAGCAATGGACTGAAACTGGAACAACAATCTTAATCTGTTCTTTTATTGCTTCACAGTTTGCGTTTGTGTAGAAGGATATTGTTGCTGTACTCTTGAACTTTGCAGCAGACGAATATAGTCTTCACCAGCAGCTTCAATCCTAAAGATGAAACTGGTTCTCGATTTAGGTGAGATGGTTACAGTAAACTTGTCGCCGAGAATCTTCTTCATCTCTTCCAAATCTTCGAGTTTCATTTCTGCATTAGTAAACCCCATTACCCAGTTATTCTCATTGTCCTGTGATGCCTTCATCCCCAGGTCAGTATCGAGAACAAAATTCTTCTGCTCCATAATCTGTAATACAGCAGCTTGTATCTTCAGTTTTTCACTGCCTTTCAACTCTGAAAATTTCTTTGTTTCCATAATTCTTCTTTTTAAAATTTCTCGATGCAAAAATACTACACCTTATTAATATATGAAGCCATGAAAAATTTTATTTCCTATATTAACATTTTCACGACTGCCAAGATCGCGAAAAATTAGACTTCGGGAGAGAAAACGAATATGGATAACTATATGGATGAAACAGCATAGTGACATTCGTTTTTGAAGGTTGGATTAATGGATGTTTATGGGTGGGCTTTTACATGTTCCGTGCACTCCACATGACGGCTCTTTCGAGCAGCCCTCTTACCAGTCGTTTTCACTCCCTCTGTGGTGCTAACCGCTTCGGAACTCAGACGCCATCCCGAACCCTTGCTTTTCTCCGACTGGGGGCAGTCGTGAAAACGTTAAAATACGAGATACTTTTTTGCAGCATCTCTCAATTCCAGAAAGTATAGTACCTTCGCCGGCAGCTTCAGGCAGTTTCTCCGAAAATCCTATAACGCAGTATGGGATTTTAGACTCCACCCTTCGGGATGTCGCTTAAAAATACCCTGCTGCGCCCTGCACGGGAACCTGCAGCAAGCTGCATAAAATATTAACTGATAAAAAATAAAAAAATTATGGGAGCAAAAGCATCTATCCACATGCAGCCTATGAAGGCGATGAATGCATCATTGAGTGATGAAAACGAACGTCGAGACAAGAGTAAAGAATGGTTCGACAGAACAGAAGATTCAAAGGGTACACCGTACCATTATGATTGGTGGCGTCGAAACTTGAACTTCGAGATTGTGAAGGGTAAAATCTGCCCTCAACTATCACATGCGATTCCACTCCACGAACGACTCCAAAACAGACTCCGAGAACTGGGTTTTAAGAACTACAAGGTAACGGCCAAGAATGCCCCAAACGTCTGCATGGATTTTGTCATCGGTGGACAGAGAGAAAGACTACGTGAAATGGCTTTCGGGAAACAGTATGTAAACTTCGATGAAAAGGACGAACAAAACAGTCATGTAAAAAGGTGTGATGAAATAGAACGATGGGCCATGGACACATATAAATGGGCTGCTGAAAAATATGGTGAGGAAAATATCATTGGCTTCAACGTTCACCTGGATGAAACCACACCGCACATTCATATGCAAGTTGTGCCTGTTGCAGAGAAGAAAAGAAGAGGTCGTGTGAAGGCAGGTCAAGAACGGGGAACAGTGAAAACTGTCAGCTATGCCGGAATAGTTGGAGAGACACCTGAAGCGTTGGCGAAATACCTCGATGACATGCACACCGACTACCATCTTCAAGTAGGTTACAAATATGGATTGGAGCGGGGTACATTCTTCGATGACCTGACGCCTGAAGAACAGGCTCTGAGGCCCAAAGGAAATCGTTCTAAGGCAGAATATATCATCGTAGAAAAAATTAGGGACGAGATAAATAAACTTCAAAATATGAAGGAGGAACTTAATAGAGAAGTATCAGCACTCAGAGATCAGGTACAACTGTTGGAGAAAAAGCAAAAGGCATTTACAACGATGCTCTATAACTTGAATGAGCAAAAGGAACATCTGGAGATTGAAATCACTGCACTTGAAGAGATGCGTGATAATGGAAATGAAGAGGTGGAACAACAACTGAGAGAAAAGCGGGAACAACTCGATGATATCATCTTAAAAATTTCCGACAGAAAAGGACAACTTTCCAACGTTCAGCAGCAGCTGCACGACCTTGCCATTAGAAAGCATGATCTACAGAAGGAGTATGACAACATGAAGCGTCAAATAAACAAAGAACTGCCTGACCTTCTCGATAAAACACAGAGTGAGGTCAACGATACCTTCTGGGAAATGGCTGCAGCGGAAATGAAGAAAGATTATTCCGCTATAAACGAATACATTTCAAAGAACCTGGATACAAAGCAGCAGGGAGAATTACGTGAAATAATTGGGACGTCATTCTTTGAAGATTTGGCACAGCGGGGGGAACAAATGGCAGCATGTGCCGCCGCACTCTTCCTTGGCTTTGTCGATGCCGCTACGAATATCGCCCATGCCGGTGGTGGTGGCGGTGGCGACACCAGCGGATGGGGTCGGAATAAGGATGAGGATGATGAAGCATACCGCCGTCGCTGCTGCATCATGGGACGTATGATGATGAAGCCTGCGGGAAGGAAACTGCAGCGAGGAAGGAGTTTTTAAAGTTGGGCATGATACCATCCTTCCGAGGCGAAAATTGGTATCATACCTACTTTTTTAAGTTACATAGATATTCGTTTACGTCCTTTGCCGGGGCGAAGCGGCTCCTGATGTCAACTGCTGACGGCAGCGCGTCCAGAATCTGTTTGGTGGCTTTCTCACCACCGTCGTCATTGTCCAGGCAGAGATACACTTTGCCGCCCATGGAGCGCAGCACCTCGGTGGCTGCAGGAGTGTTAACGATGCTGTTAAGGATGATGTAGTTGTGCTTTACTTCACCGCTCAGGGTAGCGAAAGAAAGCATGTCGAAAAATCCTTCAAAAACGACCGTAGACGCATTTTTCAAACCGAGGTGGGTAGATATACCCTTAGGGCTGGTACTGCCTTTGAAGAACTCGCTGCGTAGCTCGTAGCCGCCCTTTTCATTGGGGTATGCCAGTGCATAGAGATATCTTCCATCTTGCCGTTCCTGGAAGCTGTAATGTGCTTCCTGCAGGAACAATTTGGCTATATGAGTGTCAATACATCGATTTGTGAGGTAAGCATATAGTCCCTTGCTTTGCAACGGCCCTACGCTGAACGAATGGAAGGCCGTACCCTCTACTACTTCTTCTTTCTTTTCGTTGTCAAATACTCTTGATGACATCGAAAAAGAAGAAGAACTGAACTCTGCACACACATGACTAAAGCCTTTCGTATTCAGGCACATCTGAACCAGTTCAATAATTCCTCCGGTGGCTCCTGTGGATAGATCCTTCCACACCTTTCCGTTAGGTGTGACATTTAGTGACGGATTCTTATCCTCTTTCCAAGGACAGCGGTAAACGTACCAACCTGCTCTGGTTTTCTTCAGCGGTTTTCCCAAATAGTCCAGGCAGGTTATTTGTTCTTTTATCTGTTCAATGTTCATTTTTGTTAATCCTTTCTAATTGTTAAAATCCCTTTGACGCATATATATATAAGAGTGGTTGCGCGGTTGCGGGCCTGAAATCCCTGTGTTTATCGGCATTTCCGAAGAATTTGACCGCAACTTGGGGGGCTTCCGTTTTTTTTGCTTGGTTGCGCGGCAAATCTTTCGAAACACCTGTGTTTATCAGCGTTTTGCTGTGCGCAACCGCGCAACCATCTCTATAATATGTATATTTTGTTAATTTATTTAACATACTTAACGCCAATTAAGAAGTTGTTTCTTCGCGCATCCTACTCCTTTTGTAAAGTATTCAGAAGCCTCGATATGTACTGTCTGGATGGAGATCCACCAAGCGAATCAGAAAACATCTGTTTGTTCTTGATGCCGTAATGATTATTTATTGCTATTATCGCCTGCTTTGCCGTTATTTTCTGAATGCGTTTTTCCTCTATCACCCGGTCAATGACGCAGGAGTTCGAAAAAAGATGTTCAACAACCTTGCTGGCATATTCCACTGTTTCTTCCTTGATCAAGCCATTGGGGATATATCCGTCAGCCAAAGCGTTCATACAGTGAAAGATACCTGCAAGACGGCGTATGATATACGACTGCTTCATAATCGTCTCTGCCAAGTTGTCCTCGCCTAAATCAACCAACAGGTCCCTGGCACTGCGGTAACCATTGTCGATTTCATTGAGCATATCTTCATTTTCAAAACGAAGAACAGTCTGATTAAAATCAGGTGAAACAGCACGTTCAATGAGCTCTTCCCAATACTGATCAATCTTCTCATCCTGGGCTGTTATAAGATTGCTCTCGGAATTACCCAACCAGAACAGCCAACGACTAAAGAAACCATTATGATCCTGCCCAAGAAACAACTCGTCCACGCGTTTTTTCTGAATACCACCCAAAATTGAAAGAAAAGGCTCTGGAACATTGATTCTTTCCTCGAGTGTTACACGTCCAACACGGAGCGGCGAAAAAGAATCAAAGAGTGTAAGAAAATCACTGATGATATTTCCATCGGAATATTTCTTCGAGTTTCCACCAAAAAAGTTCAATAACTCATCTTGGTGCATAGTGAGACCATCGCTGCAGCCCTTCACATTATTTATAACGCGATAAAGATTCTCGATGGTTTCGTTACTTACAATCAACTGATCACTATACAGCGGTAGTTCCTCGTCTGCCTGCTTAGCAGCATGTCTTTGACGGGAATATTTCTCATAACGCTCATTTTCCCATCTATTCAGAGGCTTCATGGCGTAGTTTATAGACGGAGACTTACCATCGCTTGCACCACCGACGATGGCCGAATAAAGATTTCCACGATTTTTCTTCGCACCATCAATTATGGTAATCTTCCTACCTATCGCACTCCCAGTTAATGTTGTCACCTCGCCAAACACATAGTTTGTCGGTACCCGAAGGATTCCTGCCGTTTGACGCACATATTTGATTATCCTCGGATTGATTCCGTCCATGGGAACCTCTTCTATATACTTTTTGTTATATGTCTCATCTGCGTGACCCAAAATACTATTTATATCCATTTTTCCTTTTACTATAATGTTAAAAATTCAAATATTTAACTCAAAACTTGGCTGATTCAGGAAAAATGCGTATCTTTGCCCCGTCGAAAGGAAAGTTACGCAGTTCGATTTTCCCGAACCAGCTTACCCCCGGACAGAAATGTTCGGGGAACTTTTTTATAGGTGGTGGTCTCTCTTCTTTTTTCACAGTCAATCCTCCTATCTGTGTAGTATCTGGTTCTGTCTCTCATTATTTACGATGTCATTCAGCGTCTGGCGAAGTTTGGCCTCCTGGCTCTCATCGATGAGGTGCCGACTGCCAACGTGGTTGCCAAGCTCGAGACACACACGCTCAGCAAGCACCTCGCGGTTGTGCATGCTGCCGGGCTGACCGCCCATGCCGTAGCCGGGTGTCGCGTCTGATAAATCCAGATACTCGTTGAAGGAATCACAGAGCCAGTTATAGCCGCGATGGAAACCTTCCCCAGTAGCATGTTGCTTAGCGTAGTCAAGCAATTCTGCCCACTTCTCGTTGATATTATTCTTGCTCATAATCATACTATTTTGTGTTCAACATCGTTGACGGCCTTGATAACTGTCTTCTCACGCATCTTGGCGTAGATTTTCATCAGCACTTTCGTGTCCTTCCAACCGCCAATGACCGCTATCACTTCTGGCTGTACTCCAGCGTTCAAGAGCATTGTCGCACCTGTGTGCCTGGCCCAATGTGTCGTGAGATGCTTGTCCAGCCCTGCTGCTTCGGCCATCTCCTTCAAAAACTCGTTGTACTTTGCGTTGCTTATTATCTTACCACTGCTTTTTTTGTGAGTCGAGAAAGAAAGCGGGAGGCCGTTGTAACGTTCCAGTATCTCGATAGCTGGTGTCAACAAAGGAATAGAAAACCGAACATTGGTCTTCTCACGGTGGCTATGATAAACCTTTTTGCCGTCCTCTTCCAGAATTTGACTCTTATTGAAACGTGCCAGGTCTGTGTAGGCAAGGCAGGTATAGGCCTGGAAGATGAACAGGTCTCGCACACGCTCCAGTCTATCGTCAGGCATCTTTGCCTCTTTGAGTTGTTTTAGTTCTTCCACCGTCAGGAACTTATCGATACTGCCGTCATAGTTCCCGTGATCGAGACGAACACCATCGTAGGGATCATACTTCACAAAACCCTCCTTGATGGCTTCGGCAATGAAACGCCGGATATACTTGTGATAGTTATGCCATCGGCTGGTAGCCTGAATACCTTTCTTGGTGAGGAACTTATCGAACGCAACAATGTTGTGTTGAGTCAGGTCTGCAAACGTGGTGATGCGTCCAAACTCCTCCAGTATGCGAGGAATTAGGTCGTAGCGGCCCTGCGCTATCTTCCCGATGCCGTGTTTGCGAATTTCGGCCTTCTCTTTGTAGTACTCTATGAACGTCATTGCCTTACGACGCTTCGCAGCAAGTTTTACAGGTATGGCGAATATGTCAATGTTGCCATCGTCGATCATATCGTAGATGACCTGTCGGACATCAACCATTAGTTTGTCGAGCGTTTTATTGAGGATGGCAGCATCCAGACGGTTCACCACCCGGCCACGTTGCCATTCCTTCGGAAACAAACGAATACCGGTCGAGAGGTATTTCTGCTTGTTCTTGTAGGCTATCCGAAGCTCTATGACAGCATCATGTGTCGGTGAGGCTTTGCCATATCGATTATATATATAGGTGAGAATAGGTTGTCTGATTCCTTCCATGATTATGCTTGCTTAAACTCATTCAGGAGTGCATCACGCTTGAACATGATACGTCCCTGTTTACGGTCACCTGCCTTCATGTGCGGGTACCTATCCTTTACTTGGCGTAGATAGTTAGCAGACACACCGAGTATTCGAGCCGCTTCCTCGGTATCGACGTATTCTGTCTCTGCCAGATTACCAACACCCTTCAACTTCTTCACTACCTGATCGGCCACCAGAGCAGCCAATACGCTAATCTCTTCCTTGTTCATATAATAAGTTTTATTATCTGCTGCAAAGAAACGGAATTTTTTTGTTTTAGAGGGTCTTGCAAAATTTTAAGTCGTATATTAACGTTTTCACGACCCACCAAACGTGCTTTTGGCTATTTTGATGGTGTTATTGAACAATTCTTCGTGAAAAATGAGTTGTTTTCTCAGATGTTTTTGGATGTAGTTTGGTCAAACTCTGTAGCTGGTCTAATAACTTTCCTACGACTTTCGTGTCCACGTCCTTAGCCCCATCACGCATAGCGATAGATACACCGACGTTCCTACCGTCGATTTTTACAGTTACATCAAATGTTGCTTTCATACCTCTAATTAATTTATAATTTGAAAATGTATATTCTAACTTGCATCATCATATAAGACATACTATGCACTTTTAGAGGTAGCGGATTTTATATAAATCTGATTATCAGTTAGTTATATTTGTAAAATGTTGATAATCAGGCACTAAAAAAGGGAACCTGATTGGCTCCCTTAACGTGGTTCTGGTGATCCGCTTGGGGTTCGAACCCAAGACCCCAACATTAAAAGTGTTGTGCTCTACCGACTGAGCTAGCGGATCAACCTTAGGGGTGCAATGATGGTGCAAGCCGAATGCAGAAAACGTGCTTTTTGCTGAGGCGAAGCCCATCTTCGCGGTCGATTTTAAAAATCGACTGCAAAGGTACTAACTTTTTTTGAACCTGCCAAATTTATTTGGATGATTTTTCGGATTCCGCCTCAATTTCCTTGTTCTCACGGGTGATATACCGCTGGTAATAGGCCATGAGCAGGGTGGTGGCTGGCAATGCGATGATGAGGCCGATAAAGCCGAGCAGCGCTCCCCAGATGGAGAGTGACAGGAGCAGGATGGCGGGGTTGAGGCGCATGGCCTTGCCCATGACGTAGGGTGTGACCACCAGGTCGATGATGACCTGTACGATGGCAAAGACAGCCACGGCCATGGCGAAGATAATCCAGAAGTTCTGTCCTGTGTCGGCTGCTTTGAGCAAGGCCAGCAGGGCGGTGGGAATCAAGGCGAAGGTGTGGAGATAGGGCACCAGGTCGAGGATGCCGATAAGGATTCCCAGGCCGATGGCCATCGGGAAGTCGATAATCGTAAAGCCGATACAGAACAGCACGCCCATGATAAAGGCCACCATGCCCTGTCCGCGGATATAGTTGCTCAGTTCGCGCTCGGCATCCTTAGCCAGTTCGCTCCAGAACGGGCGCACTTTCTTTGGGAATATCTTGATCCAGTTTTCCGTCAGGTACTCGTAGTCCATCAGGATAAAGAACATATACAGCAGGGTGATCAGCGACGCCACGATGCTGATGATGATGCTGGCTGTCTGGCCTACCACGCTGAACATCTGTGGCAGGGCATCTTTCAGGCTTTCTGTAAACCGCTCGCTGCGAATATAGTCTTCCAGCTCGTGGCGGTGCTCCTGTGTCCATTGTCCGATAGCCTCGGGGATGTTGTCGATCTTTGTCGTGGTATGGATATAGGTGGTGAAGAGTTCGCTGAGGCGCTGGAACTGTTCTATCATAGGCGGGATGATGAGCCACGCCACGCCCGTGAGGATGGCGATGACCACCACCAGCGTGACGATGATGCTGAGCACGCGGCCAGGCACGTGGAGCTTGTATTGCACGAACCTTACCATCGGGTAGAGCAGGTAGGCCAGCAGCCACGCCACGGCAAAGGGCAGCAACACGCTGCCCAGGTAGTTGATAAGGACGATGACGCCTAAAGCCAGCAGCGCATAGCCCAGCCAGCGTACAAACTTGTCGAAGGTGATGGGTTGGTCGTACATGGTGGTTTACTGTTTGTTTTGGTCTTCTTGCAGGGCTTTCTGGTAGCACTCGCGGCAGAGGGGCTCGTATTCCTGCGTCTCGCCCAGGAGCACACGCTTGTCGGAGAGCACCTTGCGATGACTGACGTAGGCCAGCGAACCGCACTTCACGCAGATGGCGTGGACCTTGGTCACATCGTCGGCAATGGCGCAAAGGGCAGGCATGGGGCCGAAGGGCTGTCCGCGGAAGTCCATGTCGAGCCCGGCAATGATGACGCGCACGCCACGGTTGGCCAGCTGGTTGCACACATCTACGATGCCATCATCGAAGAACTGCGCCTCGTCGATGCCCACCACGTCGATATCGCTGCTGAGCAGCAGGATGCTGGCCGACGAGTCGATAGGCGTCGATTGGATATGTTTCTGGTCGTGGCTCACCACGTCTTCTTCCGAATAGCGCACGTCGATGGCGGGCTTGAAAATCTCTACCCGCTGCTTGGCGAACTGGGCACGGCGCATACGGCGTATCAGTTCTTCCGTCTTGCCCGAGAACATCGAGCCGCACACTACTTCTATTCTGCCTGGGCGGTGTGCCTCGCCCGTTGTTGGATATGTAATCATGGTGCAAAGATACGTCTTTTTAAGAAGTTAAAGAAGTTAAAGGAGTTAAAGGGAGTTAAAGGACAATAGTTTTGCGCGATTTTTTTTACCTTTGCAGCCGAAATGGGCATGTTATATATTGTACCCACGCCTGTGGGCAACATGGAGGATATGACGCTGCGCGCCATCCGTATCCTGAAAGAGGCCGACTTGGTGCTGGCCGAGGATACCCGTACGTCGGGCATCCTGCTGAAGCATTTTGAGATCAAGAACCAGCTGATGTCGCACCATAAGTTCAATGAGCATGGTACGAGTGCGGGCATCGTGCAGCGCTTGCTGGCTGGTCAGACCATAGCCTTGATCAGCGATGCAGGCACGCCAGGCATCAGCGACCCGGGCTTCTTCCTGGTGCGTGAGGCCGTGCGCGCAGGCATAGAGGTGCAGACATTGCCCGGCGCAACGGCATTCGTGCCTGCCTTGGTGAGCAGCGGACTGCCCTGCGACCGCTTTTGTTTCGAGGGCTTCCTGCCTCAGAAGAAAGGCCGTAAGACCAAGTTGGAATCCCTTATCAATGAAGACCGTACGATGATTTTCTATGAGTCGCCCTATCGGTTGGTGAAGACGCTGGAGCAGTTTGCCGAGGTGTATGGCGCCGATCGTCAGGTCAGCGTGTGCCGTGAGATATCAAAAGTTCACGAGGAGAGCGTCAGGGGCTCGCTGGAAGAGGTGATTGCTCATTTCAAGGAGAAGGAGCCCAAGGGCGAGATCGTGATCGTATTGGCAGGGAAGAGTTAGGAGTTAAGAATTAGGAGTTAAGAATTAAGAGTTGTCGGCTTTCAGCCGATTAGGAATTAGGAATTAAGAGTTAAGAATTATATGAAGAAGTTTTTATTTTTTGCATTGAGCGCGTTGATGCTCGTAGCGTGTAAGGACAGCGTGAACACGCAGGAGACGGCAGACCTGAACCAGCGTATCGACTCGCTGACACGTGTGAATGTCCAGAAAGACAATGAAATCAACGATATGCTCGAGACCCTCAATAGTGTGGAGGAAGGCTTCCGTGCCATCAACGAGGCTCAGGGACGCGTGACCCTAGAGCGCCGTGGCGAGGGTGCCAACGCCAATGAGCGTATCAAAGAGAATATGCAGTTTATCCAGCAGACGATGAATGAGAACAAGGAACTCATCAACAAGTTGCGCCTGCGTGTGCGTGAGAGCAGCATCGCCAGCGAACAGCTGCGCAAGACCATCGAGAACCTGACGGCTCAGATGGTGGAAAAGGAGAATGAGTTGAAGGTGCTGCGCGACGAGTTGGCTGCCAAGGACATCCATATCGCCGAACTCGACGAGCAGGTGACGCAGTTGAACGAGGATGTCATAGAGCTGAAGGACGACAAGGCCCGCAAAGAGGAGACCATCAGTCAGCAGGACAAGGACCTGAACACCGCCTGGTATGTCTTTGGCACCAAGCGTGAGCTGAAAGAGCAAAAGATACTGCAGAGCGGCGAGGTGCTGCAGGGCAACTTCAACAAGAACTACTTCACGAAGATTGATATCCGTGTTGACAAGGAAATCAAACTGATGTCACGCGACGCCAAGTTGCTCACCAACCATCCTGCTGGTTCTTACACCTTGAATCGTGATGCCAACAAGCAATATGTGCTGCGCATCACTAACCCCCAGCAGTTCTGGAGCACCAGTAAGTATCTGGTTGTTCAGGTGAAGTAATAATTTAGAATTAAAAAAGCAGGCTTATCGCCTGCTTTTAAAGAACTCTTGCATTAGTTGGCGGCATTCTTCTTCAAGGATGCCGCCAATGCATTCTGCCTTGGGGTGCAGCACGCGTGGGGCATATTCCTGAAAGCCGCGCTTGGGGTCGGCAGCACCATAAACAATACGAGGCACCTGCGCCCAACCAATAGCACCAGCACACATAGGGCAGGGCTCCACGGTGACGTAGAGTGTACAGTCGGTCAAGTATTTGCCGCCCAATTCGTTAGCAGCCATCGTGATAGCCTGCATCTCGGCATGAGCCGTCACGTCGCAGAGCGTCTCCGTCAGATTATGTGCTCTGGCAATAATCCTGTCTTTACACACAATGATGGCGCCGATGGGAATCTCCCCCTCGTCAAAAGCCTGCTGAGCCTCGCTCAGCGCCTTCAGCATATATTGCTCGTCTTTGTTTTTTTCTTCCATTTCTTTTTTTTGATTTTTCGATTTTTCGATTTTTCGATTTTTCGAGGCCTCGATATGCCTTATCGGGTGCAAATATACAATTTTATCCGCAATAATATTTCAAAACGGGTATAAATTTGTTGGTACAATTTTCTCTCTTGGCCTGTTTTGCCTCGCATTTCAGCCAAGGAATCAATCATCTTGTTTCTAAAAAATCGTTTGATGTGAGCAGATTTCTCGCAGAAAAGTTATATCTTTGCAACGTGGAATGGAAAATTGTGCATATTGACGAGACAGACTCTACGAATCGATGGATAAAAGAAAACGGTTCGGGAGATATGGTAGTCGTTGCCAATTACCAGACGGCAGGGCGTGGCTGCGGTACCAATAAATGGGAGAGCGAGCGAGGCAAAAACCTGCTTTTCTCCATTCTGACGCACCCTGTGGAGGTGCCAATCATGCGGCAGTTTCATATCTCGATGGCTATTTCGTTGGCTATCCTCGATGCGCTGGAACAGCATATTGGCGATGTGAGTATCAAATGGCCTAATGATATCTACTGGCGCAACGGGAAACTGGGCGGCATTCTGATTGAGAATAGATTGCAGGGCGGATGTATCAAGGACTGTATCATCGGCATTGGCCTGAATGTGAACCAAGAGCAGTTTGTGAGCGACGCGCCGAATCCTATATCTCTGAAGCAGATTCATGGCGAAGAGACTGACCGCGAACAATTGCTGAAGGATATCCTTGTTCGCTTTGAACAGTATATGAAGCAGGATGTGAAGGCTCGCTATCTGTCGCATCTCTATCGTCGTAAGGGCTTTCATCCCTACGCAGACAAGAACGGGGCGTTTATGGCCGAGATCATGGATGTGGAGGATGACGGACATCTGCTGTTGCGTGATGATAACGGACAGGAACGTCGGTATGCATTTAAGGAAGTAACATTTATAATTTAATAACTATGGCAAGATTTAAGAGAATTCTTCTGAAACTCTCGGGCGAGAGCTTGATGGGAAAGCAGGGCTACGGTATCGACCCTGAGCGTCTGAGCGATTATGCGCAGCAGATTAAGGAAGTAAGTGAGATGGGCGTACAGATTGGTATCGTCATTGGTGGCGGTAACATCTTCCGTGGCCTGAGTGGAAGTCAGAAGGGCTTCGACCGCGTGAAGGGCGACCAGATGGGTATGTGCGCCACGGTGATCAACTCGCTGGCGTTGTCGTCGGCACTGGGCGCTATCGGCGTGAAGAACAAGGTGATGACGGCTATCCGCATGGAGCCTATTGGTGAGTTCTATACGAAGTGGAAGGCCATTGAGGCTATGGAACAGGGACAGGTGTGTATCTTCTCAGCAGGTACAGGCTCGCCTTATTTCACTACCGATACGGGCTCTTCGCTGCGTGGTATTGAGATTGAGGCCGACGTGATGCTGAAGGGTACGCGTGTGGATGGCATCTATACTGCCGACCCGGAAAAGGATCCTACGGCAACGAAGTTCAATGACATCACTTATAAGGAGGTGCTGGCTCGCGGTCTGAAGGTGATGGACCTCACGGCTATCTGCATGTGTCAGGACAATAACCTGCCTATCTATGTGTTTAACATGGATATCGTGGGTAACCTGAAGAAAGTGATGGCTGGTGAAGAGATTGGCACGCTGGTGCACAACTAATTATCTTTCACCTCTTTGAAGTCAACATATTCGCCCTCATCCTGGGCGAATATTTTTTTGCTCTGATTCGGATTGCGCTGGTCGGTGATGGTGATGCCGTCGGCAGTACGGAAGGTGCGACTGCCGCCCGTCTGCTGTCCCTGCTTCTTATTGTCGCCGGCACTTTTGAAATAATCGGCATCAAACTTAAAGTTGTTTTGATCCCTTCTCCTATAGTTCTTTTTCGACAGGCGCTCAAACTCCTCTTCACTCATCTCGCCATTGGTCATCCGCTTGATGAAACGATAGCCCTTGCGAAGATAATAGAGGGCTGCGAGCAGCGCTGCTGCAACAAGGATGATGAAAATGATGAATATGATGAGGAAAAACTCCATAAGCGTGAGTGGGGAACTTTATTTCCTTTGTGTGCAGGCGGAAAGGATGACATACCATGCAATGATGGCTGCCAGACCACTTACGCCCAGGAAGGCGAGCATGGGTATGCAGGTCAGAAGGAAGATGAACTTCACCTCATTGCCTTTCCATCCCCAGGACTTGAATTTCAAGGCGAACATGGGAATCTCGGCTATCAATAGATAGCTGAACACGAAGACGGCAGCGATGACACCATAGACGTAATAGGGTGATGATGCCAGGAAATCGCCTGCGCCAACGATCAGCGAACCCCAGAACAGGGCATTGGCAGGCGTGGGCAGTCCGATGAATCCCATGGCCTGACGCTCGTCAAGGTTGAACTTAGCGAGTCGTAGGGCTGAGAAAGCTGCCATGATGAATGCCGTAAAGGGCATGAAGAAAGCAATGGGGTAGGGGAGCTCGTGGAAATGATAGCCGCAGAGCCAGTTGAAGATAATCGCCGATGGCGCAAAGCCGAAGGTGATGTCATCAGCCAAAGAGTCGAGTTCCTTGCCAATGGGGGAACTGACATGAAGCAGGCGGGCGGTCATACCATCGAAGAAGTCGAAGACGGCTCCGATGACGATGAACAGCAGCGCTAATCTGTAGTCTCCCTGAAAAGCCCAATAGGTGGCAATGCAACCAGAAATGAGATTGCAGCAGGTAATCGTATTGGGTATGTGCTTCTTCACAATGCTTAATTCTTAATTCTAAATTCTTAATTTAGCTTTGCTATGACCGTCTGGTCGCCAGTGGTAGGCTGCTTCATCTTGACACAAGGCGTAGAGCCCAGTGGCAGATAGACATCGACGCGCGAGCCCAGTTTGATGAAGCCCAGATGCTCGTCGATATAACATTCCTCGTCGCCCTTGGCGTAGGTCACGATACGGCGGGCCATAGCGCCTGCTATCTGGCGTACCAGCACTTCCTGACCGTCGGGTGTCTCAATCATAATGTCGGCATGTTCGTTCTCCTCGCTGGCCTTGGGCAGCCATGCCTTATGATAGTTGCCCTCGAAATGCTTGACGAACTTCACGTGACCGTCAACAGGAAACCAGTTGGCGTGTACGTTGAGTGGACTCATGAAGATACTGATCATCAGGCGCTTGTCGTGGAAATACTCATCCTCGTCAACCTCTTCGATGACCACAATCTTACCATCGGCAGGTGCCACCACAACCTTCGCTGTGTCGTCTTTGAAATAACGGATAGGACAGCGATAGAAATTGAGCATCAACAGCCACGCTATGCCAAAGATGGCAGTAAACAGGATAAAGGGTATGATGGTCAGCGTATCGGATGAAAGCCATAATACTAGAGCGATGAATATGACGATAAACAGGCCGAATGCCAGTTCTTCTCTTCCCTCGCGATGTATTCGTATCTTCTTTAATTTTTTGATTCTTTCTCCCATGGTTGGTAGTGAAATTCAGAATTTCGATGCAAAGGTAATGCTTTTTTGTCAATTAACAAACTTTTTGAGGTATTCTTTTGGTAATATCAACTTTTAGGCGTAACTTTGAACTCCAATTTTGCAATAATGGAAGACTTTATACACTTACACGTACATACCTATTATTCTATACTTGACGGACAGTCGAAGATCAAGAATCTGGTAGATAAGGCCATTGCCGACGGAATGCGCGGCCTGGCCATCACCGATCATGGCGATATGTTCGGCATTAAGGAATTCCACGACTACTGCATTGGCATCAACAAAGATCGCAAGAAGGAAGGACTGGAGCCCTTTAAGCCCATCTTCGGCTGTGAGATGTATGTAGCTCGTAACGGTTCCAAGACCAAGAAGGACGGCAAAGAGGATATGAGCGGCTACCACCTCATCGTGCTGGCAAAGAACTATCAGGGCTATAAGAACCTGATCAAGCTGGTGTCGAACTCATGGGTCGATGGCTACTATATGCGTCCGCGTACCGACCGCGAGGACCTGGAGAAATACCATGAGGGTCTGATTGTCTGTTCGGCTTGTATTGCCGGCGAGGTGCCCAAGAAGATACTGGACGGCGATATGACTGCTGCTCGCGAGGCACTGGAATGGTATCACCGCGTGTTTGGTGATGACTATTATCTGGAGTTGCAGCGCCATGAGGTGAAAGACCCCACGGTACGTGCCAACCGTGAGACATTCCCCCTGCAGCAGCAGGCCAATAGGGTGCTGATAGAGCTGGCTCGCGAATATGGCATCAAACTGATTTGCTCGAACGACGTGCATTTCGTGGACAAGGATAATGCCGAGGCCCACGACCACCTGCTGTGTCTATCGACAGGTAAGGACCTGGATGACCCCACGCGAATGCTCTATACCAAGCAGGAGTGGTTTAAGACCAAGGCCGAGATGAACGAGATCTTCAGTGATGTGCCTGAGGCCTTGAGTAACACGCTGGAGATTCTCGATAAGGTAGAGGTCTATTCACTGGACCACGACCCTATCATGCCGTTCTTCCCCATACCTGAGAGCTTCGGTACCGAGGAGCAATGGCGCGAGAAATTCTCTGAGGAGGATCTGTATCGAGAGTTTACCACCGATGAGAATGGCGAGAACCCGTTGCCGCCAGAGGAGGGTGAGAAGAAAATCAAGAAGCTGGGCGGCTACGACAAGATATACCGAATAAAGTTTGAGGCCGACTACTTAGCGCTTCTGGCTTATAAAGGTGCAAAGGATCGCTATGGCGAACCGCTAGCGCAGGAGGTGGAAGACCGCATCCGATTTGAGTTGCACATCATGAAGACCATGGGCTTCCCTGGCTACTTCCTCATTGTGCAGGACTTTATCAACTCGGCACGCGACGAACTGGGCGTATGGGTGGGTCCGGGACGTGGATCGGCAGCCGGTAGCGTGGTGGCCTATTGTCTGGGCATCACCAAGATAGACCCGATGAAATATGACCTGCTGTTTGAGCGTTTCCTGAACCCCGACCGTATCTCGCTGCCCGATATCGATACTGACTTTGACGACGACGGGCGTGGCAAGGTGCTGAAATGGGTGATGGATAAATACGGACATGAGAACTGTGCCCACATCATCACCTATGCATCAATGGCCACCAAGAACTCAATCAAGGATGTGGCCCGTGTGGAAAAGGTGCCGCTGGCTATCAGTAACGCCCTGTGCAAGGCCATACCCGACAAACTGCCCGAGGTGGACGGCAAAACACCCAAGATGAACTTGGCGAACGCTATCAAGGCTGTGCCCGAACTGCGTGATGCTGAGGCCAGTAGCGACCCTGCACTGGCCAACACAATCAAATATGCAAAGATGCTGGAGGGGACGGTGCGTGGTACTGGTATCCACGCCTGCGGATTCATCATCTGTCGAGACCCCATCAGCGACTGGGTGCCTGTGTCCACGGCCGATGACCCAGACTTCAAGGATACCAAGACCAACTGTACCCAATACGACGGACACGTGATTGAATCGACGGGACTGATCAAGATGGACTTCTTGGGACTGAAGACGCTGTCGGAGCAGAAAGAGGCCTGTGAGATCATCAAACAGACAAGGGGGATAGAAATAGATTTGGACCATATACCCATCGACGACCCGAAGACCTATGAACTCTATCAGCAAGGACGCACCATTGGCACGTTCCAGTTTGAGTCGGCAGGTATGCAGAAATACCTGCGCGAGCTGCATCCCACGGTGTTTGAAGACCTGATAGCTATGAATGCCCTCTATCGTCCGGGACCTATGGACTATATCCCCTCGTTTATTGCACGAAAGAACGGCAAGGAGGAGATACAGTATGATATCCCCTGTATGGAGAAATACCTGAAGGATACCTATGGCATCACGGTGTATCAGGAGCAGGTGATGTTGCTCTCACGTCAGTTGGCCGACTTCACCCGAGGTGAGAGTGATGCCCTGCGAAAGGCCATGGGTAAGAAGAAAAAGGATATCGTAGATGCCATGAAGCCTAAGTTCATCGAGGGCGGAAAGAAGAATGGTCACGACCCGAAAGTGCTCGACAAGATATGGGCCGACTGGGAGAAGTTTGCTTCCTATGCGTTCAACAAGTCTCATGCTGCCTGCTATTCGTGGGTGGCCTACCAGACGGCTTACCTCAAGGCAAACTATCCTGCTGAGTTCATGGCGGCCATCATGAGTCGCAGGCGTGACCAGATCACGGAAATCACCAAACTGATGGATGAGTGTAAGGCGATGGGTATTGCTACACTGGGACCAGATGTCAACGAGTCGTATCAGAAGTTCGGTGTGAACCAGAAGGGTGAGATACGTTTCGGACTGGCAGCTATCAAGGGCCTGGGCGACAATGCCGCGCTGGCTATCATTGGTGAGCGTGAGAAGAACGGTCCCTATCAGGATATCTATGACTTTGCCCAGCGTATACCTTTCGCCAGCGTCAACCGCAAGGCATTTGAATCACTGGCATTGAGTGGTGGCTTCGATGGCTTTGGCATCCGCCGTGAGGCTTTCTTTGCCGAGAACGGTAAGGGTGAGGTGTTCCTTGACACGCTGGTGCGCTATGGACAAATGTATCAGCAGGCGAAGTCGGAGTCGCAGAACTCACTCTTTGGCGGTTTCGATGATGTGGAGATTGCCCGTCCGCCGGTGCCGAAGACCGATAACCGATGGAGCGATATTGAACGGCTGAACAAGGAACGTGACCTCGTGGGTATCTATCTGTCTGCCCATCCGCTGGACGAATACCGTATTGTGCTGGAAAACCTGTGTAATGCTCATTGCACAGAACTGGCCGACCGTTGTGCCGCTTTGTGCGATCGTGAGGATGTGGTATTGGGTGGTATCGTGACAGGCATACAGAGCCGTTTCGGAAAGAACAACAAACCATGGGGCATCGTGACTCTTGAGGACTTCAGTGGCTCTGGCGAGCTGGTGCTCTTTGGTGATGATTGGCTCAACCTGAATGGAAAGTTCATCGAGGGAGCAGCTGTTTATGTCACGGGAAAGATGGCACAACGCTTTAGCTATAGTGACCAGAAGGAATTGAAGATAGGGAATGTGGAACTGTTGCAGAGTGTCAAAGACAGGGCCATTGATCGTATCACCATCTCTGTCATCACCGACCACAAGGAGCTGGATGAAACGGTGGTGGAAGAACTGAACGAGATCGTGTCGGAATCGCCGGGCAAGACAAAGCTGTTTTTCCAGTTGCGTGATTCCCTTGGCAAGAACCATGTGCTCTTGCGTGCGAAGGAACGAACTGTCGATGTGAAGCACCAGTTGATAGACTTTATCGACGCGCATCCGGCATTGGATTACAAGATCAATTAATGGCACGCTATTTGCATGATGAGAGATGAATCATTATTGTTTTACTAAATAGTTTGAATTATGGAAGTACAGATCACAAGTGAGAATTTCGAGGCCCTGAAAAATGGAGAACTGCCTCTGGTATTGGATTTCTGGGCTACATGGTGTGGTCCGTGTCGTATGGTTTCGCCCATCCTGTCGGAGCTGGCCGAGAAATACGATGGTAAGATAGTTGTAGGAAAGTGCGACGTAGAGGATAATGAGGAGTTGGCAGCAGAGTTTGGCATCCGTAATATCCCTACAATTCTCTTCTTCAAGGGCGGTACGCAGGTCGATAAGGTCGTGGGTGCCCAGTCAAAGGATAAGTTTATCGAGAAGATTGAAGCCCTGCTGTAGTTATGGCTACCCTGGATGAAGAGCTCTTGCAGGATCAGGAAGAGAACCGCCGTGAGATAGCTTTTATCCGCGAGCAGTTGCCTTCTGACTTGAAAGAGTTATATACCGATGACCAGATGGTCTGGATGCTCGACACCATTGCCACCTATTTTTATGAGAGTGGTATCCTGGAGTCCAACGATGATGAGGTGGATGTCGATATTGACGAGATTTCCGACTATCTTTGCAAGCAGGCCAAGGCAGAGAAATTGCCTGGCTTACAGCCTGACGAGGTGCGCTTCGTGGTAGAAGCCGACCTTGATTATCAAGAAGAAAGCCTGTAATCACAGGCTTTCTTCTGTTTTATAGTGCTCGGCTTTCACCTATCACCTATCACCTCTTATTTTATACGTGATCCTTGTCGTCAGGGCTGAGGATATAGTGTCGGATATACGAGCGATGGCCATAGATGGCTATCACCACAAAACAGATTAGAGGCATAATGAACGACAGGTTAGTGGCAGAAACAGTACCGATGCTGATGCCGGAATCGATGATCATTGCCTGCAATGGGGGGAATACCGAACCGCCGAGGATGGCCATGATGAGGCCTGCACCTGCAAACTTTACGTTCTCACCAACATTGCGTAAGGCGATGCCGTAGATGGTGGGGAACATCAGCGACATACAGGCCGAAACACCCACCAGACAGTAAATGCCGTTGCGGTCGGGGAAGAGGATGGCACCTGTGACCAGACCGATGGCACAGATGGCAAGGATAGAAAGCAGACGGCCGGCGGGGATGTATTTCAGGAACCAGGTACAGATGAAACGGCTCACGGTGAAGAAAACCATTGCCATGATGTTGTATTTCTGTGATAATATCTCTGCTGACTTCTCGTCCATACCTTCTTCCATGAAAAGACGTGTGCCATATTGTAGGATAAACGTCCAGCAGGACACTTGGGCGCCTACATAGAAAAACTGCGCAATGACACCCTCACGGTAGTTGGCTATATGAAGCAACTCGCGGAACGCAACCCTGATACTCTTGCTGGCGCGGGTGTCGCCTACCTTCGGCGTCTTGACAAGACGCACAAGTACTAAGAGGATGATACAGAAGAATCCAAGCATCAGGTAGGGACCTATCAGTACTGACAAGTCGTTGTCCTTCAGAATGTTAAACTGCGTATCAGGCAAGATGGCGCGTTGCTCTGTGGTCATTGGGCTCATCTCGGCCTGCACAAATTCCATGGCGACCCACATACCCAGCAGGGCACCGATGGGATTGAAGGCCTGAGCCAGGTTCAGACGCTGCGTGGCCGTTTCCTCACTTCCCATACAGTAGATATACGGGTTGCAAGAGGTCTCAAGAAATGACAGACCGCATGTCAGGATGAAATAGGCCAATAGGAAGGGGTAGTACATACCTGTCAATTTGGCAGGTAGGAACATGAGCGAGCCGATGGCAAACAGCGACAGTCCCACCAGAACACCGGCTTTGAAAGAATAGCGCTGTATGAACATGGCAGCCGGGAAAGCCATCACGAAGTAACCGAGGTAGAAGGCTACCTGAACGAGGGCACCTTCGGTGACACTCATACGGAAGATCTTCGAAAAAGCCTTGACGATAGGACCAGTCATGTCATTGGCAAATCCCCATAGTGCGAAACACGATGTAATAAGAATGAAGGGTATCAGGAAGTTGATACCGTCTTTTGTGAGTATTTTTGCTTTTATCATGATGTCAGGTTGAGTAATAACGCTGCAAAATTACATTATTTTTTTATAATATCAACTTCTTTCCTTTTTTTTATTTAAATTTGCAGGCAAATAATTGAAGATTATAATGAAAAAGTTGCTTTCCTTGCCGCCAAACCTCGTCAGAAAGGATGAGAAGGGACGTACGGCGTTTCATCAGATAACAGAATTGTCAGAGCAGGAATTCTTCTGTACATGTGATCCGGAAGGGCATCGCATCGGTAGCGGAGGCGGGTCTGCGTGGCTGCTCATGCAGGCTTTCCTTGAGGGTAAAAGCTCTTCAAACTTTGACGAGTGGCTTTCGAGCGAGAAGCGTATATTGCTCCATGCGGGCGGACAGAGTCGTCGTTTGCCATCGTATGCACCGTCGGGAAAAATTTTGACACCAGTGCCTGTGTTCCGTTGGGAGCGGGGGCAACGGTTGTCGCAAAACCTCCTGTCACTTCAACTCCCTCTTTATGAACAGATGATGGCGAAAGCCCCCGAGGGATTGAATACGATGATAGTCAGCGGCGATGTGCTGATACGTACCAGCCAGCCTGTAGGTCCTGTGCCTCAGGCCGATGCGGTGGTCTATGGCTTATGGCTTGATGCCAGTGTAGCGAAGAATCACGGTGTCTTTGTGAGCGACCGCAAAACGCCTCATGTGCTGAAGCAGATGTTGCAAAAGCCCGGCGTCGAGGAACTGCAGCAGTTGCAAAAGGATCATTATTACCTCACGGATATCGGTGTGTGGATCTTGAGTGACAGGGCAGTACGCCTGTTGATGAAGCGCTGTGGTGACCCCTCAACCCTCAAGTATTACGACCTGTATTCTGATTTTGGTCGCTCATTAGGTACACATCCGTTGATAGATGATGCGGAGATAAAGTCGCTCTCTGTGGCCGTCGTGCCCTTGCCTGGTGGTGAGTTCTATCATTTCGGTACCTCGCGTGAGATGTTGTCATCGACGGTAAAACTGCAGAACGTGGTCAGTGACCAGCGACAGATTATGCATCACGATCGCAAGCCACATCCGTCAATCTTCGTGCAGAATGCGTTGATGGACATCTCGTTCACGGGTGAGAATCAGAATATATGGGTCGAGAATAGTCATATAGCTAAGGGGTGGACGTTGACCTCTGATAATATTGTTACTGGTGTGCCCCGTAACAACTGGCAGATAAGGCTTGAACCAGGCCAATGTCTGGACATCGTACCCATGGGCGATGACCGTTATGCGGTACGCCCTTATCATATTGATGATAGGTTTGATGGGGCGGAACAGCAGCGAAAGCAGTTCCCCGTGCTCACGTATGACGAGATAGAACCATGGTTGAGTGAGAGGCTGCAGTCCAATTCCCAGTTACTGAGTGCCGAAGATATTTCTTCAAAGGCCAACTTGATCCGTCTGTTTGCGCAACGTGCTGAATTCCGTAAAACCAATTGGTCGGCTATTGCGCATAACTGGCGACATAGTGTGTTCTACCAGTTGGACTTGGATGATGCGGCACGTGAGTTTGCAAGGTATGATATTCCCATGCCATCACCTATCGACGACGATGCACCATTGATGGTGCGTATTCATGATGCGATGTTCCGTGGCGACAGTAATGCGGCTTTCGGACTCCTACGGCAGGGACTTACGGAGCGTGTCTTGGCAGAACCGCAACATCCCAGTCTGTCAGTCCAGAGAGATCAGATTGTATGGGGACGCAGTCCTGTACGTATTGATATTGCCGGCGGTTGGACCGATACACCGCCGTATTGCTTGTTGGAGGGTGGAAATGTCGTGAACCTGGCTATCGAGTTGAACGGACAACCACCGCTTCAGGTGTATGTGAAACCGTGTGCAGAACCTCGGATTATCCTGCGAAGTATTGATCTTGGAGCTTCCGAGGTAGTTGAGACGTATGAGGACTTACAACAGTTTAATAAGGTGGGGTCGCCATTCTCTATCCCAAAGGCGGCATTGGCTCTGGCAGGCTTCCTGCCACAGTTCTCCGTCGAGCGTTATGCTTCGCTGAAGGCACAACTGGAGGCTTTTGGTAGTGGCATCGAACTGACGCTGTTGTCGGCAATCCCTGCTGGTAGCGGACTGGGTACCAGCAGCATCTTGGCTGCAACGGTCCTTGGTGCCGTCAGCGACTTCTGTAATTTGGCGTGGGATAAGAATACCATTGGTCAGCGCACCCTGGTATTGGAGCAACTGCTCACTACGGGTGGCGGCTGGCAAGACCAGTTTGGAGGTGTGTTGGGCGGTGTGAAACTGCTTCAGACTCAAAGCGGGTTCGATCAGGCACCATTGGCACGCTGGCTGCCCACCGATCTTTATGTGCAGCCGGAATACCGGCAGTGTCATCTGCTTTATTATACAGGTATCACCCGTACGGCTAAGCAGATCCTGGCGGAGATCGTTCGGCGTATGTTCCTGAATAACGGTGAACAGCTAAGGCTATTGCGGCAGATGAAAGAACATACTATGGAGATGTATGATGCTATCCAGCGTCAGGATTTCGTACAGATGGGCGGTTTGGTTCGTCGCACTTGGCTTCAGAACCAGTTGCTTGACAGCGGTACCAATCCGGAAGCAGTGCGTCGTCAGACGGAACTGATTGATGACCTCTGTCTGGGTTATAAACTGCCAGGGGCCGGTGGCGGTGGCTATCTGTATATGGTGGCAAAAGACCCTGAGGCTTCGGCTCGCATCCGAAAGATTCTGACCGAGAACAGGTTGAATGATAATGCCCGTTTCGTTGATATGTCGTTGTCGGCCAATGGATTACAGATAAGTCGTAGTTGATATGGAGTTTCGTACGGTTGTTAAGGTTGATAGGCCCGCCTTTCAGATTGAACCGCTGGAGCAGATCCTTTTCGTAGGTTCTTGCTTTGCCGATAATATCGGAAAGCGATTCGCTGAAGAGCATTTTCCCGTTATGGTGAATCCCTATGGCGTGATGTATAATCCCGCCTCCATATTGCATACTATCCAACGGTGTGAAGAAGTACCGCGTGTTGTATTCCTGACCTTGGGCACTAATCATGTCTATCGACTGAAGGAAACAGGTGAGATAGTGGATAATTGTCAGAAGCGTCCGCAGAATCTTTTTCAAGAGGAAGAACTCACCATCGCTCAGTGTGTTGATTACTTGTCGCAGGCTGCAGAAGAATTATATCGCCGTAATCCTGATGTTCATATCGTGTTGACAGTCAGTCCTATCCGCTATGCTAAATATGGCTATCATGGCAGTCAGTTGTCAAAAGCCACGTTATTGCTGGCTGCAAATCAACTGGCATGCGAAAAGCCTTTCGTCTCTTATTTCCCTGCTTACGAAATTGTGCTCGACGAGTTGCGTGACTACCGCTTCTATCAGCCCGATATGCTGCATCCGTCAGATCAAGCGGTGGAATACATCTGGCAGCAGTTTGTTGAGGCTTACTTTAGCGAGCGTGCTAAGCAGTTCCTGCAAGAGTGGAAACCCATCAAGGAGGCCTTAGCCCATCGTCCTTTTAACCCCGAAAGCGATACCTATCGCCAGTTTATAGAAAAAGCGCACCAACAAGAGAAAGACTTGTTGGCACGCTTCTCAGAAACATAGTGCAGACTTCTATTTTTTTTCTTTGTAGTTGTTTTTTCTATAAGACTTAACGTTGAAAAATATTAATTGGTTGATTTTCAGTTATTTAGTCTTAAAATTAGGCGTCTAACACTTAACATAAGACTTAACATAGAGTTAACATAGACTTAACATTGTATCTCGCTGATTTAGGTTGTCAGTTTTTGCCTTACTGCTGATTTAAGTTGACAAATTAACATTTTATGTTAACTCTATGTTAACTCTATGTTAAGTCTATGTTAACTCTTATGTTAACTCTTGAAACATGGAAAGTGAATGCAAATCGTTTATAATCAGATACTTACTACTTTTTAATGTTAAGTCTTGATAAAAAAACGATAAATCTTCAAAAATTTCTGCTCTTTAGAAAATAAAATTGCGACATGACGAAACAAAAACAATTCCCACGCTGGGACTGGTTTGTTCCCACCGTGGGACTACTTTATTCCCAGTATGGGACTAAGATGGTCCCAGCGTGGGAATGAATGTCAGTTCTCCAGCATACCTTTTCCATAGAAAGATAAAAGTTTTTGAGGAAAAGCGTTTTAAATTGGAAAAGAATTTGTAACTTTGCAAATGCATAGTGGCTGCTATAATGCAGTAAAAAATGATATGAAGGAAGGCTATTTGAATTTCGACGAATATATACGCCAAGGGGAACCCGATAAAAAGGAACGCGCTGAAGCGTGGAGTGTGGCTATTGGCCTACAGGCTGTTGATGGGCTGAAAACCTCAGAATATCTTCAACAGACAGCTCGCCGAAATATCGAAGGTGAAATCACTATTGACGAAGCACGTGAACTGGTCAAGACCTATTACCAGTCAAAATCTATACGTGAGCCAGATGATGACGATAAGCAGGAGGCTGACCTAGTATCTGGAAATATTACCAAGATTCTTTCAACCGACACTTTAGATTTCAGTACAAAAGGATATATTTCTTTGCATCGTAGAATCTTTGATGGAGTCTTCAAACATGCAGGACGTATACGCGATTATGACATCACCAAGAAGGAATGGGTGTTGGAGTATGACACTGTCCACTACCTGAACTGGGAAGATTTGCGCAGGGCTATTGACTACGACATTGAGCAGGAACGAAACTTCAGTTATAAAGGCCTATCGTCTGACGAGCTTATTGCTCATGTAACTCGCTTCGTTTCTGGAATATGGCAGATTCATGCTTTTGGTGAAGGGAACACTCGAACAACTGCAGTTTTCGCTATACAGTATCTGCGATCTTTAGGGTTTAGCGTGGACAATAAACTATTTGCAGAGAATTCATGGTATTTTCGCAATGCATTGGTGAGGGCGAATTATAAGAGTGCAGTAAAAGGCATCGACTATAGCCCAATATTTTTGGAACGCTTCTTCCGTAACCTATTATTTGGCGAGCAATGGGATCTGCGTAATCGCTACTTACACATACATCCTACTATCGAATGGAATGTACAGCCGAATCTAGCACCCCCCGCCGCTCGACCTCAAGTCGCTTGCAACCCAAGGGACGCAAGAAGCACCCCCACAAGTACCCCCACAAGTACCCCCGCAAGTACGGAAATTATTAGTGAACTTGTACGGTTAATTGGTCATGGAGAGTTAAGTGTTAAACAGATGATAGATTACAGAGGACTAAAGGATCGTAAGAATTTTATGGATTACCATCTCATTCCTGCTATAAAAGAAGGACTTGTAGAAATGAAGTACCCTGATTCACCTCGTCATCCTCGCCAAAAATATCTGTTAACGTCAAAAGGTTTGGCATTATATGTGGAATTGAAGAAATAGGATAGGGAGCTTTGCTCTTATTCTCTTCATTATAAGAACCAGTGCCTTGATTTAGGGTGCTGGTTCTTGCGTATATATAAAATCCCTTGACTATCCCTTTTCCATAGAAAGATAAAAGTTTTTGAGGAAAAGCGTTTTAAATTGGAAAAGATTTTGTATCTTTGCATTCAAGTATCGCCGATGTGCCGTAAACGGTGTAAGCTAAGGCTTAATTCCCTGAGTGCAGGGTGGCGTATGATTTTGGTGGGTAAAACATTAGCGTTGGCTATTATTCAAAACGTTCAGAAACTTGCAGGTGGAAAGAACTCGAAAAGTAATAATGGTGACGCTCGCAGATATGTGGGCGTTTCTTTGTTTCTTTTCGTAGGTTTCCTGCAAGTACCTTGAACGTTGGACGGGGATTCGTCCACTTCTTGTGTCTATACACGAGCAAGGTGCTTGCAGGGATATTTTGTTTATGGCTCGACGCATTAGTAATAAATCTAAAACTAATGCTATAATGGCTAAATCGTTAATTGAAGAATTGCCTCGCATTGTGAGCGAAGGTAGGCGTGAGGCTGCCCAGATATTGGAGCGCCTAAGTAGTGGTACACAGATTGGTCTCCAGACCAATGAGTTGGTATTGCCAAGTAAGGATGTAAGCGGACTGTTCAAGGGCAGTACGCCTCAGATACCTAATGCCTTTAATATGGCAGGAGGAAATGATGGTTGGATGAATCGTTTGATATATGGTGACAATCTTTTAGCAATGCAAGCTCTTCTTGCTGGCGATGCTCAGACTGGCTTGCCATCGCTTCGAGGAAAGGTTGATCTTATTTATATTGATCCACCATATGATTCGAAGGCTGATTATCGTACTAAGATTTCTTTGCCAGGTACTGACATTCAACAAAAGCCTACAGTTATTGAGCAATTTGCTTATGCAGATACATGGGAAGAAGGAACTATTTCTTATTTGAAGATGTTATATCCAAGACTACTTCTTATGCGTGAACTACTTTCAGACAAGGGTTCAATATATGTTCATGTAGATTGGCATGCTGGAGATTATGTGAAAATATTACTTGATGACATTTTTGGAAAAGGCAATTTGAAAAATGAAATAATATGGGCATATCGTATTCAAGGAGTAGGTAAAAAAATGTGGGCTCGAAAACATGATAATATTTTTTTCTATTCGAAAACAGATAATTATACATTTTATCCCGAGAAGGAAGATGTTATTTATGAAAAACCCTTTATAGATACAGTAAAAATAGAGCCAGACTTATCATTACTCACAGAAAAACAGAAAGGTGAAATCATCAATTCGATAAGAAATAATATTCCTCTTAAAGATAAATTCAAATCGTTGTTGTTTAATAAATATTATTCGAATGTATATGTAAGAGATGTCTGGGATTGTGACTCTACCAAACCTATAATAAGTGGTTCGTCTGAATATTTAGATTACAAGACACAAAAACCAGAAGGTCTTCTCGAACGCATTATTAATGCCTCATCCAACGAAGGAGATATAGTTTGTGACTTTTTTGGAGGTAGTGGAACTACAGCTGCAGTTGCAGAACGATTGGGTAGGCGATGGATAACCACAGATATAGGAAAACCTGCATCACTAATAATGCGCAAACGCTTTATTGACCAAGAGGTAAAGCCTTTCCTGTACCAGAGTATTGGCGACTATCAAAAGGAGGCATTTAAAAACAATAAACGCTATAAGCATGTGGGTGATTTAAGCCAAGTGGTGTTGGGCCTGTATGGTGCTCTACCTTTTACTCCTGAGCAGACAAATGACAGAAACTTTGGCTATATAAAAGGTACACGAACATTGGTGATGGTGGATTCTCCTAATCGTCTGACAACAGCTGCAACCATTCGCAAAGCAGTCGAAGCCAAGGCTTCGCTCTTGGGTGGTGATTGGGAAAAGGTTATTGTATTAGGTTGGAACTTTGCGTTTGATATTTCGCAAGCTATTCAGAAATATGAGAACTCTAAGGTTGAAGTTCTTGTGATTCCGCCTGACCTCTTGGATAAGTTGGCCAAGAAAGGCTATAAGAAACTAATAGATGATAAGTCAGTACGTTTCTCGTCTCTGCAATACTTGGTTGCAAAACCATTAGTGGTGACAGCTGCTGGCGTAAACGACGAGATAGATGTAGAGTTGGAAAACTATGTATTGTTATCGCCTGATAATATTCCTCTTGATGACAAGGATAAAGAGAAACTGCAACAAGTATTGGAACAGGATCCATTGTCGTTGATAGAATATTGGAGCATTGATCCTGATTATGACGGAGAAACATTCCGTTCTACTTGGCAGGACTATAGAGAGAATGTTGAGAATGATAGCGACCCGCTTCACTGCGTATATAGTACCCGTTTGAAGGTCCCTCATAAGGAGAATCGACAGGTATGTATCAAGGCTGTAGATGTGTTTGGTTTTGAGAGTCAGGTAATAATGAAAGTATAGCTATGACAACAAATGGAATGAATGCCTCTT
The DNA here is from genome assembly GCA_902778255.1 of uncultured Prevotellaceae bacterium. Taxonomy (GTDB): domain Bacteria; phylum Bacteroidota; class Bacteroidia; order Bacteroidales; family Bacteroidaceae; genus Prevotella. The sequence continues at coordinate 30,023 of CACYXD010000021.1, forward strand.
TGGAATTAGCCAAGAGACTAAGCGAAACAGTGAATGCTGCATGGGAAAGTGGAGAACTACTGGATCAGGTAACTCCAACAACGCAGGATTTGTTGAAGTATTGGTTCTCAGAAGAATACTGCTCGCTGAGAAATCGTAACTTCCATACAGGTCAGCGACAGGCCATTCTTAATATAGTTTACCTGCATGAGGTGATGGGCGTAAAGAATGTGCTTGAATACTACGAGCAATTGACACCAGACCTGATGCCGGTTGTAGAACTAGGCACATTGAGTCAGCAGAAATACCAGATGCCAAAGTATGCTGTTAAAATGGCTACAGGTACTGGTAAGACATGGGTGATGCATGCGCTATTGCTATGGCAGATGCTGAACGCACGGCATGAGGATGTTAAGAGCGGACGTTTTACTAAGAACTTCTTGATAGTTGCTCCTGGATTGATTGTCTATGATCGCCTGCTTGATGCTTTCTGCGGGCGTATGCAGAGAGATAAAGAGGAAAGAGACATAGAAACCAACGATTTCTATCTGAATCAGGAAGTGTTTATACCTGTTCATTATCGTCAGGAAGTATTCTCGTTTATTCAGAACAATGTTGTAACCAAAGACGAGGGTATTGGACGAAAGACCACTGGCGATGGACTAATAGCATTGACTAACTGGCATCTGTTTGAAAACCAAATAGATGATGAGAGTGGTGAAGAGGATGGGGAACTGACACCGTCTGATATTATTGATAGGTTGTTGCCAATTCGTCCAGGAAAAGCAGCAGGTAATGATTTGGAAATGTTGGATCGCCGCTATCTGCGAGGTTCTGAATTGGAGTATCTTGCAGACCTTGATGATATTATGGTGATTAACGACGAGGCTCACCATATACATGAACTGAAACGAAATGGTGAGATAGAAGAGGTAGAATGGCAGAAAGGTCTAAATGTCATATCTGAGAAGAAAGGAGAACGTTTCTTCCAAGTAGACTTCTCAGCTACACCATACGACCAAAGAGGCTCTGGTAAGAAAGCTCAGAAGTGCTACTTCCCACATATTATTGTGGACTTCGACTTGGCTACAGCTATGCGTAATGGATTGGTAAAGACGTTGCTGTTGGACAGAAGACAAGAGTTGACGGATCTAAAAGATTTGGACTACAAGGCCGTGCGTGATGACCGTAATAAAGTCTGCGACCTGAGCGACGGGCAACGATTGATGCTTCGAGCAGGATTGGCTAAACTAAGGAAGTTGGAAACAGAGTTTACTGCTGTAGATGAAAAGAAGAATCCTAAGATGCTTGTTATCTGTGAGGATACATCTGTTGCACCTTTTGTAAACCAATTGATGCTTGAAGATGGTATGTCACAGGATGAAGTTGTTACTATAGATAGCAATGCTAAAGGCGAAGTGTCAGAAGATGAATGGAAGGAGACAAAAAAGAAGCTCTTCGACATAGACAAATATCAGAAGCCAAAGGTGATTGTCTCTGTTCTGATGCTTCGTGAGGGATTCGATGTTAACAATATCTGTGTTATTGTCCCACTTCGTTCGTCTGAAGCACCTATCTTGTTAGAGCAGATTATTGGTAGAGGTCTTAGATTGATGTGGAGAGAACCAGAATATCAAAGCATTAAAGAACTCGACCGCAAGCGAGTATTGCAACTGCATACTCAACCAACCACATATATTGACATGCTGAGCATTATAGAACATCCTGCTTTCTTGCAATTCTATGAGCAACTGTTTGCAGAAGGCCTTGCTGTCGAGGATACTGGTGAGGCTGGAGAAGGTGGCTCTACTGGTGATTTGATTAAAGTGGGATTGCGTGAGGATTATGAGAAATTTGATTTTGATTGGCCAATGATTGTTAGAGAGGCAGAAGAAGAATTAGAAGATGTGGAGATAGATATTAATTCTCTTCAGCCATTTACGGCTTTCCCGCTAGAAAGGTTGAGACAGTTCTTGGCTCAAGATGGTGAGACATTCATTTCGCAGGAAGCATTGTCGAAGACTCAATTCGGACGATATAAGGTTACAGCCAATCTCTTTACTGCTACGAGTTATAATGAGTATCTACAGAAGTTGCTTCGTACTATAACATTGAGGTTTGACAGGATTTCATCGCATAAAGAAATGCCAGTGCCAAATCTGCAGATTAATGAGGCAAGAACTATTGCTATTGTTGATCAATATATCCGCATAAGGCTGTTTGGTAAGCCGTTTAACCCTTTCAATGGTAGTGACTGGAAGATTCTTTTGTCGAAAGATGCTATCGTTACAAAGCATATCATAGAGGAAATGGCGCGTGCCATCTTTAACATCCAAAACAACATTATGACAACGGATGCTCAGGTAGTGCATACCAATTTCTCTTCAGTGGCTGAAATCAAGATGCGAGAAACATTCTCTTTAGAGGTACATAAGTGCATCTATGAGCGCTTGGGTTATCCGTCAACTCGTGGAGGATTTGAGAAGGCTGTTATTGAATTCCTTGATAATGACGGTGAGGTAGAGCGTTTCTTGAAAATCAATGAGAGTCAACATCCATTTGCAGTCATTTATTATATGCGAAAAGATGGATTGATGGCAACTTATCATCCAGACTTCATAGTCGGTACAGAGAAGAAGATATACCTGATAGAGACAAAGGGTAATGATAAAGTCTTCGACAAGAATGTTAGACAGAAACAGACTGCTGCTGTGGAGTGGACACGCAAGATTAACGAGCTAAAACCCGAAGAGCGTATGAATCGTGAGTGGGAATATGTTCTTATTAGTGAGGACAACTTCTATGGGCTATCTCATAATGGCGCTACGATTACAGATATCTGCGAAAGATGTAAAGTTTCGTTGTCTGCTGCAACAGGTGAATTGTTTGTGTAGAGGAACTCAACAAGAATCGTGGGAACAGGTATTAAGAAGGCATCTCCTTCCTGCTAATAGATACTTTAGTTGTTTTCTGTTTTTTTTCTAAAAGGTTTGGATTTTCGATTTTTATTCTTAAATTTGCAGCGAAATGTATTAATAACAACTGAAGAAAAATGAACAACGCAGATTTTTGGGCATCAATACGCGCAATCGTAGCCGAGGGCTTCACGTCTGAAGGTCTGCTTAAATTGGATGGTTATGCAGAACAATTCATTAGTGGGAAGTTGGTTTACCAACGATTTTCACCGCAAGAACAGCATGGCTGCTCAGCGGGAGGTACAACAAATGTCATTGCATCCCTGCTCGCGGGAGCAGAAGCTGGCACAGATTCGCAGAATCAAGGAGCACTCAGCGACTACCAAAGAGAGTGCCAACTTGGAGCGCAGCAAGAAACAGTAATCGAACAATGGGCTAAGGCAGTAGGGCTATGGACAGAATGTGTTGAAGAGTCATTGCCACAAAGCCTAGGTGAGCAGATTGCAGAAGGTGGCGAGGCCGTCGTTTATGATCATGGCTCTACGCTTATCAAATCCATTGGACTTGATTACTTCATCCAGCCCATCTTCGCCCTCGACAGAATTTCACTTCACAACACCTATTTTCCTGAGACAAAACTTACGGTTCTTGGATTCGGTCGCAACAAACGTGGCGAATTCAAGATTATCGCTGAGCAACCTTATATTGATGGCCAGCCAGTTAGCGATGAAGAGATTGCTGATTACATGCGCCAAATAGGCTTTGAACTTAAAAATCCTCGCAATTGGACATACGCAACACCTGACATCTACCTTAGCGATATGCATGATGAAAACGTCATCCGTTCCAATAAGTCCGATACTTTCTTCGTCGTTGATTGCGATATTCGCATCAATACTCCAGAACTGCGTCAAGGTGGTACCAGAACATTATCAACGGAAGTACACTTCCTTGATTGATTCGCCCACAAGAAGTACACAATTGCGTACAGTGAAGACCGCTTAGGTTTCAACAAGGAACTTAAACCAATAGGCTTTGCGATAACCGTATCAGCACTGCTTTCAACACTTATCAGCTGGAGTATAATGAAAGTTCTTGCCAGCATCTCGCTTACATTGAAAGGCATTAACAAGAAACTTAAATCAACGGAAGGAAAGAAACTCGCAGATGAGAATTTCAAACCAAAGAGCCTTTGGGAGGTACTAAATCAATATACGGAATGATATAAAGATATGAATATGAAAAGACATTTTACTACCCTTCTCCTGCTAATAGTCGGCATTCTCATACTAACAGGATGTAAGGACAAGCCGGTATCACAGTATAAAGCGAAATACCGTGAGGCAGAACTTGTCGGTGAGTGGGTGCGTTATCATAGCTCTATTGTCGAGGGTAATACAACATATGGCCCCAAGAAGGAAGTTGTTCTGATGGATACTTTTGTCTTTTCCTATAACAATATCGTATTTTACAAAAGAAGAGACACATATAACCATAATTATGCTCCAGATAACAAATGGGGAACTTATGAGATGGTGAAGGGGACGTATTATATGATCAATGATACTTTGACAGTTGCATTAGACTATCCAAATATCTATAGGGAAAACTTCGGAACTGATCCTGAGAATATTTTGGGGATAGGTCCCATCTATATATTTCAAAACGATACTATACGAAGTCAATATTCCGTCAAAAAACTAACAACTGATTACATAGAATTAAACTGCCTCAAACGCTGGTCTAAAGAATTCACCCAAGATTATACAGGCAAAGCCCCCGACACCATATCATATTATAGGAGATAACCAGACATTAAGATGAAAATAGTCAGCTAAGAATCGTGGGGACATTTTTGATTCGCTCAGACGAAATGAATCATAACCTTATGGTTGCTTCACAGGGAAGGTGAAATAGGTGTCAGGGAAAGGCTCATCCTTTAGCGTGAAGTGCCACCATTCGGTATCGAAAGGCTTGAATCCATGACGTAGCATGGCCTGACGCAGGATCATACGGTTATTGAACTGTTCGGGGGTGATGCTTCGACCCTTAGGTGATTTGCTGTTATCGCCAGTGTACTCACCCGTCTCAGGGTTGCCGCAGAAGTCAGGATGACTTTCAGGACCGAACCAGTCGAAGGTGCCGCCCATATCAACTTCCTTCTCTGTCGTCATGTCGAAAAGCGTCAGGTCGAGGGTTGAGCCACGCGTGTGGCCGCTCTTCAAGCAGATATAGTCCTGCGGAAAGAGCACGCTTTTGTCGAGGTCGGGATAGAAGTAGGGCTTCATCAGCGTGTCGGTGATGTCCTCGGCCCATCGCACAAAGTGGTCGACACCCTTCTGCGGACGGTAGGCATCGTAGATCTTCAGACGGTAGCCTAATGCTTTTACATCATCGCTAACGGCACGCAGACTATCGGCAGCCTGACGAGTGAGTAGTGCCGTTGGCTCTTCATAGCCGTCGATGCGAGTACCTACAAAGTTGTACGTGCCGTAATAGCGAATCTCTAGGATGACGTCTGGCACTACATCGGTAATCGTTACAAACTGACTTGCGTCATCCGTTGCGCTGATTGTTGTTTTTGCCTCCTCGTTCGAATGACAAGAGGTCATAGCGATGCCGCATATTGTGAGGATGACGGCTACTATCCATTGCTTTTTCTGTTTCATTTCTTTTCTTCTTATTTATTCCTAATGTTTTTTCTTGGTACGTTTTGTTACACCGATGGCTCCTGCAGGACAAACCAATCGGCAGAGGTGACAGCCTACACATTTGCTGCCCACAAGGCGTGGTTGACGGGTGTTGTGGTCAAAGACGATCGCTTGGTGACCACCATCGTTGCAGGAAATCTCACATCGGCCACAACCAATACAGAGTCCTTTGTTGAATTTAGGATAGATAATGGTGTCACGATCCAAATGGTCGGGCTTCAGGAACTTTGGCAATTGCTCGCCCACAAGTGAAGTGAGTTCTGTGATACCACGCTTGGCCATGTAGCGCTGGAGTCCTAATATAAGGTCGTCAATGATGCGATAGCCATACTGCATCACTGCGGTGCAGACCTGTACGTTGCTACACCCCAGTTGTATGAATTCCAGAGCATCACGCCATGTCTCTATGCCGCCAATACCACTGAGCTTGGGTTTCTCAGGCATTTGTGCCAGCTCCAGGATATGGCGGAGCGCAATGGGACGCACTGCACGACCGGAGTAACCAGAGATGGTGCGCTGGCCGGCAACTTCGGCATCGGCATCCATAGTGACTGATTTGATGGTGTTGATAGCCGAAATGGCATCAGCACCAGCCTGCAGACAGGCTTTGGCGGGTTCAGCTATGTGAGTGATGTTGGGTGTCATCTTAGGAATGACGGGTATCTTCACGCTCTTTTTTACGCAGGCCGTATAGGCCATTACCAGTTCTGGGCTTTGTCCGACGTCACTACCCATGCCTTCGTGTTTCATTTGTGGGCACGAGAAGTTTAGTTCCACGGCATCGCAACCTGCATCTTCTGCCATTTTTGCCAATGTAATCCATTGATCCTCGGTCTGTCCCATAATGGAGGCAATAACCACTTTAGTAGGATAGTTTTGTTTCAGTCGGTGCAGAATGTCGAAATCCATCTCCACAGGATTCTCGCTTAATTGCTCCATATTACGGAAACCGTAGAAGTCGCCGTGGGTAGCGTTGCTATGCATGGCATCGAAGCGTGGTGACACCTCGTTGATTTCCTGCATACAGATGGTCTTGTAGAAAACGCCCGCCCAGCCTGCATCGAAAGCTTTAGCCACCATCTCATAATTGGTGCAGACGGCAGATGAGGCCAGAAAGAAAGGATTCTCACATTTTATTCCGCAGAAATCAATGTTGAGTTGGGGGTAATGATTGTCATCTACGTCATCCTTGTGGATACTGCGTATCATTTCCTTAATGCGAATAGGCCAATTGTAGTGGATGCAGGCTTGCTCTGCTCGTTCCAGATCGGCATCGGTACAGTCCTTGACCCAGCGTAATGCAGGCTTGTGGTTGTCGAAGCGGATGGCCCGAATAGCACGGGCCGGGTCGCCCGTCTTGCAGGCCTTGGTGCAGGGAGCATCCTGACATAGCAGGCAACGGTTGGCTTCCTCGTATATATTTACTTTGCGAATCTTGGTGCCTTTCAGTTTGATTTGGTTATCTTCCAGCGATTCAATGATGGCTAATGATTCTATATGTCGTATGCCTGCATCAGTGAGAAGTTTGCGCCCTCCTTGGAATTCTTTCTCTATGATAAAACCCATACCAACGATCTCAGCACCAGCCTGTTGGCAGAGATCAATGATGCCAAGTCCGGCATTGCCATAGGCCAGGAAGTCATCAATGAATAATACGCGGTCATTAGGTGAAAGATATTCACGACTGATAACGAGTGTGTATTCGTTTTGTTTTGTAAACGAGTGTACCGTCGTAGAAAGGAAGTCGCTCATTGTTGATGGTTTTTTCTTTTTGGCAAAGACTACGGGTAATTCCATGGTGTAGCCTAGCATTACGGCAGGTGCAATGCCAGATGCTTCAACGGTAAGTATCTTTGTGGGTTTTGCTTGTGCAAAGCGGTTCATGAATTCTACTGCGACCTGTTTCATTAAATATGGATCCATCTGATGATTGATGAAGCGGTCAACCTTTAAAATGCCGCCTTCCAGGCAGTGTCCGTCTTGCAAAATGCGGTTAATCAACGATTTCATAGGCGTAATTAGTTTCAGGTGTTGTTATTTCATTTGCAAAAATAATAAAAATCTGTAAATATGACGCAAAATATTTGAAATAAATACATTCACCCCCCTAATTTATTGTATCTTTGCATCCATTATGAATAGATGTCTGACTGTAGTCTTGCTCTTGGTTGCTTACCTTGCGTGTTGGGCACAAAACACTGACGTTACGTTTGAAGATACGCTAAAGGAGGTAACGGTAACTTCACGCTCTGCTCAGAAAAGGGTGGCTGAGGTGCAGATTGGCGTAGAGAAAGTAGATATCTCTACACTGGCCAAGGTGCCCTCACTGTTTGGTGAGCGGGATATCATCAAGAGTATTCAATTATTGCCTGGCGTGAAAAGTGAGAGCGAAGGTTCCGGCGGTTATCAGGTTCGTGGTGGCAAAGCTGCACAAAACCTGATATTGCTCGATGGGGCAACAGTATATAATGCAGGCCATTTGATGGGGATATTCTCTACATTTAATGATGATGCACTGATGAGTGGCTCCCTTTATAAAGGACTGGTGCCTGCTCAGTTGGGGGGCGGCACGGCTTCCGTCTTTGACATCAGCACACGCTCTGGCGACCTGCACGACTATCATTTCGGTGGTACTGTCGGGCTACTCTCGGCAAAGGTCGTTGCAGAAGGACCTATTCAGCAGGGTCGCTCTTCTTTTCTTGTTGCAGGCCGTCGCTCTTATCTGGACTTGTTCTTGAAGACTTCCGAAAAGTATCGTGACAACACGCTTCATTTCTATGATACGAATGTCCGTCTGAATTTTCGGCTATCTCAGAAGGATGTTCTTTCCCTGTCTTTTTTCAGTGGGCGCGACAATATGGGACTGACTGATATGATGAACATGGAATGGGGGAATACCACGGCGGCGGCAAACTGGCTGCATACGTTTGGCGATGCCCATTATGCCAATACGAAACTGTTCTATAGTGACTTCTCGAGTGATGTGGGTATCGATATGCTTAATGTCTATTACACGATGAAAGGCTACATACGTCATGCAACCCTGCAGCATCAGCAGGTGTGGCAAACGGAGCATCATTCACTGAACTATGGATTAGAGGCTACACATCTGCAACTTCAGTCGGCTGAATGGGATATCAACCTGCTTCATCAGCATGAGAAGCGTCGGGCGCTGACTGGTGCATTATGGATTGGAGATAAGTGGCAGGTGGGTAATAGCTTGGAGTTGTCTGCGGGTGCGCGCTTTCATCTGTTCTCGGTTTTGGGCGGTGCGCCATATTATAAGATCGGCGACGAAGGTAATATCACTGAGACGATAGAGAAGGGAAGGGGCAGCATCGTGAAAACCTATGTCGATGTGGAGCCTCGTGTCAGTGCCAAACTAACGCTCAATGAATGGCATAGCCTGAAACTTGGATATAGTCGCACGTCTCAGGATATCCACGCTATTAGCGGCATGTCTATGTCAATGCCTTTCGACCGTTATACAATGACGAGCAATATTGTTCGCCCGGAGCAGGCTGATCAGGTGGCTCTAGGGTGGATGGGCATCACGCCTCACGGCAACTATGATTTCTCGGCAGAGGCTTATTATAAGAACATCCGTAATGTCTATGATTATCGTGATGGGAAGGCCTTCTATTCCGAGATAGAGATAGAGCGCCTTATCCTGGGCGGTAAGGGTAGGGCCTATGGGGTGGAACTCTGTGCTCATAAGAATAATGGTCCTCTGATGGGGTGGATTTCCTACACGTTGTCGTGGTCGGAGAATAAGATAGAAGGCGTTAATGGTGGACGTTGGTATGCGGCATCTAACGACCGGCGCCATGATATGGCTATAGTGGGTATGTATCACTTGTCGCCATCGTGGGAATTGGCTGCTACTTGGCGTTATAACACCGGGCAGGCACTTACGGCTCCTTCGGCCAAATATGATATTGACGGTACCACCTTCTATTATTACAATGAGCGCAATGGCTATAGGGCTCCAGCTTATCATCGCTTGGACTTGAGCGCTACTTATACAAAGAAACTGCGTAAGGCTACCCGTATTTGGTCATTTGGCATATATAACGCTTATTGTCATTATAATCCGTTTACTATCCGTTTTAAGAACGATGATAAGAGTCCTACGGGCACTATCGTAGAGCAGACTTCGCTTTTTGGCATCGTTCCATCAGTATCGTTCACCATGAAATATTGAAGTTTATGAAAATGAAAATGTTTCTTGCTTTCTGGCTTTTTTGCCTTTTCGCTTTCTTCTTGACAGCCTGTAAAAAGGAGATAGACTTCGATTTCCATGAGATTGAGCCTGTTGTGGTCATTGAAGGCAGGGTAACTAATGAAGGTGCTTCTGTGGTGATAACCCCCAGTAGGTTAGTGACCGATTCTGTACACCCCCACTGTTTGCAAGGTGCTGTTGTGGCTATCTCGGATAATGAGAATACAATAATTTTACCTTATGATGCTACATCCGATAGCTATCGCTCTCCTGTGGCAGGCAAAGCAGGTAAAACCTATCAGCTGAGTGTTGATTTTAACGGTCGTCATTATGAAGCTAGTGCTATGATGCCACCAGCTGCTTCTATCCTTTCGGCTGATTTTTACTGGATGTCAATGCTCGATGAACGTATGTTGGTATATGAATTGTGGGCTATTGACCCTTATCCAGAAGAGCGTACTTATTACTGGTATCGCATAGATCGCATCTCTCATCATCCCCATTTCCAAGGGAAGCGTAAAACGGAACCTTATCGCTGGGGAGTGCTCGACGATCGCGGTTGTCCACCGGGCACGGTTTTTCTTGATATGATTTCTGCAAGCGAGAAGATGATGGATAAGGACGAAGAGGATCATTGGAAGGCTATCCTTTATGACGGTGATAGTATTACCTGCCAACTGATGACGATTGATCGGTCCGTTTATGACTATTTTTCTTCTTTGCGCGCTGGGCAAAGTGGCGGAGCTAATCCTCGTAGTAACATCTCTGGTGGTTGTTTGGGATATTTTTCAGCAGGATCTATTACACGAACTGACACAATTGTGTTTAATCGTAGCAAAATCAAAGAATGGAAAAAAGAATGATTTCTTCTATATAATATAATAAGGTGTCCCTTGTTTTCTGCATTGACATAAATCAAGAGCGGGTAGAAAATACACTAAATATTGATTTTTTTTCTCAAAAGTTTTGGTGGTTCGAAAAAAAGTCGTACCTTTGCATCCGCTTTCGAGAGGTAACCCTTTCGGCAGCGAAAAAGCAAGAGTTCTTTGAAAGATTTACATAGACAGAAGTAGTACAAGAAGCGAGTACTTTTTAAGTACTTGGGTAGAAGAAACAAACCGTTTGATTCTTGAATACTGGATAGTCGTTCTGAGACAGATAACTCCTAGGTTATCCTAGGAATGCCTAGGATTACCTAGGCAAGAGAAACAATTTTTACAATGA
>CACYXD010000022.1 GCA_902778255.1 uncultured Prevotellaceae bacterium
CTTTACGTTAAGGCGTTTCCAAAAAGTAAAGATTTTATGCCAATATATTATATATATTATAATATATATAATATATTGAATATAATATATATAATTATTCCCTCTTCCTGTTGTTTTTCAATAAAAAAGGTCTTAACGTAAAGACGTAAAGAATAAAGAAATAAATAATTCACGTGAATTGTTGGCTGAATCAGAAGTGGATTGACGATGGCGTGGCCGATGGCAACCCACTGCAGCGCTCGTCGTTCAATCGTCATCGCGATGCCTACCGACTTCTCTGCGCAGGCCTACTTCTCTCTCATTTTCCATCAAATATTAGCTTAACGTCCTATCGTCCCGTCCCAAAGTCCCGAAATCCTTGAAAAAAACGTTTTTCTCTATAAAACTCCCTCTCCAATTCTTTTGCAACGTATTCCATATGCATCGACAATACACCTTCGCGAAGGAGGATGTAGGGGTAAACGGGGGGAGGATGTGGCACTTCGCGGCCCGCGTACCGCCACCTTCGAAGCCGCGAACCACGAGAACCTCAAAAACATTAAGGATTAAACATTAAAATTAAAACAACTATGCTGATTTGAAAGATGAAAATGAAAGATTTAAGTTTTTAACTTTTTTCTTTGTTAAATCGATTTCTTTTCGTACCTTCGCAGGCGAAAGATAACCTTTAAACGAAATAATACAATGAACGAAATTCAGAACCTACAACCACAGTGCATCTGGAAGAACTTCTACGCACTGACACAAGTACCCCGCCCCAGCGGACATTTGGAGAAGATACAGCAGTTCCTGCTCGACTTTGGTAAGCAGTGCGGCATCTATGCCGTGAAGGACCCTGCAGGAAACATCCATTTCCGCAAGCCCGCCACACCTGGCTACGAGAACAGGAAAGGCATCATCCTGCAGGCTCACATGGATATGGTGCCACAGAAGACGCCTGAGTCAACCCACAACTTCGAGACCGACCCCATCCAACCTTGGATTGACGGCGAATGGGTGAAGGCTACGGGCACGACGCTGGGTGCCGACAATGGATTGGGCGTTGCTGCCATCATGGCTATCATGGAGGACAAGACGCTGAAGCACGGTCCTATCGACGCCCTCATCACCCGCGACGAGGAGACGGGTATGTATGGTGCCAACGAACTGCCTGAGGGCGAGCTGCAGGGCGACATCATGATGAACCTGGACTCTGAGCACTGGGGTAAGTTCGTCATCGGAAGTGCTGGTGGCATCGACGTTACCGCTACTCTGGATTATAAAGAGGTGGAGACGGATGCCGAGGATGCTGCCGTACGTCTGACAGTGAAGAACCTGCGCGGTGGACACTCTGGACTGGAGATTCACGAGGGTCGAGGCAATGCCAATAAGCTGATGGCACAGATGGTGCGCGAAGCCATTGAGGAGCTGGATGCACGCTTGGCTGTATGGCATGGTGGTAACATGCGTAACGCTATCCCCTTCAAGGCTGAGACCATCCTCACCTTGCCCAAGGAGAATATCGCTGCGATGAAGGAGCTGGCCGAGGATTGGAAAGATACCTTCAATGATGAGTTCAAACTCATTGAGCCCCAGGGCATCGAGGTGATTGTCGAGGAGGTGGAGACGCCAAAGACCGAGATTCCCGTAGAGATTCAGGACAACCTGGTGGATGCTATCTATGCTTGTCACGACGGTGTGATCCGCTATATCCCCGCCTACCCCAACGTGGTGGAGACCTCAAGCAACCTGGCTATCATCGACATCGAGGGCGGCAAGGCCAGCATCAAGATTCTGGCTCGCTCAAGTCGCGAGGACATGAAGGGCTATATCGTGAAGACCCTGGAGAGCTGCTTCTCAATGGCTGGCATGAAGGTAGAAACTTCGGGCTCGTATGGCGGTTGGGATCCCAATCCCGACTCAGAGATTCTGCACCTGCTGCTGAAGGAATACAAAGAGCTGTTTGGCGAGGATGGCATCATCCAGGTAGATCATGCCGGACTGGAGTGCTCGGTGATCCTGGGCAAATATCCCTGGCTCGATGTCGTGAGCCTCGGTCCTACGATGAAGTCGCCTCACACCACTACCGAGCGTGCGCTCATCAAGACCGTAGAGCCTTTCTGGGCACTGCTGAAGAAGACACTGGAAGATATTCCTGAAAAATAATTTAAAAAAATCCGCAGATTCAAAGCATTCTGCGGATTTTTTATTACCTCTGACTACGTCGAAAGTACTTTCGCTCGAAAAATCCAAAATTATTTTGGTTTTTTGCTCGCTTATTCGTACCTTTGCACCCGTTAAACCAAAATTCAAATAAAATTATGGACGATTACCCGGCGGATAGTAACAAACATTAGGCCTGGGGATAGCGAGCAAGGCAGCTAATCCCTTTGCCGCGACATTAAGTAATAATTAGTAATTAATAATTAGTAATTATTTTTACGGATTAGCACAATGAAGACCTATTGGAACACCCAAGGTGGGCTGAACCAACTACAGGAGTGGCAGCCCAATTGCTGGATACAAGTGACGTGTCCCACCGAAGACGATCAGCGAGAGTTGGAAGAGCGTTTCGGCATACCCGACTATTTTATCAGCGACATCAGCGATACCGACGAGCGTGCACGTTATGAATATGATGACGGATGGATGCTCATCATCCTGCGTATTCCTTTTGTAAAAGAGGTACGCTCGCGTACGCCCTACACCACCGTGCCCCTTGGTATCATCCATAAGCGCGATGTCACCATCACCGTTTGCTACTACGAGACCAACATGATGATAGACTTCGTGAGCTACCAGCAGAAGCGCGGCATAGGATTCACCGACTATGTGGATATGATCTTCCGCCTCTTTTATTCGAGCGCCGTATGGTACCTGAAGCGCCTGAAGCAAATCAACTCGCTAATAGACAAGGCCAAGCGCAACCTGGATCAGAACGTGAACAACGAGTCGCTGATAGGCCTAAGCCGTCTGCAGGACTCACTCACGTATTTCCAGACATCTATACGTGGCAACGAGACGCTGCTCTCGAAACTGAAGTTCAAGCTGCAGATTGACGAAATAGACGCCGACCTGATTGAGGACGTGAACATCGAGATGACACAGGCACGAGAAACCACCAATATCTACTCCGACATTTTGGAATCGACAATGGAAACCTACTCCAGCATCATCAACAACAACATGAACACGGTGATGCGTACGCTGACCAGTGTGACCATTATCATGATGTTCCCCACCCTGATAGCCTCACTATTTGGCATGAACCTCATCAACGGCATGGAAAACAGCCCCATCGGTTTCTTCATCGCTCTCATCATCTCAGTAGGTGTATCGGGGGCTGCCTGGTGGCTGTTCCGCTATAAAAAGCTGATTTAAGCCCCAAAATCGAAAAAAAACGCAAGAAAATTAGGCCATTAAAATTATTTTAAGTAATTTTGAGGCCTAATTTTGTGTGAACCAACCGAATCAGTAACTAAAAAGTTAAATGATGGACTCTCAAGAAAACATCCTCGAACAGGAGAATCAAGAAGTGAAGGTCGAAGAGACCGCAGTAGAAACAACCGACAACAACGCAACGCCTGCTGAAGAGCGCAAGGTCTATGCCACCAAGCAAGAAGTGCTTGAACGTGTAAAGGAAATAGCTCACGGCGAAGACACTCCGCAGAAGGAAGAAGTGGAATACCTGAAGACTGTATTCTACAAACTGCATATTGCTGAGCGCGAGGCAAAGTTGAAGGAATTTATTGACGGTGGAGGCGATCCAGAAACTTACCAAATCACCCCCGATCAAGACGAAGAAGTTTTCAAAGCTGAGATGGGTGTCATCAAGGAGCGCCGCCAGCAGCTGTTCCGTGAGCAGGAGGCCGAGAAGGTGGAAAACCTGAAGAAGAAGCAGGCTATCATAGAAAAGATCAAGGCTATGGTGACATCGCCCGAGGAAGCCAGCAAGACCTATCAGGAATTCAAGGCCCTGCAGCAGGAGTGGCGCGACATCAAGGCTGTGCCAGCCGAGAGTGCCAACGAGTTGTGGCGCAACTACCAATTGTATGTGGAGCAGTTCTACGACCTGCTGAAACTGAATAGCGAGGCTCGCGAGCTGGACTTCAAGAAAAATCTGGAGGCCAAGACACGCCTGTGTGAGGCTGCCGAGAAACTGGCTGATGAGGAAGATATCATCAGTGCCTTCCACCAGTTACAGCAACTGCATCAGGAGTATCGCGAGGTGGGTCCTGTGAGCAAGGAACTGCGTGAAGAGATATGGCAGCGTTTCAAGGCCGCCAGCACCGTGATCAACAAGCGTCACCAGCAGCACTTTGAGGATCTGCGTGCCCGCGAGGAGGAGAACCTTCAGAAGAAGACTGCCCTCTGCGAGAAAGTAGAAGCCATCACTACCGAAGAGAATAAGGGTAGCGGCGACTGGGAGCGCCATACAGAAGAGATTATCGCCATTCAGCAGGAGTGGAAGACCATAGGATTTGCTCCGCAGAAGATGAACGTGAAGATCTTTGAGCGTTTCCGTGCTGCCTGCGACAAATTCTTTGCCAACAAGGCAGAGTATTTCAAGACTCTGAAAGACAGTTTCAAGGAGAATGCCGAGAAGAAACGCGCACTCATTGAGAAGGCCAAGGCCCTGCAAGACAGCACCGACTGGCGCTCGACCAGCGACAAGCTCATTGCCCTGCAGAAGGAATGGAAGACCATTGGCGTGGTACCCAAGAAACTGGGCGACCAGCTGTGGGAGGAATTCCTCGGCGCTTGCAATAAGTTCTTCGAAGCCCGCAATGCCGCAGGTGCCGGTCAGCGTAACGAGGAGCACGAGAACCTAGAGAAGAAGCGCAACGTCATTGAGCGTCTGAAGGCTGTAGCAGAAGAGGCTGGCGAAGACCTGCAGGAACGGGTTCAGAAGCTGGTGGAGGAATACAACGGCATCGGCCATGTACCATTCAAGGAGAAGGACAAGCTTTATCAGGAATATCACGCCATTCTGGACAAGCTTTATAAAGAATTGAATATCAGCGTGACCAAGAAACGCCTCAACAAGTTCAAGGACAACCTGAAGCAGGTGGCTGAGCGTGGCGAGGGTGCATTGGACAACGAGCGCCAGCGCCTGTTGCGTCAATACGACAACCTGAAGCAGGACATCCACACCTACGAGAACAACCTCGGCTTCCTTACTGCCAGCAGTAAGAAGGGCAATAGCCTTATCGAAGAGATGAACCGCAAGATCCAGAAGCTGAAGGACGACATGCAGTTGATCAAGGAGAAGATCAAGGCCATTGACGCAGAAAACGCTTAAAAGAAAAAGCTAAAGCAATAAAGATATTGGCGGAAATCCAACAGGATGTTCCGCCAATATTTTATTTATATGGTATTTCAAATACGAAGCGAGCACCCAACGTGTAAGTATCATCAAGCATCAGATCGCCTCCCATCATATTAGCAAACCGTTTGACAACAAACAGGCCCAGACCAAGACCTTCCGAGAAGCTGTTGGCCTTGATAAACGGGTTGAAGATGTTGGCGCGATAGTCGGCAGGAACACCTGGGCCATTGTCTTCGACAGAGAAGATGAGTTTGCTGTCGTCCTGACGTACACGCAAGATAACGATAGCCTCTTTTTCGTGACCAGGAGCCAAGGCGTATTTCTGAGCATTATGTACCAATTCATTGAGCACCTTAACAACAAACTCCCTATTCACCCTTACTATCAGCCCATCATCGACAAGCGACTCAATCTGCAAAGGAGCCCCTTCAGGTGCACGATCAATATTAATCTGTTCCACCTCCTTCAACAATGCCATACACGTCACATAGTCATTGCGCTCTACCGTTCGACCAACGTCAATGGACGATGCCGCCATCAGCATGTGGACACGACGCGTAATAGCATTGGCATTATGTTTCAACGTATGGGTGATGGTAACCATTTCCTCACGTGGAATAACAGCATAGTCATCACGCAGGATTTGCACAAAACCCATGATGATATTCAGGGGTGTACGTATCTGATGAAGAATATCCTGAAGGAAGGCCACTTGTCGTTGGGAAGCCTCTTCGGCCTGCTGATTGGCATTGACTAGTTCGGCATTGCGCTGTTCTGTCTCAGCATTAACCTGCTCCAAGTGATTGATATATTCCGACAGCGAGCGTTGCATAGCCGAGAAATTGTTTTGCAGTCGACCGATGGCATCAATACGCTTAGTGGTAGGCATCGGTTCATCAAAATGGCCGTCAGCGATATGGCGTGTCTGAGAAGCCAGCTTATTCAGCGGTTTGACAAAATAATTAACGATAGAACGCAGGAAGATGAGCAAGAAAAGGAGTCCTATAGCCATTAAAGGAACGAGGACATACAGCAGGTTGTTGTAACTGCTGAACATATCACTCTCAGGACATACCAATGCCACACTCCATGAGGTATTCTCCACAGACTGATAAAAGACCAGACAGTCAACATCGTCGATGCGCACTTTCATCATTCCATGGTTGCCTGCTACCATTTCATGTCCTAATGCGATGATGTCGGCCTGATTCAAAGGATCCAAGTCATCAAAGATCGACTGGCTGATGATACGCGTAGAATCAGGATGGACATAGTAGTGGCCCTCGCTGCCAAGCATCATACAATACGAGTTCTCGTAAGGTGAGTTCTTGGAGATAGCCTGCGAGAGACTCAGCAATGACAGATCGGTAGAGATGACACCCATTACCCGCTCCTCCTTATCAATCAGGGGGACACAATACGAGGTAATCATCACTGGCGATGACAGACTCCCCTCATTGTAGTCGTCGAAAGGATCAATCCATATAGGCTGCTTGGTATCGTGTGCATTCTTGTACCATACCTTATCATAATAATCATATTGATTCTCACGTACAGTCAACACAGAGTCGCCCACACGAAGCGAATAGGCAGAGAAACAACAATCGACACCAGAAAGGGCATCAGGCTCCATGGTGATAGAGCAACCATTGATATCGGGGTTCAGGGTAACAACGACATGCGACAGGGCCAACAGCGAGTCGGGATTCATATTTTCTTCAATCTGCCACACAGTGTTGTTGGTCACGGTCTGAATCTCATTCATCAGACCAGTAATACGCTGCGCCGTATTCTTTAATTCACAGTCTGCACGTTCGATAGCTTCCTGGCGCACCATCTCGCGTGACCAGCTAAATAGGAATCCGAGCGAGACAACAAAGACGACGATGACATAGGGGACGATGTACAACCCCATTTTCATTGCCACAGAGAAAGATATTTTATGTAATGGCATATTGGCTTATTCGTCTTTTTGCTGGTTTAAGGATACTTCTATCGTTTTATCAAGCAGGCGGGTAACCGTCTTGGTATGGTCAGACATCTCGTTCACCATCTTCACCACCTCTTCATGAGACAGTTTATCGTGTCCATTATGAATAGTGTTTACCAGTGAACTGATAGCAGATACAGGCTGCACCATCTGATCAGTCATATTATGAATGAAGTCTGACTTCAACTTTTCTGCCTCGCGAACCTTCTCACGAGCCACGCGTAGGGCTTCCGTTTGTCGGTCCAATACAGCACGGCGCTGGCGAATGGCAGCCAGATAGCGTCCCAAAGAACGCTGCATGGCACGGAAACTCTTTTGCAACGCACCAATCTCGTCCTTACGATAGCTGTCGGCGATAGGTTCGTCGAAATGACCATTTGCCAGTCGCTGGGCTGAGATATCGAGGAAACGGAGAGGCTGCAAAAGGAAGTGAATGATATGCCAGATGTACAACAGCATCAACAGCAAGCCTACTGCCGAGGCTACAAGCATACGTCGCTGAAGACGATGATAGGTGACAAAGACATCTGATTTCAAACTGACTATATCCACAGCCCATCCCGTATTCTTGTAAGGTTTGTAGAACACATAGCAATCAGTGCCATAGATACTCACAGACATGGAGCCGCTCTTACCACTCAGCATATTATCGGCCAAACGGCGAAGGGCTGGATCAGGGTAGGCTTCCAATTGCTGATACACCGTGCCGGCATGAAGTTGGGTACTATCGGGATGAATGATATAGACACCACTTTGATTGAGCAATGCACAATAGGTACGCGGAAAGGGGCGCAACTCTTCAATGGTACGTGTGAGCCATCCCAACGAAATGGCAGCAGTAAACACGCCCACCACACGCCCGTTGTCCATTAAGGGAATACTGTAGCCCATAATGGGGTAACCTCCGCGCAGGTTTTCTATTGTAGGATCACTCCACTCGGCTTTTCCCGTTGTCATTGGACGGATATACCACTCCTGTTCTGTGTATGGTTTATTGCCGAAATGATCGGACACGGAGATGGAATCACTGCCGAGATACGAGCAGAACATGGGCTTGCATTGTTTCTCCTTACTATATTCCGGATCAAGGGCAATGGCACACCCCACCACGGTCTGGTTGGTTTCCAGCATCCTACGTGTATCCTCTTGCATTTCTTCCTGCATCATAGCAGGATTGTCAAGATGACGTTGCACATGCCAATGCATATTGACCGTAGCCTGCTCCACCTCTCGCAGCTGGTTGTCAATTTTCAGAATCATACCGTCCAAGGCCGCCTCTGACTTTGCAAGGGCTTCCTTTTTCACGGCTGTACGGGCATAATGGAGCATCAGCAAGAGGGCTGCTACATACAGCACAGCCACAAACCCTACGACGCAAAGACTTAGTCTAGCCGAAAGTGATTGACGGATGGTTAAGATCAGGTCTTTCATAATTTCAGTGCAAAGATAACACTTTTTCCCAAATCTCAACCATCCGTCGGCTCACATTTTTCGTGTTTGACTAATTATTCTGACATAATGACTATTTTACGACCACTTTCTTGCCATTCTTTATATAGATACCTGTCCTAGGCTGCTTCACTAGCTGGCCATTCATGTTGTAGAACGAGTTGTCATGGATGCGTTCAGACGATACAATACCAACACTTGAGATTTCCTGCTTCGGAACCAGATAGATTCCCTTCACCGTGAGCTGCCCGCCACTATTGACCTTAATCGTGTTCATATGCACGAAACTGTCAACTCGCTTATTACCCTTGTTGTCATCCATCGTTGCAATTTCATCCAATGGAATAGAAACCACGCCATAAGCTGTATCCCAATAGGGACTCCATTCATTCACATCAGTAATAAACTGCTTATATTCGCCATGATCTACAAGTCGGTTGGCAATGATACGCAGTCCACTACCCGACCCTCGCACAACCAAGCGGTCATACTGGCTTAGATCTGCAAACTGATTGTATGTCACCGAGTTAGAACCCACAACCACATTTCCGCCACTCAACGAACGTCCAAAATTCCAATCTACATTCCATGCTGTCACAGTCTGCGCATCTGCCCCCGTACCATTCCACACATAGAACATATCAGGCGAAAGGGGCACCCACTCTTCTGGAGCCTCGAAATCATCCACATTCACATAGCTCAGGATATCATTCAGTACCTTTGCGCTACGATTGGGGAAGTAGTCATTGAGCAGGCGGTTGCGCTCAGGGATATAGAAATCGTCAACGGTATAGAGCTGTCCCCCACTCTGCCAACGATGCACGTCACGGCGATAGTCGCCCCAACGTGCCGCTTCATCATAGAGCGCCTTGTCAATGGTGTTATAAAGGCTATCCCATACCTGAACTACAGATGTCTCGCCCAACAAGCCATCATCACCCAGCACCTCTTTGGCTCGTCTGACATACTTGCGCGCAAACTTCTCATTTTGCAAGAGGTTATGGAAGATACCCGTAGGGAATTGTGAACCATTATTTGTGCCAAGCACATTTTCCCACTGATTACCAAAAATCAGTTCAGAGTCCCAACACAGGAAGCGGAACCCCTCACTGACGGTGCTGTCGTTATTATGACGACGGAGAGCATACCAATTATGATGATCCCAGTCGGTATTACCTGCATACTGGTTGATCAGCATATAGTCAATAAAACTATTGATGTCGAGCAAGGTATCCAATGCTGCATAGTATTTATCATCTGCTGCCTTCGCTGCTGTTTCAGTCATCAGTTGCCAAGCAGTCAGATCACCTTCGCTGGCTTCAATATGATTGCCGCCATCCTCTTCTATCTTAATGACATCGATATCACTCTTCTTTCCTCCCAGATGGTCTTTTCCATATTGGTCATCCACACGCTCAGCGATATTATAGAGTCCCCAATACATACCATTAATAAAGAGGTGTACATAGAGAGCATTGACACTGGTATGCCCCATCTTGCGTTGCATACGGCGTGCCCACACGTCGCGCGTGTACTGAGCTCGCTGACGATTATCTTCGGCCCAATGCTGCCAAGCATTTCCAAAATGACAACGTACTACAAGCTGATCGAACTGGCTCGTCTCATCTTCACCAAAGACAGGATATTTCATGGTTTTCTTGCCATATTCCTTCTTAAACACCAGGCGGAATGAGTGTTTGGGATTTTTCTCTGCTAATCGGCCATGACCACCATGCAAGCGCACACCACAGCCTCCAGTGTAATCATGAGCCTGCGGGCCTCCTATGAGTTCAATACTGGCTGGACGCGTCCAGCCATGACCTGTAGCATCACCCACGGGAGGGCCAGTAAAGATGTAAATACCACCTTTAACAGAATCATTCTCGTGACTGAAGAAATTATCCTTGTCGGAAACGATGCTCAAGATTGGCAACTGTTTCAGACCTTCGATAATCTTTGGACGCAGTTTGCTGTCGCCAGTCATCTCTGAATCCATCTCATAGTCGGCCTTTGCCGTTCCGTTTATCTGCGTATACTGCCCCCATGTATCAGGATAGCCAGCAGGAGTATTAGATTGGCTAAGCACCGAATTGGTAAAAATATAGGAAGCGGTAGTGATAGCCGACAAGGAATCACCTTTAATTTCTACAGCTCTGAGAATCGTTGTTTTTTTCAATGTCAGCGGAGCCGTGTACTTCGTACTAGATGCCTTTGGCTCACTGCCATCGGTCGTATAGCGGATGACTGAACCCTCAGTTCCTGTAATAGTGACAGACAGGCTACTCACATCATACAGGCCATGGGGCTGGCTGAACTTTGGCTGAGCCGTTGCATTAGTAGCTAAAATAGCCACTGCAAGAAATAAAAAGAGACGTTTCATTATTTAATCAAGTATTTATGTCCTTTACTAATTTTCAATCCACGGAAGCGAGCGTTAACTTGCTGTCCGCTCAAGTTATACAAAGTATTATTCATTATCGTTTTCTTATTGTCAACTGACGCGATACCAGCCGGTCTTGCAATAGGAAGAATATCGTCAGACAAGGGACAAGGCACATAGTTTACATCACCCGATCCATGGAACGTCACCTCACCTTGAGCCTCCACCACAATTGGCTGATTGGCAGGCAGCACTCCACTGACAGCCACTGGCTGTAAATCCTCAGCAAGCGTATAGACAACGGCATCCCCAGGGATAGCTGCTTGGAAGGGCAGTTGAACGATATGCTGACCATCAACCAAACATGTATAAGAAGCCTGAGTAGCCATAAACGACATGGCTGGTCGGAAAGCGCCCCACGCCTCATTGAGTACCAGCGATGCACAGGCACCATCCCTCACCACATTATTGCCAGAGAGTTCCGTGTTGGCAGCAACATAAACCACACGATTATTATCGCCTATCCATGGCAATGTAGCAGGGATATTTGTAACTGAAGTCATATCAATGCTGGTGCAGGATGGGTCGCTACTAAAGTCGAGTACATTAGAGTCGTCACCTACATATTCACCAGAGAGTGTTCCTGCATACAAGGCATTACCACTGGTCAAATACACATCACCGAAATTGAAGGTAAGATGCGACTGCGTATTGTCACAGGTCAATGACAAAAGGCCGATACAGCCATCTGCCAAAGCAGCTGAAGACAAGTCGAACACCACATCAAAATTCTCTGCCTTGCTCAGGTCTAAGCGTTCGTACTCATGAGTATTCATCTCACCATTGGCATTCACATAATAAAGCGTTGGCTTACCTGCTGTCAGCGAACCAGTTGTCGTCACCTTATTAATATGCATAACGAGTTGCGTATAGCTATCATCAAGGGCAATATAGCCATAGTTCAGATTCTTGCGGCTGGAGATGAGCGAATTATCGCTATCAAACTTCTTACCTGTTTTTCCAGACAACTTATATGCCGTACCGAAGTTCGTCTTTGTCGTCGTCATATCATCCAAACGCTTACGATCAAAATAGGATGTGCTGCCTTTCATATTAGACACCTGACGATCACGCGACTTGATGAACTGCACCGTCACCACACTCTGAGCAGCAACTGTCACTACTGGACGACAGGCTTCTGTATCCAGCGTAATTGTAGTCTTCTTGAAGTTTTGATTCTTGGCTGTAGTGCGTTGTTCACCTTTCTGTGTATAGAATGGCAGGTCGCAAGTCGTCTCTATGACATTATCAGTGGCATTGGCCATCACGGCAACGACGGTATCACCCGTCTGCGACAGATAGGCAGAGCCCTCCATACCACCAAGATTAGCATCGATACGCGTCATGCCTGTTACATACTTGGCAAAGTGTCCCATAATATAACCTCGCTTGGTCAAGGTGCCATTGCTTGTACCACGCTGTCCGTCACCCACGAATCCATAATAGCGCTTGGCAGCATAGTGTATCCATGCATTGAAGTCGCCCAACATACAGGTGTTGATAGCACGGAAGAAATCAAAGAAGTCTTTCGAGAAGTCAAAATTGCGGGTATTGTTTTCTATCTCATTCCAGTTGATGAGATACTCTGTCATCCATATCTCCTTGCCTTTCTTACCCAAATTCTTGTAAGTGCTCTGGATACCACCATACTGGTGTCCACCATAGATATCAAAGCAGTCAAGCACATCGCTCTTGTTCAGTGCATTGGCATAGGTATCACTGATTGCCAACGTCTCTGGTGCCATGATCTTACAACTGATAGTGCGACCATAAGTTTTCACAAACTCAGCAATATCACTGGCACTCCACATACAACCAGCATAGGAGGCCTGCCAGTCGGGTTCGTTCTGAATAGAGATAGCATCCAGTTCTACACCATTGGTGCGCAGATACTGAACATAGTCCTCAAGATACTGGGCATAATCGGCCCAGTTCTCTTTTTTCAGATAACCCAGCGTACCATCTTCATTCTTGGCATTCGATGTCCCATTGGTCTTCCACTCTGCAGGCTGTCCCCAGGGCGATGCAAAGATGATGAGTCCCTTAGACTTCGCATACTTAGCTGTAGCCAACGACTGCGACCAGGCGTTTTTACCTATCGGGATATAAAGACGCATAATATTACAGCCCAAGGTACTTGACTTTCCCCATACCTTGTCGATTTCTGCATTCGACATATGCCCATAGGTAAACTGCGGTGAGCATACGAATCCGCCAAAGCCTGTGATATGTTGGTGCTTCACAGAAGTATCAAAACGCACGGTACTCTTTGTCTGAGCAAAAAGGGGTGTAGAGAGGAGTAATAGTCCTGCTATAAAAAGATTTTTTTTCATCGTTATTGGTTTTTGCGTGCAAAGGTAATAAAAAATGCGGCAACAAGTGCCGCATTTTGTTTCGTTATTTTTATAAAATGTCACATTTCTTATTTAAAGAGCAATGGAGCCATCTCACGCAGGCTGCGACGCCAGGTCAGGAACTCATGAGCCGTACCCTCGCTGACAAAGCCGTGAGCATTCAGACCTGCAGCCTTCAGAGCATCTACACTTTTCTTGATGCCTTCAGGATTTTCCTTGCTACCACAGCTCTCGAAGATGACCTTCACCTGCTTGGGATCCTTGATATCCTCAGGCATATAGGTACCACCGCTGAGCAATCCGTAGTAGCCGAACACTTCAGGACGACGCAGGGTAATGAGCTTGGTCTCAATGCCACCCATTGACAGACCTGCCATAGCACGGTTCCACTTGTCAGCCTTGGTCTTGAAGTTTGCATCAATATAAGGTACGAGTTCATCTACGAGCACGGTCTCAAACTCCTTGGCAGTGAACTGACCGATGCCACCGAACTTCACATCATTGGTCATACCATAGGTCATCACGATAATGAAAGGATTCGTCTTACCCTCAGCAATGAGGTTATCCATAATCCATCCGGCACAGCCCTGAACAGGCCAGCTGGTCTCGTTCTCACCCCAGCCGTGCTGCAGGTAGAGAACAGGGAAGCGCTTCTTTCCATCGTAGGTAGGCGGCAGATAGACATTGGCAACCTTTACCAGATTGGTGCTCTTTGAGGGGAACTGCACCTGCACCATCTTACCATGCTTCACATCGAAACGGTTAGCATAGAAGTCCTGGTCAGCAGCAGGAATCTCGATACCGCTCTCCCAACGGCAGGAACCGAAGTAGTTGCCTGTACCAGGGTCATTAACAGTAGCGCCATCGATAGTCAGGTGATAATAGTGGAAGCCAGGATCCATAGGACCATCAGTTGTACCTGTCCACACGCCATTCTTATCCTTCTTCAGCACAGTGCCGCCACGACCACCAAGGCCCAAGCTAACGATAACAGACTTAGCATCGGGAGCCTCAATGCGGAAACGGGCATAACCCTCGCTATTCACCTTTGGCCACTCCTGACCGGGCTGATTCCAGAAATTGGGCACAAAATCTTCCTTCGGCTGACGATTGTCAAGTGCGGGGTCAAAGTCGCGGATAGCGCGGAAACAAGCCTTTGGACGATAGTTCTCGTCGAAGGGCAGCGGATGGTTGTTTACACCGAGCCAAGAGTCCTTATCACCCAGGTTCCAGAAGGTCACATTGTCAATCACGTCAGCGTGCTTACGGAACACCTTGAACAGACGGGCATACTGGTCGGTCTGTAGCGTGTTCATATAACCTGCCATAGGCTTAGCCTCACCACGCGAGAACATCAGCTGACCACCGCTCTCGTTGTTCATACGCAAGTCGAGCTCAGTGATATGGATGTGCTTCACCAATTCCTTGAAACGAACGATAGCCTTCTCCAGCTGAGCTTCATCAGGGAAGTAGATGTTGTAGTGACCCTGCATACCAATACCATCGATGGGTACACCAGCATCCTTCATCTTCTTCACCATATTATAGATACGCTCGCGCTTGCCTTCATCTACACAGCTGTAGTCGTTGTAGAACAACAGCACATCGGGGTCGGCCTCACGGGCAAACTGGAATGCCTTGGCAATGAACTCGTCACCGCAGAGCTGGAAATGGCGGCTCTGACGATAAGGGCTAGGCTCCTGACCTGGACGACGTCCCCAACGAGGACCACCACCGTCATCGGCCATAGCCTCATTCACCACGTCCCATGCATAAACCACGTCCTTGTAGCGCTTCACTACTGTGTGGATATGCTCGCGCAGACGCTCATAGAACACTTCCTTTGAAACTTCCTTGCCATTCTTGTCGGTAAACATCCAGTCAGCAAACTGGCTGTGCCAGCAAAGGCAATGACCACGCATCTTAATACCATTCTGACGACAGAAATCGGCAATCTTGTCGGCGCGTTCAAAGTTCCAAACGCCTTCCTTTGGATGAATTTCTCCTGGTTTCCAGTCATTCTCAGCAGTAACGCTGTTAAACTGCTTGATAGTGAGTGCTTTTTGAGCATCGTCACTAACATTACGCAGGTTCAGCGCCACACCAATGGTAAAATAATCCTTGTAGGCATCCTTCAGACCGACATTTTCCCTGGGGTCAACCTGTCGGAACTGTGCCCATGAAGCTGTGCTCATTGCAATGAGTGCAGTAAGAGCAAATAATCTTGTTTTCTTCATCTTGTTGAACAAAAAAATGGTTGATAGTTATAAATAATATCTCATTTACTGTTTCTGAAAACGATAAATCTCACCAGCAAGCGTTTCCACGTCATATTCATAGATACGCTGCAGGGGGCGCAACTGGAAGTTTTTCAGTTCAGCCGATTTCAACGGAGTCCTGATTTCAGCAGGTGCCAGCAAAGCGTTCGGACATTCGCCAGTTGCCTCTTTCAGTCCTTTACCTTTCAATGGAACGTATGAACGCAGGCGCAGGGTTCCGCCAATCGTAGAGCGGATCAGTGCCGAACGAAGTTCTCCCTCGCTCCATTCCTCATCCACGATGAATCCACCACGTGCACGCAGTCCTTTTACTTCACCTTTCTTCCAGTCCTTTGGCAAAGCAGGCAACAACTGTACAGCACCATCATGACTCTGCACCAGCATTTCGCAGATACCTGCCGACACGCCGAAATTACCATCAATCTGGAAGGGTGGATGGGCATCGAAGAGGTTTGGATAAGTACGTCCGTTAGGATACTGGCGGGCTTTCGAGTCATCAGGCAACAGATTCAGCATATTCTTAATAATCTGGAAGGCATGGTCGCCATCAAGCATACGGGCCCAGAAATTCGTCTTCCATCCCAGACTCCACCCAGTAGCCATGTCGCCACGCTGGTTCAGCGTATTGGCAGCAGCAGTAAACAGGTCGGGATGTGAATATGGTGAGATCTGATTCGAGGGATACAAGCCATATAGGTGGGAGATATGACGATGCTCATCCTTTGGATCGTCGGCATCGATAATCCACTCCTGCAACTGGCCGTAACGGCCTATCTGCATAGGAGGAAGGTTTGAGATTTGAAATTTGAGGTTTGAGATGTAGTTTCCATCTTCACCCAACACCTTAGCTGCCTGCAGTGTTTGTGAGAGCACGTCGAAAGCTATCTGGTTATCCATCGTTGAACCGGCAGTCACATTAGTACCTTTTCCACGAGGGCCATGCTCTGGCGATACCGTAGGAACAGTCATCAACCATCCTGCGGCCTGTTTCACCTCACCAGCGGCGGGATATGCCTGCATATAGTCGAGCAAGAAGTCAGCAGCACCTTTCATTACGGGATACCACTTCTTCAGGAAGTCCTTATCGCCCGTATAGAGATAATGCTGCCAAATATGCGTAGTCATCCAAGCGCCACCCGTGGGGAACATCCCCCAGGGTGTACCGTCAACAGGCCCGGCGATACGCCAAAGGTCGGTGTTGTGATGGGCCACCCAGCCCTTACAGCCATACATTTCCTTAGCCGTCTTTGTACCTGTCTCGCTCAAATCCTTTATCATTGAGAAGAAAGGTTCCTGCGTCTCGGCCAGATTGCCTATGAGTGCAGGCCAGTAGTTCATCTCGGCATTGATGTTGATGGTATATTTCGAATCCCAGGGGGCACTCATCTTATCATTCCACACGCCCTGCAGGTTAGCAGCCTGTCCACCCGGCTGACTCGAGGAAATCAGCAGATAGCGGCCATACTGCATCATCAGCGCCACCATATCAAGGTCACTGGCATCCTTCTCGAAAGCAGCAACACGCTTGTCTGTCTCCAAGCCAGAGTTCTTCGACTTCGGCAAAGAGAGCTGCACACGATTATATTGCTCCTGATACTTCTTGACGTGATTGGCCAGCAACTGCTTGAAGGGCTTTCCATACACAGCAGCCAACGTCTCATTATTCTTCTTTACGGGATTACCGCTCACATCGTGATAATTCACGAAATTCGTAGCAGCTGTGATATAGAGCGTAGCCGTTGTGGCATCATCCACACTGATACCATTGGATTTACGCTCCACCTCGCCATCTGTTTCCACCAAGACACGGCATTCAGCCTTCAATCCAGCCTTGATGCCCTCCTGATCTACGCCATCTACTACAGCTGCCAATTCATTGACAGCTCCTTTTATTCCATCATGGGAAGATACAGTAAAGACGTTTGAGGGTAACTGACTGGCGAATTCCATATCAAACTCCAGTTCATCTTTCTTGTTGGCTTTCAACTGCACGATAATCACATTGTCAGCCTGCGAGGCAAATACCGTGCGCTCATATTTCACGCCCTTATATATATAAGAGGTTGTAGCTGTGGCATCGCCCAGATTCAAAGCACGCTCGTATTTGGTCACGTCCTGATGACCCAGTTTCAGTTTCAAGCTGCCAAGCGGCAGGAAGCGCATACCGTGAGGGCCCTTCACGAAATGCTGGTCAATCAGTTTGGCAGCCTCGCCCTCCTTGCCTTGGAAAATCAGGCTGCGCACGTCAGACAGATACTCCAGCGACTCTGTGCTGTTGTTATTGTGGGGCGATCCGCTCCAGAATGTCTCCTCATTGAGCTGAATCTCCTCGGTATCAGTGCCGCCATAGATCATGGCTCCCATGTGAGAGTTGCCCACGGGCAGAGCCTCCAACCAGTGACTGGCGGGCTTAGCGTACCACAAACGATGCTGCTGGGCCATCGTTGTTACAGACAGAAAGCCCAGCAGGAATAAAAATGTAAAACGGTTTCGTAACATACTGTTATGTAAGGGTTTATTTCTTTGTGCGAACGGCATCGAGGAAATCGGTCATCTTCTTCAGATTCTCGGCAGAGTACATACCCATGCCGTGACCGCCTTCAGGTTCCAAGGTGATATCGGTCTTCACGCCCAACTGCTTCAGAGCCTCGTAGAGTTTCTTGCCCTGACAGCAAGGCACCACATTATCCTTCACGCCATGAAACACGATCAAAGGCACATCGTCCTTGTCGATATACGGCAGGAAACTCACGGAGAGATATTTATCGGGATCGACATCCTTCTTGCTGTTCACAAGGGCATCCTCAGGACTTGAGGGGCCAAACGACATGTGCTCACCGCATTCCATATCGGTCACGTCAACAGGGCCCGACCAGTCGCAAGCGGCATTCACCAGGCTGCTCTCGCTGGCAAACTTACCCACAGTGCCCTCAATGTTCAGTTCCTCCTTACCCACTTTGGTCTGACCTACGCCATTGGTAACGGCACAGAGGGTGGCCAGATGACCGCCTGAGGAGAAACCTGAGGTAGCGATGAACGAGGTATCGAACTTATAGGTCTTGGCCTCGCCACGAATGAAGCGCACCACGGCCTTGATATCATTAATCTGAGCAGGCCACTTGGCATCAGCGCTGGAACGGTGGTTAGGACAAACCACGGCATAGCCTGCATCTAGGAGCGACTTCACGATAGTGCCTATATCGGCTACACCCTTGCTGCTGTTCGAAAACCATGCACTGCCGTAGATATGCACCACCACGGGATAAACAGCCTTTTCCTGCTTAGGCAGGTAGATGTCGCAGGTATGAAAAGCCTGGTCGTCGCCAGCATAGTTCACGTCCTTCCACTGCTGCGATGTCTCAATACTTGCCTGCTGTTGGAAACCGCCGAAGCCGCCAGCTGGCTGGGCCATTACTGTTGATGCGCCGAGCATTGCTGCGCCACACACCATCGTCCTCAGAAAATTCTTCATAGAGCTTGTTTTGATTTTTAACGTATTTGGTTTTTATTTATCGATTTCTACTATTACAGATGCAAAACGGACAGAAAGGTTTAATCCATCCTATGGTTTTCTTAACCCAATAAAATAGTTTTAGTCTTGCAAAGGTAAGGTAAAAAATTGGTATTTCCAACAAAATTGCGTACTTTTGCAGTCAAATAACCAAAAACGATGAAAAGATATCTGCTTTTACTACTGACACTGCTACCCCTTTATACCTTGGGCAGCAACACATTCCAAGTGAAGAATGCCGCCATCTGCTACGACAAGCGGGAAGCCCTGCAAGTGAAAAGGGCTATCGGCGACTTACAAAACGACATCATTCAGGTAACGGGATTGAACGTACCCAAGAATGCAAAGCGGCAAATCATCGTAGGTACTTACGGCAAGAGTCCGCTCATCCAGAAGCTCATCAAGCAGAGCATTATCAAGGAGTCCGACCTCAAAGGCAAATGGGAAAGCTATGTCCTCGCCGTGACCAACGAACAGGTGCCTCGCCTCGTCATTGCGGGCAGCGACACCCGCGGCACCATCTACGGCGTCTACGACGTGTCTGAGCGTATGGGCGTGTCGCCCTGGTACTGGTGGGCTGATGTGCCTGTGAAGCAGAATCCTGACGCAACAATCGAAATTCAGAATGACTACCTTGCCTCGGGCGAGCCAAGCGTCAAATATCGCGGCATCTTCATCAACGACGAGGACTGGGGACTGAAGCCCTGGGCAACTAACAACTACGAGAAGGAACTTGGCGACATAGGCCCCAGAACATACGCGAAGGTCTGCGAACTGCTGCTTCGCCTCAAGGCCAACATGTTGGCACCTGCCATGCATTCCTGCACAGGCGCTTTCTATTCACATCCTGAGAGCAAGGTGGTTTGCGACTCCTTCGGCATCATCATCACTACCTCGCATTGCGAGCCCCTGCTGCTGAATAATGCCGCCAAAAGCGAATGGGACAGCAGTAGAGACGGCGAATGGAACTACAAGACCAATCGCGAGACCATCTACAAGAAATGGGACAACCGCCTCAGCGAGGCCGCCAAATACGAAAACATCTACACCGTGGCCATGCGTGGCGTGCATGATGAGGGCATACGCGGCAATCTGCCTATGACGGAGCGCGTGCCCCTTATCGAGCAGGTCATCAAGGATCAGCGCGAATTATTGAAAAAGCACAAGGCATACACTCCCCTCCCTCACAGGGAGGGGGCGGGGGTGAGTCTTGCTCCCCAGATCTTCGTCCCCTACAAGGAAACAATGGACATCTACGAGAACGGACTCAAGGTGCCCGATGACATCACCCTCGTCTGGGTGGATGACAACTACGGCTACATGAAGCGCGTGGCCAGTCCTGAAGAACAGAAGCGTTCAGGGCGCTCAGGTGTCTATTACCACCTATCTTATTTAGGAGCTCCCCACGACTACCTGTGGCTCAACACCACCCCACCCGTTCTGATGTACGAGGAACTGCGCAAGGCCTACGACAACGGTGCCGACCGCTACTGGCTGCTCAACGTGGGCGACATCAAGCCTATGGAACTGGGGATGCAGACCTTCTTCGACATGGCATGGAGCATCAATGCCTTTGACTATGAAAAGGTCAACAGGCATCAGGCAGAATTTCTGGCCAGTACCTTTGGTTCAGTGAGCTGCGACAATGTCGCAGCATACCAGAACATCCTTGATGATTATTATCGTCTTGCCTGGAGCCGCAAGCCAGAGTTTATGGGCTTTGAATACCAATGGGACGACATAGCCCATAGTGGACTGAAGCCTACTGAGTTCTCATTCAGACATTACGACGAGGCTCAGCGTCGCCTGTCCGACTACCAACGCATCAGCGACGAGGCAGAGCGGATTACGGTCAGCGGTTTTCCCGCTGACGATGAAATCAGTCGTACCGCTTTCTTTGAACTGCTGCAGTTTCCCGTCCAGGGTGCCTATCAGATGAACCGTAAGTTCCTCATGGCGCAACTCAATCAGGAATTGGCAGCCGAAGGCCGTTATGCCGAAGCCAACTGGGCTGCCCGTCAGATGGAAGAAGCCTACGACAGCATCAACGCCCTGAACCGCCGCTACAACAAGCTATTGAATGGCAAATGGGATGGTATAATGGCACTCTCTACCAGCTTTACAAATACCTGTCAGTATTACCAGAAGCCCGAGGTGAAGCGCTTTGAGGGTGCAGGCGAGAAAGCCGTTGTACTGACACCCTTGAGAGCTCAGACATCACAAGGCTGCCAGGTAATCGACCTGAAATCCCGCCATCAGCACCACCCCGATAGCGTCCTGCTTATCGAAGGTCTCGGCTACGATGGCAGCGTGCTTCAATTCGTGGGTCGCGACACCATTGAATACCAATTCCCTGCCCAGAGCGACTCTATCGACGTCATTATCTACTCCGTGCCCTTCTGGCCCCTGTATAAAGACAAGTCAAATAGTATTTACGTTAAAATAGATGATAGTCCTATGCAGGTCTTTGAGAACAAATTCAAGGAGTACGACCGCACGTGGAAGGATCAGGTAATGCGCAATGGTGCTGTGTGCCGCCTGCATTTTGCTATCGACAAGAATCGCCCTGAGCATCTGTTGCGACTTGCAGGCGACCCTGGTCAGATGATTCAGCGCGTCATTCTTGACTGGGGCGGATTAAACCCTTCGTATATCGGTCCGTCTATTTAGCAACATGGAAAGAATAAAGTTATTATTGATAGCCCTGATGATGTCCTGCGTATGCCATGCGGAAGACATCACCATCCGCTTTGACGGTACAAAAGTTAAGGTAAAGAACTCGGCTCAGGATAGCGTGAACGTAACAGTCCGTGGTGCCAATGTGGAAATCGAGAGTTTATATAATAGTAAAAAACTCACGCTCCTGCTGACGGGTAAGAGCGATGACGGACAACTGATGCTGAAGACTGCGGGCAAGGCTAAGGTGAAGTTCGACGGACTGACACTGACCAGCCTGGAGGGTGCACCGCTATGGCTGAAGAACAAGAAAAAGGTGGAGGTCGTGGCAACGAAAGGCACCAAGAACACGCTGACCATCACCGCTTGCAACGATACGGCTAATCATAAGGCGGCCACTATCTGGGCTAAGGGCAAGTTGCTGTTTTCAGGTAAGGGCACGCTCAACGTCATTGCTACTGGCGATGGCTGCAGGGGTATCAAGAGCAAGAAGGATATCACCATCGAGGAACTAACGCTCAACGTAAGCACATCGGGCAATAACCTCGGCGAAAAACCCTTTGGATTCGGCGGCGAAGGTTTCCCAGGCTTTGGAAATGACAGTACGATGCAAGGCGGTTTCCCAATGCCTCCTTTCAGTAATGACAGCATCAAGCCAGGCAATTTCCCCATGCCGAACTTTGGTGGACAGATGCCTGACTTCGGAGGTCAGATGCCTCCATTTGGAAACGACAGCACGATGGAAGAAGGTATGGGCGGTTTTACGGGCAAACACAAATACGTAGCCTCAACCAAGGGTATCGCTTCAAAAGGCAAGATAACGATTAATAGCGGAGTGGTCACTGTTCGTACCTCTACGCCTGGTGCCGAGGGCATCGAGGGAAAGCAAGGTGTAGCATTTAACGGAGGCAAGGTGGATGTGCTGGCTACCGATGATGCCGTCAATGCCAATGCCACTATCGAGTTCAACGGGGCCCACGTCACGGCTCGCAGCACAGGTAATGATGCCGTCGATGCCAACCCCAAGACAGGTTTCTTCACACCCTTTGGCAACAACGCCAACAGTGAGGAGGCTGATACGGCTATCGTGGTTCGTGGCGGCAGCGTCTATGCTTGGAGTCAGGTAGGCTCACCGGAAGAAGGGCTCGACTGCGACTTCTCCCCCATCGTTATCGAGGGCGGCACGATCTTTTCTGTGGGTGGCGGTATGGGCGAGATGCCCTCTGTGCCCACCAATGCCACAGCCAAGCAGCCCACCGTACTGCTCATCGGCCTTAACATCACCAAGGACGAACCCATCACGATTTGTGATGCCAGCGGCAAGTGCCTTGACACCATCACTATTCCGTTCTCCCTGCGTCGCAGCGCAAGCCTCGTTACTTGCCCTGCCTTCAAACTAGGCAAAACATATACAGTGAATACAAAAGGCTACGAAAAGACCTTCACGCTTAATGGGCCGTTTACCACCATTCGTTAAAATCACCGAATTACCCGCTTAAAGATGCGATTTCCCCTCTTCTGCAAATAGATGCCATGAACTGGGGCAGAAAGCATTTTTACGCCCGACAACGAGAAGTATTCTGTCGGCGTATCAACCTCTTGCGAAGATGGCGACTGGATGCCTACCTCCTCTTCACTGAAGGGCTCATACAGGAGTTTCACCTCTGAGCACCTGAATTCCGTGTGTTTATTGCTACCATCCATCTGCCATCCCAACACAACTTCCTGTTGCTCCGTGAGTTTGAAAATAAGTCCATAGAACTGATCACCTGTGGACGCGGTGCGCAGTGTGCACCAAGCCAGCGCATCGGTCTTGACCTTCTTTGTAGGAAGCACATCCGATGCCATCATTAGATAGGCATTATTGCCTACATTGCCGTTTTCCAAAGAGTGATATTTAGCCCCAAAATAATAACGACCGGCAGGCAGGGTGACTCGCTGATAGAGGCGTGAGTTCGTATGGTCGGCAGCTGTCATCACGCCATCGCTCTCTTCCCAGCGTCCCAACTGCAGACAATTATAGCCAGGATAGTTGTCCAGGCCGCGCTTCACGCCGCTACTGCCATTGTCAATCTCGTAGTTTTCCACCGTCCAATAACTCGGCGCGCCAAAACGCTGCGTGCCATATTGCGTATTACGTGCAAAACCTTTATTCTCCTTCAGGTACTTTTTGGTCACATCAGTTCCGCCTGCGTTAGGCTGAACGGCATCACCCTGTGTAAACTCACGCTTATTGATACCTGATGTCTGCAAAGCAGAATAAGCATCGGCAAGAGAGATATAGGCTGCAGCAAGCGTTTCCTCGCCAACTTCATCGGACAAGGCGTTTGCCTGTTCCAAAGCCATATCGAGGGCATTGACCATCAGTTCCTTGTATTGGTCGGCCTCAGCGCCCATATTGGCTTTTGCTTTCTTCAGCAAGGTTTCTGCAGCATCCTTCATCTTCTGCATCAGCGAGGCCGTAAAGGGTACGATATCCATAGTAAAGCCACCCTGCGACAGCGAAGTTATCGACAGACTATCCTGTGCCGAAATCCAATGGTGGGTAATAGCAAAAGTCTTTTCGTCGGCACCATCGGCATGACAAGTCAACATATAATGCCCTTCTTTCAAGAAATCAAAGCCAAGGTTGAAGGCCTTTTTCTCCTTCTCACCATTCAGGGCACCCACGTACCAATTGTCGCCACTGCGACGTGCTACGACAAACGACTTACCAGGATAGCCGTTTAGAAAACGTGTCTCGTCCCATGCCACTGGCACCTGCATCATGTGCCACTTGGCCTCATCAGGCAAGGCGTAGAAGCCCTCTGGACGGTCGGCCCAGTGTTGGATACCTGATTCGAAAGCCACCGAGAGGGCCAGTTCGTGGGCAAAGGTCGTAGTGTGGGGATGTTGCGAGTTGGTAAAGGCCACAGGCGTATAGTCCATAGGCCCAATGACGTTTCGTGTATAGGGCAGCAGGCAGTTGATACGCGCTCCATTACTGGTCATATAGTCACCATTGTTATATTGCTCGGCACCATACACAGCCTCCATCGACATCAGGTGCGGATAGGTGCGGCTCCAGCCACGGGGCACAGTGCTACCATGAAAGTTCACCAACATCTGAACGCTTGCAGCATCTTCCAGAATATCCTGATAATAAGCCATCATCGACTGTTTGTCACTCTCAAAAAAGTCTATCTTCACGCCTACAACGCCTATGCTCTTCAGCCACGCAAACTCCGCCATACGGTTCTCGTGCGTCAGCATACGGTCACGCGGTGTGGCACCTATCTGATTATGAGGGCCACCCGAGTTGTACCACATCAGCGGTTTGACACCTTTCCTTTTGGCATATGCCACAGCATCCTCCAGTTTGCCGCCATTGGTCATCGCATCCCATTCCCAATCGAAGAGCACATACTCCCACCCCATCTTCACGGCCAGATCCACATACTGACAACATATCTTATAGTCCTTCGTACCATGATTATAGGCCCAGTAAATCCATGAGGCACGTCCTGGCTGAATCCAATCGGTATCGGTCATTGTGGTAGCATCACACACATCCTCTACGAGTGTCGATTCCACTACATCCTTCAAATCGCCAATGATGGCCAATCGCCACGGCGATGTCCACTTTTCGCCATCCCACGTAGGGTTCACGTCGCCCTGGTTATTGCCCTCCCAAGCATAGGGATAGGTCACTTTATAGCTATTAACACTGGACGAGTTGTCCAGATGGGTAGCACAATATGATCGGTTGACATTGGCCTCGGTAAGTAGCATGAACGTACCCTTCACCTCAAACAGGGCCGGATAGCCCCACGCCCCTTGTTGTCCACTACTGGCCTGATAGGGGAAATCGCCCTCGTAGCTCGTTACGAACTGCTGTAGCCAGCGGTGAGCCGACTGACTGATGATGTAAGCAGTGGTCTCTCCATTGAACTTGATGTTTTGTTTCTCTGCATTAGGCAGTACATAACGGAAAGCCACGCCATCATTATAGGCACGCACTTCGACATCCATCGGCAGGTTCTTGGAGTTCAGGAAATGCAGTACCACCTGATTGGCTTCCGCCGTTACCTTCAATTGTTTTCCATGACGGTTCTCATAGGTATCGGTGATTCTTTCTGGCGCTGATGCCGACTGCAGCACCAACTTACTTGAGAAACCACCTATCGAGGTGGTCAGGCCCAACTGTGTCTTCACCATCTGTACGCTGTCAGCATTAAATACTATCAGATAACTGCTTGTTGTGTTCTGTTTCAGTTCCACACGGATACGTCCGTCAGGACTTTTCACGCCAACAGGCTCCTGTGCCCATGCAGCACAGCAAATCATTGATGCGACAAGCATCATTACTGGTTTCAGGTTCATTTTCATACGATGACAATCATTGTCAGACTTCACATATTGTTTTGGGAATGACAAAGGTAAGCATATTTACAAACATGGACAAACGACCTGCGGTCTTTTTACCACCAATCTCCTAGGTTCTTATAAATAATAAATATTTTGAGACATACAGCAAGGGGAGGTATCATTATTTAGTGTAATTTTGCACCAAGATAACTAAAGACAAATTCCGCAATATGAAATTCCTTACCATTCGACACATTCCGCTGATTGTACTATTAGCATTTTGTACTTGGCTGCTGACCCTTAATGCTTCAGCACAGACAGAGAAATTCTGCATTGCCAAAGACGGCAAAGCTGCTACCATCATCGTGGATGAGAACGACTGGAAGGGCGTCATCCGTGCTGCCAACGACCTGGGGGACGACGTCCGCAAGGTGACGGGTGTGGCTGCACCCGTTCAGTCTGTTGCGATTCAATCGCAACCCACAATCACCATCGGCACCATTGGCAAAAGCCGCCTCATCGACCGCCTTATCAAGCAGAAGAAACTTGATGTCAAAAAAATCAAGGGCCACTGGGAGGGTTACGTCATCGACGTGGTGGATGGCAATCTCGTCATTGCGGGAAACGACAAGCGCGGCACCATCTACGGCATCTATGAGATATCCCGTCGTATAGGCGTGTCACCCTGGTATTGGATGGCCGATGCTCCCGTGGTGCATCATGACGAGCTTTACTATAACGAAGGATTCCTATACGACTGGCCTGCAGTAAAATACCGTGGCATCTTCATCAACGACGAATGGCCCAGCTTCGGCACTTGGTGTACTAAGCACTTCGGTGGTATCAACTCCAAGGCCTACGAGAAGGTGTTTGAATTGTTGCTGCGCCTGAAGGCCAACTATTTCTGGCCTGCCATGTGGGGCACCAACTTCAATGAGGACGATCCCGAATCCCCTCGCTTGGCCGATGAGATGGGCATCGTGATGGGCACCAGTCACCACGAGCCCATGATGCGCTCACATCGAGAATACCTGCAGCGCAAGGAACAGGTAGGGCCTTGGGACTATGCCACCAATAAGGAACGCGTGGATCAGTTCTTCCGCGAGGGTATGGAACGTAACAAGAACTACGACAACCTCGTGACCATCGGTATGCGTGGCGACGGCGATGTGGCAATGGGTAAGGGTGATGATCAGGAGAACATGAAAACGCTCCACAATGTCATCGATGGTCAGCGTAAGATTATCAAGGACATCTATGGACGTGCTGATGCCGTGCCCCAGCTATGGGCTATCTTCACGGAAGTGCAGCGCTATTACGATGCTGGCTTTACGGTGCCCGATGACGTCACCCTCCTTTTCTGCGACAACAACTGGGGGTACATCCGCCGAAAGGGGACTGAGAAGGAGCGCAAGCGCAAGGGCGGTCTGGGCCTCTATTATCATATCGACATGAACGGTGGCCCTTGGAATGACCGTTGGGTGAACACCACCACCGTGCCCAAGCTCCGCGAGCAGTTGAACCTCGCCTACCAGAGCGGCATCGACCGCATCTGGATTATCAACGTGGGCGATCTGAAGCCGAAGGAGATGCCAATCTCGTTCATCATGGACTATGCCTGGGATCCTGAAGCCATACAACCCGGCGACGAACAGGTGTGGCTCGAGAACTGGGTTGCCAGCGTGCTCGGTGGGGCGACTAAAAGCATTATCCGTGATGTTGCTGACATCATCGCCCAGTATTCGAAACTGAACCTGATGCGCAAGCCTGAGGTGCAGGTGCCAGGTCTTTTCAACTATGAGGAGATACTCCACCTGAACAACCAATGGCAGTCCATCATTCTGCGCTGCGAAACCATGAAGGAGTGGACAATCCCCTGCCATGCTCAGGATGCCTTCTATCAGTTAGTCTATTACCCTGCTGTAGCCTCTGCTGGTGTGGCCATGATGTATAACGCTGCTACGATGGGCGACAGTCTTACCGTATGCCGTCTGATGACAAAAGACCGGCAACTCACCTACCATTATAATAACCTTGTAGCAGGCGGTAAGTGGGACGGCATGATGCTCGACAACCACATCGGATACACCCAATGGAGCATCCCAGAAAAGAACCGCCACCCCATGTCACTTGGTTATAAGGTAACTCATGACCTGAGCGCCACAAAAGACACCAAGGAATATTCTATCCCTGCCATCGACTTTGTCAATACGAAGAGGGAGGTACACCCCTGCTTTAACGGATGGGAAATACTTTGGGGACTTGGTCGCGGCGAGGGCTGCCTGGGAGCTACCGACGTGATGAAGGAATGGCCTGCCGACGGTAGCGGACCTAAACTGGAGTACGACATTAATCTGATTGAAGAGGGAAAGATAGCCATCGGCATATTGCCGACACAAGATATTGTTCCTGCTCGCGGTCTGCGTCTTGGTGTACAGCTCGATGATGACCCCATGCAGGTCATTGATGCCCGTCAGGGGCTGCACGACGAATTTCAGGAATACACACCGAAGAACCTTGCCCAATCAAAGAACCTGAAGCCTCTCCCTCCCCACAACAACCTGTTGCTCAGTGGCTGGAAGGACGGCAGAAAGATGCTGCGTCGTGACGAGGTGTTTGACAATATCCGCTGGTTGGAGGTAAACTTCCCCAACACGACACCTGGCAATCACAAACTGAAGCTCATTATGATAGACCCCGAAATCGTCATTGAGACCATCGTGGTAAATCCCGACAACAATCGCTACAGCTATTTCGGTGCACCAGAAAAGAAATAATATAAATAAAAACTAAATAACCATTATGAAACAAAACTTTTTATTACTATTCCTTTTCGTTTTAGGACTGATGCCCGCCAAGGCCGACAACATCACCGTTGACGGCACCAGTCGCTCATACAACGTCATTGTGCCTAATAACCTTGGCGAGAACCGTCCGCTACTCATCTTCTGTCATGGCTACAATCAGGATGCCGGCTGGATGCAGAACAGCGAGTTCAAGAACGATCAGGTGAGCATGGAGGCTGTGTGTGACACCGCTAAGTTCGTCTGCGTATTTCCCAATGGTATCAATAAATCATGGGATACTGGCGGTGATCGCGATATCAACTTCATCAAGGCCATTATCGACAAGATGGTAACGCAGCACAATATTGACCGCAACCGCGTCTATCTGGGTGGTTTCTCTATGGGCGGTATGCTGACCTATCACGCCATGAACAAGATTCCCGACCTCATCGCTGCCTTCGCTCCCTGTAGCGGATATCCTATGGGCGGTGCTACGGCCAATGCTAATGTGCGTGCCATTCCTATCCTCCATATCCACGGCACCAGCGATGAAACCTGCGCCTTCAGTGGAGCACAGCCTGCCCTCAACGTATGGATCAATCATAATGGCTGTCCGACGACGGCTCAGGTCACCAATAATTATAATGGTTTCAGTGGCTGCAAGATGCATGTCTGGGGGCCTGGCAACGATGGTGTCGAGGTGCGCCTTCTGGAGCTGCCTAACAAAGGTCACTGGATCTGCAAGGAGAAGCAGGTATATACGGGTAAGGAAATCTGGAACTTCTGCAAGCGTTTCTCGCTGAACAAGACATCTCCCAACGTGAAGATTACAGCCCCTGCCACAGGTGGGAAATTCATCAGCTATGGTCCTAAGAATGAGGTAACATTCCCTGACATCACCATCACAGCTACTGCCGACGACCCCAACGGCACCGTAGAGAAGGTGGAGTTCTACGATGGCACTACCCTACTCGCCACCTGTACTGCCAAGCCCTACAAGACCACGCTCTCTGGTGCCAAGGCTGGCAAGCACAAGCTGAAAGCGGTAGCCACCGATAATGATGGCGAGACGAGCACCGCCTCTGTGGAAGTAACCCTTCAGGCTCCTACTACTACATTAAGTCTTTCTGGATTTAGCGAGGCTAACGCCATCCCTGCTGGTTGGACTACCTACGACAGTAGCGAGAAGCGCACGGGCTACAGTGGAGGTTATTCATCGGGCTGCCGTGTGTTGGAGTTTACGGGTACCACGAAAGGTTTCAACTATGGCCTCTATATCCGCAATATCAATGGCAATGCCAAGCAGGGCTATGCCAAGTTCGGGCTCAGCGGCGCAGGCACAACGCTCAGTCTGGCTCCTGGCCACTACACGCTGAAATACAAGGTCTGCAACTGGAACATGGCCAACTTCGGCGAGGTGGAAGTCTGCGTTGAGACACGCGCAGGCAAGAGCATTGCCAGCCAGACCTACACACCCAACATCAACATCGGCAATAAGACCTCCAACGACTTCAGCACTCCCGCCCAGCAGACCTTCGAGTTCGATGTCACTGAGCAGGACGACTATGTCATCGCTTTTTATAGTGCTGCATCGGAATGGAGCGACTGCATCATCGGACCGGTCGTCAGTCTGGCAGGCAAGAACTATGTGACAACAGAAATCGGCGCTCAAATCGTAGATCGTAAATCGTCAGATTGTAAATGGTTTGACCTTCAAGGCCGTCGAGTGGATAGCCCACAGAAACCAGGCATATATATTAGTAACGGTAAAAAGATTTATAAAAGATAAGACACACGCAAAACACCTAACACCTACCATAACAGGCCTGAAACCCCGATGTACAAAGGGTTTGGCCTATGGTAGGTGTTTGGCAAACACCTACCATACACCTACCATATTTTTAAAAGACCTCAATAAGTGTATCTTCTACATTTATGGTAGGTGTTAGGTTAGGTGTTAGTTAGGTGTTTGAGCAACACCTACCACGAATAACACATTCAATACCAGATAGTTACACATAAAATGGTAGGTGTTGCCAATTTTTGCAAAAAAAGCCTGTTTTGGATGCTGAAACAGCATGAATGGGAATGCCAAATAGCCTATTTGGATTCCTAAACAAGCAGCAAACGCAACGCAAGGAAGCTGCAAACGCATCGTAAGGAGGCAGCAAACGCATTGAGATGTGCCCGTTCGCGGGTCACGAGCTAGGCGTTCGCGACCCGCGAACCCCTACATCCTCCCTCGCGAACCCCTACATCCTCATTTTTTCTTCCCATAATTTTGTTTATTAAAAAATAATGCTTATTTTTGCGGCATGAAAAGACCAGAAATAGTAAATCGTATCAAGGAACAGACTCGAAAATTTCTTCCTGAAGCTCAAACCATCCTATATGGTTCGGAGGCTCGCGGAGATGCCCGTGCTGACAGCGATATTGATTTGCTTATTCTGCTCCCAGAGGATAAGATCCTTCCTGAAAGAGAACATGCAATTGTAAGTAAACTCTATGAAATTGAGCTTCAGTCAGGAGTTGTTATTAGTTCTCTTGTCATGCCTCGTAAACAATGGGATAATCCCACTTTGATTACTCCTTTCTATCAGAATGTAAAAAGAGAAGGTATCGTATTATGAAGGAAGAAACACTGAGCAAGGAACAACGCGCCGATCTTGTCAATTATTATTTCGAACGTGCGCATGAATCCATCGAGGAAGCTAAGTACTTGAGAGATGGAGGTTACTATAATGGTTCGGTAACACGTCTTTATTATGCATGCTTCAATGCAGCTCGTGGTCTTTTGACTGCCAACGACATAGATACTTCTACTCATAATGGGGTGAAAACTATGATTTCAATGGAATTTATCCGTAAAGGACTATTGGGTATAGAACATGGTGCAACTTTAACGGACTTATTCAATCAGCGTCATGCAAGTGATTATGAGGCCTATGCATTCAGAGATGAAAGTAGTGTCGCTTATCTTTTGCCAAAGGCAGAAGCCTTTATTGATGCTGTAGAGTCTCTTGCATTAAATAGAAACCACTAAATAACAACATGCCTATGAGCAGATAAACATATAATAAGGACATAAGACTGGAACGTCCACTTTTGATTCTTGTTTCTGACAATTGGGGAATTGAAAGAAATTAGTCAAGAACTGAAGTAGATAGTTCACGCCGTTCGGCGTGGGCA
The DNA here is from genome assembly GCA_902778255.1 of uncultured Prevotellaceae bacterium. Taxonomy (GTDB): domain Bacteria; phylum Bacteroidota; class Bacteroidia; order Bacteroidales; family Bacteroidaceae; genus Prevotella. The sequence continues at coordinate 32,330 of CACYXD010000022.1, forward strand.
TTTACTCGTTTAAGACTAATAGGTTTTCCCCAATACCTCAGAAACGTAGACGAAGTAAATTGTCCACGTTTTCTTTTTGTGTATTTATAAACCTAATAATAACATAAAACATTTTGTTTATGAAAAAATTCAGACTTATATTTCTTTTATTGTGTTACTTAATCTTTACCCATAAAATCTTTGCTCATGATATTGCAGTAAAAAATTCGGACGGAAAAATAATTTATTACTCTTTTAATTACGGCGGTCCAGTTCCTTCATTAATAGTTACTTATTGCGGAGATAATTCTGAGGAGACTTCGCAGAAAGACTATTATTATGGTATCTTAAATATTCCAGAAGAAGTCTTTTACATGGGAAAAGATTATAAAGTTACAAATATAGATGGATATGCCTTTAATGGATGTGTGGGATTGGAAAGTGTAACCTTACCTAATGGATTAGAATATATTGGTGATTATTCTTTTTCCGGTTGCACAGGACTCACTTCTCTTGTAGTTCCCAATAGCGTAATAGGCATAAATCCTTTCGCATTTAAAGACTGTACAAACTTGAAGAGCATCGAAATTCCTAATAGTGTTACCTATATCGGTTTAGGATCGTTCCAGGGGTGTATCGGATTGGAAACAGTTGAAATCCCAAACAGTATTTATCAAATTGAATCGGAAACATTCAAGGACTGTACAAGGCTTACTTCGGTTAACTTTCCTAATAGTATTACACGCATTGATTTTGAAGCATTTTCAGGCTGTATAGAATTAGAAAAAAATCGAAATTCCCAACAGTGTGACAAATATTGAAAATTATGCATTCTCAGGCTGTACAAGACTATCTTCCGTCATAATTCCTAGCAGTATTGAGCGTATTGGATCTATGGCTTTTTCCAACTGTTCTAATCTGACATCAATAAAGGTAGATCTGGGAAATCCAAAATATGACTCGCGTGATAATTGTAATGCAATTATTGAGACAGAAAATAACACATTGATTATGGGTTGTTCAAATACGATTATTCCCAATAGCATAACAAGCATTGGTAATTACGCATTTATGCAATGCTCATCTCTCTCTTCAATTAGTATTCCTAATTCTGTAACAGCCATCGGTAATGGAGCATTTCAAAGGTGTACTGGCCTCTCTTCGATTAGTATTCCTAATTCTCTAACAACTATCGGTAGAAATGCATTCTATGAGTGTACTGGACTATCTTCAATTAGTATTCCCAATTCTGTAATAAATATCGGTGAGGGAGCTTTTTCTGGCTGTAAAGGTCTTAAATCTATTGTAATCCCGAATTCAGTTGACAGCATAAAGGCAAGCACCTTTTATAGTTGTACAGATTTAAAAACAATAGAATTAAACAATATTACTTTTATAGGAGAACGCGCTTTTGGTTTCTGTCAGAACCTTACTAATATAGAAATACCTGTTAATGTTAAAACGATTGAAGATGGTGCTTTTTGTGGCTGTAATAGTCTCACGTCTATAAAAATACCAGATAATGTAACAAAAATCGGGAATCGTTCTTTTGGTCAATGTGATAACCTTACCACTATCAATATACCAAACAGTGTGACTAGTATTGGAGAATATGCATTCTTTAAATGCCCCAAATTGACATCAATAGAAATACCGAGTAAAATTGAGAGTATAGGTGAGCACGCTTTCTCGGATTGTAGTAGTATATCTTCTATTATTGTTAATAATAAAAATAAAAAATATGACTCTCGGAATAATTGTAATGCTATAATAGAAACATCTACGAACACGCTAATAGTAGGTTGCAAAAACACCAATATTTCAGAGGGCATTACTGCCATTGGGCAATACGCTTTCTATGGCTGTAACAACCTGAAAACTATAAAGATACCGAATAGTGTTACGACCATCGGCAATTTAGCATTTTATGAATGTGCGAGTCTTTCATATATCTCCTTACCAAATAACTTGTCTCAAATTAATGATTATACATTTCATGGATGTGATAGCCTTACAATAATTATACCCAAAAGTGTAACTAGTATTGGTACAGGGGCGTTCACAGGTAACCAGTATTATGTAAATAAATCAATAATATTTGAAAGCGATAATCCTGTAGAGATAGATGAATGGACTTTTAGTTCTTATACTAAAATATACGTTCCTTTTGGAAGAAAAGAATTATATCGAAATACAAAAGGCTGGAATAATTATTGGAATATAGTTGAGTATATTAATTCTGATGTAAATATTGACCAAAGTATTGATGTGCTTGACGTTGTTGATATTGTGCGTTACGTTGTTGGTAATCCTACAGAGATCTTTGTTGATTTCCTTGCCGATATAAATAGTGATGGAACAATAAATATTGGCGATGCAGTTGCATTGGTAAATGTTATTGCGGGTGATCAGAACTTTGCGCGTGCAATGAAAGCTCCAAGAAAGGTGATGTCTAACGATATCTTGACACTAACAGAGAATCATGGAGAGTTATCATTTAATCTTACTAATGAGCGTAAATACACAGCCTTCCAGTTTGATTTGTATATTCCAGAAGGAACGGATATAGAAAAGTTGATGCTGAATGCGCTTCGTAAACAAAAGCATCAGCTACTCTATAATAAGGTAGAGGATGGTCATTATCGTGTGGCTGCTTTGTCAACCAGCAACAAGGTGTTTAATGCTAATGATGGTGAACTGCTGCATATCATTGTGAGTGGAACAGACGGCAATGAGATTAGTATTCGTGACATCCATTTCTTCGATGTGGAAGGCAACGACTATAGGTTTGCAGACATTACAATAAATGAAACGACAGGTATAGAGAAACTTACTTCTACCCCTTCTAATAGCAAGGATGATGTCTATGACTTGCAAGGTCATAAAATGAAAACTGGTTCGCTGACGAAAGGACTGTATATTGTTGGTGGTAAGAAGATGATGGTAAAATAATAAAACGTGGTGTTATGAAGAAGTATATTTTTTCCATTATAGCAATGGTGCTCTGTCTAATGAGTGTCAATGCCCAAACCGTAAGTATTGCTGACGTGACGCTGAATTCTGGCGAAACGAAGGTAATAAGCATTAATCTGAACAATACGCAAACGAATATTGTGTCGTTCCAGATGGATCTGTCGTTACCAGATGGTATCACGATTAACAAAGCTGGTTGTGAATTAAGTAGTCGAATTACGGACGAAAATCAAGAACTTGTAATCGGTAAACAGCCTGATGGAAGTATCCGGTTGACCAGTACGTCTTTTGCATTGACTCCTATCGCAGGAACAAGTGGTGAGATTATCAAACTGTCTCTTTCTGCAGCTAATGATGCAAAGGGGGGAACGGCCTCTCTGAGTAATATCAAATTGGCAACAAGCGACTCGCAGAAGTTGACGCTGGAAGATGCATCATCCAAGATAGATGTGACTTATAAGTTGACATACAAGGTAGACGATGAAATCTTCAAGACGGATTCTGTTGTTTATAATAGTGCATTAACTCCGCTTGCAGCCCCCACCAAGGAAGGTCATACCTTCTCTGGTTGGAGTGAAATACCAGCTACAATGCCAGCTAACAATGTGATTATCACAGGTACGTTTACAATCAATAACTATACCCTGACCTACAAGGTAGATAGCGAAGTCTACAAGACGGCAAGCGTTACTTATGGTACAGCTCTTACACCTGAGAATGCTCCCACAAAGGAAGGATATTCGTTCTCTGGTTGGAGTGAGATTCCTTCAACCATGCCTGCAAATGACGTTGTGATTACAGGTTCATTCTCTGTTAACTCTTATACCTTGACCTACAAGGTTGATGGTGAGGTGTACAAGACAACAAGTGTAGCTTATGGTACAGCCATCACGCCTGAGAATGCACCCACCAAGGAGGGCTATACCTTCAGTGGCTGGAGTGAGATACCAGCAACGATGCCTGCAAACGATGTTGTAATTACAGGCACGTTAAGCATCAATCAGTACACGATGACATTTGTACTTGATAACGGTGAGGAGAATTTGGTGAAGAAACAGGATTATGCAAGTGTGCTGACTGCTCCTGAGAATCTTGTGAAGACTGGCTTTACCTTCAAGGGCTGGAGTCCTGCTGTTCCTGCAACGGTTCCTGCATCGGATATGACGTTTACAGCTCAATGGGAGCGTAACAAGTACTTGGTCACCTTCATTGTCGAGGATACTATTGTGAAGAAAGATTCTGTGCTGTATGAGGGAATAATTACCAAGCCTGCAGATCCTGTGAAGGAGGGCTATACGTTTACCGGCTGGCAGCCAGAGATACCAGAGACGATGCCTGCAAATGATTTAGTGATTACAGGAACCTTCACAGTCAACAACTACTCTTTAACTTACAAGATAGATGGCGAAGTGTACAAAACATCAAGCGTTGCCTATGGTACAGCGTTGACACCTGAGACTGCGCCCACCAAGGAAGGCTACACCTTCTCTGGCTGGAGTGAGATTCCTGAAACAATGCCTGCAAATGATGTTGTAATAACGGGTGCGTTTAGTATCAACCAGTACACGATGACATTTGTACTTGATAATGGTGAGGAGAATTTGGTGAAGAAACAGGATTATGCAAGTGCGCTGACTGCTCCTGAGAATCTCGTGAAGACGGGCTTTACCTTCAAAGGCTGGAGTCCTGCTGTTCCTGCAACAGTTCCTGCATCGGATATGACGTTTACAGCTCAATGGGAGCGTAACAAGTATTTGGTCACTTTCATTGTCGAGGATACTGTTGTGAAGAAGGATTCTGTTCTGTATGAGGGAATAATTACCAAGCCTACAGATCCTGCGAAAGAAGGCTACACCTTCTCTGGTTGGAGTGAGATTCCAGAAACAATGCCTGCTAATGATGTTGTGATAACAGGTACGTTTACAGTTAACACCTATACTGTTACCTTTATGTATAATGACAAGGTGCTGAAGGTGGATAGCGTGGAATATGGTGCAAAGATTCCTTTACCAACGTCTTTGGATGATGAGCGCTACGTGTTAGTGGAATGGTTAGACGTACCAGAAACGATGCCTGCACACGACATCACGATTTATGCTAGCATCACGGATGGAATACGTAACGTCTCAGATGAAACCGAATATAAGATATACGATGAACGTGGTCAACAAATTCCGCGAATGAAGCGAGGCCTAAATATCATCAAATATAACAATGGAACAACAAGGAAAGTGATAGTGAAATAGAAACATCACTATTCTACAAAAAGCAATCGGTTTGAGCAAAAACTCAAATCGATTGTTTTTTTTACACTTTCTTTGGCGGTATCAGAATTATTTCATAACTTTGCAGTCAAAATAACCCAAACCTAAAATAGAAAATGAAACGAAGTTTTTTATTCGCTGCGATGCTGTGTGGTGCCTTGACGGCCACAGCACAAAACAAACAATTGTTTGATGACAACTGGACCTTTTCTCGCAATGGAAAGACCGTCCATGTGAACCTGCCCCACGACTGGGACATCTATGAAGGTCCAAACTCTGGTCGGGGAGCCACAGGCACTGGCGGAGGCTGGTTTGAAGCTGGTAAGGGCGAATATCGCAAGACATTTGCCACACCAAATGCAGAAATCGTAAAGCTTCACTTCGAGGGCGTCTATCAGAAGGCTGAAGTGTTCGTAAATGGTCAGAAGGCTGGACAACATGCGTATGGCTACACACCGTTCACGATTGATGTAACGGAATATCTTAACAAGGACAAGAAACAACCTAACGAGGTCATCGTCAAGGTCAACAACAGCGAGCAGCCCAACTGTCGCTGGTACTCAGGCTCTGGCATCTATCGCCACGTGTGGCTCGAAACCTTACCAGAGCTGCATATTGCTGAGAATGGCGTATTTATAACCACCCCCGAAGTAAGTGTAAGCAAAGCAAAGGTTCAAGTAGAAGTGACGGTACAGAATGAAAGCAAGAATGAGCAACAGGGCATCGTTGAGGTAGAAGGCCAACAGCAAGAGGTAAAACTGCAAGCAGGTGAGAGCCAGACCATCACTTTTACCTATAACATCAACAATCCCAAACTCTGGTCGCCAGAAACGCCATATCTCTACACCACAAAGGTAAGTCTATCCACTCCCCTCTCCCCCGCGAGAGGGGCTGGGGGTGAGGCTATAAAGTTCGGCATCCGCTCTTTCTCGTTTGATGCCGAAAATGGTTTCGTGATCAACGGCAAGAAGGTGCTAATCAACGGAGCCTGCGTACACCACGATGACGGTGTGCTGGGCGCTATGGCTTTTGATGCTGCAGAAATTCGCAAGGTGAAGCAGATGAAGGAGGCAGGCTTCAACCTCATTCGCACCTCGCATAATCCCACTACCCGCGCCTTCCTCGATGCTTGCGACTCCATAGGTATGCTCGTCATTGATGAAGCCTTTGATGGCTGGCGCACCCAGAAGAATCCCTACGACTACTCTACACTTATAGACTCTTGCTATCAAGAGGATATCCATGCGATGGTGATGCGCGACAGAAACCACCCCAGCGTCATCTCATGGAGCATCGGCAACGAGGTCATCGAGCGCAAGGACATCCGCGTGGTCTATACCGCCCGACAGATGAAGAAAGCCATACTGGAAATAGACAACACACGCCCTGTGACCGAGGCCCTCTGTGCATGGGACCGCGACTGGGAAATCTACGACCCACATGCCGAGGTACTCGACGTGGTGGGCTATAACTACATGATTTTCAAGCACGCCAGCGATCACAAGCGCGACCCAAAACGTGTGATCTGGCAGACGGAAAGCTATCCACGCGATGCCTTCCGCAACTGGGCCATAGCAAACGATTATCCCTATGTTGTGGGCGACATTGTATGGACAGGCCTCGACTATCTGGGCGAAAGCGGCATCGGTCGTAATTATTATAAAGGTGAGCGCGAAGGCGAATCGTGGATTCCTGGCGGTCAGCCCGAATGGCACGGTGCTCCCTGCGGCGATGTGGATATCACCGGCTGGAGAAAGCCCATCAGCCACTATCGCGAAATGTTGTGGAACAGCGAGACGCCACTTTATATGGCCGTTCGCGAGCCCAACGGCTATCGCGGCGAAATCAAGACCACGATGTGGAGCGTATGGCCCACTTGGGAGAACTGGAACTGGGAAGGCTGGGAAGGCAAACCTGTGGAGGTGGAAGTCTATACAAAGCAGCCCGTTGTGAAACTCTATCTGAACGACAAGCTCATAGGTACAAAGAACGTAGATCGTTCTACGGAGTTCAAGGCCGTATTCCAAGTGCCCTATGAAGCCGGCACACTGCGTGCAGAGGCTGGCAACGAGCGTGTGACACTAAGCACAGCCGGCAAGCCGGCAAGCCTGCGGCTCACTGCCGACAAGCAAATCATGAAGGCCGGCGGACAGGACCTGACTTACGTCACGGTAGAGGTGGTTGACAAGCAGGGGCGCATTTGTCCCAATGCTGACATTCCCTGCGAGGCCTTCGTCAGCGGACAAGGCACACTGCTGTCGTTTGCATCTGCCGACCTCAAGGACACAGAGCCTTACACCTCTTCCCAGGTAAAGACATGGAAAGGACGCGCCACGCTTGTGGTACGCAGCACACAAAAGAAAGGCACCGCTCAGGTCAGAATCAAGAGTAATCTGCCCACTGCAAGCCTAACCATCAAAACGAAATAAAAACGATGAGGAATTGTCTCATCATACTGGCGGCACTGTTTGCCCTGCAGATGCAAGGACAACCGCACGACTGGGAGAATCCTGCCATACTGGGGCTCAACAAGCTGCCCTATCACGCTACATTGCAACTGCCGTCGAAGCAGAAAGACTGTAAGGAGATTGTCTGCCTCGACGGACAGTGGCAATTCCACTGGAGTCGTAATCCCGAAGAACGTCCTGTCAACTTCTACAAGGAGGACTTCGATGAAAGTCAGTGGGGAAAGATTACTGTGCCTGGCAACTGGCAACTGCAAGGCTACGGCACACCTATCTATGTAAACATGAGCTATCCCTTCGTCAAGGATCGCCCCAGCGTGACCACTGAGCCACCCAAGGACTGGACTGCCTACGAGAACCGCAACCCTGTGGGATCATACGTCAGGTATTTTGATGCCACGAAAGAAATGCTTGCGCAAAACGTCATTCTGCATTTCGGTGGTGTTCATTCAGCCTTTTACGTATGGATAAACGGACAGCAGGTGGGTTACAGTCAGAATTCCATGTCGCCAGCAGAATTTGACATCACGAAATATCTGCGCGAAGGTCGCAACAAACTTGCTGTTGAAGTGTACCGCTGGAGCGACGGCTCGTATCTGGAATGTCAGGATATGTGGCGCTTGAGTGGCATCTTCCGCAGCGTTCAACTGTGGGTACGTCCTTTGGTACACATTGCCGACTACAAGATAGAGGCTATTCCCAATGCCGACTACTCGCAGTTCACAGTTAATGCTAAGATTACTGTATGCAATACTGGCAAGAAAACAGCAAAGGATCTGCTGGTTCAGTTGCAGATGGCTTGTCCCGAACTGTATGGCGTCTGACACCCCGCCTCGTCTTTGGACTGCCGAGAAGCCTTGGCTCTATCCCTTCACCCTGCAACTGCTTGGCATGAAGGACAGTAAGAATAATGAAGAATTTGCCTATCATTTCGGTGTAAAGAAGGTCGAAATCGTTGGCGAGGTCTTCAAGATTAATGGTAAAAACGTGAAGTTGCGTGGTGTGAACCGTCACGACCATCATCCCAAGACAGGACGGTATGTCGATAATGCCACTTACGAAGAGGATATCCGACTGATGAAACAAGCTAACATCAACTTCCTGCGCACCAGCCATTATCCTGATCGTGAATACCTTTATGAACTTTGCGACAAATGGGGCATCTACGTCATGGACGAGGCGAATCACGAGACCCACGGCTATGGCTATGCCAACAAAGTGATGGGCGAAGACCTGACATTTCAAAAGGCACACGTTGACAGGGCCGAGTCGCTGGTGAAGCGCGACTTCAACCACCCATGTGTTATTCTATGGAGCCTGGGTAACGAGGGGGCTCAAGGACCCAACATCGAAGCCATGTATCACAAGGTGAAAGAACTCGACACCACCCGCCCGCCTTTCTATGACAGCGACCGTCGCTACTCTGACATCTGGGACGACAGCTATCTCTACCCAGAAGAGCTGCGCCGCGAAGCAAAGAAAGTAGCCGACAAGCCTTTCATGATGCGTGAATATGCTCATGCCATGGGGAATTCCTGTGGCAATCTGCAAGAATACTGGGATGTTATCTATGCCGACTCAAGCATTGTGGGGGCGGCCATCTGGGACTGGGTGGACCAAGGGATAGAAAGAAATGGCACTTACCTCTACGGTGGGGATTTTGGCGACAAGCCCAACGACGGGCAGTTCTGCATCAATGGTATCGTTGGCCCTGACCGCAAGCCTCATCCTCAATATTATGAGGTGCAGAAGGTTTATCAGCCGTTACAGTTTAGCCGCGAACAAGATGGCTCCATCCACATCATCAATCACGACAGCTTCACATCTGTTGATGAATACGACATCACCTACGACACGCTGCGCTACGACAGCGAGGTTGTACTCAACATCAGTGCCCGTTTGAGGGAAGCACGGGCATGGGCACCCAAAGGTTTCGTCGTTGCCCGCGAACAGTTTGTCATAACCCCTTACGTATTCCCTTCACGCCCGGCTCATGAGGGCAACGCCAAGGTCACCATCAGCGGGAACACGCTCACCTCTTGGATAGTTGATGGGCATGAGGTGCTACAGGCTCCACTGGAACCTTATTTCTGGAAACCGGAGAATGACAATCAGAACGCAGCCGGCTTTGCCCGTCGCGTAGCCATGTGGAAAGAGGTTAAGGATGTCACAGTGAAATACACCATCATCAACGACCACAGTATCCTCGTCGATGTAAATTATCAGCCAACCGAACAGAACAGGCCCGTGATGCCAAAGTTTGGTATGAGGATGCGCATTCCAGCTGACTACACCGAAATTACATATTATGGTCGAGGACCTTGGGAAAACTATCCTGACCGCAAGCGTTCAGCCTTCATTGGCAAGTACCAGATGCCGGTATCTGAATACGAGACAGAATACATCCACCCACAGGATAACGGAAATCGCTGCGACATCCGCTGGTTTGAAATTGCATCTGTAGGTTCTCCGACTCGAAAAACCCTTCGCATTGAAGGATTGCAGCCTCTCTGCATTCGTGCCTGGGACTATGGGGAAGAAGATTTGGAAAAAGCCAAGCACACCAACGAGATTCAGCGCGGACGCTTCGTCAATCTGAACATCGATGCCGACATCCACGGTGTGGGCGGTACTGACACATGGGGAAAGCGCACCCTTCCCCAATATACTATTGACGGCAACAAACCGCATCACTACAGCTTCATCCTGTCATTCTAATGGGGAGAAAAAGGCTATAGAAACACATTTGACAAATTTTCGCATATCCATGAAACGTTTCCCTTCTTCGGAAACGTTTCTTTATTTATACCTTTGCACCCAGATTAGGTCTGTATAAACAAAAACGACAACGAGACATACGTTTTTTAGTTGGTAATGTTAGTATAACAAGTAATTTATGGTTTGAGAAATGTGGCGCGTAGTGATTACGTGCCATATTTTCATTTTATAAATGATTTGAAACAAATAAAAAGGGGATATTCCATTTTTTATTGTAATTTTGCCACCAAAATAACTAAGAACAGGAACAAAACGATGAAAACCTATCGCATTGGCCGCTTTTTTCTGACTTGTATAACAAGTCTGACTGCACTCTCAACATGGGCACAAAACCCTATTATCTACGATCGCTACACTCCCGACCCAGCACCCTATGTGCATGGCGACACGCTGTACCTCTTCGTAGACCACGATGAGAACGAGACGGAAAACAACTACTTCACGATGAAGGACTGGTTGCTCTATAGCACTGTGGACATGGTAAACTGGACCTATCGCGGCACACCCATGACTGGCGAGACTTTCAGTACGTGGGCCAAGACAGACAACGACTGCTGGGCCAGCCAGTGCATTGAGCGCAACGGCAAGTGGTACTGGTACGTCACAGCTACCGTGAAAAACGGAGGCTATCCTGCCATCGGCGTGGCTGTGGCCGACAATCCTGCTGGTCCTTATGTTGACAAGATCAAGAAGCCACTGGTGAAGGGCTGGGGGAAAATTGACCCTACGGTATTCATCGATGACAACGGACAGGCTTATCTCTACTATGGCAATGGAAACTTTGGCCTGTGGTACGCCAAGCTGACGAAGTCGATGACGGCCATCAGCGGCGAAGAGAATTCAGTAAACATCAAGGATGAGGCAGCCTTCGGACCATTCAAGGGCTACAACGACGATAGCACGCCGAAAAGCAATATGGAAGAGGCCTCATGGCTCTACAAGCGCAACGGCAAATACTATCTGGAGTATGCTGCAGGTGGCGTGCCTGAGCACTGGGCCTACTCTACTGCCGACAACGTGACGGGCCCCTGGACCTATCAAGGTAAGATACTGGGACAGGCCGACAACAGTTTTACGATTCATGGTGGCAGCGTAGAGTTCAAGGGCCATCACTATATGTTCTATCATAACGGCAAGCTCAGCGGAGGTGGTAGTTATAAGCGCTCTACCTGCGTAGAAGAGTTTACGCCCAACGAGGACGGCACCATCCCCAGCATCAATTTTACCACCACTGGCGTCAAACCCATTCAGACGCTGAATCCCTTTGCTCTGCAGGAGGCCGAGACCATCAACAAGTGCCTTAACGTACTCTGCGAGGGCGACTATAATGGTTGCTATGTGGCCAACATCAAGAAAGGCAGCTATATCAAAGTGCGCAACGTGGACTTTGGTGAGGCTGGTGCCAAATCCTTCAAGGCCGTGGTACGTACCAATGGCGATGCCGTCATCCAGATACGCACCAAGACGGCTAATGGCACAGTAAAAGGCAAGGTCAACATAGAATCTACCAATGGCGAATGGCAGGAAGTGACCATGGACCTCACGACCACCATCACTGGCGTGCAGGATCTCTATTTCACCTTCGCAGGCACCACCGCCACCACTTTTGACTTCGACAACTGGCAGTTCTTTGAGCAGCCCACCAGCGTTGCCCCCATTCAAAAGTCGTCAGTCAAAACTCAACATCGCACCTACGACCTGCAAGGACGCAAGGCCAGCAACAGCACCAACCATTCCATCAAGATTATCGATGGAAAGAAAATCATCCAATAGCCTCTCACTACAATGAAAAGAATCGCACTTTCCCTGCTCACCTTCCTGGCCTTCTGCTGTCAGATTACGGCACAGGACAACGACAATACCACGCGGCTGTGGGACAACAAGCCTGCCAACATCTGGCTCGAGGCCTACCCTATCGGCAATGGCCGACTGGGCGGTATGGTCTATGGCGGCATCGCTACTGATGAGATACAGCTCAACGAAGACTCATTCTGGTCGGGCGGTCCTCATAACAACAACAGCACCACGTCACTCAGCTACCTGGATCAGGTACGCGAACTGATTTTCAAGGGCAAGGAGAAGGATGCCGAGGATCTCATCAACCAGCAGTTCGTCAAGGGCCCTCACGGACAGAAATACCTGACGCTGGGCAGTCTGAAACTGATCTTCCAGGACATCAATACTGCCGATGCGCAGAACTACATGCGCGAGCTTGACCTGGAAAAGGCCTTGTCAACAGTCACCTTCGACTGTGGTGGTCATACGTTCCGCAGAACCACCTTCGCCTCCATGCCCGACAGCGTCATTGTGATTCATCTTGAGACCGACTCGCTCAACAGCTTTTCCATCAAACACTCTGCCCCACTCTCTACGACCTACGCAAAGGGCGACCCTGGCATCACCGCCACCGTCAACGGTGTAGATCATGAAGGCATCGAACATAAGCTGTCTGCCAAGCTCAGATATAAGGTGATGAGCGATGGTGAGGTGACCTACGGCAACGGCGGATTGGTAACGGTCAACAACTACACCAAGGCCACCATCATCGTCTCGGCTGCCACCAACTATGCCACATACAAGTCCACCAGCAGCGCGATGGCAAAAAGGGCGCTGACCTATCTCAACAACGCCTTCGAGCGCAGCTACGAAGAACTGTTGAGCCGTCATATCGCAGCCCATCAGTCACAGTTCAACCGTGTACGCCTGTCGTTGCCCTCGACCACCAACAGCCAGTTGACCACTGAGAAGCGACTTGAGAAATTCTCTGGCAGCAAGGACTGGGGCATGGTAGCCCTGCTCTTCAACTATGGTCGCTATCTGCTCATCAGCAGTTCACAGGCAGGCGGACAACCCGCCAACCTGCAGGGTCTGTGGAACGAGAGCACCAGTCCGATGTGGGACTCGAAATACACCATCAACATCAATGCCGAGATGAACTACTGGCCTTCCGAGGTGTGCAACCTCACTGAGACCAACGTGCCCTTCTTCGAGATGATACGCGACCTCAGCGCGACGGGTGCTATCACAGCCAAGAAGATGTACGGCTGCGGCGGATGGATGGCCCATCACAACACCGACATCTGGCGCATTGCTGGTCCTGTCGATGGTGCTTTCTGGGGCATGTATCCCAATGGTGGTGCCTGGCTGGCCACCCACCTGTGGCAGCACTATCTCTATACTGGCGACAAGGAATTCCTGCGCGAGTGGTACCCCGTCATCAAAGGTACTGCCGACTTCTACCTCGACTATATGCAGCCCATCCCCGAGGACTCCCCAATCGTAAATAGTAAATCGTCAAATAGTAAATTCCCCTGGCTCGTCGTAGTACCCTCAGTGAGTCCTGAGCAAGGCCCCTCTGGCAAATCGACCCCTGTCACCGCAGGCTGCACCATGGACAACCAGATTGTCTTCGATGCTCTGACAAATACGCTGAAGGCAGCAGAGATACTGGGTGAGGACACCGCCTACATCCATCGTCTCACCTCCACCCTCTCCCAGCTTCCCCCCATGCAGATTGGCAGCAGGAAGCAGCTACAGGAGTGGCTCATCGATGCCGATGGCAGCGAGATGCAGCATCGCCATATCTCCCACCTCTACGGCCTGTTCCCCTCGAACCAGATCTCACCTTATACCCACAACGAGCTCTTCGCTGCTGCCAAGCAGACGCTCACCGATCGTGGCGATGCCGCCACAGGCTGGAGTCTGGGATGGAAGATCTGCTTTTGGGCACGTATGCTCGACGGCACCCATGCCCTCACCATTCTGAAGAATATGCTGAAGCTGCTGCCCTCTGACAACGCTACCAGCCAATATCCCAACGGACGCACCTACCCCAACCTCTTCGATGCGCACCCGCCCTTCCAGATTGACGGTAACTTCGGCGCTACGGCAGGCATTGCCGAGATGCTGCTGCAGAGCCACGACGGCGCCATCCACCTGTTGCCCGCCCTCCCCACGGTATGGAAAGAAGGCAGCATCAGCGGACTGAAGGCTCGCGGCGCCTTCGAGGTGGATATGGAATGGAAAGAAGGAAAACTCCTTTCCACAGTGCTTCGCTCGGCCATTGGCGGCACGGCCCGTCTGCGCTCATACGAGGAACTGGAGGGCGAAGGCCTGACCCCTGCCCAGGGCGACTGCCCCAACCCGCTCTATGCCCCTGCCCAGATCAAAGAGCCGCTGTTGTCCCCATCGCTTAGCAAGAAACCATCGCTCACCGTCAAGCAGGTCTATGAATACGACCTGCAGACCGTAGCTGGCGGCGAGTACCATATTTATCAGAAAGGTTATATGGAGACTGGCATTCATAACACCCACAATGCCCATGAAACCCATAAGCTCCATAAGACCTATAATCTTCACGGCCAGCAGCTTGCTGCCCCTCAAAAAGGCCTCAATATTATCAACGGAAAGAAAATTATCAAACACTAATCACAATGAAAAAGTTCGTGCTTATACTCGCAGCAGTATGCTGTACCATGATGGCGCAAGCCGCCAAGGTTGACAAAAACGTCAACATCACCATCAACGGCGAGACCCGCAACTATCAGCTCTACGTCCCCAACAACGCCACCGACAACTGTCCGCTGGTAGTGTCGCTCCACGGAGCCAACGGCGCCAGCACCAACAAGGCTCCGTTCCGTACCGATGTGGCCGACCAAGCCGGCTGCATCGTGGTCTATCCTCAGGGCAAGCAGACCGCCTTCCCCGTAGGCTTCGGCGGATCTACCACCGGCTGGACCTCTACGGGTGAGTACAACTTCGATGCCGAGTTCCTCATGGCCGTCATCGAGGATGTGGCCAAAACCTACCCGATCGACCGCAAGCGCATCTACTGCTGTGGTTTCTCCAATGGCGGCATGATGACCTACGCCATGAGCAATGCCTGCAGCAACGTCTTTGCAGCCTTCGCCTCTATCAGCGGCTTCCAGCTCAACGAGTTCCATTTCCGCCATACCGGCTGGCGCCCCGTGCCCTTCCTCCATATCCATGGCAAGGCCGACGACTTCGTGAAGTATTCACTCATCCCCTCTATCGTCGACGACATGGTGGCCCGCAACGGTGCCAACCCTGTGCCTACGAAGACCACCGTAAGCGGACAATACACCAAGAGCGTCTATGAGGCTGGCGAAGGCGGTTTCCCCTATGTCTACTACGAGATCGACGGCATGGGTCACAGCGACTTTACCACAAATACCGAAGACGGCAGCTCAGCAAAGACCATGTGGAACTTCTTCAAGCAATATACCCTCGACTCGCCCTGCGACACCACGCTGAAATGGGCACCACGCATCGAGACCGAGGGCTTTGTGCCTAAGAGCCACGGCTGGAACGTCAACGTGAAAGTAAGCGGCACTGCCTACCTACTGCGATTCGGCGCTACCAAGAACACACAGGTGCAGGGCGGTGCTGAGGGCAATCAGAACGTCTATCGTTCGCTGCAGTTCGACAATGGCTGCTACAAGCTCCACTTCAAGGCTGAGGGCGATGCCGACAAGCAGGTTGTCGTGCAGCTGCAGAAAAACACCGACGGCCAGAACTACCTGCTCAAAGACACCCTCTCTGCCAATGGCGAGCACGACCTGCTCTTCAAGGTCGAGGACGGCTGGGGCGAGTATAAGCTGTCGTTCATTGGCAAGACCGTCACTGATGGCACCACCATCTCCAACATCACCATCCACACGGCAAGCCAGGAGGAGCAGGCAAGCGTCCAGGCTCCCGTAAGCCGCAAGGCAACCAGCGCCGATGCCTATACCCTCGCCGGCATCAAGGCCACCACATCACCACGCTCTGGCAGCATCTACATCCGCAACAACAAGAAGTTTTTTTCAAAATAACACTAACTAAAACCAACATGAAGAAATTATTCTCACTGGCTATCATGGCCATCGCCCTGACGCAGGCTCATGCGCAGCAGGACGTAAAGATTGAGTTCATGACCCCGAGTATCGTACACGTAGTAAAGGGGCAGCCCACGAAGACACTCGTGGTGACGGCAAAACCTGAGCAAGTGAACGTAACGAAGAAAGGCAACATCACATCGAGCAGCAAACTCACCGTGAAGCAGGATGCTCAGGGCAACCTCACCTTCCTCACGGCAAAAGGCAAGGTGCTGCTTCGCGAGAAAAGTTGTGATGTAAAGGAAGCCCGCCAGACCTTTACCCTTGACAAAGACGAGGCCATCTACGGACTGGGTACCATCCAGAACGGCAAGATGAATCGTCGCGGCGAGAAGAAGCGCATGGAGCAGTCGAACCTCGAGGACTTCCAGAACGTGCTTCAGAGCATCAAGGGCTATGGTATCTATTGGGAGAACTACTCTCCTACCCTCTTCGAGGATAATGCTGAGGGTATGACCTTCGATGCTGAGGTTGGCGATGGCGTGGACTATTATTTCATGTACGGCGGAAGTGCCGACGGCGTCATTGCCCAGATGCGTTACCTCTCTGGCGACGTGCCCATGTTCCCCCTGTGGACTTACGGCTTCTGGCAGTCAAAGGAGCGTTATAAGAGTGCCAAGGAGACCGAGTCTATTGTTGACCAGTATCGTGCGCTCAACGTACCCCTCGACGGTATCATTCAGGACTGGCAGTACTGGGGCTCTAACTATCTGTGGAATGCTATGGACTTCCTCGCTGAGGACTTTTCCAATGGCAAGCAGATGATTCAGAACGTACACAATAAGCACGCCCACTTCATGATCTCTATCTGGGCTAGCTTCGGACCTATGACCCAGCAGTTCCACGAGCTCAACGAGAAGGGCCTGCTCATGCCTTTCGAGACCTGGCCTCAGAGCGGTATCTCACACGTATGGCCTCCCGTCATGAAGTATCCTTCTGGCGTAAAAGTCTATGATGCTTTCCATCCCGAGGCACGCGCTATCTACTGGAAATACCTAAAGACCCTCTACGACTACGGCACCGATGCCTGGTGGATGGACTCTACCGACCCCGACTTCTTCAACCCAAAGGAGAGCGACTATGCTCATAAAGTATATGGTGGCACATGGCGCTCACAGCGCAACGCCTTCCCTTTGGAGACCGTTCGTGGCATCTACCAGAGTCAGCGTAAGGACTACGGCGAGAAGCGCGTCTTCATCATGACCCGCTCCAGCTATGCTGGTCAGCAGCACTATGGTTCAAATATGTGGAGCGGCGACGTCAACTCCTCTTGGGATATGCTGCGCAAGCAGGTGCCCGCAGGTCTGAGCTACTCACTCACAGGTAACCCCAACTTCAATACCGATATCGGTGGTTTCTTCTGTGGCTCTTACAATACCCGCGGTGGTGGCTCTGCACCTCGCAACCCTCAGTTCCAGGAGCTCTACGTACGCTGGATGCAGTACGGACTGTTCTGCCCCGTGTTCCGCAGTCACGGAGCCGATGCGCCTCGCGAGATATGGCAGTTTGGTAAGAAGGGCGAGCCCGTCTATGATGCCATCGAGAAGCAGATCCGTCTGCGTTATCGCCTGATACCTTATTTATATAGCACCGCCTGGCAGGTGACGAGCAATAACGATAGCTATATGCGCCCCCTGTTCAGCGACTTTGCTGCCGACAAGAAGGTGTGGAACATGACCGATGAGTTCATGTTCGGTCGTAGCATCCTCGCTGCTCCTATCGTGAACCCACAATATACTGAGGAAAAGATTATCCGCACCGATGCGATGACAGGTTGGAACCGTCAAAATGCTACAGACGGCAGCAATAACGGAGCCATCGACTTCACCGCTACAAAGACTGCTACGAAATACCTGCCGAAGGGAGCCACTTGGTACGACTTCTGGACAGGCAAGTACTACGCAGGCGGTCAGAACGTGACCCTCGAGACCTCGCTCGACCGAGTTCCTATGTTCGTGCGTGCAGGCAGCATCCTGCCCCTCGGTCCTGAGATGCAGTATGTAGGCGAGAAGGCTTGGGACAACCTCGAGTTGCGCGTCTATCCAGGTGCCAACGGCGACTTCACTCTCTACGAGGACGAGGGCGACAACTACAACTACGAGAAAGGCCAGTATGCCACTATCGCTTTCCATTGGAACGACAAGACCCGCACCCTGACCATCGACGAGCGTAAGGGCAACTATCCCGGTATGCTCACGAAGCGCCAGTTCACCATTGTCACCCCCGATGGCAAGCAGCAGGTTGTTAACTACGAGGGTATGCAGAAGCAGGTCCGCATAGCCAAGTAACCAAACGCAAAACTCCGTATATAAAAGAGGGTGTGTCAAAATAGGCACATCCTCTTCTTTTTCCAACTTTCAGACATTAGGCATCCCATGCAATATTCATACATATCTTTCGTTTATACTAAACAGTTAAGAACAAACTGCAATGTCTGAACAAGAGAAATGGAAATGGCAAGAGCCAGGCACAACATGGAAAGGGATAGGCCTATATCATATCACCTTGACGATTACCGACCGACAACCCTTATTAGGTACACTCGCCATCACAAATAATGATCCCACTACGGCTAAAGTGCTACGTACTGCTTTGGGGAATGCATTGATAGATTGCCTATTAAGCATTCCGCACCATCACCCAGAGGTACAAGTACTACATTTTTGTCTAATGCCTGATCATTTGCATGCCGTCCTGTATGTAAGGCGCGTCATGTCTTCAGGTATTGCAGCTTTAGTACGAGGTTTCTGGCAAGCCTCTAAAAAGCTTGGGCGCGCTTCTTCCATTACTGCTGCCTCTTCCATTACTACTGCTTCTTCCATTACTACTGCTTCTTCCATTACTGCTGCTTCTTCCATTACTGCTGCTTCTTCCATTACTGCTGCTTCTTCCATTACTGCTGCTTCTTCCATTACTACTGCTTCTTCCATTACTACTGCTTCTTCCATTACGCCGAATGCCATTCGGAGAGAAGACCAAGAAGAGCTCAACGACAGCCAAACCCTTCGAGAAGCGACAAACCGCCTCGAAGCCTTTTCTAATTCTTTGCGAAAGCAGATGGGCGATGAAAACTATTACCAACTTGCGCCACTATTTCAAGAGATGCCTTTTATCCGCCCTATGGGACATAACACACAACTGCCCAACACCATCCGCTATATTGACATGAATCCACAGCGCCTGGCTACAAAGCGCCTAAAGCCTGGTTTATTCCGCGTACAGAAGAATATTGCAATTGGTGAACGCAAATATGATGGAGTAGGAAATACGACGATACTGATAGGCGAACATTTCGAGCCTGTACATGTGCGCCAAACTATGGTAAAAGCTGCGCAGCACGGGGATAACGCAACGCTACGCAATTACATGAATTCATGTGTGCTGAAAGCACGCAAAGGTATGGTAATGGTATCGCCATTCATCTCTACACAGGAGAAACAGGTTATGCAGGTCTTATTGCGAGAACAACTACCGTTCATCCTTCTCGCGGACAATGGTTTCCGAGACTATTACAAGCCATCAAACATTCTTTTTGATGCATGTGCCGCAGGGCGTGTGCTTATCCTCAGCCCTTGGCCGTATGACGCAAACAAACGCCATATCACTCGTGAGGAATGTGTTGCGCTCAATGCTATGGCGGAAGAAATATGCAATTACTTATCGATATAGCCTCTCATTCCTTCTTCCGTTCGGTGTAGTTTCTCATCTGTCTCTTCTTCCGTTCGGTGCAATTTTCTCTTCTGCTTCTTCCGTTCGGTGCTATTTTCTCTTCTGCTTCTTCCGTTCGGTGCAATTTTCTCTTCTGCTTCTTCCGTTCGGTGCAATTTTCTCTTCTGCTTCTTCCGTTCGGTGCAATGTCATTGCACCAGTCTCCTATACTTCTTCTCTTACTTAAACGGTATTCGTTTGAGGGCCATCCCAATATTTTGATTATGCATCTTGTCAGAACGAATCAAAAAACAGTCACCACGATTTTTGTTGAATATTTATAGTATTACATGATCACAATAAAATCACTCCGTTGTTACCCATCCGTTGCCATCGTTGGAGCAAACTCGTTACTTTCTGCTGCAATCTTCCACGTTACTTCTTCATCGTCCCGAATGTCATATCTCATAGTTTGGCGTTGCACATATTCGCGAGTAACAACATACCAATCTCTGGCTGACATTGTTGCGAATTCGGTGCCATAGTTTTCCTGAAGTTCTCTAGATAAGGCCAGAATACTGATGCCATTCCTATTGTGCATGATTTCATCAGCTAAAGCAACCAGTCGTTGAGAGTCAAATAATGACGAAATGGTATATTCGAACAGGCTTGGACTATTTTCGAGGTATACAAGAAGATGTTCTATGTCATAGGGACGGATTTTCTTTTCCCCTTTTGAGTTGAACGTAATGAATTGTATCTGCCTCTCACTGTCTGAAAAGATGGATGGTGCAACAAAGATACACTGAGATTTCTGATGTTTCTGAAAATCGGCAAGGTGGCGTTCTATGGGCCATACCTCCATCATAGTTTGCGTTCTTCCCATAGCCATAGTCACCTCTACAAGTACACCGTTTTGGCGTTCATAACATTCGATGTCACCCTTATTTCCACCAGCTGTTGATGTGGGTAACCCTTCGTCGTCGCAGATGTAATTGGGTACAACTCTCACGCTTGGCATTTTGCATCGGATTGCCAATGCAGTAAGAAACTCTAGACGAGATGGCGCTGCAAGCAGTTTTAGCACATTATCCGTACTGCTTTTCTTCGTGGCAAGATTGATAAGTTCTTTCTTAATCACTGCCCAGTTGTATATCGACAACCAGTTATCAAGCAACTTTTCACTTGTCGAGGCCGAAGGCTTGTGAGATGTTATCTGTATGAGGTTGCTATCGAGCTCGGCCATATATTCAAAATAGGCTCGTTCGTCATCGAAATGGGTATAGTGGGAATAATGTGACAGGATGTAATCAACTTTCTCGTTTTCATTTTTATTAATGTCGATGAAACGACCAGCTCCTCGCAATGAAATCAATCCTGTCATACGCATCTTGCGTATAAATTCGTCTGGATAGTCAACCATAATAGACTTTGTATCAAACTCCTTGAAACTACCATCCATTATTTCATCAATGCAAATATCACAAACAATTTCGTCGCTTGGGTTGTAACCATGCTCGTGCCTGAGTTGAACGATACGTTGATAGAGTGCATCGGCATCATTGTCTTTCCAAAAAATCAGAAGTGGTAATTCTCGCCTCGATATTCCACAACCATTCTGACGTGGGTCAGCATTTATTTTTCGTATCGTTTCGAGCAATAGGACTAGCGGAATGTTATCATTCAAGACACGAACAAAGGGATTCCTACGTTGCGATTTAGCGAGTGCTTGTAGGAATACTTGTTGCTCGTATTCCGGATGTGTTATTTCTGTGGTAACGAAACCGCTTTCCTGTTCTATTTCTATTTCAAATGATTTTAGCAAATGATGAGCCAACGGGGAGATGACTATCGGCTCACCTGGCCAATAATAGGCCAATCCCAATTCTTTTGTCAAATCGTAGATTGTGGCAAAACGCGATGGCCATCCTTTAGCGAAACCAGCTTCCTTATGACTTTGAGGATTTTTGCGAAGCATTAATTGAATTTCGTCATTATCAAGCAAATATTCACTAAACGCCCCCTTTGATGTCGAAGTCCATTTTTGTTTCACAGAAAGCAATTGCTTGGTTGGTCTGTAAAGTCCATAGCGTATAGTTTCTCCACAAATCTCAGTTGCAAGATGATCATCAAGGATTCTTCCCTCAAACTTGTTCAATACATAGAGCATATACTTCAACCTCCCAGGGTTGCGCATCGTCGTTGTGTAAAGCAACGGCTTGTATTCGGGTTCATTTCTTCTCGGCATAGGCTTTAATAATTGGTTACCAGCACCTCGCTAAACTGCTTAATGCTGTTGTCGTTGAAACTGATGTAATTACTTTTGATGGAATGGGTGTGATACTGCGCAGACCATTCCTGAAAGAGAGTGTTAGTACGCCCACGATAATGGGTGACGTTAGAGATGGCGAAGTTGATGCCATGTTCATTTAGATTGTCGAGCAATGACAGCAGGTCACGCTCAGTATCTGCATTCCAAAGTTTATTATATTCGCTGAAGGTAATTAGATAAGGTGGGTCAAGATAGACGAGGTCTTCTGGTTGGTAATTGATGTTTCCAAGAAACTGTCGATAATCTTCATTATGCCACTCTATTTGTTTCTGGCTAACCAGCTGGAAATAATCAGTAAGTGCATCTTGCACATTCAGGTTAAAGTCCACATTACCAACAGGTAGATTGAATTGTCCCCTTCCATTAAATCGGAGCATATGGTTGAATCCGTAGATAAGCAGGAGATAAAGCCTTTGCATGTCTTGCTGCCCCCCATTGATAAAGTCAGCCTTCATCCTCTGATAGCCCGCTTTGTTGTAGCGAGCATAGTAGGTTTTGGGGTTGGCGACTTTCAGATTCTTCGGTACCACATCACTACGCAATGAGAGTGAAAGCTCATAATTGTCAATGATGGTATATAGCTCATTCATAAACTCATCTTCACGACCTATATACCCTTGCAGCATCCGATGCAGATTGATGACGTAGCTGTTGATATCGTTGAGCAGATAACCGTTGGCATCAACATTCATCATCACCGACCCGCCACCAACAAACGGTTCTATCAACCTGTTGATGTGAGCAGGGAAGTGAGTACGTATCTCTCGCACTAACTTGTACTTATCACCCACGTAGAATAGCGGGGAACGAGCGATTCCGTTTTTCATCGTTAACTTCGGTTATGAATAAATACTCGCGATGATCGTCAAACTCGGTCTTGCCAGAATTAAATGCTTTGAACTCATGATTGAACACATGAGTGTTGCCACATTTGTTCAGAACCTCTTCCAATTGCTCCAGCTTAATCTTGTTCTCGGATGATGTGCTCTTAGAATGATAGGTGTTGTTATACGACACCACCAAATAGCGACTCTTAATGTGACTTACCAAGTCGGTGAATGCAGTAAAAGCAGCATTACGACAATAGTCACTCATGTTTTCCTCCTTGGGTTTCAGGGCTGCACCATACAACTGAGGTTTTTTCCATTGCACCAAATTCTCATAAACATGGTAGAAGCGGCTGTACTGCCGAGAATTATAAGGAGGGTCAAGATAGGTCAAATCAACATCTACAGATCGGGCCAATTGGTTCGCGTCTTCTTGATGAATCTCGACGCCCTCATAAGTCTGTACATCAATCATTCTCAACTCAAATGGAGGCTGAGTTGGAATTTCTTTTTTGATGTATGCCTCAAAATGGCCTATAGTATTTGCACGTCTATCAATACTATATATTAAAGAAGCTAATAGTATAGAATACTCCTTACTTGTTAAGCCTGTTTTCATCTTTTGTAGATGCTCACGGATATAACCTACCTTCTTAGCAGTATCCACATCGAAATACTTACCTCCAAAATTCTTTGAGAAATAATTATCTCTAATTCTGTCTGGATTGACCGAATTAAAATCTTCAATGATGGCATGTATCCTCTCTTCATTCCATTCAGTTGGAGCAAAAAAAGCGCGATACATTACATTGTTCGAGTGAAGAAAATCGTTCACCACCACTCGTTCATAAGTCTGCAAAGCCCTATGAGCTACTACTCCCGTACCTGCGAAAATATCACAGAAAGAGTGAATATCATGGGTATGCTCGTTGATGAGATTGAATATCCAATCTACCAACTTGGTCTTACAACCTATATACCGACGACTCTCTAAGGAGAATCGACGTTCTTCTATGCTGCTGTCCACAAACATCAATAATTGCTTATGGCCGTCGCATGACTTATCGACATTTAATACGGGCTTCCAACAACCTCAAGTACAGATACAGAAAAAGCGCAGACTCTCACTTCATCCGCATCTGGAGGTCGTAGGAAGAACCCGTATAATGGAGATTAGCTTAAGCCCGCGCAAAGCACGAGCAAAGAGCCGTATCGTTACCATTATACTGTATCCAATGAATTTCCTACGTTCCCAGACACTATCGATAACCAGCTATTGCCGTTATATATTTCCTCTAAAGTCATACCGCCACCCTGCACTCAGGGATTCAGACCTCGTGAGACCAGCGCCGTTTTAACGACGTATCGGCGATACTTGATGCAAAGTTACAAATTCTTTTCCAATTATAAATGCTTTTTACCCAAAAACTTTTTATCTTTCTATAGAAAAGATGTCAATGGACTAACATTCATTCCCACGCTGGGAATGCTTTGGTCCCACGCTGGGACTGCCTTAGTCCCACGTTGGGAACAAGCCAGTCCCAGCGTGGGAATTGTTTTTGTTTCGCTTCGTCATGTAGCTATTTCATTTTCAAAAGAGCAGAAATATTTGAAGATTTATTGATTTTTGGGCAAGACCTAACATTGAAAATTAGTAAGTATTTGATTATAAATCATTTACCAACAATTTTAGTGCTTCAACACTTAACATAGGAGTTAACATAGAGGTAACATAGACCTAACATCAGACTTAACATTAAGCATCAAAAACAATTAGGATTCTTTTTTGCAAAAAAATGTGCTTTTTTTAGGTCAAACTCTTGCAAAACGGCAAAAAATTTTGTATCTTTGCACATTGAAAGGCCCGACGCTATGAGAAACACCCATAAGCCAATCCTTGCCTTAACTTAAACCATTATTTATCTTTATGACAAACAAACCATTAATCAATGGGGAGGCTATGAATGCTGCCCTGGAGACAACACTCGCTGTAGAGTTGTTTCTAAACGAAAATTACTGTTTCCGTCGTAACATCCTCAACGGAAAGGTAGAGTTTATGGAAAAGCCTAATGACGAAGTCGAATGTACCACTACGTCTGATGAGGCTTGGCGCCCTCTGACTCAGGAGGCGCTCAACAGTATTATCCGCCGAGCCAAGAAGGAGCAGGTATGCGAAAAGGGAAGTCCGAAGACGGAGATTATGGAGTTCGTACATTCTGATGATGTACCCGTACATAATCCTATCGGCGACTACATGAAGCTGTTGCCGAAATGGGACGGGAAGAATCACATCGGCGAACTCTTTGGTCGTCTGCCAGGCATCACCTCTGAAAAGCAGGCTTACCTCTGTACCTGGTTTTTGTCTATGGTAGCCCACTGGCTTCAGATGGACACGCTTCACGGAAATGAATGTGTGCCTACGCTGATTGGTGCTCAGGGTTGCGGAAAGACCACCTTTTTCCATCGGCTGCTTCCTCCAGAGTTGCGCCAGTATTATCTGGATCACCTGAACCTGTCGAATAAGTTCGACAAGGAGATGGCGTTGACAAACAATCTGCTGGTGAACCTCGATGAGTTGGATGCCATCCGTCCCAGTCAGCATGCTGCGCTGAAGCAGACACTCTCGAAGAGTAAGGTGAACGGACGTCCTATCTACGGTGCCTCGCAGGAAGACCGCCCTCGTTTTGCCTCGTTTGTAGCGACTACCAACAATCCCCATCCGTTGACGGATGCTACAGGCTCGCGTCGATACATCTGCTTGCAGATACCTGAAGGGCAGTATATCGACAACTCTGGTGAGATAGACTATCAGCAGCTTTATGCTCAGGCGGTTTATGAACTGACTGTGGCAAAGACGCCGTATTGGTTCTCTAACGATGAGGTAGCCCGCATCCAGCAACTCAACCAGAACTATATGGAGCAGAAGGACATTGCAGAGATGGTGGAAGTATGCTTCCGCAAGCCCAAGGAGGGCGAGACACCTAAACTGATGAACACAAAGATGCTGCTGAGCCATATCCAGAAGGAATATCCTTCCGTAGATATTAGTCACGGAAATAAGGTTCGCGTGGGAATGGCGATGACTAATCTGGGTTACGAATATGCCGACCGTAGTAACATGGCCTTCTACAAGGTCATCCCACTACGGGCGGCATAGCCCAAACATGTTAGGTCTATGTTAGGTCTATGTTAACCCCTATGTTAAGTGTTTAAGCCTAAAAATTAAATATAAATCATTAATAATCAACCAATTAACAATTTTCAATGTTAAGTCTTATGGAAAAACAATTAGAATATAAAAATATACCTTGGGAATATCCACTTTGCTTCAATGAAGCCTGTAAGCTTCGCGAATCATGTATGCATTATCAGGCCTACAAACTTCACCCCAAAGAGCGACTAACGGGACCTGCTGTCCTGCCCTCAGCTTGGCAGGACGGAGAATGTCAGCGCTACAGCGAGACGAAACTGGTGAAGAAAGCTTGGGGCTTCAGTAATATCTATAACAACGTGCCAAATTATCAGAAGGCAGAAGCGCGTCGGAGGGTGAAGAGCTACTTCAGTTGGGGTAACGGCCCCTATTACCGTTATCATCATGGAGAGAACAAACTATCGCCCCGCCAGCAGGAAGACATCATGCAGATTCTTTCCACATTTGGCAATACCGAAGGATTGGCCTTCGATCACTACGAAATGGACTATGACTTTAGTTAAAGAGAGCTAAGCAACAGACGCTTGTATTATCTGCGTTAGAAAAAGAGGGGCGCGAATCAAGAAATTCGCGCTCTTTATGTTAATCTTCTGAAAAGATGATTGT
Source organism: uncultured Prevotellaceae bacterium (assembly GCA_902778255.1). Taxonomy (GTDB): domain Bacteria; phylum Bacteroidota; class Bacteroidia; order Bacteroidales; family Bacteroidaceae; genus Prevotella. Next base: position 59,310 of record CACYXD010000022.1, read on the forward strand.
TTTTCCGACAATTTTACTATCTTTGCGCCTCAAAAACTAAATATTGTAAGTAATATGTCTAACAGCAACACATTTGTCGGTTCCAAAATCAAGGGACTCAGAGAGACCAAGAACCTCTCACTGGAGGAGATTGCAGAGCGTAGCGGTCTGACCGTAGAGCAGATCACATCCATAGAAAACGACCAGAACCTGCCTTCGCTAGGTCCGCTAATAAAGATAGCTCGCGCACTAGGCGTGCGCCTGGGTACCTTTATGGACGATAATGATGCGCTGGGGCCTATCGTTACTCGTGCAAAGGATCGCGAGAAAAACAGCAGCATCAGCTTCAGCAACGGTGCTACTGATGCCCGCAAGCACATGGAGTATCACCCACTGGCTCAGCAGAAGGCTGGCAGACACATGGAGCCATTCGTGATTGACATCAATCCAGAGGACAGCCCCGAGTTCCAGCTCTCAGCACACGAAGGTGAGGAGTTTATCTTTGTGATGGAGGGTGAGATAGAGATTGTTTATGGTAAGGAGACTTACAATCTGAAAGAGGGCGACTCTATCTTCTACGACTCTATCGTGAACCACCACGTACATGGTGCTCCTGGAAAGAGTGCCAAGATCCTGGCGGTGGTTTATATTCCGTTCTAAGAAGACTCTCCCCCAGCCCCTCCCTGTGAGGGAGGGGAGTAGATAGAAAGAATACGATGGGGTATAAAACCGCGTATCCCGATAGATATGAACTCCTAAAAGCGTTTGCTCGCGAGAACAGAAAGAATGCGACAGTAGCCGAGGATATACTCTGGGAGTATCTGAGAAAGAAAGATTTTGGAGAAAAGTTCCTTAGACAACATATCATCGGCGACTATATAGTAGATTTTGTATCACGTAAAGGCGGACTCGTCATTGAGGTGGATGGCGGATATCATTCCGAACCAAGACAACAAGCCGACGATATGCTTAGAGAACAAGATCTCGAAAAGATGGGATATCATGTAATCCGTTTTACGAATGATGATGTCCTCTATGATATAGACAATGTAATTGAACAAATAGAAAATTATTTCAATGAATAATAAAGACAATAACGCTCAGGTAACCACTCCCCTCCCTCACAGGGAGGGGACGGGGGAGAGTCCAAAACTTGATATGGCAGGCCGTCCGTTGCCTGATAGAACCTACCCTGCTGAGACAGGAAGCGAGGGCTACCAGTTGTGGGAACGCACATTGGGAGAATGGCTGGAATATTGGGCTGAGACAACCCCTGATAAGGAATATATTGTTTACTCAGACCGCGACCTGCGCTTCACATGGAGCCAGTTTAACCAGCGCGTGGACAACTTGGCAAAGGGTCTGATTAGCATCGGCGTGAAGAAAGGCTCGAACGTGGGCATCTGGGCTACCAACGTGCCCGACTGGCTCACCTTCCTCTATGCCACAGCCAAGATTGGTGCCGTGCTCGTAACGGTGAACACCAACTATAAGCAGAACGAGCTGGAGTACCTGTGTAAGGACTCGGATATGGAGGTGCTCTGCATCACCGACGGCACATGGGATTGTAACTACGTCGATATGACCTACACCATGCTGCCCGAGCTGAAGACCTGCGAACGTGGCCATCTGAACAGCAAACAGTTCCCCTACCTGAAGAATGTGGTTTATATCGGTATGGAGAAATATCGCGGCATGTACAACACTGCCGAACTGCTGCTCCTGGGTCAGAACGTGGAGGATGACACGCTGAACGAGATGAAGAAGCAGGTGAACTGTTTCGACGTGTGCAACATGCAGTACACCAGCGGCACTACAGGATTCCCCAAGGGCGTGATGCTGACCCACCACGGTATTGCCAACGACGGCTACTTCACAGGAGAGAATATGGGCTTCACGCAGGATGACAAACTCTGCGTCTGTGTGCCTCTGTTCCATTGTTTCGGTGTGGTACTGGCTACGATGAACTGCTTGACTCACGGCTGTACGGAGGTGATGGTAGAGAAGTTCGACCCCCTCGTAGTACTGGCTTCTATCCATAAGGAGCGTTGTACGGCGGTCTATGGCGTGCCCACGATGTTTATCGCCGAGCTGAACCACCCCATGTTTAATATGTTCGACCTCACCTGTCTGCGTACGGGTATCATGGCAGGTTCGCTCTGTCCTATCGAACTGATGAAGCAGGTGTCGGAAAAGATGTATATGACCATCACCAGCGTATATGGCTTGACAGAGTCATCGCCCGGTATGACGCAGACCTGTCTGAACGATACGTTCGAGCAGCGCTGCACCACTGTGGGTCGCGACTTCCCATTTGTCGACGTGAAAGTGCTCGACCCAGAGACGGGCGAGGAATGTCCCGTTGGCGTACAAGGCGAAATGTGCTGCAAGGGCTTCAACGTGATGAAGGGCTACTATAAGAACCCCGAGGCTACGGCTGAGGTCATCGACAAGAACGGCTACCTGCACTCAGGCGACCTGGGCGTGAAGGACGAACAGGGCTTCTATAAGATTACAGGACGTATCAAGGATATGATTATTCGTGGTGGTGAGAACATCTATCCACGCGAAATCGAAGAGTTCCTGTATCACATGCCTGGCATCCGCGACGTACAGGTGGCTGCCGTGCCTTCAAAGAAATATGGCGAGGCCGTGGGTGCCTTCATCATTCTGGAGGAAGGTGCCAAGATGACTGCCGAGGACGTGCAGTTGTTCTGCCGCGGAAAGATAGCTCGTTATAAGATTCCTAAGTACGTGTTCTTCATCGACCAGTTCCCCCTGACGGGAAGTGGAAAGATTCAGAAGTTCAAGCTGAAGGAGATGAGCCTGAAGCTCTGCGCAGAGCAAGGCATCGAAGTGGTTTAAGGCAGAGAAAAAGAAAATATATAAAAAAAGCGGAATCTTACGGTTCCGCTTTTTATTATGCAATTTATGCAATGCAATTAGTTCCTATAGCTTGACGGCCTTCTTGGCAGGCTTACTCTCGTTCTGCAGGCGGTTGAGGGAGGTGACTACATAGTAGTACTTCGTGCGACCAGCAGAATAAGGGAGTTTGTAATAGGTGTTGGAGGTAACTGTCACGAGTTTCGAAGGGTCGTTGACGTTGACCTTCTCGCCCTTGGCAAAGCGATAGACAGCATATTTCGTAGCCTCATCGCTCCATTTCTTGCTCTTAGGAGCCGTCCAGAACAGGATATAGCCATCGCGCGTCCAGACGGGCTTCACCTTACGGGGCTTGGCAGGCTGAGTCTTGTCGATAAACGGCATCAAGGGCTGGAGAGCAGGATAGCGCCAGTAGTTCTGACGAAGGTTCGTGCCGTAGTTGCCCGTATTATCGACTGCGGCCTTGGCATACCACAGTACGGTGCCCTGAACATTCTGCATCTGCTCGCTGAGGCGGCGCTTGGCAGCCTGCTGGTGCTGACTGGCGTTCTTGGGGTCACGATTCTTCACCGTGCGCTCAATATCCTCGCCAATAAACAGGGGGCGTGCACCAGCATACTCGTTCCACCAGCGAATCAACGTGTCATAGTCGGCCGCCTTGTTGCCTATCTCCCAATAAATCTGGGGCACGCAGTAGTCGAGCCAGCCCTGATTAACCCACAGAATCACGTCGGCATAGAGGTCGTCGTAGTTCTGCAGGCCATTGGTATTGCTGCCTGTGGCGCTATTCTTCTTGTTACGATAGATGCCGAAGGGCGAGATGCCCACCTTGACCCAAGGCTTGGCAGCATGGATCGTCTCGTAGAACTGCTTGATAAACATGTTGACATTATTACGGCGCCAGTCGCCAATCGTACGGAAGCTCTTGCCATACTGCTGATAGATAGCCTCATCGGGAATGGTCTGGCCTGCAGCGGGATAAGGATAAAAGTAGTCGTCCATGTGGATACCGTCCACATCGTAGCGGGTCACGATGTCCTTGGCCACCTCGCAGATAAAGTCACGATTCTCCTTATAGGCAGGGTTGAGGATCTTCAGTCCGTCGTAGTCGAAGCACCACTCAGGATGCTTCATGGCCACATGATTAGAAGCCAGCATAGAGGTGCCCTTGGTCTTGGCACGATAGGGGTTGATCCACGCATGAAGTTCCATGCCTCGCTGATGACACTGGTCAATCATCCACTGAAGAGGGTCCCAATAAGGCGAAGGTGCCTTGCCCTGCTGACCTGTGAGGAAGCGGCTCCAAGGCTCAAGACTGCTCTCATAGAGCGCGTCGCACTCTGGGCGCACCTGAAAAATAATGGCATTGACACCGTCTTTCTGAAGCTCGTCGAGCTGATAGGTCAGGGTCTGCTGCATCTTCTGTGTGCCCATACCCTGGAACTGTCCGTTTACGCATTGTATCCACGCGCCACGAAACTCACGCTTCTGCTGTGCATTGGCCACAAGTGCCAACATAGCAAGGAAAAGGAGAAATAGTTTTTTCATTCAAATAGGTTTGTTTTACGTCGGCGAGCCTCCTCCAAAGAGACCAGCTCTTGTTGTTCCTGATTATATTGTTCGCGCAAATGCGCATATTCCGTATTCAGTTCCTGCTGATAGCCCTCGGCATCACTGATCAGGCGCTGAGCTACCATCGGGTTCTGAGAGGCATCCTTGAGCCACACCACAGGTCCGCCATAGACAGGCGCAATTTTGAGGGCCACATGCAACTCGCTGGTGGTGGCTCCCCCAATCATAATGGGGATATTCAGTCCTGCCTTCTGCAGTTCCTTGGCCACGTTGACCATCTCCTCCAGACTGGGAGTGATCAAGCCCGAAAGACCTATCATATCCACCTGTTCGTTCTTGGCACGCTCCACAATCTGCTCGGCAGGCACCATCACGCCCAGATCGACAACCTCGTAGCCATTGCACGCCATGATAACACCCACGATATTCTTGCCAATATCGTGAACATCGCCCTTGACAGTAGCCAGGAGGACCTTGCCAGATTTGCCAGATTTGCCAGATTTACCAGCATCAATATAGGGTTGCAAGATCTCTACCGCCTGCTTCATGGTACGCGCCGTCTTCACCACCTGGGGCAGAAACATCTTTCCTTCACCAAAGCGGCGACCCACCTCATTCATTCCCGCCATCAAAGGGCCTTCAATGATATCTACGGCATGTGCATACTTTTCAAGCGCTTCCTTCAGATCTTCATCCAGGTGCTCACCATTACCTTTGATGAGGGCATTTTGGAGGCGGTCTTCAAGGCTCAGGCTAGTAGAACTAGTATCACTAGTCTGACTAGTTTCACTAGTTGAACTAGTATTATTTGCCTCCCCTGTAATCTCCATCAACTGCTCTGCCGACTCAGAATGACGATTCAAAACGACGTCCTCAATCAGTTTTAGCTGTTCTTTAGGAATATCATCGTAAACCACTTTAGATGAAGGATTTACGATACCAAAGTCCATTCCTACCTGTATGGCATGATAGAGGAAAACGGCGTGCATGGCTTCGCGCAGGTAGTTATTGCCACGAAACGAAAAAGACAGGTTGCTGACACCACCGCTGATATGAGCACCAGGCAGGTTTTTGCGAATCCATTCCGTAGCACGGATGAAGTCCACCGCATAAGCATTATGCTCCTCCATACCTGTTGCAATAGCCAAGACATTGGGGTCGAAGATGATATCCTGAGGCAGGAAGCCTACCTTCTCCGTCAATAAGCGATAAGCTCTTTCAGCTATCTCAATACGACGCTCGTAAGTCGTGGCCTGTCCCTGTTCATCGAAACACATCACCACCACAGCGGCGCCCATGCGCTTCACATCACGTGCATGACTTAAAAAGATTTCCTCGCCTTCTTTCAATGAGATAGAATTGACGATACTCTTGCCCTGTACGCACTTCAAACCAGCCATGATGACATCCCACTTACTGGAGTCGATCATCACTGGCACACGGGCGATATCGGGCTCAGAGGCTATCAGATTGAGGAAATGCACCATCTCGGTCTTGGCGTCCAACAAGCCATCATCCATATTGATATCGATGACCATAGCCCCGTCTTCCACTTGTTTGCGGGCTATCTGAAGAGCCTCCTCATAGCTCTTTTCCTTGATCAGACGCAGGAATTTTCGCGAGCCAGCCACATTACAGCGCTCACCCACATTGACAAACGTAGCCTGAGCAGCATCCATCAACTCCAAACCCGAGAGCATCAGGGTCTTAGGGCACTCGGCAGGCACATGCGGCTGCTTTCCTACAGCCAAGGGAACGTATTTCTCGATGAATGCTGGTGTCGTACCACAACAGCCACCCACGATATTCACCAATTGTTCATCGATGAATTCGCCAATCTGCGGAGCCATCGATTCAGGCGTCTCGTCATAGAGTCCCAAGGAATTAGGCAGGCCTGCATTCGGATAAGCGCTGATATAATAGGGCGCACGATGAGCCAGTTCTTTCAGGTAAGGCTTCATCTGACGGGCGCCGAACGAACAGTTCAGGCCGATACTGAAGATAGGGAACGACGACACACTGGCCAGAAAGGCATCGAGCGTCTGACCACTGAGTGTACGGCCTGCAGCATCGCTAACTGTTACAGAAAGCATGATGGGAATATCACGATTGCCTCGCACCTGAACAGCAGCATCGATAGCCACCTTGGCGTTGAGGGAATCGAATATCGTTTCAATCAGGATGGCATCCACCCCACCCTCTATCAACGCGGAAATTTGTTCCTTATAAGCCTCTAAGAGTTCATCATAGGTGAGTTCGCGACGAGCTGGATCATTCACGTCTGGCGACATGGAGCACGTCTTATTTGTAGGTCCCACAGAACCTGCCACGAAGCGAGGCTTTTCCGACGAGGAAAACTCGTCGGCACATTGGCGGGCGAGCCTTGCAGCTGCTAAATTTATTTCTCGAGCGAAATCTTGTAACTGATAGTCACTCTGAGAGATACGCTGCGCGTTAAATGTATTTGTAGTAATAATGTCAGCACCTGCTTTCAGGTATCTTGCGTGGATATCACGGATGATATCCGGACGCGTCAGATTAAGCACATCATTATTACCTTTCATGACTCCAGGGGTAGCAGTAAACCTATCCCCACGGAAGTCTTTTTCATCAAGTCCATACTCCTGAATGACGGAACCCATAGCACCGTCAAGGATCAGAATACGTTTAGTTATTTCGTGTTGTATCATTTGTAAACCTTCATCGCACGATCCATCTCGCGGCGGTCTTCTTTCTCCTTTAGTGTCTGACGCTTGTCGAATGCTTTCTTACCCTTACAAAGGGCGATATCCATCTTTGCCCTACCGTTCTCATCGATAAACACCAGCGTAGGCACAATGGTATAGCCAGTCTGCTTTGTGGCACTCTCCAGTCGGGCAATCTCACGACGAGTAAGAAGCAATTTACGATCGCGTTTCTGCTCGTGGTTATTATAAGAACCATAGAAATAGGGACTTATCGACATACCTTTGACCCACATCTCGCCGTGGATAATGGTGCAATAAGTATCTACGAGACTCGCCTTACCAGCACGGATAGATTTAATCTCGGTACCAGTAAGCACTATGCCCGCCGTGAACTCCTCGATAAAGAAATATTCAAACGAGGCCTTACGATTCTTTATCTGTACAGGACTCTTCTTACGAAGTTCCTCTTGTTGTTTATTCATCTTTCTCTATTCACTATTTTCTATTCACTCCACACTAGCGAAGCGCTCAATGTTTTCGTCCACATAATGGGCGATCTCTTCCGTCCAACGCTCTTCATTCTCTACGAACATATCATCATAGTCGTCAAACTGTGGGAAGCGCTCAAAGAGTGCCATAAACTCCTCGTCAGTACAGTCAGCCTCCAACGCCTCACGATTCTCAAGCCACAAGGTATGAACCTCATAGAGCATCTTTGACAGGTCGCGCATATGCCACATCTTGTTCAGAGCCTTGGCAAAAGGATTCTTAAAGATAAAAGGGCCGTAGCCATTATGAATCAGTTGGACGAAACCACCATCCATCACCTCCTGATGCAACGTATCCCAACAGAGCAGCGTCATCTGGTCGGCATTCAGCTCCTGCATCGTCTCTGCTGTCGGTTCACCGCCAACAGCTTCACGCAGGGCATCAATAAACACCTGCAAGAACGCATCCATACCCTCAAGGGCGGCATTACTCAAATCCGAATCTCTTACAATAATCTGTTTCATAGCGTGCAAAGTTACGTCTTTTTTTTCAAATACGTATGAAAAACTATAAAAAAAGGCGTAGTCAGCAAAATTTCATAGCAATATGTTTGGCGATTCAGAAAATATATTGTAACTTTACACCCAAATTTATGACAATAACTAAAACTGTTTAATTTTAAATCAATCAAAACGATGAAAGCATTAAAGGCTTCTATCTTCGGATTTGGTGCTCTGATGGCCCTCACAATGATGTCATGTGGAGAGGCTCAGCAGGCACCCGAACTAACGGCTTCAGGTCTTAACCCAGCCAAGTTTGACACAGTAGTAAACGGTGACACCGTAAAGCTCTACACCCTAAAGGGTGACAAGGGTATGGAAGTGTGCATCACCAACTATGGTGGACGCGTAGTTTCATTGATGGTACCCGACAAGAACGACTCGCTCGTTGACGTGGTACTCGGCTTCGACAACATCGCCCAGTACATGGAGAAGACCACCGACTACGGTTCAAGCGTAGGCCGCTATGCCAACCGCATCAACATGGGTAAGTTCACCCTCAATGGTGAAGAGTATCAGCTGAAGCAGAACGACAAGCACGACGGACGTGACCATTGTCTGCACGGTGGTGGCGACACAGGTTGGATGAATCAGGTTTACAAGGCCGAGCAGATTGACGACCAGACCCTGAAGCTGACTATCGTGGCTGAGGACGGTGAGAACGGATTCCCCGGCACCGTAGTTGCAACCACAACCTATAAAATCGTTGATGGCAATACCCTCGATATCACTTGGGAGGCCGAGACCGACAAGCCTACTATCATCAACCAGACCAACCACAACTACTACAACCTCTCTGGCGACTTTGAGGAGGCCGAAGGTGGTCTGAAGCAGCTGCTGATGGTCAATGCTGACTCGTTCACTGTAGCCGACGACTCTTATATGCCTACTGGCGAGATTCGTGCCGTTGAGGGTACCACTATGGACCTGCGCACCGAGCACGTCATCATCGACGGTCTGGATCGTGAGTTCGACCAGGTAAAGAACGCCAATGGCGGTTACGACCACAACTGGTGTCTGAACACCAAGGGTGACGACACACAGGTTGCTGCTACGCTTTACAGCCCCAAGACCGGCATTTTCATGGAGATGTTCACCAACGAGCCTGGCGTACAAGTTTACACTGGCAACTTCCAGGGCATCCAGGGCGAGGAGAACGTGGTTCGCAAGCTCGGCAAGCACTATCCTCAGTACATTTCTGTATGTTTGGAGAGTCAGAAATATCCTGACAGCCCCAACCATCCTGAGTGGCCCAGCCCCGTGCTGAACCCTGGTGAGAAATATTACAGTCACGCTGCCTATAAGTTCTCAATCAAATAAAATTGGACATTAAGAATTATGGCACAGACTGATAAAGGTAGCAAAGGCTACTTGATTAGTATCGTGATGGTTGCCGTACTCGGAGGCTTGCTCTTCGGGTACGACACCGCCGTTATATCCGGTGCAGAGAAGGGCCTACAGGCTTTCTTCATGGAGGCTAAGGACTTTTCATATACTGACACCTGGCACGGTTTCACTTCTGCAAGTGCCCTGATTGGCTGTATCATCGGTTCAGCCCTGTCAGGTTTCTTGGCAACCAACTTAGGACGTAAGCGCTCGCTGATTATAGCTGGCTTGCTGTTCTTCATCTCTGCCCTTGGAAGTATGGAGCCTGAATTCCTATTCTTTGAGCATGGCACTCCCACATTCTCTCTGCTGATTACCTTTAACATCTACCGCGTCATCGGTGGTATCGGTGTAGGTCTGGCTTCTGCCATCTGTCCTATGTACATTGGCGAGGTGGCTCCTTCAAGCATCAGAGGTATGCTGGTTTCATGGAACCAGTTTGCTATTATCTTCGGTCAGTTGGTGGTTTACTTTGTGAACTTCTTCATTCTGGGCGACCACATCCAGCCTATCGTTGAAGATATGGGCAAAGGCCTTGCCGCTCTAGACCCGAAAGCCGTTTGGACGGTGGAAACAGGTTGGCGTTATATGTTCGGTTCTGAGGCCGTTCCTGCTGGACTCTTCGCCCTGCTTATCTGCTTTGTTCCTGAGACCCCACGTTACCTCGTCAGCATCGGTCGCGATGATGTAGCTCAGCGTATTCTGGCTAAGATTAATGGTAGCAGCAAGGCTCAGCAGATTCTGCAGGACATTAAGGACACGATGGTTGTAAAGACCGAGAAGCTGATGACTTACGGTTTCGTATGCATCTTCGTGGGTATCATGTTGTCTGTATTCCAGCAGGCCGTAGGTATCAACGCTGTGCTCTACTATGCACCACGCATCTTCGGTGATATGGGTATGGACAACCCAATGATTCTGACTGTATTCATGGGTGTTGTCAATATCCTCTTTACATTGGTGGCAATCTTCACCGTTGAAAAATGGGGACGCAAGCCTCTGCTCATCTGGGGTTCTATCGGTATGGCTATCGGCGCTCTTGGCGTTGCCGCTACCTTTGGCCACGCAGGAATGGAATTTGTTACTGCCGCATCAATCATGATTTACGCAGCCTCGTTCATGTTCTCATGGGGTCCCATCACTTGGGTGCTCATTGCCGAGATTTTCCCCAACACCATCCGTGGTGGTGCCGTAGCTATCGCTGTGGCTTTCCAGTGGATTTTCAACTTCATCGTATCATCTACCTTCGTGCCTATGTTCAACATGCACCTCACAGAAGGCGATGATTTCGGCCACTGGTTCACTTATGGTCTCTATGGCTTCATCTGCTTGCTGGCTGCCCTGTTCGTATGGAAGCTCGTTCCTGAGACAAAGGGTAAGACGCTGGAGGATATGACAGCCATGTGGCGTAATCGTCAAAAGAAATAAATCGTAATTGTAAATTATAAAACTATAAATAAAAATTATGAACTGGAGTTCACAAGAATTCATCTGGCTCGACTGGGTAGTGCTCATCGTCGGCCTGTTAGGAGTGGTTGCCGCAGTGTGGTATGCCATTTGGAAAGACAAGAAAGCCCAAAAGGGCGCAGACTCATCAGCCTACCTCTTTGGTAAGGGTGAGCCTTGGTATGTAATCGGTATGGCTATCTTTGCCGCCAACATCGGTTCTGAGCATTTGGTTGGCTTAGCTGGAACAGGTGCAAAAGACGGTGTGGGTATGGCCCACTGGGAGATGCAGGGTTGGATGATCCTGATTCTCGGTTGGTTGTTCGTACCATTCTATCAGTTGCTCATCAACAAGATGGGTAAGATTATCACCATGCCCGATTTCCTGAAGTTCCGCTACACCCAGCGCACAGGTTCTTGGTTGTCAATCATCACCCTCGTAGCCTATGTGCTCACTAAGGTGTCGGTAACTGCTTTCACGGGCGGTATCTTCTTCAAGTTCCTGCTTGGCCTTCCTTTCTGGTATGGTGCTATTGGTCTGATTGCCATTACCGCAGTGTTCACCGTATTCGGTGGTATGAAGGGCGTGATGACACTTTCAACCATCCAGACACCTATTCTTATTATTGGTTCGTTCCTTGTACTGTTCCTTGGCTTGAATATGTTGGGCGATGGTAGCATCACAGCTGGATGGGCTGAGATGATGAAGGTATGTAACGCCGCTCACGATGGTTTCGGTACCACCCACATGTTCCATCCCGACCCTAATGACCCAATGTATCCGCAGTTCCCTGGTTACGTAGTGTTCCTTGGTGCTTCAATTATCGGTTTCTGGTACTGGTGTACTGACCAGCATATCGTTCAGCGTGTGCTCGGACAGGTTCCTGGTGAAGATAACAAAGAAGTGATGAAGCGTGCCCGCCGTGGTACCATCGCTGCCGGTTTCTTCAAGATTCTGCCTTGCTTTATGTTCCTTATCCCTGGTATGATTGCCTACGCCCTCTCACTGAAAACAGGTAGCGGCATTGAGATGGATATCACCAACCACGAGTCTACTGACGGTGCTTTCGCCATGATGGTGAAGAATATCCTGCCTGCAGGTATCAAGGGTATTGTAACCATTGGTTTCGTTTGCGCGCTTGTTGCTTCATTAGCTGCGTTCTTCAACAGCTGTGCTACACTGTTTACAGAAGATTTCTACAAGCCCATGAAGAAGGGCAAGAGTGAGGCTCACTACGTGTTCGTAGGCCGTATGGCTACTGTAGTGGTTGTGCTACTTGGTTTGGCTTGGATGCCTATCATGATGAACATGGGCAACCTATATTCTTACCTGCAGGATATCCAGTCGTTGATTGCTCCTGCCATGGTGGCTGTGTTCACCCTTGGTATCTTCTCCAAGAAGATTACGCCAAAAGCTGGTGAATGGGGTTTGATTGGTGGTTTCCTGATTGGTATGATCCGTCTGGTAACCAACGTAGTGACCGATTCTGGTAAGGCTGTGATGGATGGTGCTTTCTGGGAGAACACCGCTTGGTTCTGGCAGACGAACTGGCTTATCTTCGAGTGCTGGCTGCTCGTATTCATCGTAGTGCTGATGGTCGTAGTGAGTATCTTCACTCCTGCACCGTCTAAGGCTCAGATTGATGCCATTACCTTCTCTGCTGACTTTAAGAAGTCAATCAAGGAGAGCTGGGGCGCATTCGATATCATTGGCACACTGGTAGTTATCGGCCTCTGCGCTACATTCTACTGGTACTTCTGGTAAATAGCACGCAACCATGACCTACTATAAAGAACATTCGAAAGTCTGGGTGTCGGTCGACGTCATCATCTTCGGTTTTGATCAACAGAAGCTAAAGGTGCTCATCGGCCGACGCCAGATGGATCCAGGACGCGGAGAGTGGAGCCTCTATGGAGGCTTCGTCACTGCCAACGAGAGCATTGACGATGCTGCTAAGCGTACACTGCGCGCCCTCACAGGACTCGACAACCTGTATATGCGTCAGGTGGGTGCTTTTGGCAGCATCGACAGAGACCCGGGCGAGCGTGTCATCTCGATTGCATACTATGCACTTATCAACGTGAAGGACTATAGCGAGAAGCTGCGTAAGGAGCATAAAGTAGAATGGGTTGACATCAACCAGATTCCCACGCTCTATTCCGACCATAACCTGATGGTGGAGCAGGCCCTGCGCATCATGCGCCAGAAGATCAAGACTGCACCTATCAGCTTCCGTCTGCTGCCAAAACTCTTCACCCTCACACAGCTGCAGACTCTCTATGAGGCTGTCATTGGCGAGGAGGTCGACAAGCGCAACTTCCGTAAGCGTATCAAGGAAATGGACTTCATCGAGAAGACAAACCTTATCGACAAGAAGTCGTCAAAACGTGGTGCTGCCCTCTACCGCTTTAATAACAAGGCATACACCGAAGATACTAACTTTAAGTTATAATTAATTATGTTAGAAGAGCTCAAACAGAAAGTATTCAAGGCCAATTTGGACCTTGTGAAACAAGGACTCGTGATATTCACATGGGGAAACGTATCGGGTATTGACCGTGAGAAAGGCCTCGTAGTCATCAAGCCAAGCGGTGTCTCATACGATGAGATGAAAGCCGAGGATATGGTGGTGGTTGATCTCGAAAGTGGCAAGGTTGTCGAAGGCGACCTGAACCCATCGAGCGACACTCCCACACACCTTGTATTATATAAGGCATTCCCCAACATCCAGGGTGTGGTCCACACCCACTCTACCTACGCCACAGCATTTGCTCAGGCCGGCAAGGACATCCCCAACATCGGCACTACTCACGCCGACTACTTCTACAAGGATATTCCCTGCACACGCGACATGACCGAGGCTGAGGTGAAAGGTCAGTATGAGCTGGAGACAGGTAATGTCATCGTAGATGAGATTCTGAACATCCGTAAGATCAATCCCGACCACACACCCGCTGTGCTCGTGAAGAATCACGGTCCGTTCTCATGGGGTACCTCTCCCGACAATGCCGTATATAACGCCAAGGTAATGGAGCAGTGTGCCAAGATGGCCTTCGTAGCCTTCTCGGTGAATCCCAACCTGACGATGAATCCGCTGCTCGTCGAGAAGCACTACATGCGTAAGCACGGCCCTAATGCCTACTACGGACAAAAAGGACAAAAACATTAATCATAACTAAAAACAATTACAACAATGAAAGCATTTGAAAATTTCGAGATTTGGTGGGTAACTGGTGCACAGCTCCTGTACGGAGGCGACGCAGTGGTTGCAGTTGACGGACACTCAAAGGAGATGGTTGACGGTCTGAACAAGAGCGGAAACATCCCCGTGAAGATTGTATATAAGGGTACAGCCAACAGCTCTAAGGAAGTAGAGCAAGTGATGCTGGCTGCCAACAACGACGAGAAGTGCGTAGGTATCATCACATGGATGCACACCTTCTCTCCCGCTAAGATGTGGATCAAGGGTCTGCAGCAATTACAGAAGCCCCTACTCCACTTCCACACTCAGTACAACGCTGAAATCCCCTGGAGCGATATCGACATGGACTTTATGAACCTGAACCAGAGTGCTCACGGTGATATCGAGTTCGGACATATCTGCACCCGTATGCGCATTGCCCGCAAGGTGGTTTGCGGTTACTGGAAGGACGAGAAGGCTCAGAAGCAGATTGCCGTATGGGCTCGCGTAGCTGCTGGTGTTGCTGATGCTCACAACGTACGCTGTCTGATGTTCGGTATGAACATGAACAACGTGGCCGTAACCGATGGCGACCGTGTAGAGTTCGAGCAGCGTCTGGGCTACCATGTTGACTACTATCCCGTCTCTTCTCTGATGGACTACTTCAAGCGTGTGACCGATGCTGAGGCCGATGCTTTGGTTGAGGAGTACAAGAAGCTCTACACCATCAAGATCGACGAGAGTGGCGAGCAGGTATATTGGGAGAAGGTTCACAATGCTGCCAAGGCAGAGATCGCTCTCCGTCGAGTACTGAAGGACGAGGGTGCTACCGCCTTCACCACCAACTTCGACGACCTGGGCGATGCCGATATCGACGCACCCGACTTCTGTGGCTTCGACCAGATTCCTGGTCTGGCTTCACAGCGCCTGATGCAGGAGGGTTACGGCTTCGGTGCCGAGGGTGACTGGAAGACAGCTTGCCTCTATCGCTCACTGTGGGTTATCCAGCAGGGTATGCCTACCGGTTGCTCATTCCTCGAGGACTACACCTTGAACTTTGCTGGCGACCGCAGCTCATGTCTGCAGAGCCACATGCTCGAGATCTGTCCGCTGATTGCTACCGACAAGCCCAAGCTCGAGGTTCACTTCCTCGGCATCGGTATCCGCAAGCAGCAGACCGCCCGTCTGGTATTCACATCCAAGACCGGTGCTGGTATCAAGGCTACCGTTGTTGACCTTGGCAACCGCTTCCGCCTGATTTCTCAGGAGGTAGAGTGCATCGAGCCGAAGCCCATGCCTAAGCTCCCCGTAGCTTCTGCCCTGTGGATTCCTCAGCCCACCTTCGAGATCGGTGCTGCAGCCTGGATCCTGGCTGGTGGTACTCACCACAGTGCCTTCTCATACGACATCAACGAGGAGTACTGGGAAGACTTCGCCGAGATGCTGGGCATCGAGTATGTGAAGATCAACAAGCAGACCAACATTGCTGACTTCAAGCAGCAGCTTAGAAACAATGAAGTATATTATATGCTTAACAAAGCTTTGAGATAATATGAACGCAAAACAGACAATCGAAGCAGGTAAAGCCATTCTCGGTATCGAGTTTGGCTCTACCCGCATCAAGGCCGTCCTCATCGACGAGGACAATAAGCCCATTGCACAGGGCTCACACGAGTGGGAGAACCAACTCGTTGACGGATTGTGGACCTACTCTACCGAGGCTATCTGGTATGGTCTGCAGGACTGTTACGCAGAGTTGCGTAAGGACGTGCTCAAGCAGTACGACTGCGAGATCGAGGCCCTGGCTGCCATCGGCTTCTCAGCTATGATGCACGGCTATATGGCCTTCAACGAGAAGCAGGAGATCCTGGTACCCTTCCGTACCTGGCGTAACACCAACACCGGTAAGGCTGCTGCCAAGCTCTCTGAGTTGTTCAACTACAACATTCCCCTGCGCTGGAGCATCAGTCACCTCTACCAGTGCATCCTTGACAATGAGGAGCACGTCAGCGACATCAAATACTTGACCACACTGGCTGGTTATGTACACTGGCAGGTGACGGGTCAGTTCGTGCTGGGCGTAGGCGATGCCTCGGGTATGATTCCCGTTGATCCCGCTACGAAGACTTATGATGCCGAGATGGTGGAGAAGTTCGACAAGCTCATTGCTCCCAAGGGATTCTCTTGGAAGTTGCTTGACATTCTGCCAAAGAGTCTGAATGCTGGCGAGAACGCTGGTTTCCTGACACCGGAAGGTGCCAAGAGGCTTGACGTATCCGGTCACCTGAAGCCCGGATGCCCCGTTTGTCCTCCTGAGGGCGATGCCGGTACGGGTATGGTGGCTACCAATGCCGTGAAGCAGCGCACAGGTAACGTCTCTGCCGGTACGTCTTCTTTCTCTATGATTGTACTGGAGAAACCGCTGAGCAAGCCCTATGAGATGATCGACATGGTGACCACACCTGACGGTTCGCTTGTAGCTATGGTTCACTGTAACAACTGTACCTCTGACATCAACGCATGGGTAGGTCTGTTCAAGGAGTATCAACAGTTGCTGGGCGTGCCCGTAGATATGAACGAACTCTATGGCAAACTCTTTAATAAAGCTCTTGAGGGCGATGCCGACTGCGGTGGACTGATGGCCTACAACTACGTATCGGGCGAACCCGTCACTGGTCTGGCCGAAGGTCGTCCTATGTTCGTGCGCTCAGCTAACGACAAGTTCAACCTGGCCAACTTCATGCGTGCCCACCTCTATGGTGCCATCGGCGTGCTGAAGATTGGTAATGACATCCTGTTCAAGGACGAGATGATTCGCGTAGATCGAATCACCGGTCACGGTGGTTACTTCAAGACCGCAGGTGTAGGTCAGCGTATGCTAGCTGCTGCCCTCAACTCGCCTATTTCTGTCATGGAGACCGCAGGTGAAGGTGGTGCATGGGGTATCGCCCTGCTGGCTGGCTATGTGGTCAACAATCCCAACAAGCTCTCGCTGGCCGACTATCTGGAGACCGTTGTCTTCGCTGGCAATACGGGTGTGTCTATCGCCCCCACCGCCGAAGATGTAGCTGGTTTCGAGAAGTACATTGAGAACTACAAGAAGTGCTTGCCTATCGAGCAGGCTGCCGTTGATCACAAGAATTGATAGTTGAAAATTAATTTTATTATAGTTAGTAGTTAATAATTCTATGAACGACAACAAAGTTATGAACATGGCAGCGGATAACATCCGTATCCTTGCTGCTTCAATGGTGGAAAAGGCAAAGTCGGGTCACCCCGGCGGAGCTATGGGTGGTGCAGACTTCATCAACACCCTGTACAGTGAGTTCCTGGTTTACGATCCTGAGAATCCCGCATGGGAGGGTCGCGACCGTTTCTTCCTCGATCCTGGTCACATGGCTCCAATGCTCTACAGCCAGCTGGCTCTCATCGGCAAGTACACACTCGAGGATTTGAAGAACCTGCGCCAGTGGGGTTCAGTAACGCCTGGTCACCCCGAGCGCGAGATTGAGCGCGGCATCGAGAACACCTCTGGTCCTCTTGGTCAGGGTCACTGCTTCGCTGTAGGTGCTGCCATCGCAGCCAAGTTCCTGAAGGCTCGTCTGGGCGACGTGATGAATCAGACCATCTACGCCTACATCTCTGATGGTGGTGTGCAGGAGGAGATCTCTCAGGTTCTACGATGCCAACGATATTCAGCTCTCTACCAAGACTGAGGTGGTTACCTGCGAGGATACAGCCAAGAAGTACGAGGCTTGGGGCTGGTTCGTACAGAAGATCGATGGTAACAACGTCGATCAGATCCGCGAGGCTATCAAGAAGGCTCAGGCTGAGAAGAACCGTCCTTCACTCATCATCGGTCACTGCGTAATGGGTAAGGGTGCCCGTAAGGCCGACAACAGCAGCTACGAGAGCAACTGCGCTACTCACGGTGCTCCTCTTGGTGGCGATGCTTACATCAACACCATGAAGAACCTGGGTGCTGATCCTGAGAATCCATTCCAGATCTTCCCCGAGGTTAAGGAGATGTATGCTAAGCGTGCAGAGGAGCTGAAGAAGATCGTAGCTGAGCGCTATGCTGCTAAGGCTGAGTGGGCAAAGGCTAATCCCGAGAAGGCCGAGCAGCTGAAGGAGTGGTTCAGTGGCAAGGCTCCTAAGATCGACTGGAGCAAGGTTGAACAGAAGGCTGGCAGCGCTACCCGTAGTGCTTCTGCAGCTGTTCTGGGTCAGCTGGCTGAGCAGGTGCCCAACATGATCTGCGCTTCTGCCGACCTGAGCAACTCAGACAACACCAACGGCTTCCTGAAGAAGACTCACGACCTGGTTCGTGGCGACTTCAGCGGTGCATTCTTCGAGGCTGGTGTGGCTGAGCTCACAATGGCTTGCTGCTGTATCGGTATGGCTCTGCACGGTGGTGTGATCCCCGCTTGCGGTACCTTCTTTGTATTCTCTGACTACATGAAGCCCGCCGTACGTATGGCTGCCTTGATGGAGCTGCCCGTGAAATTCATCTGGACGCATGATGCCTTCCGTGTTGGTGAGGATGGTCCTACCCACGAGCCTGTTGAGCAGGAGGCACAGATCCGTCTGATGGAGAAGCTGAAGAACCACCACGGCAAGAACTCTGTATTGGTAGTTCGTCCTAGATGCTGCCCGAGGGCAACGACTACAACCAGGCCGAGAAGGGTGCTTACGTTGTAGCTGGCTCAGACGAGAAGTTCGATGTCATCCTGTTGGCTTCTGGTTCAGAGGTTAGCACGCTGGAGGCTGGTGCTAAGCTGCTCCGCGAGGATGGTGTGAAGGTTCGCATTGTCAGCGTTCCTTCTGAGGGTCTGTTCCGCAGCCAGAGCAAGGAGTATCAGCAGAGCATCCTGCCTGCTGGCGTTAAGAAGTTCGGTCTCACCGCAGGTCTGCCAGTAAACCTTGAGGGTCTGGTAGGTGCCGACGGTACTGTTTGGGGTCTCGAGAGCTTCGGTTTCTCTGCTCCTTACAAGGTGCTCGACGAGAAACTCGGCTTCACCGGCGAGAATGTTTACAATCAGGTAAAGAAGCTGTTGGCATAACTTGCAACTAAGCAATAACTTCCCTTCCCGCATCAACATTTCTGTTGATGCGGGATTTTTTCTTTCATAACTCTAGGAGATATTTTCATAAACCCTATACTTAGGGGTGCTAAGTACCATATTAACGTGAGCTAAACATCATACTAACGTGAGCTAAACATCATACTAACGTGAGCTAAACACCATACTAACGTGAGCTAAACATCATACTAACGTGAGCTAAACACCATACTAACGTGAGCTAAACATCATACTAACGAGATCATAACATCATATCACTGATTCACAGCAGTTTACGGTGACACTTTTCATGATAGTACCATTTTCAACGCCCAAATGGCAAATTTTGGGGAACGGAAGGCATTTTCCTCATTTTTAGGGTACATGCCCAAAAGTGTCACCAGAAATCACTATGGCACAGGAAGTTGCTGAAATAATGATAAAAATGTATTTGCAAGTAAGGCCTAAAGTCACTTCCCTATCACTTTAATCAATTTCGCCACAAGAACGTTTCCAATCGTTATTACCAAAAACAAGAAGATAAAGATGACATAGTTCACTATATTATAGGCAACAATATAGAAGTTGGCACAAATGAGCAGTCATTGATTTGGCTGCTCATTTCTTTCTATAACTTTATATGCGATGCCATTGATAAATGTTAAGCCCTCAATTCTTTCTATTATATCTTGTGAATCAAAATCACTAAGGTTAAGCCATAAATAATTGAATTGGAATTCACCATTTTGGGTATTAACCCATCCTCTAATGTAGTATTCTGCTTCATCAAGTAATGCATCTAATAATATCAAATCTGTCACTTGATAATGTCCTACTTGATAATTTTCTGTATAAACACCTAAGATTCTACAACCATTCATTTGGTTTTCTACATTTGGAATCTCAATATTTGGCTTGTCTTGAGATAGAGCAATATACGCTATGAGTTTCTCTTCGTTCCTTGTTCTGTATTGAAATGATAGTCTTTTGATAGAATCATTATAGATGCCACAACCCAACAATTCAGTAGGTGGGTAGTCAGAAAATGTTAGTGAATCATAATACTGTGCCATAATGCTGCAAAGTTAGAACATTTTCTTTGAACAAACTATTTATATTAGAAATGTTTAACGAAAATGATAGATTTTAATAGGGCTATAGAGTTAATTAGGCGTAATGGAGGCTTTAAGCCTAACAGAAATGACTCATCATACTACAGAACTTATACTATAGAGGTTAACAGACCATTACAAGCAAGAGTTTCAAATCACGGAACTTGGCTATGGACTTGGTATGACAAACAATACGACCCTTCATATGCAATTAATACTTGTGTAGTATATTCTGAAAATGGAGAAGACAATTCTAACATAGAGGTTGATATGAGAATCGTTGACAAGGATGGAAATGTCATTGGTGAAAAGAAACCATTTGAAGTCACACAGTATGTTTACAACTGCCAATTACTTGATGAGAATGATTCTATCTTAATAAACCAAGCAGTACAGAACATATGGCAAAACAAAGGGTATAAAGACCCATTAGCGAACACGCCTAAACACGCAAGAGTTATGATATTGAGACCAAATGAAGAGCCTGAGATAATAACAGAAAATAAAACAAGATATAATATGAATAAGTTAATTAGACTAACAGAGTCAGACTTGCATAGAATAGTAAAGGAGTCTGTGCAGAGAATATTGAAAGAAACACGACTTGATTATGATGAGGATAATTTTTCTGGTAGATATAGTAGAAACGCAGATAATACCATACCATATCAAGGCAAATTATTTGCTTTTGATGTTGATGATAGAGGAAAAATATACAAATACGGACAACAACCTATTGATGTAATCTCACAATGTGAAAGTGAGGCAGAACGTTATGGACAAGGACATTGTAGTGTTGAGACATACGAAAGTGAAGAAGATTACATTAATGCTATTAGAAACTACATCAAAAAAGGATATGTTGTTACTAATTAAGCGGCCATCAGACCTACCTTAATCTCAGACCACTTACAAACGAGTCCAATGGACTTCTTGAACATATGGGCGAATCGTTCTGATTCGCTCAGTTTTCTTGTGTTCCAACGATACACAGCCTCGTCAATGTAAGACTGTAGGTGTTCATCAGATACATCGTGATAGCAACCAACAATCATACGTCTGAAATGACTCCAAAAGCCCTCAATGCTATTGGTGAATATGTCACCATTAGCATACTCTTCCTCACCGTGATTAACCACAGCGTGAGTATAACCTAACACTTCAAGACCATTGTAGGCTTGAAGTTCATCAGTAATCACTCTCGAACCTTCAGCAACAAACTGCTGAATAATGGGCTGCAATGTAGCCCTATTCGTATTCTCTACAGCAAAGGCGTGAACGTAGGTGATGTTCTCAATCTCACCATCCTCATTTTCAAAGGTGCTACGCTCCATCATACCGAAGACTGGAGTCTTGGTCTTGGTAGAACGGCCTTGTGTATGAGGTGTACGCATTGACTTGTGCTTCCACTTCTCCTTGCCACCAATATACACCTCATCACACTCTACAGTACCCTCAAAGGCTTCTGCATCGTTCTGAGCATAGAACTTACGAATCTTATGAAGCATATGCCAAGCAGTTGCTTGTGTTATATCGAGGTCACGTGCAAGTTGGTGTGATGATACACCCTTCTTGTGGCTGCTGATAAGATACATTGCAACAAACCACTTGATAAGTGGCAACTTAGTGTTCTCAAACATTGTCTCAACAAGACAAGAGAAGTTGCAGTTGCACTCAGTACAGTGGAAACGACCATTCTTGGAGAACTTGCAATGGTGTTTGCCACAGTAAGGGCAAACAACGTCTTGCTGTTCTCCAACACCCCAACGTGATTCTATGATGGCTTGCATACACTTTGCATCTGAGGTGAAGTACGAAGTGAGCGAGATAATGCTGTTGAATTTGCTGAAATTAATCATAACTTTGAGTTTTCTTTTAAATTATACTACAAAGTTACAAAAAAGTCCAGCGTTATGGGGTATTTTTATACGTATAAGGGGTTATTTTGTGCCAACTGCTATATTATTGCCATGCTTTATGATTAAGGAAACATTTGATGCAATTCCATGTAACCAATAATGTCGATAATAAGCAAATGGCTGCCTCTATGTAGATATTACCTATGACACAGATCTCTTTATATGAAAGTCCCCATGCTACGCCCCATGTCCCCATAAAGGCGCAACAGGCTCCAAAAAAGCTATAATCTAATGAGTATCCCGTCAAAACACTGCCAACTACACCTACCATCAAACAACATCCCACAAAAAAGGCAAGAAAAGAAATCACCCATATCCACAGATTCTTTTCATTACAGAACTTAACAAGCAGGAACAATATGATATCTGCTATGACAAAAGTACCAACTATTCCCCCACGTACAAGAAGAATTATAAGATCTTTACTTACTCCTTCAATGCCTCCCACATTCCTAACGAGTTCATAAATATTTCCTGCATGGTACATTGCACTAACGATGGTAGTTACAACAATTATGCTTAACAGCATTATCATACCCGCCATAAGATTCTTAGTCTTAATAGCCCTAACCACACTTAATACGAGTGAAGGAATAGAACCTAGAAGGCATAATCCTAAAAGTAACAAATATATCATCTATTAGAATTCACTTATAAAGATGTATGGAAGTGTTGTATTGTCATCATCAATTGGAGTTAGTCTACAGCTTTCAAGATTTACTACATAAGCCACTCCGCTAACAGATTTCCTTGTTGCATATCTTATTTCCTTTATTTGATGATTAATTAGGTTGCTCCGTACATCATTAGAGAAGAAACGATATTCCCAAGAAGAGAAATTCACTTTGCAATGTCCAAGATTCTGGATAACTTCTACCCATTCCGCTATAGAAGCTTCGTGCCATTTCAGTTCTTTCCCATTGATGGACATATTATCATCAGGTTTAATAGCAGAAATAATTTGCCCATGGGCACCACCATAATATGAAAAGAGTGTTCCTATCACCTTCTTCTTGTCACTTCCTATATTGTCAGAATAGGTTCCATCCTCAAAGATAATATCGCCTACTTTAATTGCTCTCTGCGGTAAGAGACTTGGATTTATATGAGGTTTGATTTCTTGATTCTTTTTCGCTATAACCAAAATCGTCTGACTCTCTTCTTCATTCTTGTCACATTCCACTTTTTTCCTTGAAAAACTCGATTCACTAGCTAAGAGGGTCTCTTCACTTTCGGATTCGGGCTCAGGTTCGCGATCAGACTTTAGTTCTGGTTTTGGTTTAGATTTCGGCTCAATAATAGTTTTCTCTTTGACAGCATCATTAGTGCCGTTAAGTTTGTCGATCAGTCCATCTACACTCTGCGGTCTTGCCTTTCTTTTTGGCTGCATCATCCAAACAACCAGCTTGCGCATACCATCAGATACTGTATTGGGAAAATCGAATGCATCTTCTTCATCTTCCTCAATATCAATAGCCATAGGTGGCTTCTTGTTTGTTAGGAGGTTATAGATGGTTGCACCAAGGGCATAAATATCTGTCCAAGGGCCAAAGCGATCATACATTTGGCCAATCTGCTCATTGGGAGCATAACCTGGCGTATAGCAGAGAGCTGTAGATGTTGTCATACTTCCATTGGCACGAATCTGCTTACTGGCACCAAAGTCTATCAGATAGGCATTGCCACTTTTATCTATCATGATATTGCCAGGTTTCAAGTCAAGGTGCCATATTTCGTTCTGATGTACTTCTTTCAGTGCTTCGAGTATCTGAGAAAGGATGCTCCTGACTTCTGCCTCAGTAAATGGATTGCCAGTCTTTTTAATTCTCTCTGCCAGCGATTCACCATCGATATAATCCATCACATAGTAAGCAGTACCATTCTCCTCAAACAGATCATGAACTTTCACGATATGCTCATTCTTCAGCTTACGCAATCTTCGAGCTTCTTTCTTGAACTTCTCCCGTTGTTCCTCGAACTGCTGTACATTGTCAGCATTACTAACACTGACAACGGAAGTCGTTTCGTCACGCTCCGTCACGCCTTTCATGAAGAACTCCTTGATGGCTACGGTTTCTTCAAACTCTGTATTATAGCCAACGTACGTATTGCCAAAACCTCCTTGCCCCAGCACACGTTCTATTCTGTATTTTCCACCCTGCAAGGTGGTGTTAGGTTGTAAGTGTTGCATCATTTGTCAAAACCAAAATCAATATCTTTTTCTGTTAAATGGATGACCTCGATATTAGGATTAATACCGTAGATGGCAGATTTATATAAAGAAAAATCTTTCTTACTAACTTTTACTCCAAACATAATTCTAAGAATTCTGACAGCCAAATATTGTTTCTGCTTATTATCAGGAAAAGTCTTATAATATCTGACTTCTTCTTCATCACCCCATTGGGGAGATTTTATTTTAATAACTTCAGAAATCGATTTTTTAGACACTGTTGATATTGTTGGCATTTGAGGCTGATAAGTGACATTTACCGTCTCCCAAGAATTTGCAGTAACAGTTAACTCAATACAACAGCCTTTGTGACTATCCCCATAAATTGCGAACATATGACCATTGTTCTTTAGTTTAGATAAAGAACAAGTGTAAGTGTTATCAAGAAGTCTTCGAAACTCTTTTCTTTCATCTGCAGACGAACCTTTTGGATAATGAAAGGCTCCTTCTTTTGCATCGTTCAGTTCATCAAGTCTAGGAGCGTAGAGTTTATGCGAATACACAAACTCTATGAATCTTTTAAGATCCCCAACACTTTTATATTTATACAATCTTTCCATACACTTTCGTGCATTATTGGTTTGGTATATTTATAACTAATCGTAAGCCAACATTAGTGTAACTGGCAGTTGGTTTATCCGCATTACGGGCAAATACCCAAAAAACAGAGTAACCGTAATTATTGGCTTTAGCCTTTTCATTATAGGAACCTCCTCTGTATATTCTATCAGAACCTTTTTCTGGGCCGTGGGGATCTTTCTTGTTCTTTGCACTATAATTGGCATAATAATCCCAACACCACTCCCAGACATTCCCACTCATATCATACAACCCCAATTCGTTAGGCTTTTTTTGCCCGACATCGTGTATCGTACTATTGCTATTGTCTGAATACCATGCTACATCGTTCAAATTGTTGCCTCCTGCGAAACTATATCCTTTAGCCTTTTTACCCCCTCGTGCTGCAAACTCCCACTGGGCTTCCGTCGGCAATTGAAATGGAATTCCTGTTATTCTTACTAATTCCTGAATATATGATTGACAGTCCTCCCAGCTGACATTTGTCACAGGCTTATTTTTCCCCTTTATGTAGGATGGATTATTGCCCATAACGCATTCCCATTGTTCTTGTGTGACTTCATAACGGCTGATAAGATAATCGCTCAATGTTACTTTACTTTGCGGGTCTGTTCCTTCCCATCCAGAGTTACCCATTGTGAAAGTTCCAGAAATAGCATCTTGATCAAAACACGTATTCAACATAGTTCTAATGATACTATCTCTATGTGAGTAATAATTTGTGTCAATACAGATATTCTTCAAGTTCCACGTGCTTCCATCTGTTCCTTCAATAAAGTCTATTGATTTAATATCTCTTTTAAGGGGAGGGAATGTTAACGTAAAGTTCAACACTTGATATTGTTGTGAGAACATTGTTTGTTTGGGAGCAATATCAATATTGATTGCATTCTTCATTTTATATTGATTAACCCCGTCACTCAAATAGGAATTTTTGTCAATACTACACCACCCTCCCTGCTCATATCTATTCACATATTCAAAATCAATACGCGTTTCATCACTGGTGAGTAGAATTGTTTTAATGGACAGCCAACCATCCTTCGAACCAACTGTATATTTGGGACCGTAAATGGCTATTGTGTCAGTTACAAAATCATCAGACATAACAGGAAGGGATCCTTTTTGTTTGCTAAAAACAAAAATTAAACAGCCTACAATTAACAAAGCAGGAACAATAAGCCATTTCCACTTATTAGTTTCTTTTCCCGCGTTCGAATTGGATTCTATATTTCTTTCTATTTTTTGTTCGGCTTTGATATTATTATTTGGAGATTCTTCCGAGCTATTCGTGAGGGGCTTTTCTTCTAAAATGGTTTCTTCTACAGATTCGTCTTCACTTTTCGACATGCTTTCGCCCTTAATCGGAATGGTATTTTCAGAAGTTACTCTATCTCCCAATAGATGAACAATCTCGTCAACATTTTGTAAACGATGTAGCCTATTAGTCGTTGTCATTCTTAATATGAGTTGTTTTAACTCATTACTGATATCATCTGCAAAAGAAAAAGCTTCGTGTTTGTCTTCGCTTTCATCATCATCAATATCAGAAGGTAGAGGAGGGCGTTTATTGGTCAGCAAATTGTAAAGTGTTGCACCAAGAGCGTAGATATCCGTCCAAGGACCAAATTTATCATAGTTCTGTTCCATCTGTTCACGGGGGGCATAACCATTTGTATAGCTGATTGCCGTACTGGTTGTGGCACCACCTTTTTGAACATTGAGCTGCTTTGATGCACCGAAATCGATAAGCTTTACCTTACCGAACTTATCTAACATGATATTGGCCGGTTTCAGGTCAAGATGCCATATACCTGCATCATGAACCGATTTTAGGGCATCAAGGATTTGTGGAAGAATTTGGTAAACTTCTTCTTCCGTCATAGGCTTTCCTGTACGTTTTAGCCTCTCAGAGAGGTTCTCACCATCAACAAAGTCCATAACATAATAAGCCGTACCATTTTCTTCGAACAAATCGTGAACGCCCACGATATGGTCATTTTTCAGTTGTCTAATACGTCGAGCTTCTTTTTTGAATTTTTCGCGCTGTTCTAGGAAGTTATTATGATTTTCGGTATTACTGACACTAACAGTGGTCTGGTTGTCATCACGCTGGGTAACTCCCTTCATGAAGAATTCCTTGATGGCAACTCGCTCATCAAACTCGATGTTTGTGGCAACATAAGTATTGCCAAAGCCTCCCGAAGAGAGGTAACTATCTATTCTGTATATGCCGCGTAAAACGGTTCCCACGCGGAGCATTGACTGGCTGTTGATTTCTTGCTGGCTCATTTGTTTGAATATTATTTGAATCTTTGATTGTTGTATCTTTTGAATTATCCTGTATACCGTGCTTATTTACTGGTGATTGTATCATTGGCATTGGATGCGACAACTCATTTTTGCCATTATCATCACCTCCAAATACAAGAAAGGCTCCGATAAATAATATAACGATACAGAAGACTGTTATTAAAAAAGGTTTAATGTAAGTAACCCATTTTTGCATGGGCTTGGTAGGTACAGATACTATTGTTACATCATCACTTTCTGCAATCTGAACATCATTGCCTTGATTAATGACAGGCTTAATATTCAACACGTTGCAGCGTGCTGTTGATTCCTCATTGGATAATACATCCTCACCACATTGCCCCTCGACGTTCTTGACATGAATTAGCCAAGCAGAATGATTGTCTTGATTCGCTGCTGTAGCTGTTATGAGTTGATTACATTTCTCTTTGTCTGATTTGTCAGAGATGAGAATGTCTACCAATTCCTGGTTACTCATTTGTTCCAGCATCCCATCAGAGCACATGTAGAAATAATCGTCAGGTTCAATATCTGTGATATGGATGATGTCAGGTCGCATGCGATTGTCTACGCCAGGGGTCATAGCACGAGTAACAATGTTCTTTTGTGGAAAGGTTGCTATTTCCTCGTATGTTATTTCTCCCGCTTGGAATAAATCAAAGGCTAAAGAATGATCACGAGACTGATATAATATTTTCCCTGTCAAAAATATATGATATATACGACTATCGCCAATATGAGCGGCCGTAACGCCTTTATTATGAAAAAATAATAAGGTAAGAGTAGTTCCCATTTTTCGAGGGCCATCGGCATCATACTTGTCTAACTCTGTATAGGCGTATTCAAGAGCTTCACGTAGTTGGTCATCAGAGAAAGAGTCGTCTTTGATGTTACCCTCAAACCATTTCTCTAATGAACTACATACTGTCTGACTGGCCACTTCACCGCGTTCATGACCACCCATGCCATCGCAGAGCACAAAAAGACGATTGTCCCATTGTACAATGGCATCTTCCTGATTATCTCGCTTACCTGTCTCGTAAATAGAGAGTGGTGGATATAATGAAATCTTCATAAGCTCTTACATTTTAAAAACAACAGTGGTATGTCCCATGGTGATATGGTTCCCATTGACGAGACGGATGGCATCACCAGTCCCAATCTCTTGACCATCAATAGTGGTGAGGTTCTTGTTCTGATAGTTACTGAGCACAGCCTTCTTGGTCCCATCGGGTAAAGTGGTAATAGTGAGGCTACAGTGTTGGCGGCTCATATAGCGGTCATCTGTAGCAATCTGGACTGTTGCCTTTGAGGTATTGCCTTTGCGACCAATGATGTTCTGGCCTTCTTCGAGGAAATAGGGCTGGTCTTCAAATACCAAACGTGCATTGCATTCCTTTGGCATTTCTTTAGGCGTTACCAACTGTGTTGCCCCAAGACTACTGCCAGCCAACTGCGTAGCTCCGCTATCTACTATAGGTTTCTTAGGAGCATAGTAAGTTTCAGCCTCTAATAGAGCATGCTGTGGAGGAAACTTTACCTGAAGCACTGCTTGGCATTTGGGGCATGTAATCTGCTTGACTTGCTCATTCTTCGAGTTCGTTACATCAAGAACCACTTGACAGTTGGGACACTTTATTCTCTTTGTCTGCATAACTCTACCACTTTATAACGGTCATATCATTGTCAAATTTACCCCACATCACAGGATGCTGTCTATTCTTGGATGCCTCAATTACGCCTTTATGCACAAAATCGTATAGTTCGCGGGCTGTGATGCGACGATCTTTGTTTATATCAGCCCCACCTCGTAATCCTCGTTCCAAAAAGATAGTAAACATGCTGTTCTGGTATTTTGATTCCATTGATGTTTCATTGGTTCGAGAAGAGAGGAATAGCATAACATTCTGGCTGTTGTAGCTATTGGTCTGCTGTTGGGTTGTACGCATCTTGCCGGCATAGCATGCGTCTGCAATAATGATTTTCCTTGTGGCTTTGCATCCTTTCAACATTTTGAAGATATGCTGATAAGTGAGCAGGCCATCGTGACAGACTAATGAGCCCGGTGTTCCGTGCCCACTGAAGTAAAGGATAACAGCATCATCACTCTGAGCATCCTCAAATAAGGTGTGCATCGTGCTAAGTAATGCCGACTGCGTTGCATCTTCATTGGTCAGGACTTTGACAGAAGCATCCTTGGTTGCCAGGAAAACCTTGGCAATGGTCTTGGCATCGTTATCACTGATACGAAGATCATTCACCTTACCAGGGTAGTCAGCAATCCCTACACTAACCACATATACCTTTGCTTGTATGCGAATGATGCTGACAAGATACAGGAATATGGTAAGCCAAATATGCTTCATTATGCGAGAACATTCATGTCATCGATATTTGCATCGTTCATGTAGTCAGGCATGTCGGGAGCAACATCAGGATTTTCCATTGCAACCTGCAGATTTGGATCGTCAGCATTCATTACTTCACCAATAGTTGCTACATTACCTTGATTATCAACAATAATATCGACATCACTCAACTGATGATCATCATCAACATCGATAATAGCAACATCTGTCTGTCCATCACCTGTTGTATCATAACCTACAGCAAGATGACCCTCTACATTTGCATAGCCTACAATATGGACATCACCGTCCTGTTCAAAATCCTGCGCAGTCTGTTCATCTACCACTTGAACATCATTTAAATTGTCTACTACTGGTTGAGCAACTATATCAGGCTGTACATCTGTAGGAGTTGGAATATCATTCACACTTATCTCAGGATTCACTTTAAGAGCGAAATCATTCTTCTGTTCTTGAGTCATTGAATCCCATTCGTCTGCAGTATAAGTGCCATAGATACCTCCATGCCAAATAAACACGCCGCCAGGACCTACCTCTGCACGAGCTGCAGCAAAGGCCTCACCAAAAGGAAGATCATTATGAAGCTGAGCTACAGGCAAAAATGTATTTTCAACTTCTGGGCTTTCTGCAGATTGTTCCTCTGAAATCGCAGTTCCATCCTCAGGTTTATCCATTGTATTCTCCTCTGGCATCGTTGCGGCAACCATCTGACCTGCATACAAGAGTCCGGCCCCCATTAGAATACCCGTCACACCACTTAGAGTTACATGTTTCCACGCATTACCCTCATTCTGTCCATTTACAGTTGGACGCTTCTCTAGAAATGTTGTCTCGTTCATATCGTTACTGTTTTAAGTTTGCTGCTGCAAAAGTAGTATAATTCTATAATAGTTCAAAGTCTTGAAAGATATCCTGTAGGAAACACCTAGTTTTCTGTACGAAATTACTTCTTGTACTTTGTTTTGCAATACGGACAGGAATCACTCTGCGATAATATAGTGTAACTTCTAAAGCAAGTAAGAGGATGCTTGCATTTGGGGCAAACCCATTTCTTGTCAAAATCGTCTTGTAGCCTTTTCAATTCAACCGTGCTATTATCTTGGGAGCGCCTATATAGCCCATAGATAAACAAAATGAATGCTATACCAGTAAACACCAAAGCAACTACACGAATCTCTGGCGCAACCCCAGCTATGATACCACCCAACATAGAGAAACCAAGAGGGACACTTGCCAATAGTCCATTATTCTTTTGCCGATTCCGAATTGCAATATCGTTTTGCTGATAGTCATCCCAAATGTTTTTCAAAGACCTAATATCTATTGTTTCCACTTTTGGTTCACTCAAAGCAGCCCATTGGAATAAGTAATGAGAATTGCCAAGTTCAACCTTGTCATTTTCTGAGATTGTCTTGTTTTCTACAGCAATACCATTGACAAAGGTAACATTTCGCTCATTCAAGTTCTTGATTTGCCATTTGCCATCACCTACGGGCTGAAGGCTTATATGATGACGACTTACATCCATTGGGACGCTGTCTGGTTGTCCATATAGCTTTGAGCTACCATCCTTTACTACACTAAGTTTTCTGGTTTGCTGGTCTCTACCTATTATTATTTCCATAGTTCTTTTAAATCCTTGTTTGAATAACGAGTTCCTTAACTGCTTTCAGAGCATCCTTTGAAACAGACATCTGGAAAAGGAAGTGCTCATAATCAGATAGCATAAGTGTTTGCTTAAGAATATCCACTTGGTAAATATAGTTCATATTTACGATAAAACGCTTTCCAATACGCATAAACTGCTTCGCATTCTCTCCAAGCTGTGCAGCCATTGCTTCTTCGGTATGCGCCAGATTCATTGTAACACATACTTTTTGCTTATTTGCGGTAACAATATAAGTGTAATTTCCGTCACCTTCAAAATAAACAATCTTTTGGACATCAATACGAATTAGCTTATCGCGTGAATTAAAAAAGACTCGTTGCTGCGCCATTGATACTCATTCTGTGCAACTGGCTACCTTCATCGCAATTACAGTTATAGGCAAAGCATACATATAAAGACGTGGAGCCGCTGCTTGTCGCTCGCTCCACTCTGTAAGGCCTTCGCATTGCCCGAAATGTCGAAACGAGCAACGTCAACGCCCCACGCTGAATGATCTATATACCTTATAATATATATAGCCACCCTACGGGACATCTACCGTTGCGTTTGATTCTGACATTTCGATAGAGGTTGCGAAGTTCTACAGAGTCAAAGTCAAAGCGCTTAGCAAACGCCTTTAACAAGTATGTCATCCCACCCGTCAAACACATCTTAAGACGAATCATCAGCGCGGAACAGCTGCAAAAATAAGCATTCTTGTGGAGATATGCAAAAATTCTTAGGAAAAAGTTTACAAATTATATATTCAAACGACACAATTATCTGTGCAAAAATGTTTGGGGTTTCAAGAAAAAAAGACTACCTTTGCAGAAAATTTATCAACAACTATGGAAATTAAGACTATTGGACTGGCCAGCGATCACGCAGGCTTTGCATTAAAACAGTTTGTAAAGAAGTATCTCGAGGAAAAGGGATACGAGTATAAGGACTACGGAACTTATACCGAGGACTCTTGCGACTACTCTGACTTCGGTCACGCACTGGCTCGCGGCATCGAGGCTGGCGAGGTGTTCCCCGGCATTGCCATCTGTGGCAGCGGCGAGGGCATCAACATGACGCTGAACAAGCATCAGAGCATCCGCGCCGGACTGTGCTGGATTCCTGAGATTGCTCACCTGATTCGTCAGCACAACAATGCTAACGTGCTGGTGATGCCTGGTCGCTTCATCGATGAGGAGATGGCTCGCAAGATTATGGACGAGTACTTCACCACCGAGTTTGAAGGTGGTCGCCATCAGAAGCGTATCGACAAGATACCAGTATGATATTATAGTAAAAGAAAATGAAAGAGGCCGTTTCACTACGAAACGACCTCTTTCTTTGTATAATTTCTTGCTTAGAAGTTCTTGGTCTGCTCAGCCACCTCAGCATTGATCTTGTCGATGAACTGCTGAATAGTCATGGTAGCCTGCTCGCCACCACCCTGCTGACGCATAGAAACCAGCCCCTCAGCCTCTTCCTTCTCGCCAACGATGACCATGTAAGGAATACGCTTCAACTCGTTGTCGCGAATCTTACGGCCCAGCTTCTCGTTACGCAAGTCGATACTGCCGCGCACACCCTGCTGCTCGAAACTGTGGAGTACGTTTTTAGCGTACTCATTATACTTCTCAGACAGAGGCAGAACAACAACCTGGTCGGGTGTGAGCCACAAGGGGAAGTGACCGCTGGTATGCTCGATGAGCACAGCGGTGAAACGCTCCATAGAGCCGAAGGGAGCACGGTGAATCATCACAGGCGTCTTCTTCTGGTTGTCCTCGTCGGTATATTCCAACTGGAAGCGCTTAGGCAGGTTGTAGTCCACCTGAATGGTACCCAACTGCCAGCGACGGCCAATGGCGTCCTTGATCATAAAGTCGAGCTTAGGACCATAGAAAGCAGCCTCGCCGTATTCTACCTTGGCGGGCAATCCCTTCTCGGCGC
Organism: uncultured Prevotellaceae bacterium; assembly: GCA_902778255.1. GTDB lineage: Bacteria > Bacteroidota > Bacteroidia > Bacteroidales > Bacteroidaceae > Prevotella. The sequence goes on from CACYXD010000022.1 coordinate 92,674, forward strand.
AAGCCTCCTGGATAGCCTTTTCTGCTAATGCCCAGTCTTCGTCGCTACCCACATACTTCTCGTGGTTATTAGGATCACGCAGCGAGATCTGTGCCTCGAAGTTGAAGCCGAAGGCAGAGAGCACTACATTGATGATGTCCATCACGTTGAGGAACTCCTGCTTCACCTGGTCAGGACGACAGAATAGGTGGGCATCGTCCTGAGTGAACGAACGCACACGGGTGAGTCCGTGGAGCTCGCCGCTCTGCTCATAGCGATAGACGGTACCGAACTCTGCAATACGCAGGGGCAGGTCCTTATATGAACGGGGCTTCCAAGCGAAGATCTCGCAATGGTGAGGACAGTTCATGGGCTTCAACAGATACTCTTCGCCCTCCTCGGGAGTCTGAATGGGCTGGAATGAATCCTTGCCATAGTGATCCCAGTGACCAGAGGTTACATAGAGGTTCTTGGAACCGATATGCGGGGTGATCACCTCCTGATAGCCATAGCGTTTCTGAACCTTGCGCAAGTGATCCTGTAGGCGCAGACGCATATCGGTGCCCTTTGGCAACCAGATAGGCAGACCCTTGCCTACTTTGTCGGAGAACATAAACAGCTCCATCTCCTTACCTATCTTACGGTGGTCGCGTTTCTTTGCCTCCTCGAGCATCACCAGATACTCGTCGAGCATCTTCTTCTTGGGGAAGGTGATACCATACAGACGCTGCATCTGCTCACGGGTAGCATCGCCACGCCAGAAGGCACCAGCCACTGAGGTCAGTTTGATGGCCTTGATCTCGCCAGTATCCATCAAGTGCGGACCACGGCAGAGGTCGGTGAAATTACCCTGTGTATAGGTGGTGATAGTGCCATCCTCGAGGTCCTGCTCAATGTGTTCGCACTTATAGGTCTGACCATCGGCAGCAAACTCCTTCAGAGCATCGACCTTAGCCACTTCCTTACGAACCACAGGCTCCTTCTTGGAGGCCAGTTCACGCATCTTGTTCTCGATGGTAGCGAAATCGCTCTCCTTGATGCTCTCGCCATTAGGCAGCAACACATCATAGAAGAAACCACTCTCTACGGCAGGACCGAAACCGAACTGAATGCCAGGATACAATTCCTGGAGTGCCTCAGCCAGCAGGTGGGCAGAGGTGTGCCAGAAGGTGTGCTTACCCTGCTCATCGTCCCACTTATAGAGCTCAATCTGTGCGTCCTCATTGATAGGACGGTTCAACTCCACCGTTTCACCGTTCACTCCGCAGGCCAGTACGCTGCGTGCCAGAGCCGGTGAGATACTCTCGGCAATCTGAAGTCCCGTCACGCCCTGCTCATACGAACGAACAGATCCGTCGGGAAAAGTAATTTTAATTTCCATATCTACAATATATGTGTAAGTTTAAGCGGATGCAAAGGTAGTAATAATAATCTAATATCTCACAAAAAGATGCAAATATTTATGGGGATAACTTCTTTTTTATATCTTTGCGCCTATTAAATTTCTGTTTGATGCTAAAACAGCTTGCGAAACAGCCTCAAACACGATGCGTTTAAGCCTCAAACGCAACGTGAAATAGGCTCAAACGCAACCTAAAACAGCATCAAACGCAACCTAAAACAGCCTCAAACGCAAGAATGTTTTCACAACGGAATAATCCTTATTATGATTTGCTAAAAATTAGTGTTGCAAAGGTAAATTTTTCTTTGAATGCAACAAATAATTAAATAGAAATTTGTACCTTTGCACAGCAATTAAAAAGTTACGAAAATAGATAAACCTCAACCGTAATTAGGATAATAAACTTTTTAGTAAAAATGAAACAGACAACCTGGTTTAAACCAAACCTTGGAAGGGGGGCATGGATGCTGCTCTTCATGTTGCTGACAACCACGACTGCATGGGCAGATCTTGCTGGATCAGGAACAAAAGACGACCCGTATCAAATTACAACTGCCGCAGACCTCATGACGATGAGCGGACAAACTCTGTCAACAGATCTCGACGGTGTTTACTTTCAGTTGATGAATGATATCGCGTTCAATAAGTTAGACATCAACAACTTATCATCGATTGCCTCGGGCGACTATTACTTCCAAGGTGTTTTCGACGGTGGTGGCCACACCATCCGCGGCATACGCATTGAGACTCACACTACACAGAAAGGACTGTTTGCCTCGATCGGTGTACATGGCGTCGTGAAGAATCTGAATGTGGCCGATACAGAGATCAAGGCCTATAATATGTCGGGAATCATTGCCAGCTACTCTGAGGGCACCATCGAAAATTGCTATGTGGGCAGCGATGTGTTGCTTCATGCCATTAACCCCAATGGTTCGCAGTATGGCGGCATCGCAGGACTGGTGCGCGCTGGTCGCATCACAAATTGTGTCTGTGAGGCTAACATCACGCTGAACGATGCAACTGGCGGATACAACTCTATGGGTGGTATCGTAGGTGAGCTCAATGGAGGGAAAGTAGAGGACTGCGTCTTTACGGGCTCTCTGCAAATATCATCATTATCGACGTGTACCAACAACTTTGCTGTGGTAGGTAAATACTTTAATGGGACTATCAGCAATTGCTATTACACAAAGAGTACGCTCAACGGGGGCTACAGCAACGTATCCTTGGCTTACACCATCACGTGTCCTCCTCAATACGACGCTTATGAAGGTACATGGAAAGGCGTTTCTTTCGACGGAAAGTTTTATTTAGAGTCTGGCGCCACTTTCTACCTGTATTCCATGTATAGCATGGGCAATAGCACCTGCATATTTGATGTCAGGAAGACATCTGACAATTCATTAGTTCAGGCTGGCGTAGTAGATTGCTACGTAATGCCTGACTTCGATATCACGCTCATCGCCAAAGAGCCTTGGGAAACGATGGCGTATCCCGGCTCAGAGACAAAAATGGAGTGCCCTGTATTCATCGGCTATTTTGACGAATACACAAGGAGCCAGTATGTGATTCCTGCTTCCGACTTAGCAGATATGAACGGCAAGGATATCTCTGCGCTCACATTCTACACCGCCACCAACTATTCATATACGACCGAGAGCACCGTTGACGTCTATTTGAAAGAGGTAAACTATACCAGCATCACAGCCTACGAGACAAAAGCAAGTTCTACTGTTGTGTATCATGGCACGCTTGACATCGTGGAGACTGCTCCTTTCGGGGCAACGCTCACCATTGAGTTCGACACCCCCTACTCTTATCATGGAGGAAACCTAATGATTGGTATGGAGAATACGGATGCCACAGATTGGAACGAGATCTATTTTTATGGACAGGAGGTCACTGGAGCTTCGATAGCAGGTTTTAGCACGAACAGTCTGGATGATGTCAAGGCTACCGCCCAGAACTTCATTCCTATGACTACCTTTACCTGTGGATCAGTAATGCCACAGAGCCCCCAGCAACTCACCACAAGTGACCTAGCAAGCAAAACAGTAACGATAAGCTGGACGGCTCCAAATGCCAACGTCACGGGTTACAAATATCAATACATGCCTGCAGGAGCCTATTGGACGGATTTGGCCAGTACCACTACAACATCGGTGAATCTGACTGGTCTGACACATGAAACAGACTACAGCTTCCGTGTGAAAGCCATCTATAGTGATGGTGAGAGCAGTTGGCACTCGCTGAACTTCACGACGTTAGAGGGATGTCCGAAGCCAACAGATCTCACAGCATCCAATATAACGACAACCTCGGCCAAGCTGAGTTGGACGGGAACCGCTAATGCATATAATGTCGTTTACAAAAAAGCTGACGGTATAGAAAACATTATCAGCAAAGAGGAATTCAGCGCAGGCCGTCCTACTGGATGGGAAGTGAGGCTGGGACTCCTTAGTAAGGTCATGTCAACAGGTAATTTTGATGATGACTGGGATAGATGGAGGTTCAACGAAGGTGAAGGTTATAAGGTGTTTGACAGCCATGCCATTACCAATAACACTTATAAAGACCATAAAGACTGGCTTATTACACCGGAATATGCTATTGGCGCAAATATGTGCCTGAATTTTGACTTGGCACTGACCAGTTACTTCGGAGCAGCCGAAACCAATGGTACCGACGACCGATTCGTTGTATTGATATCTACTGACAATATGGCTACATGGACCATCCTGCGCGAATGGAACAATAGCGGTTCGGCATACGTCTATAACGATATCGCTACGGATGGCGAGAACATCACACTGGATCTCAGCAGCTATGCCAGCCAAAACGTACGCATTGGCTTCTATGCGGAGTCAACTGTGCAAAACGCACAAAATTACATACATATTGATAATGTTGCCATCGGACAATTGTCACAAAACGCATGGCAGGACGTAGTCACCAACAATCCCTACATCACGCTCACTGGGCTTACAGCAGATTCAAAATATGAATACCAGATACAGGCCGACTACGGAACGGACGGATTGAGCCAATGGACTGACATTGCTTCTTTCAATACCCTACCCACTATCGTACTGGCTAACAACAGTACGGAGAATACTGACGTTATTATAGCAAACAAAGGTAAGACTTGTCAGATAGTCCTCGCTGATCGCACGCTCTACAAGGATGGCGACTGGAACACGATCTGCCTGCCGTTCAACGTAGTGCTCGCGGGCTCTGTACTCGAAGGAGCTGAGGCACGTACAATGAGCAACGCCAGCATCAGCAATAAGACATTGAACCTGACTTTCAGCAATCCTGTTGAGGAACTGATTGCTGGTGTGCCCTACATCATCAAATGGACAAGTGGCGAGAATATCGTGAATCCCGTATTCAATGGCGTGACCATCTATAAACCTATGTGGGGTTTCGACCCATACATATACTACAATGGCATCTTCTTTTGTGGTACCTACGACAAGCTGACAATTGCGTCAGAGGATAGGAGTTTACTCCTACTTGGGGCTAACAACCAATTGTTCTACCCCGACGGAAAGGCCACTTCGACTATCGGCGCTTGTCGTGCTTATTTCGTTATTGATGATAACAATTCTGCGGCACGTCAGTTCACAGGTTTCAGCATAAGCTTTGAAGATGACACGCCGACAAGTATTGGTCTCATAGAAAGCAAGGAAAGCTTGGAAAAGACTGACGTCTGGTATGGTATCGATGGTAGAGGATATAACAGCAAACCTTCAAAGAAAGGCCTGTATATCGTAAATGGTAAAAAGGTCGCAGTGAAATAACTAATGGAAAAAAGATTTGAATAATGAAAAAAATATATTTAAAACCTCAGACAGAGCTCTTGAGCTTCAACCAAACAGAGAACCTCTTGCAGGCCAGCGTCAGTAAATTAAACAATGAAGCAGGCTTCAATGAGGAGATTCTACCAGGCAGTGGCGAGGGGCGAAGCCGCAGCTACATTTGGGATGACGAAAATGAGGAAGAATTCTTCTAAGATATCCAAATAATTCACATAAGATGGGGTCGGAGATATAATCACTTTTCTCCAGCCCCATTATTTCATTGCACAAACATGAAACGGTTATACTTGATAAAGAGGCTACCTCTGGGGAAAAACTATTATGCCATCTGTCTGTTTGGCTTTGTTTTTTCCGCCCGCCCTTTATCCGAAACGGAACTGAACCACGAGCTGATTCATGCTGCACAACAGAAAGAACTGCTATACATCCCGTTCTTCATCTGGTACGGCATAGAATGGTTCATTCTTTACTTCAAGTATAGAGATTGGGAGAAAGCCTATTTCCATATCCGTTTCGAGGAAGAGGCTTATCATCATGAATCCGACCAGGACTATCTAAAACACAGGAAGCATTACAATTACAGATAACAAAGAAGCCCTGACTCATTTCTGAATCAGGGCTTCACTTCTAAAAGATGGCGGCCTCCTACTCTCCCGCATTGCATTGCAGTACCATCGGCGCAGGCGGGC
>CACYXD010000023.1 GCA_902778255.1 uncultured Prevotellaceae bacterium
GAGCGCCGCAGGGAGCAGTTCGGTTAATCGGGTGTCCATACAAGACAGTACCGCCAGTTTCTTGTCGGGATACTTGTCGGTCAGATACTTCTCGTAGCCCTTCTGAGCCACAAATGTCTTGTTGTATTCAATAATCTGGTCTATCATATCACAAAACATATTAAATCTGGGGATAAAGGTACGAAAAATCCATGAATATTTGCTACCTTTGTAGCCAATAATTACGATACTTTAATGATTTCAGACTAGTTATGGCATATATGAATAGATTTAGCCAGTCCGATGAAGGACGTCGCGATGAACTCATACGCATCATCGAACATTCCGTTGAGAAGCTGACTTTGACCGAGTTGGAAGCTCTGTATTATGACATGACAACGAAATCCTATATTAACGATTAATATAAACTAGACGAATATGATGAAAAGAACAGTTATCACATCACTGACAGCCATTATGATGATGGCAGTGACTCCTGCATTTGCTCAGGAGGAGAATGGTTTCAAGAAATTCAACGTGAGGGAGGCCTTCACGGAGAACGGTTTCCAATGGTTTCACGACGCTGAACTGCTGGCTGCTGGCGACAAGGAGAAAAGCAACGCTATGACTATTGGCTGGGGAGGCATCGGCACACTCTGGGGACGTACTGCCCTGACGGTCTATGTCGCCGAAAAGCGTTATACTAAGGAATTTCTGGATAAAGCTGAGTATTTCACGGTGATGGTTTTCGATGTGAAGGATAGCAAGGTACTCAACTATATGGGTTACAACAGCGGACGCGACGGTGATAAGGCTCAAGCTCTTGGACTTCATACGGCTTATACTGCCAACGGAACGCCTTACTACACGGAGGCAACGATGGTGATTGAGTGCAAGATTATGTATGCTGCACCCTTTGACCCTCAGTATTTCAAGAGTGATGCACCCAAGAAGATGTATGCTAACTTCCCTGCTGGCATCCACTCTATGTATATCGGCGAGGTTGTAAATGCTTGGAAAAAATAAGTAAATGACACTTCGAGAACTTATAAATTCTGTAGATTCAGAGCAGTACAGCGATTCGGCGTTGTATCAAAAGCTGCGTGAGACGAAGCCTGAATATGGTGCAAACAGGCGTATTCAGGTGAAGCTGGTAAATGGTGAGGTCACTATTACCAACGCTCACGTCGGCTCTTTGGGCGACATTCTGACTTACCAGATTGACGTAGCACCAGACCTGCAGGTGACAAAGATGCAACTGTTGGATGAAATCCTCAAAGAGATGGCTTCGAACACATTCAGTGATGAAGAGCAGGCTGAGTTCTGGGATGACTTCACGAACCTTCAGAAAGCAAAGATAATTCGATGACTGACTTCGATTCCATATGGCGCACACAGGATGAAGTGATGGAGCAGCGAGAGCAACGCCAAACGTGTTTGAGCTTTGCCGAGTCGTGACAGAACTCGACAAAGTCAAATCAGAACGGTGGTGAATGCCGTTCTGGGAGAATGCATCTGGAATCTCAGTTACACCCTGTAATATACAAAAACTGCTGACATAGGCTTTCGCTTATATCAGCAGCTCTTGTTATTGTTCCTTACCCTTAGTAGATGGGCTTTACAACTTCCAGGCGCAGTCCTAATGCGTTGATGAAACGATAGAACACACCTACACTGGGTGTAATCACACCATTTTCCACCTTGGAGATATAAGATTTGGTGGTGTTAGTGCGACGTGCCAGCTCTTCCTGGGTCACCTTGGCCTCTTTGCGGGCATCCTGAAGAATCTGACCAGAGTAGAAAGAATAAGCTGCCTCTTCTGCCTGAGCACGCTCAACAGTTCCCTCCTTGCCGAATTTTGCGTCAAGAACGAGGTCGTAATCAACGATTTTGTGATTGTTTGTCTGCATAATATGCCTCCTTTATCTTTATTGCTTTTTCTATTTCATTCTGTGGCGTTTTCTGGGTTTTCTTCTGGAACCCGTTGAAAAGCACTACGATTTGTCCGTCATCAAAGATGAAGAACACGCGATAGATGTTCCCTGCGTATTCCGTACGCAGTTCATAAACGCCGTCGCGGATGAGTTTCACGAACTTCTTCGACAGCCTGTTCTGCGTCTTCAGAAGGAGTAGTCCATACTGGATCTTCTCTTGCTCCTTTTCCTTCAACGTCTTCATGAAGGCTTCAAAATAGCCTCCGTATGTGAATATCTTGCGAATCATGGTGCAAAGGTACAAAAAGTTGTCGTATCTTGCAACTTTTTCTTGGCTTATTTTTCAGCTGATGAGTTTTTCGGACTAATTTGAGCTTTTAAGTCCGTCTTTTCGCCACTTTTTAACATGATGTATCTTTGTGCCATAATTCATACGCATTATGGCAACCAACACAAAAACTACAGACTATCAACTTCACCTGAAGGGCTTCGTCGGAGGTTATGACTTCGATGCCGACTATGTGGACTATATCCTTAATAAGAATAAGGGCAGTGAGGTCCATGTGCTCATCGATTCCCTCGGCGGACGTTCCAACACCGCCCTCAGCATCTTCTCGGCCTTCAAGCGCCACGGCAACGTCAACGTGCATTTCGTGGGCATGAACGCCAGTGCAGCAACCATCGCTTCTCTCGGAGCCAAGCACATCACCATGGACTCCTCAGCCATGTACCTTGTTCATAAGTGCAGTGTCGGCTTCTTCGAATGGGGCCAGCTCAACTCCGACGGCCTACAGGCACTCATTGATAACATCGAGCACCAGAAGGCCGACCTCTTTGTGGTGCTTAAATGAGGGGAAGCGGTATCAAAAAATTATGGGGCGGTATCAAAAATGGTATCAAAAATCCATTTCCAAGATATTCCAAATCGTTCCAAACGATTCCAAGCCGTTCCAAAATTTTCCATATAATTCCAAGTGAACTGCGGGTTCAACATTTAATTGGAATTCTCTAACCGACTTAAAATCAATTCGTTGTAAGGTGTAACCGACTAGTTTTTAAACAATTAGTGGTGAGATTTCTCTCACCACTGAATTTTTATCAAGTACACCCGCAGGGGCTCGAACCCTGGACACCCTGATTAAGAGTCAGGTGCTCTACCAACTGAGCTACGGGTGCATCGTTTTTATTGTTGATTCAGCGCTCTTGCTGAATTGCGGGTGCAAAGGTACAGAGTTTTTTCGTAACCTCCAAATTTTTTTTGATGTTTTTTTATCAAAAACTCTATTTTTCTGCAATTTCCAGCGTTTTAGGGCTTATTCCATGGGGAATAGACCATAGAGCTTGGCGTCAATCATATCGGTGACCTGCTTAAAATGCTCTGGATTCTCTCCAAACTTGCAGTGGTCGCCATCAACGACAATGAGCTGACCTTTATAGTCGGCTATCCAATCCTCGTAACGACGGCTCAAGCCTTCGAGATAGTCCAGGCGCATGGTCTGCTCGTACTCACGTCCGCGTTTCTGAATCTGAGCCACGAGTGTGGGGATGCTGCTACGGATGTAGATCATGAGTTCAGGCAACTTCACCAGCGACATCATCAGGTCGAACAGGTCCTTGTAGTTATCAAAGTCGCGATCGCTCATCATGCCCTGACCATGAAGGTTGGGTGCAAAGATGCAGGCGTCTTCGAAGATGGTGCGGTCTTGGATGATGGTCTCCTTGGAATGGGCAATCTCGACCACCTCCTTGAAGCGCTTGTTGAGGAAATATACCTGCAGATTAAACGACCAGCGCTTCATGTCGGCATAGAAGTCCTCCAGATAGGGGTTGTTGTCAACGGGTTCGAATCGTGGGGTCCAACCATATCGGTGGGCCAGCATCTTGGTCAGCGTGGTCTTGCCACTTCCAATGTTTCCTGCTACTGCGATGTGCATATTTTTTAGGTTTTATTATTCTGGGAAAAGTCCAAACAACGTGCTATCGATACGGTCAACGATCTGCGCAAAGTCCTTGGGATTGTTTTGATAGTCCAGCTCGTTTTTCTCGATGACCATCACCCTACCCTTGTACATCCTATAGATAAACTCGTCGTAACGGCGATTGAGGTTTTCGAGATACTCCAGCTTCATGGTCTGCTCGTACTCCCTACCCCGTTTCTGGATATTACCTACAAGATGGGGCACCGAGGCACGCAGATAAATCATCAGATCGGGATAGCGCACCACGGTCATCATCTGCTCGAACAGCTCCATATAGGTCTCATAGTCACGATCAGAGAGATTGCCCATGGCCTTATTGTTCTGCATGAAGACATAGACGCCCTCGAAGATGGAGCGGTCTTGTACGATAGTATGGTCTGACTGGGAGATGGCAATGAGGTCACGGAAGCGCTCTTTCAGGAAATAGACTTCCAGATTGAACGACCAGCGATGGATGTCACGATAATAGTCTTCCAAATATGGGTTATGGTCAACGGCCTCGAAACGTGCTTCCCATCCGTAATGACGGGCCAGCATACGAGTGAGCGTTGACTTGCCGCTTCCAATATTTCCTGCTATTGCTATATGCATTGTCTAAGGTTTCTGAGCGCAAAGGTACAAAATATTTTTTAATTCATAATTTATAATTCATAATTATTTTGTACCTTTGCCCAAAATTCTTAGAACTATGGGTATTATAATAGGTATAGACGTAGGCATCAGTACCACTAAAATCGTTGGTTTAAAAAACGGACGGGTAGTGTCGCCCATTCGTATTACTGCTGCCGATCAGGTAACTTCACTCTATGGTGCATTTGGAAAATACCTGCACGACAACAAGGTGGAGCTGAAGGATGTAGAACAGGTGATGCTTACTGGTGTAGGCGCTGCGTATATTGACGAACCCGTTTACGGCATCCCCACGCAAAAGGTCGATGAGTTTGTGGCCGATGGTCTGGGCGCACGTTTTGAAAGCGGACTCGCCAAGGCCATTGTGGTGTCAATGGGTACTGGTACCAGCTTTGTGCAATGCGACGGTGAGGATATCCGACATATTGGCGGACTGGGCATTGGCGGCGGCACCCTTCAGGGACTGAGCCGCGTGATGCTGAACACACGCGACCCCAAGCAGATCCAGAGCCTGGCGATGCAGGGCAACATCCATAATATCAACCTGCTGATTGGCGACATCTCGACACACCCGCTGCCTGGTCTGCCCATGAATGCTACTGCCAGCCTTTTCTCGAAGGCGCAATACGATGCACCTAAAGAGGACATTGCATTGGGTATCATCGTGATGGTGCTCCAGAGCATCGGCTCGGCAGCCATCCTGTCGGCCCTCAACTCAGGCATCAAGGATTTCGTACTCATAGGCAACCTCACATTGCTGCCTCAATGCAAGGACGTTTATCCGATGCTGGAGAAGCTCTATCAGGTACATTTCCACATTCCGAAATTCGCAGAGTTCTGTACGGCCATCGGTGCCGCACTGGCCTACGGAAAGAATCAAGCACAGAGTAAATAAGACCATCATGACAAGCAAGAGAATACTGACCATTGCAGCAGGAATGATGCTGACATCATTTGTGCAGGCCAAACCGTTTTTCACCATCAAGGCAGATACCGTCAAGCAAGACACCACCGTGGCAGACAGTTCAAAGGTGGAGAAGAAAAAGCGCAAGGAAACTGTCAAGAAAGACGAGCCGAAAGAGACGGAATACCAGAAACTGATAAAGAAAGGCGGCACCGTCATGGACGGCATGATGCGCGTACGCCATATCGAAGACAAATACTACTTTGAAGTGCCCGACTCGATCATTGGACGCTATATTCTCTGCGTCACTCGCTTTACGGCCGTGCCCCAAAACTTCGGCCAGTTTGCCGGCGAAGAGATCACCCACTCTACCATCTATTTTGAGAAACGCGACACCAGTCAGATCATGATCAGACAATATGTTTTGTCGCATCTGGCTGACACGCAGGACAACATCTCACGCACCTTGGAGCAATCGACCATCGACCCCATCGTACAGTCGTTTAAGGTGATTGGACAGAACGAGGGGAAAGACGCCAGTCTGATTGAGGTGACTTCACTCTTCAATAGCGACAACAACCTGACCAGTTTTTCCAGCACCAGCAAGACGACGCTGAAAGTGGGTGCATTGCAGAAAGACCGCACGTTTATTGACACGATGAAGGTTTTCCCCACCAATATCGAGGTGGCCACCACACGCACCTATGCCTCCAATGCTGGGCGTTCCGAGGCTTCAAAGATTGGCACGGTGACTCTGGCCTTCAACACGTCTATGGTGCTTCTGCCCAAGGAGCCAATGCGCAAGCGTCTGTGGGACGAGCGCGTAGGCTATTTCGTCAACAACTTCGTAAGGTTCAGCGATGCTCAACACAAGACAGAACACGAGTCGTTTATCTCGCGTTATCGTCTGGTGCCAAAGAACAAGAAGAAATACCTGCGTGGTGAACTGACTGAGCCTGAGAAGCAGATTGTGTATTATATTGATCCTGCGACTCCTAAGAAATGGATTCCCTATCTGATTCAGGGTATCAACGACTGGAACGTGGCCTTCGAAGCTGCAGGTTTCAAGAATGCCATCACAGCCAAGGCGCTGCCCGATGATGATCCCAACGTGAGTCTGGAGGACGCCCGCTACTCCGTATTGCGCTACCTGCCCTCAGAGACCGAGAATGCCTACGGACCACGTATCGTAGATCCACGCTCGGGCGAGATTATCGAGGCTCATATCTGCTGGTTCCACAATGTGATGAACCTGCTGACGAAATGGTATATGGTGCAATGCGGAGCTGTGGACAAACGTGCACAGACCATGCATTTTGACGACAAACTGATGGGTGAGCTCATCCGATTCGTCAGCAGCCACGAGGTAGGTCACTCATTGGGCCTGCGCCACAACATGGGAGCCTCGTTTGCCACACCAGTAGAAAAACTGCGCGACAAGGCCTGGGTAGAGAAGAATGGTCATACGGCCAGCATCATGGACTATGCCCGCTTCAACTATGTGGCTCAGCCCGAAGACAACATTTCGCAGAAAGGCTTGTTCCCCCGTATCAACGACTACGACAAATGGGCCATCAAGTGGGGATACCAGTGGCGCCCTGAATTCAAGGATGAATACGAGGAGAAGGATAAACTGATGACTGAGACGACCAATATTCTGAAAGGCAATCCACGCTTATGGTTTGGCGGAGAAGGGCGCAACGAAGATCCGCGTGCACAGACAGAGGATCTGAGCGACAACAGCGTCAAAGCCTCGGAATATGGTATCAAGAACCTGAAGCGTGTCATGCAAAACCTGCCACAATGGACCAAGGAGGAGAATGACCAATATGATGATCTGCGTGAAATGCACAAGGCTGTTACAGACCAGTTTAATCGCTACATGAACCACGTGGCCAAGAACATTGGCGGGCGCTATATCAACAATATGCCTGGAATGGAGCCCTATGCCAATGTACCTGTAGCCCGTCAGCGCGAGGCGCTGCAGTACTTAGGCAGGAATATTTTCGAGGCACCCGAGTGGCTCTATCCTGCAAATATCATGTCAAAGACAGGTAATGATGCCATTGCCACCCAGCAGCAACAGCAGACCCTGCTGCTGACCCGACTGATGACCCCATTGATGCTCAATAACATCGGTACTGGCGAATACCCTGTAGATCAGTATCTTGATGACCTCTTTGAGCAGGTATGGACTGCCAAGAAAGGCAGCACGGCGTTTCAGGAAAAGACCCGTCGTCTGCTGCAGCGCTCATACATACAGAACCTGAACAGTCTGCTCAATCCTTCTGAGGCAGATCTGAAGGGGGCTATGGCGCGCAACTACAACTCTGATGCCATGCTCTATGTCCTGCAGAACCTGCAGAAGGTAGAGACATTCTGCCAACAGCAGATGAAGGCTTCTGAAGGTATCAATGCCCTGCACTTTGAAGATATGCTCCGCGAAATCAAACTCATCCGCGAACGACGCACCACAGTAAAATAAAATTACTATGCACAGAAAACTCATACAATGCGGCATCATAGCGATAGCCCTGCTTTGCTCAGCAACAATGCTGGCACAGAAAAGCGGTCACACGCTCAATGTATCAGTCGTGGAGAAAGGCACACGTGATGCCATTATCATGGCCACATTGCAGCTACAGCCTATTGGATCAATGGCCGTGACTGATGTCAATGGTAAGGCCACCATCAACAACATCCCGTCAGGTGAATACAACCTGCAAATCAGCTATGTAGGTTTCGAGCCTGTCAATACTCGTGGAAAATCAGCAAGGATATGCAGATGCAGTTTCAGATGACGCCCTCGTCACTATCGCTGCGCGAGGTACAGGTGGTGGCTCGTCAGCGCGAGAGTGGTGCATCAACAGCGAATGTCATAGGCCGCCAGGCTATCGATCACCTGCAGGCCACCTCATTGGCAGATGTGATGCAACTGATTCCAGGACAGCTGATGGACCGTCCTGACCTGACTGCCCAACAGGGACTGCAACTGCGAACGCTGCAAAACAACTCCACGATGGCCTTTGGTACGAGTATTGTGGTCGATGGTGTTCCTATGTCAAATAACGGTGAGTTAAATCAGGGTGCTTTCTCAGGCACTGCCTTTGCCGGTTCCGACCTGCGTCAGGTCTCTGCCGATAATATTGAAGAGGTAGAGGTGATCCGAGGTATCCCCTCAGCCGAATATGGCGATTTGACCAGCGGACTGGTGGTGGTTCATTCCAAAGTTGGCGTCACCCCCTGGCAAGTAAAAGCAAAGATAAATCCTGGGCTTCAGAACTATAGTGTGGGCAAAGGTTTTTCATTAGCCAAAGCTGGCGTCATCAATGCCAACATCGACTATGCCAAAGCTTGGGGAGACCCACGACAGAAGACACGTTCATTTGATCGCTACACAGCTAACATCGGTTGGGGCTACGATATCACGCCACGTTGGCACGCAGACACCAAGCTGCGCTTCATGCAGGCTAAAGACTGGACGGGACAAGACCCTGATGCAATCCAAGACGGTACGGAGAACAAGTCAAAGACCACGACCTTCGGACTGACACATAACGGACGTATCCGCATGGATCTGCCATTGGCTCGCTCGCTAAAATATACCCTTGGAGTTACGATGACTCAGATTGACAGCCGTAACACCAGTTTTGTATCTGTCAGCAGTGGTCTGTTGCCTATTCTTACAGCTCGCGAAACAGACTATTACTCTGTGCCTTGGGTTACTTCATCCTACTTGGCAACAGGTATCACAGAGAGTCGCCCAGGTAATGTATTCTTTAAACTGACCGATGATTTCTTCTGGCGCAAGGGAAAGACCGTACAGAGTTTCAAGGTGGGCGTTGACTACCACTACGACTGGAACACTGGGCGCGGCTATTATAATGCTGACGAGAACCTACCCTACCGACCCAACAGCAATGGTCGCCCACGTGCCTTCGATGACATTCCTGGTCTGCATCAGTTGTCGGCCTTTGCCGAGGATCAGTTTACCTATAATATAAATAAGGTGAACCGTCTGCGCATCAACTTCGGTCTGCGATTCACGTCGCTCCAGCCATTCAATGAGGTGGCCACCACAGCCCTCTCGCCTCGCCTGAATGCTGCCTTCACCGTAACGAAATGGCTCGACATCCGCGGAGGTATCGGCATGAATTCCAAAACACCAGGACTGATGCACCTCTATCCCGATAAGAAATATATCGATGATTTGGTAGGCAACTTCACGATGGCTGCGACACCTGCCTATTACACCCATACCGAGGTGTATGACGTGCAGCGCTCAAAGGGATTGAAGAATGCTACGACGACGAAGGTAGAAGTAGGTGCCGACATCAAGCTGCCTGGCAACCGTAAGCTGAG
This sequence comes from uncultured Prevotellaceae bacterium, assembly GCA_902778255.1. Lineage (GTDB taxonomy): Bacteria > Bacteroidota > Bacteroidia > Bacteroidales > Bacteroidaceae > Prevotella. The sequence goes on from CACYXD010000023.1 coordinate 9,789, forward strand.
CATCCTGGCCTATCAGGATCGTACGCCTAATGGTTTTGAGGCAGCCGCCGACTATTTCACCTATACTTACAATCTCTTCGACGATACCCATATGCCAACAATCGGAAGCGATGGTCAGCCTGATTTCTCTACCGGCTATGCCTATCAGTTCACCTGCTTCGCCACGACCGGTCAGTTGGCTAATACCGATAAGACCATCAACCGCGGTGTGGAGTACGACTTCGACCTTGGAGAGATCAAACCGCTGAAGACAAACCTCTATTTCAGTGGTGCATGGAACGAGACCAAGACCGACTGGAGCACACGCATGAACACTATGTCCGTGCCTGCTGCGCTGCTCACGGGTACAAAGTACGCCGGCCGTAACATTTCACCCGTACGTATAGTCTATCCTTCCGGTCTCGACTATACCCGCCTGCGCCGCTTCGTCACTACATTGCGTGCCGTCACCCATATCCCACAACTAAATATGGTGGCTTCGTTCACGGCACAGGCTATCTGGCACAACTCTACATGGAGCTATACAGCGAATAAAAACCCCATCGGATGGATCAGTAATGACCTCGTCTATCATGAAATTACTGAAAAAGAACTCACGACTAGTGACCCAGCAGAAATAAAATACATTACTTTCGACGGTGGACAGATTGCCACAAACAATGAGGATCTACGGAAGACATACTCAGACAACGAACCTACTGAGTCGCCTACCACCTGGAACCTCTCGGCTCGTCTGACGAAAGAAATCAGTAAGACAGGAACCCTTTCACTCTATGTGGACAACTGCCTGTTCTACGAGCCCTATCTGAAAGGCAATAAGACATCTACACTCTCACAACGCAACACAGGAAAGTTTGCTTTCGGTGCTGAACTCTCACTGAAATTCTAATTATTCAGAACTGGAGAATGACTATGACAAAAAGACTTCATACGATATTAGTCGCTTGCGGACTGTTTGCTCTCACTTCGTGTGTAGACTATAGCGATGCTACCAGCGAAACATCCGCACGCGTCCAAATCCTGATGCCAAAGGAATTCACTGGCACCTCTACCCTTGCAGGCCATGAGGTTATACTGCAGCAAGGCAGCACGCGTCTCTCTGCCACAACCGATGCCAATGGTGTGGCTACGTTCAATGGCATTATCCCTGATGTCTATGACATCTCATGCTCATGGGAAATTACAGAGGCTGAGTATCATCAGGCTACAGGCAGCAATCAATCCGTGAGTGGTTGTACTGTCTCTGGCTCGCAAAACTCCCTCCTTATCAAGGAAGAGCAGACCATCACCCTCTCTACGCAGTTGAGCATCAATCAGGACATCATCATTGGCAAGATTTACTATGCTGGCTCTAAAGACAACAACAATCGCAACTACATGGCTGGCAGATTCATTGAGATTTATAATCAAAGTAACAAGGAGATTGATGTGGCAGGTTTTTACATCGGTCTGGTAGAGGCCGAGAGCACGCAGGCTTACACCTTGCAGAACCTGCATGATGCCTATGCCGACTCCGTGGTACTGCTGAAGCAGATCTTCCGCATCCCTGCCACAACCAGCCATAAGGTTGCCGCTGGCGGCAGTGTACTGATTGTAAACAGTGCCATAGACCATACCGCCAACAACACATCAATGGAATACGACCTTTCCGGTGCTGACTTCGAGGCTAAGGACTATAGCAGCAATCCCGTACAGAATAATCCTGCCACACCGGCATTGGAACTTATCTATACGATGTATCCCTCTATCTCCAACATGAATTTGGTACAGAGCGGCCCCTGTGGTGTCGTCATTTTCCGTACCGACGAGGATCCGGCTTCTTTGCCTACGACCTATCCTTACGGCAAGACCAGCGGCAACCAATGGAAACTGCTACCGAAACGTATGATTCTCGATGCAGTGGAAGTGCTTTCCAATAAAAATACCGGTGTTGACGTCGCCACCAAACGTCTCTACGACGACTTGGATGCCGGCTACACCTATATCAATTCAACCTCTGGTCGTAATGGTGAGGTGGTCTATCGTAAGACCAGCAAACAGACTACTGATGGCCGTGCCATTCTGATGGACACCAACAACTCCAGCAACGACTTCAAAGTATCTACCACTATCAAACCCCGCGAATACGATGAATAAGAAATATTTTCTAGTTTCACTAGTCACACTAGTATCACTAGTTACAATAGACATCTCAGCTCAAGAGAGCGAGTATCGCTATGATGATGCCATGCAGTTGTGGCATCAGACCGATAATGCTGCTGGGTTAGGACTTGACAACAGTCACAATCGTGGGTATGCCGAGTTCAATTTAGAGCATCGCAGCGGCGACTACTCTCGCATTCAGGAAGGCGACCTCCACAACCAACTGAAGTTCACGACTGAACGCTACCAACAGATCAATATGCTGCTCGTGGGCTACGGACGTTTTCAGTTTGGTATGGATCATACGAAGAATCGTGCCTGGTGCGACGTGATGCGTCCTTACAACAGTAACCCCTTCTTCTCGGGAAGCAGCGTCAGTGGCAGCTACGACACGCAGGACTTCGACTGTACGGCAGCTATCAGCACCATCCCTATTCCTGTGGCTGGCGGAGATATGGACCGTGAGATGACCATTGGTATCAAACTGGACTATCAGGTAGGTGACCTGAGTCGTTTGCGCGACCCGCGTTCGCGTTCTGAGTTGCTCGACTATAAGCTCACACCAGCCTTCACCTATTCATTTGGTCATCACACACTTGGACTGAGTGGCTACTATAATCGCCGTAAGGAGAAGATACCCGGCATCACCACGGTGCAGACCGACCCCAACCTGATGTATTACACCATGAGCGGTATGGAAAATGCCAATGGTATCATTGGAGGCTATAGCGGCTTTTCGCGAGAATGGGTGAATCATCGTTTTGGTGGCGAACTTAACTATGGTTTCCAGCACGAGGGGCTGAATAGTCTGACATCTGTCAGCATCAGTCGTGGTACAGAAGATGCATGGGGACAGTATAAATACGAGCCAGGGCAATATACCTCTTATAATTATAAGATAGCATCCCATAACCGTATCAAAAGCGGTGCCCTACTCCACCAGCTTGACCTCGATATGGACTTCACCCAGGGCTATGCCGATGAATACCGCCAGCAGCTCATCCAGGAGAAGGATGCAGAGAAGGGCTATACGAGTTATCGCTATGAGACACAGATTGAATTCAAAAAACGCTATCAGGTAAAGACCCCCAATGCCGCTTTCCACTATCGTCTTGCTGCACTCGATAGCGAGGCTATAAAAGGCTATGCAGGACTGCGTTTCTCCATGCAACACGTCAGCAACAAGCACCTGCTGCCCCTCTCTGATTTCCAGTACGACCACTTCAATGTACAAATCGAAGGTGGTAAGGCGTTTCTCAACAAACGACTATGGATAGATCTTGCCGGCACCTATCATTTCGCCAAGAACGTAGAAATGAATCTGGCTGATAATACAACGCCCTATGCCCAGAATGTATGGCTGGCAGACATGGACTACTACCACGCTAATTACTGGCAGGGTCATGCAGAGGTGAAATACAACTTCCCCCTGACCATCAAGCACACGCCATCACAGTGGTATGTCAAGGCCTACGGTGACTACCTGGGCACCAATAACCATCTGAACCAGAAAATAGCTGGACTCTCTATCGGAATTTATAACTAACCCATATCATAATGAAAACCAAACTATTCTTTTACGGACTGCTGACGCTGGCTACCATGCAACAAGCCAACGCACAGTCAGAACTCTATCCCAAGCATTTTGACTTGGAAGAAGTAACACTCCTTGACGGACCTATGAAGACAGCCATGGATCTGAATATCCAGATGCTGTTGCAGTATGATGTCGATCGTCTGCTCACACCCTATGTCCGTCAGTCCGGACTGGCCGACACGCAGGATGCCGCCAGCCCTTATTACCAGTGGCTCACCAAGCACCCCAACTTCAAGAACTGGGGTGGCGATGCTGGCTTCGACCTCAGTGGTCATGTTGGCGGTCACTATCTGTCGGCACTGGCATTGGCCTATGCTGCCAGCCATGATGCTGAGACAAAGGACGTGCTGAAACAACGCATGGAATATATGCTCCATGTGATGCGCGACTGCCAGAACCAGTACGACAACAATCAGGAAGGTCTCTACGGATTTATTGGCGGTCAGCCCATCAACGACTCCTGGAAGGCTCTCTATCAGGGCGACCTCTCAAAGATTCAGAAGAACTGGGGCTGGGTACCTTTCTATTGCCAGCACAAGATTCTGGCAGGTCTGCGCGATGCCTATCTTTATGGTAACAGCGATGTAGCCAAGGAGATGTTCCGCAAACTCAGTGATTGGAGTGTCAACCTTATTGCCAAAGTTGACGACAATGCTTTCGAGGGGTTCCTCAACTGTGAGCATGGTGGCATGAACGAGTCGATGCTTGATGCTTATCAGCTCTTTGGCGACCAGAAATACCTCACGGCAGCCAAGAAATATACCCACAAAGCCATGCTTAATGGTATGCAGACACTCAATACCACCTTCCTCGATGGCAAACATGCCAACACCCAGGTGCCAAAGTACATTGGTATGGAGCGCATCTTTGAACAGGATGCAACAGCCACTTTCTACAGAAAGGCAGCTGAGAATTTCTGGCAGGATGTAGCTATGAACCGCACAGTCTGCATTGGTGGCAACTCCGTAGGCGAGCATTTCCTGTCGGTAGGCAATTCCAATCGATATATCGACCAAGCCGATGGCCCAGAGTCATGCAACACCAACAATATGCTGAAATTCTCTGAGATGCTCTTCGATCGTACCAATGATGCCAAATACGTGGACTTCTATGAGCAGGCTATGTGGAACCATATCCTCTCGACGCAAGATCCTACCACTGGCGGATACGTCTATTTCACCACCCTTCGTCCACAGGGCTACCGCATATACTCTCAGCCCAACAAGGGTATGTGGTGTTGCGTAGGAACAGGCATGGAGAACCACTCTAAGTATGGTCATTTTATCTATACCCACGATGGAAAGGAGACTCTCTATGTCAATCTCTTCACCCCCTCACGTCTCGTAAACGATGACTTTGTCATCACCCAAGAGACCCAGTTCCCCTATAGCAATAATGTCACCCTTACCATTGGCAAGGCTGGCCATTACACCATTGCCCTTCGCCATCCCGCCTGGGCCACCAATGGTTTCAGCGTCACCATCAACGGCAATGCGCTTGATGGTTTCTCCATTGAGCCTGGCAAAGCCTCTTACGTCAAGGCTACTCGCGACTGGGAAGAAGGCGACAAGATTATCATCACCCTCCCCATGGAATTGCGCTACGAGGAATGTCCCAACTACACCGACTATATTGCCTTCAAATATGGTCCTATCCTTTTGGGAGCAAATACAACCAATGGCAGCGAACTACTGAAAAACGTCTATGGCGGCGAGGGGCGCATGGATCATTCTCCTGGTGCTATGGGTAGTCAGAAGAACCTGATGTCAGCTCCATTACTCATCGGCAACCGTGCTGATGTACTGAAGCGCATTAAGACAAAAGATTCAAATAATCTTACATTCACCATTGATGTTACTCGTCCTGGTGTAGAGACCTATCAATGGACGACGCTCAACCTTCAGCCTTTCTATCAGATCCACCACGATCGTTATATGTGCTACTGGTATCAACAGACACCCGAGAACTTCGCCAAGAGCGATATGGCTCAAAGCGAGGCTGCCATCGAGGCATTGAACAATCGCACCATCGACTTTGTGGCTCCTGGTGAGCAGCAAAGTGAGGCAGGTCATGAGTACAACTACTCCAGCAATTCTTCCAAGGGTAACTATAACGGTGAGAGCTATCGCGATGCACAATCGGGTGGTTATGTCCAGTTCACCTTATTTAATAAGGATAGTAACACTAATGGTCTGGCTATCATGTGCCGCTTCACCACAGCCGATCATGGACGTGTAGCCACACTAACCGTTGATGGCAAGAAGATAGCAGACATCACTATCCCAGAAAAAGTCAGAAAGAGCGGGAATGGTTTCTATAACGTGGAATATCCCATCCCTGCCGACTTGATCAAGGACAGCAAGGGCAAAGTAAAGACCAAGTTCAAGGTGCGTCTCTCGGCTACTGGTAACACGCCTAATCCTGGGCTCTACTACTTGCGACTGGTTAAAGACTATCAAGACAATGCCTATCAGTTTCATGCAGAAGACTGGACTACAGGTGATCCCAACCGTGTTGCTGCCAGTAAGTTCACCTACGATACAGAGAACAACACCATTACCATCAAGGCTGGCACGGGTGCCAACAACGTAGCACTCAAGCTGAACTATGAGAATCAAGAATATACCATCAGCAAAGACCAAATCTATCTGGTGGTACGAGGTACGAATTTAAAGACCACCACAGGTGCCAGTTATCTGTGGTGGCTCAATGGTATTAACCGAGGCTCGCAAGTTGCGCCGGCCTCGGTTAATACTTTTACCACCAACGGCATCCAGCAACAGGTCATTGCGTGGGATATGTCCACCAGCGGCCTCTATGACAATTTTACTGACGAGCGTCCCTTCATTTGCGAAGGACAAACCATATTCGGTCTTACCTCCACTACAGGCACCAGTACAATCTACGACATCAATTTTACAACCTCACCCACGGACTACATCACTACCACAAATATCCAGCCATCAACTAAAGACCAACACCTATCACCCAACTACTACACTCTAAAAGGCACCAAGGCCACTACTACTCAAAAAAGAATCTACATCAGCAATGGTAAAAAAATACTTTACGCGAAATAATTATGGGTGCGCACACAGTATTTTTTTGAAAAGAATTGAATGTAAAAAGTACAACCTCTTGACATAAGTCAATTATTTTAAGCACAAACTATCAAAAAGACACTTTTTTAGCAAAAAAGTTGATAAAATGTTTGGTATTTCGATTTTTTGCTTTACCTTTGCAACGCAATTAGAAACAAACCATTAGTTCAACAAAAATTTTTAAAGGTAAAAGATTATGAATGCAGCACAAGTTGTAGAGCAGCTGAAACAGCGCTTTCCTAACGAGCCCGAGTACATTCAGGCCGTAAGTCAGGTACTTCCCACCATTGAGGAAGAGTACAACAAGCACCCCGAGTTTGAAAAGAGCAACCTTATTGAGCGCCTTTGCATCCCCGATCGTGTGATTGAGTTCCGTGTTACATGGACCGATGATAAGGGTAACATTCAGACCAACATGGGTTATCGCATTCAGCACAACAACGCCATTGGACCGTACAAAGGCGGTATCCGTTATCACAAGTCAGTAAATCTGGGTATCCTGAAGTTCTTGGCTTTTGAGCAGACTTTCAAGAACTCTCTGACCACTCTGCCCATGGGTGGTGCCAAGGGTGGTTCTGACTTCTCTCCCCGTGGCAAGAGTGACGCAGAGGTTATGCGTTTCTGCCAGGCCTTCATGAACGAGCTCTATCGTCACATTGGTCCCGATGAGGACGTACCCGCTGGTGACATCGGCGTAGGTGGTCGTGAGGTTGGCTACATGTTCGGCCAGTACAAGAAGTTGACACACCAGTTCCAGGGCGTGCTCACAGGTAAGGGCATCCAGTTTGGTGGTTCACTCATCCGTCCTGAGGCTACCGGTTATGGTACAGTATATTTCCTCGTTTCTATGCTGCAGACTCGCGGTATCGAGCTCGCAGGCAAGAAGGTTCTGATTTCTGGTGCAGGTAACGTAGCCCAGTATGCTGCTGAGAAGTGCTTGCAGCTCGGTGCTATTCCTATGACAATGTCAGACTCAGACGGTTACATCTACGATCCAGATGGTATCACTCGCGAGAAGCTCGACTTCATCATGGAGCTGAAGAACGTAGAGCGTGGACGTATCAAGGAGTATGTTGAAGAATATCCTACAGCTGTATATCACGAGGGAATGCGTCCTTGGTTCGAGAAGGCCGACATCGCTCTGCCTTGCGCTACTCAGAACGAAATCAACGGCGAGCAGGCTCAGGCTCTCGTAGACAACGGTGTTATCGCTGTTGCTGAGGGTGCCAACATGCCTTCACTCCCCGAGGCTATCAAGATCTTCCAGGATGCTAAGATCCTGTACGCTCCTGGTAAGGCTTCTAACGCTGGTGGTGTATCAGTATCAGGTCTTGAGATGAGTCAGAACTCTGAGCGTCTGAGCTGGACTGCTAAGGAGGTTGACGATTATCTGAAGCGCATCATGAACGACATTCACGAGAACTGCGTGAAGTACGGTACTCAGTCTGATGGCTACATCAACTATGTGAAGGGTGCTAACGTAGCAGGCTTCATGAAGGTTGCTAAGGCTATGATGGCTCAGGGCATCGTATAAGCTCGACGAAGTCAAGGTTTTACGATGATGACTAAAGCATCGTATAAGCTCGACACAAAAACGACTATTATATAAAGAGACTCGCCTCCGCAATGGAAGCGAGCCTCTTTTGTTTTATACTATCGTCTTCGCTCGGCGCTTGCGACGTTTTGCTTGCAAAGAACTTCTTAAATTCTTAACATCTTAACTACTTCCTTATAATCACCACCTGACCATCGGCAGACAATTTGATGATGCTTGAAGGTTGATGGGGCTGATGTTCCTGACGACGCGTCCAGCATACATAGTCCACCTGTTCAAGGATACGAGGGTCTATGTCACGATAGTTCTGAGCAGCAGGCTCGCCACTGATATTAGCAGAAGTTGACACTATGGCCTTCTGGAAACGGAAGCAGAGCTCGTGCGAAAAAGCCTCCTTCGTAATGCGCATACCAATAGACCCATCCTCAGCAATGAGATTTGGTGCCAAGTTGACAGCCCCGTCAAGAATCAACGTGGTGGGTTTGTCCACGCAATCAATGAGTTGCCATGCCACATCAGGCACATTCCTTACATAACGCTGCAAACGAGCGTCACTGTCAACCAGACAGATAAGCGCTTTGGAATCGTCGCGCTGTTTGATTTCATAAACCCGCTTCACGGCCTCAGCATTGGTCGCATCACAACCAATCCCCCATACCGTATCCGTAGGATAGAGTATCACCCCACCCTTACGCATTACCTCTATGGCGTTCTTAATATCCTGTTCTTGTGTCATTTTTTTCAGATTTTGCGGCTGCAAAGGTACACATTATTATAATAAAAAACAACATTTCATCAAAAAAATACCTAAATCATCCAACGAACTATTGGCAGTAAGAAAAAAACTTAGTAACTTTGCATCATCATTATAAACAAAAGAGCGAAATGAAAAAATTACTGATATCGCTGATGCTGGCGTTGCCAATGCTCGCCGCAGCGCAGGACAACACATGGGAACAAGTACAAGTCAACAATCAAGACCAGAAATATTTGGCTGGTGCCGTACCTGAAGTTGATGGTCACGTGGTATTCTCGACCACCATCAATGCCCCTGGCAAGAGCGCTTCACAAATCTATGAATTGTTGCGCAAGGACCTGCTGGCAATGACTAAAGAGCCCAACCAGATAGAGCAGAGCCGACTGACATTGGAAGACAAAGATAACAACAGAGTGGTGGCCAGTTTTCAGGAGTGGCTTGTTTTCAAGAATAAGCCCTTGAACCTTGATCGCACCCGTTTCCTCTATCAGATCATGGCCGAATGCAAAGACGGTCAGGCCGATATCAAGCTGAATCGTATCGTTTATATTTACGACGAAGAGCGTGATATGACCACATACAGAGCAGAGGAATGGATTACTGACGAATATGGTCTGAACAAGAAAAAGACCAAGCTTGCCCGTGTGAGTGGTAAGTTCCGTCGCAAGACTATTGATCGCATCGACTATATTTTCAATCGCTTCACTCAGTTGCTTCAGAAATAAACATGTCAGAGCAAGAATCACTCCTGTCGCCTGAGGAACGCGACAAAGTGGAGCATCCGAAGCGCCATAACCTGGAGCCGTTTCGCGATTCCAGCAAGACTCGTACGCTACGTCAATGGCTGAACTATTTGTTCATGATTATAGCAATCATCGGATTGGTAGCCTATTTCTATTCCAGCGAACAGATTGGTTTTTGGGTTCTGATAGTTGCATTAGTATTCAAATTCATCGAACTGGCGCTGCGTATTTTTAAAATATGAGAATCAAGAAGCCGCTGTTATTGCTACTTATGACCGTCTGGGTATCAGGCGGTCAATGCGTGTTTTCACAGTCAATCAATAATGATGGTGACATCAGAGACTATGGCAATGACAACAATAGCTTCAATCCCCATAGAAATGACTCCACCAAACAGAAAAAAGAGATTCCCAAGGGTATCTATGCCTGGACGGTTGACCGCAAGTTTGGCGATATCAGGAAAGTAGATGTCGATACCCTGCCCCATCTCTATCCGCAGAGCACTTTGGCTATGGGCAGACAGATGCAGTATAATACTGTAGGCAACAATTACTCTGCCCGTCAGAACCGTATCTTTATTGACAGAAAGGAAAAACTCTCGTTTGCCTTTGCCGACGTCTATGACATGGTGTTGAAACAGCCCGATGAGCTGCATTTCACCAATACCCTATCGCCCATTACCAATATGAGCTATGACAACTGTGGCAACAAGACCAACGGCGAGGACCACCTGAACATAAAGTTCGCCACCAACGCAGGCAAGCGCCTGGGTATGGGTATGGACGTCAACTATTCCTATGGCCGAGGCTATTACCAGAACCAAAGCATCAGCCATTTCAATGCGGCTTTCTATCTCAGTTACCTGGGCAATCAGTACCAGTTGCATACCATCTACTCTACCCATCATCAGAAGGCTGCCGAAAACGGCGGTATCACCAAAGATGACTATATCACACATCCAGAGTTGACAGAACAGTCGTTCTCATCAAATGAGATTCCCACCATACTCCAGCGCAACTGGAACCGTAACGACCACCAGCATTTTTTTCTGACCCATCGCTACAGCCTGGGATTCTATCGCAATGAGCCCATGACTCCAGAAGAGATTGAGGCCAAGAAGTTCGCTCTTGCCTCTGCCCAGGAGCACGCTAACGACAGTATCAAGATCGATAACGGCAATGATGAAGAGGTTGAAGACCTTGCTGAAACGCTGAAAGCCGACACCCTTATGGCCGACTCAGCTGCTCTTTTCATGAAGAAAGCCTTCGTCCCTGTCACCAGTTTTATCCACACCTTGGAGTTTGACGATTACGATCGCAGACATCAAGCTTACTATGCGCCAAAGAGTTACTACGCCAATCGCTACTACGATCGTTTCCAAGAGTCCTACCCAGGCGACTCCATCAAGGACGTAACCTATTTCCGCGAAATCAAGAACACATTGGCCATTGCCCTGCTTGAAGGATTCAACAAATACGCACCTGCGGGTCTGAAGGCCTTCGCTACCCATACCCTCCGCCATGCCCAGATGCCCACGCCAAATGCTCTTAGCCAAGCCTACATGGAGAGCTTTACTGAGCATAACATCAGCATTGGCGGTCAACTGCAGCGTACCCAAGGCCATACACTCCACTATGATGTAATGGCCGAGACCTGGGTGGCTGGTGAGGATATCGGACAGTTAAGGATTGACGGAAAAGGCGACTTGAACTTCTCGTTGTTCAATGATACGGTACGCCTGACAGCGAAAGCTTTTTTTCATCGTATGAATCCTACATTCTACGAGCGTAAATACCACGCAAAGAATTTCTGGTGGGACAACAGCCTTGACAAAGAGATGCGCACCCACATCGAAGGTATCTTTGCCTACGAGAAGACCAAGACCACGCTGAGAGTTGCTGTTGAAGAGATTCAGAATTACACCTACTATGGTATGTCATATAACAGGGTCAATGATACAAACACGCAGCTTACTGCTGCTGTGCGCCAGCTTAGTGGCAACCTGAACGTGATGACTGCCCAACTTGATCAGAAGCTACAGTTCGGCCCATTGCATTGGGACAACGTCTTGACCTACCAGAACACATCAAACAAAGAGGTATTGCCTCTGCCTGCCCTGAACGTGTTCTCCAACCTGTATGTAGAGTTCATGGTTGCCCATGTATTACGTGTAGAGCTGGGTGCAGCCGCCACATGGTTCAGCGAATACGAAGCTCCCGATTTCTGTCCTACTATTAATCAGTTTGCCGTTCAGGAGAATCCCGCTTCGCGTGTCACGCTTGGCAACTTCCCATTCGTTGATGTGTATGCCAATCTGCACTTGAAGCACGCACGTTTCTTCCTGATGATGCAGAATGCCACAGCATCATCATTCAATCAGAAGTACTTCTTAGTACCTCATTACCCTCAAAACGAGGGTGTCATACACTTTGGTGTTTCTTGGAACTTCTTCAACTAAGAAAAGAGAAGCGTTTCCCCCCATAGGATAGCAAGCCCCAAAAGCCATCCTATAAGAACTTTCAGAGAAATGTTTTTCAGGTACCAGCCAAAATGGATATGCTCAATCTTCATCAAGGCTAATCCGCAGACACTACCAACACTGAGCAGACATCCGCCAATAGCTGTGCAATAGGCAATCACTTTCCAATAGGTACCGTCCTGTGCATAATCACCAGCGTTCCATACATCATACAAAGAGATGTCGCTAGCGGCAATGGTGAAGGTATCAACCAAACTGCTCAGAATACCAGAAAGAACTCCCACAATCCAGAGATTGCCAATATTGGCATCAATCCAGTCGGCTACGTCTGTGAATACGCCTGTCTCCCTAACCACGCCCAAGCCCAGCATAATACCCATTACGAAGAGCATCTGCTGGATAGCCTCGTACTGGATAACGCGTGGAATACGACGCTGCGACATCTGGTCGGCATTCATCAACTTACGATTGAAAGCCTCGTTGACCACCCATAGCAAAGCCAGCACTACCAGTGCTCCAAGGAAAGCAGGGAGTCGAGTGATGCTGAGGAAGGTAGGTACAAACCAAAGGCCACCGATACCTACAAGGAGCATCAGCATACGCTGCCAACGGTTCAAGCGGGTGTCATCGCCACGATAAGGTGCCACGCCCCACTCGATATCCAGACGGGATGGCAATTGGCGACTAATCATAAGCGTTGGAACGACCCATGAAACGAGGGCAGGCCAGAACAGGTAACTGGAGAAGTCAGAAGCCGTCACCGCCTCGTTAGCCCAGAGCAAGAGACCTGTTGGGTCGCCTATCACAGTAAAGCATCCACCGCATACAGCAGCCAGCACAATAGCCGATCCTATCAGCATTCGCTGTGCACGGCTTTTGACAATATTATGCATGATGACGAGCATCACGATAGTCGTTGTCAAGTTGTCAAGATTGGCAGAGAGGATAAACGTGGCCAGCGTGATGGTCCACAACAAGCGCTTGGAGTTGCGTGTGCGAATCCATTCGCTGATAAAATCGAAGCAACCATTATTATTCAGTATCTCAATGATAGACATCGTTGCCAGCAGATACATCACAATGGCTGCGGCTTTACCTACGTATTTCAGGAAAATGCTGTCGTAGATAAAATTCTTCACCTGCTCGCTGGAAGCAGCATTGCCATCGAGGAAAGCCTCGTAGGCACCAGGATGCATATCCATTACAAAATCCGTACCCCAGATGATATAGACCACCCAACCGATAGCTGCCAGGAATATACTGATAGCTGCTTTGTTCACACCCGTCAGGTGAGTTGTTGCAATCAGCAGATAACTGAGCAGTAATAGTAAGATGATGATTAGTGTCATTGGTAAAGCGTTTTTTGTAATGAATAGCCCGATTCTGAATGATTACTTCGTCTTCGTAGAGTCAGCAGCCTCTTTCTTGTAGCGACGATTCATGCCGTTCACCACGTCAGCAGTAATGTCGAAACGCTTGTCGGCAAAGAGCACAGCAGCCTTGTTGACAATCATGTCGTACTTCTTGTCCTTGTTGTAGTCTGCCAGGAAATTGTCGAGACTATCCTGGAAAGCCTGCAAGAACTTCTGCTGCTCACTGGCCAGCTCGCTTTCCAGACGCTGCTGCAGAGCCATGATGTTCTGCTGTTCGCGCTGCAGACTTGCCTGTGCAGCCTCGGCCTGCTCACGAGACGTATAGCCGTTGCTCTGCAGTTTCTGCTGGAAAGCCTGTGCATTACGTTCCAACTGCTGCGTCTTGCTCTGAATAGTATTGCGGGCATTGGTGCTCTTCTTCTCCAGGTCAAGTGACTTCTCCTTAGCAAACTCATACTGAGCGGTCAGGGTGTCAATCTCGATATATGCAATACGCATACCATCACTATTGGTTACAGCAACCTCTGGCTCTTCGTCCATTTTGGGAGCCGAGTTATTACAAGCGGAAGTGAGACCAATGATGGTCAGTAGTGCAAAAGCGTGGAAAATGTTTTTTTTCATTTGTTGTTATTGATATGATTAATTATTTCTTTCGTTTACCGACAGGCGGCTTCTGGTGCGCAGCTCGCGATCCTGATCCATCACGCAATGAATGCCCCGCTCGCGCATCGCCTTCGAGTCATGAATATGCTGGGACGAGAAGCGACCATCCTTGCGAAAAACCAGTTTTATGCACAAAAATGCCATTGAGATAGCAATTATTAACGTGCTGATTGCGATTATTTCAACCATTTTTACTAATTTTGCGGTTGCAAAGGTAATAATTTAATATTAAACATTAAACAATAAAACATTAAAAATGAATAAAAGCGCACTAAAACCTGCTTCTGTATTTGAACAGTTTGCTAAAATAAACCAAATTCCCCGTCCATCGAAACGTGAAGAGAAGATGATTGAATACCTCAAGAACTGGGGTGAGAGTCACGGACTTGAGACAAAGGTCGATGAGACTGGCAATGTCTTGATTCGCAAACCTGCCACCAAGGGCTATGAGAACAGGAAGACCGTTATCCTGCAGAGCCATATGGATATGGTATGCGACAAATTGGTGGACGTTGATTTCGACTTCGACAAGGATGCCATTCAGACTTATGTCGATGGTGACTGGCTGAAGGCAAAAGGTACCACCCTTGGTGCCGACGACGGTATCGGATGCGCTATCGAGCTGGCCATTCTTGAGGCCAACGATATCGAGCATGGTCCGCTGGAGTGTGTCTTCACACGCGATGAGGAGACGGGACTCTCTGGTGCTGAGGGCATGAAGGCAGGTTTCATGACTGGCGACTACCTCATCAACCTCGACTCTGAGGACGAGGGCGAGATGTTTGTCAGTTGTGCCGGTGGTCGCAACACACAGGCTAAGTTCACCTTCAAGCGTGAAGCGGCTCCTGCAGGTTCATTCTTCCTGCGCGCCCAACTGAAAGGCTTGACGGGTGGTCACTCTGGCGATGATATCAACAAGAAGCGTGCCAACGCCATCAAGCTCCTGGGTCGCTTCCTCTTCCAGACCATGAATCGCTACGAAGGTGTGCGCCTGGCACAGTTCCACTCAGGAAAACTCCACAACGCCATTCCTCGCGACGGAATGTTTGTCATTGCCGTACCCCATGATGTCAAGGAGAACGTGAAGGCCGACTGGAACATTTTCTCTGCTCAGGTAGAGGATGAGTTCCATGTCACAGATACCCAGATGGTTTGGACGATGGAGAGCGCAGAGGCCGAGCCTGTCATTGAGGCTCAGGTGGCTCGTAATTTCGTATGGGCACTTCAGGCCGTTGATAATGGCATCTATGCTATCTGCCAAGATCCAGAACTGAACGGTATGGTAGAGACCTCTTCTAATATCGCAGCCATCCACTCTTCTGAGACTGAGATTAGCATTCTCTCATCTCAGCGTTCTAACGTGATGTCCAACCTCGATAATATGTGCGCCACCATCGTGGCCACCTTCCAACTGGCTGGTGCCGAGGCACATAGCAGCGATGGCTATCCTGCCTGGAAGATGAGAGCCGAGAGCAAGTTGCGCGATACGGTTGTTGAGACCTACAAGGAGCTCTTTGGCAAGGAGCCCATCGTGCGTGGCATCCACGCAGGTTTGGAGTGCGGTCTTTTCTCAGAGCGCTATCCCAATATCGACATGATCTCATTCGGTCCTACGTTGCGTGATGTCCATACGCCTGATGAGCGTCTGTATATCCCCACCGTCCAGATGGTTTGGGATCACCTGTTGCTCGTATTGAAACGCATCTAATATATTAAGGTGAGTCAAGAATACATAGAAATCAAGGGTGCACGCGTCAATAACCTGAAGAATATTGACGTGCGCATCCCTCGTAATAAGTTTGTTGTCATAACTGGCGTATCAGGTTCTGGCAAGTCATCGTTGGCTTTCGACACATTATATGCCGAAGGCCAGCGTCGCTACGTTGAGAGCCTGAGCAGCTATGCCCGTCAGTTCCTGGGACGTATGAACAAGCCCGAGTGCGACTTCATACGCGGCATTCCCCCTGCCATCGCCATCGAGCAAAAGGTCATTGCCCGCAATCCTCGAAGTACCGTTGGTACCTCTACGGAGATCTATGAGTATATGCGACTGCTCTTTGCCCGTATCGGCCATACCTTTTCCCCTATCAGCGGCGAAGAGGTGAAGAAACACTCTACAGAGGATGTCGTGGAAAAGATGCGCGAGTTCTCAGAAGGCACGAAGTTTGTGGTGATGGCACCTGTGAAAGTGCCTGAAGGTCGTACGTTGGAACAGCAACTCAAGGCCTGCATCCTGCAAGGCTATAGCCGAATGACTGCGCCTAATCCTTCCAATGGTGAACAGTTTGTACGTATCGAAGATTTCATCGAGTCGCCGGCATTGGCTGAGGTGAAAGAGATGCCCTATCTGGTTATCGACCGCCTGTCATCCTCCAATGAGAAAGAGACCATCAGCCGATTGATAGACTCTGCCGAGACGGCCTTCTTCGAGGGACATGGCGAGATGCGCCTCATGGTGCTACCCTCAGGGCTATGCTACGATTTCTCCACCCGTTTCGAGGCCGATGGCATCACTTTCGAGGAGCCCACAGACCAAATGTTCTCATTCAACTCGCCCGCAGGAGCCTGTCCAGAGTGTCAGGGATTTGGCAAGATTATGGGCATCGACGAACATCTGGTCATTCCAGATACAGGCCTCTCGGTCTATGACGGATGCGTGGTTTGCTGGCACGGCGAGAAGATGGGCGAATGGAAAAACTGGTTCATCCGCCATGCTGCCAATGACGACTTCCCCATTTTCGAGCCATACTATAACTTGACTCAACAGCAGAAAGACTGGCTGTGGCATGGCCTGCCCTCTGATCGTGGTGCCAAGGAAAAACCTTGTATTGATGAATTCTTCAAGATGGTGAAGGAGAGTCAGTACAAGATTCAGTATCGTGTCATGCTGGCTCGCTATCGTGGCAAGACGACCTGTCCTACCTGTCACGGCACCCGCTTGAAACCAGAAGCGGAATATGTAAAAATAGGTGGACGCAGCATCACCGACCTGGTACAGATGCCCGTTGTCCGCCTGAAGGAATGGTTCGCCCAACTACAGCTTTCCGATCACGACGCAGAAGTAGCAAAGCGCCTCTTAGTTGAAATCAACTCCCGACTGCAATTCCTTCTGGATGTGGGACTTGGCTATCTGACGCTCAACCGTTTGTCCAATTCCCTTTCAGGTGGTGAGAGCCAGCGTATCAACCTCTGCACATCGCTTGGAAGCAGCCTTGTGGGTTCGCTTTATATCCTCGACGAGCCAAGTATCGGATTACATTCGCGCGACACCGACCGACTGATCCACGTGCTCAAGGAACTGCAAGCTCTTGGCAACACCGTCGTCGTGGTAGAACACGACGAAGAGATTATCCGTGCTGCCGACTATATCATAGATATTGGTCCTGACGCAGGCCGTCTGGGAGGCGAGGTGGTCTATGCCGGAGAGCCCGTTCCCGAAGGTCCTCCTTCGGGCTCCCCTCAGGCTTCCTACACCCTCCAATATCTCTCTGGCCAGGAGACCATCCCTGTGCCAGCTACCCGTCGCCCCTGGAACCAGCATATCGACATCAAGGGCGCCCGCATGAACAACCTGCGTGGCATCAATGTGGAGATCCCTCTCAATGTCCTTACTGTGGTTACGGGAGTCTCTGGCTCTGGCAAATCCAGTCTTATCAAGGGCATCCTCTACCCTGCCCTCAAGCGCCATCTGGGCGATGTCTGTGATGCGCCAGGCGAATACAGCGGACTGGAAGGCGACATCAGCGCTATCCGTCGTGTGGAGTTCGTCGACCAGAACCCCATCGGCAAGTCCTCGCGCTCTAATCCTGCCACCTATGTCAAGGCCTACGATGCCATTCGCGACCTCTTTGCCGAGCAGCCCCTGTCGCAACAGATGGGCTTCACGCCGCAGTATTTCTCGTTCAATGCCGACGGAGGGCGATGCGACGAGTGTAAGGGTGCTGGCACCATCACCGTTGAGATGCAGTTCATGGCCGACCTCGTGCTGGAATGTGAAGCCTGTCACGGCAAGCGTTTCAAGCACGACATTCTGGACGTGAGATACGAAGGCAAGAATATCGACGACATCCTGGATATGACCATCAGCGAGGCTATCGACTTCTTTGGCACGCACAAGCAGAAAGCGATTGTCAACCGCTTGAAGCCACTCGAGGATGTGGGTCTGGGCTATATCAAACTGGGACAAAGCTCCAGCACGCTATCGGGTGGTGAGAACCAGCGAGTAAAACTGGCCTATTTTATCGGACAGGAGAAGCAGGAGCCTACGCTCTTCATCTTCGACGAGCCCACCACGGGTCTGCATTTCCACGATATCAAGCGCTTGATGTCGTCGCTCGATGCGCTGATAGCCCGCGGACATACCGTGCTTATCATCGAGCACAACATGGACGTCATCAAACTGGCCGACCACGTCATCGACCTTGGTCCCGAAGGTGGCGACAAGGGCGGCAACCTCGTTGTCGCAGGCACGCCTGAAGAGGTGGCAAAGTGCGAGAAAAGTATCACCGGACAATACCTAAAGCTAAAAATATGAAAGAACTGAATCTGAAACCCGTCATCATGGAATGTCAGATGGAGGAGCTCTCCAATGACGAGCAATTCCTATTGCAAAAGGCCATCGAGTCAACTAACAACAGCTATGCGAAGTACTCCCACTTCCACGTAGGCGCCGCCATACAGTTGTCCAACGGTGTCGTGTTGCCAGGCTGTAATCAGGAGAATGCCGCCTTCCCAGCAGGTCTCTGTGCTGAGCGCTCGGCCATCTTTGCTGCAGGCGCCCAGTATCCTGGCGAGGCCGTAGAGATGATTGCGATAGCAGCCCGTGAGCCTGGTGGCGAGTTGACCAGCGAGCCCGTGAGTCCCTGTGGCACTTGCCGACAGGTGATGATCGAGACGGAGACGCGCTTCGACGCCCCCATCCGCATCCTGCTCTATGGCAAGAATCGTATCTACGTGATGGATGGTATCAAGAACCTGATGCCCCTATCGTTTACGGAGTTTTAATAGCAGCCCCACCCCTGGACTGTTGATATAGAATCCAAGCGGAAGTCATACTTCAGGTTATCCTCGTCGATCAGTCTGAAGTGCTGCTTTCCTTGAATCGAGTCTTTGGGTGATTCCCATTTCACATTCCTGAATGCTGTCGAATCCAAGCCCTCCTCATAAGGCGTACGCAGGAGGGTGTTTGCGAACTGGAAACTATAAGCCTTCAGCGTGTCCACCACAACGCCCATCACCACATCCTCATCATAGCCAGTCACAATACTGCTGTCGCAGTTCATGCCATACAGAGGCAGGATATTGCTGAAGCGCAGGGCAGCCCCACGTCCGCCTACGAAGGGATAGAACTGGGCAAACGTGCATCTGTTCACATCGGCCTTGCCGCCATACACAGCCAGACAGTCGCCCTGTGTGTTCGACAGCTGACAGTAGCTCAGGCGGATATTCGCATTATAGGTCACCACGCCAGGCCCCTTGCAATTATGTACGACGCAATGGTCCATATCCAGTCGCCGCTCGTTTTCCTTGTACTCCGTCGAGTCGCAGCGGATACCATATTTCCCAGCGTTCCTGATCTCCGTATGCCACAGCACGTTGCGCGTCGATGAGCTATGGAAGGTGACGCCCCCCTCCTTTCCCCATTGTCCGCTCACGCGATCGTAGGGCAGATAGTCAAACATATGGTCCAGCCTGTCGCCACGCATCACCACGCTATCCGTCAGCAGTCGGCCATAGACATCCAGTCCCTTTCCGTCGTGGAAATACAGCGTGCTGTTCCTGATGGTCAGCGTCACGGCGCTATCGACCCTCAGTCCGCCATAGACGACGATTGGCTTCTTGCTCTCTATCAGCGAGTCGGCACGCACCACGACATTACGCATCGCTATGGCATCCCACGTATGTCCTTGCAGCACCACCTGCTGCTCCACCCCACTCTCCAGGCGGAACACCAGTCTGTCCTCTATCAGCTGTGGCTCCGGCTGTCCGTTATCAGGAGCCGTCAGTTCTACGAACACGCGGATGCTGTCGCCCTTTCTCACCTCCAGCCCTGTCACCACCGAGCCCAGCGCATTGTCCAGATACGCTCCGTCCACGTTGACGCGGAATCCCGTCTGGTTGCCCTGTGCCAGGCGCACGCTCTGCAGGCGCAGTCCGCCGCCCGCATGATTATACACCCAGAAGTCATAGGTGCGCGACCCTACGTTCGAGAAGATGGTGTCCATCTTCACCGAGTCTGTAGAGAAGGTCAGGCGTGCCGATGTGCTCGTCGTAAACGTGTCCTCATCCTCACAGCCCACCAAGGCCATTGCTATAGCGAAAAAGAATAAAATCCGTCGCATCATACAATAAGAAGGAACTATTTGGTGCTCACCACGCGGACGCTCAGGCCCCAATTCGCAGAAGTTTCTTCAACGACAGTGCCGCCTTCGGCAAATGTGTAACAGTAGGCAATATCATTATAGCCATTATTGCCGGAATAAGTGGAAGACCAGTAACTGCCTTTCTTATTGACGAAATAGGTGCCTGCGCCACCTGTATCCCAGCCGGCAAAGGGGAAGAAGATGACGTTGCCCGTAATGCCACTCTTAAACAAGTAGCCACTCTGACCCTTCACCACACCATACTTGACATAGGGATGAATGCCCTGTACCTGCACTTTGCCGCAAGTATTCCACAGCTCTTGCCACTCTGCCTTAGACGGCACACGACAGGCAGCAATCGTTTTATTGGCATTATCCTTGATGGTTCCCGAAAGGTTGGCCCATGGATAGAAGTCCCCTTTGTCATAGGCCGTTTCGGAGCCAAGATTCATATTAGCCCACAACACGCTGGTACCCATATCTACCAGCTCGAATGTCTCAGACTCTGTATAGTCGGTACCTGCAGTTTCTGAACCACCGCCGCCACCGCCGCCACCGCCACCGCTTGTCGTTTCATCGTCGCTACCACATGCAGCAAAAGCAAGGGCTGCAACAAACAGGAATGCCATTTTCTTCATGTTCATCATCTTTGTTTTAATAATTGGTTTTATGATGCAAATATACAAAAAATATTTGTAACTACAAAGGCAAAACAGAAAAAAGTAATATGAATACAAAAGTACTATATAGAGAAAAAACGTTTTTTCAAGGATTTCGGGACTTTGGGACGGGACGATAGGACGTTAAGCTAATATTTGATGGAAAACGAGAGAGAAGTAGGCCTGCGCAGAGAAGTCGGTAGGCATCTCGAAGACGATTGAACGACGAGCGCTGCAGTGGGTTGCCATCGGCCACGCCATCGTCAATCCACTTCTGATTCAAGCAACAATTCACGTGAATTATTTATTTCTTTATTCTTTACGTCTTTACGTTAAGACCTTTTTTTATTGAAAAACAACAGGAAGAGGAAATAATTATATATATTATATTCAATATATTATATATATTATAATATATATAATATATTGGCATAAAATCTTTACTTTTTGGAAACGCCTTAACGTAAAG
>CACYXD010000024.1 GCA_902778255.1 uncultured Prevotellaceae bacterium
ACAATTTAAATGGAAGTAAAGATTTTATAAAATAAAGAACAAAATGATACCAAGAGGAATTCGTAATAACAATCCGCTGAATTTGCGGAAGACCAGCATAGGCTGGCGAGGGAAGAAGCTGGAGGGCACAGACCCCGACTTCGAGCAGTTTGACAATATGTATAACGGCATCAGGGCAGCGCTGGTGAACATCCGGACGATGGTGAGGGTGCACGGCTGCAAGACGGTAGAAGACGTCATCAGACGATGGGCACCCTCTTCGGAAAACGATACCGAGGCGTACATCCGCACCGTATGCACCAAGGCCAGGATTCATCGTACCGACAAGGTCTTGCCGAATGTGAAAGACGATATCTGCAAGCTGGCGTGGGCGATGGCCTACGTGGAGAACGGGCAGACGCTGAGCTACCGGCTCTTTACGCAGGCGTTCCTGATGATGTAGAGAACAATAACCAACAAAGGGCACCCAAGCGGGCGCCCTTTGTTTATTGCGGAAGGCATGGATTGGCTGAATTTGTGGGTTTTTTTGAGCGTTTTTGGGAAATTTCTTTGGTGAAACGGGAAAAAGTTGCTACTTTTGCAGAATTAACTTGTGATAAAAATGAATCTGATGCTGAATAAAAGGTTTTTCGTCATTCTTTTGAGTGTTTTTCTGGGCTGCGTTTCGTTGATGGCTCAGAAGAGTGAACTTCATCAGCGCGCTGAGGCTGAGGAGGCTAAGCAGCATGTGCCCAATGCCCGCTCGCTGTATATCCGTGCCTTTGAGGGCTATGTTGGCAAACACCAGATGGAGGAGGGCGTTGCCTGTGGCGTGAAGGCCACCTCGCTGTATTCCAAGGAGGGTCTTTGGAAAGAGGCTTTCGATATGCTCCGTCAGGTG
Organism: uncultured Prevotellaceae bacterium; assembly: GCA_902778255.1. GTDB lineage: Bacteria > Bacteroidota > Bacteroidia > Bacteroidales > Bacteroidaceae > Prevotella. Next base: position 881 of record CACYXD010000024.1, read on the forward strand.
GATCAGGCAATCAGTAGCGGTGGAGGCAGTGCTGCCAGCAAGGCTGCCCTGCGCTATCAGACGGCGAAGGAGCGTATGCAGATGTATATGCGACTGCGCAAGACGGAACGTATCAAGGAGCAGTTGGCTAATATGGAGACACAGGCGGAGCGTGCCAACGACGAGAATGTCAGCAACGACCTGCTCTACAACAAGGCCATCTATTACTATACCTTCGGACAGACCTCACAGGGTAATGCAGTGTTTAAGGAGATGGCGGCAAGACTGACTGCCAATGGCAACTACGACAAGGTGGATGAGGTGTATCAGACCCTGATAGCCAATGGGCGCAGGAGCAACAGCGCCAACCTCGTGGATCAGGCCTATAGCAGCTATATCGTGTGGAAAGACTCGGTCAGCGCCCTGAAGATGGCTGCCGAGCGTGACAGTCTGAAGCAGCAGATCGCCGCCAACGAGGAGATCATTGCCGACAAGGATGACTCGCTCTCCAATCGTCAGCTCACCATCTCGGCCCTCATCGTCCTGGTGTTGGTGCTTGCCGTGGTCTTGGCACTGGGTGCCCTGGTGCTGATGCGCTTCATGGCGCTGACGCGCAAACAGAAGAAGACCATCCGTCTGGCCAACGAGAGCAATGCGCTGAAGGCGAAGTTCATCAGCAATATCTCAGCCCAGCTGGAGCCTACGCTGAAGCGTCTGGACAGTTCGAAGCCTGAGGTAAAAGCGCTGCTCAGTTTCTCTGACCATATCCAGACCCTCTCTGACGTGGAGAATGGCGAGGAGGTGACGCTCGAGGAGAAAGCTATCCATCAGCTCTGCGAGCCCCTGGCCGGGGAGGTGAAAGATAAGCTCAGCGCCGACGTGACGCTGACCGTCACCATACCCAAGATGGAGGTGAAGGTGCACGAGGAATACCTCACCTATATCCTGCGCCACCTGCTGAGCAATGCCGTGTATAACACGCCTGCTGGCGGCAAGATCACCTTTGAGTTTAAGAAGCGCAGTCCCCATACCTACCAGTTCCTGATCACCAATACTGGCGAGGTGATTCCTGAGGAGAAGCGTGAGAATATCTTCAAGCCCTTCCTCGAGATTCGCGACCTGACCACGGGCGACGGACTGGGACTGCCTATCTGTAAACAGATGGCGCTGAAGATGAATGGTGACCTCGACATCGACCCCGCCTTCACCAAAGGTACCCGCTTCGTGCTCAACCTACATGTGTAAGTTGGGCAAGGCACGTCGATTGAGGAACAGATAGACGGTGTTCAGGGCGATGAAGTCGCGCGACATATACCAGATGCCCTTGTAAAGACCGTTCTCGCCCCAAGAGTTCTTCACCATATAGTAAGGCTTGCCCTGTTCGTCAACGGCCTTGCCGTAGATGAGCATCACATGGTCGTAGGTGAAGCGCCAGTCGTCCCATTGTTCTTGTCGCAACTGTTGCGAGGGCTTGATGCTGTCGGGCAGCATAGCCAGTCCTGTGCGCGTGAAGTTGCCCGTCACGTCGCCGCCCCATGCCACCGTATAGCCTGCGTCCAGCGCCTGGTCGAGGGCGTCCATCAACGCTTCGATGGGGATGTTATAGCTGGGCTTCAGTCGCCATTTGTAGGGTGACTCGATGACAAACCACTCGTTGAAGGGGTGATGGGTATAGCTGGTCAGGCTGACATAGTCGTCGAGGTGAAGTCCCAAGCTCTCGGCAAACGATTTCGGCGTATAGTTTTTCCCTTTGTATTCGAACGATTCCGGACAGTGCCCCACATAGCGCTCGATGACGCTCTGCACGCTGTCTTGCCAGTGGAGTAGGGGAGCCTTGGCATCTTTCTGGACGATGCTGCTCACCCGACGCTCCAGTTCTGGGAAGAACACCTTGAAATTGGCCAGCGAGTCGCCCGTCAGCGAACCAGGAGCAGGCATGGCCTCCTCAGGACAGATGCCGTAGCGGCGGATCACCTCCAGCACATCGTCGCACGAGCCACCCTCAGAGATCTGGCTGTAGCCATGCATCCGCACGTAGTGGGTGGCACAGTCCATATAGTCCCTGTTGACCACGAACATCTCGCACAGGTCGTAGGTCTTGCCCGTCTGTCGCAGTATCTCGCTCTCGAAGAATCCCAGTGTGGCATAGCACCAGCAGGTGCCGCTGCGGTACTGGTTTTTCACGCTGGTTATGGGAATCTCCTTCACGGTGGTGAACGATTTCCTTACCTCCGAGGCTATCGCCCCCCGCTGCAGGTTCTCCTGTGCCGATGCCGTTATTGTCAACAGCATCGCAGCCATCAATGTGAGTCGTTTCAATAAAGTCATACAAAGATTTGTTTGTTCTATTGTTAATAACGAGATTTATCCACCTTTTATTATTATAAGCGTCAAAGAATCTTTTCTGGCGTTTTGGGTCTGATTTACGTAAAACTGTCATATTGTCGTTTGTGGGTGTCATTTTGTCTGTCGAAAATATGCTGGCACGGATGTTGTGATAAGTAGGGTGAGCGACGATAAGAAGCTCAACGGAAAATAAACAACATTGTATAACAAATAAACAAAACATTAGGAGGACAAAATTATGATGACACCTATGATGAGAACAAACAACTGGATTCCCGCAGTATTCAACGATTTCTTTGATACTGACTATATGCCGCGTGCAAACTGCACCGCTCCGGCCATCAACGTGAAAGATACTGACAAGGCCTACGTCGTAGAACTGGCCGCACCAGGCATGAAGAAAGAGGATTTCAACGTACATATCAATGATGAGGGCAACCTGATCATCAAGATGGAGAAGAAACAGGATAACAAGGAGGAAGACAAGAGTGCCCGCTACCTGAGACGCGAGTTCTCGTACTCAAAGTTCGAGCAGACGCTGCTGTTGCCTGATGACGTGAAGAAGGAGGACATCAAGGCCCGCGTGGAGCACGGCGTGCTGACCGTAGAACTGCCTAAGCAGGTGGAAGAGAAGGTGAAGGTGAGCCGCCAGATCGAGATAGGATAACGGCTCAGCGGACACTCCGTCTGAAAACAAAAACTTTCGCAAAGTAATTTGCGAAAGTTTTTTTGTTTGTGTTGAGTTTACTTGCGATACTCCGACTCGTTCATAAACAGGTAGGAGGGCTTGTAGCCTCCGAAATCGACTACTATCTTCTCGAAGACGATGCCTGGATGACGAGGCTGGAGGGTCAGTTCGTGAATGTCGCCATTGCCAACAGGCAGTTCTACCACTTTCTCCACTACGCGACGGGCGATGGTGGGGTAGAACTCAGAGTACATATAGGGCTGACGATCAACGAGGGTCTTGTTGAAATTGACAACCTGCGCCTCAGAGCCATCGAGGCTGACTGCATATTCATGGCCGCCTACGTTGAGGAAGTCGAGGGTTGACTTCACCACGACGTGAATCTTCACCGTCTTTGGTGCCTCCTTTGGCAGGGCAAAGCGATAGGTCAGCGAGGCATTGCCTACGGGCTTGGTGTAGGGCGTCAGGGCTACGGCGCTGCGCGTGCGGCCATAGTAGGGATAGACGCTCCACTGGGTGTCGCCATCAGCCTTGGCTGCAAAGAAATGCTCGGCCTCCATAGCCACATAGCCATTGCCGGGGGTGAAGACATACCCGCCATCCGTTGGAGAAGCAACGGAAACGGTAGTGGTACGAGGTAGCATGTCAGCACGGAAGCTATCGTTCCATGAGCGATAGCCGATGTGCTTCTGCGTCATCATACCGTCCCATTTGCCCTGACTCATCACCTTGTTATAATACAGGCAGAGCAGCGAGTCGCGCTTGAAGCAGTCGGCCACACGCTGTGCCCACTGATTGGCATCAGGACTGTTGCGCTCGGCCAGATACTGGTTCATGGCCTGTGCGTAGTACATATCATAGAGATTTGCCATGGCCTGAACAGGGAAGAGGATGAGCTGGCGATAGACATCGTGCTTCTCCTGTGGAATGTCGGCAAAGAGGCGCAGGGCACGGGTCTCCAGGCGCTGATACTCGTCGGCTACCTGTTTCCATTCGCCCGTTGCTACATTATAGGTCTGGGCATCGAGCATCTCAGGGGTGACACGTGCCATATACTGGCAGTTCTGGTTGTAGATGGCGGACGCCTCCTTAGCCACCTCGCATCCCAGGGTGCGGCGGAAGAACTTGGTGGTATGGTTGGTGATATTCTGCTGGGTGTATTCTTTGGGGTTCCAGGCCATATCCATAAACAGCTGGATGGGGTATTCCATCGGCTTCAGGTCGCCCACATTGAGAATCCACATACGCTGGATGCCGTGGTCGTAGGCCAACGAGAGCTGTTCGAACATCTGCTGCGTCTGGGTGACGTTGAGCCACTTCGTGTTGCGAGGTGCACCCACGTAGTCCACATGGTAGTAGATACCCCAGCCACCCTTGTGGGCGCGCTCCTTGTCGTTGATGGGCACACGACGGATGTTGCCCCAGTTGTCGTCGCACACCAGCATGATGACATCGTCGGGCACACGGAAACCGGCATCGTAGTAGTCCTGCACCTCTTTATACAGTGCCCACACCTGTGTGGTCTTCTCAGGTGCCTTGCCTGTGACCTCCTTGATAATCTTGCGCTGGTTGCCGACGATGCGCTCCATGAGTTTGGTGTCGGCCTTGTCGCTCATGGCCTCGTCGCCATCGCCACGCATACCGATGGTCACGATATCCTCAGTACCCTTCATACGCTCGATGCCCTCGCGGAAGAACTGGTCGAGCTTCTGCTGGTTGGTCTGATAGTTCCAGGCACCCCATTGCTGACGATGACGGGCATATTCCTGATGGTTGCGTGCCATCGGCTCATGATGCGAGGTGCCCATCATAATGCCCATACGGTCGGCCAGTTTGCCATTTTCAGGGTCATCGGCATAGAAGGCCCATCCCCACATGGCAGGCCACATCATATTTCCCTTCAAGCGCAGAATCAACTCAAAGACTTTCTCGTAGAAACGGTGGTCGCCATAGTTGGTGCCAAAGGTGTTTTTCACCCATGAGGTGAGACAAGGTGCCTCGTCGTTGAGGAAGATACCACGAAAATCTACAGCGGGTTCGCCATCGGTATAGGTGCCTTTGATGATATAGGCCTCGTCACGCTTGGTGATGGGTACATCGGCCCAGTAGTACCAGGGAGAGACACCCAACTGCTGGCTCAACTCATAGATGCCGTAGATGGTGCCACGACGATCGCTACCTGCGATAACGAGTTTGTTGCCGATGGTAGTGATGATGTATTTCTCGCGCTTGCCTTTCAGATCAGCGAGTTTCAGTTTGTCGATATCTTTATTCTTGCCGATGGTGCCGATGAGGATGGAAGCCTCCCCCGACCCTTCCAAAAGGAGGGGAGCCTTTCCCAGCACTTTTTCGATATCAGCCTTCAAGTTGTTGATGGCAATCTTGACGCCTTCGTACTCGTCAGCACTATAGCTGATGGTGGCATGGCTGAGGGGTAGGGCACCCTCAATGGGCGTGAACTTCACAAAGCGCTCGGTAGCCTGTGCTACGGTGATGATGGCCAGAGCCACACACAGAATAAATGTTTTCTTAATCATCATCTTTTTTAGTTATTATATCATTATCATTAATTCCCGCTTATTCTTTTCATCTGAACTGGAGCCAACAAGAATCTCGTACTTACCAGGCTTCACACGCATCGTATTGGTCTCGGCATCCCAGAATTCAAATGATTGCTTATTGAGTTTTATCGTAGCAGTAGCTGTCTGTCCGGCTTTCACATTGACGCGCTGAAAACCACGGAGCGTTTTCAATGGGCCGTCGGGATCCTGAAGATTACGGATGTACACCTGTACGACCTCAGCACCATCACGCTTGCCGGTATTGGAAACTTCTGCTGTCAGGGTCCAATCTGTTGGAGCCGGCCCGTTCTTCTTTATCTCTGCCTTTGGGATTTCAAATTTTGTATAACTCAGTCCATAACCAAAGGGGAAGAGGGCATCTGTGAAGTAGCGATAGGTGCGCCCCTTCATGGAGTAGTCCTCATAGTCAGGCAGTTGGTTGCTGTTCTTATAGAACGTGACGGGCAGTTTTCCACTGGGGTTCACATCGCCAAAGAGCACGTCAGCCACAGCCGTACCACCCTCCTGACCAGGATACCAAGCCTGAACGATGGCATCGCAGGTCTTGGTCTCAGGCTCCAAGGCGATACAAGAACCAGAGCAGTTGACGAAGATGATGGTCTTGCCAGCATCCTTCAAAGCCTTCAGAAAATCGCGCTGCACCTTTGGCAACTCGATATGCGTACGATCGCCACCCTTGAAGCCATCGATATCTACAGGCATCTCCTCACCCTCCAAAGCAGGTGAGATGCCACCCACGAAGATGACCTTGTCGATACCCTTCAGCTGATTGATAATCGTTTGATAGTCAATAGGATATTCCTTGGCGATATTGATAGCCAGGTTAGCATTATAAGTATGTACGTGCGAGAAGCGTACCTCGATATTGTAGCTCTTGCCCTTCTCGGCATTGATGACGATATGATTGGGCGTGGTGCGCCAGATGCGATGGTGGAACTGGCGCTCGCCGTCCAGATAGAGTTCGAACTCGCCGCAGCCATCCACGTTTACTACGTATTCGCCTGCCTCCTTGGGCGTGAAGACTGTCTCGTACTTAGCAGAAAAGTCCTCGAGCTGTACGCCAGGGGCGAAGTTGTGCATACCAAAGGTGGTGACTGCCAAGGGCTGGGTGTAGTACTGGGTGGTGACGGGCTTGCCTTCCATCTTGCGATTATTCCAGAAAGTGCCCTTCATACCCTTCTTGCCCTCGAACGCACATTGCGAGCCTAAAAGACTCTCCAATACCTTGTCGTAGGTCAGGTCGCAACCAGGGGCATAGAACAGTTTTTTCTGCTTGGCCTTGATGCCATCGAGAATGGTGATGGTATGGTTGGGCTGACCATTATAGTTGCCCCACATCATCGGCGTATTATCGGCATTGGGGCCGATGACAGCGATTTTCTCAGCATTCTTTTTGAGGGGCAGAACATTGTTCGTATTCTTCAGCAGCACGATGCTCTGACGTGCCATCTGCAAAGACAAATCAGCCGACTCCTTCGTTGACATAGCCGAATAGGGTATCTTCGACCATTCCACAAGTGACGGATCATCCATTTCACCTAAGTCGAAACGTCCCTCCAACAAGCGGATGACGTGCTTATCGACCTCGGCCTCTGTCATGAATCCACGCTTCACAGCCTCAGGGATACTCCTGTAGGCATAGCCATAGCCGCATTCCACGTCAGTACCGGCTATCGTAGCCTTTGCCGAGGCGTGCGTGGCATCGCTTGAAGACTTGTGCGACTCGTAAAAATCGCTCACAGCACCACAGTCGCTCACTACCAGATACTCAAACCCCCATTCATCGCGCAGGATGGTCTGAAGCAGACGCTGACTGCCACAGCATGGATCATCATCCAGACGCTGATAGGCACACATCACCTCGCGCACCTTGGCATCCTGCACCAGTGTCTTGAAGGCAGGCATATAGGTCTCCCACATATCACGTGGCGACACATTGGTGAGGTTGGCCGAATGGCGCGTATATTCAGGACCGCTATGGACGGCATAGTGCTTGGCGCACGCCCATAATTTGCGATATTTGGCTGATTCAGGGCCCTGCAAGCCCTTGACCACCTGCACCCCCATCACAGAGGTCAGATAAGGGTCTTCACCGTAGGTCTCCTGTCCGCGTCCCCATCGTGGGTCACGGAAGATGTTGACGTTTGGTGTCCACACGGAGAGACTATGGAACTTCTCGTCCTCGCCGCTGCCACGCTGCATACGCTCGTTGTACTGCGCACGGAACTCCGTACTGGCTACATCGAAACATTGATAGAGCAGATTGGGATTCCACGACGAAGCCATAGCGATAGGCTCTGGGAATACCGTCACGTTGTTCATATTGGCAGCACCATGTAGCGCCTCGCTCCACCAGAAGAATTTTTTGATGCCTAAACGGGGGATGGCGGGACTCTCGTCGAGCATCAGTTTGGCCTTCTCTTCCAACGTCAGTCGTGAACAGAGATCCTTGGCTCTCTCCTTGGCGCTGAGCGACGTATCCTGATAAGGCAGCACCTGTGCCTGCATACCTAAGCTTACTGTGACCATAGCCACAAAGAGGGTGAATCTTTTCATCTTTTCTTATAGTTTTAGAATTTTGCTACAAAATTACGAATCACCAGCGATTTTTGCTTCTATGTATGTTGCATAGACTTTAGATTATGTCACATCTCGCTTTTCTTCGCGTGCGTATAGCGTACATATCAATTTTTTTTTATTACATTTGCATCCGATATGATAAACAAAAACCTTCAACATAAATAAAATGAAGAAAACCTTAACTATGCTGATGCTGGCTGTGCCACTGGTTGGAGCCGCTCAGAACCCTGTCATCCGTGACCAGTTCACGGCTGACCCTACAGCACGAGTCTTTAACAACAAAGTCTATCTTTATCCGTCGCATGACATCGTACCCCCTGAAGGGCAACGTCAAGACTGGTTCTGCATGGAGGACTATCATGTGTTCTCGTCAGAGAACATGACCGACTGGACTGATCATGGCATGATCATCTCGCAGGTCAACGTACCCTGGGGAAAGGCCGATGGCTACTCGATGTGGGCACCCGACTGCGTACAGAAAAATGGGAAATACTATTTCTTCTTCCCCAATGCGCCTGAGAACGGACGGGGCTTTTCTATTGGCGTGGCCGTGGCCGATAGTCCCGAGGGGCCGTTTGTCTGTGAGAAGACACCTATCGCTGGCGTGTCGGGCATCGATCCGTGCGTGTTGGTCGATAATGACGGACAGGCTTATATCTATTGGAGTGGAATGGGCATACGCGGCTCGAAGCTCAAGGATAATATGAAGGAACTGGATGGGCCGATGGAGACCATCACGATGACGCCTCCCAATGCCCAGTTGAATGCCGAAAAGGGCAAACGCCAGCAGCCCCGCCAGATGAAGATTGGCGGACAGGCGATGGCAGGACTGCCTGAAGGATTCAAGGAGGGACCTCATGCCTTCCGAAGGGGTGACTGGTACTACCTGACATTCCCCTGGGTGCGTGGCAGTAAGGAGAATGGTGCCAATCCCACAGAGACACTGGCATACGCCATGTCGAAATCGCCTCTGGGACCATGGGATTTCAAGGGTATCATCATGGCAGAACATCCCAATGGCTGTTGGACCAACCACCACAGTTTCGTAGAGTATAAAGGACAGTGGTATCTGTTCTACCATACTAATTTCTTCTCGCCCAGTGACGACAAGCGTCGCTCAGTATGTATCGAGAAGGTGACATTCAATGCCGACGGCACCATTCAGGAGGTCAAGGAGACCATGCGTGGCGTGGGTATCAACAAGGCCACTGAGAAGATTGAGATAGACCGCTATAGCGAGGCTTCCAAGGGCGTGACCACAGCGCATGTGGATACCACCATTGCTTTCAGTGGCGACTTTGCCACCATTCCTTCAAAGGGGTGGATACGCTATGCGGATGTGGACTTCAGTTGCTTGACAGATGGTTATATGCAGATCAACGTGAAGGCCAGCGACGATACGGAGTTATGCGTACGAGAGAAGAATGCCAAGGGTAAGGTGATTGCCCGCATCAAACTCACCGTGCGGCCACCAAAGCCAGTGTCTGGAGAAAATCCGATGATGGCCCGTTTCCGTCGTGACCTGCGCAACCAGTGGCTCACGCAGACTACCACACTGGAATATACCCCAAAGGGCGTTACCGACCTGGTAATCACCAACGAGGGCGAGGGAAAACTGTCTGTTGACTGGGTGCTCTTCAAGAATCGCCCCAAGTATTTCTCAAAGGCATCGACCACCCCAGCCAAACCCGATAACGAGGGTTTTATACGGCGCTGGATGCTGCTGGAACCTATCGATAAACCCAACAGCGGCAACACCGTGTTTACTGATACCTATCTGCGCGAGCACTTTAATCGCGAATATTTCAAGGGACAGCAGACCATCCTGCCTAAAGACGGTCAGAAGGTGAAGGCTGTGTTCCAACAAGAACAGGCTCCCGCTGGTTTCGGCCGCGGCGCTCAGCAGCAGGTAGAAGGCCCGCAGGTGAAGACGGTGAAGCAGACACTCACCTGGCACGCCCTTGATAGTGAGAACTTTAACATCAAGCTGTTCCGCTTTGCTGAGAAATGGGGCACGAAGGTCTATGGCGTGCTCTTCTGGGGTGTGACCATCATCGACTGCCCAGAGGATATCGAGAACGTACGCTTGGCCGTGGGCTCTAACTCTGCCTCTATGTGGTGGCTCAACGGTGAAGAGACACTCTTGCTCTCTGGCGACCGTCGTATGGTGAAGGACGATGCCGTGTCGCGCCGTGTGACGCTGAAGAAAGGTCGCAACATCCTGCGTGGAGCCATCATCAATGGCCCTGGCATGAGTGACTTCTGCGTGCGCTTCCTCGACGAGAAAGGTAATCCTGTAACAAATTATTCAATCATTAACAGCAAATAATTATGCAACGTTTACATACAATCCTGGCTGCAATGGCTATTGCAACAGCAGCCAATGCTCAAATAGGACAACCATATATTCATGACCCCTCGACCCTCGCTGAGTGCGACGGGAAATACTATACCTTCGGCACTGGCGGCGGTGGCATCATCTCCGACGATGGCTGGAGCTGGCATAGTGGTGCCGACAGACCTGGTGGCGGTGCTGCGCCTGATATTATCAAGATTGGTGATCGCTACCTGTGTATCTATGGTGCTACGGGTGGCGGATTAGGAGGCGGACATAGTGGCCGCATCCTGACGATGTGGAACAAGACCCTTGACCCTCAATCGCCTGATTTCAAATGGAGTAAGGCTGTGGAGGTGTGTGCTTCCGATGGTATGGAGGATCAGGATGCCATCGACCCAGGCATATTGCTCGACCCCACCACAGGACGTCTGTGGGTGAGCTATGGCACTTATTTTGGTACGATTCGTCTGATAGAACTCGACCCCAAGACAGGCTTTCGCGTGAAGGGTAACAAAGAGAAGGATATCGCCATAGACTGTGAGGCCACCGACCTGATCTGTCGTAATGGCTGGTATTATCTGTTGGGCACGCATGGTACTTGTTGCGATGGCGTGAACTCTACGTATAATATAGTGGTGGGACGCTCACGCAGTGTGGAAGGTCCCTATATGGATAATGTAGGACGTGACATGTATCACGGCGGAGGAAAGATGGTGGTGGCTGCAGGCGATCGTAAGACAGGTGCTGGTCACTTCGGACGTACCATCGTTGACGAGGGCATCGAGGTGACCTCATTCCACTGGGAGGCAGATTTCGACCAAGGCGGTCGCTCCGTCTTGGCTGTACGTCCGCTGTTGTGGAAGAACGACTGGCCCTACGCTGGCGACCATTTCAAGGGTGGTACCTTTGAGATAGAATCTGAGCGTCGAGGCTACGCTCTGGAACTCGCCGTCGATTTCGTTCGTATGACGCAGGAGCGTCAGGGATGGTTCAATCGAGAACAGATGCAGCAGCCCGTGAAACCCGTGGCCAATCAGACCTTGGAACAGGTTATCGGCACTTGGCCGAAAGAGGATATCGACGTGCGCTGTGGCGACTATATGTTCCGTCCGCATCAGCTCTGGACCATCACGCCCGTCAACGAGGCTGGTGGCTACCTGAGCAATCCTTACTTCAAGATTACCATTGCAGGCACAGAACGAGCCCTGGCTGCCACAGCTGACAAGGAACTGACCACCGTGCCCGCCTACACAGGAGCTGACGAACAGCTATGGCGCATAGAGCAGGCTGTAGATGGCACCTTCCGCATCATGCCCAAACGCATCCCTGGTGAGAACGGCGTCAATACGAAGCTCTGTATCTACAGCGCAGCTGACTCTACGCCGACGCTGGCAGAGTGGGATTTCAGTAGCGACAACTCAAAATGGAACTTGAAAAAGCTGGCCCAGTAAAAAGATTTTTGGAAAAAGTTTTGTGTAATCGGGAAAAAGTTCGTACCTTTGCACCCTGATTGGCGCATAGTGCGCACGGAAACGTATTTATCAAACAATTATAATCAAAAATGAAACAAGGAATTCATCCCGAAAACTATCGCCCCGTCGTGTTTAAGGACATGTCCAACGGCGATATGTTCCTTACGAAGTCTACTGCAAAGACAAACGACACTGTAGAGTTCGAAGGCGAAACTTACCCCGTGGTAAAAGTAGAAATCTCAAGCAGCTCGCACCCCTTCTACACTGGTAAGAGCAAGCTCGTCGACACCGCTGGTCGCGTCGATAAGTTCATGAGCCGCTACGGTAAGGCTTCGAAGAAGTAAGATATTTCTAGGAAATGACACTTACAGTTGCATATGCCTTGTACGCACCTTCATTGATTTTTTTTCGAGATAGATGAAGCATTTGAAGATTCTCTCACTACTCTTGACAATACTCTTGTTGGCTGCCTGCGATGACAATAATGATGAAGGAGGTTCATCGGGCAATAGTAATAAGAATATTGCAGCCTATTCCAGTCTGGAATTCCCAAAGACAAAAGGGGGAAAGAGTGAGGTCATCACCCACAGCACCTCACAATATGGCGTGACCTATTCATATGAATGGGATCACCAGCTAAAGGCACAGCGATGGACTTGCTACTATTTTACTGTTAAGAACAGAGAGATAAACTGGAGTCGTAACCAGTGGGGGAGTGATCCTTTCCAGAAAGACCCTAAAATTCCCTCCAATGAGCAACCTAATGTAACGGGAGAGTTCAGTGGAAGCAGTTATCCAGAAAAAGGTTTTTCTTATTTCCAGCGTGGACATATCTGTGCTTCGCAGGATCGTATGGCTTCTAAAGAGGCAAATGGTCAGACATTCTATATGACCAATATGATGCCACAAGGCGAACTGTTTAATGGTAAGCTGTGGTCGAAAATGGAGGCTTTCGTACGTGAAACATGGGGAAAGAAGATTAGTGGCAACGACACTCTGTTTGTCGTCAAGGGCGGTACCATCGATAAGGAGAGTCAGATCCTCTGTCGCACCAAGAGTGGCTTTATCGTACCTCGCTATTTCTTTATGGCTCTTTTGCTCAAAAGAAATACCACTTATCAGGCTCTTGGTTTTTATGTGGAGCATATCAACAGTGATCATTCAAGTGATCCATTGGCTAATTATGCTTGTAATATTCGCTCGTTGGAAGAAAAAACTGGCATCGATTTCTTCTGTAACCTGCCTGATGAGGTGGAAAGTTCTGTAGAGACTGTGGATAAGACTACTATCGAGCGCCTGTGGGATAAAACCAATCTATATAAATAAACAAAAACAACAAAAACAATGAAGACTATTTATGATTTCTCTGTCAAGGACAGAAAAGGTAAGGACGTGTCGCTGAAAGAGTATGCCAACGAGGTGCTGCTCATTGTGAACACTGCCACCAAGTGTGGATTCACTCCCCAGTATGATGAGCTGGAGAAACTCTATAAGGACTACCATAATCAAGGTTTTGAAATACTGGATTTCCCCTGCAACCAGTTTGGCCAGCAGGCTCCTGGAACAGATGAGAGTATTCATGAGTTCTGCAAACTGAACTTCGGCACCGAGTTCCCACGCTTTAAGAAGGTGAAGGTGAATGGCGAGGATGCCGATCCCTTGTTCCAGTACCTGAAGAAGCAAAAGGGCTTTGCCGGCTGGGATATGGAGCATCCTATCGCTCATATCCTCGATGATATGCTGTCGAAAGCAGATCCTAACTATAAGGAGAGTGCCGATATCAAATGGAACTTCACCAAATTCCTTATCAATAAGAAGGGACAGGTGGTTGCTCGTTTTGAGCCGACAGAGAAAATCGCTAATATCGAACAGCAGATTAAGGCTTTGCTATAGGAACTCATCGTTCATAATTGGATATGATGAAGACAAAATGTTTGATTATTGGTAGTGGTCCTGCTGGCTATACGGCAGCCATCTATGCCAGTAGGGCCAACTTGAGCCCAATTGAGTATTGCGGAATGCAGCCAGGCGGACAGCTCACTCAGACCACTGAGGTGGAGAATTTCCCTGGCTATCCCAACGGTGTGGACGGTAACCAGATGATGATGGACCTGCGTGAACAGGCTGAACGCTTTGGCACAGACATCCGCGATGGCATCATCACCAAGGTGGACTTCTCAAAGGCACCCTATAAGGCATGGGATGACTCTGACAATGAGATAGAGGCAGATACGGTGATTATCGCTACAGGAGCCTCGGCAAAATACCTGGGGCTTGACGATGAGCGTAAGTACAATGGTATGGGAGTGAGCGCCTGTGCTACCTGCGATGGCTTCTTCTATCGCAAAAAGACTGTTGCTGTGGTGGGTGGTGGTGACACGGCCTGCGAAGACGCACTCTATCTGAGTGGCCTCTGTAAGAAGGTGTATCTGATTGTGCGTAAAAACTATCTGCGTGCATCAAAGGTGATGCAGCAGCGTGTGATGGAGCGCGAGAATATTGAGATTCTGTTTGAGCACAACACCATAGGACTCTTCGGAGAAGATGGGGTAGAGGGCGCACATTTGGTGAAGCGTAAGGGTGAACCCGATGAGCAGATGGTTGACATTGCCATTGATGGCTTCTTCCTGGCTATTGGCCATAAGCCTAATACGGATATCTTTAAGGAGTGGCTGGAAACTGATGAAGTGGGCTATCTGAAGAAGATTGACGGAACACCGAAGACCAAGATTCCAGGCATCTTCGTGGCTGGCGACTGTGCTGACCCAACCTATCGTCAGGCTATCAGTGCAGCAGGCACAGGTTGCCAGGCGGCTATTGAGGCAGAAAGATTCCTGATGGCCTAAAAAGGTTCGAATATGATTGATTTTTGTAGGTAAATTACTAAACGCAAAAAAGCCCCGCTTCACAGCGAGGCTTTTTCATAACTAAATTAATCAACCATAAACCTTAACCATTAAAAATCTTTTTACGATGCAAAGATAATGCTTTGTCGTGAAAAGAAGGTCGAACTTCTGTTAATTAAGGTTGAATTTCTGATATTTAACATAAATTCGACCCATATTCACAAAAATTCAACCATAAAAGATACTTTTTTGCAAGGAAATTTGTGGTTTTGAAAAATAATACGTATCTTCGCTGACGAAAATTAAACCTAAAATCATCAAACTATTTGCCTGTATGTTAATAGTGCTTATTAGTATTGCATCGATTATTCTCATTTTTTTAACTATATGGTTCGCGTATAGGCGTACGTTACGTATTCGAGACCGCTTACACATGAATCAGGTGCTCACGAATATAACCCACGAACTGCTCACGCCGTTATCTGTTATCTCTGCTTCTGTAGAACATCTTCGTGAGCAAAATCCGGAGTATGCTGCGGATTATGCAGTGATGGAACTTAATGTGGAGCGTGTGACACATTTACTGCAAGAGATATTGGAAACAAGTAAGTCGCAGGCTGGCGAACTAAAATTGCGAGTGTCGCAGGGCGATGTGATGGACTATATCCGCCAGACAGCCCTCAGCGTTGAACCACTGATGTATAAATATGGCTTGCATTTTACTATTCAGTGCACACCGCAATCGATGATGGGATGGATTGATACGGACAAGATAGGTAAGATTATCTATAACCTGTTGTCGAATGCGGCAAAGTTTACAAAGACCCCAGGAGAAGTGTTCTTAAAGGCTTGGACAAATGATAACTATGACCAAGTGACGATAGAGGTGCGTGATACTGGCATTGGTATCCCTCAGTCGAGGATCAAGCACCTCTTCCAACGCTATTATGACGGGGACTACCGATGGATGCAGGTCAATGGCACTGGATTGGGATTGGCATTGACGCGTGACTTGGCCTATCTGCACAATGGTACTATTAACTGCAAAAGTGAAGAAGGAAAGGGTACTACTTTTACTGTTACCTTTCCCATTAGTAAAGAGTCTTACAATGCGATGCAGATTGATGAGCAACATGCCTTTGACCCAACTAAGACGCCTAAGACAATTCTTGATATACGAGCATTGGAACAATTACCTGAACAGCTTGCTGTGCCTGTGTTGAAAGAACGCAACGAGAACTTCTATAATATCCTGATCGTAGAGGATAATCAGGAACTGTTGATGCTCCTCAATACACTCTTGTGCAGTAAATATAATGTGTTGACAGCCTCAAATGGTCGTCAGGCATTGGAAATGATTGAGTCTAATGATGTGGACCTGATCATTTCGGATGTGATGATGCCGGAGATGGATGGCAACGAACTAACTCGTCAGATTAAAAGTAGTGATATCTGGAATTTCCTGCCAATCATACTAATTTCATCACTGACGAGTGAAGAGGCGCGTAAGGAATCGATGCTGATAGGTGCTGACGACTATATCACCAAGCCATTCCGATTGGGTGATTTGGAGTTGCGCATCAATAATATCATTGAAAACCGTAAACGTATTGTTGGCGATAGGAATGCTGTTGCTCCAGAAACAGAGGAACGCCCCCTTACTGCTGATGAGGAATTCCTAAGACGTGCCAATGAATGTGTGAGAAAGCACTTGAGTGACAGTGAGTTTGACCGTGAAACCTTTGCAGCAGAAATGGGCGCTTCCAGTTCTACGCTATACAATAAGTTGCGCTTGCTGACGGGAATGAACATCAGTAACTTCATTCGAGAAATCCGTATGAAGGAAGCAAAACGACTGGCGGAAAGTCAGCCTGATATCCGTGTTAGCGATTTGGCTTATATGGTGGGATTTAAAGACCCGAAGTATTTTGCCACCTGCTTCAAACGGGATTTTGGCATCCAGCCGAGCGAGTTGATAGCCAAAGCCCAAGAAAAGTCAGTAAACCATTGAGCATCAGCAACTCATAGCCGAAGTGGTAGTCCCAGAGGTGTTGGACCAGCAGGTCGGTGCCATAGCAGATAAAGGGTGATGATAGGCATATAAAGGGCACCCAATGGTCGTGTACCTGACGCTTGGTAAACAGACCAAAGGCAAACAGTCCCAGTAATGGGCCGTATGTATAGCCACAAATCGTATAGATGGCATCAATGACGCTGGTAGAGTTGAGTATGTTGAACAGCAGGATCATCAGGACAAACAAGAAGCAGATGATCAGATGTGTGCGTTTCCTCAACTTCTCATCACCAGCCCTTTCTCTGATATCCACACAATAGCTGGTAGTAAGCGAGGTGAGGGCAGAGTCTGCACTTGAGAATGATGCCGCAACGATTCCTATCGTAAAGGGTATCAGCATGGATAATCCGCTCCGCTCCACAAAGCCAGGCAACAGCGTATCAGACACGCCAGTCTCTCCCAGCATTACCAGTAGTACGCCTAATGACAGAAACAACAGATTGGCAGGCACGAAAGCCACACCATAAGTGCACATGTCTTTCTGAGCCTCCTTCAGTGATTTACAAGTCAGGTTTTTCTGCATCATATCCTGATCGAGACCTGTCATCACCACTACGATAAACGCACCACTGAGAAAATGTTTCCAGAAGTTCTGCTTCGATACCCAGTCGTCCATCACAAACATCCGGCTGTGTTCATCGGCTGCGATGGCGCTGATAGCCTCAGGTATCGACATCCCCAGTTCGCCCACCACCTTATATATAATAAGGAGAAGGGCAGAGAATAGGCAGATGGTCTGAAAAGTATCCGTCCACACTAGGGTCTTGATGCCTCCGCCTCGAGTATAGAGCCATATAAGTGCAACCATCGCGGAAACAGTTACTGCGAAAGGGATGCCCATCTCATCGAACACAAATTGCTGAAGAATCATACAAACCACATAAAATCTGACTACTGCCCCAATCATCTTTGATAATAGGAAGAAGGTGGCTCCCGTTTTATAGGAGTGCCGACCCAATCGCTGGTCCAGATAGGCATAAATCGTAGTCAGGTTCAGTCGGTAGTAGAGTGGAAGCAGGATAAATGCTACTGCGATATAGCCAACGATAAACCCCAGACAGGTTTGCATGTAAGTCATATCAATCTTGGTGACCATACCTGGTACAGATACAAATGTGACGCCAGAGATGGAGGCTCCAACCATACCGAAGGCCACCATATACCAAGGCGACTGACGGTTGCCGCGAAAGAATGTATCATTCGTGGCTTTTTTTGCTGTCAGTCTGCTAATAGCAAACAAAACTGCAAAATACACTAATATTATTGCAATCATCCACATAACAAGTTGCAAAGGTACGCATTTTTATTAAATTCTTCATTCTTCATTCTTAATTCTTGATTTAAAGTTGTAACTTTGCATCGCAATAACTAAATAATAATCAAAGTTGTTATGAGCAAACAAAAGAAATTCATCCTTCAGGAGAGTGAGATTCCTACACAGTGGTATAACATTCAGGCCGACATGCCCAATAAGCCCATGCCGCCTATCCATCCTGCTACCAAGCAGCCACTTGGCGTAGATGATTTAGCACACATCTTCCCCCGCGAGTGCTGTGTGCAGGAACTGGATACGGAGCATCGCTGGATAGATATTCCTGAAGAGGTTCTTGATAAGTACAAATACTATCGCAGCACACCGCTTGTTCGTGCATACGCACTTGAAGAAGCACTGGGAACGCCTGCTCATATTTATTTTAAGAACGAGAGTACGAACCCTCTGGGCTCGCATAAGATCAACTCCGCTATTCCTCAGTGCTACTATGCCAAGCAGGAAGGTACTACCAATGTGACTACTGAGACGGGTGCTGGCCAGTGGGGTATGGCGTTGAGCTATGCTGCAAAACTTTACGGACTGGAGTGTGCTGTCTATCAGGTGAAGATTACTATGCAGCAGAAACCTTATCGTAGCAGCGTGATGCGTACCTTTGGTGCTGCTGTCACGGGTTCGCCCTCTATGTCAACACGCGCAGGTAAGGATATCATCACCAAAGATCCTACGCATCCTGGCTCATTGGGCACGGCTATCTCTGAGGCTGTAGAGTTGGCTACTACTACGCCAAACTGCAAATATACGCTGGGTTCCGTGCTCAACCACGTTGGCCTGCACCAGACTATCATCGGTCTTGAGGCCGAGAAGCAGATGCAGATGGCTGGTGAGTATCCCGACATCGTCATTGGCTGTTTTGGTGGAGGCTCTAACTTCGGTGGTATCGCCTTCCCCTTCATGCGTCATAACTTGAGTGGTGAGCGTCATACGGAGTTTATAGCTGCCGAGCCAGATAGCTGTCCTAAGTTGACGCGCGGTCAGTTCCGCTATGACTTTGGCGACGAGGCCGGCTACACACCCCTGCTCCCGATGTTCACCTTGGGTCATAACTTCAAGCCCTCTAACATCCATGCTGGCGGTCTGCGCTATCATGGTGCTGGTATGATCATTTCACAGTTGATTAAGGACGGTTTGATGCATGGCGTTGACATCCCTCAGCTTGAGACCTTCGAGGCTGGTATGTTGTTTGCACGTACCGAGGGTATCATCCCCGCTCCCGAAAGCACCCATGCTATTGCCGCCACTATCCGTGAGGCCAAGAAGTGTAAGGAGACGGGTGAGGAGAAGGTTATCCTTTTCAACCTCTCTGGTCATGGTCTCATTGATATGCCGAGCTACGAGGCATACATCAACGGTGACCTGCAAAACTATACCGTCACCGACGAGATGATCGCCCAGAATCTGGCAGAGCTTGACAAATAATGTTGGATTATTTTGGATAAAAATAAAGTTTCGCTTCCCCACAGAAGCGAAACTTTTTTTATCTCTTTACGAAAGGCAGGATGGATATCTGCTCGTATGTCATCTCTGCCAGTTGCTCGTTGCCACGCAGTGGACCATATATGAGATCAAAGAACTGCTTCAGTCCCGCCTGTCCGCCACCAGTCTTCAGGATGTGGGCCATGCAGAGGTTCTGAAGGCCGATGGTCTCTGACAGGATGTCCAAGTCAGTAATGGCCAGTTGTGATATGGCCAACTGATAGGCCTCCTCGCTATTTTCCTCTATGAAATGTTGCACGTCTCCCAGCGTCTCTAAGCCTAAACTTTCCAAAGCTGGTAAGAACAGCAGCAATGACGCAGGAAAGATCTCTGCCTGGTTGACGGCGGCAATGCGTTGGTTGAGCCGGTCAAACGGGTGTAGTTGCAGATAACTGCGGAAAGAGTCCGTGCTCAGTAATACCTCATCCAGCTTTCCCGATTTTACCAAGGCCTGCACCTGACGGCGATAGTCGGTCATCGTGGTGCGCAGTCTGCTGAACTCATCATCGGCCAGCTCCAGCATACCAGCCAATCGGCTGAACTGTCGGCGATATTCTGGTGGCAGCTTTACGGTGCCTTTGTAGCCAATGTCGTGCTCAATGGCAGACCATACGTGCTGCAGGGCTGTGCGCATCTGTATTTCAAACGGCACGCTGCATCCCTTCATCCGGCAGATATAGTGCAGCGAGTTGTAGCCAAAACTAGTTAACTCGTGTACCTTGCGCTTATCGACCGACTGCTGCCAGTCAATCTCGAAGAGCTGCTGTACAATGACTGCCACTTTATCTACATCATCGGTATAGTAGGTCACAATACGTAGTCCTACCAAATCGGTGATGTTTTCCAGCGAAGCGTATTTGTCGCCTTTCCGCTCCAGCTTTCCTGCCAGTGACGATTCTGTTTTAACACGATGCTCAATAGCGATAAGTTCTATGGACTGTTCGCGCAGAGCTTGCTGCAGTTGGCTATAGACCTTATCGGACAACTGTTCCAGCAAAGGAAGCTGCTCCCGATATTGCTGCAGAAGCGCTTCCCCATGAGGATTTAGTCTTGGGATCATTTAAACTCAAACAGATTGGTAAAACCAGTCATGGCAAAGACTGTGCGCAGGTCGTCGTTAATGCCAGTGATATAGACGTGGCTGCCCTTTGGTTTTGCATTCTTCAATACACCCAGGAAAAGACGCAGACCGCTTGAGGAAATATATTCCAGCTTGGTGCAGTCGAACACGATGTTGTGACCAGTACAGTCGTACAGAGGCTTCAGCGCCTGTTCTGTCTCCACAGAGGCGGCAGTATCCAAACGTCCTTCAAACACTGCGACCAATTCGCCATCTTTCTCTAAAATCGTAGTTTTCATAACTCTTGACTTTTTATAAATATAGTGGATAAATTAAGTTTATAATCACAAGCATGACAGTCAGCAATACCATGTGCATGACTACCCCCAGACGGGCAAAGTCGGTGAAGTGGAACGAGCCTGGGCCATAAATGAGCATGTGCGTGCTCGAGCCAATAGGGGAGGCAAAGCTGATGGTTACGCTGAGCATCAAAGACATGACGAAAGGCATGGGGTTACAGCCCATCAACACTGCCTGCTGATACATAATGGGGAAAAACACGGCAGCGCTTCCTACGTCACTGACAAACTCGCTGACAAGAGATGCCAACAGACACATCACCACCATTACTACATAGGGGTTGGAACCGCATATGTCAAGCACCCCGTGGGCTATCACATCGGCAATACCTGTCTTGGTGATGGCTACCGAGAATACTACCGTGGTACCTAGTATCAGAAGCAGTTCCCACTCAATGTACTTTGTCACTCTGTCCATCCTGCAGCACTTTGTCGCAAGCATGGCACCTGCAGCCATCATCGTGATAGCCATGAGCGGTAATGCGTGGATTGTCGAAAGCAGGAACATCAATAATAGGATGATTGCAGAGAAGATGGTGCGCTTTCCCAGTTGTGGTACGAAATGTGAGTCAAAGAAAGTCAGACTACGGCGATTGGCCTGTTCCAGTTTCTCATCATCCTTTGGCGGACATTCCAACAACAGCGTGTCGCCTGCCTGCAAGCGGATTTCACGAGGCTGTCCTTTTATGCGCTTTCCCTGACGTGCTACTGCCACCAGTGCGACATCGTTCTTCTGCTCGAAGTCACATTCTGTCATTGACGTGCCTATCAGTTCGCTGCCAAACGAAACGTATGCTGTGCGCATCTTTCGTTTCGAGTCAATATCGTTGATGCTCCACACATGGTGATCGGCTGCAGCCAACCCGTGGGTGCGTTTCAGTTCCAGGATCTCGTTAATCTGTCCGGCATATATCAGGCGGTCGCCTCCAAGTATCCATTCATCTTTCTTCACAGGCATTATAATCTCCTTGTCGAAACGCACGATTTCAACCAGCGAGCCACCTTTTACTTGCATCAGTCCAGCTTCCTCTATTGTTTCGCCTACAGCAGGATTATCAGTAGGCACCAATAGCTCAACGGTATAATCAGAGGTTGTCTCGAACGACTGCTCTGCTGATTCACGTGAAGGGATGAAACGCTGAAACAGGATGACCAGCAGTACACCCACAATTGTAAGGACGAGTCCTGGCAGCAGTGGCTCGAAAAGATTGATGGGCTGTCCCGACTGATGCATATACAGTCCTGCAATAATCAGGTTTGATGAGTTTCCAAGTAGGGTGCACATGCCACCAAGTGTTGCCGCATAGCTCAATGGTAGCAGCAGTTTTGACGGTGATATGTTTAGTTTCCTGGACCAAATTTTTACGGCATCAATAAACAAGGCTACCACGTTAACCGAATTCAGTAGCGCACCCAAAATACTGATTGGTACCATTAGTTTTATGATGGCACGGTGATAGTTCTTGGGATCTCCAAGCACGTGTTTGGTTAGCCAGTAGAGAACGCCAGACTGCATCAGTCCTGCGATAATCACGAAAAAGGCTGCATGGACGACAACTGGCTCAGATCCGAATCCAGCCATACCCTCTTCTTCGGTTACTACGCCAGTAACCAGCAGTATGGTGAGCGCCCCCAGAAAAGCCACTTCTGCGGGAATACGCGTACGAGCCATCACAAAGAAGATGGAGAATACGGTCACAGCCGTTATCCATGCGTGAGCACTAAGACCTAAAAACAGTTCTGCGTCCATCATTCTTTACTACTTATCACTTAACACTTCCCATTTCTTTACTAAGTGTAAGTATGTTTTTATCGTCTTTATATTCATAGTTTATGTCGTCCATCAACTGACGTACCAAGAATATTCCCAATCCGCCAATAGGACGTTCTTCTGCCGATAGGGTGGTGTCGGCATCTGCTTCGGCAGTGGGGTCGAAAGGCGTTCCCTTGTCGGAAATTACAAACTGCAGTTTTCCGTTGCCCATCAGTGCATCAATCATGATGTCGCCCTGCGTACCAGCTGGATAGGCGTAGTTCATCACGTTCACCACGGCTTCTTCCATGGCCAGGTTCATCTGCATGGTGACGCTGGCATCGAAGCCTGCCTGTTCGCAAACCTCTTCCACGAATGTAGCCAACAATGGTACGTCCTGCACATTATTTGTCAGGGTGATGCTCTTTAGCAGTTGCATTGTCACTTTCGATGTTTCCATATGCTGTCGATAAAATGCTTTGAACTATTTCATTATGCAAAGGTAGCAAAAACTTGGCAACAAATTTTGTTTTTAAGGTTTTTTAAAGTGGAATCAGTTACCTAAAGGTAAAAAGTTCAATTGTCAAGTGCTCTTTCTCGTCTTTTTTGTGTACCTTTGCGCAGTTTTTTAAACTTTTATGAACAATATGAAAGTATTTCTTAGTAACTTTATCAGACTCTTTGTCTGTAGTTTTATTCTCTGTATACAGCCGTTTTGCCTCCATGCGCAGACTACGGTGTTGACGCAGTCGTTTAAGAACATAACTGATGAGACGAGTTATACGGCTATTAGTAGTTATAATGGATGGTCTTTTGAGAACTGCTATGCCGCTGGAAAAGTTAATGGGGTGGATCATTTTTTGCAGGTAGGTTCAGGTTCATCTCCTTATAAACTAGGCAGCGTAACATCCCCGGTATTAGGTGTTGAAGGCAATGTCGTTGTGTTGGTAAGAACAAGTAGAATTACAATTGGTGCCAAGTTCTGCGTGTCAGTAGAAGGAACGGGGATAGTTAGTTCTACTGAGTATACTATTGAGGAGGGTTCTTTTTATCATCCGTCAGCAATCCTTATAAAAGGTTGTTTGCCCTCAACTAGAATCAGAATCGAAGGCACGAATGGTAAGTTTTATCTGCAGATGACAAAAGCTTCTGTCGTTTCCGATGCAGTATTCTATGAATCGTTTGATTTTATGAACGGAAATGGTGGAAATGATGATACATACTCTGTTCCATCGGCTCTTGTATATGAAGAGAAAGCAAATATTTTTGACAATTATTCTGGAATAGATTTTTCTGGTGTATATCTTGGGGATAGGTGTATAGAGATAAATGTAAAGGATAATTATTATACAACACCTACATTTCCAACAGTAACAAATTCAATGCTATTGTCTTTCCGAATTGCAGGGACAAACAGCTCCGATGGGACTCCATTGGCGGTGGAACTCTCAGGAGGCGGTTCTATGAGTACCACAAGTTTTGATGTGGTTAGTGCAACGTGGAAAAAGTGTTATGCTGTGGTTTCTGATATGACTACTTCAAGCCGCTTTACGTTTACAGGAAAGAAGGTTTTTCTTGACGATGTGATGTTGACGCCGATTAATAGTGGCCTCGACCAATCAAAGGATAATACGGCTTATATCGAAGCAAATGCTGATCAGGTGCGTACGGTGACGATTACTCGCACACTGACATCTGGCATCTGGTGCCCACTATGTCTGCCTTTCGATGTGACACCTAATCAGATGGCAACAGAGATTGGCACCACCTGTGAGATTCGAACTTTATCGTCTATAGAGACCTCAACGGGTGTGTTTAGGTTTAATAGCGTTGAAGGGACGACAACGATAGAAGCAGGTACGCCCTTCTTGGTTAAGCTGACTGCTACTGTTGCAAATCCTACGTTTAGCAGTGTGGCCATCAAAAACACTGATCCAATGAGCTATTCGAATGGTGATTACCAGTTTGTAGGCATTTATTCTCCAACCTATCTGGAGACCGATGGTACCAACCTGTTCCTTGGAATTGACGGCAATCTATATAAACCAGGCACGGGAGAGGGCGAAAACCGCTTAGGAGGTATGCGTGCCTATTTTGTGGTACCCGAGAAAGCTTCGGCTCGTGTGGCAATTTTCGACGAGCCGACTACTGATGGCATTAATGTACTAACGGAAATGTCAAAGGCTGTTGTTTATGACTTGCAAGGTCGCCGTATTGATTCCTCAAAAGCTAATCATGGCCTTTATGTTAGAGGAGGTCGTAAATGGATTGTAAAGTAATCGAACGAAAATGTTGATATGAAAACAAAATATACAACCCCAGAAATCAAGATCTTTAAACTTACCTCAGTATGTCTTGGCACAACAAGCATTGATACTAATGGTGCATATAGCTCTGCCAGTGCCAGTAGCTATGCAGCATCGCGTGAATGCGACGATTCATGGGATGAAGGTGAAGAATAAATAAAAATACCAACGCATGGTACGGGCAGTACCAAGCGTTGAAACTCTGAATACCAAGCTTTGGTATTCACGATACCAAGCCTTGGTATTGGGGCTCCAATTGCTTGGTAGCCTGAATATAAAGATGAGTTAGTAGGCTGTTGCCTCAAGAATCTTCTTTGAATTGTATTTGCGGGTAGCGCTGGAAATCAAGAAGATGTCAATAAGCCACCATATCCAACTGAGCAGTCCGCATGTGAAAATGCCTGTCAGAATTCCAAATAGCAACTTTCCGATTCCTAAGACGAAATCGCCAATCATGAATCGATCGATACCCAAGCCTCCGAATAGCACTGAGATGATTAAGACAGTGGTGGGGTCTTTTAGGTTTCCGAAAATCAGTGATGCCGATGCATAATCGTAATTGAGAAGTTGCTCGCGTATAGACTCAATGTACTCGGGAGCCAACTTGGAATTGTTCAGCATTACAAGTGCATCTGCTTGTTTTTGCTCCATAATTGTTCGGTTTTAAAAAACGTCCCTACGTAGTACGGTAGGGACGTTTATGTTTAATAACTACTTGATTTAGAGGGAAGACAGAATCTTCTCAGCGTTGTACTTCTTGGTACGGCCGCTGGCAGTGAAGATATCGATGATAGCCCAGATACCGCAAGCACCACAGGTGAGCAGCTTGGCAACACCAAGACCTACCTGACCCAGCATGAAACGGTCAACACCGTAGCAGCCGAGCAACCAAGCAATGATAGTCATCATTGTGGTACCTTTCAGACTTGCGAAAGCAGCCTGTGCTGCACCCTCGTCAGCATCGAGCAGACGCTGGCGGATGGTCTCAACATACTCAGGAGCAATTTTGTCCACATTAGCAGAAATCAACTGATCAACTTGTTCTTTTGTCATAATAGTAAGTAATTAATGGGTTAATAATAATGTTAATTAGATATGTAATATGTTTCTTACAATACACCATGTTGGCGTTATGATACATAATGCTATTGCTGTCACTTTTCCCTCAATCACCCTGCGCCATCGTAATTGGGCCTCTCCTGTTAGAATGAGCCTTTCTATGCCGAAAAGAATCATGTAGGGAAGTATGATAAGCAGTAGGTAGTTGTATCCGAAGGCTTCTGAAAACCTTCCATGCATGAATGCGTGAAGGAATCGTTGCATACCGCATCCGGAACATTGATACCCTGTCAATTCATGAAAGATGCATTTTGGCGCAAATGATGTCTCAACAGGATTAAAAATGTAGAGCAAAGCAAGTACGACTACGGTCGCACTTGCAATGCCTATTGCGATAAGAGATTTCTTCGTTGTGTTCATTTATGATAGTTGGGCAAGGGTGCTAAATCCGTAGAACATCATATAGATAACACTTCCGATGGCATTCAAAACCAATAAGACAGTGCTAACGATGTTAAACGTCTTTGCATTTTGTGAAGCCTCAAGAGCTATAGCATATCCAGCTTTTCCCATTCGAAGGGAATTGTCTACCTCATTGGATTTCATGAGTGCATAAATAGACAGTCCAAGGCTGATAATACCACAACATGAACAACAGAAGACAATAGATACTACCAAGTTGATGATAGACCATGTCTTATAATTATTCGGATGTTCGTAATAAGCTGTTTCTTGAGAATTGTAATCCATAATTATTCTTGCTGTATAGGGAACAGTAAAAAGAATACTACTCAATCACCACGCTAGTCCATCCGTGCTTGTCCTCAATCTCGCCGTACTGGATGCCACGAAGGGTGTCGTAAAGCTTCTTGGAGATAGGACCAGGCTGGTCGCCAAATGAATAGCGCTTGCCAGTGTCAAGGTCATCAATATATGAAATAGGTGAAATGACGGCTGCTGTACCGCAAGCACCTGCCTCCTCGAAGGTCTCCAGTTCCTCCTCAGGAATCTGACGGCGCTCAACCTTCATACCCAGATCCTCGGCAACCTGCATCAGCGAACGGTTGGTGATTGATGGAAGGATAGAGGTGGACTTTGGCGTGACGTAGGTGTTGTCCTTGATGCCGAAGAAGTTGGCAGCGCCGCATTCGTCCATGTATTTCTTTTCCTTAGCGTCCAGATAGAACTCGCAGGCATAGCCCTTCTCGTGAGCCAGATTGTTGGCGAAGAGGCTGGCTGCATAGTTGCCACCTACCTTATACTTACCAGTTCCAAGAGGAGCACTGCGGTCGTAGTCGCGAATGATAACGTAAGGGTTCGTAGAGAAGCCCCCCTTGAAGTATGGACCTACTGGGGTGACGAAAATCAAGAAGCAATACTCCTTGGCGGGATGAACGCCTACCTGTGCGCTGGTACCGATGAGCAGAGGACGGATATACAGCGTGGCACCACTCTCGTAAGTGGGAATCCACTCCTGATTCAGACGTACAACCTTGTTGACCATCTCAGTGAAGAGTTCTGTTGGCACCTCTGGCATCATGATACCACGGCAGGTGCTCTGCAAACGCTCAGCATTATCTTTTACACGGAAAGTGCGAACCTTGCCGTCCTTGCAGCGATAAGCCTTCAAGCCCTCGAATGCCTCTTGTCCGTAGTGCAGGCAAGTGGCTGCCATATGTATTTTCAGATATTCGTCAGAACAAACTTCAACTTCTCCCCATTTACCGTCGCGATAGTAGCAGCGGACATTGTAATCGGTTGGTCTATAACCAAAGGATAGGTTCTTCCAGTCTAAATCTTTCATTTTTTTGCAGTGGTTAAAATTATGAATTTAGTGCAAAGATAGACAAATTTATTATAACTCGCAAGTTTTTCTAACTTTTTTCTAAAATTTTCTTGATTTCTGTATCAGTTTTGTATAATTTCTCCTTACATTGACTAATAAGTTGCTGAGCCAGCGTCAGCTTTTCGGCCAGTTGGTCAATGCTGTAATTGCCGGCTTCCATTTGTTGGACGATCTCTTCGAGTTGCTTGAGTGATTCTTCGTAAGTCATTTTGCTATCGATATGATTGTGCCTTTTTCGAGGCGGGTTTCTAATTCCATACCAGGCTTGATGTCTGAAGCGTTTCGTAATAGGTGACCATTATGTAGGGTCATACTATAGCCGCGTTTGAGCAATATGGCAGGGTCGAGCGCTTTGGCTCGCTGCTCAAGTATCTCCAGCTTATGTTGCTCGCGCTCCAGGAGATGAGAAATAAGTACGGGCAGATAGGTGGAAAGTTTGTCGATGCGGGCTTCCTCGCGTGTCTTTAGTAAAGAGAAAAAAGTGTTGATACGTTCTCCGCAGATGTCAATGCGCTGTGCGGTGGCATCAAGATGGGAAATGAGGTGTTGTGCAGCAGCAGTAGGCGTTTTCACTCGATTATGGCTCACCATATCGAGAATAGACTCATCGCGGTCGTGTCCGATACCCGTGATAATAGGTAGTGGGAATTGTGCTACGTTCTCGGCCAGTTCCAGAGTGTCGAAGCCACTCATATCGGCTGTGGCACCGCCTCCTCGGATGATAACGACGCAATCAAAATGGTCATTTTCTCCATAGATGCGGTTTAAGGCGTCAATAATGCTCTGTTCCACTTGCTCGCCTTGCATGATGGCAGGATAGAGGCGGGTTTGAAAATCGTAGGGCGAATCGGCCAGTTGGTTGATGAAGTCGCCATATCCAGCAGCGGTCTGGCTGGAGATGACGGCAATATTCAGGCAAAAGGGTGGGAGTGTTAGTTCCTTTTGCAAATCAAATACGCCTTCTTCTTTTAGCTGGCGGATAATTTCTTGTCGGCGGCGCGCCATATCGCCCAAAGTGAATGTTGGGTCTATGTCGGTAATAATCCACGAAAAGCCATAGGCTTCATGAAACTGTGGATATACCTGTAGCCTGACTTTCAGTCCAGCATGAAGTGGCTGTCCTGTGGTACGCTCGAAATAAGGCCTAAGCATTCCCCATGTGCTTTGCCAGCATTTGGCTGAGGCTCTTGCTATGGGTGTGTTGCTGCGCTCCTCTTTCTGAATAAGCTCCATGAAACAATGGCCTTTGTTTTCGCGGCATTCTGATAGCTCAGCTTCCACCCAATATTCTTGGTTCATACTGCGCTCAATGGCTTGGCGCACCATGCTGTTTAATTCTATGAGGGATAAGGCTTCCATAGATTATTGTTTCCGGTTGTTCTCGTAGGCCTGGCGGAAATCAGGGATGCCGTAGCCCAAGATATTGGTAGATTCGTAATATTGGCTGGCGCTTTGACGTACAATGTCGATAATCTCATAGGCCGTCTTGTCTGGCAATGCCTGCCATAGACATGCGACCAATCCGCAGATGAGAGGGGTAGAGAAGGATGTGCCCATGTCGTGGACAAGTGTGCCGCGACCGGATATCAATACGGCAGGCGCTCCTAAAGCTACAATGTCAGGCTTGGTGCGGCCGTCTTGTGTTGGACCTATACTTGAGAATGCAGCCAGTTTTTTGTTTCTGTCAATAGCTCCGACAGTCAGAATGTTAGGAGCATCGGCAGGAACGGTAATTTTCTTCCATTGCCCCATACCTGAATTGCCAGCTGAGTTACAAAGGATTATGCCTTTTTGGGCCAATAATGAAGCGGAGCGTGAGATGAAAGCCGTCTGTCCGTCAAGATCCTGAAGGCGATAGTTGCCTCGTCCACCGTCAAAGGCATAATAACCCAGTGACGAGTTGATGATGTCTGCACCCACTGAGTCGGCCATCTCAGCGGCCATTGTCCAATAGTCCTCTTCTATGGGCTGCTCAGTTAGTGGGTCTTCGCAACGCAAAAGCCAATATGAGGCATCTGGTGCAGTGCCGATCGTTATTTCGGGAGCGTAGGCAGCCATTTCAGAGAGAACCTTGGTGCCGTGGTCAATACTCTCGAAGTTGCTAATGTCTTGGTTGTGTTGTGACCAGACGAAATCACGTGTACCCAGGATGTGGGCGCTTTGAAATGCAGGTATTCGTTTGTAATTTTGAAACCCACCGTCCATAATTGCAATAGTAATCCCCTTGCCCCTATAGCCTATCTCATGTAAGAAAATTCCGTTGAGCATTTCTATCTGCTGGCGAGCCATGCCGTAAGGGTCGTTCTTTACGGAGTCCCATCGATTGAAGTCCTCGTGTACGTTCCATCGGATGTCGCCTGGCTGGTCGATGGAGTCGGGGGAGATGAAGACGCACGTAGCCTTTTTAACAATGGAAAGTGTATCCAAACTGGCGAGCAAGAAGGAATCTGAGGATTGTGCCAATACTGTGTTCTGCCATCGGCTAGTGCCAATAATCTGAACATTTTTCTTGTAAAACTGCTTGATATATTGCTTGCATACAGGAAGGTCGGTGGAGTCAACGCTGAGTCCTTGTCGCTTGCGTCTTTCTAAACTTTTCTGCGACAGGAATCGCTGTGGCTTCTCCAAGGAATACTGCGTAGGCGTTTTGTCCTTTAGTTCATAGCGGTAGATATAGGTCTTCTTGCCGGGATATTTTATTTTTGCGGCTGACATCGTAAGACTCCATAGGAGTACGAGCAGTAAGCAGATTGTTTGTTTCATGATTCTTAGTCTTATCGGTGACAAAGGTACGAATAATGTTTGAAACGACCAAATCTTTGCCCTAAGTTTTGGCTGTATCGGAAAAAAACGCTACCTTTGCAACTCGAAATATGGATAATAAACAGAAAGCACTGGAACTGGGGCAAAAGCCTGTGGGACAACTGTTATTGCAGTATGCTCTACCGGCTATGGTGGCTATGGTTGCCAGTTCGCTTTATAATATCATCGACCGTTCCGTTATCGGTCAGGTGGTGGGGCCGGAGGCCATTGCAGGTCTGGGCATCACTTTTCCTTTCATGAACCTTAGTGCGGCTTTTGGAGCTGCGGTGGGGGTGGGCGCTTCGACCTGTATCAGCGTGAAACTGGGACAGCGCGACTATGCAACGGCCCAACATCTGTTGGGTAACACCGTGACCCTCAATACCATCGTGGGACTCCTTTTCATGGCAGTCAGTCTGCTGTTCCTTGACCCGATACTCCGTTTCTTTGGCGCATCAGATGCTACGTTGCCCTATGCTAGGGAATTTATGCAGGTTATCCTCTTGGGAAATGTAGTCACCCACATGTATTTCGGTATGAATGCCGTATTGCGCGCAGCGGGGAAGCCTTGCCATGCCATGTATGCCACGCTGTTTACCGTGGGGTGCAATATCGTATTGGTCATGGCTTTCGTGTGGCTGTTCCGCTGGGGCATCCGTGGTGCAGCGTTGGCCACAGTACTGTCTCAGTCGCTGGCCCTTTGCTGGCAGATGTGGATACTCAGCGACAAGCGTGAACTGCTTCATCTGAAACGAGGCATTTATAAACTGAAGGCTGATCTTGTACGGAATATCGTGGCAATCGGCGTGTCGCCATTCCTGATGCAGAGCACCTCATGTGTCATCGTGATTTTCATGAACAATCAGTTCGTACGTTACGGCGGCGATATGGCTGTGGGAGCCTACTCGATAGCCAACTCCATGGTTATGGTGTTCTTTATGTTTGTCATGGGTGTCACTCAGGGTATGCAGCCTATCGTGGGATATAATTATGGTGCTCAGAAGTTCGACCGTATGATGCGCTGTGTATGGCTCGCTATTGCTGTGGCTACTGCGATCCTGCTGTTTGGTTGGGCCTTGTCGATGCTTTTCCCGCGACAGATGGCGCGTATCTTTACTACTGATCCTGTTTTGATGGACATGGCGGCACATGGTATCGTACTTGATATGCTGGTGTTCTTCGTGGTGGGTTCACAAGCAGTCATTACCAATTTCTTCCAGTGTATAGGCAAGGTGAAAATCAGTATTTTCCTATCCTTGGCACGACAGCTCATCTTCCTGTTGCCCATGGCCTATGTACTGCCGCTTTTCTGGGATCTTGACGGTGTGTGGTATTCGATGCCAGCCAGTGACTTTATCGCCTTTGCCTTTACTATCCCTATATTGATGTGGCATATTAGAAAATTTAAGTCTTATGGACAAAAATATAATCATTAACATTGGTCGTCAGGTGTGTGCTGGCGGGTTGGAAATAGGCAGATTATTGGCTGAGGAGTTCCAAGCCAAATACTATGACCGTGAATTGCTGAACCTGGCTGCCAAGGAGAGTGGATTCTCTGAAGAGTTCTTCAAGCAGAGTGATGAGCGTAAAGGGTTCCTTCGCTCCTTCTTTCATCTGCCTTACAGTAACAATTGGGGTGGGGGAAGCAACTTCTATCAGAGTAACTTCTCGCAAGAGAGTCTGTTTAAGTTCCAGAGTGATGCTATTATCAAGGCTGCTCAGGAAAGTTCTTGTGTCTTCGTAGGACGTTGCGCTGATTATGTGTTGCGCGATTTTGATAATGTGGTCAACGTATTTATCACGGCCTCAATAGAGTCAAGAGCAAAACTCTTTATGAAAGAAAAGGATGTGTCTTATGACGAGGCCGTCAAGCGTATACAGCACGTGGAGAGCCGTCGTGCATCGTACTATAATTACTATACCGGAAAACAGTGGGGACATGCTTCCAGCTATGATCTCTGTATCGACTCCAGTGCCATCGGCTCAGCTGAGACCGCCCGCCTGATAGCAGAATACGTGAGAAAGAAACTTAAGCTATAATCCACAACCTATCACCCACCCTCAAATGAAAAGAATTGGCATTATCAGCGATACACATAGTTATTGGGATGATAAGTACCTGTACTATTTCGAACCATGCGACGAGATTTGGCATGCAGGTGACATCGGTAGTGTGGAGGTTGCCGACCGACTGGCTGCGTTCCGTCCGTTCCGGGCTGTATGCGGTAATTGTGATGGTGGCGACTTGCGACTGATGTACCGCGAGCTCAATCGTTTTAAGTGTGAGGATGTGGATGTGCTTATCAAGCATATCGGAGGTTATCCTGGCAACTATGATCATTCGGTGATTCGGACGCTCTATACCAATCCACCACAGTTGTTTGTCGCTGGTCATTCGCATATACTTAAGGTGAAATATGACCCTACATTAAAGATGCTTCATGTCAATCCAGGCGCTGCGGGCTTGCAGGGGTGGCATAAGGAACGTACGCTGGTGCGACTCACCATCGATGGTTCTGCTTTTAAGGATATGGAAGTGATAACCCTAGAAGATCCACGAAGAAAATGAAAGAATATGTAATAGATTTTGTCACTGGCACAATAGTTGCCACCATTCTTACGTTATTATCATATATCGTGGGACTTGATAAGACATGGGACGAGGCCGCCCAAACCTACGGCATCTGCTTCGTGGTCTATATTGCGTTGACGCTGTTTGGAAAACTAAAGAATAAAAACAAATAACATCATAATTATGAAGAACATTGTCATTACCGGTGGTGCAGGCTTTATTGGAAGCCACGTAGTGCGCCTTTTCGTGAACAAGTATCCAGAGTATCATATTATCAATCTGGATAAACTGACCTATGCTGGTAATCTTGCTAATCTCAAGGATATTGAGGATAAGCCAAACTATGAATTCGTGAAGATGGATATCTGCGACTTCGATGCATTTTACAAGTTGATGCAGGACAAGAAGGTCGATGGTATTATCCATCTGGCAGCCGAGAGTCACGTGGATCGTTCCATCAAGGATCCATTTACTTTCGCTAAGACCAACGTGATGGGTACACTCTCATTACTGCAGGCAGCTAAGCTGTATTGGGAGTCGTTGCCCGAGAAGTACGAAGGCAAGCGCTTCTATCATATCTCTACCGATGAGGTGTATGGTGCGCTCGAACTGACTCACCCTGAGGGTATTGAACCGCCATTTACAACAACGGCTTCTTCTGCAGAACATCATCTGGCTTATGGTGAGAAGTTCTTCTTGGAGACTACGAAGTATAATCCTCACTCGCCATATTCTGCCTCAAAGGCTTCGAGCGACCATTTCGTGCGTGCTTTCCATGATACTTATGGTATGCCGGTGGTAGTGACCAATTGTTCAAACAACTATGGCCCTTATCAGTTCCCCGAGAAACTGATACCTCTTTTTATTAATAATATTCGTCATCGCAAGCCTCTTCCTGTTTATGGAAAGGGTGAGAACGTACGTGACTGGCTCTATGTGGTTGACCATGCCCGTGCCATCGACCTAATATTCCATAAGGGCAAGATAGCCGATACCTATAATATTGGTGGTTTCAACGAATGGAAGAACATTGATATCATCAAGGTACTCATCAATACCGTAGATCGTCTCTTGGGGCGTAAGGAAGGTGAGGATATGGATCTTATCACATACGTTACCGACCGTGCCGGTCACGACCTGCGCTATGCTATCGATTCGTCTAAGTTGCAGCGCGAGCTTGGTTGGGAGCCCTCGCTCCAGTTTGAAGAAGGTATCGAGAAAACCGTCCGCTGGTATCTTGATAATCAGGAGTGGCTGGATAATGTGACTAGTGGTGACTATCAGAAGTATTACGATAATATGTACGCAAACCGCTGATTTTTTTACCAAATAGCTTGAGTTCGATGGATTTTATAGACGTCGAACTCAAGCTAAAAAACGAAATTGCTATCATGGAAGAGGTCAAATCAAGATATAGTTTTATATTCTTTTTTAGATTAATATTATATGTGCCTATTGCCTTTTTTACAGGAGGTATGGGAATAATGATATTTCGGTTTGATTTGGCATATGTTGAAAAAATCATTCTTTCAGCAATTTTATTATTGCTTGCTCTTGCTGCCTTATATTCTATTATAAAATCTATTGTTCATTTAAACCACGTATATGTATCGTCTAAAGGGATTGCTATAGAATATTTGCTCCTGCATAAAAAAGATCGAATGATTGGGCTGTCAGAAGTTGATAGTTACGCGTATTATTGGTATAAAGATGGCGCATCATTGGAATTGTTGAAAGAGGGTGTAAAGGTTTTTGATTTGGATATGGGACCTTATTCAAATGCATTAGAGCTGAAAGGAGCATTACCTTGGCCCCAAAAAGAGCCCAAAAACGGAGAATACAATTCAATGCTCTTGGATTTATCTGATTCATTGAAAAAAATGAACTCAAAAGAAAGCTAAATTCTCAGTATGTTATGAAGAAATATCGGTAGGAACTATCGTTCCACATAGAGGAAAGTATACTTAATACATAGAACTCAAGCTAAAAACATAATTGTCATCATGGAAGAAACCAAATCAAAATTTAATTATAATGGGTATATGCAACCCTTCTCGGCGGGGGCTCTTGTCTTCGTTGTGTTGCTAGTAATACTACATATGGTACAAACCGAGGGTTTGAGCCTGAAATGTGTTTTGGGGGGCGGATGTCTTCTTTTGGGATGTTTTGCGCTTATTTGGA
Source organism: uncultured Prevotellaceae bacterium (assembly GCA_902778255.1). GTDB lineage: Bacteria > Bacteroidota > Bacteroidia > Bacteroidales > Bacteroidaceae > Prevotella. The sequence continues at coordinate 36,530 of CACYXD010000024.1, forward strand.
TCAATTGTAAATATTTTCGTTTTTTGAAAATATGCGATGGCTATATTGAAATGCGCCCATTAATGCTTCCCTTTATTGTTTATAGATTAGATTTCTCTGACATTTCAAGTATAGTCGTTTATTCTGGATATCCAAGTCAAATAGTTATCAATAAGGATGAAGAAGAATGGGGACGGTTGGCTCGTTATCATTGGGGGATAAAGTGTTGTAATTATGAAGGAATCATATATACATTAAAAAAGAGATTGGGTGATAAAGTTTTTGATGCATAAATTATATATTAAACGAAGATATGAAAAAGATTCTTCTTTTAGGAAGCGGTGAACTGGGCAAGGAGTTCGTGATTGCCGCAATGCGTGCTGGTCAGTATGTGATTGCTTGCGACCGTTATGATAACGCGCCTGCCATGCAGGTGGCCGATGAGCGTGAGGTCTTCAATATGCTTGATGGCGATGCGCTGGAGGCTGTGGTGAAAAAACATCAGCCTGACATCATCGTACCTGAGATTGAGGCTATCCGTACCGAACGTCTTTTCCAGTTCGAGGAACAGGGCATTCAGGTTGTCCCCTCAGCTCGTGCCGTGAATTTCACGATGAACCGTCGCGCTATCCGTGATTTGGCTTCTAAGGAATTGGGCCTGCGTACGGCAAAATATTTTTACGCTAAGACATTCGATGAGTTCAAGGCAGCTGCCGATGAGATTGGTTTCCCTTGTGTGGTAAAACCTTTGATGTCGTCAAGTGGTCATGGACAGAGCTATGTGCATAACGATGATGAACTGGAACAGGCTTTCCGTGAAGCGATGGAAGGTAGTCGTGGTGATGTGAAAGAGGTTATCATTGAGGAATTCATTGATTTCGATTCAGAGTTCACTCTGCTTACAGTTACACAGCAGCATGGCTGGCCCACGCTGTTCTGCCCACCTATCGGACACGTACAGAAGAGTGGCGACTACCGTGAGTCGTGGCAGCCATATAAGATCTCTGATGAGGCTCTGAGACAGGCTCAGATGATGGCCGAAAAAGTGACCAAGGCCTTGACTGGTGCTGGCATCTGGGGCGTAGAGTTCTTCTTGACCAAGCAGGGCGAGGTAATATTTAGTGAGTTGTCGCCGCGTCCGCACGATACAGGTATGGTGACACTGGGGCATACCACGAACCTCTCAGAGTTTGAGCTGCATTTCCGTGCTGTGATGGGATTGCCTATCGCTGGCATCCACTTGGAGCACGCTGGTGCCTCGGCCGTAATCCTTTCTCCGAAGGAGGCTTCAACACCTGTTGACCGCTCGTTGCTCGACTATAATCTGGAGGAGGCACTGAAGGAAGACCGTACCCGTATCCGTATCTTTGGTAAGCCTGAGGCTCATAAGGGCCGTCGTATGGGCGTTGTGCTCTGCTACGGCGAGGTGGGCGATGATATTAATGCACTCCGTGATAAGGCAAAGCGCTTGGCAAAGACTGTACTTGGTACTGATCCCTATGCCGACCTGAGACATGAATAAGAGAACTTAACAAATGTTCGAGATAAAACGATATACTCCAGAGCTTGCGAAAGAATGGAATCAGTTCGTGGCAGAGTCCAAGAACGGCACCTTCCTTTTTGACCGTAACTATATGGATTATCATAGCGACCGCTTCAATGATCATTCTCTGATGTTCTATGAGAAGAACAGATTATTGGCGGTGCTCCCTGGTCATATCAGTGGTGATGTCTATTGTACGCATAAAGGATTGACCTATGGCGGCCTTCTGATGAGTATTCAACTGTCGGTTGTTCAGACGATGGAGTTATTCCAGCAGTTGAACGACTATCTTCGTTATCTCGGTATCAAACGTGTGTTTTATAAGTGTATCCCTTGGATTTACCACCGCCTTCCTGCCGAGGAAGATCTTTACGCTTTGTATCACGTCTGTAAGGCACGGATAGTGGCAAGGGATTATTCTACGAATATCTTCCTGAAAGCAGGCCTGCGCTGGGAACGTGTACGTCGGCGTGGCGTGGTGCGAGCTCAAAGGGCAGGTCTTACGGTGAGACGCTCAGATCATTATTCGGATTTCTGGAAAGTGCTTTCTGATAATCTCGGAAACAAATACGGCATCAAACCGGTTCACACCCTCCAGGAGATAGAACTGCTGAATAATCGTTTCCCGGAGAATATCATTCTTTATGAAGCCGTGAAGGATGGAGTGGTCATTGCAGGTGTAGTTCTTTATCTATCGCCTCAGGTTGTTCATGCACAGTATAGTTCGGCAACGCCTGAGGGAAAGAGCTTGGGGGCTATTGACTTAATTTACGAGCAGATTATGCTTCACGACTATGCCGACTATCCCTATTTTGATTTTGGACGCTCTACAGAGAATCCGGATGGGAGCGGACTTAATGTTTCGCTGGCATTCCAAAAAGAGGGCTTTGGTGGACGTGGCCTGTGCTATGATATCTATGAATACGATCTCTGATTGAGAATCTATGTCGTTTGTCTCTGTCTCTTTCCTTTGCTTCTTGCCTATTGCATTTCTGCTTTATTGGACATTGCAGAGACATTATAGATGGCAGAATCTTTTCCTCCTCATAGCCAGTTATGTGTTTTATGGCTGGTGGGACTGGCGTTTCCTCGTCTTGATACTGATTACATCGCTGTCCAGCTTCATCAGTGGACTATATATCGAGAAATCCCGCAATAAGCTGTGGTATCTTTCTGCTAATATCTGTTTGAACCTGGGCATCCTGGGGGTATTTAAATATTATGGCTTCTTTGCCGACAACCTGAATCAGCTCTTATCGCAGTTTGGACTCTCACTCGACATGCCTACCTGGCGTATCATTCTGCCAGTTGGTATCAGTTTCTATACATTCCAGTCATTGAGCTATTCCATTGACGTCTATCGTGGAAAACTCGCTGCTACCCGGGATGTGGTGGCTTTCTGTACTTTTATTGCATTCTTTCCACAGTTGGTGGCAGGACCTATTGAGCGAGCCACGAATCTGCTGCCGCAGATGCTCAGTTGCCGTCGTTTTGACTATGCCGAAGCTGTTGATGGCTTGCGTCGTATTTTGTGGGGATTCTTCAAGAAGTTGGTCGTGGCCGATAACTGTGCTTTTGCTGTGAATCAGATTTGGGATGGTTATGCAGATGCTAGTGCTGTGACGCTTCTTTGCGGCATGGTGCTGTTCACTTTCCAGATATATGGCGATTTCTCGGGCTATTCTGATATCGCTATTGGTACAGCAAAGCTTTTTGGCATACGATTGATGGAGAATTTTCGACTGCCTTATTTCTCGCGCTCTATCGGTGAGTTCTGGCGTCGCTGGCATATCTCGCTGATGACGTGGTTCCGTGATTATATGTATATCCCGCTTGGCGGTAGCAAGGAAGGGTCATATCATACTATTCGGAATATCTTTGTCGTATTCCTGTTGAGTGGCTTGTGGCATGGTGCCAACTGGACCTTTGTCGCATGGGGTGCTTATAATGCCGTGCTGTTGGTGATAGGGCGCTGGTTTTGGAAATCAAAGACCAATGGCGATGAGCGGGTAGGGCTGAAAGACCTTGGCTCTGTTTGTATTACCTTTACCTTAGTCGTTTTGGGATGGGTGGTGTTCCGTGCCGAGAGCTTGTCAGAAGCATCAGGATATCTGCAGCATTTTGCCGTTGCCCTGACATCCATGAATCTTGGACAGCCTATCTATGGTAAGGTGGCAATACTTTATTGCCTTTTGCTGGTCATTATAGAGTGGATACAGCGTGACCGCTTATGTCCTCTTCATCTGGAAGGCTGTTGGCTGGGCCGCTATCGCTGGTCGCGTTGGTTGGTTTATTATGTAATCTTCATGCTCACGTTCTTCGGACGAGGTGAAGAACAGACGTTTATCTATTTCCAGTTCTAAGTCGTCTATGAGAAAATTCCTTCTGCGTATATTTCTATTTTTAGTACCAGCCATCGTACTCTTGGCTGTTGCGGAGAAATATGTACGGACCATTCCCAATAGCTATCAGCAAAAAAACGATTGGATGATGCGAAATGCACATACCGTTAAGACCCTACTGCTTGGTAATTCTCATGGCTATTTCGCATTGAATCCTTCTGTTATGGGCGATAGTATTTTCAATTTATGCAACGCTTCCCAACGTTTGGAACACGATTTTTTCCTGCTTCGACGTTATTCCGATATGTGTGATGCTTTGGAACAAGTCGTTCTTGTTGCAGATAATTCCAATCTGTATGATGTCCCGATGGAGCAAGACGAACCTGCGCGTGTAGCCTACTATCAATTGTATATGGGTTATCGGGCACATTCCATGCTGTCGAAGTATGGTTTTGAATTGTCGAATATGACTTATGCTCAACAGAAGCTGAAGTTTCATATCCAGGGACTCGGCACGATGTGCGACAGTCTGGGGTGGGGCAATAATTATGTGGTAGCCGATCGCAACCCAGACGATTTCTTGTATAAGAATGTCAGGGAGCATCTGTTTGTGAATTGGGAGTATACGCATCGCAATCGGGATTATATCGATTCAATCGCCTCATGGTGTCAGCAGCATCAGGTGAAATTGGTTCTGCTTCAGACACCCGTATGTGAAGATTATACGCGCAAAGCACCGGCATGGCAGCTGCAACTGGTGAACGCAATAGTCGATAGTTGTTGTGTGAAATATGGTGCTGTGAAATGTGACTATTCACGTGATCCTCGTTTTTGTGATAACGACTTCTTTGATTCTGACCATCTTTCTGACCAGGGAGCACGTAAGTTCTCAGCTATCTTGGCTCGTGACCTAAGTCTTTAGCGTTTTTTATCTTAAAAAATGTCTCGATTTTTTCTAATACAACAAAAACTGCGTATCTTTGCGCCGTTTATTTAATTTTATATGATTATGGATTACCAAGAAATCAATTATCGCTCTTATTCCTCACGTGAAAGCGAACTGGAAGCATCTGCAGCCTTTCCTGCCTTGATGCAAAAAACATATCTGTGGATGGCAATGGCATTGGCTATCACAGGGCTGACGGCTTATGTGGTGGCAACAAACCCAGCATTGATGGGACTGATGTTCCAATATCCTAATGCAATATGGGTATTTGCACTCGCTGAATTGGCACTTGTCGTAGGGTTGTCGGCAGCTATTGAAAAACTGTCGTTGCCAGTTGCTACTTTGATGTTTATTGTCTATGCTATTTTGAATGGCGTAACATTCTCAGCATTGTTTTATGTCTATACGATGGGTAGTCTGGCCACTACGTTCTTTGTGACGGCTGGCACATTCGGCGCGATGTCTGCTGTGGGCTTTTTTATTAAGAAAGATTTATCTGGCATTGGCCGAATCCTGATTATGGCACTTATTGGTCTCATTATCGCCACTGTAGTCAATATTTTCTTGCAGAGCAGAGGACTTGAGATGATTGCCACCTATCTTGGCGTATTGATCTTTGTCGGTTTGACGGCTTATGATACCCAGAAGATCAAAAAGATGTTCATGATGGCTCCTGACGCTGGTGCACATACGCAAAAATATGCTGTCTTGGGTGCTCTGACGCTCTATCTTGACTTCATCAACCTCTTCCTTTATTTGTTGCGAATGTTTGGAAATAGGAAGTAATTCCCTATAATATAATAAGGTGTAAAATTGCAGGTTTGTCAAGAAAAAACAAAACCTGCAATTTTTTTTGAAAAAAGTATTGGAATAATTTGTCAGTTCGAAAAAAAGTCGTACCTTTGCATCCGCTTTCGCTTAAAACTGGCGAGGCACTAAGCAAGAGTTCTTTGAAAGATTTACATAGACAGAAGTAGTACAAGAAGCGAGTACTTTTTAAGTACTTGGGTAGAAGAAACAAACCGTTTAATTCTTG
>CACYXD010000025.1 GCA_902778255.1 uncultured Prevotellaceae bacterium
GCAATAACAATGGTTTTATCCATTTTGTTGCTGATAACGACACCCTGTCTTGTCTTTCTTAAATTTCTTGTTTCCATCTGGACCATTGTTATTTGTTAAGTTCTCTCTGACGGAGCTCCGTCTTCATGCGTGCAATATCACGACGTGCAGCCTTAATCAGTGATGGGTTCTCCAGCGGAGTAACGTTGTGATTGAACTTCATCTGGTTGTACTTGGCAACCTCAGTCTCCAAACGCTCTGCCAATTCCTTGGTCTCAAGCTCCTTAATTTCCTTCGTCTTCATACTAATTAAGCGTTTTTATCGTAGTCACGTCTTACAACAAACTTGGTCTTAACAGGCAGTTTCTGAGCGCCGAGGCGGAGAGCCTCTTTGGCAATCTCAAAAGGAACGCCTTCCACTTCGAAGAGGATACGACCAGGAGTTACAGGTGCAACCCATCCTGCGGGATCACCCTTACCCTTACCCATTCGCACGTCAGCAGGCTTGCGAGTAATGGGTTTGTCGGGGAAGATGCGAATCCAAACCTGACCTTCACGGTTCATGTAACGATTGATGGCCACACGGGCAGCCTCAATCTGGCGGCTATCGATCCATTTAGCGTCAAGGGTCTTGATACCGAAAGATCCGAAAGCCAGCGTAGTACCTCTGTGGGCGTTGCCTTTGTTGCCACGTCCATCCTGAGGCCTTCTATATCTTACTCTTTTTGGTTGTAACATGATAGCTTCTTTCTTTAATAAAATTATTACTTCTTCTTATTGCGGAACTTACGGCCACCATTGTTACCTCCGTTGCCACGGCCACTCTGCTTCTCCTGAGAGAAGTTAGGAGCGAGGTCAACCTTGCCGTAAACTTCACCACGGCAAATCCAGACCTTGATACCCAGCAGACCAACCTTAGTCAGAGCCTCTGCCTGGCAGAAGTCGATGTCAGCACGGAATGTGTGCAAGGGAGTACGGCCCTCCTTGATCATCTCACTGCGTGCGATTTCAGCACCGTTAAGACGACCAGAAATCTGAACCTTAATACCCTCGGCACCAGCGCGCATGGTGTTGGCCACAGCCTGCTTGATAGCACGACGATATGCAATCTTGCCCTCAATCTGGCGAGCGATGTTAGTGGCAACGATTGTTGCGTCAAGTTCTGGACGCTTTACTTCAAAGATATTAATCTGGACTTCCTTGTCGAAGAGCTTCTTCAACTCATCCTTCAGGTTGTCAACATCCTGTCCACCCTTACCAATGACGATACCCGGACGAGCCGTGCAGATAGTGATGGTAACCAGTTTCAAAGTGCGCTCGATGACAATCTTCGATACGCTGGCCTTAGCCAAACGCTCGTTGAGGTACTTACGGATTTTCTGATCCTCTACCAGGTTATCTCCGAAGTCCTTGCCTCCGAACCAATTTGAATCCCAACCTCTTACGATACCAAGACGGTTGCTAATTGGATTAACTTTCTGTCCCATTCTACTTATTCTTTTACGTCGTTAGTTTTAGCGTCAACAAACAAAGTGACGTGGTTACTGCGCTTGCGGATGCGATAGCCGCGGCCCTGAGGGGCGGGACGCATACGCTTCAATGTAACACCCTCGTCCACGAAGATGCGAGTGACGAACAGTTCGCCGGCCTCAGCCTTGCGATCGTTCTTCTGCTCCCAGTTATTGATAGCCGAGCGGAGAAGCTTCTCCACATCAGCAGCAGCAGCCTTCTTTGAGAAGCGAAGCACACCGAGTGCACGGTTCACCTCCATGCCGCGAATCATGTCAACGACATAACGCATCTTGCGTGGAGAAGAAGGACAGCCTTTCAGCTTTGCAAAATACTGTGTCTTAAGAGCTGCTTTTCTTTCTTCAGCCTTAATATGTTTTCTTGCTCCCATTGTAATTCTTAATTCTTAATTCTTAATTCTTAATTACCCCTGAGCATTACTTCTTGTTACCGGCATGTCCACCGAAGCGACGTGTGGGTGCGAACTCACCGAGCTTGTGTCCAACCATGTTTTCAGTAATGTAAACAGGAATAAATTTGTTACCGTTATGAACTGCAACAGTGTGTCCCACGAAATCGGGTGAGATCATTGATGCTCTGGCCCAAGTCTTCACGACATTCTTCTTGCCGCTCTCATTCATAGCGACAACTTTCTTCTCGAGAGCGACGTTGATATACGGACCTTTCTTTAATGAACGACTCATAATTTAACTCTTGTTACTTTGATTACTTCTTGTTAGCTCTTTCAATAATGTACTTGTTTGAAAGCTTCTTAGGTGCACGTGTCTTCAGACCCTTAGCGTACAAGCCCTTACGTGAACGTGGGTGTCCACCAGACTGACGGCCTTCACCACCACCCATTGGGTGATCGTGGGGGTTCATCACAACACCACGGTTGTGCGGACGGCGACCCAACCAGCGGCTGCGACCAGCCTTACCGCTCTGCTCCAGAGCGTGGTCAGAGTTACCTACGGCACCAACAGTAGCCTTACAAGCAGAGAGCACCTTGCGAGTCTCACCCGAGGGGAGCTTAATCACGCAATAGTCTCCTTCACGAGAAGTCAACTGAGCAAAATTACCAGCCGAACGAACGAGCAGGGCACCCTGACCAGGACGGAGCTCAATGTTATGAATCACCGTACCTACGGGAATGTTGGCAAGGGGTAGAGCATTACCCACCTCGGGCACTGCCTCTGCACCAGACATCAGTGTTGCGCCAACCTGCAGTCCATTAGGAGCAATTATGTAACGTTTTTCACCATCTGCGTAGAAAAGAAGTGCAATGCGAGCCGAACGGTTAGGATCGTACTCGATTGTCTTTACTACAGCAGGAACACCATCTTTCTCTCGCTTGAAGTCGATCAGACGATACTTCTGTTTGTGACCGCCGCCCATATAGCGGACAGTCATCTTACCGGTGTTGTTTCGACCACCGGTAGAACGCTTACCGTAAACGAGAGACTTCTCTGGCACGGATGCAGTAATATCCTCGAACCTTGAAGGCGTTCTTCTGTCCCTTCACGAGACCTGCCTTTGTATAGCGCTGACTGCGCTTGCCTGCGTAGCGAACAGTGTTCACATCCTCAACGGTCACGTTGTACAGAGCCTCGACTTCCTTCTTGATCTCAATCTTGTTGGCCTCAGGACGGACAACGAATCCGTAGCGGTTAGGCTGCTTCTCCGTAATCTTGGTCATCTTCTCAGTGACCAGTGGTTTGATAATAAATGCCATAGTCTAAGTCTCCTTTTTACTTGTTTAAGATTCCGTCGATTGTCTCCAGAGACTTCTCGGTGATGAGCAGCACGTCGGCATCCAAAATCTTGTATGTGTTGACGTTGCGAGCCTCGAGCACCTCAGCCTTCTGCAGGTTGCGAGCCGACAAATATACATTCTTGTTTGCTTCGGGCAAAACCAGGAGCAGCTTCTTACCATCAACCTTCAGATTCTTGGCGATGTTGACAAACTCCTTGGTCTTGGGAGCCTCAAAATTGAAGTCCTCAAGCACGATAACAGCATTGTCCTGAGCCTTGTAAGTCAGAGCCGACTTACGAGCCAAAGCCTTCACCTTCTTGTTCAGCTTGAAGCTATAGTCACGAGGTGTGGGACCAAACACACGGGCACCACCACGCAACAGGGGTGAGTTGATATCTCCATGACGAGCACCGCCGCCGCCCTTCTGACGACCCAGCTTACGCGTAGATCCAGAGATCTCGCTACGCTCCTTTGCCTTAGCGTTGCCCTGACGCTGATTGGCCATATACTGCTTAACGTCCAGATAGATCACGTGGTCGTTAGGCTCTACACCAAAGATAGACTCATTCAGAGTTACCTTTCTTCCGGTCTCCTGACCGTTGATTTTCAATACACTAACTTCCATCTCTTACTTCTCAATTAAAACAGTTGAACCATTGCATCCAGCACAGCTACCCTTCACAAGCAGAAGGTTGTGCTCAGGAATCACCTTTAACACCTTCAGGTTCTGTGTGGTCACGCGGTCACCACCCATATGGCCACCCATGCGCATTCCCTTAAACACCTTTGCGGGGTAAGAACAAGCACCGATAGAACCGGGCTTACGCAGACGGTCGTCCTGACCGTGAGTGCTCTGACCTACGCCACCGAAACCATGGCGCTTTACTACACCCTGAAAACCTTTACCTTTTGAAGTACCTACAACATCTACGAACTCTGCATCAGCGAAAAGCTCTACGGTGATGGTATCACCAAGGTTGTAGTCCTCTTCAAACTTGAACTCGGCCAAGTGGGCCTTCGGTGTTGTGCCGGCCTTCTTGAACACACCCATCATGGGTTTAGAAGTGTTCTTCTCTTTAGCCTCGCCAAAACCGAGCTGAACAGCCTTATAGCCATCCTTCTCAACTGTCTTGACCTGGGTCACAACGCAAGGACCAGCTTCGATAACAGTGCACGGTACATTCTTACCGTCGGCACTGAAAACGGATGTCATTCCGATTTTTCTTCCTAATAATCCTGGCATTTCAGTTTTAAAATTTTAATAATAATGTTATAAATAAATGTTTGTATTCTTTTGCTTTTAAGTGTCGTTTTACCTTTTATCCAACTATATGCACACAAAAAGGAGAAACAGCCAATTCCTACTCTTCTGGAACATAAACTGCTCTTTTTCAGTGTGTTGTTAGCCAAACGCCAGCGCAACGGTCACTTTTGCGGGTGCAAAGGTACAACTATTATACGGATTACGCAACACCAGAAACCCTAAATATAACATTATTTAATATTTTTTATATGTTACAATAAGTCAATTTCATCATATAGCCATTGAATATACAAAATATATTCGTATCTTTGCAGCCATAAAACAGATGTTATCATGAATCATCCCACCTTATTATATTATAATATGCACGACGAGGTAGCGGCATTCAGCACCACAAGAAAGGGTGGCGTGAGCATCGGCAACTATGCCTCTTTCAACATCAACCGCTTTTGTGGCGACGCTGACGCAGCTATCAGTGAGAACCGCCGACTATTGTGCCTGCTTCTGCAGATTGACAGCAAGCACCTCATCATGCCCCATCAGGTACATCTTACCAAGACGGCCTGTATTGACGAGGCATTCTTTGCCTGTTCCGAGAAGGAGAAGGAAGAACTATTGGAAGGTGTAGATGCGGTGGTAACAAACATTCCTGGCGTTTGTATCGGTGTCAGCACAGCCGATTGTATCCCTGTACTAGTTTATGATAGCCGACTGAAGGTGACAGCTGCCATCCATGCGGGATGGCGAGGTACCGCAAAACACATCGTGCAACAAACCATTGCCGACATGAAGGCCATCTACGGCTCCACCCCCAAGGACATGAAAGCCCAGATCGGCCCAGGCATCAGCCTCGACAGCTTTGAAGTGGGCGATGAAGTATATGAAGCATTCGCAAACGAGGGGTTCGACATGCAGATGATAAGCCAAAAGTTCCTCTCAACCATTCACACCACACCTCTCACTTACAAGTGGCATATCAATCTGACAGAATGTAACCGCTTACAGCTTATCGAAGCAGGTATTCCCTCTGAGAGCATCTCTGTAGCCGATATCTGCACCATGAAACAGTCTGACACATTCTTTTCTGCCCGTCGACTCGGCACCCCGTCAGGCAGGATCTTCACGGGCATCATGATAAAACCAAAGCAAAAATAATACTACTATGGAACAAGGAATCGTTTTTGAGATTTGTGGCTACATTGCCACTATAGGTATGATATTGGGCTATCTGCCTCAGGCTATCACCACTATCCGCACACGCAATACTGACGGCATTGCCCTGCCCACCTTCCTGATGATGGGTATCGGCAGTTCTGCCTTTATGCTACAGGGACTGCTTCATGATCCAGACATCATCTGGTCGCTGTTTATTACAAACCTGATAACAACGATTTGCAGTTGCATTGTCTTTGGCATCAAGGTCTATAATGATTACGTCAAGAAGGAGAATTAGAAACAAGTTATTAAAAAATCTCGTGCAGCACACGTTGGATAACCAACGGATAGTACTTCATTTCCAGCACGTGTTCTTTGTCCGAGATTGTCTCTGCAGAATCTTCGGGTAAGAGTGCTACTCGATACTGGGCAATAATATCGCCACCATCGCACACCGGCGTCACCCAATGTACAGTCATACCTGTCTCTGTTTCTCCAGCAGCCTTCACTGCCTCATGCACATGATGTCCCCACATACCCTTACCGCCATATTTCGGCAACAATGAGGGGTGGATATTAATGATGCGACGAGGAAAGGTCTCAACCAGGAAATCTGGGATCAAAGGCAGGAAGCCAGCCAGCACAATGAAATCGATAGCATATTGCCGTAGCAAAGACATCATCACCCCCTCGTCATTCAGTTCAGTTTTCGAGACAACCTGCACTGGAACGCCCAGCTTCAGGGCTTTTCCAACAGCAGGAGCCTCAGCCTTATTGCTGATAACCAGGGCCGTACAGACCTCTTCCGAGTCCTTGAAATAACGGATAATATTCTCACAGTTCGTACCTCCGCCCGACACAAATATGGCGATGTTTACCTTTTTCATTTTATGGGTCTCTTCAAAATTTAGGTGCAAAGGTACGGAAATTATTTCATTTTCCTGCATCTCTACACCATTTTCCCCCATCATTAAGGAAACAACCCACAAAAAAGGAGGATGTAGGGGTTCGCAGGGGAGGATGTAGGGGTTCGCGGGTCGCGAACCCCTACATCCTCCCCTGCGAACGACGAGATCCTGACTCAGGTACGCTCACTACACTGTTAAGAATAATGCCGCTCGATAAAAATATATTTGTTTTCCTTTTGTATTTCGTCTGACTTTTAGTACCTTTGCAAAAGTTTTAGAAATATCTAACTCTATAAATATATGAAGAATATAACGCTTGACATTACTAAAGCCTCCTGCTTCTTGGCAGAAGGCGCAGTGGCTGCTTTCGAACCAAAGGTAAAGGCAGCACAGGAAGCACTTGAGAACGGCACTTGCCCTGGTAACGATTTCCTTGGATGGCTGCACCTGCCCGCCTCTATCACTCCTGCTTTCCTGGCAGAGATTCAGGCTTGCGCTGACGTGCTGCGCCAAAACTGCGAGGTAGTAGTGGTAGCTGGTATCGGTGGCTCGTATCTGGGAGCCCGTGCCGTGATTGAAGCCCTAAGCAACTCGTTTGGCTGGCTGATTCAGGACGGAAAGAATCCTACGATTCTCTTTGCTGGTAACAACATCGGCGAGGATTATCTGTTTGAGATGACCGAATACCTCAAGGACAAGAAGTTCGGTGTTATCAATATTTCCAAGAGTGGTACCACCACCGAGACGGCTCTGACCTTCCGTCTACTGAAGAAGCAGTGCGAGGCTCAGCGTGGTAAGGAAGAGGCAAAGAAGGTGATTGTGGCTGTGACCGATGCTAAGCGCGGTGCTGCACGTACCTGTGCCGACAAGGAGGGTTACAAGAGTTTCATCATCCCCGATAACGTAGGTGGTCGTTTCTCTGTGCTCACACCTGTTGGTCTGCTGCCTATCGCTTGCGCCGGTTTCGACATCAAACAGTTGGTAGCTGGTGCCCAGGATATGGAGAAAGCATGTGGTAAGGATGTGCCTTTCGCAGAAAACCTCGCAGCTCAGTATGCTGCCGTACGCAACGGTCTGTATCAGAGCGGTAAGAAGATTGAGATCATGGTGAACTATCAGCCCAAGCTCCACTTCGTATCAGAGTGGTGGAAGCAGCTCTACGGAGAGTCTGAGGGTAAGGACAAGAAGGGTATCTTCCCCGCATCTGTAGACTTCACTACCGACCTGCACTCTATGGGTCAGTGGATTCAGGACGGCGAGCGCACCATCTTCGAGACGGTTATCTCTATTGAGGAGCCCGAGAAGAAGCTGCTCTTCCCCAGCGATGAGGAGAATTTGGACGGTCTGAACTTCCTCGCTGGCAAGCGCGTGGACGAGGTGAACAAGATGGCAGAGCTGGGAACTCGTTTGGCTCACGTAGATGGTGGTGTGCCCAATATCCGCATCAGCGTGCCAAAGCTCAATGAATACTACATCGGTCAGCTGATTTACTTCTTCGAGATTGGTTGCGGTATCAGTGGCAACGTGCTTGGTGTGAATCCCTTCAACCAGCCTGGTGTAGAAGCCTACAAAAAGAATATGTTTGCCCTGCTCGACAAGCCTGGATACGAGGCAGACAGTAAGGCTATCAAGGCTCGACTTGCTAAAGAGAAGTAAAACTAGTTTTAACTAGTCAGACTAGTGCTACTAGTACAACTAGGATTGATGGAAAAAGCTATTCAGCAATACTTAAAAAGCAACGGTTTTGAGGCGCTTCGCCCCAAAGCCGTGCTTTTCGATATGGACGGCGTGCTCTATGACTCTATGCCCAACCATGCCATTGCATGGCAGCGGGCAATGGCGAAGTTCGGTATCCACATGACAGAAGCCGACGCATACGCCACTGAGGGGGCTAGGGGCGTGGACACAATCCGTATGATGGTAAAAAAACAGCAGGGGCGCGACATTGACGAGGCTGGGGCCCAAAGGATGTACGACGAGAAGACGCGCCAGTTCCATGCGCTACCTGAAACGCCGGTGATGCCAGGAATCCCCGAACTCATGGCTCATATCAATGCCGACGGACTGACCATCGGCGTAGTGACAGGCAGTGGACAACGTCCACTCATTAACCGTCTTATCAAGGATTTTGGTGAATATCTGAATGAGGAGCATATCGTCACTGCTTACGATGTGAAGCACGGCAAGCCCAATCCCGATCCTTATCTAATGGGCTTGCATAAGTGCGGCAACCTGAAACCATGGGAGGCTTTCGTCGTTGAGAATGCACCACTAGGCGTAAAGGCAGGCGTGGCAGCGCAGATCTTTACCATTGCCGTTAACACAGGTCCTCTGCCCAATGAAGTGTTAACGGATGCTGGTGCCAACCTCATCTTCGAAAAAATGCTAGACCTTGCAGAGGCCTGGCATCAACTGTATACGTTTAACCCATAGAATATGGGGTTATACTTCAATCATCGTCATCCTCCTCATCATCGGTGTCTTCCTCATCGAAGACATAGTCCAGCATATCCATATCATCATCACGGCTGATGCTGACAGCTCCCTGGCGATCAATGACCAGCTCTAAGGGCACAAAGACATCATCAACAGCATCGGGGAGGGCGATAACCACAGAGAAATCAACACCAGTTTTATCCAACTCGTCATAGCGGAATCCTGCTAGGATACCATTCTTACGGAATGACTCATCGATATACGAGTTGAACGTAGCCTTGGTAAACGAGCGCTCAAAGAACACACTGCCATCAGCACGCATGATTTTCAATTTCACACGATTGTCAATGTAAGGCTGACCGTTCTCATCTTTCACCTGTGGCAGACTATCCACCGGCACACGGTCAATCATGATAGTATAAGGGCTGCCATTCCAATCAATATTTTTAGTCACAGCATCGACTGGCATAGCAATTGGATCCTGCAGTTGCTTGGGCACGTATTTGGTCGTGATAATATCCGTTGACTGTTTTTTCTCCTTACAGGCACCAAATGCCAATAAGCCTGCGACCAATACCAAGGGTAATATACGTTTCATATCTAAAATTTTCGGCAAAAATACGAAAAAAAAACGAGACCGCACAAAAAAACGCCCACTATTTTATGTAGCAGGCGTATTGTTATCACTGAAAAGCAAAGTTTACCTAATCACTATGAAAAAATCATTTATTATTTATTATCTTTGCATTGGTTTGTTTCCATGACGGCCTCCGAAGTGCTGACGGCGAGCCTGCTCGTCTTTCTCGTAAGCCTGATACTGTTCATCGGTCAGAATGGTCTTCAACTCGTTGTTGTATTCATCCATAGTCTTACGCATTTCCTCCATACGGCCACGCATGTCAGGACGCTGACCTGATTCACGCTTCAAGCTATCTGGCATCTGCTTCTTGTGCTCACGATTGCCATTGGGACGAGGCTGATGCATGGGACGCATCGGTCGCATCTTCTGTGAGAAGCGCTTGTTCAGGTCAAGCAGTTTTGCAGCCTGTTCCTCATTCAGTCCATACTTCTTGACGGCCTCATCTGTACGTGTCTTAGCCATTTCCTCGGAATTAAACTCACGACGCTGGTCGTTCTGCTGTTCCTGTGCCATTGCGCTGAAACTCATAGCCATAGCAGCTATCATTGTCAATACAATCTTTTTCATTTTTGTCTTCAATTTATTAATGATACTTCAATTATTTAGTTTTGTGTTGTCGCTCAGCGTCCGGATGCTTTTGCTTCAAAATCTATCTCTTTGACGCCATCATCTGACAATCGTTTAATTGAAAATGAAAAAAAATGCTTTTTTAATTGCTATATTCACTTTTTTTTGTATTTTTGCAATTGAGAAAAGCAGCCATGAATATGAAAAAACTGATTGGATGGATAATCATCGGACTGTTCGCTTCCTTTGCCACCAGCTGTGGGGGAGGAGAAGAAAAGGATAGTGAGACAGCAGAAGAAAAGGTCGTTGACAGTATCCCCCTGCTGGTCACACAGATACAGCGTTGCTCACGCCTCTACACCACAGAGTATCGCATCCATAAACTGGTGACCCGTGAGTCCAATCGTCAGATAAGCGGCTTCGGCATCTCGTTTGGCTTGGACGTCTTTGGCGACCGCAAGATTATCATCCCCATAGATGCCACCCTGAAAGGCTATATTGATATGAGCCAACTCAGGACACATCATATTACAAGGGAGGGCGACAGGATTACCGTCACCCTACCCGACCCTGAGATTATGATGACCAGCACCCGCATTGATCATGAGAATATCAAGGAGTTTGTCACCGGTTTTCGCGACAACTTCACTGACAGCGAGATGTCTGCCTTCGAGAAGCAGGGGCGACAGGCCATTATTGCCGAGATTCCTGAACTGGGCATTGAGCACACTGCTCGCGAAAATGCTGTTCGCATACTGGTGCCAATGATTGCCCAGATGGGATTCAGCGAACAGAACATCATCATTAACTTCCGTCGTGACTACAACGCTCACGACCTGATACGCAGATTGGAATAGCCTATGGACACGCACAACAAGAAATTACTCTTCGGTTGCGGTGGTATTGCTGTCATCGTGCCTGTATTCATACTCGCCGTTGGCTTCATCGGCCTTTTCTTTATTGATAAGTTGGCCTACCGCATTCCTGGCATGGATACCAAGGACACGTCAGAAGTATTGATAACACCTTCGCAGATAGAAGACATCCGCCGCATCGGACAATGGGAGTTTATGGCTATCAAGGATGAAGAACTGGTTGACACCATAGACCGCGGCTGGTTCTCTGATGACCATCTGGTGCGTATCTATTATGGCACGCTCCGTCTGGGTATCGACCTCAGCCAGTTCAATGCCCAACGTCTGTCGACCCATGATGACTCACTGGTCATCCAACTGCCAGCTATAACCCTGCTTGATGATCATTTCATCGACGAGGCGCGCACCCAGTCATTCCATGAGTCCGGCTCATGGTCTAACAGTGATCGTCAGGCACTCTATGAGCGTGCCAAGCACAAGATGATGACCAGATGCGTCACACCTGAGACATTGGAGGCCACACGGCAGTTGGCAGAAGGGCAGATACGTCGCCTGCTAATGGCTATGGGGTTTGAGAAAGTGAGTATCAGATTCGACTTGCCTCCACAACCATAACGACACCGTTACAGACGCGAAAGCGTACATCATTTCCTGCAAAAGGCATTCCATATTCCCTCTCCGCATCATCATGGTAACGAGGACGAGGGTCTTGCGAAAGCACTTGTCGCAGGCCTTTCAATTCATCTTCCGAGAACAGTCTGCTGATCGTCTCAGGGATTTCTACCTGCAAGGGGTTCCACACCGTCTCATCTACAAAACCGCTCCGTGCTTCAGGATGGCTATCGGCATAAGCCACATAGGGCTTGATATCATAGATGGGCGTACCGTCCATCAAGTCTGCACCACGAACATGAATCACTGGTCCGCAATCGGCTGTCATTTCCACCTTATTAATATATACGCACGAGAGCCCCAACCTATTCGGGCGAAATGGTGAGCGCGAGGCGAACACCCCCACTCGCACATTGCCGCCCAACCGAGGCGGACGGACAGTCAGTCCCTGTTGCTCATGCGGATTTGCCGAGAACTCCCATATCAGCCACAGATAATCAAACGTCTCCAGTCCGCGTACTGCTTCCTCGCGTCTGTATTCTGGCTCCAGCACAATGGAGCCCACCAGTTCATCAGCCACGCAGCTCTGTCGTGGAATGCCGAACTTCGATGTCAGCGGAGAATGAAAATAAGCTATCGGAGTGATGTTCATACTGAAGATATAACGGCTTTCTTCATGTTTTATTTGTTCATCTCAGTTTTTTTTTATAAGTTTGCAGCATGATATTCTATTTCTCTGGTACAGGCAATACCCGGTGGGCAGCAGAACGGCTAGCACAGGAAACGGGCGAAAGGCTATTCTTCATCCCTGATGAGGTGAAAAAGGGCAAGTGTGAATACGAACTGCAGGAAGGTGAACGACTGGGGTTCTGTTTTCCCGTTCACGGTTGGCAGCCACCACATATTGTCAGGGAGTTCATCTGTACTTCTAAATTCAACATGCTAAATTCTAATTTCATCTACGCCCTGTTGACTTGTGGCGACAGTATTGGACAGACAATGGAGATGTTGGATAAGGAACTGAGAAAGAAGGGAATGCATTTAGACAGTACCTTCTCGCTTATCATGCCCGAATCATACGTTTGCCTACCTTTTATGTACACGGATACACCTCAACGGGAAAAAGAGAAAATTAGCAAAGCGAATGAAGACTTAGGCCGCTATATCGAGATGATTAAGGAAAGGATAGTGGGCGAAGTACATACCCAACGCGGCCTGACCCCTTGGACCTTTTCGCATGTGATTGGTGCTTACTTCAATGCTCGTATGATTACGGACAAGAAATTCACAGTCGATACAGACCTGTGCATCCATTGTGGTAAATGTGAAAAGGCTTGTCCTACAGGTGACCTTGTGATGAAAGACGACAAACCTATCTGGCAGCACAACGGCTCATGCACCAACTGCTTGGCATGCTACCACCATTGTCCACGACATGCCATTAACTATGGTAGCATCACCCGCACACGCGGACAATACTATTTTGGACATAGTGAGTGATCAGTGTTAGATGTGGAGGAAACGGGTGACCTTGCCCACGAGACTCTTATCCATATTGTCTATAAAAGCATCGAGGAAACGAGTGTTTTCCTTTTGAGGTATCACATCATAATCAGCTAGGACGGCAGGTATCAACATACTATGGCCTTCGCGTAAAAGATACTCCTCGCTTGTGGCACGCAGACGGATATAACAATCGCCCTCAATACACATCATGATGACAAAACTGTCATATTTCAACAGGTTACGATGAAACAGGTCAGGTGTTTCCGTAACGCGAACGCTGAAATAAGGAGAATCGACAATGAGGTTGGCACGATTGATATTCCCGTCATAGATGGTGCGATATTCATTCTCCACATGATAGTCGAGTGCTTGCGAAGCAAGTTCAGTATGCAGTTCACGCGGTTTGCCATCCATTCCGGGGCGATTATAGTCGAAGATACGATAGGTAATATCCGACGATTGCTGTACCTCAGCCAGCAGAATACCTGCGCCAATAGCATGCACTCTGCCTGCAGGCAGATAAAAGACATCGCCAGTCTTCACCTCATGCTTGGCTAGAACATCGGTGATCGTACCATTGGCCACATGTTGTTTATAAGCCTCGGGGGTTATCTCCCGCTTGAACCCAGCATAGAGATAACTCCCAGGCTTAGCATCGATGATATACCACATCTCGCTCTTTCCCATCTTTCCATGCACGCGCTGAGCCATCTCATCGTTGGGGTGTACTTGAATGCTCAGGTCACGACGAGCATCGATAAACTTCACCAACAGGGGCAGTTGACCATGATAGCGCTCGTTGACAGTCTGTCCTAGGATATTTTCTGGAGCCTCGCCAATGACGGAAATCAGGTCTCGACCAGCATATTCACCATTGGCAATAATACTGGGGCTCGACGGTACAGCACTGACTTCCCAACTCTCACCGATAGGAGCTTCGGAGCCGGGCAGTCCCTTATACAGGCAAAGACGGTTGCCCCCCCACACTACTTCGTGGAGGTTGGGTTGGAAGAGGAATGGATATAACTTCAATGTTTAATGCTTAATTAATATACAAGAACTACAGCAGGTTATTGCGTTCGATATCCTTGAAGTAGCGATAGGTGCCAACCTTCAGTTCATCGCAAGCAGCATCATCGGCTACGATGATACCATGCTGGTGCATCTGCAGGGCAGAGATGGTCCACATGTGGTTCACGCTTCCCTCTACAGCAGCCTGAAGGGCGCGGCACTTAGCATGACCATTCACCAGAATCATCACTTCCTTAGCAGCCATCACAGTGCCTACACCAACGGTAAGAGCAGTTTTGGGCACCTGATTTACGTCATTATCGAAGAAACGACAATTAGCAATGATTGTATCAGTTGTCAATGTCTTCTGACGGGTACGGCTGGTCAGGCTTGAACCTGGCTCATTGAAAGCGATATGTCCATCGGGACCAATGCCACCAAGGAAGAGGTCGATACCACCGAATTTCTCTATTTCTTTCTCGTAGTTAGCGCACTCGGCAGCCAGATCGGGTGCATTTCCATTGAGGATATGGATGTTTTCTTTTGGACAGTCAATGTGGTTGAACAGGTTGGTGAACATGAAAGAATGGTAGCTCTCAGGATGCTCTACAGGCAGACCTACATACTCGTCCATGTTGAAGGTGACTACATTCTTAAACGACACCCTACCCTCCTGATAAGCTTTCACCAGTCCACGATACATACCAATGGGCGACGAACCAGTAGGAAGTCCCAGTACGAAAGGCTTTTCTGCTGTAGGCTTAGCGGCGTTGATTTTCTCTACTACGTAGTTTGCTGCCCATTGTGACATCAAATCGTAGTTCGGTTCAATAATTAATCTCATAAATTTGTAGTTAAAAAGGTAAATAAATATAAAGTTTATTTAAAGTATTTCCTAACAGTACCATCTGCCTGTCGCTGTATAATGACACCCCTACTGCGAGAAGCGGAAATGCGACGACCAAACAGGTCAAATGCCGATGGATGAGTGTTGGCATTTGGATGATAGACTCCGCTGATGACGATTGGGTCACCACCCATAAAATCAAAGGAAATCAATCCATCTTCCGACATTCGGATATTAGTGATAGGCTTATTGAGTAAGCTGTCGCCCTTTTCATTACGAAAATTCATGATAGGTGCCGGAACAGAAGTCTCAGTCAGCGAGTCATTGACGACACCAATAGAATCTTTAACCCATGGATAAGGTGAAGTACTCAGTATGCAACTATTCATTCGCGGACTTTGGGTATAAGGGCTCTTAGTCACAAGAGCTTTCCATGCATCATAGTCCATATTATCGGCATGAACCAACTCAAAACGACGCTTACTGCTATTATTCACAGTGTTTCCTCGCCACATTGAGCCATCATAGTTTACATGATAGATGACCAATCCTTTGCCGGGTACCCCCGCATCCCAACCACTTTGTTGACGATTCTCAAGCAAGAGCCATTCCGACTCAGAATGCTTGATACGATAAATCTCGCCACCTTCAGCAGCTGGTTTCAAATCTCTGATAGACGCAGGCTCTTCAAGATCTGTGAATGAGACCCATCCCAAGAGCCATTTCTCCATAGGCGTGAAGTTTGGTGGACACCAGCCGTAATTCGTGAAATTGCCACCATCCATCAAGTCCCACTCATCACATACGGAGTAACCTGCACTACTTACAGTGGGATAAATATCTGGCAATCCCAAAGAATGTGTAAATTCGTGACATATAGTGCCTATGCCACATGAGGTAGGCTTTGACACAGGCCACAATTCGCCACTGGCAGTATAATTTGAAATCTTATAGCCACCAGGTGCCGTAACCGTACTAATCGAACCGGTATTTGGCCAAACATAGCCATAGGTGGCAGCACCCAGGTTTCCTGGTAGTCCCGCATAGATATAGACGACCTGTTCAATAGTACCATCACCATTCCAGTCATAGACAGAATAGTTAATTTCCGGATTTACAGCAATCACCTTCTCCAAGGCCTCCTTAAAGGATTCTTTACCGTAGTTACGGGTATTCGCATTGGGCTCTGAATACGGATTAGCCACTGAGCTGACCTTGATCGGGCCATAGACATCAAACTTTAAGTTCAACAAACCTTCTGACTGGTCGCGAAAGTAATCAGCCATACATCCAGGCCCATTACGCTTATTGAAGCCCGACTCATTTAACGCCTTATCATAGAAGGTCTGCGGATCATCGGTACAACTGAATGCGGTATCAGCGAATTCTATCAGGATGACCATCTGTCTATAGACCTTCTCAGAATCCCACTTATCATTGACGGTAGGCAGTTTCATCCTGCCTGCCCTACGACCAGCAATGGCCTCATCTGTACCACCAGACAAGCAATCGCCATGCACAGGCGTGAAGTCACGCTGTGCATGGCCAGAGATTGGCATCAATAAAAGAGCCAACAGGCAAATGATGCTTATTTTGCGCATGGTGTCCAAGGCTTCAACTGTTTGAAGAAGTCATTGCCCTTATCGTCCACAAGAATAAATGCGGGGAAGTCCTCTACGTCAATCTTCCACACGGCCTCCATACCCAGTTCAGGATATTCTACGCACTCAATACTCTTGATTGAACTCTTTGAGAGGACAGCAGCAACACCACCGATAGTTCCAAGATAGAAACCACCATGTTTCTTACAAGCCTCAGTAACCACGTCTGAGCGGTTACCCTTGGCAATCATCACGAGGCTGGCACCATTAGCCTGGAACTCATCAACGTATGGGTCCATACGGTTAGCTGTGGTTGGGCCCATAGATCCACATGGATAACCCTCTGGAGTCTTGGCAGGACCTGCATAAAGCACAGGATATTTCTTGAAATACTCAGGCATACCCTCGCCAGCATCGAGACGAGCCTTCAGCTTAGCATGAGCAATATCGCGAGCCACGATGATGATACCCTTCAGGTTTACACGGGTGCTTACAGGATACTTAGAAAGCTCCTTACGTACAGCATCGATACCCTCGTTCAGGTCAATCTCGATACCCTTGCCACCCTCGCCTGGCTTGCGCAGCTCCTCAGGGATAAGCTCTGTTGGGTTGCTATCCATCTTCTCCAGCCAGATACCGTCGGCATTAATCTTTGCCTTGATGTTTCTATCTGCCGAACAGCTTACGCCCATACCAATCGGACAAGATGCGCCATGACGTGGCAGACGAATCACGCGAATATCGTGAGCCAGGTACTTACCACCGAACTGAGCTCCCAGTCCAATCTTATGAGCTTCTTTTATTAGCTTCTGCTCCAGATCGATATCACGGAATGCACGACCAGTCTCATCGCCAGTAGTAGGCAGGTTATCATAGAACTTGATTGAAGCGAGTTTTACTGTTAGCAGGTTCTTCTCGGCTGATGTACCACCAATAACAAATGCGATGTGGTATGGAGGACATGCTGCTGTACCCAGACTCTTCATTTTCTCTACCAGGAATGGGATGAGTGTACCCTCGTTCTGGATAGTAGCCTTGGTCATTGGGTAGAAGTAGGTCTTGTTGGCAGAGCCACCACCCTTGGCCACCATCACAAACTTATACTCAGCACCCTCTGTTGCCTCTATATCAATCTGAGCTGGCAGGTTGCAACGGGTGTTCACCTCGTCATACATGTTCAGAGGAGCATTCTGCGAGTAGCGCAGGTTGTCCTGAGTAAAGGTATTGAACACACCCAGACTCAGAGCCTCTTCATCCTCGAAACCAGTCCAAATCTGCTGTCCCTTCTCACCGTGGATGATGGCAGTACCAGTATCCTGACAGAAAGGCAGGATACCTTTGCATGCCACGTCGGCATTGCGCAGGAACTGCAGGGCTACATACTTATCATTCTCAGAGGCTTCGGGATCGGTGAGAATCTTAGCCACCTGAAGGTTATGTTCACGACGCAGCATAAACTCCACATCGTGGAAAGCCTGCTGAGCCAAAAGGGTTAGGGCTTCTTTCGAAACCTTGACGATTTGCTTACCTTCAAACTCTGCGGTGCTTACGCCTTCTTTTGAGAGCAATCTATACTCGGTTTTGTCCTCGCCCACCTGGAACATCGGGGCATACTTGAATTCAACGGGTGTTGCCATAGTCTTAATATTTATTTAGTTTTATAGGGCACAAAAGTACAACAAAAAAACGAGAATCACAAACAATGACTCTCGTTTTTTTATGATTAAATTCAAATTAACGACATATTAATAGCCAAAGATTTCTTCTGTGGTCAGTCGTTTCACTGGTCCATACTGTTGCAGGCCCTTCATATCGAGTTCTTTCTCGTCGCCAAGGATCACGTAGCGGTAGGTCTTGTGCGACATCTTCTCCTTGGCAAACTTCACCACATCGTCAATGGTTAGAGCGGGCAGTGCCTCGTAGATGCGCTGGTTCTCATCAAAGTCGATGCCCAGGTCGCGGGCGTTGATCCAAGCATTAATAATACCAAACTTGGTGGTACGCATACTGGCGATACGCTTGGCCACAGACTCCTTGGCAATCTGGAACGAGTTCGAATCCTGTGGAATCTCATCAAGGATAACATGGAACTGGTCCAGACAGTCCATCATCTTATCGTTCTGTGTAATGACATGTGCCAGACAGTATTCATACTCATCCTTATAGTCTGGATCCAAATAGCCTGCATAGGCATTGTAGGCCAAGCCGCGCGCCTCACGAATCTCCTGGAACACGATGCTACCCATAGAACCACCGTAATACTGGTTGAACAATGCTTTCACAGCAGCCTCGTCGGGATTGTAGGGAGCCCCCTCGATATGATAGAACTGCATGTAGATGTTCTTGGCATCGTAGGGAGCAATCAGGATCTCATTCTCCGGAGTGAGCTGCATAGCATAGTGCTTACCTTGAGGTACGGGTTGCAGGTTCTCGGCCACAAAGCGGTTGTCATTGATGGCTTCACAAAGCTCGCTCTCAGTCATCGGACCATAGTAGAGCACAGTATGCTGATAGCTACTCAGTGTCTTGAGCAAGTCAAGGAGCTGCTGAGGATCCTCCTGAGCCAGTTTTTCAGCCGTAAACTCGTTGCGCAGTGCGTTGTAGGGGCCATAGATTCCGTAGTTGGTCAAGTAAGAGAAGTTGACACTCTGATCGTGCTTGTTGTCCTGACGACTCTTCTCACGCAGAGCCACAAACTGATAATAGCTTTCAGGATCAGCCTGGGCCGAGGTGAGCACGTGGTCGAGCAGGGCGATGGCCTGACTCATATTCTCGCTCAGTCCGTTCAGTGAGATATTGATGCTACGCGAGCCCACACTGACGTTGTAGTTGCAGGCCAACTTATAGAACTGCTGCTTCAGCTGCTCGGCGGTGAGTGAGTCGGTGCCTACATATTCCAGGTAGTCGGCGGCGTATTCGTAGCGCTTATCGAAATCGCTGCCAAACTCATAGCGGAACACGAGGCTGAAACGGCCATTCTCCTGATTCTTCACATAGACATAGGGCAGCTGTGCATTCACATTACCAAACACGAGATCTTTCTTGAAGTCCACAAAACGAGGCTCGATGGGCTTCACCTCGGCATTCTGGATCTCAGTGACGAAGGGGCTCACCTGGTCGCGGTTGGTGGGAATGGGGGTGATCTCGGGCTTGTCTATTTTCTTCTGGTTGGTATCGATACCCTGACGCTTATAGACAGTGATATAGTTGTCCTGGAAGAAATTATTAGCAAAAGCCACGATCTGTTCTTTGGTCATACCTTCCAGACGTTGTATCATGCCCACTTCCTGTTCCCAGGGGGTACCGTTGATAAATGCATCCATGAACATATGGGCACGTGCACGGTTGCTCTCTAATGAGTTGTAGTACTGCAACTTCATGTTGTTGATAACTGATGGTAGCAGGTCGTCGCTAAATTCGCCCTTCTTCAGTTTTGCGATCTCTTCGAGCAACAATGCGCGCACCTCGTCGAGGCTCTGTCCCTCACGCGGTGTTCCTGCTAGGATGAACGTCGAGTGGTCCATCATCGGAAGCAAGCCGCCCCCTGCACCGAGCATCTTCATTTGCTGGTTGATATTCAGGTCTAAGAGTCCGGCAGTGCCGTTGCTCAACATCGATTCTATGACTTGCAGCGTGTCGCACTGTAGCGAACGGGCAGCTTCAGCACGCCATCCTAACCAGAGGTTCTCAGCTTCCTGCCCCACCACAGTAGTATCCTGCGGTGCATCGATGGGTGACAGTTCATCAAAGGTGGGCTGTTCCACATCATCGCCAGGTTTCCACTCTCCGAAATACTTCTTGATGATCTCTACCACCTCGTCAGGGTCAAAGTCACCACTCATACAGATGGCCACATTATTGGGCACATACCATTTCTTGAAGTAGTTCTTGATATTGGTGATTGATGGGTTTTTCAGGTGTTCCTGCGTGCCGATGGTGGTCTGCGTGCCGTAGGGGTGGTTAGGGAAGAGCTTGCCCATCATGGCATCCTCCTGCTTCGTTTGGTCCATTGCCAAATAGATATTATACTCCTCGTAGACCGATTCCAACTCGGTATGGAAACCACGTATCACCATATTCTGGAAGCGGTCAGACTCAACCTTGGCCCAGTTTTCTATCTCGTTCGAGGGGATATCGTTTACATAGCAGGTCACATCCTGGCTGGTGAAAGCGTTAGTTCCCTCTGCTCCGATGGCCGACATCATCTTGTCGTACTCATTGGGAATGAAGTATTGTGCTGCCAACTGACTCACGGAGTCTATCTCGTGGTAAGCCTGACGACGCTCATCGGGATCGGTCAACTGGCGATAAGCCTCATAGCGTTTCTCTATCTCCTCCAGATAAGGCGCCTCAGCTTCAGGATCAGTTACGCCGAAATGGTTCGTACCCTTAAACATCAGGTGCTCCAGATAGTGAGCCAGACCTGTGGTCTCAGCAGGATCGTTCTTAGAACCGGTGCGCACGGCGATATAGGTCTGCACACGGGGCTCCTCTTTGTTCACGCTCAAATAGATCTTCAGTCCATTGTCCAAGGTGTAGATGCGCGTCTGCATCGGATCGCCATCCACCGTTTCATAGTCATGTTTCGAGTTGCAGGCGTTCAGTACGAGCAATGCAACAGCTGTCATAAGGAAAGTTTTCAGTTTCATAATCTCTTCTCTGTTTTTAGTTATTAGTATCAATCATCAATTCTCATAGTCAATCTCATGGTCGAGTTTCGACAGGAAATCATCCAAGACCTCCTGCTCCACATCGCCCATCTGGAATTCTTTCTCAGCATCCTTACGGATTTCCGCAATCCAGGCACGGCGGGCCTTCACATAATCCTCACGGATACGTTCGCAGGCTACCTCGTCAATCTCGGTGAGGTGATAATAGTCCAGAATCAGCTGGTAGCTCCAAGCCCAACGGAAGTCGCTGTAGTTATTGTTGATTTCCTCAAAGCGTGTGAGCACCTGCTGGATATTATCTATAGTTCCCTCCTTGACCTCATCTATCAGACGCTGTTCCTCGCTCTCAGGCAGCAGCAGTCCGCTCAGATCCGACCATGGGCCCTTGCCTACTTCCGACTTCGGATAGCCGAAGAATCCCTCTTTCTGTGCACGCTTCAGCACGGCACCCATATAGATACGCAGGGCAATATCATAGTATTTCAAACCTTTCTTCAGCGACGAGGCGTTGATAACATACTCATGGAAGTTGTACGTCGTCA
Organism: uncultured Prevotellaceae bacterium; assembly: GCA_902778255.1. GTDB lineage: Bacteria > Bacteroidota > Bacteroidia > Bacteroidales > Bacteroidaceae > Prevotella. Next base: position 21,876 of record CACYXD010000025.1, read on the forward strand.
CATTATCGCCCGATGCGTTGCGCAGGGCTTTCAGGATTTCGACACCCTGGACAATCTCACCTACAGTAAAGGGCGAGAGCCAGTCAAAGTTGATGATACTCTTCTTCGACAGTTTCGAACGCTTGTCGCGCTTCGGCCATTTCTTGATGTCTCGATACAGGCCCACGGTGGTGATGTTTCTTCCTGGTACCAGGTACATCGTATCACCATAAGCAATAAGGTAAGAGAACGGCAGGTTGCGTGTATCGGGATGGTGCATCAGTTTGCCGAAGCAGACAGAGAAGGCACCTATCGTGGCAGGCATCAGAATATATGAACCCGAGGCTGTCTTCGTGCCGCGTTCCAGTGTTCCCCAGTGCAGGGGGCCCATTTTATAAGCATGGTTCGAGAAGTTGGTGTTAGAACCTGCGTTATAGAACGAGAACTGTCCGCCAATGAGCAACGAGCTCTTATGGTGCGAGGCCGAGAATGGTCCGCAGAAGGCGGCGCAGGCCTCACCGTTTGCCATATATGAGTTGGCAAAGAAGAGTGATGCCTCTGCCGTGAATCCATTGGTAATCTGACAGGCCTCGCCCACGAAGCAGTCCTGCATCTTCACGCTGTTGTTGATCGAACAGCCATCACAGATAATCGAGTTCTCGCAGATCACGCCAGTGCCGATAAACACAGGGGCATCCTCGCTACTCAGAATCGTACACTCGTTCAGTCGTGCACAACCGCTGATCTCGCAGTCGCCCTTAATCACCGTATTGGTGATATCCTTGGTGTTGATAATCTTCACGCTGTTGCCAATGATGCCGCGCTCAGGTGTTGAAATGCGCACCTCGTCGTCAATCAGTTGGCGCAGGCGGTTCACCAAGGCCTTATCGTTATTGTGTTTCACCATGAAGGCGGCCAACTGCGAGTTCAGTTCACGAAACAGCACGATGTTGCCATCGCCCATCTCGTTGAGCACTGAGATGGTAGAGCCGGCACCATAGCTGGCCCCCTCGAGTGTCTCCATCGTCGATATATTCGAGATATAGCAGTCGTCGCCAATGGTATAGTTATTGATGAAGTTGCCCACCTTCTCTATCAGACAGTCATCGCCCACGGTGACATTCCTCAATGTGGCATCGTTGATACCTGAGTGTTTGAAGAAGCCCTGAGCCACCTCAATCTTTTTCTCGAACTTACCCAGGCGGATGTCGCCATAGAAAATCACGCGGTGGAAGTTATAGGGGCGGAATTCCTCGTCCACCAAGACTCTATCCCAGTCTTCTGCCCAGCATACGTTGTTTTCCAGTACCTGGATCTCGTCCTGCGTCAGTTGTCTGTATTCTCTCATAATTGTTATTGTGTTTGGTTCAATTCTCTTCTATCGAATAAAGGAAGTCGTTATACGGATATTTCTGCACATGCAGTTCGCGCACCTTGGTGTATAGTGTCGTGCGAAGTTCCTCGATATTCTCTTTCTGCTTGGCGGAAATAAAAAGGCAGTCGCCATGCATCTTGCTCATCCATGTCCGCTTCAGGTCATCCAGCGACATGTTCTCCTTCGTAGGCTCTGTCAGGTCGTCTTCCTCTTGTGGTGTCCATGTATAGGCATCTATCTTGTTGAACACCACCATCGAGGGCGTCTCCGAACAGCCCAACTCGCTGAGTGTCTGTTCCACCACGCGGATCTGGTCTTCGAAGTCGGGATGCGAGATATCCACCACGTGTACCAGCAGGTCGGCCTCGCGCACCTCGTCGAGGGTGCTCTTAAAGCTCTCTACCAGGTCTGAGGGCAACTTACGGATGAATCCCACGGTGTCGGCCAGCAGGAAGGGCAGGTTCTCTATTGTCACCTTACGCACTGTGGTGTCGAGCGTGGCAAAGAGCTTGTTCTCGGCAAACACGTCGCTCTTCGACAGCAGGTTCATCAGTGTCGATTTTCCCACGTTGGTATAGCCCACCAGCGCCACACGTATCAGTCGGCCGCGGTTCTTCCTTTGCGTGGTCTTCTGCTTATCAATCTCGGCCAGGCGCTGTTTCAGCAAGGTGATACGATGCAGGATGATACGGCGGTCCATCTCCAACTGCGTCTCACCAGGTCCGCGCAGTCCTACAGAACCTTTACCACCACCGCCGCCAGAGCCGCCGCCCTGACGTTCCAGGTGGGTCCATAGTCGCTGCAGACGGGGCAGCATATAGCGATGCTGTGCCAGTTCCACCTGCGCCTTGGCCTCGGCAGTCTGTGCACGCATGGCGAAGATGTCCAGGATCAGACTGGTACGGTCCAGTATCTTCACCTGCAGTTCTTTCTCAATATTCCGAATCTGCTTGGCACTCAGTTCATCATCAAAGATGACCATACCCACGGGCTGCGGCATGTCGGCATCGCTCTCATAGTCCTCACGATGCTCCATAGCCTCGTCGTAGGCATCCTCGCACATCTTGATATAATGACGTATCTCTTCCAGTTTTCCACTTCCCACATAGGTCACGCTGCTGGGACCGCTCACCTTCTGCGTGAAGCGCTTCACGGTGCGTGCCCCTGCTGTGGTTGCCAGGAATTCCAGTTCGTCCAGATATTCGTTGGTCTTAGCTTCGTCCTGTTGGTTCGTAATCAATCCCACCAGCACAGCCGTCTCGGCTTTTGCCTCGGAGATAACAAATTCTTTCATTCAGTATTTTTATTATCGATAATCGCCGACAAAAGTAATAAATCTGTATGAAATATGCAAGGAATAAAATATTTTTCTTACCTTTGCATCCGCAAAAAACAACTACGACATGAAACGAATCCTACTATCCATTGCATCCATAGTGTTATGTCTTAGCATAACAGCGCAACCCCAATATGACTACTCAACGCTCCATACGGAGCAACTGGATCGTGGCGTGGTGGCCGTACGCCAGTCCGACGGCAAGGTCTTTGTATCCTGGCGCATCCTGCGCGACGACCCGAAAAATGCGCCCTTCGACATCTATCGGAATGGCGTAAAGCTCAACGATGCGCCCCTTTCCGATGGTGGTTCTTTCTTCATCGACGAGAATCCCTTGGCAGAGGATGCCACCTACGAGGTGAGACGACACAATGGTTTGGACGCCATTCCTCATTCCTCATTCCTCATTTCTCATTCAGCCCCCGTGGGCTATATCCCCATCAAGCTCAACAAGCCCGAGGGTGGCAAGGTGCCTGCCATGCAGTCTCAGCAGCGTCCTGGCCAGAACGGCTGGCGATGGCGCGACACTGGCGAGTATTCCTATACCGCCAACGATGCCACAGTGGCCGATGTCGATGGCGACGGACAGTATGAGATCATCCTGAAATGGGACCCTACGAATGCCCATGACAACAGTCACGATGGCTACACAGGCCCCACCCTCTTCGACTGCTATCGTCTGAATGGTGAGCAACTTTGGCGTATTGACTTAGGTCGCAACATCCGTTCTGGCGCCCACTACACCCCCTTCATCGTCTATGACTTCGATGGCGATGGCCGTGCCGAACTCATGGTAAAGACTGCCGACGGCACCCGCGACGCCTTGGGCAGCGTGGTTGGCGACTCAGTTGCCGACTACCGCAACAAGGCAGGCCGCATCCTCTCAGGCCCTGAATACATCAGCGTCTTCGACGGTCTCACAGGCCGCCTCCTCGACACCAAGCCCTACATCCCCGAACGTGGCGAACTGAAAGCCTGGGGCGACGAGCGCGGCAACCGCTCAGAGCGCTATCTCGCAGGCCTCGGCTATTTTGGGGGAAGCATCCCCTCCGCCATCTTCTGTCGTGGCTACTACACCCGCTCCGTCATCGTGGCATGGGACTGGGATGGTACTTCGCTGAAGGCTCGATGGGTGTTTGACACGAATAATCCTGAGTGGCGCTCGTATGCCGGACAGGGCAACCACAACCTGCGCATTGCCGATGTCGATGGCGACGGCTACGACGAGATTACATACGGTTCCATGGCCATTGACCACGACGGCACAGGACTCTACAACACCGGCATGGGCCACGGCGACGCCATCCACCTCATTGCCGACCCCAAGGACGACCGCCTCTATATCTGGGACTGCCACGAGAACAAGCGCGATGGCTCCGACCTGCGTGATGCCGCAACGGGCAAGGTCGTTTTCCAAATCAAGAGCAAGGACGACGTAGGCCGCTGTATGGCTGCCGACATCGACCCCACCAACCCTGGCATGGAGATGTGGAGTGCCGATAGTCACGGCATACGCAACATGAAAGGAGAGCAGACCCTGGGGGTGGGTCTGCGTCTTTCCATGAACTTCGGCATCTGGTGGGACGGCGACCTGCTGCGCGAGCTGCTCGACCACGAGACGGTGTCGAAATACGACTGGGAGAACCGTCAGATCGTCAACCTGCAGCGCTTCGACGGCCAGTTCAACAACGGCACAAAGTCCAACCCCTGCCTCGCTGCCGACATCCTGGGCGACTGGCGTGAAGAGGTGCTTATCCGCAACCGCGAGAGCACCGAGCTGCGCCTCTACGTCTCCACCATCCCTACCCCCTATCGCATCGCCTGCCTCATGCAGGACATCCCCTACCGTCTCTCCGTGGCCTATCAGAACGTAGGCTACAACCAGCCCTCAGAGACAGGCTATTACATTGGTCCCGACAAAACTGATTATCTGAAATGAAAAAGCTACTCCTTTCCCTGCTTTCCTCTCTGGTATGCACCCATCTCCTCGCTGCCAGCGGTATCTACAACGTACGTGACTTTGGCGCCAAGGGCGACGGGCGCACCCTCGACTCGCCTGCCATCAACGCCGCTATCCAGGCGGCCGAGGGCGACGGCGGCGGACAGGTGTTGCTCCCTGCCGGCACCTACCTCTCGGGCTCTATCCGCCTGAAGAGCAACATCGACCTCCACCTCTCTGCCGGCTGCACCATCCTCGCTGCTCCAGCCTCAATGAAAGCCTACGACGAGAGCGAGTCGTTTGGCGGATTCACAGAGTATCAGGACGGCGGCCACACCTATTTCCACAACTCGCTCATCTGGGCCGAGGGGCAGCACAATGTCTCCATCACCGGCCACGGCATGATCGATGGTAAAGGGCTCACCCACAAGGACACCGAGAGCGCCGGCAACCTCAAGGGCGGCTCCATCGGCACTGGCGACAAGGCCATTGCCCTGAAGCAGTGCCGACAGGTCACCATCCGCGACATCACCGTCTACCGCGGCGGCCACTTCGGCATCATCATGACCGGCTGCGACCTCTCCACCATCGACAATGTCACCATCGACACCAATCGCGACGGCTTCGACATCGACTGCTGCAAATACATGACCATCACCAACTGCCGCATCAACACGCCACGCGACGATGCCCTGGTGCTCAAGTCCTCCTACGCCCTGAAGAAGCCCGTGCTCTGCGAGCATATCGCTATCTCCAACTGCAATATCACCGGCTATAAATGCGGGTCGCTCATCGATGGCACCTACGTCCCCGAGCCCGTCAACTGGGTGTGCGGACGCTTCAAGCTGGGCACCGAGTCGAATGGCGGCTATCGCAACATCTCGCTCACCAACTGCACCTTCATGTACTCCAGCGGCCTCGCCTTCGAGGAGGTCGATCAGGGACGGATGGAGAATATCGTGGTCAGCAACATCACCATGAGCCACGTCCACCACTACCCCATCTACATCACCACCGGCTGTCGCAATCGAGGCCCTAAGGAAGTGACGCGCATGTCATCAGCCCGCGACATCCAGATCTCCAACGTCATTGCCGACGACTGCGACTCGCTCTGCAGCATCATCGTCACTGGCATGAAGGGTGAACCCATCCGCAACGTATGGCTGTCTAATATCCGCCTCTTCTTCAAGGGCGGCGGCACCAAAGACCTGGCCGACAAAGACTATCGTGAGCAGGGCAAGAACTACCCTGAACCCAAGTTTGCAGGCTGGACGCCCGCCTACGGTCTCTATGCCCGCCATGTCGATGGTCTCCACGTCAGCGACGTCACCTTCCGCTACCAGCGTCCCGACCACCGTCCCGCCATCGTCCTCGACGATGTCACTGACTATACCCTCGACCGAATCGACGCCCAGCTGGAGCTAGGCATCGACAAGATCTACGTAAGAAAATGATCTAACCTAATTCGAAGCATCATCTGATAATAATTTAATCAGTTGTCTGTTGTCTCTTGTCGCAAATGCGTGCTTCCAGAATAAACAAAGGGCTTCCGAGAGATTCGGGAGCCCTTGTCATAGTCAGGTATACCTGAGAGGTTCTACATCATCAGGAACGCCTGCGTAAACAGCCTGTAGTTCAGCGTCTGCCCGTTCTCCACGTAGGCCATCGCCCACGCCAGCTTGCAGATGTTGTCTTTCACATTCGGCAGCACCTTGTCGGTACGACGAATCCTGGCCTTGGTGCATACGGTGCGGATGTACGCCTCGGTATCGTTTTCCGAGGCAGGCGCCCATCGTCTGATGACATCCTCTACCGTCTTGCAGCCGTGCACCCTCACCATCGTTCGGATGTTCACCAGCGCTGCCCTGATGCCGTTATACATATTGTCAAACTGCTCGAAGTCGGGGTCTGTGCCCTCCAGCTTCTTCCCTCGCCAGGCGATGCTGGTCTTCCGCAAATTCAGCGGATTGTTATTACGAATTCCTCTTGGTATCATTTTGTTCTTTATTTTATAAAATCTTTACTTCCATTTAAATTGT
>CACYXD010000026.1 GCA_902778255.1 uncultured Prevotellaceae bacterium
AATGGATACTACCAAATTTTTGGCGTGTTTTTGGCGTGATAATTTGTAATTAGTATGATTGCGTCTTCTTGGTTCGAACTACAGCGCGTCTTGTAACGCACTGATATTAAACTACATAGAAAATTCTCGAATTTAATAGAATTAAATGGGTTTTGCGCGAAGTAGGGCAGTAATCCCGACCAAAAAACTGAAAGTCAACGACTTTCAGTTTTTTGGTTTGTATTGCTTAGAATGTTACCGAGACACCGTATCTCATACCCCAGTGAGGAGCGGATGGCAGGCCTTTATATGTAAGGCGTTTCACATACTCTACTCGGAAAAACCTGAAGATGTTATGGATGCCGACAACCATTTCCACATATGGGCGGTTGGGATTCATGATGCTGTACTCTCCATTGGGGAAATACATCAGGCGCGAGTTGCCCGCATTCTCAAGCAAATAGGGGTTGTTCTTGTCTGACAAGTCGCCCCACAACATCCTTGCGCCAATATACTCGCGCCAGTATAGTTTCTTGGCCAGCGGGATACGATTCAGTATCTTTCCGTTCATATCCCACGCTAGCATCAACATGGCATAGCGGTCGTTGATAAACTCCATGGTGTTGATGAGGCTGAAGGTGTTCTTTTGAATGATATACGAACCGTTGGTTGGAGGTGTGATGAGCAGAGGGTAGGGGACCTGGTTCCATTGGATGCCACTTTTCAGATCGACATCAAATCTGCCCCAGCTGTTCAGCCAGAAGCGTTTGAAGATATGTACCTCGGTGAGGTGATAGTCGTAGTCGCCGCCCAGTACCTTGTTGAAACCCATGGTATGACTGACGCTGAACACGGGGGCATCGAGGTTAATGACGCGTCTGCGCAACTTGTTGTTGATATAGGTCTCGCCAGGAGCATATCTCAGGAATACCGAGGCTTCCGTGGTGCGCAGGTATTCGCCGTTGCCAAACCTGTTGTGTGTGGTGGGCAAGGGACGGTCTATGGTCTGGTAGTGTAGCTCCCCAAAGGTCTCGTTCTCTTCCATCTTTCCGCTGACGATGGCCTTCAGTCCCCATTCTGTTTCGTACTCGAAGCTGACCTTCTGACGGTTGTACGACATCATCTTTTTGTTGTCGGCCCATTTCATTGCCACGAAGATATTGTCCTTGTCTGACTCCATAAAACGGTCGTTGGGCGAACAGACGTCCTGTGAGAACTGAACGGTCATGGTACGTCGCGGAAACTCGTGTGGCAGGTATTTCTTCGCATTGAGCGAATAGGTCATCTCCGCATCGTAGTAGTTGCGATGACTGCCCCATCCGTGGGCATAGTAGCCTGAAAGAAACAGGTGCTTGTTGAGGTTGGCAGTGGTCTTGGCACTGAGTCGAGAGCGCCAGCCATCAACATAGTTCTTGCTCATTATCGTGTTGATGGGGCAGATGTCGATGTAGTTGGGATCACCAGTCTCCATAGAGTTCTCCAAGATGGTCTTCAGTCCATAGATCACGTATTTGAAGCCCTTCATGTTCTCGATGTTGTCCATGAATTTGTTCATCGAGCCCTCACTGCGTGTCAGTTCCACTTGTCGGTATTGGTTCCAGAAGTCCTTATCGCGCATCTGTGCATCGGCTTCAGTCACCTCCTTCTTCTTACCGTGGAATATCTTATTGGGCACCTCGCTGAAGTCATAGTCTGTATAACGGGTCACGCGAGTTACATTGGCACCGGCAGTGATGAAGTCAAAGACTTGCAGTTCGGTAATCATGTCATCGATGGTAAGCACCCATTGCCCGTCTGGCAGCTGCTCATATTCCTGTAGCACCTGTAGGTTCTCCACGAAATTGACATTGCTTTGCTTGGGAATAGTCAGCTGGCTGCGGCGCAGGTGCAGGGTAGAGTCTTTTAAGATATACAGGTCGCCGCGGAATCCCATGTCTTGCATGTTGTTGGGGACAAAGGTGAGGTGTATGCAGCTGTCGCGCCCTATTGCCAACGTATCTTCTATATAATAGCGGTAGAATCCGATGCCTTTTTCTGACATAGGCGACGTGAAGGGGCGTCGTAGGATACGGACGTCGTCCTGATAGAGATCCACGTCTGTGAAGACATCTTTTAGCACGGTATTGACGATATCGCCAGTTTGAAAATAGTCGTTGATGCCCGTTGAAGTCTGTCCCTGGATGATAACTTTCTCGTCATGTGGCGACTTTCTGTAGAACTTCTGCGAAACAGTCTCATCGACACTTATGGGGAGCACCAGCTTGTTGGTGTATGGATTGACCTCAACCTGGTTCAGTATCCAGGGCTTTTTTGAAAAGGGTGGCTTTTCCAACTGCTCGGGTGTTAGTCCGTTGAGTGACAATGTGATCTTTTCGTATTTGTTATAGCGGTAGTAGTCATTGTTACCAAGGTCGGTCTTCTTCTTCGCTGCCACTACGCGTCGCATCAGTTCTACGGCAGGATTGTCTTTTCTGCTATAGCGACTGCGTTTAGCCTTGACGGTGACCTCGGCCAGTTGTCGCTTGTCGGGCTTGAGGCTGATATTCAGTTTTTTTCGTGTACGACCATTGATAGGGATTATCCGGGATTTATAGCCAACAGCACTTACCGTGATATTCCATCCCTCATGTCTTTCAATGGAATAGGCACCAAAGACATTGGCCACGGCTGAGAGGTTATGGCCTTGATATACGATGCTGGCAAACGAGATAGAGTCGCCCGTTTCCTCGTCAGTCACAGTGCCGGTGATATAAAATGGCTGTTGCGCGTGAGTGGTCACGCACAACAGCAGTATGATGAATAAGATAAAAAGTCTATTCTCCTTCATAATGGAAGGCTCCTCCTAAGTCGGGGTTTTCGCCCATATAGGTGTCGTCGCCCATGTTTTGTCGTATAGCCGGTTGGTTATATTCTCTGCGTAATGGGCCCGAGCGGAGCAGGAAATCATTGAAGTTGACCGTAGGAATCACGAAGCCGAAGATACCGATGCCGCACTTGACGCCCTGTATCTGGAAACTGTTGTAAAGACGCATGGTTGCAAACAGTGTGTGGTTATAGTATTCCATCTGGTTATGGTCAGAGAAATTCTTCATGATCTCTTCTCCATAGGCTGTAGAGTCTGCGGTGGTGAATATGTAGCCTATATTGTTGACGGCATCGTCAATCCAGTCGGTATGAATACTGTCGTTAGCTTCAATACACTGACGGATATTGTCGGTCATCTCCTTGCGCATCTGATCCTCTGTGGGACATGTGATGAATGCAAATACTGCTAATACCGCTAAGATGATAGCGAGGATAATGGTGCGCCCCAGGCAGCTGTGGGTAAACTGGCTGAAAATGGATTGGTGGGTGCGGTATGAGTCGCGATCGTTATACATAGGGCAGAAAAGTTATAGCTGTGAGTTGTTGTGGATGAGGTTCATAAACTCCTGACGTGTCTTGGCCTGTTCGAAAGCGCCGCTGAACTCACTTGTGGTGGTGATGCTGTTCTGTTTCTCGATGCCGCGCATCTGCATACACATATGCTTGGCCTCTACCACAACCATCACGCCGAGTGGATGGAGTGTCTCTTCAATACACTGACGTATCTGCATGGTCATGCGTTCCTGTACCTGAAGGCGATGGCTGTAGATGTCCACGACTCTGGCAATCTTCGACAGACCAGTGATGTGCCCATTAGGAATGTAGGCAACATGCACCTTGCCATACATCGGTAGCATATGGTGCTCGCAGAGTGAGAAAAAGTCAATGTCCTTGACGATGACCATATGGTTGTAGTCTTCTTTAAACAAGGCATCGGTCAGTACCTTGTGAGCATCCATCTCGTAGCCGCGGGTCAGTACCTGCATAGCTTTTGCCACACGTATGGGTGTCTTCTGCAGTCCTTCGCGTTCTGGGTCTTCTCCAAGAAGTTCCAGTATTCTTCTATAATGTGAGGCCAGTTCTTCCAGGCCTTCTCTGTATTCTGGTTCTATTGTCATGTTTGTTTATTCAGTGACAGTGATTTTTCCTTTGACGATAGTGGCTGAATTGTACCCCAACTTGCGTACCTCCAGCATTTTCTCATGGGCTTCCTCGTAAGTGCGATAGTTGCCCAGACGGCAGATCCATCTTGGTGAATAGAAATGTACGTATACTTCTTCGCCTGGAAACAAAATTCTAAGCGAGCGTCCTGCCTGTTCGGCTCGTTGCCTGTCTTGTCGTGTGTTGCCGCCTGCCAATACCTGAACACGATAGCCAATAGTCTTGAACACATGTTTTGGCGTGGCATCCAGTGAGTCAGCCTCCACCTGTGTCGTGTCGTTGGATGTTGAGCGCTGAGCGCTGGGCGCTGTGTGCTGAGTGCTGGGTGTTGGGCTTGGTGTGTTGGTTGTTGTCCTAGGCTTGTTGCCGTTGGGCTTTGGCTTCTTGGTGGCAATCGGTGCATTGACCAGATCGTCAATAGCCTGGTCTTGATGTATAGTAACAGTACCTTCACCCGCCGCAGTCTTTTGAATGCGTTGAGTGAAAGTCTGTGAATGTAAAGGTAAAAAAGTAAAAAGGTAAAGAGGTACAATGAACAATACCTTTTTCATAATAGGTTGCAAAAGCCTTCTATTCATACGCATATTCATTAAATCTTTTTACTTCTTACTTTTTTACCTTTTAATCCTTATTTGAAGGCATCGATAATACCCTTGAAATCAGCAGCCTTCAAAGAAGCACCACCAATCAGACCACCATCGATGTCGGGCTTGGCAAACAGCTCAGGAGCGTTGCTGGCCTTGCAGCTACCACCATACAGAATAGTAGTGTCGTCGGCTACAGCCTGACCATACTTCTCAGCGATGATTGAGCGGATGTAAGCGTGAATCTCCTCAGCCTGCTCAGCTGTAGCGGTCTTACCAGTACCGATAGCCCAGATGGGTTCGTAAGCAATTACGATCTTGCGGAAGTCCTCCTCGCTCAGGTTGAATACGCTGCCCTCGAGCTCGGCCTTAACAACCTCGTTCTGCTTGCCGGCCTCGCGCTCTGCCAAGCTCTCACCGATACAGAAGATCACCTTCAGATCGTTCTTCTGAGCCAGCAATACCTTCTCTTTCAGGATCTCGGGAGTCTCCTTGTAGTACTCACGACGCTCTGAGTGACCCAGGATCACATACTGAGCACCAGTGCTCTTTACCATCTCGGCGCTCACTTCACCTGTGAAAGCACCCTTCTCCTTGTCTGCGCAGTTCTCAGCACCCAGACCGATGATGTTCTGGTCGAGGAACTGTGCGATAGATGCGAGGTGAATGAATGGTGTGCAGATCACTACACCACAGTTGGGCTTCTCAGCCTTCAAAGTCTCATTCAGCTCCTTTGCCAGAGCGATACCATCCTGGAGATTCATGTTCATCTTCCAGTTTCCTGCAACAATTTTCTTTCTCATTTTTGTTTCTTTATTTATAAAAGTGTTACTATTGTGTTGTCTTCGTATCCATTTCGACCACATCCACAGCCGGTCGGTAATCGTCAGCAGTGCCAGAGGCAGTACAAACCAGAGCATAATCTCTGCAATGCGACGTGGCATCGCATCGACAGACAGACTGCCAATCTTCAGTTGTGCCAGCGGCTCCGTCAGGTCGTATTCGTCAGGCAACCGGTTGTGGCTCCATTTCTGGATGATGATGCCGTCTTTTAGCAGCAGCAGTCCCGGATTGCTTCGGATGATGGTCTTCAGCACTGTTCCATCGGTTTGGCAGAACGGGTATTCCGCCCCCGTCATATCGCGCCATTGTTCAATGCCATCCTGTCCGGTGGCTGTCAGTCCGTAAAACTGATAGTCGTATTCCTTCGCATATTCATAGATCTGATTAATCAGATCCAACTGCGAGTCATCGGCCTTCTCCAGCCATGGCGCTATCAGCAGGAAGGTGTAGCCCTTGTCGTTGAGCACCTGTTCTGTGATGTCTTCGCCGTCATCTGTTCTTTCTATGAAGAAATCGGCAAATGGCGACTCGTTGCCTTCCATCATGCTGTTCCATCCAGCTTTCAGATCTGTGCCTATGTGGTATGGACGGAAGTCAAACTGCGGTCTGTCATAGAGACTCCATCCTGAAATGATCAGCGTAAACAGTACCGAATAGTTGATCACAATCCATTGGTTTGACCTACTTACGAAGCGAAACATTTCCATAGGCCATCTCGCTACGGCAATGGCGGCAGCCAATAGGATGACGTTCTTGAGAAACGTCTGCCAGTTGGTCAGCACCAGTGCGTCGCCAAAGCATCCGCAGTCGTCGATGGGGTTGGCTAATGCCAGCCAGAGTGTCAGCGGTGTCATAATCGTCAGGACAATCACTATTGCCCTGGAGGTGAGCCTGCGCCTGATGGCAAACAGCATGAAGATGCCTAAGCAAAACTCCAATGTTGCCAACGCAACGGCGAAAGCCAATATAGCCATGTCGGGCAGCCAGCCGCCCAGGTTCATGGCTAACAGATAGTCCTGCATCTTGTATAGCGTGCCTAGCGGATCTACGGCCTTGACGAATCCTGAAAGGATGAAGACCACCGCCAGCAGCAGCCGACACGAGTTGACTATCGCCTTTTTCATTCTCCCAACTTAATCAGTCCGAAGACTGCATAGTTGATGATATCCATATAGTTGGCGTCAACACCCTCGCTGACGAGGGTCTTGCCGCTCAGGTTTTCTATTTCCTTAATACGCTCTATCTTGGTGAGTATCAGGTCGGTGTAGCTGCTGACCCTCATGCCGCGCCATGCCTCGTCATAGTCGTGGTTCTTGCGCTTCATCAGTTCCAGTGCCTCGTGGGCATAATGGTCATACAGCGCCATGGCGGCCTCATTGTCCATATCCACAGTGTCGGCAAACCCCTTTTCCAATTGGATCAGTCCCACAATACCGTAGTTGATCAGCGCCACGAACTCGGGTCTGATACCTTCACCTACCAGTGACTCCTGCTTGATTTCCAAGGAGCGGATACGCTTGGCTTTGATAAACAGCTGGTCAGTGAGCGATGATGGACGCAAAATGCGCCACGAAGCCTTATAGTCGTGCAGTTTCTTGGAAAACATATCACGGCATTCGGCAATGGCGGCCTCAAATTCTGCATTTGTCTTTTCAAATCTGTCCATAATTCGGGTGCAAAGGTACTACATTTTGAGGAGTTAAAGGAGTTAAAGGAGTTAAAAGGAGTTAAAGACGCTAGTCCGTCTCCTTCTGCTTCTGGCGGATATATTTGATTTTCGCCCCCAGCATATCCCACTGCATCTGCAGTGAGTCGCGACGTACGCGTAGCAGCGTCAGTGCGGTTAGCTCCTCTTCTGTGGCCTGCAATGCTGCCTTGTGGGCTTCCACCTCAACCTTCTTGCGCTCATATTCGGCCTTGACGACTTCCAGTGTGGAGTCCACAATGGCCAGTTCTTTCTGCGATGCTTCGAGCGCAGAGTCCTGCTTGTGCTTCAATGCGGCCTTTCGTGCATCGATTTCATCTCTGCGCGAGTTGCCACAGGCTGTCATCAGAAAACAGGTAGCAGCAAGTACTAATCCGATGTAAATTCTTTTCATCTCTTCTGTTGATAGCCTGTATCTATAGATTGATCAAGAAGGAAAGACCTACAGTGAGGTAATTCATCTTCTTTACTTTCTTGAAATAGTATGGGTTAAGTTGCTGAGCAAGCGCAAATGCCCCTCCTGTTTGGTCGGTTATGTATTCAGATACCTGTGGGTTGCTAACCAGACTATACCCCACTTGGGTAAGTCCACTCTTCAAGAAGTGATAGGAATCATTCATGAGGGTGAAGGTCTTCTTTGAATAGTCGTAGTCAGCAAATAGTCTGAATGAGAAGTTTCCCTTGTGGCGATAGGTGAGCGAGAGGCCTGTGCCGTATGATGTTGAGGATTTCGCACCCAGTGTCAAGTAGTCCCAATCATCGCTATAAGTATCATTGTTAGCCGTGTTTGCGGGATCTTGTAGGGTAAGATTCGTCACCTTACCATTAGTAATGGTCATGTCGTAGTTGATATTTTTTACATAACCCTCGGCATGGCCGTCCACATCGAGCTCTTGGGTGAAACTGCGACCGATGAGCAGCTTGCTACCCAATGAGAAACGACTGCTCAGTGGCAGGTTGAAGTACAGACCTAAACTGCCGGTAAACTCGGCAAGGTGGTCGCTCTTGACGATACCCTCCATCTTGGTGACAGGCGCACCGCCAGCTTTGATCTGAGCAGGTGTAAGCGAACGGGGACTTGTGGCATTCTCGTATATTTCGTTGATGTCGTAATCCCAGGCGTAATCGGCATCCTCGTTAGAGATGTTGGCATAGTTTCCAAATGACTTTGCTGACATGGCTCTGACGCGCAGGCGACCGCCAATACCTACATAGTTGTTGAAGAAATAGGCGCCTTCGGCATCGACCACCGTGGCAGAATGGAAATCTATGTTGACGTTTGCTGCCGGGTCGTCGGCAAAAAGTGCAGCCAGATCCGGGGTGATGCCATGTTGCTCGGCATCTTGCAAGTCTGTGAAGATGTTAAAGTCAATATCTTTACCGCCGAGCCCCACACCCATTGATATACTGAAGAACGAGGGACTGTTGGATGTGAAACTTAAGTCGTTGCGCAGAAGCCCATTGTTCTTAAACATTAGGTCACACAAAGCATAACCCAGCTCGGTGGATACAATACCGATTCCTGCTCCCGACATCACGTCACTCACCCAGTGGCGATTGTTAAGAACGCGCATTACACCGGTGGCCGTGGCTACGCCATAACCTGCGATGGAATACCAAGGAGAGCGGGTTAGGCCGTATTCCTTATGTAAAATAGTGGCACCGACAAATGAGGTCGCCGTATGGCCAGATGGCCATGAGTTGCGGGTAGAACCATCGGGGCGCAACTCCTTGGCCGTATATTTGATGCCGTTAACAAAACCAGCCATGATAGCGTATGACATCAGCGAACTCGCCATCAGTCGGGGCCAGTCGCTACGTCCTTCTACACCGCCAACCTTCAAACCCACTACCATCGCTGGTCCGAAGAACTGTGTATAGTCGTCAATGCTGGTCTTAAAGTCTGTCAGCAGTTGGGTGTTCTTTTTCCCTTGCTTGTTGTTGACACGGAACATTGCCTTATCACTCTTGATAGCCCATCCTGCCACAAACAGGGGTACACCCACAAAGGTCATGTCATCCATAAACTTGTATTCCTTCACGTCCGGATTGGTCTTCGACTTGAAGAAATCAAGATCCATCTTGGGTTCCGGCGCCATATCGCTCAGCTCATAGTCCAGTGGTGTACTGACAATCTCCACCAGTTCTGGCTTCATTTCTGGCACGTTGAGTTTCAAAGGCTCTAGGTTCAGGTAGTTGTCTGCATTCATTGTCATTGCCATCATAGCAAAGGCAAAAAGGAAAAGAATTTTTTTCATTGATATCATATGATGATTTAATTCAGTGGCAAAGTTACTAAAAAAAATTAAATTGGCATACTAGGTGGTGTTTTTTTTGTAATTTTGCAGTCCAAATATTGAGGAAGATTAAGAATGAAACTATATTCTGACGAAGAACTGGCCGAAATTCTCGACCAGGATATATTCCACCAAATCAGCGAGGCTGCAGACCGACTTGGGCTGGAATGCTATGTCGTAGGCGGCTATGTGCGTGATATTTTTCTTGAGCGTCCATCCAATGATATCGATGTCGTTGTGGTGGGAAGTGGCATCAGTGTGGCTCAGGAACTGAAACGTATGTTGGGGCGCAAGGCGCATCTCTCCGTGTTCAAAAATTTTGGTACGGCGCAGGTGAAGTTTAATGATACCGAAGTGGAGTTCGTCGGTGCCCGCCGCGAGAGCTATAGTCACGATTCTCGAAAACCCATTGTTGAGGATGGCACGTTGGAAGATGACCAGAACCGCCGTGACTTTACCATCAATGCGATGGCAATCTGTTTGAATAAGAGTCGCTTCGGCGAACTGGTAGATCCCTTCAATGGTTTGGCTGATTTGGAAGATGGTATTATTGCCACGCCCCTGGAACCTGGCATCACCTTCAGCGATGACCCGCTGCGTATGATGCGTTGCATTCGTTTCGCCACCCAACTGAACTTCCAGATTGAAGACGAGACCTTTGAGGCGCTCGAACGCATGGCCGACCGTATCAGGATTGTCAGCGGTGAACGTATCGAGGTGGAGCTCAACAAGATTATCATGTCGTCTCATCCCAGCAAGGGCTTTGTCGATCTGCAGCGTTCCGGCCTCCTTAATATCATCCTGCCAGAACTGGCTGCGCTTGATATCGTGGAACAGAAGAACGGACGTGCCCATAAGAATAACTTCTATCATACGCTGGAGGTGCTGGAGAATGTGAGCCTCACCCCCAACCCCTCTCTCGGAGGAGAGGGGAGTGGTCAGACTCTATGGCTTCGTTGGGCCGCCCTGCTCCACGACATCGGAAAGACGAAGTCTAAGCGCTGGGAACCGTCTGTGGGATGGACCTTCCATAACCATAATTATATTGGTGCGAAGATGGTGCCCGACATCTTCCGCCGTCTGAAACTGCCTTTGGGTGCGGAGATGAAATATGTTCAAAAATTGGTTGACCTCCACATGCGTCCACAGGTTATTGCCGACAGCGAAGTGACTGACTCAGCCGTACGTCGTCTGCTCAATGATGCGGGTGATGACATCGATGACCTGATGACGCTGTGCGAAGCGGATATCACCTCGAAGAATGAAGTGAAGAAAAAAATGTTCCTTGAGAATTTCCGGATGGTTCGTGAAAAGCTGGCCGACCTGAAGGAAAAGGACTATAAGCGCCTGCTGCAGCCCGTCATCGATGGCAACGAGATTATGGAACTCTTCCATCTGCCCCCCTCTCGTGAGGTGGGTACTCTGAAGCAATATCTAAAAGATGCCGTTCTCGATAATAAAGTGGAGAACGAACGTGAGCCGCTGATGGCGTTGCTGATGGAAAAAGCGAAATCAATGGGACTTGAGAGAATTAAGAATTAAGAGTTAAGAATTAAGAATTAAGAGTTAAGAATTGATAATTATGGAAACACCGTTTTACAAGCAAATCTGGTTCCTGGGCGGTATCGCCGCTCTGGTTATTTTCGTGTTGTGCTTCGTGGCTATCGACTTGGTAGGTTCACCCGACGAAGACGAGGTGCCCGACGTGGAGATGGAGGTCATCGCAACCCTTCAAACCAATGAGCCGTTGATAAAAATTGCCCGTCAGCAGGGATGGATTGAGGCTGATGCCACCGAACTGACCAGTGTTGATGTGGCCCCCATCGACAGTATTGGTACTATCTTTAGTGGCAGCGACCTGCAGTCACTGGCCGAGCTGCGTTATTTCGTCAGTCTGAAAGAAATTCATGCTGATGCCTTTGCCAATGCCAATCAGTTGAAGGAAATCGTTATCCCTGCTAATGTGTCGGTCATCGACTATGGCGCTTTTGCCAACTGTCCGGCTTTGGAAGCGATGAGCGTGGATACTGCCAATACCCACTTTGACTCGCGCGACAATTGCAATGGTATCATCTGCACTTGGAAAGGCAAGCTGATGCTGGTGGCAGGCTGTAAGAATACGGTACTTTCCGACCGAGTCTATCATATCGCACCCCATGCCTTCCGTGGCTGTAAGCAGCTCGCATCCATCAACTTCCCGGAACGTATGGAATCTATTGGCGATTCTGCCTTTATGGATTGCTCGGCACTGAAGGAGGTATCGGTGCCTCAGGGCGTTCGTTTTGTGGAGCCAGGCACGTTTATCAACTGCTCGGCCCTGACCACTTTAAACCTCCCAAAGAGTATAGAGCGCCTGCAGAAAAATGCCTTTAAAGGCTGCACGAGCCTGACCAAGATCGTATGCCCCAAGAAATTCCCACCGATTATTGACGAGGCTTTCGAGTCGTATAATATCACGGTCTATGTGCCACAGGGCTTGCAAAACAAGTATTTTTCCGATAAGTTCTGGAAGTTCTTTAAGGATGTCAAGGAATTGAATTAGATTATTAAAAAACTGTAAAAAAATAAGGTGTAAGTTTGGTGACTTACACCTTTTTTCGTATCTTTGCACCTCGAAAACTATTCTGAAAAGAATGAGTTTTCAAGAGAAGGAAGAAATTTATATATAAATTTAAGTATTTAAAATAGTTATGAAACAGAACAAAACAATGCTGGTTGCAGCGGTTGCAACCCTGCTCATGTCGTGTGGTGGAGGCGGTGGCCGTCCCACTTTTGGCGACAATGAGTATCCCGTGGAAACTGTGAGCGTGCAGGATGCCTCGCTGCAGTCCACCTATCCAGCTACAATTAATGGTATTCAGGACGTGGAAATCCGTCCGAAAGTTTCAGGATTCCTTACCCAGGTCTGTGTGTCTGAAGGCCAGACGGTGAATGCCGGTCAGGTGCTCTTCGTGATTGACAACGAGACCTATCAGGCTCAGGTGCGTCAGGCTCAGGCTGCCGTCAACACCGCTCAGAGCGGTATGAAAACTGCCAAGCTGACCTTCGAGAACACCAAGCAGCTCCATGCCAACAAGGTGGTGGGCGACTATGAGTTGCAGACTGCCGAGAACACTTATCTCAGTGCGCAGGCACAGCTGGCTCAGGCTCAGGCTGCGCTGGCTTCTGCCCAGGAAGCCCTCAGCTTCTGCTATGTCAAGAGTCCTGCCAAGGGCGTTGTAGGCACGCTGCCCCTGAAGAAGGGTGCTCTGGTTAGTGCTTCAAACGTGCTGACGCACGTATCGGATATCAGCACCATGGATGTCTATTTCTCAATGACCGAGAAGGATATGCTCACCATGTCGCAGGCCGAGGGCGGTCTGAAGAGTGCTGTAGAGGCTTTCCCCGCCTTGAAACTCCAGTTGGCCGACGGTACCGTCTATGGCTATGAGGGCCACGTGACGACAATCAGCGGCGTCATCGACCGTTCTACAGGTTCCGTACAGCTGAAGGCCCAGTTCCCCAACCCCGACAAACTGCTGAAGAGCGGCGGTTCGGGCACCGTCATTATTCCGCGTTCTGCCAATGCCGCTATCATCATACCGCAGACAGTGGTGATGGAGGTGCAGAACAAGAAGTTCGTCTATCTGGTTAACGACAGCAACAAGGTGCAATATACTGAGATTAGCGTGGATCCACAGACCGACGGCAATAACTACATTGTGACGAGTGGCCTCAAGGTGGGCGACAAGTATGTGACCAACGGTATTACCAAACTGACCGACCAGATGGAAATCGTGCCTATTACGCCCCAGCGCTATCAGGAGAAAATCCAGGAGCAGGCTAAGGCAATGACCGCAAGCGATATTGTGAATGCGCTGAAGAAGTAATAATAAGTAGATGATAACTGGATCATAAGAAGTTAATCAATATGACTTTTACGAATTTTATCAAACGCCCGGTACTTTCAACGGTAATATCCATACTTATCGTTATCCTGGGTGTCATCGGACTGTTCTCGCTGCCTATTGAGCAGTATCCGGATATTGCACCGCCCACGGTGGTGGTCTATACCAGTTACCCCGGTGCCGATGCTGAGACGGTGAAAAACTCAGTCATCACGCCGCTTGAGGAAAGTATCAACGGTGTGGAGGGCATGGACTATATCACCTCAACGGCGGGTGCTGGTTCGGCTCAGTTGAGCATTCTGTTCCGTCAGGGCATGAATGCCGATATGTGTGCTGTGAACGTGCAGAACCGCGTGCAGCAGGCACAGGCCTTGCTGCCTGCAGAGGTAACGCGCATCGGTGTGACGGTGATGAAGCGTCAGACCTCGCAGGTGCTCATGTACTCTATCACCTCCGATGGTAGATATGATGACGAGTTCCTCACCAACTATGCCAATATCAACATCGTGCCGGCACTGAAGCGTATTCAGGGCGTGGGCGACGTGCAGAGCCCTGGCTTGAAGACCTATGCTATGCGTATATGGCTGAAGCCCGACGTGATGAAGCAGTATAACCTGATGCCGTCCGACATCAGTGGCCTGCTGGCAGAGCAGAATATCGAGGCTGCACCCGGACAGTTTGGTGAGCAGAGCGACGTGGCATACGAATATGCTATGCGCTACACGGGTCGCTTCAAGACTGCCGAGGAGTTCGGAAACATCATTATCAGCAGCGATGCCAACGGACAGACGCTGAAACTCAAGGATGTGGCCGACATTGAACTGGGCGGACAGCAATACACCGTTTCAATGAAAAACAACAACATACCCTCGGTGATGGGTATGGTGCAGCAGATTGCCGGTTCTAATGCCAACGAGATTGCCAAGCAGGTGAAGGCCGAACTGGAGGCGCAGGCCAAACTGTTCCCGCCGGGCATGATCTATAAGATTAACTACGATGTCACGGAGTTCCTCTATGCCAGTATCGAGGAGGTTATCTTCACCCTGCTGTTCACGCTGGTGCTGGTGTTCATCGTTATCTACGTGTTCCTGCAGGACTGGCGCTCTACGCTGATTCCTCTGATCGCCGTGCCCGTGTCGCTGGTGGGTACATTCTTCTTCCTCAGTGTGATGGGCTTTTCTATCAACCTGTTGGTACTGTCGGCCCTGCTGCTGGCTATTGCCATTGTGGTCGATGATGCCATTGTGGTGGTTGAGGCCGTACATGCCAAGTTGGACCAGGGCTATAAGAGTGCGCTGACAGCCTCTATCGATGCCATGAACGAGATTTCGGGTGCTATCATCTCTATCACCCTGGTGATGGCGTCGGTGTTTATTCCTGTATCGTTCCTGGGCGGCACCACCGGTACGTTCTATCGTGAGTTTGGTGTGACGATGGCTGTGTCTATTTTTATCTCGGCTCTGAATGCCTTGACGCTGTCGCCTGCCCTCTGTGCCATCTTCCTGAAGCCCCACAGCAAGGACGGTCACAAGCAGCTGTCGCGCATCGACCGTTTCCACATGGCTTTCAATACTGCCTACGACAAGATTCTTGGAAAGTATAAGAAGAGCATAGAGAAGTCGGTTCGCAAGCCGGTCATCATCATCATTGCTGTTGTGCTCGGTATCGCCGCACTGGCTGGCACGGCTTCCGTAACAAGCACGGGTCTGGTTCCAAGTGAGGATACGGGTACCATCTTCTGTACCATCTCCATGCCCCCTGCCACCTCTGTGGCTCGTACCAAGCAGGTTATCAGTCAGGTCGATTCTATCCTGGCTGCCGACCCCGCAATCCAGAGTCGAGAGCAGATTCAGGGTTACAACTTCATTGCCGGTTCGGGTTCCGACCAGGCCACCTTTATTATTAAGCTGAAGCCGTTTAGCGAGCGTCAGAAAGGACTGTGGTGGAAAATCTCCGGCCTTTGGGAGGGCGATGGCATCTATCGTTTCTTCATGAACCCGCTCGATGCCAACATGGTTGTTGCTCAGATATTCATCAAGACTGCCCATATCAAGGATGCCTCTATTCTGGCCTTCTCACCGCCTATGATTCCTGGATTCTCGGCTTCTGGTGGTGTGTCGCTGGTGATGCAAGACCGTACTGGCGGCGATCTGCAGCGATTCTACGGAATTGTGAAAGACTATATCGCCGAACTCAACAAGCGTCCGGAGATACAGATGGCACAGACTTCCTACAACCCGTCTTATCCGCAGTACATGGTTCATGTCGATGTGGCTAAGTGTAAGCAGGTGGGCGTGTCGCCTTCTGTGGTGCTCAGCACCCTTCAGGGCTACTATGGCGGACTGTATGCCTCTAACTTCAATGCCTACGGAAAGCTATACCGCGTGATGATTCAGGGTGCTCCGGAAACCCGCATGACCGAAGAGTCACTCAACAGCATCTATGTGCGCACACCGGCAGGCATGTCGCCCGTCAAGGAGTTCTGCACGCTGGAGCGCGTCTATGGTCCTTCAAACATCAACCGCTTCAACCTGTTCACATCTATCAATGTGCAGGTGCAGGAGGCCGATGGCTATTCTTCCGGTGAGGTGCTGAAGGCTTGTCAGGAAGTGGCTGCCACGATGCTTCCCACTGGTTACACCTACGACTACACGGGTTTGACACGTGAAGAGGCAAAGGCAAGTAGTGCTATAACTCTTAACCTGTTTGGTTGGGTATTAGAGATTCCTATGATATTTATTATCTTCTTGCTGTGCTTCCTGTTTATCTATCTGATTCTGTCGGCACAGTACGAGTCATACATCTTGCCGTGGGCCGTGATCCTCTCAGTACCTTTCGGTCTGGCTGGTTGCTTTGGCTTCACAGCATTGTTTGGCCACTCCAACGACATCTATATGCAGATCTCACTTATTATGTTGATAGGTCTGTTGGCTAAGAATGCCATTCTGATTATACAGTTCGCATTGGAGCGTCGTCAGACAGGTATGGCCATCTCTTGGTCTGCCGTGCTGGGTGCTGCTGCCCGTCTGCGTCCTATCCTGATGACTTCACTGGCCATGATTATCGGTCTGTTGCCTATGATGTTTGCATCGGGCGTGGGTAAGAATGGTAACCAGACGCTGGGTGCTGCTGCCGTTGGCGGTATGCTTGTGGGCACGCTGCTCCAGATTTTTGTGGTGCCTGGCTTGTTCGTGATCTTCCAGGCCCTGCAGGAGAAGTTCCGTCCTATGAAGTTCGATGACGAGGAGAACGAAGAAGTGGCTGCCGAGTTGGCTCAGTATGCACATGAGGAGCCTGTGACTTATGAATTGGAAAAATAAAAAAAAAGACTCTCCCCCTGCCCCTCCCTGTGAGGGAGGGGAGTAGTTACAATACGTATAACATTGATATTATATGAATACAAAGAAATTAATTACTGGTAGTAAGGCATCTACTCCCCTCCATACAGGGAGGGGCAAGGGGGTGGGGCTGCTGGGTCTCTTGCTTTGCCTGCTCCTCACCAGTTGCGGACTCTATAATAAATATGAGCGCCCCGAGGAGATCAATACCAAGGGACTGATTCGTGACCTGACAAGCGATGGCGACACGCTGGCAGTGAACAGCGACGAGAACTTCGGTAACCTGCCTTGGCGCGAGGTCTTCACCGACCCGCAGCTGCAGGGACTCATCCAGACCGCTCTTGAGAATAATACCGACCTGCGCAATGCTGCCCTCAACGTGAAGATGATGGAGACGGCATTGACCTGTGCCAAACTGGCTTTCCTCCCATCGGTGGCTTTCGCACCCCAGGGCACCATCAGCCAGGTACAGATGGACGGCGCTTCCGTGTCAAGAACCTATCAGTTGCCTATCGCGGCTTCATGGAACCTGGATCTCTTCGGAAACCTGCTCTCTCAGAAGCGCTCGGCACAGATGAAGTTGCTGGCTACGAAGGACTATCAGGTGGCTGTGCAGACCCAGATTATCTGTGGCGTGGCCAACCTCTACTATACGTTGATGATGCTCGACGAGCAGTTGGCTATCGTCACCGATATGGAGGGACTCACCAAGGATACATGGGACATGATGCAGCTGCAGATGCAGTTGGGACGTGCCCGTTCTACCAGTGTGCAGACGGCCGAGGCCAACTACTACAGCATCCAGGCAAAGAAGGCTGACTTGAAGCGTCAGATCCGTGAGATGGAGAACTCCATGTCGCTGCTGCTCAACGAGGCCGGTCATCAGATTCCCCGTGGCTCGTTCTACAATCAGTCGTTGCCCACCAACTTCTCGGCTGGTGTAGGCCTGCAATTGCTCAGCAACCGTGCTGATGTTCACGCTGCCGAGATGGCTTTGGCTCAGTGCTTCTACGACACCGAGACAGCCCGCTCACGCTTCTATCCTAACATCACCGTGACAGGTACTGCGATGTTCACCAACAGCCTCGGAAGTGCTATTGTCAACCCTGGCAAGTGGATTCTCTCAGCCGTTGGCTCTCTCACGCAGCCCATCTTCCAGCATGGTCAGATCGTGGCTGGTCTGAAGGTGGCCAAGGCGCAGCAGGAACAGGCTCTCAACTCCTTCCAGCAGACCATCCTCAAGGCAGGCAACGAGGTGAGCAATGCCCTCCTGGCCTATAACACCTGCGATGAGAAGAGCCTGCTCGACGAGAAGCAGGTGAAGATCTACGAGCAGAATGTGGAGGACACCAAGCTGCTCTACACCTCTAAGGGCTCCAGCTATCTGGAGGTTATCCAGGCTCAGAATGGACTCCTCAACGCCCGCATCTCTAAGGTCACCGACGACTTCAACAAGATGCAGGCCGTAGTAAATCTCTATCAGGCTCTTGGTGGAGGAAGTAAATAATGGATAATTGATAATGGATAATTGACAATTATGGCAAGCGAAATTAGTCCAAAGGCCGAGATCAGTCCAAAGGCGAAAATCGGCAACAACTGTAAGATATTCCCCTTCGTATATATCGAGGACGATGTGGAGATTGGCGATGACTGTATCATCATGCCCTTTGTCAGCATACTCGACGGTGCCCGTATCGGCAAGAGCAATAAGATTCATCAGGGGGCGGTGATTGCAGCCCTTCCTCAGGACTTCAACTATCGTGGCGAGAAGTCGTATGTGAAGATTGGCGACAATAATGTGATCCGCGAGAATGTGGTCATCAACCGTGGTACCTATCGTGACGGCGCCACCGTCATTGGCAACCACAACTACCTGCTCGAGGGTACCCATATCAGCCACGACACGGTGGTGGGTACCAACTGCGTGTTTGGTAATGGTGTGGAGATTGCCGGCGACTGTGTGGTTGGCAATGGTGTGATCTTCTCTACTGGTGCCATCCAGAATGCCAACACCCGTGCTGGCGATCTGTCGATGATCCAGGCAGGCTGTGCCTTCTCTCATGATGTGCCCCCATACGTCATCGCCGGTGGCAATCCCATGGAGTATGGCGGTCCTAACACCACCATCATGGATTTTGCTAATATCGACAAGAAGGTTCAGAAGCACATTGCCAACGCCTACCGTCTGCTGTTCCACGGTAAGACGAGCGTCGAGGATGTTATCAAGCAGATCAGGGAACAGGTGCCCGACGGCCCCGAGATCCGCAATATCATCCAGTTCCTTGAGACCACCAAGCGTGGCATCATGTGCAAGTAAGAAATAGGGTAGGGAATCTACACTGTGATCTCGCCACTGCCGTAACAACGGTGGTGGCGATTGTCGTATATGACGCAGAACTGTCCTGGGGCCACGCCGTGGATGCGGTCCTGTGAATGGACGATATAGCGGCCTTCGCCTACCGCCTCCAAGGTGGCAGGATGGTATTCCGGCGTATGGCGGATCTTGAATGTGATGTCGCGCTCTGGCATCACCCCGTTGATGCTATGGAAGCCATGGATGGGGAAGTCCTGCTTATAGGCCGTGTCAGGGTCGTAGCCATGAGAGACATACAGGATGTTGTTCTCGATGTCCTTCTTCACGATAAACCACGGACCGCCGCCAAAGCCCAGACCCTTGCGCTGACCAATGGTGTAAAACCAGTGGCCGTTGTGCTGGCCGATGCGCTTGCCTGTCTCCAGTTCCACCACATCGCCCTTCTCCTCGCCCACGTACATCTTGATATAGTCCGTGTAGTTGATCTTTCCTAGGAAGCAGATGCCCTGCGAGTCCTTGCGCTTGGCGTTCACCAAGTGCTCACGCTCGGCAATCTGGCGCACCTCGTCCTTCACGTAATGCCCGATAGGGAAAATAGCTTTCTCCAATTGCCAGTCGTAGATCTGGGCCAGGAAGTCCGTCTGGTCTTTCACGGGATCAGGACTCGTTACCAGCCATTTCAATTTACTATTGGACAATTGACTATTTACAATTTCTGTTTCCGTCTGTGCATAATGGCCTGTGGCAATGAGGTCATAGTCGTGGCCGCGCTTCTCGTGGAACGCCCCGAACTTGATCAGCCTGTTGCACATCACGTCGGGATTAGGTGTCAGTCCGGCTTTCACCTTGTCCATCGTGTATTTCGTCACCTGGTCCCAGTATTCGTGATGGCAGTCCACCACTTCCAGCTTGCAGCCATACTTATGCGCCACGGCGGTGGCCATCTCCATATCCTCCTCCATCGAGCAGTCCCACTCGTCCTTCTCGTCAGAGCCTATCTTGATATAGAAGCAGTCGGGGTGCAGGCCCATTTTGGCAAACTCATACACCACCACGCTACTATCGACGCCTCCCGACAGCAGCACGGCAATGCGCTTATCTTTCAATTCCTTTACGTTCATGGGTGCAAAGGTACACATTTTCCGCTTAATACACTCGCCTCTCGTCTCAAAATAATAAGAAACAGCCTAAAACAGCTTGCGTTTCAGCCTGAAACGCCATGCGAAATAGGCTCAAACGCAAGGCGAAATAGGCTCAAACGCAAGCTAAAACAGCCTTAAACGCAAGCTAAAACAGGCTGAAACAGAAAATCCCAAGGCAGGAGCCCCTGCCTTGGGATTTATAGATGATGAATGATTTTCTTACCACTCCAGCTCGCGGGCTTCGGCGTCGCTCTGCGACTTCTCGCCGCTCTGCAGCTGCAGGGTGCTACCTGTGACGTGTACCTTCAGCGTGGCTGTGGCGTAGTCATGATCCAGGAAGTAGTACTTCTGCGGCATGTTGGCGCAAGTCACGATGATGTCAGCGGTGCCGGTGTCGATACCCTTCACC
>CACYXD010000027.1 GCA_902778255.1 uncultured Prevotellaceae bacterium
CCAAGACGGTAAGACACCGGTGATCGTGCAGCGTAACTTCATTAACAAGGATGGTGTTCCCACACACAAGTTTGAATCGCGTAACAATATCGGGCGATTCTATCTGGACTTCAAGTCGCTGACGCTGAAACAGGCGAATGAGGTGATTGAGAGAATAGACTTTGTGCCAAAGGTATTCTTCTTTGACAGGGTTTCACCCGCCATCTTGAAGCTAGCCAGTACATTTAAGGAAAAGGGGGCGGTGATATTCTTTGAGCCTTCCAGCAGAGGAGGTAATGTCTTCCTATTCAACAAATGTGTTGAGGTATCTGATATAGTCAAGTTCTCGGAACAGAGGATAAAAGACATTAACCAGTTTAAAGACTATAAGAATAAGCTGTTTATCCAGACGCAAGGGGCAAAGGGTTTGAACTACCGCTTGAGTGCCGATTGGAAGCACTTGGAACCTGTTGCAAATAAAAAAGTGGTGGATACCGCTGGTGCTGGTGATTGGACAGCGGCTGCTTTGATTAATAATTTGTTCAAAGACAAAGTAATGTTTGGAATATGCGATCTCTTAGAATCAGATTTGGAAACAGCTCTGAAAGAAGCGCAGAAAGTAGGTGCTGAGAGTTGTTCTTATGAAGGGGCGCGTGGCATGATGCAGCAATGAAACAACTAAAGAACAGAGATATTTTAAAACGTTAATCTTTATATATCTTCACTTCTTCAAAATTCACAAAAGCACTTTTCTACCGTTTAAATTATAATTAGCTGACACATTATAAGTTGCAATTCTCTGGTTATATTTCCTTATGCTCATGGGTCTTGAGCACTTTTTCAATATCTGATTCCTTATAGAGAATGTTTCCTTTCATACGGATATAAGGTAAGATGCCGTCGTTACGGTAATCACGCAATGCACGGGGACTGACACGAAGAACCGCTGCCAGTTCCCCGTCTGTCATTAGACGTTCACCATGAAGGACAGGCTTATAATCATCTATCAATTTAACCACTTTTCGGTTAGCCTTTCGCAGTAACTCCAATGTCTCTGCTATCAAATCATCTTTGATTGTGAGTATTCTTTCTTCCATTTCCTTATTCATTATTATATATTATGATACTTGCCCGACTGACGGATAACCAACTCCACTTCTTCGGGACGGTAGTAGAACTTACGCCCTAACTGAGCATAGCATATTTTATGCTTGCTACGCAGAGTCTGCAATGACCGTTGACTGATCTTGAGGATAGCACAAACTTCCTCACCGGTTAGCCATTTCTGGAAACGCTTGTCCTGACACTTGCGGGAAAGCGATTCCACCCGCTGAGCCAGTTGGCGTGCCTCAGCCAACAATTGCTCAAACGCACTCTTTTCCAATATTACTATATCCATGTTCTTAAATCGGTTTGGTTCAAACAACTGCAAAGGTAGTCGGATTGCATCAAAACGAGCACATCGAGAGTGAAGAAGTCCCAGAAAGTCTCTAATAATCGGGGACATTGGAGCCATTTCAATAATATTATCTTCCAAGGTGTTACAACGGTGGGAAACATTGTTTTTGGCTTGCAGTAATTTTGCAGCCGAAATCAAACAAGAAAAGAAACAAGTATGGAAGTCATCACCATTGAAAGCGGTCTCTGGCAGCAATTGCTAAACCGCATAGAAAGAATAGAAACGTATGTAAAGGAGGCTACGGCTCCTGTCAACATCAGCGATGAGGACATCATCCTGAACAATGATCAGGCTTGCCGATTGCTCTGTGTGGAGAAGCGGACGATGCAGTATTACCGATCAGAAGGAAAGATTGCTTATCGCCGCTATGCGAAGCAATTACGCTACCGTCTGTCTGACATTGAGGATTTCGCACATGCCACCATGCGTCCGTTGAGCAAGAAACTACTTGCATCCATACGTCAGGAATGCATTGAAGAGAAAAAGAGAATCCTTGAAAACATGGAGGACAGACTATGAACGGAACAGACATAACAGAAGAGAAGCTGCAGAGTGAAGTTCTGGATAAGGATTTCTTCCTTGAGTGTATGCGTAGCGTAGTTAAAAGGATGCAGAAACAGGAACAGATGATACAGGTACTGTTGGATGATCTGAGGATGCGTAACCACGAAGGAGTACTTTACCTAAGAGGCGAGAGAATGTATAGCACACAGGAACTGGCAAACAGCTTGCGAATCAGCAGAAAGACGCTCATGCGATACCGAAATGCAGGGAATCTGCCTTATATCATCCTGCGTAACAGTGCCTACTATAAGGAGTCTGATGTAGAGAAACTAATTACCCGATACGGAAACAGACTCGACAAGAAAGCAGTTGCTGAATTCCTTGCCAATATGAACAAAAACAAGAACGGCGATATTCTCGCCAACAGATAACATTATTCATTAACAATTAAACAATTTAGATTTATGGCACAAAACCAGAATCAGGGCTATCAGCCCATTGACGAGTCCAAGGTTAACTGGGACCAGATTGAAGAGAAGTTCGGCATCTCGAAAGAGGTGCTGGAGCGAACAGGAGCAAAGGACAATATGCTGAACTTTGGCAAGTCCGGCCTTCTTGATGTAACAATGCTCATCTACGACCAAAAGGTAAAAGCCGCTGCACGTCTTCAACTGACGCGACTGCCGGACGGCACCTACAGCGTACTGCCTCACTTCGTGCGCAAGGAGCAGAAGCTGGAGAATGCGGAGTACATGGGCTACACCTTCACCAAGGAGGATGCCAAGGCGCTGAAAGAGACTGGCAACCTCGGTAAGGTTGTTCCGCTGTTCAACATGAAGGACAACACCATGCAGGACTGTTTCGTGTCTTATGACAAGCAGACGAACGAACTGGTACACTATCCCGTAAGCAAGCTGCATCTCCGTGAGAGTGTGGGTAATGTGAAGTTCACGTCTGAAGAGATGGAACTTCTCAAACAGGGTGGCATCGTGAAGGACAAGCTGTTTGAGGGAGAGAACGGACAGAAGTTCACAGTTGACTTCCAAGTGAACGCCGACCGCAAGAACGTTTCGTTTGTCCCAGGCAGTAGCCGCAAGGAGGAAGAGGTGCAGGAACAGAACCAGAAAGCCAAGATGAACTGGACCAACGAGGATGGCAGCATCAAGAACCTGACCAAGTGGAAGGGCATTCCCCTGACCGAAGAGCAGCAGAAGGACTATCGTGAAGGCAAGTCGGTGAAACTCGACAACTATCCGCTGAAGGACGGTACGACGGCCACGATGTATCTGATGTTCTATCCCGACAAGGGCCAGCCGTTCACCTCGAAGAACGACCCGATGCAGGGCAAGGTCGTTGCCCCAGCCAATGAGAGCGAGACACAAGTAGCCGTGAACCATCAGGGCAAGACCAACGAGGCCACCAAGAAGGTGGACGAGCCACTGCAGGAGGGACAGGTCGCACCCAAGAACGAACACCAGAAAAATGAACAGAAGCCCGAGGGTGAGAAGCAGGAGCAGAAGGAAGAGAAGAAACAGAAGCGAGGTCCTAAGCTCTGAGCTGAGATGCGCAATGTGTGGACAGCCGCAGAAGGCTGTCGGCTGTCCACCTCTCACGCGCGCATATATAAATAAGTATAGAACCACTGAATCCATTTTTACAATATGATTACCATTATCGCAGAGAAACCAAGCGTCGCACGACAAATATCCCGTGTCGTGGGCGCCATGGAAAGGAAAGTCGGCTACTATGGAGGCAACAACTACTGCGTCACCTGGGCCTTCGGTCACCTGATACAACTGGCCATGCCCGAAGCCTACGGAGTGACGGGATTCCGTCGTGAAGCCCTGCCCATCATCCCCGATGTATTCCAACTCGTCAGCCGCAAGGATGCCAAGGGTAAAGAGGATAACGGGGTAAAGGAGCAGCTTCGCGTCATTAAGAACCTCTTCGAGCATACCGAAAAGATCATCGTTGCCACAGATGCCGGACGCGAGGGCGAACTGATTTTCCGTTACCTCTACCAGTACCTCGGCTGTCACGTTCCGTTTCAGCGTCTCTGGATCAGTTCACTGACCGACAAGGCCATCAAGGAAGGACTGAAGAACCTCAAGGACGGTCATGATTACGACAACCTTTTCTTGTCTGCCAAGGCACGAAGTGAAGCCGATTGGCTTGTGGGCATCAACGCTACCCAGGCACTGACTATTGCGGCTGGAAATGGAACATACTCCCTCGGACGTGTGCAGACGCCTACACTTGCAATGGTCTGCCGCCGCTTTTTAGAGAACAAGAACTTTGTGCCGACTCCGTTCTGGCAGATGCACTTCACTACCGAAGGTGACGGCAAGACCGTCAAGTTTCTGACCGCAGACCGATGGAAAGACAAGGCTGATGCCGAATCCGTCTATCAGAAGTTGAAGTCTGCCAACAGCGTAGCCATCGCCAAGGTGGAGTGCAAGGAAAAGACGGAGGAACCGCCCTTGCTCTATGATCTCACCACGCTCCAGAAGGATGCCAACGTCAGGTATGGCTTCACCGCCGAGCAGACACTAACCATCGCGCAGAAACTCTATGAGGCCAAGGCCATCACCTATCCCCGCACGTCAAGCCGCTACATCCCCGATGACGTGTACGACGAGATTCCCAAGCTACTCCGCACACTGGCCGACAATGAGCAGTGGGGCGCACTCTCCATGACCATTCACAAGCCCAACCGCCACAGCGTCGATGCCTCGAAGGTCACTGACCACCACGCCCTGCTGATTACAGGCGAAAAGCCGCAGTACCCGTCCAACGACGACAAGAATATCTACAACCTCATCGTCGCCCGTATGCTCGAAGCCTTCTCTGACAAGTGCGTCAAGGAACTGACTACTGTCACCGTTGATGTGGACGGAATACCGTTTGTCGCCAAGGGAACTGTCATCCGTCAGCAAGGTTGGCGGTTTATCATGAACGAGGACACTGACACAGACCATTTGCCCAACTGGAAGGAAGGTCAGGAACTGCACGTCACGGGATGGGGACTGGCCGAGGGTAAGACCAAACCCGCTGCAATCCACACCGAGGCCACGCTGCTGTCCGAGATGGAACACTGCGGAAAGAACATCGATGACGAGGAACTGGCACAGGCCATCAAGGACTGTGGTATCGGAACCCCGGCCACCCGTGCCGCCATCATCGAGACGCTTATCAACCGTGAGTACATGATCCGCTTGAACAAGCAGCTTATCCCGACCGAGAAAGGGCTGTTCATCTACGACCTGCTGAAAGACAAGCAGATTGCCGATGTCGCCATGACGGGCCAGTGGGAGCAGTCGCTTGCCAGGATCGAGCGGGGCGAGGACTGCGCCGAGGACTTCCGCAAGGGCATCGAGGACTATACGGGCAGCATCGTCAGTGAACTTCTCTCCTTGGAGGACAGGTTTGAACACAATGGTATTGGCATCCCATGCCCCAAATGCGGGAAAGGCACAATGCAGTTCTACAAGAAGATTGTCAAATGCGACAATCCCGCCTGTGACTGCCATGTTTTCCGTGAGAAAGCAGGCAAGGAACTGACCAATGACCAGCTGAAGGCATTGCTGACCGAGGGCAGGACGGGAATCATCAAGGGGTTCAAGAGCAAACAGGGCAACAGTTTCGATGCCATAGTGTGCCTAAACGACCAGTTTGAGACGGAATTTTCGTTCCCAGAGCGAAAAAGTCAGTCAAAGAAAGGTAAATCCCGAAAATAATGTGTAACTTCGCCACCGATTTCATTTTCATACATCGTTTACACGATTTTTGAAATGGATTCAGTGGTTGCACCTCGGGAGGGATACCCGGGGTGCTTTACTTGTACGCTGATTCTATACTGGAGCAGCATTCACGCAAGGCCAAAGACCTGAGTTCCATCTATAGCCGTGAGCAGTTGGCAGCAGAAACCTTTGAACAGGCCCGACTCGACGGCTATCCCGTGGAGGGAGCGCACGAACTGGCGATGTCCGTACTGACGAAAGACCTGGGCCTCTCGCAGTGGAGCATTCTCATTGAGGTGCTGGAGAAAGAATTTGCCCGCGAACTGAACGATGGGCAGCGCCTGACATTTGCCGAGAAACTGCTTCCTTTACTGGCACCAGTCTTCGAGCCTTACGACCTGACGCAGCCTGAGTTTGAACTGACGCCTGACTACATGCGGCTCTATACCGAGTTGACTGGTGCAGTGGTACTTTACATCGAGCAGTATGGCGTTCAATAGGAAGGCACGGCTGCAAGCCAACATCTATGCCATCCGCACAGCCTTTGTCGTGTGGAAGGAGGTACGCGTCCCCACTGAGGCCGAGCGGGAAGCCATTTCCCGTTACTGTGGCTTCGGTGGGTTGAAATGTGTGCTGAATCCTGTGGAGAACAGGGCCGTCTGGCCGAAGAACGACCTCCCGTTGTACGACCTGACCGCCGAACTCCACAGGGTGATACGCGAGAATGCCGAGGACGAGACCGACTACAAACGCTACGTAGCCAGCATGAAGCAGTCCGTCCTCACGGCATTCTACACCCCGAAGGAGATACCCGAAGCCATCTGGAGTGTCTTCGGTGAGATGAACCTGAAGCCGCAGAAGGTGTTGGAGCCGTCTGCGGGTATGGGCGTCTTCATCGACACCATGCGCACCGTCAATCCCGATGCCGAGGTGACCGCCTTCGAGAAAGACAAACTGACGGGCATGTTGCTGACCACCCTCCACAAAGATGACGGGACCAAGGTGTGGACTGCCGGATTTGAGATGATAGATAAGGAGCAGTTGGGCACCTACGACCTCGCCATCTCCAACATCCCCTTTGGTGATACGAAGGTGTACGACCCTTTCTACAGCGACAGCAAGAGCCTGTTCAACCGCGTGATTTCCAAGTCCATTCACGGCTACTTCATGCAGAAGGGGCTTGATGCCGTGCGCGACGGCGGCATAGTGGCATTCATCACGACGAGGAACTATCTCGACAGGGAGCAGAACAGTATCAGGATCAACCACCTCCTTCAGAAAGCCGACCTTGTTACCGCATTCCGTTTGCCCGACAATCTGTTCAAGGACAGTGCTAACACTGAGGCAGGGAGCGACCTGATCATCATTCAGAAGAACTATGCCAAGCAGGGGCTGACCGAGGATGAGGAAAGGCTGAAAAGGGTGTACTCTGCCGAGGATGAGAACATCGTCCGTAACGACTATTTTGAGCATTACCCTGACAATGTGCTTGCCACAAGCATCCTGAGAGGACACGATCAGTACGGCAAGCCCGCACTGGAGTATCTGCATACGGGTGGTGTCGAAGGCATTGCCCATGACCTCCGTGAGCGTCTGCAGGATGAACTCGCCAAGCATCTGGATTTCCGTAAGTTCACGGGGCTTGACAGCCCGGCCTTAATCTACAAGAAAGAAGAAGCCCGGAAGCCCATTGAGGAACAGAAACCATCGGAAGAACAGAAGCCTGTGGAAACGGAGCAAAAGCCAGTAGAGACAGGGCAGCAGCCTACAATGGACGATGAGCCAGCAAAGACGGCCAAGATTGTAACGATACCAGAGCCAGCCAAGCAGGAAGAAAAGCCTGTCCCAGAGCATACGCCCGACAACAATCCGCAACTGTCACTCTTCGACCTTTGGGGGATGGCCGTGCAGGAACAGCCAAAACCGAAGCAAGTACCCAAGAAGCCAAAGAAGGAACGTAAGAAGGAGCGTCAGGCCAGGGAACTGCAAGAGAAGAAGGCCGCAATGGAGAAGAAAAGTCATATCGACCAGCAGTTGGCCGTCTATGATTCTCTGGATTGGGAAGAGAACCCGCCCATCAACGGCTTCTATGAGATGATGATGGACCTGACTCCTGAGCGTCGCCGCCAGTTGCTGGAGGCCGGGCAGCAGCACATCGAGACCAATGCGGATGCCAAAGCCAGAGAGCAGGGACAGACGGAAACCGAGCCGAAGCAGCGCCGTACCACCAAGACAAAACTGGTAGAGCCAAAACCCTTCGAGGGTGAGATGAAGGCATACTACCGTAACGGCTCCATGGTTGAGGATAAGGACGGAAACATCGGACATCTGGAGAAGATCACTTCCTCGGGTGCCACCTTCGTCCCCCTGATTGTTTCGCAGGAGCAGACCGACCGCATCCGCCAGTATATCGCCGTGCGTGACGTGTATGAGGAATTGTATGCCTACGAGCAGGACAACCAGCAGGCGAATGACGAGTTGCGCGAGAAACTTAACGGCTACTACGATGCCTTCACGACCATGTACGGCAACTTGAACGACAGGAAGAACGTACGGATGATTCTGATGGATGCAGCGGGAAGGAACATGCTGGCACTGGAACGTGGCGAGAACGGCAGGTTTGTAAAGGCCGACTTCCTCGACCACCCCGTAGCCTTCTCCACGCAGGAACTGAAGCACGTCGATACGTCGCAGGAAGCCGTCTCTGCATCGCTCAACAAATACGGTGTGCTGAACATGCCCTATATGTCGTACCTCACCGACAAGAGCGAGGACGACATCATCCGAGAACTGCAGGGGCAGATATTCTACAATCCGCTGACGGACTTCTACGAAATCCGCGACAAGTTCATTGCCGGAAACGTCGTGGAGAAGGTAAGGGACATCGAGAACCTGATTGAGAAACGTGGCGGAGAGGTGGACGACCGCATCATGGAGTCACTGAAAGCCCTGAAGGATGCCGTGCCTACGCCGATTCCTTTTGAAGACTTGGACTTCAACTTCGGTGAGCGATGGATTCCCGCCAATGTCTATTCTGCCTTTATGACCGACTTCTTCGACACGAAGGTTGACATTGTCTATTCGCCGCAGATAGACCAGTTCGATGCCAGTTGCGCCCAGAAGAATGAGAAGATATGGACTGAGTTCTGTGTCCAAGGTGAGTATCGCAGGTATGACGGTATAGCCCTGCTGCGCCATGCCCTGCACAACACGACGCCGAAAATCATGAAGTCGAACGGCAAGGATGACAACGGCAACGACATCAAGGTGCCTGATGCACAGGCCATCCAGTTGGCAAACTCGAAGATTGATGAAATCCGCAACGGCTTCACTGAATGGCTTGAAAGCCAAAACCGTGAGTTCAAGGACAGACTGGCACAGATGTATAACGAGAAGTTCAACTGCTTTGTCCGCCCGAAGTACGACGGCAGTCATCAGACCTTCCCAGACCTCGACATGAAGGGGTTGGAGTTGCGCTACGGCATCAGCAGCGTCTATCCCTCGCAGAAGGATTGTGTGTGGATGATCAAACAGAACGGTGGCGGAATATGCGACCATCAGGTAGGTACGGGTAAGACGCTCATCATGTGCATCGCAGCGCATGAGATGAAGCGTCTCGGCATGGCGAAGAAGCCGATGATTATAGGTCTGAAGGCAAACGTGGCTGAGATTGCAGCAACGTATCAGACAGCCTATCCCAATGCCCGCATCCTGTATGCCAGCGAAAAAGACTTCTCTACGGAGAATAGGGTTAAGTTTTTCCATTCGATTAAGAACAATGACTTTGACTGTGTGATTATGTCGCACGACCAGTTCGGCAAGATACCGCAGTCGCCGGAAATGCAGGAGAAAATTCTGATGGCCGAGTTGCAGAGTGTAGAGGACAATCTTGAAGTGCTGAGAATGAGCGGCAAGGATATTTCGGGCATGATGCTGAAGGGCTTGGAGAAGCGCAAGGCCAATCTCGAGGCAAAGCTCGTTGAAATTTCTAAAAAGATTAACAACCGCACCGATGATTTCATTGACTTCAAACAGATGGGCATCGACCACCTGTTTATCGATGAAAGCCATCAGTTCAAGAACCTGATGTTTAACACCCGTCACGACCGAGTAGCGGGACTGGGCAACAGTCAGGGGAGCCAAAAAGCGCTTAACCTGCTCTTTGCCATCCGCACGATGCAGGAGGGTGACGGGACGAAGCCGCGCCGTGACCTCTGTGCCACCTTCCTGTCGGGTACGACTATCAGTAACTCACTAACGGAGCTTTATCTGTTGTTCAAGTACCTACGACCGAGGGAGATGGAGAAACAGAATATCCCGTGCTTTGATGCCTGGGCTGCTATCTTCGCCAAGAAATCGACTGACTTTGAGTTTTCGGTGACGAACAACATCATCCAGAAGGAACGTTTCAGATACTTCATCAAGGTGCCGGAACTGGCGACGTTCTATAACGAAATCACGGACTACCGCACCGCCGAGGACGTGGGAGTGGACAGGCCGAAGATGAACGAGATACTTTACAACATCCCGCCGACGCCTGATCAGGAGGTGTTTATCAAGAAGCTGATGGAGTTTGCGGAATCAGGTGACGCAACAATTCTCGGCCGTCTGCCCCTGAGTGAGACGGAAGAGAAGGCAAAGATGCTGATTGCAACAGACTATGCCCGCAAGATGGCACTCGACATGCGCATGATTAACCCGACGCTCTATGATGACGATGCAGGTAACAAGGCCAGCGTCTGTGCCATGAAGATAGCGGAGTATTACAAGAAGTTCGATGAACAGAAAGGTACGCAGTTCGTTTTCTCTGACTTAGGAACGTATCAGCCGGGCGATACTTGGAATGTCTATTCCGAGATTAAGCGCAAGTTAATTGAGGACTACGGCATCCCTGCTGACGAAATCCGTTTCATTCAGGAATGCAAGAGTGAAAAGGCACGAAAAGCCGTGATTGAGGCCATGAACGAGGGACGTGTGCGCGTGCTCTTTGGCTCGACGTCAATGTTGGGAACGGGTGTTAATGCCCAGAAAAGGGCTGTCGCTATTCATCATCTTGACATACCCTGGAGGCCCAGCGACCTTGAACAAAGGAATGGCCGGGCCGTCAGAAAGGGCAATGAGGTCGCCAAGAAATACAATAACAACACAGTGGACAGCATCATCTATGCCGTTGAGAAAACGCTGGATGCCTACAAGTTCAACCTGTTGCACTGCAAGCAGATGTTTATCTCTCAGTTGAAGTCCGGCGCAATGGGCGCACGAACCATCGACGAGGGAGCAATGGACGAGGCCAACGGCATGAACTTCTCAGAGTACATGGCCATCCTGTCGGGTAACACCGACCTGCTTGACAAGGCAAAGTTGGAGAAGAAGATTGCCTCACTGGAGAGTGAACGAAAGAGCTTTATGAACGCAAGGCGCAGTGTTGAATTTGACATTGAGGATGCACAGAAGGAAGTGCAGAAAGCAAAAGAGGTGCTTGATAAGTTGGCAGTTGATAAACAGCAGTTGGATGCAAACATGAAGCATGATGCCCTCGGAAACATCGTCATGGAGGTGAAGATTGAGGGTGAGGTCTATACGGACTTGGAGGAACTTGGTGCCAAGGTGCAGCACATTGCCGAGACAATGGACACGAAAGGCCAGACAAAAGAGATTGGCGAAATCTACGGTTTCCCCATCAAGGTACGCACCGAGGAAGTTGAGAAAGGCGGTTTACCGTTCCGTGAGAACAACTTCGGAGTGTATGGCAACATAGTCTATCGCCACAACAATGGTATAGTGGCCAAGAAAGACAAGGAGGCTGCTGCCACCAGTTTCATCCGCGCACTGGAAAAGATTCCTTCTTTGGTGGAAAAGTACCAGAAGGATGTGGACTGGTATCAGAAGAAGATAGATCAACTGACACCTACAGCAAACAAGGAATGGAAGAAGGAGAAGGAACTTCACGACCTGAAGAACGAACTCGCCGCCCTTGACCGCAAGATTCAGATGGAACTTGCCCCTAAGGAGGAAAGGCCAGAGACACCCGAAGAGAAAAAGGAATACGAGGATGGTCATAAGGTTTCCATGCTTCCAGCGCCTGACAAAGATGATGAGCCGAAAAAAGTCAAAGGCTTGAAAATGTAGATCTGTAATTTCTAAGGTAAATACACCCCATTTTAGCTCTATTCCCTTCAAATAAGGAGGAAATAGGGCTAATTTTTGAATATTTAAATACTGGTCGGTATGTTTTTGCGACTTTTTTCGTAATTTTGCACCCCAAATTGAAAAGAGAATTGTAAAATAAGTCAATAGGGAGTAAAAAGGGGAAATGTCTGTTCCCTATTGGAATCCCTTATATATAAGGATATCAGGGTATCACCCTCTAAACGATTAGGCTAAATGAAAAGAACAAAGTTTGACCTCTTGCTGACAAATGCTGTCAACATCTTACTATTTATAGGAGTATTTATGTTTGGCTACTGGCGGTGGCAGAAACTGGAGAATATCATTATTGAGTCAACTAACAGCCAGGAACAATACAGAATCATTCACGCTGCACTGAAAAGCACAATACAATTAGATCACTTGGGCGAACAGGTATCAGAATGGTCCCCGACAGATTCCGTTTATTACCAACAAAAACTAGTTGAAACAAACAACTCGCTCGACGGACTGCGCAAATATTACTCCAAAAGTCAGATTGACTCCATGCAGAACATCCTTAACCAGAAAGGACATCTGCTGTCCGAGATCTACGCGACAATCGTAAAGCGGAATGAGAATGACGAGCATCTGCGACAGGACAGACAGGTCACTGTCAAGGACACGGAGACTTACGTCAAGCATTACACTGGGCATGTGTTCAGGAGCAGCAGGGAAGAAGTGACCTCAAGGAGCAAGAATAGGACGGTCACCGTGCCGTCCGTCAACGAAGTGGCCTTTCTTGACAAAGAACTATATACCATCAGTCTCAGCATTCTCAGCGACAGCCTCGCCGAAGTCAACCACTGGCTGGACATCAACGTCAGCCAGATGCTTGATGCGGAGGACGCCAAAGCCGAACGCAAACAGAAAGAACTGATGGATAGGGCAAGCGGTATCGGAAAGACCACGTTCATATGGGGTATGTTGTTCCTCGTTTTCGTGACACTACTGAATGTGGCCAACACATGGCGGCGCTCAAAGGTGATGAAGGAACTCGAAAAGGAATCTGACAAGAACAAGAAACTTGTGGAGAAGCGCCGACAGATGATGTATGCCGTCGTCCACGACCTGCGCACCCCGCTGAGCATCGTCATCGGCTACAACGATATGGCGAAACAATGCCCAACAAAGAATGAAAAGTACATCAGTGCCATATCGTTCTCCGCCCGGCAACTCAGGGAGATGATAGACCAGTTGCTGGACTACTTCCGTTTAGAGAGCAACAAGGGGATGCTGAAGCCGAGGGACTTCAGCCTGATGGAACTGGCCAACGAACTGACCAATTCCTTCGAATTGAGAGCCGACGAGCGGCTGATAGAATTCGTAAAGCCGAAGGTGCAGGGCATCGTCCTCAACGGCGACTATGAGAAAATCTGCCACATAGCGACCAATCTGCTTGACAATGCCTTCAAGTTCACCAGGAAGGGCAGTGTGGAACTGGATATTTCGTATGCCGACGATATGCTGAACATCAAGGTGAGCGACACTGGCATTGGCATCAAGGATGAGGATAAGGAACGGGTGTTCTCTGCCTTTACCCGCTTCTCCAATGCCGTTGCCACTGGCAAGGAGGGCTTTGGCATCGGACTCTCAACGGTCAAGATGCTCGTTGACCTGATGAAAGGCAAGATCGATTTTGAGTCTTCGGACAAGGGGACCACATTCTACGTAAGTCTGCCGATGAAGATTGCGGAGAGCAAGGGGGATGCGGTTGTAGCGGAGGTCATGAAAGCCTCGGAGGAGCGGAAACATGTGCTGGTGGTTGACGACAGCAACGTGTGGCTATTGATGATACAAGGCGTTCTGCAGCAGAACGGTTTCGACTGTGACGTGTGCAGCGACACGGCAAAATTCTTCACGATGCTCAGGAAGGGCAATTATTCTGCGGTCATCATGGATCTGCAGATGCCAGGAAAGAACGGACGGGAACTGCTCGACATCATGAGAGAGAGTAAGGTTGCCAACAGCCAGACGGTTCCCGTGATAGTCTCGACGGCATCAGGCGAGGAAGTGCGCGAGGAACTGCTGAAGGTGGGATTCGACGAGTATCTGCCCAAGACGGCTGACATCAGCGAGATGGTAAACGTGGTGAACCAAGTGATAGCCGAGAAAAGCAAGATGGTGACACCAGATTTCACAAAACTGCGGAAATCCGTAGCAGGGTATCTGATAGAAGAGACCGAGGATGCTGTCGCAGGGCTGCACAATGCCATCAAGACTATGGACTTCGACGAGATGAGGAAGTGGGCGCATTGCCTGAAGACAAGTTGGCTGCTCTATCGTGTCAGCATATTGGTTGACCCCATCATGGAGGTGGCACGGAGCAAAGACATGAGCGCCAATAACCGTCTGGTGACCTACATGGCTGAGATAGACAAGATGGCGAAAATCATTATCACAAAGGCGAAGGAGATACGGGACACGAGGGATGAGTAAGGTAATAGTCATTGACGACATAAAATCCTACTGCGATTCCGTCTGCGCAACACTGGCGGATTTCGGGATAGAGGCTGTTGCATGCCAGACGGTCAAGAAGGCCAAATGGCTTATTGAACGGGCTGGCAGGAACGATGTAATCTTGGCCGACCTTATGCTGAATGATGAGAGCGGAAAGAACGGCACGGACATCCTGCGTTGGATGCGGGAGCAAGGGTATCACCAGTTATTTTTCCTGATGACAAACTACGGCACGATGGAAAACTCTATTGAGACGATGGAACTTGGTGCCAAAAGTTATATCCCCAAGTCGCAGATGGACGAGAAGTTTTATGCTAGGATTAAAGGCATCATGGAAGAGCAGAATCTTCGTGACAAGCATAAGAACCGCCTGATGTTCAGGCGCAATAGCCAACCATTTCTGGCTCTTTATGAGAGGCTGAAGGGCTATTTCGGTCTGGATATCCGTCTTGTAGTCGTTGGTGAAAGCGGAACTGGAAGGAGCCATCTGGCAGAGGACTATATGGCAATGGAGGGCTTCCATTATGGCAACTATGCCCACGTTAGATGCAGCGCATTGGCAGAGATGGAGCATGTGGAGGATTATTTCTTTGGGCATCAGAAAGGCGCATACGCTAGTGCCGTGCAATCAACAGACGGTATTTTGGAGAAAGCACGTAACAGTTTCCTTTTCTTGGAGAATGTCGATGAAATGCCCTTGAGTGTGCAGAATCTGCTTAAAGAGGTGATAGAAACGGGGGAATACTGTCGTATTGGCTCATACAAGAAGCGCTTTGTAGATTTCAGACTTATATGCACTTCCGCAAAATCTCCCGATGAACTTGTCAGAGAGGGCTTAATGACGCAGCATTTCCGGGATTGCATCTGTGAGGAGGTAGTCAATATTCCACCGCTAAGGGAAACGGTGACAGACATCGTACCAATGGCAACATTCTTTTTGGAACACTTTGACGAAAGGCGCAGGCTAAGCAGTAAAGCCAAACATAAACTGGAGGCATATCCCTGGCCGGGGAATGTGCGTGAACTTGTGAGGGTAATAGAACTGGCGGTTAAGAAGTATGATTGCGACAAATTCCAACCAGAACATCTTACCTTTTCTCTTGAAGAAGCGCCGGAAACACCTACGACTATGAAACTGAACGATGAGGGCGAGGAAAAGACAAAAATAGTCAAGGCACTTGAATCATGCGGATATAGGCGAGAATCCGCCGCTGCCATTCTTGGCATCAGCAGACGTAACTTGTTTCAGAAAATGAAGTTCCATGGTATTGAGGTTCCTAAGTATCGTAATAACAGTTGAAAGCCTCAGCATAATACCAAACAATTACTTTTTTGCATAAAAATCTCAAAAATCTTTTGTATTTCGATTATTTTCATTAACTTTGTACCGTTTTCACAAAGACAGATAATGGTACAAATAGGATAAAGATGATGGAAGTTAAGGTCGCAGGGAAGGTATTGGTATTATCTCCCATGAAAAAAGAAGAGTTGAAAGGTATTCCGATTGATACGAAACTGAAGTTTCAATTCTATCGGGCGACATTCAATGAGAACGCTTTTTGTCTGTTGGAGACAAAGAAAGAAGAGAATCATGCCTCTATTGATTGTCTGAGGCTGGCAGAACGCCTGAAGGAGATACTTCATTTGCCCGTTGTTTTCCTATTCCACAATCTCCAGTTTGTGGAAAGGAACAGACTTATAGACCGAGGTGTCTATTTTATTGTCTCAGACAAATTCGCATTCCTACCGTTCTTAATCATCAACTATAAGGAAACTATTCACAAAAAGGCAGAAGAGCTTTCTTCTGTTGCACAGTATATAATGCTGTATCATTTGCAAATAGACAATATGAATGGTTGGTCTATGGCTGATATGGGAGAGAAATTGCCTTATACTTACGTTACCATATCAAGAGCATTCAAGAATCTGGAGGAACTTCATTTGTGCAAGATTGAGATGGATGAGAACCGAGTAAAACGTATCTTCTTTGAGGGGACTAAAAAAGAAGTGTGGAAACGTTCTTTACCCTATCTGAAGAATCCCATCAAAAAGAAACTCTACTGTGATGACATCGTGACAGACCTGCCATTTACGGAGGGAGGTATCGCTGCCTTAGCCCACTATACTTCACTGAATCCAGACGAGACGAAAACGTATGTAATGGATACGAAGGGATATAAGGATTTGCAACACAACAGTATTTTCGTCAACCAGAACGAAGTAGAAGGAAACATCTGTATAGAGATATGGAACTATCCACCACTGTATCAGGACAATGCAGACCCTCTTTCTTTATATCTCACATTGAGATACGACCCTGATCCCAGAACAGAAAAGGAATTGGAACTTATGATTAACAAGCTATGGTAGTAGGATTAGATAAATTCAAGGAGGCATTTGCCGATTTCAAGGACAACTATGTGATTATTGGCGGAACAGCCTGTGACATAGTACTGAGCGATACGGATATGCGCCCACGTGCCACTGACGA
Organism: uncultured Prevotellaceae bacterium; assembly: GCA_902778255.1. Lineage (GTDB taxonomy): Bacteria > Bacteroidota > Bacteroidia > Bacteroidales > Bacteroidaceae > Prevotella. Next base: position 16,820 of record CACYXD010000027.1, read on the forward strand.
TATAGACATGATTCTGGTGGTGGAAAAGATGACAAAAGAATATGGTAATGCTTTCTGGCAGTTCATCAAAGATGGCGAATACAAGGCTGGCAAACGGGAAAAAGATGACAAAACTCCGACATATACGCTATACCGTTTCACAACCGAAAAAGAGGGATATCCCGTAAAGATTGAATTACTTTCGCACCATTCAGATATGCTGGGTGAACCTTCTGGCTTCCACATCGAGCCTATTCCCTTGTCGGAAGACCTGTCAAGCCTTTCTGCAATTATGATGGATGATGACAACTACGAACTAACGGTAGCTAATAGCGCAGAACAAGGTGGTGTACGCATTGCCACTCCTACGACATTGATATGTCTGAAAGCTCGTGCTTACCTTAATTTACTCAATGATCGTGCAAATGGTAAACATGTTAATTCAAAGGACATTAAGAAGCACAAGACTGATGTTCTGAAACTTATAGCTACAGCCTCTATCCCAGAACCTGTTGCCGTACCGCAGTCCGTTTATGATAGTGTGATGGAATATGCCGAGTCAATTGAAAAGGAGTTACCAAGCCAGTCTTTACAAGATGCTTTGGAAAGGGATGCAGATGCCATCCAGGCATTTGTGGACACTTTGAAAGAATCATTTGTAGCGAGCGAAGAGAAATGAAGATACAATACGCATCTGACTTGCATTTGGAATTTGCCGACAACTGGCGAATCCTCAAGCAAAAAGAACCCATGAATGTACTTGGCGACATCCTTGTGCTGGCGGGCGACATCGGCTATCTCGGTGATGACAACTACCAGACACATCCTTTTTGGGATTGGGCTTCCGAGAGTTATCAACAGGTCATCGTGGCATTAGGCAATCATGAATTCTACAAGTTCTATGATCTTTCCTCCATGCACGACGGGCTCATAGGCGAGATTCGCTCCAATATCCATTATTACTATAATGCCGTTGTCCATATTCAGGACATCGACATCATCGTATCTACACTTTGGGCAAATATTACCTTAGAAGATGCCTATATCACAGAGCATAGTGTCACCGACTTCCGTCGCATTCTCTACGGCGAGGACGTTCTCACCTTTGCCGATTTCAATCGCGAACACAAGAGATGCCTTGAATTTATCAAACAGTCTGTTAGCAACAGCACGGCCATGCATAAGATTGTCGTTACTCATCATGTACCTTCCTTCCAACTGATGTCACCAGAGTTTCTGGGAAGTCACATCAACGGAGCCTTCACCGTCGAACTTGCTGACTACATTGCAACCAGCGGCATCGACTATTGGATTTACGGTCATTCCCATCGCAATATTGACAAGGCTATCGGCACTACTCGCTGTGTCTGCAACCAGTTCGGTTATGCCTTCCACAACGAACATCTGACATTCGATAGGAATATAATCATTGAGGCGTGAATGTGCCATCACTTTTTTAGAAATCTCCCACAATATAATCTTCCCCAGATAAAATAACCTGTAGTAGTTTCTTTACTTGTGACCAATCCTCTGCTTGTGATTGTCTCATACAATGCTCTAGTCTTTTTTCTCCATTAGTTTGTACCCATAAATCTTTAAATTCATCGTAATTCTCTTTCATGTTAACAATTATGCCACCTAAATATGTTTCCCAATTTCTTGGATAATCTGATTGTAAAATACATAATAAAACATGTTCATTACAAAGGAGGTCATTTGATATTAATTTTTGAATCATTTTGTATTGCTCAGAAACATTATACATAGATCTAAAGGCAAGTACAAATATATCAATGATTATTTTACTTGGTTGTTTACATGGTTTTGACGCAATCACATGAAAAGTTTCTATAGACAACTTTGGATTTCCGCTATTCACATTCTTTAGTATAAGTGTTATGTCATTGTCACTAACCTTAATGTTATTTGCCAAACCATATCTTAAACTTGAAATTTTATGTGACATAAAGATATTACTCTTAGAATAATAATTATCAAGTTCTGCTAATAGTTCTGGATACTTATGCATACATATATATCGCATATCATCATATATACGAAACATCGCTACTATTCCAGAATTAAAAGAAGTCTCAATTATTTTATCCAATAAACTGATACTGTCATCTTTATTATTCTGCAAACAATTAGTAATTTGTTTATTATAGGCATGAGAAAACAATATGTTTTTAGTCAAATGCAACATTTTATGTGTAAAAGCTTGTCTGCCTATATTCTGCTGTGGGTCGTAATTTACAGAAATACAGGGAACCAAATTGTTACTTTTTATTTTATTTAGACAGTAATATGCCATTAGAAATTCTAAGAAACGAGAATGCCGAAACCTGAAGCAACACTCATTGTCAAAATCTTCTACTAATATATGTTCAGAGATCAATACTTTTATAATTTCATCATAAAATGGAAAATATAATAAATAGTCCTTTTGGATTATCTCTATAATTAATCTGTTATCTACAATTGTGTGTTTTGAATTAATTACGGCATATGTTATTTCAGATAACAAATTCATAAGTGCTTGAGCTTGGAAGCCAGGAAATGGCCGTCTGGAAATATTATCCATTTTCCGTTCAAAATAGTTATAAATCACGCTACTTTCCCATATCTCAGATACTTCTATTTTGCCTTCAGACTGATGTGTTTCTGAGAAAATTAACAAGTTAATTGGTCGTGATAAAACTTCTGTTGTTTCATCCGTTAATTCATTAATAATTTCAAAATCATAACACGTCATGTATTTTTGCAAAGCCATTGGAAACTCTATATCTGTAAAACAAGATATTCGCTTATTAATATCAAATCGATTGCTTCCTTCGAAGAGAGATTCCCAATCTCTCCAATAATCCTCACGAATGGTAAAGACAAAAAGAATTGGATATGCATGCAAACCATATTCTTCCGCTTTCTTATTTAGCTCATTTATTTTACGTAATATTGCCAAAATCTCATTTTTCTTTCCGGGGATGTTTGAAGCTTCATCTAAAGAATCTATAATATAAATGATTGGTTTGTTGATTTCTTTTAATTTCCTAATTCCATAATCGTTCCCAAGTGATTCAAAAAACAAAAAACATTTTTGGTCTATAGACTGTTCATTTGCAGTCATTCCTACACCTAAAAAAAGATCATTCGCCAATGAAATTTGAACAGATGTCGTGGTCTTTCCAGAACCCGAGAAGTCTCGAAGAAGACAAATCTGTTTTGGAACTTCTTTTTCCTCGATTTGCGTATTAGACTTTTGTTCTTTTTTTATTAATACGTTAGGTTTTAGTTCTTTAACGTATGAATTAATTTGTCTTTCCACATCTCTCTCTATGTATAATTTATCATGATACTTAGATTTGTGTCTTCCTAATAAAATCGAGGAATGTTCTTTACATATTTTAGAAATCCCATAGATGATCTCGTCTTTGTCAAATATCCATTCTTTTATTATACGAAGTTGAGGGGGGCTTGCGATAAATTTTGTTCTGCCATATATATTCATATAATCCAAAACATCTGCAATGTCTAAATTACTAATAGTTAGCTCATCCCAAAAATTTCCCTCTAAGATGATTATTAAATGACCTTCTTTTGTTAGTTCACTTGCTTTTTTGAAGACATTTTTATGAACTGGATACAATGAACAAAAAAGGCCAACAACAGTACTCCTTCTGCGTCTTATTTTTAATTCAAAGTCTTCCCAATCATGACTTCCTACTGTGATTTTTTCTTTTTTTGCTTTGGATTCCACAAGATATGCTTGATTCTTCCATAAAAAGACTCCGTCAAGCTGTTCTGAATCCCCTTTTACAGATACTGGTGGCTTAACATCCCATGGTAATATATCTCTAATAGCTTGTTCAAACTTATAACCACGGTCTGCATTATTCAAATTATTTCTTAATCCTACTATTTTATCATAACGAGTCATAATTGTAACTATTACACATTTATCGATATCTCCTATCGTTTAATAATGATGCAAAATTAAGCATTTTCTCGCAAAAAACAATGCAATATCATATTAAACTATCTTATTTAGGTGTTTTCTTTGGTAATTTGCTAAATATTGAGTAATTTTGTAGCCAAGTTTAACAAAAAAGTATATGCCAACAATAAAGAGAAAAGTCGATATCGTTTCTGTAGAAGTTAATTGCCTTTCAGGTGGTGATTCGCCCCAATTTACTCAACTTCTTAGATGCATAGAAGCTAATGAGTATTATGTCAATGGCAAATTGTTTGAGCTTTCCATGCTTGATTCTGAAAGGCAAGGGGTTACAATGGCGTTTGTAGAGACAACACAGGATTCTGACCTTCCCCCAGTAAAGAACAAGCAGAGCAAGGAACTAACGGCACTGGATATTGATCCAAACGAAGAAGGTCTGGCATTTGCGAATGTCCTCCTTTACGATGAACGACTCAATGTTCTTGTCTATGAGATTAATCGTAATGGTTGCTATCTCGGAAAGCTTAAAGAATGGATTGAGAGAAGATGGAATGAAAGCCATGAAGACCAACAAATCGAAGTGAATTTTCCTGTAATCATTAGACGGAACGAATACAATAGGATACTTGGAATGACAAACTACAGGAAACTGACTTGTAAGCTTTTGAATCCAACTCAGATTGTAAGGGAGATGAATAATCGGAATGAATCATTGGCTGAACAGATTGTGAGACAACAAGCAGAAAATGGCTCTCAAACTGGAGCTGATTTTGTGACAATAGAGCAGAATTGTACGTCGTTACGTTTGAATCCGAATGGACTCTCCAGAGATTTTGTTAGAGATATTGCGGACTTTGCTAGAAATATGATGCGATATGCTGGCCTAAGACAGTGTGTTGATACTATTGAAATCACTGGTTATACGATTGATCCTGAAAGCAATAGGCAGAAGCAGCGAACTATTGATTTGTTCGCAGATACTTTTGATGAATCTTTTACTATTCCCGAAGTACAATTACAGGAGAATTTGCAAAGGGAAGACCGCAAAACAGGTGTATTGAGGCTTTATGACAGAATTGTTCCTGAGCTTAGACAAATTATTAGGGTATGACAAAAGATAAGTTTTTTGAGCGATTTGCAGGTTGGATTGCCTTTTTTGTGGTACTCGTGGGAATGTCTTTTGTCTCACTTGATTATTATGATTTTCGTGAGATAATCAATGCCACCCCAGAAGTGAGTATTAGTATCTTCGGAATCCTCTTGGCTTTTATGGGAATCATTCTTCAAAGTCCTAATGATACTATTAAGGCAATGCTTGCGAACGACGACAACTATGAGTTATTTATGTCATACGGTGGCAGGGTAGAATTGAATTCTGCAATACTGACAATCTATTCATTAGTAATCACGAATATACATGTTTCATTATTGTTCCCAGAATTCTTGTCATCGTATATCCCACTGATTAAGCAGATAGCAGTCGCTTTTTATTGGGGAATGATAGCAAAACTATTTGTTGATTTGTATTATTATATAAGGATATTTAAGTTGTCGTTTAAAACATATAATTCGACCAACACACGTAATACTACCACTTCCTAAACCCTGACGTCTTGCTCAAGACCACTCCTTCGAACTCCTTTTGGGCAATGTTTCAATAAACAAGTAGAAAGCGATAAGTTAACAATGGAAAGTTTTTTAATTTGGATTTTAAGTGTTTTACTTAGTACAGGGATTAGTACCGGTATAATCGGCTATATTATTCGTTTGCGTGTGAAGCATACTTTGGATAAAAAGATTGTTAAGATAAAACAGGAGAATGAGAAAGAACTTGCTCTTCTGAAACGCGATGTTGATTATCTCATGCAAGTTAGAGAGAAAGGAAATAATGCCACTCAGCAAGTTTTGAGCATCATGGCGCAAAGCAGACGAATATGCAGATATATTGTTGCATTAATAGGGTGCTATTATTCCCCAAAATCATATAGAGAGTGGGGGCGCTATCTTGAGGTTGGTGATGATCAATTAGAATTTAAATCAATTCATGAGAAAGTACAAAGAAAGGTGGAAGAACTCATGTATTATAGAAATCAGCTAAGAGTATTGATGGACGATAATTCTGTGTGGATTTCACCTGAAATCTATAAATTCTTTCACGATACATTTCACTTGTACCATCGTTTTGCTTCCATTTCAGAGAGAATAATCTGTGCTACTACTGATAATGCATGCTCCCGCAACATCAATTATTTGACAGAAATGGATAATGCGTATCAGCAAATTGATAATAATTACCTCAAAATCCAGAAAACAGCAAATAAAAAGATAGAGGACTTAGAAAAAAAGTACGTGGATAAAACCGTATGAGATGCTTCTACAACTATTCCGCGCCCCTCATTGAAACGCATTAATAATTATGCAGTCTTTGGGACAGACTGAGCACATTTGCACGTAAGGCAGGAAAAACAACAACGCGGCCAATGCTGCTGTTGTAGTATAGGTTCTTTAAATCCAAAGATTCGCAATGAGTACTTAGTGAATCGCTGTTTCATATTCAAATGGTATTTATTTGGGCGAATTTTGGGCATTTGGGCAAAATTTGCCCAAATTGTTAGAGTCATTTTTAGTCTTATTTTCATAAACATCTTTTAATCGTACTCGTTTTCAGATAGTTGCAAAATTCCTGTCTGAAAACGAATTCTTTTTGCTTGCACCCCTGCTTATGTTACAAATGCGATCGCAAACAAACGCATTTAGTAACAAGTAAAAAGAACAAAGGATGAAATACAATATTCTAACCGAAACGGCTTTCTTCCGTGCCGCCCAAAACGGAAGCCTCGAAGATATGACTGCCTGTTATGGTGAGTTTATAGAAAGTGTTGTGGATGTGTGCGGTTGCAAGAACGGCAAGACAACGGCCGTTGCCACTCTGCTGTTCGCTGGGATAGAACTGAAGGCAATCGGCAAGGGGAATCGGATGGTGGAAAAGGCTGTGACGTTCATCGGCGAGATGCAGAAGGTGGTGGAGCAGATGCCCGCTTCGGAGATAGCGGAATCGGCCAAGACGGGGCTGAACTGGACTGGTGACATCGTGAACCTTGTGGAACTGATGTATGGACTGCAGGAGATGCAATGCCTGAACGACGGGAAACTGCCCATTGAGGAACTCGGCAATCGCATATTCCCCCTGTTCGGGCTTCAGCCGAGGATCTATTCGCGTATCTATATCGACATCAAGCAGCGGGCTACGAAGAACGGCAACCGCACGTATTTCCTCAGCAGGATGCGGAACATGCTGGAGGAAAGGATTGATCAGGATATACATATCTCGCTGAGAAGGAAATAAAAAAGTGTCTGTTCATACGATATTCAGAAGCCCCGAACGATGTGAGTCGCCCGAGGCTTCAACTTTCTCAGAGATAGACTATTATTGCCCGCTCCTTGCGTCTCGTCACCCTGTCGCATATCCAACGGCGGAACTCGGAGGCAAGCCCGGTATGGACGTGGTAGGAGATGGCGATGATGCACTCAAGGTTGTAAAGTTCGTCTTTGTAGCCGCTTTCCAAGAGGTCGTACTTGCTGATTAAATCGAGGTTGACGGCCAGTTGCCTACGCATCTTGTTAATGATTCCGCGCACCTTCATGATGGTCACGCCGAGCAGACTGGCTATCTCGCCCGCAGTCATCCAGACGTCGTAGCCCGTCAACTCAAATCTTTCGTGCTCAAACACGATGAGGTCTCTCTTCATCATAGTCGTGCCCTCCACCTTATTTATATTACCATGCCGATGTTGGGCGAGAACTGCTGTATCTTTGCCAGTTTCGTGGCCAGCGTATCAATCTCGCAGCCCAACTTCTCTTGGGTAATCTTCGCATAAACCTGAGTGCTCTCGATGCACTTGTGGCCCAATACGGAGCCGACGACCTCCAAGGGCATTCCGTTCGACAGGCAGACAACTGTTGCCATCGTGTGGCGGGCCATGTGCCAGGTCAAGTTCTTGGTAATTCCGCACAACTTGGCAACAAAACGGATTCTCTTGCAACAGGATTTGTGGTTAGGCACATCGAAGACATGCCCGTCCGTGCAAAGTCCCTTGTACTTTTTGAGGATTGCCAGCGGGATAGGCAGTAGTTTCACGTTCTCAGCCACGCCTGTCTTCTGGCGGTGAGTGTGAATCCACAAACTGCCATCAGCGGGATTCTTCACGATGTTCTCGTTCTTCAGGTTCTTCAAGTCGGCATGAGCCAAGCCAGTGAAGCAGCAGAAGATGAAGAGGTCACGGATATAGGCACGTCGCGGTGTGAGCCTCGGATTGTTCATCAGTGCGTTCAATTCTTCCTTGGTCAGAAAACCCTTCTCGATTTCCTCCTTCTGGACGTGATAGTCACTGAATGGATAACGCGACACCCAACCGTTCTCATGGGCACGGTGCATCAGCATCATAATGGAATTGTTGTAGAGGATGCAGGTGTTGTGCGAGATGTTTCTCTCTGTCTTCAGATAGACTTCGAAATCCGAAATGAAGGAGGGTTGGATTTCCTTCAACGCCATATCCGACACCCTATAGTGTTGGCGCAGGAACTCCCCGACATGCTTATAGACGGTCTGGTACTTGTGCAGCGAGGCTTTCGAGCGCAGACCACCATCGTACATCTTCTTGTACTCTTCGTTCCACTGGGCAAACATCGTCATCAACGTGTGCTGACGATACTCCAGACCGAGGAAGGCATTCTTCACCTTCTCTGCCGTCACGAAGTTGTCACGATCCACGATCTCCTTGTAATACTTGTCGATGCGAGCCTTGATCTTGTCAAGTTCCATGTTGACATTGCGGGCCATGACGCTCTTGCCAGTGGCACGACCGCCCTTTGTTTCCCAGAGGTCAGGCTTGCAGTCCACTTTGCAACTAAACTGGCACTGTGTTCCATCCACTGTGATACGTCCCATTACGGGGTACGTTCCATCTTTCTTTAACTTCTCCCTTTTGAGGTAGAAAATGATACTGTAGGTACTCTTCATTTTTACACTAATTTTACGTTTAACTTTCAGTTTGCAAAATTAGTCAATGCTGAGCATCCGATTTCTACGCAAATCTATTCAAATTTCGGCAACACGTACCAAAGACTGCTCAATTTCTCAAACTCGTTGAATATCAACCGTTTCGATGTCTGAAAGTAACCTATTTGCCTCGATTTTCACAATTTCAGAAACAAGTTACGAATTAGATACTTAAATCTTTCCTTCATACCGTACTCAAGTTGCAGTCCACTGTTCTCATCATTCCGCAGTTTCCATCCAAATCCCTGATTTGCAACGATTTTTCCGCTTTTCTCCTCTTTTGTTATCCGATGGCAGGTTTT
>CACYXD010000028.1 GCA_902778255.1 uncultured Prevotellaceae bacterium
TCAGAACATCGTTCCTAACTCAACTGGTGCTGCTAAGGCTATCGGTCTCGTTATCCCCGAGCTGAACGGTAAGCTGATCGGTGCTGCTCAGCGCGTTCCAACTCCTACAGGTTCTACCACTATCCTGCACGCTGTTGTTAAGGGTGAGGTTGCTGTTGAGGATATCAACGCTGCTATGAAGGCTGCTGCCAACGAGAGCTTCGGTTACACTGAGGAGAAGCTGGTTTCTAGCGACATCATCGGTATGAAGTTCGGTTCACTGTTCGACGCTAACCAGACCATGGTAAGCAAGATCGGCGATGGCAACTCTCTCGTACAGGTTGTTGCTTGGTACGACAATGAGAACTCTTACACTTCTCAGATGGTTCGCACCATTAAGTACCTCGCTGAGCTGAAATAATATCTTTCGGGTGGCTTTTTATATGAAAGTATTTTTAGGATATCGGTATGATTGATTAATTCTTGTAGGTTATTTCCTGAAATCCTACTAATCTCCAGTTCCTTTCACCTGTAGCTTTGTAATATACCAAAGCTTGATATCTGTTTTCCGTTTCAAAGAAACTGCCTTCTTCGGGTAAGGTATGTGTGGTACCATCGAAATCCATCAGCAATAACTGATAGTTGTAATGGCCAAGCTTTTGAAGAACAGTCAATTTGTATAAATGGTCGGCCTCATCATAGTTCATGATATACTGATCCAGTGGTTCCGTAGCCCATCTGCCGTTGACAATGATATGTGCATCAGTGTATTCGCGAAGTGGTTTCAGGAAATAGTGTACATAGACATATTCTGATGTATGCTCTGCGTCGTAGTTATCGCTGTTGCGTAGCAGGAAGGCACCGTTCACATCCTCATCATAGATGTAGCTTCTTCGTTCTTCGCAAGGGTAGGGAACCGCGTGCCATGTACTGGTAGTTGCATCCCATAATGCCTCAGCTAGTCCCATGGATATATGTCGCGGATCTAATACTTCAAACTTATGGTATTCGTTGCCAGCATCGAAAATCAAGTATTTGTTGTGCTCCCATTGCAGACTTTGCGGCGTGATATAGTTAGGCCGGACATTGACTTTCATGTTATCCTCTCGTCCGTTCTGCATTACGAAGGTCTGTAGTTCCTCGTCAAGACGGGTAATTCTCAGACCATTGAGTTTGACGGTCATCTTGACTTGCTGGTGGCTGTCATTCATGTCAATATCGGTATTGGTAGTTACGCCAAGTCCTACATTAGTGATTGGCTCGAAAACCCTGAATTCTACAATGGCTGCATCATCCTGAGTCTCATCATTGACAATATGGAGCCTATAGTTACCGCTCATACGCACGTTGGTATGCTCGTTGGGGAAGTCAAAGGTGTAGTGAGTATAGAGAACTGTGGTATTGATAGAGTTGTCATAGTCGTCAATAGGCTGGTCGTTGAGCCCTTCCAGCCAATCGGTGTCGAAAAGCCCTTCGGTAGGCGTCCAGTCGGGATTGCATGGCTCAATATGATAGGTGAAGCGTTGATAGTTGTGCGACAGTTCGTCAAAGCTGATATGCAACACATCTTGCCCTTTGAGTTGCAAAATGGGCAGAGCCTCAAAGTCATCGTTAAGTATCACCTGAAGACTCTTGATGGTTGGCATCTTGACATTGTGCCAAGCATTAGTAGTCAACGATACCATAAGCAATGCGAGAAGTATGACTTTTTTCATTTTCATTATTTATTTATTCTATCATCCATCACCTTCCACCTTTTTATAATAAAGGGACTCTTGAGTTACCCAAGAGTCCCTTCTTATATAGAATAGTGGAATTAATCCTCGTCCTTGAGTTCTGCCTCGTGCTCCTTGATGAGCTGCTGCTGGATGTCGTTGGGCACCAGTTCGTAAGAGGCAAACTTGGTGGTGAACGAAGCGCGTCCGCCAGTGAGAGAACTCAGAGCGATAGAGTAGCTTGAGAGTTCCTTCAGAGGTATCTTGGCAGAGAGTTTCTGATAACCAGCCTCTGAGTCCATACCCATGATGATAGCGCGACGGCCCTGCAGGTCAGACATTACATCTCCCATGTAGTCGGCTGGCACATAAACCTCAAGGTCATAGATAGGCTCCAGTACCTTTGGTCCTGCCTCGCGGAATGCAGCGCTGAAGGCATTGCGTGCAGCAAGCATGAACGAGAGTTCGTTAGAGTCAACGGGGTGCATCTTACCATCATATACGATCACGCGAACGTCGCGGGCATACGAACCAGTCAATGGTCCCTGTTCCATACGCTCCATGATACCCTTCAGTATAGCAGGCATGAAACGCATATCGATAGCACCACCTACCACTGAGTTGATGAATACGAGCTTGCCGCCCCATTCCAAGTCTTTCTCTTCCTTAGACTTGATGTTCATCTTGAACTCCTGGCCGTTGATGGTGAACGATGTAGGATCGGGCATTCCGTCAGCATAAGGCTCCACAATCAGATGTACCTCACCAAACTGACCAGCACCACCAGACTGCTTCTTATGACGATAGTCGGCACGAGCCATCTTCGTGATGGTCTCACGATATGGGATCTTCGGCTCCAGATAGTCAATCTTGATCTTCTCGTTGTTCTCCATACGCCACTTCAAGGTGCGCAGGTGGAACTCACCCTGACCATGAACGATAATCTGGCGAAGTTCCTTACTCTGCTCAACTACCCATGTGGGATCTTCCTGGCGCATCTTGGTCAGAGCCACCATCATCTTCTCGGTCTCTGCCTCGTTCTGAGCCTTGATAGCACGAGAATACTTAGAGTTAGGATATTTGATGAAGTCGTAACGCCACTCGCAGTCCTTACCATTCAGGGCATTGCCAGTCTTTACATCCTTCAGTTTCACGGTACAGCCGATATCACCAGCTTTTAGTTCGTCAACAGGAATACGGTTGGCACCTGCACAAGCATAGATAGTACCGATACGCTCCTTAGAACCACGATCAGCATTGGTCAGGTCGTCGCCAGGCTTCACGCTTCCACTCATCACCTTGAAGTACTGAACTTCTCCGATATGTGGCTCAACACCTGTCTTGAAGAAGTATAGAGAAGCAGGACCAGCAGCGTCTGGGTTGACCTCCTCGCCGCGGGTGTTGCGTACCTTTGGCATCTCGCTTACGAAAGGAACGACATTGCCCAAGAACTCCATCAAGCGGCGTACGCCCATGTCGCGACCTGCGCAAACGCAGAATACAGGGAAGATAGAGCGTGTTACGAGTCCCTTGCGGATACCCTCACGCATCTCGTCCTCAGTCAGGCTCTCGCTCTCAAAGAATTTCTCCATCAGCGTATCATCGTTGGCAGCAGCAGCCTCTACAAGAGCAGCGTGCAACTCCTTTGCCTTCTCCATCTGATCGGCAGGAATATCCTCGATGATAGGAGCGCCACCTTCGGGCTTCCATGAATATTTCTTCATGAGGAGCACGTCGATCACGGCATTGAATCCAGCGCCAGTAGCGATAGGATACTGTACGGGTACGCACTTGTCGCCATAAATCTCCTTCATGTTGTTCAGCATTGCGTCAAAGTCGCAGTTGTCGCGGTCCAGCTGGTTAACCAGGAAGATAACGGGTTTCTGCAACTTATCGGTATAGCGGAAGGCATTCTGTGTGCCTACCTCTGGGCCATACTGACCATTGATGAGGATAACGGCCTGATCGGTAACATTCAGGGCGGTGATGGCACCACCTACGAAGTCGTCGGAACCTGGGCAGTCAATGATATTGAGCTTCTTGTTGTTCCACTCTACATGAAAAACAGTAGAGAACACCGAGTAGCCATATTCCTGTTCAACGGGGAAATAATCGCTCATGGTGTTCTTACCCTCTACGGTGCCGCGACGCTTAATGATACCGGCCTCGTAAACCATTGCTTCGGCAAGAGTTGTCTTGCCGCTACCCGCACTGCCAAGCAATGCAATGTTTTTAATCTCGTTTGTCTGATAAACTTTCATACTTTATAGTTTTTAGGTTATAGGTAATCAAATTTGTGGGTTCGAAATTAAGCATTTTCCGTGAAAACGCCAAAGATTTCTTCCAAATATTAAGATATTTTTGTAAATACCACCTTGCTACGGCAACATTCTGTGCCATCCGTACGCACAATACGGACGCAGAACTCGTTATTGCCTGTCTGCTCCTGATAGAAGCTCAGGCTGTCGCCAGCATGTGCCTCGGCCACGTATGCTATCTCGAAACGCTTGATGGTGTTTTCGCGGTACCAGTCGAGGTTCCAGAGGTCGAGCACGTGCTCTATGTATTTCACGGAGTTGATGTGTCCGTTGATATCTACATCATTATAATAGGTGTCGATGGTGCGAACGAGCTGGGCGTTGTCATCCATCTTTACGCGACCGCCTTTGTCGATGGGACAGTCCTTGTCGCTGACAATCCAGTCGTTGATGGCACCATTGTCAATAGAGAAGATATCAGTAGGCTGACGTGAATCGGTATCAATCATCGCCCAGATAGAGCGTCCGTAGCCGTAGGCCTTACCATCCTCACCTATCACGGCGAAGTTACGGCTGGTGAAGTAGCGCATAGCTGATTCCACCCATGTCTCTACGTTGAACTTGGTGTATTGTATGGGCATCTCCTCAATCTCGATAGCCAGACGAGATAGCACCCATGCGCGCTTGATGGTCATGAGGTATTTCATGCCAAAGCCTCGGGCTGAGGAGTGGAAGTCGGCGGCATTGAGCATGTGGTTGCCCAGATGTCCCATAAAGAGCCTGCCTGAGAAGTCGCAATGGAACGGCTCGGCCATGAATTCGTATTTTCCTACTTTATCCATGTTCTTCAGATACTTATAATAAGTTGTATCAAATTCTTTACTCTTCCCTGTTTCTTTCTCTTTCTTCCAGGAATTCGCTGACCTGCTCCTGCATACCTCGTGTTACAGCAATACGACCTGATCGTGTGTATTGCAATACGCAGTCGAAGGTGTCAAGAGCGCGGAAGAGTTCGATGATATCGTCCGTCTTACCACTCTTCATCACAATGGTATAGGTGGGGTTCACCTCAGTTATCGTGGCATCATAGCGGCGCACGGTGCGCGAGATCTCAGGGTTAGCCAACACCTTGTCCGTTGACAGTTTATAGAGTCCTGCCTCACGGATAAACAACTGCTCATCGGTGAAGTAGTTGGCCTTCACCACGTCAATCTTCTTCTCAATCTGACGGGTGATCTTTTTGATCTGGTCTTCATCGCTCCAGGCGGTGATGGTGTACTTATGTACGCCAGGGATACTGGAGGCCGATACGTTCAGACTCTCGATATTGACCTGGCGACGTGTGAACACGGCGGTAATCTGATTCAGGATACCAGCCACGTTCTCTGAATAGACCAGCAGGGTGTATAGAGACCCACCCCCTTGCCCCTCCCTGTGAGTGAGGGGAGTAGATACTCCTTTCATTTCTTTGCTATTATTCATTTTTTTATGTTTTTTTCTAATTACTCCCCTCCATTACAGGGAGGGGGAAGGGGGAGAGTCTAAATCTCCAATTTCATCTTATCAACATCCATTCCCGGAGGCGTCATAGGCAGTACGTCATCGTCTTCCTTGATGGCACATTCCAGAATGAAGGGACCGTCAGTAGCCAACATTTTTTCTACTGCTGCTGCCAGGTCCTTACGGTCGGTGACAGCCTGATAGGGAATGCCATAACCCTGTGCGATGAGCTCATAGCAGGGGTTCATCATCTTAGTGAACGACTTGCGTCGCATCCAGAACATATCTTGCCACTGGCGCACGTTGCCCAGGTAGTGGTTGTTCATCAGAATCATCTTTACAGGTGCTTTCTGTTCCATGATAGTACCCAGTTCCTCGATACACATCTGGAAACCACCGTCGCCCATAAAGCAGCACACCTGACGATTGGGAGCGCCAAAGGTGGCTCCTATAGCTGCTGGCATACCATAGCCCATCGTTCCCAGTCCACCGCTGGTGCAGATGCTGCGCTTGTGGTGATACTTAAAGTAACGTGTGGCGAACAGCTGATTCTGTCCAACGTCCGTTACCAGTACAGCGTCGTCTTTGGCCTGTTGTGCCACAGCGTTGACCACCTCGCCCATGAGCAGCGGTCCGTCCTTCGGATGGATGGCGGGCTCAATGACTTTCGTGCGCTCTTTCTCGTCGAGTTCATGGAATGAGTCGCGCCATTCCTGATGGCTGTTCTTGTTGACAAGTGCGGTGAGTGCAGGGAGCGACTCCTTACAGTCGGCCACCACAGCCACATGGGTCTTCACGTTCTTGTCAATCTCGCTGCGGTCTATATCCAGGTGAATCACCTTGGCCTGCTTGGCGTAGGTCTTCAGGTTGCCCGTCACGCGGTCGCTGAAGCGCATTCCGATGGCGATGAGCACATCACATTCCTGTTCCTTCAGGTTCACGGCATAGTTACCGTGCATACCCAGCATACCCACGTTGAGCGGATGATTTGAGGGTAGGGCACTAAGTCCTAACATCGTACGTCCAGCGGGGATATCGGCTTTCTCGAGGAAAGCCTTCAGTTCTTCCTGCGCATTACCCAGTTCCACGCCCTGACCTACGAGTGCCAGCGGACGCTTGGCGTTGTTGATCAGTTCTGCAGCCTGACGTACAGCCTCGCTGTCGAGCTTGGGGTAGGGGACATACGAGCGGATGAAGTCGCATGTCTTCGGCTCCCAGTCAATCTCCTCCACCTGAGCGTTCTTGGCGAAGTCGAGCACCACTGGACCAGGTCTTCCGCTGCGGGCAATATAGAAAGCACGGCTCACGGCCCAAGCTACATCCTCAGCATGACGTATCTGATAGCTCCATTTCGATATAGGCTGCGACACGCCTACGAGGTCAACCTCTTGAAAGGCATCCGTACCCAGCGCGCCGATGGGCACCTGTCCGGCAATGACCACGATTGGTGTTGAGTCCAGCATGGCATCGGCAATGCCTGTCAGCGTGTTGGTCACGCCAGGACCGCTGGTGACGAGTGCGACGCCCACCTCTCCGCTGACGCGTGCATAACCCTCGGCAGCGTGTGTAGCGCCCTGTTCGTGGCGCACCAGTATATGGTCAAAACATTTCTTTTCACCTCTTGTATAGTCATAGAGCGCATCATAGACGGGCATAATCGAACCGCCAGGGTATCCGAAAATGGTCTTTACACCTTCGGCCTGTAATGCACGCATCAATGCTTTTGCGCCTGTAATTTTGTCTTTCAACATACGTTTATTTATAATAAGGTATTATTCTTTCAGTAAGTCTGGTCTCAGTCTGCGGGTGCGCTCCATAGCCTGCTCCAACTCCCAGTTACGAATCTTGGCTTCATTGCCGCTGAGCAGCACCTCAGGCACCTTCCAGCCTTTATAGTCGGCAGGACGGGTATAGATGGGAGCGGCGAGGATATCATCCTGAAAACAGTCGGATAGGGCGCTCTGCTCGTCGCCGATAACGCCAGGAACCACGCGCACCACAGCATCGGCAATCATCGCGGCCACCAGTTCACCACCGGTGAGTACGAAGTCGCCAATGGAAATCTCACGGGTAATCAGATGATCGCGTACGCGCTGGTCTATGCCTTTGTAATGGCCAGCCAGGATGATGAGGTTGCCCTTCAACGACAGTTCGTTGGCCATATGCTGGTCGAAACGCTCGCCATCGGGCGATGTGAAGATCACCTCGTCATAGTCGCGCTCAGCCTTCAGCGCCGTGATACAGCGGTCAATGGGCTCGCATTGCATCACCATACCGGCAGACCCGCCATAGGGATAGTCATCCACACGGCGCCATTTGTCCAGCGTATAGTCGCGAAGGTTATGTAAATGGATTTCCGCTAATCCTTTCTTTTGTGCACGTGCTAAGATCGACTCGTTGACGAAGCCTTCCAACATTTCTGGCAGCACGCTAATGATATCTATTCTCATGATGATGCAAATTTATAGTTTTTTTTCCTTCTGTGCAAATAATTCCTGCGTTTTGTGCGTCTCTCGGGATATTTTTTGTAATTTTGCCAACAGAAATACTGAAAACCCATGGACGAAAAACAAAGAATAGAGCAGTTGCGCCGCGAACTGCACGAGCATAACCACCGTTACTACGTACTCAACGAGCCCTCGATCAGCGATCAGGATTTTGATTTCCTGATGCACGAACTGCAGGATCTTGAGGCGCGCCATTCTGAACTCGCTGACCCTAATTCGCCAACCCAGCGCGTGGGCAGCGACCTGCAGACAGGTTTCCGTCAGGTGGCCCATCGCTATCCCATGTTGTCGCTGGCCAACACCTATAGCGAGGCCGATGTGCGCGAATGGTACGAGAGTGTGAAAAAGGGTCTTGCAGGCGAGGATTTCGAAGTTTGCTGCGAGATGAAATACGACGGACTGAGCATCTCGCTGACCTATGTTGACGGGCGTCTTACGCAGGCGGTGACACGTGGTGATGGCGTTCAGGGCGACGATGTGACCCAGAACGTGAAGACCATCCGTGCCATCCCTCTGGTACTGCCTGGCAAGGGCTATCCCCATGAGTTTGAGATCCGTGGCGAGATACTGATGCCGTGGGCTTCGTTTGAGCGCTTGAATGCCGAGCGTGAGGCCGCCGAGGAACCGCTCTTTGCCAATCCTCGCAATGCCGCCAGCGGTACGTTGAAGAGTCTGGATTCACGTGTTGTGGCCCAACGTGAACTCGATGCTTATCTGTATTATCTCTTGGGCGAGAATCTGCCTGCCGACGGTCATTTTGAGAACCTGGCAGCAGCCCGCAGTTGGGGCTTCAAAATCTCCGAGGGAATGCGCAAGGTGAAGACCGTGGAAGAGATTGTGGAATTCATCAATTACTGGGATAAAGAGCGTAAGAACCTGCCTGTTGCTACGGATGGTATTGTGTTGAAGGTCAACTCGTTGCGTCAGCAGCGTTCATTAGGATATACAGCCAAGAGTCCGCGCTGGGCCATTGCCTATAAATTCAAGGCTGAGCGCGAGATGACCCGACTTCTGGAGGTCACTTATCAGGTAGGTCGCACGGGTGCTGTAACGCCCGTTGCCAATATGGAACCCGTGCAGTTGGCAGGTACTACGGTGCGCCGTGCCACGCTCAACAACGAGGATTTTATCCGTTCCTTTGACCTGCATATTGGCGATATGGTGTATGTAGAAAAGGGTGGGGAGATCATTCCCAAAATCGTGGGTGTCAACATTGACGAGCGTCCCATTATCTGCCAGCCCGTACAGTTTATCAAACGCTGTCCGGAGTGCGGAACGCCCTTGGTGCGCTACGAGGGCGAGGCTGCCTGGTATTGTCCAAATGACGCTGGCTGTCCGCCTCAGATCAAGGGTCGTATCGAGCATTTCATAGCCCGCAAGGCGATGAATATCGACTCACTGGGCCCTGAGACGGTGAATGAGTATTATCAGCGCCATCTGATTAAAAATGTGGCCGATCTCTATACCATTGACGTACAGCAAATCAACGGCGACGGTTCGCGCACCAAGTCTGCCCAGCGCATCGTGAATGGCATCCAGAAATCCAAGGAAGTGCCTTTCGAACGCGTGGTCTTTGCGCTTGGCATCCGTTTTATTGGCGAGACCTCGGCCAAGCTTCTGGCTCGTCATTTTAAGAATATCGACGCGCTGATGAATGCCGGTCTTGAAGATTTGCAGGAAGTGGAAGGCATTGGCGAGATTATGGCCAAGAGTATCATTACGTATTTCCATAATCCTGAGAATCTGGCCATCGTCAACCGCTTGCGAGAATATGGCTTGCAGATGGAACTGGCCAACCAGGATGCCGTGTCGTCAACGAAACTCGAGGGTCAAAGCATCGTCATCAGCGGTGTGTTTGCGCATCATTCACGCGATGAATACAAATTGATGATTGAACAAAACGGTGGCAAGAACGTGGGTTCTATCAGCAACAAAACCTCGTTTATCTTAGCCGGAGAAAACATGGGACCGTCGAAACTCGTGAAAGCCCAGAAACTGGGCATCCGTATTATCAATGAGGATGAATTCCTGGAAATGATAGAATAACTGGAATTCTGAGGCCATATTTTCAGTCACCCGTTTGAACGAGAATCGGCATTATGATAAATAGAGCTTTTCGGAATTAAATTAATCACCCAACCTCCTTGTTTTGAGATTGGGTGAAATTCTTTTTGATTATTTGTCGTTACCCCCCTGTTTTTTGTAACTGTCATCTGTCATCTGTAATATGAAGCCACGCGATTTCCATTGACAGAGCATATTTCGGATTTTCTTTTCGTCAGGCTTGCGTCCGCTTTCAGTATAGACTCTGACCACCTCGTCATATTTAAATGTGCCTTGCTCGTCGGCAATGATTTTATCCAACAGACTCTGTGGCCCAGGCTTATCTGTTTTCACAGAATCTGTAGCTTCACGGATATCATCGGCAAACAGCTTGTATTTTAAAAATAAATCAACCTGCATACTCCATCGGCAATAATTTTCAATCTCAGGCTCCCAGACCCTGCGCTACGGTGCCCCTCAGCAGTTCGGGCGTCTGCGAGATGGCGGTCTCTATCAGCTGTGGCAAGACGGGTGGCATTGGCGGCATCTGATCGTTGGCAAACACCTCGTTCCACGTCAGCGGCTTGTAGTTCGTCTTCACGGCCGATGAGCGCATTGTCGTCTGGTTATTCACTTGCTGCTTCTTCTGGGCAGCGTTCTTTTTCTCGATGGTCTTAGCGACCTTTTTAGTTGCTTTTTTCATTGTGATTAAAAATGATTTCGTTTTACTTTGATATCCACTCCCGCCTCTCGTGCCATGTGATAAAACGTGGCGATACTGGTGCGACCGTCGGCCTTGCGCAGACACTCCTGCCATTTCCGTTCGCAGGCTTGCATACGGTACTTCGTACTGTGCGCACAGAGCATATGATAGAGGTCGCGCCCGTCGCTGCCCAATCCGTTGGCTAAGGCGAAGCCCAGCCGTACGTAGTCATCATAGCTCTCGGCGATGTTGGCACCACGGGCTATCAGTTCGCGTACTACGGCCGTGGCCTTGGCCAGCTCTTCCTGATGCGAAAGAGGCTGGCAGGCACTGGGCACAGAGGTTTGATGGCTGAAGGCTGAAGGCTGAGTCTTTGCCGGTTGCTTCGAGAGCCACGCCATCGGGTCGAATCCTGTGTTCTGAGTATCCATTTTTTCATCTGTCATTTGTCAACTGTCATACAAGGATTCACATACACCTCAGGATCATAGCAGAGGAAGCAAGCTCTGGACTCATTACGGACTGAAGGATCGGCCTGTTTCTCCGTGAGACCATACATCGACATCAGGTAGCTGCGTACAGCATCAAACCACTGGCGATGATTACAACGCGTGAGGTCAATCTTCAGGAACCACTTCAGTCCGTCGCCAGAGGGCGAACGAAACGCCATCAGGGTCGTGAAGAGCTCATCGGCTATCAATCGTTGCTTCACGCCATTGACATCCTCGATATGATCCAAGTCCATACAGAGCACACCAGAATGACGGATGAGCGACTGGTCGTTGCAGTAGGAAAAGACCCCTGCAGGCGTGATATAAGGGAAATGCGAACCCTTAAACCTGCGTGCTTCCGCCTCGTCGGTAATCTTGCGCAGCTCTGCCGTCTGAAGGGCCAGCCAGGGTGTCTTGATGGCGCGTGCCACTTCCAGTAGCGTTACCGTTCTCAGGGGCACTTTGTTCGTGATCGGAGCCGCGAAATACGACATTTCAAACTGATTTTCCATACCGCTTACAGTTTTGTGTTTTCAATCAGTTCCAATGCCTCTCGTCTCAGCGTTCCCTTCACGTCCAAGCCCTCGCGCTTGAAAACCTTCAACGTCAGCTGGATGGCCTGGTCTCTGGTTGCCGACAAGCGTCCGTGAGCAGCCTTGCACAACAGCGTTGAGTTAGCCCTGATGCGTGGCCTGTTAGGCACGTAGTCGAACGCTCCGTTGCGCAACTGCTGTAGCCATCCATGCGTCCTGCTGCCTTGTTCCAATACCGGTGTCAGCTCATCGTCAGGCATAAACTGAAGGTCCTCTACGTTGTTATCTCTCTCATCAAGTGTTATGGCCACTTGACCGCCAATAATAATTGTCTGTTTCATCGGGTTCTTTTTTAGACAATTTATAATATGGTTATCAGCGCTATCATGAATCACGCCGGAAGGTTTACTATCGGCCGACACAACAACAAAATGCATCAGCGAAGCCTGACTTCACGATGCAAAGATAGAGCAATAAACGGAATAGAGCAATAACCAGTTAAAACATGAGATTTAACCGGTTAATGGTGAATTTTTGGTTAACGAGATGGTTAATGTTTTGGTTAACGAGATGGTTAATGTTTTGGTTAACGAGATGGTTAATGTTTTGGTTAACGAAAAGGTTAATTGGTTAATGAAATGGTTAAGCAGCTAACTGGTCAATGATTGGCCTAAGCAATGCTTCTACTTCATCGCCATCTTTCTTCAGTTGCCAGAAATACTGTTTCTTATTCGGATCGTCATAATCTTTCAGGCGTTCATCATTATTTGCATCTTGGCGCTGCTTCATATTGCTCTCCTGATTGCTAAGCCCTATCCTTTCTAGTAATTTACCGAATATGGATAATGAGCATTTACGAGTGACAACACCCCTCAATCTACAAATGAATCGTACCACGTTCCAGTCTTGTTTACGATGCTTATCAATCCAGCTTTTTACAGGGCCACACATCGTTATTACAAAGTCAGAATAAACCTTGTCATCAGTAATCAATATTTGTCTTTGCACATCCTCAGGAAGATCTTCCAAATGATACTCTACTGATTCGTCAGTAGTGAAAGTAAGCTGACTTGTCAGGCTGATGTCAGATGTTATAATCGTCTGGGTAGTGGATGCTGTCTCATGACGTATATCATTCCATTCTTCCAGCTGTTTTTTCAATGACTGCT
This sequence comes from uncultured Prevotellaceae bacterium, assembly GCA_902778255.1. Taxonomy (GTDB): domain Bacteria; phylum Bacteroidota; class Bacteroidia; order Bacteroidales; family Bacteroidaceae; genus Prevotella. The sequence goes on from CACYXD010000028.1 coordinate 12,899, forward strand.
CTAATTCGCGCTTCTGGCGAATCTTTTCTACAATGGCATCTACTTTATTTTCAAACTGTGGATGATATGGCTCATAAAGTTTAGTTTCGGTATTCAGTCTAACAACCTCCATACGATTATTAGCTACGTCAATCTTCCAACAAATTTTTAATATCCCTGCGAAACGGTCTATGTCGGCCTGTAGTTCTATTGCATCTAAGACTTTTTCAATAAACAGGATGTCATAATTGTGAGTAACCAAACACATCTGAGCAATAGGCATTTTCTTTATGTCATGATTAATGGTATCTGCCAGCTGTTCGCTGTCAAATAGAGTAAAGGATTCTTTGTTAAATGTATAATTGCCTGTTAACATTTGTATTATTTTTAATTTGGCTGCAAAAGTACAAGATTATTTCTGTAACTCCAAATATTATTCCTATAATTTGCCATTAAAAATTGTTAATAAAATTAATTGTCAACTATCTGATTTTCAGTGTGTTACACGTGCGCGCTCGTACACGTTAGCGCATATGTAATCGCACGCGCGGTTACGCGCATACGCGTCTAAATATATTTATTTATATACTTAAATATATAAAATTATATCACGTGCGTGCGCGCGTGGAATGAATGTGAAAAACAGTTGTCAATGTTTGGCGGTCTCGATTATTTTTCGTATCTTTGTAGTGTAGTTAAGAGTTGATCTGACACTACGAATTAACCATAATATTCACCATTTAAAAAAAACACACAATTATGAACAAAACAGTAAAAATCATTCTGGAGATTATTGCCGCCATTTGCGCAGGTCTGCTTGGCGGTGCAGGTGCACAGACCTTAATGTAAAACGAATCTAATACCATGGAAAACACACGCTTTAAAATCTCTCAGTACGCCTGTGCGGTGCTGCTCATCGTGAGCAGCATTGCATTGGTGTCTTATCAGGTCATCATGATCGACGACGTGTCAAACGGTCTGCTGGTTTATGTCGCCCAGGCTTTCCTGCTTGTCGCCAGCATCTTCGGCCTCGACTACTATGTTAAACTCATTACACGGAAAATCAATGGAAAACACAACAATCAATGACACTCGGTTGTCGCCTCACTTTAAACTTGGCGAGTTCCTTAACCTGAGCAAGTACCCCGACAACAAGCCCACGATGCAACACGTGGCGAATATGACCTACGGTTGCCTGATGCTCCTGGAGCCAGCCCGCCAAGTGGTCGGTCCCATCATCATCAACTCTGGCTTTCGTAACCCTCGCGTCAATACCCTCGTCGGTGGTGTCCGTAACTCACAGCACCTCACCGGTCAGGCCGCCGATATCCGTCCTCAAGACCCTCGCCAGTTCTTTAAACTTGTGAACTTTCTTCGCACTTGTGAACACACCGACCAGCTCCTCACCTCCACCAACTGGCTCCACATCTCTTGGACGCCCCTCTCTACCCCCAGACATGATGTCCGTATCGGATATTACAAATAATAAACATCCCTGCAAATTCAAGAGAATTGCAGGGATGATGGTTGCTAATGGTACAAATAGTTACCAAGCTTCTTCCCAAACACTGCCACTTTTAGGCTCTTCGCCGTCGGGAAGAACCAAATCGTCGTCAAGGCCAGAGGTCGTCAAGTTCGTAACAGACCCGGCCAGAATCTGTTGCTCAATGTCAGCCTCTATGACCTCCATCACAGGCTTCTGATATTCTTGCTTAGGCAAGCGATTAAAATCGATTATTTTCTTTGTCATATCGGTGTCCTCCTTGCTTTACTTGATGATTACCTTTTTACCATTCTGAATATAGACACCCTTCTGTGTGGCCTTGCTGATGCGGCGGCCGTCCAGTGTGTAGGTGGCATTGTCGGTGCTGGCTGCTCTGTCAGTGCCAATGGCAATGATTCCCGTCGTCTCACCCTCGCCGAAGTCCATGGCGAACATACGAGCAGAAACTGCGTCGCCCTTCAGCTGGAAGTAGGCGCGGAAGCCCTTCATATTGGCGGGCAGTGCCGAGGGGTTCAGCAGCGTATTGTTGGCTGCCAGGAAGAGCACGGCCTTCGTGTCGCTGCCCTCGATGGTCGTTGCGCCCAGCGTGGGGATGAAATCGACGTCGGTCGAGGTGAAGGGCTGTGCATCCTTGCTCACGATGGCTCCCGTGAAGGGTGCTGTGGATAGGTCGGTGTTGGCAGCGACCTTCACCAGATAGGGTTTGCCGGCCTCGATGCTGGCGGCATTGGCGAAGGTGAGCGTCAGCGTTCCGTCTGCGAACGTTGCGCTGGTGAGTTCCTTCACTGTCCAGCCACTGGGGATGGCGGTGCTGAACGGAGCAGCAAATGTATTCCACGAACCAGCTTGCAGCGTGCGCGTCAGGGTGATTTCATATACCTGGCCGTCGTTCTCCGTGAGCCATGCCTGGTTGTCTGTGGCTGTCTCTGCCAATGTCTTCGTGTTCTTCGTCCACGTAGCACTGATGGTAACATCGGCATCAGGCATCGTAAGCGTCGTACCGCTCAGTGTTCCGGCCGACGCGGTGTACTGGTCGAAGGAATAGCCCGTAGCAGCGTCGCCGTGGCTCAGTGTGAGGCTCACGTTGTCGGCGCTGCCGGCATAGTACACATCATTATACTTGAGGCCCGTGGCGTAGGCAGTGATAGCACTGACGCCGTACTCTGTGCCGTCACCACTGATGACGAGGCTGGTCACGTCGGTGCCGGCGGTGATGCTGCGCATCTGCTTGGCTTGCTTGGTCAGACTTGATGCTGCGGCCACATCGTTGTAATAGCAGTTTGTGAGGGTTCCAAGTACCTTGCCGCCGACAAACATTTTGTGTCCGCTGTACTTCTGGATGCTGATGGCAGAGGGTGCAAACACGCAGTTGTTCAACGTGGCGGAAGAGCCCGTTTGGGTATAGCCGACCATTCCGCCACCCTCGTAGCCATTGGCATTGCTGTAGGTGATGCTGCCGGTGAAGAGGCAACCATTGAGGGTGAGTGATTTGTTCGCGTTGACTCTACCCACGAAGGCGCCACCATCAATGTCACTGCCATTGCTTGAACTGATGGCAACCTCACTCCAGCAGTTGGTGATGGTGCTGTTCTCGCAGAAGCTTGCAATGCTTGCAGGACGCAGGCCTGTGGTGCTGATACTACCTGTAATATGCAGGTTCTTGATGGTTGCACCTTGAATACAACCAAACGGGGCTGTGCATTCACCGGAACCGTTTAAGGTCACGTCGAGGGTCTTTCCGTTGCCATCATAGATTCCACCGAAAGGTTTGTAACTGTTATTTGTGGTACTTGGACCCAAAGTTGTGGTCACGCTGATGTCTTTGGTCTGACTGAAGTACACCCCGCTGTACGTATTGCCATTGTCGACATTTGCTGACAGCGTGTTCCAGTCGGCTGTTGACGTGATCAGATATGGGTCGGCCTCTGTGCCGGCACACTCGTGGTATGTAGCACCAATGGTCACATCGGCATCGGGCATAGTCAGTGTCGGACCGTTGGAGGTAGGATTGGCGAGGGTGCCGCCCGATGCAGTATAGGAGGTTAATACGCAGCCTGTCTTGCTAAAATTCAGGTCAAGCGTCACCGACTCACTATTGTCGGCACAGAATGTGTCGCCATACTTGAGGCCCGTGGCGTAGGCAGTGATGCCGCTGACGTCGTAGGTGGTCGTGACAGCACCGAGGCCGTTGATGATCACGCCGTCGCCGGCAATGATGTTACGAGCCTGCTTGCCCTCTTTGGTCAGGCTGGTTGCTGCTGCCACGTCGTTGTAGTAGCAGTTGTTGAGCACGCCGCGTTTCTTGCCTCCAACGAACATGTAATGGCCGGAATATTTGGTGACGGTGAAGCCGGCAGGTGCAAACAGGCAGTCGTTCAGCGTGGCGGTGGCGCCATTGCGTGTCCAGCCTACCATGCCGCCGCCCTCGTAGCCTGCAGCATTGGTATAGGTAATCGTGCCGGTGAACAGGCAGCCGTTCAGGGTAAGGCTCGAATTAGCTATCACCGTGGCTACGAAGGCGCCGCAGTCAATGTCCTTGTTGTAGCCTGAGGTAAGTGCTACCTCGCTCCAGCAGTTGGTGATGGTGCTGTTCTCTGCGAAACCTGCTATGCTGGCAGCCCGCATATATGCTGTTGTCTCGCTACCGGTGATGTGCAGGTTCTTGATGGTGGCTCCACTGATGTAGCCGAAGGGGGCTGACGTGACATCGTCTGTGGTGGTCGTGTAGATATTGAGGTTCATCGTATGGCCCTGACCGTCGAAGGTGCCGGAGAAAGGATTGTCCGAATTTTTACCTGTTCTCGTAGTTACACCGCTGATGTCGGCAGTCAGCTTCACCGTCTGGCCGCTGTAGGTGCTGCCGTTGTTGATATCGGAACAGAACTTCTCCCAATCGGCTTTCGAGGCAATAATGAAATCGCCCGTTGCATCAGTGGACAGACTGTACTCCTTCACCAAGCGTACTGAGAAGCCGAAGGCTCGACTGTTAGTATCACTTAGATCCAGGCCTCCGGCAAAGAACATGCGTTTCGCGTCGGTCTTAGTAGCCGGCGTACTGGACCAATAGAAACCACGGTCGTTTATATTACTGATTGTCGTTCCGTTACGCCAGCCTGCCGCAGGCAGAAATACACAACCGGCGGCCTCAAACGAATCCCAGTCGCTGCCGGAATATACCGCTCCTGTGTAGTTGTCGGGATAAATAACCATACCCTTCTTTCCATTCACACTCTGATTTAGTGTGTAACTCTTGCCAGCACCTGTGCCGCCATTAACCGTGCGGGTAGTGAGGAGATACGTCCACTCGGCCATGGACAGTGTGCGCCAGCCTAAGCCGATGAGTGCGCCCCAGTCAGACTTCAACGACTCAGAAGCAACGTTGCCGTAGCCGTTGGTGTTATTGGTGGCACTTGAAGAGGTAATGCCATACTTGTTTACCTCAGTCCAGGTGCTGGAGGCTCCCACCCAGCCAAAGAGGTCAACGGTGGCATTCTCGCTGATGTAAGGAGAAGATGCTGTCACCTTGGTGTTGCCTGCGGCGTTGCCGATGTAGTCCCACTGATGCTCGGCAAAGGCCCAACTCCAGTCACTGCCGTTGTAAGTTGCCTGCAGGTTGCCCTGTGCGAAGCTGACCTTCTTAGCGGCGCTGACGCTGAACACACCGTCCAGCAAGTTTCTCTGCGCCCATGTTCCCTGCGTCACTGCCGTGAGAAGCAGGGCGACGATTGATAGAATTCTTGTTTTCATCATTGTTTTGTTTTTAAATGATTAAAACTTATTTGTTAATGATAAATGTTTGTTTCCTAATGCCTGTCGCCGAATCACAAGGGACAGTCCCCTGTCACAGCTGATGTTTATAAACTGTCGATTGGGATGAGCTGGTACTCCTTCTCCACGTCCACGTCGTCGGTGGGCATTCCCACATGCAGGGAGCGCGACGTGGGACGCATGGACGCACAGATACGCGACACATTTCGCCTCCGCGCCCTTATCCGCGCCTGTAGCCGATTTTAGGGGGGGGGGTAACTATGCCGCTCACTACCAAGCAGTTACGGCCGCTCAGAGTCAGTGTCCGGGCGGTGTCGGGAGTGTGGGGTATGTGGAGGTAGCGGGGCATGAGTTGTTATTCGTTTTGTGGGGGTTAGATTGTTTGTTAGAGGTAAAGAGAGGGGGCGGTAAAAATTACTTGTCGTTGTAATGTTCCTCGGCTTGAACTACAAGCACCGTGACGCGGTCGTCGTAGATGTCGTATATGATGCGGTCGTGGGCTGTGATGTGGCGTGAATAGGTCACATCGTTTCCTCCGACAAGCGCTTCGGGGTGGCCCAGACCTGTGCGGGGATGCCGCATGATGTCCATCAGAATCTTCGTCGCCTTCTTGAAGAGCTGAGGGTTGGACTTCTTCCACTTGCGCAACGTCCGGTCAGCCTCCTTGGAGTACTCAATTGCGTAGGTCATAGGCTGTCGAAATATCGCTGCATCTCCTCCGGGGTGCTGCATTTGATGGTCTCACCCTTGGCATATTCGCGGCGAGCCTTGTTGATGGAGCGGCGCATGGCGGGGGTGATTGTGTGGTCATCACTGATGGTAGCCGTGCGCACTGAGGCTATGCCGCGTATCATTTTCAGTGCCCGCTTGATGTCGGCCACGAGCGCATTGTCTTCCAGCGTGATAATCATCTGGGGCGAATTGGGGATGGTTGTTGCCATAATCTATATTATTTCTTTGAATTATCTGTTGTTGTCTGTCTGCCGTTTCGCAGCCTTTGGGCTGACAAGTCTGCGGTTAAGCGAGGGCCATGATGCTTGCATTGATGGCCGAGCGTGAGCAGACTCGCACGCTTTCGCGTGCAAAGGTACAAAAATAATTCAAATAAACTGCATTTGGGGAAGATATTAACACGATTTCTGTGCAGAATACTATTCAATTTGTCAAGAGAAGCGCTATATTGAGGATGGGAATGGTCCCAGAAAACAAATAATAAACATCCCTGCAAATTCAAGAGAATTGCAGGGATAAATGCTTCATAGCTCAATATTCGACTATTCCTCTATGATATTCTGGAATTCTCCCCAACCAGCAGCTGCTTTATATGCTTCTAAAGAACCTTGTGGAACATATAAGGTAGCTTTTGAGTAGGTAGGGATGCTAAAAAGTGAAAAAAAAGTAACTTCGTTTTCATTTAAAATATACCTAACATATGACGGAGGTGTCGTTGCTAAACAAAAAATTGATGATAGTTCTGTACATTCATCGAATGCACCACCCCCAATTCTTATCACACTATTAGGGATTCTGATCCAAGTGAGACCTGTGCAAAGAGAGTTTTTGCAAAATACTGTATACCAATAAGATGCACCTATAAAGGTAGAAAAATGATTTTGGTAGTTTCTTGAGCATTAGAACGAGGCGAAGATTTAACA
>CACYXD010000029.1 GCA_902778255.1 uncultured Prevotellaceae bacterium
CTCCAGAGCCTGAAGAGCCGAACCGCAATGCCCGCTATCGCAACCCCAACGTGAAACTTGGCGACTTGATAAAGGCCAACAGCCAGAATTAAATGGCTGGTCGATAATGCCGCCACGCAGACGCTGGTGACGGCCCTGCAAGAGGGTGACATCACCTATGAGGCCCATGACTACGGTGGTTTCGAAAAGGTGGGCGCACTGGGACGATTAAGGAGATTCGTCAGTTCTGTACGGCCAAGTTCAATGTCCAGTTCCCGCAATTCGACAAGATCGAGGTCAACGGAGCCATGACTACTCATGGTTCGGAGTTGGTTCGGAGATGGCTCGAAGTAGATAAGGTTACGACTAAAAACGAATGCAATGCAATTTTGCAATATTTTATCAGATTATTTGGATAGATATTTCTTTATTATTCCATCGGCTTGATCATCGACTCGATGAAGATGAATGTGTATAACGGATGTTTGTCCCCAATAAATCTCTCAATCTTACAAAGAAGAATGGCATTTGGGGAGTTCCCCAGATGATGGCAGGAACATTTCTCAAATCAAACACACGATATCTCAACGATTCATCCGTTCCGTTGTCCTTACGTATCCTCATCATATAGTACGATGGATGGCTTGCGTCAGGATAACCTTCTGCCAACAAACGCTCTTTAGTCCAAACATCATGCCTTGTTTTGACAATCTTCCTGATATGACCCGTCTCTTTCTCATTACCCACAAATAGCAACAAGTATTTTGCTTGCAATATAGGTGAATCTGCAATCTTGTCAAGTGGGATATTGTACCAGCAGTTCTCGAACGTCCAGTTACGTTTCTCATCGCTACCAGCTCTGGCCACCATTACGAGGTCGTTAATCATACCCAACTTCTCGTCTTCAGAGATATATGCCAGCGTACGTTGCGGCTTGGCGTTGGCTACATGGCTTTCCGTAGTCGCCTTCTCCATCAATATTTTGTGAAGATGCTCCCTTAATAGGTTTCCTTCTTGATCCTTGTTTACATTAGGGAGTAATGGGAATGCACCAATATTCACATCCTCAACACTTTTGCTGTAATAGCGGTCTTTGACGCTTTTGTCATCTCCACGACCAGGGAACAATATATATCCACCTATCACCTCCTTTGAACGATACTTCTCCTGATCTTTACTATAATAGATGGCATCTCTGTAGCGGTGCATCTGGTTAATGGCATCTGTGGGAGGATAATCACCACCTGATAATTGCAGCAACTCATCAGCGTCTTGTTGCTCAAAATCCTTGTCAAGTACTCGATCGTTGATGACACGATACTTGGCATCATAGAGATATGTCAGTACCACCTCGCCAGATTCCCTGCTGATATTTAGCACAATATCAGGTCGCTGTTCCGTAGTTGCTGTATGAATACCCATTCCATATGCCCCGTTACCACTTGTTCGATTAAATGTGTGCTGATAATGTAGCGTCACAATATCACCGACATGAGCTTCCAGCTGGGATCTTCGTATGTCATTATCTTCATCGTTAGGTGTTGGATATCGGAACATCACTACGTGCTCCAATGTTGAGTCAGTAAAGGGATTGAGGAGTGTCCCCTTTGGTTCAGTCACCAGACTCTCGTAATCAGGCTTGTTCCTGTCAATCCCCATTACTTCGGCCACAAGCTTCTTCATCTTGATAAAACACCAAAGCTCATAGATTTCCCATATCTGTAGCGTACCTATATTGGCAGCTCCATGATAGAGGTCGATACCTCGTTTAAGCTTCAGCCAGTCCTTGTATATCTGCTGGTATCCGCTGCGGTTCTGCAGCACCAGACTCTCCTGCTTTAGTCCCTCAAACTTTCCAATGGATGTAAAGAACGGGTGGTGCAGCGTTCTGCGTAGTGTGTCTTGATAGTTTATCCATTGCTGTCGATGATGTTCAGACAGTTCTTCTTGTGTACTTTTCAATACATTTGCAATGACACTACTCAACCTGTGGCCAATGCTTTTCAGCGTATGTTTCACAAAACGGTTCTCCATGGTGTCCTGCGTTGAGCAAGCCTCATCGTAACTGAAGTAGTATTCTTCCAGCTTACCTTCAGCCTGCACCTCAGCGTAGCGTTCCTCCATTTCCGGGGTCCAACGCTTTATCTGTTCTGCCTTGCGCGATGTTCTATATTTCACCACCTGAGTATGCGGATTCTGAATCACCCACTTCACGTTTTTCGTGTAATTATCCACTATCCCCTGAAAGGCCTGCATCCATGTAGCATCATTGTTTAAGTGACCACGGCTGAACTGTTGTATCGTGATACTCAGATAGCGATAGATGACATCTTGATACTCATCGTTAACCTCGCGCAGCAAAGAGGCATAGTCGTTCTTGGTATCGAGTTTTGGCGAAACCACATCGAAGCAGACATAGGCATCCTTGCGTTTCCCATTCTTCTGATAACCGAACTCCAAGCGAAATACGCCTGGTTCATTCAGAAAGTCCAACTCTCCAGTAAGCGATTTTTCGTGATGGTCATGCTCTTGGTCGAGGAAAAAACTATCCTCCACGTCTTTCCTAACATGTCTCACCTCTGGATTAGAGTCTGCCTCAACACCATGAAACAGGATTCTTATCTGATACTTACACGTCTCGAAGAACACTGGCCACAGATGATTCCATTCCTTTCCATCTGATAACGAAATCTCTTGATGATCTATTGGGCTATACAGAATTAACTGGCACTCATCCCGACTCTTATATGAGCAATAAGCCTCTGGTACATCAATCTCTGGGTTAGAATCCTTTGCATAGCGAATCCTGCTCTCGAATTTTTTCCAAGAGAACCCAATGTCTTGCGTGCGAACTACCACTTCGTAGTCGCCTTCCTTATGCTTCAGTCTGAAGACCTCGGTCTGCATCCTTTGTATGTCTTAGTCTTATGGCCAGAAACGAGTAAACTCCTGATTCTCCAGTCGTTCTATCATCTCCTTAATCTTCTCGCGGGCAGTCTGACGATGGTCATCACCCTCTTGTTCCTCTATCTTGATTTCTGGAGCCAAGTCCATCAGCCATTCCAGGCGGTTGTTATAATCAAACTTGATATCATACTTTTTCTGATACTCTTCCTTGAATTCCCTTGAGAGATTGAACATATCAGAATCGCCTTCTATACGTGGCAGTATTTTCATCAACAGGATATGGTCGAGGGCCTGATTGATAATATCGTCAATGTTCTCTCCTTCTTTCTTGCTGTCAAGCAATACTCCCACCATAATGGTCAGTTCGTTCAATACACGATAGCTCACCTCAAATGGTGTTCCCTTCAAAGCCTTGTTGATGTTCTCAAGCTTTTCAGGTATTTTCTTAACGATGTCTTCTGCTTCATTGGGATGTGTCTCCAGAACTTCGTCTGCATTCACGTATAACTGCCGGAAGCAATTCTGCCATTTCTCCTGTTCTTCCTTTGGCAGATATTCCAAATCCTTACTGCCACCATACATATTGCTCAACTTGCCACCATTCATTTCTATAGTCATCGCACGGTCTATCACCTTGCGCGAGAATTGGTGAGTGGTATCGTCCATATTCACGGTACCAATGATGACAACGTTATCAGGAAGCGTCAAGCCTTCGGTTGTTAGGTCAGTACGTTTACCTACCTCCTCGTCAATATCATTTTCTTGCTCAATACCAAACAATTTCATAAAGATGTCGCGATCTGTAAGATTCAATGCGAAGGGTTTTCCTGTCTGTGAATCACGAGTGTTGCTTATCACTGACAACTCACGAAAATATTGAGCATCTACAATCGTTCCCGTCTTGATGACATCTTTATCCACTTCATCAGTTCCTTCTTTCTTAGGATGCTTGCGAGTTTCCATGATGCTCAACATCTCAGCAAAGTAGTGCTCTACTGGGGCCAAGTTCATTTCATCGAGACATACAAAGAACGGCACTTTGGGGTACATCTTTGCCTTGATCAGAAACTTCACAAACTTCTTAAACTGGTAACTCTTATTCATGTTGCTGTAGTAACCCAGCAGTTCCGTAGAGTCGTGCCAATTCGGCTTCACTTCAATCATGCAGTAATTACCTGGCGTAGTTCCATCCTTATCCTGCAAGTATTCTGGGCAAGACTTGAAAGCTAACTCACGAACTATACGCGATTTTCCCGTTCCACTAATACCAGCAAGTAGCAAGAACGGTTTGGACTTGATAGCGGTGATGTAAGGGCAGTAAGTAGGGAGAAAGTCAATTGGTTCTTGTGATATTCTATGTGAATATTTTGTACCCTTTGGCAACTTACTAATAAAAGCATTCTTCCTTTCGTCGTTATTTCTATAGGTCTGAGGTTCTTGTCCTAGTTCAAAAGCAGTAAAATGCAATTCATCCTGGTTCTCAATATATATTTCATAGACAAACCATGCAGCATCTTCAGATAGTCCTATGGTGGATGCCATCTTACGATAACAATCTTCGTTAATGTATTCACCACAATAAGTCATACGGGGATTGTATTTTATTGTGCGTCTTCCAACATGATGATCGCCATTCAACTTTTTTACAATGAGAAGGATGAAACGAGCATTATTAACTCTTTTGCGATTCACGTAAACCTTATCAAAAAGGCTTGCAATCACGAAATCATAATCAGAACGTTGATTTCCTCCTTTTCCTAACGGGCAGGTTACGTTTTCAGTATCCGCTACTGCCTTATATACCATTCCTGTGAAGAAATCAGACATATTTTCAAACACGAACTTATATCCTTCTCCCTGTCCAAGTTCTGTTCCCCAAGCAGGATTACCTCCTGGCGTTGCAATGTTAGCATTAAAAGCCAATGAACCCAAATTTAGAATCATAAAACCTGACTAAATATATGATTTAACAATATTCCGACCAAATTGACGTCCCAACCATTTCCAGCTCTTGTAGACAATTGTGAGTAAGACTGCCCTGCATAATTTAATTCGCCATCTTCAAATCCCATAAACCTAAATTGTTCGTCTACAGACATCTTTCTGACTATCTCCAAACCATCTTCTTTGGGAACTTCAATAACGCGCAAGCTATTGTGCTCAGGCTGAGTAATAGTAATACTTAATGCATTGGTCTTAATCTTCTTGTTGTATACGTCAAAACAAAGTGGTTCTTTAACTACAAAAGAATCAATATGATGCTTCTCTTTCAAATGCGCAATTTGTGCTTGCGATAAATATAAGTAAGATGGTGCATGAGCATCTAAGAAATCTCCGAATCGTTTGACTAACTTGATTTTAGGAGGTACAATATTGAAACCTTCTGGTACTCCTCCTAACATTGCGAACATCCATATCCTCTCTCGATTCTGTGGAATACCATAATCGCAAGAGTTAAGTATAGCATATTGGAGTTCTCCGTAACCTAATTCACGTAGTATTTCTTTAATTCGGTTTCTTGTTGGCTCAAACTTCCTGGCTGTGAAACCTTTTACATTTTCGAGCAACAGATATTTTGGACGCTTTTCCTTCAGAATCCTCATTATTTCATAAAATAGCGTACCTCTACCATATCTGTCATCTTCTCCCATCTGCATCCCTGCAGAAGAGAAAGGCTGACAAGGAAATCCACCTGTAAACATGTCAAAATCTGGTAGTTCTTTTGGATCTATCTTCGTTATATCTCCCCAGTTTTTTATTTTTGGGAAATTCGCTTCAAGCAATTTGCTGGCAAACGGATTAAACTCTGACATACCAATAACTTTATAGTTTAAGCCAGAACGTTTTAATCCAAATGATGCCCCACCATATCCTGCAAATCCTTCAAAAACTCTAATAACTTCATGGGGTGGTAATTTGTGTAGTTTCTTCTTTGACATGAAAAAGCCCTCTTATCGTTTCTCGAAAAGGGGGCGTGGAAGGATTGGTAGAAGCAAGGCTTAGGACGGCCTACATCAGACAACAATCGTTTGGTCCACGCCCTTTTGAGCGTAAACATCCGTTGCCTTGTCTGACTGATGTGTTTCCAGAGGTCCTAATTCTGCTTCTTCAGCCTAATCAAGGATGTCAAAATCTCTAAATTATTCCTTTGTCGATTATTCTTTCTTTTATAGTTGTCCGCCTTCACCCATACGAACAAATAACACTTATGGTTAGCTACAAAAGAAAAAACGTGGGTGCTTGCATCTGCCTGTTCGTCGTTCAGGGCCTTCCACAGCCTCAGCAAAAACAGACAGAGAAACACCCACGTTGAGGTATATAGATACACCGTAAAGTGTGCTAGTGAGGACATGGTAAGCCCTCGCAGCACACTACGGAGTTGTATATACTACACCCCGTGGAGTTACCCCTGCATTTGCTTTTGTTTGCTGTTCGATTGTGGAAGTTTTGAACGACCAAAAACAAAGCGTCAGTAACGCCTTTCAATATGTAGTGCTCCGCCCTAGCAGCTCAGCACACCTCAATGTACATCATAGCCATCACGAGCAAATAGCAGTTGCAAAGATACAAAATCTTGGGGAATAAAAACTCTTTTGGGCGAAAAAACTTCGAAAAAACTTGCAAATATCAGAAATTGTGCTTAACTTTGCGTTCATAAATAAAAAGAGAATGAATAATGGATATCAAGCTGAACGACTACCACAAGAAGGTGAATGCCGAGAAGATAGCGAAGGTGGCATATTGGAAAGTGCATCCACTTTCGCGTACCGAGTCCTTAAGGAGATTGAAGCTCTTGCGGGAACAACGGCTTGCAAATCTGTCCAACTGGTAAGGCTCAAACAGTGGGCACAAGAACAAGGTCGTTGGTTTGACGACCGCACGCAGTTTGGTGACTTCTTCGATCGTGGTTCTGAAAACGAAGTTTATCTATCTCACAATGGTACAGAAATCATCAAGTTGAACGATTTCCGCTATTCTGATGACAATCTCACACCATTCTTTGAACGAATAAAAGCACACAACAGCTATTTCCCCGATTGTTCATATTGCTTGGTTGGCTTCGCAGAAAACAGGGACGGAAATGTCTGTGCTGTTTTGGTACAGCCTTTTATTGCCGAAGCTCGACTGGCCACAGAACAAGAGATTCACGACGAGTTTATCCGTCTTGGCTTCCATTCGGAGGACGATGGCGGATATTACACCAACAACCAGCACGATATCTTTGATGCCGTTGATGGCAATGTTCTCGTTGATGATGACGGCCACCTATACTTTATTGACACCATCATATTCAAGTCAGGTACCGGAGGGCAGGAAACATACAATAGCCTATCGCCGAGAGCAAGTAAGAAATAAGCTCACTTATGACGAGCCGTAATCTCGTGGGGCGCGAGCCGTAACCCCACCAAGGACGATATTACGGCTCGTCCAGATAAACTCTTTGGTGCGCGATTTATCTCATACCACCTTTGGGAGCTGAATTGCCGAACTTTCTTAGCTTGTATTGCAAAATTGCATTGCTTTTAGTTTTCGAGGAAAAGGAGAAAAAAGTAAAGAGAATGTAATTTAAGTATAAGTTGTTATATATAAGATAGTTATATTATTATTCACCCTATTATTACTCATTTTCCACCTCCTTCAATTTCCGCAAAAATGCAATGCAATGCAATTTTGCAATATTCAGTTGTTGGATAATTCAAGAAAAAGTTGTAAATTTGCATATTATATAAAATAATTTGAATATGGACATAAAAGGAAATGCAACCAATACAAGCAATTCAGACTTTGAACATATTAAAGCCTGGGAAAATAATACTAATCTTGATTACTACCTGTCAGAAGAACATTGGAATTTCCATGTCAACCAAATGTTGTATAAGAATCTGCTTGTTTTTCACGAAGGCAAAGAAGTTGGGGCGTTTCTTGATGTAAATGGGCCAGATTTTGGTGACCCAATTAAAGATTACACCTCGTTGTATGGTAATATGTTTAATGAGGCTTATAGGCTTTGCAAATGTATCTTAACTATTCCTGTTCCAGAAACTAAAGTAGCACAATTTGCGACTCAATCTGCAACATGGAAATTCAGAAATTTGAAAGACAAAAAGGGCAAACCCATACAATTCGAAATAGCACCAAATGTTACTGACCTTATTGAGTCATATCACATTTTGGGAATGGTCAATGCCATTCTATGTTTCGCAAATGATCAAAGCGCCTCTGTAGATAGATTCATGATAACTCTTTCTGTATATAAAGATAAGGGATTACCTTTTTGTGGACATAACCATTGCTTTGAACCATATAATGAGGTTTATCAAAAATTTATTTTTGCCACAATAGTTGATGGTTCATATTTACGTAAGGGATATGACTACAAAAAACGTGATGAATATTTGTGTAAAAACATGCCTTGGTACAACAATATTGCCAAAGAGTACGAAAAGAGCGCCAAAGAAGTAAAAAAAGAAAGCACCCAAAGTGATGCAAATCGTGCGAATATGGAAGAAAGCGTTTTGAGTAAGATTTCCGCCAGCAATTTACGCGCTTATTACGAAGGATGGCGGAATGGTAAGCATGGTTCAATTTGTCAACAAAATGGTATCTATCGATTCGTGGAGCAGGCACGTGGGAAAGCAGGTATTATAGATGATGTCAAGAAAAACAAAGAGGACAATCCAATTGTAGCTATTGGAATCGTGGCTTATTGGTTGCAGTTTAATAGCAGAATGGATCCAGTGATTAAACGACTGACTAAATACAATTGCGAGATTCCAAAAGATATCAGAGAACAGTTTGACAACTATACAAAAATTCGGTTCGAACAGTTTAGGAAAGAACACCGAGACGATCCTAATACATTGGACTGGGATTGGGAGTACGAATTTTACGTCAATACCATAATCCCACATGAAATAGCTTTCAACAAAAGAACAGAGGCTTTGTTTGATTACATCTCAGATTCTGACATAAAACTTGTACAGGCTGTTATGAAGAACTATATCAAGTATTTGAAAAAATGCCGTGCTGATAAGGGGTATCAGGTGAGTCCCGAACTCTTGGTTCTACGTGCAATTAATTCTGGAGACGAAACAAAGCAGGAAGACTTAGAAGAGTTTGAAGTAAACACTATCCTTGACAATCTGGAGAAAAAGGGATACATAGAAGTGGCTTGGATTGAAGGTCACAAGCCCGAAGCCGTAAGATTACTTGATAAAGGGCGTGTATATCTGAAGCAATTAGAGAAAGGGATTGATATTGCTGAAACAAAGCCTCATTTCCATGAAATTACGTGGGAGGAGGAAAAACAGTGTTTCAAGTCTGCTGTATTGCATGTAATGAAAAAGGAAAGGGCGGATGGAGGTTATGTCTTCGAAAAAAACTCACAATGGATGGCCGTGTATCGTTTTGCTATTGATATAGCAATTATGTATGATGTGGATGACCCGAATGAACCGAAAGATACTTCAACTCCACAGTACAAAATTTTCGAAGACTTCGCAAACGAACTACAGCTTGATGCTGATCCTCCAACCCGACTACCTTTCTCGAAAAATGCGATTAACAGTATTAACAGCAATAAAAGTTACGTCCGCTATAACACACACTACCCATGGTCGAAGGACGAAATAACTGATCCAAGAAAATTCGCATTTTATACAGAAATGGAAGATGTCTATTTGGCTCTTGAAGAAGAATACAACAACTTAGTAAGTCAAGTAGAAAGAACGATAGACTAAACATAACTCATAAAGGATGAATAAGGGCTGTCTGTTTTGCAGACGGCCTTTTTTTCGTTCGACGATGTTGTGACTTCGTTCGACGATAATGCAACTTCGTTCGACGCAGATGCAACTTCGTTCGACGCAAGGGGGAAAAGGTGAATTTGCTCGCCCATGGCATGAGGTTTGTGCTGCCATAATCGAAAACAAAATTATTTCGTATATGGCAACAAGTAAAAATCAAAAGTCCGCAGCACGCGGCACCAAGGCTGAAGGTTCAGTACGTCTTGGCTCAGAGTTCCTCACACGCGAAGATATTAACACGCGTTATCCTATTTGTAAGATGGCACAGGATGTCATCAATGCCTTGAAACTAGGAGTTGACAAGTCCTCTGTGTTTCACTTGACCAACTGCTTCCGTGGTTTCTCCGTCGAGATGCAGGAGGAAATGGCGAATTACTTAATCGCTGAAATGCATTATCGCATCACCGGTAAGGATCAGCCAGAGATGACAGGTCTATTCCACGTAGATCGCTTGCTCATTGAGATTCTCTACATTTTGGATCACGACACCAAAAACTTAGACTACAATGAGTAAGAAACAAACCACAACCACAGCCCAGTCCCTGCCAAGCGGGGACTCGGCTTCCTACATCAGCCGTCCGAAGACGAAGCCTGATGTGACAACGAAGGGGAAATTGAACGAATGGAATAACGGCTACAAGGAGTTCATCCCTGTTGGTTCAAAACCAAGTAACCGCACAATGCTGAAACAGTTTGGCGACTCCTCTTTTTACAAAACAGAGGGTGAGAAGCAGTCGAGTTATAGCGTTCATCTGAACTGCGACGGGAAATCGGAAGACCCAGTGGGCGAACTGCTCGACCAGTTCCTATTGCTGACCGAGGGGCAGCGTAAGCAATCGCCGAAACTGCCAGAGGGCAGCGAAGGTCGCATGCTTTTCTGCAGTGGTGACGGGCTTCAGATCTGGCATGACCGCGAAAATAACAAGCTGACCATTATGGCACAGTTGGAGTGCACGGCCGACATCGAACGCCAGTTGTTGCAGGCCGAGGCTCAGATGAACGTCGTGGTGGGCAGAAACCGTAAAGACATCATTAAAAACTCAAATAAATAATGTATTATGGAACAATATAGATTTACAACTCAGGAGAATCAGTTTACAGGCGAATGCCTGCCTTGCACAGCTGCCACGTTTAAGACCATCGTGAACAGCGCATCAGTTAATAACACCATCACGACTCGCCAGGCCATTGAGAAAGCCATTGATGACGGACTGCCGTTGGACAACTGGATTAACTGTGCCAACTTTCACAACTTCTGCCAGAAGCAGGCTGCGCGCCCTCGGGCTGGTGAAACCTTTGCTGCGCTGAGCGTTGAACAGAAACTCCAGCAATGGACTAACTCCCAGAAGATGTGGACACCCTGTTTTATCTTTGCAGTTAGGGAGTTTGCAGCCATTCCCAAGACCGACAAGCAGGGCAATCCCGTGCTTGATGCCGAAGGAAAAGAAATTCTTTTTCGTCGTCGTTTGCAGAGCAGCATCAGGGAGTTAAGTTGTTTGTTTATGTTCGATGGCGACCATCTACCATGTGACCCTCGGGAGATCTACGAACGCACATTGCGTCAGAATTTTCCTTGGAAGGTACGGCTTGCTCATGTAACATCATCGGGACATGGTTTGCGTCTGGTCTGTGAAGCAAATCCTGATATCGGCAACATAGCCGATAACCAGATTGAACTCGGTCGTGAGCTTGGTCTTCTCGGCATGCTGGGCACGACAGGTAAACCCGTTTGTGATGACAGCTGCATCGATGCTTCTCGCATTAGTTATGCCCCGCGTATGTGCGATATCTACTTTATTGACGAAGATAATTTATTTAATCCTTAATATTTTTTCGAATATGAAACAAGAAAACAAAAGCAAGGAATTCAACGAGAAATTCCTCGGGTCGTATCAGCAGGAGCAGAGCGACCCCATCAACAAGAATCACCATTTTGACAGCGAAGCAGTTGTCAACGGTGAGCAAGTGACAACCCCCACTACGGCAACACCCGCTGCTGCCCAAGAACTGGCAGCGAGTGTAACCAAGCCCGCCGTGAATCTTGACTTGACGGCTTTCGGCTATCCGATTACCGATTTCACCAATGCACTGTTGCCTAACGGCGCCCCAGTAGGTTCACGACACAAGTCGGCCATCAAACTGGCCTATGACCTGCTGATTATCTGCGACGGCGATGTAAAGAAAGTATTGGCTCTGATGATGCAATTGCAGTGGGTGAAGGACGTTGTGGCAGAGCGCGGCCAGAAGGAATTGGACGACATTATGGATGCCGCACAGAAACTGAAGCACAAGCGCGAGTCGGAGAATTACTACGAGCTACAGCCATCAAAGGAAATGCGTAGAGCCATTGAGCAAGTGACTGGTAGGAAGTACTCAGCACTGGTAAAGGAAATACAGAAGCAGGCCATGGGCGGTATGACGGAAGGGGAACAGCACGACACCACAGCCATGCTGGAGCGTATAGGTTGTGAGATTGAGAAGTTGTTTCCTCGCTATCCGTTATTGAAGTTGCTTTGCCATCGTCTGGAGCGTAAGTACTATGTGGTGGCACTTTTTGTGGGCGGTGCTTTTTGTATGACCCTAATGACCCGCTGTTGGTATCAGTCAGGTATGGAGCCTGGTCGAAAGTGCCGTCTTAACAGCGTTCTGGAACTGATAGGACGCAGTGGTGGTGGAAAGCATATTGCCGTCAGACTGTATAAGCTGCTGATGACTCCCGTAAAACTGTCGGATGAAGCCCAGACGGCTGCGTTGAACCGTTGGAACGAAGAGCGCGACCAGAAGTCCGGCGGCGAAAAGAACAAGACACCTCGCCCGAAGGGCATTTTCCGTTGTATGCCTTCGGAGACCTCTGCTGCTGCCATCCGCGAGGCTGAGTTTAACGCTAAGGAACTGATTGACGGTGAGGAATGGCCGCTGCATGTCAGCCACTTCAATTCAGAACTCGATGACCTTATTGACCAGATGAAGAAGGGCTATATGAATATCGAAAAGCTTTTTCTCAAGGGATTCCATAATGAGCCAGATGGAGCTTACCTGAAAACTTCAAGTTCGATGATTGGTGAG
This sequence comes from uncultured Prevotellaceae bacterium, assembly GCA_902778255.1. GTDB lineage: Bacteria > Bacteroidota > Bacteroidia > Bacteroidales > Bacteroidaceae > Prevotella. The sequence continues at coordinate 12,759 of CACYXD010000029.1, forward strand.
TATGACGTTCACTTCAATGCAGTCTATAGCGGCACACCCGATGCCCTTCGTAAGCAGACTACAAAGGAGAACTTTGTGAAAGGTCGCTTATTCCGCATCACAGCAGTACCGCTGGCCGATTCTGAATTTAAAGTACGTAAGCGCCATAAGTATGATGATAAAGACCGCGAAAACGAGGCTGCATTGTTGGAATGGGCTTATAAGTTCGATGCCTGCAAGGGAGAGATTCCCTGTGAAGACATTGACCTCACTCTCTGTGAATGGACAGAACGTCGCATGGCCGATGCTGAAGAGAATGGTCGTAACCTTGCGCTGGAAGATATGGTAAAACGTCCATATTGGCATGGAATGAACTACTCTTTGCCATTTATTATCAGTCGTCATTGGGATCAGATGATTGAGGAAGGCGGTCGCTACAAGTGTCCTGCCGACTTTAAAATCGATCGCTACGACCAACAACTGGCCCTGCTCATTGTCAATGCCCACTTTGCTTTTCAGCAGCACTTCTTCCTGGCTGTTGGCGAACAGTACTACGACAATCAGGAAACATTAGAAACATCGGGGCGCACCCACCAGCAGAAGACATGGATCGGCTATCGTCGTCTGCCAAATCTGTTTACATCTCAAGATGTCGACATCTGCTTCGGCTACGAGGGCAAGACGGGAAGCATCTGCAGCAAGTTGAAGCGACTGGTGGATGACGGTCTGGCGCAGAAAATCACCAAGGGTGAGGACAAGGGTAAGTATCGTAAGCTGATGTAAGCATCGCTCTGCAGTGCTTGCTTAATCGCATATTGCATTATTGCATTGCAAAAGAATTTCTCTCGATTAGGGGTGGGTTCCGCACTGGAATCTACCCCTAAATCTTTACTTGAATATTTAACATATATTCACCTAAATAACAGCTAAATAATTTGCACAATTCAGATTAATTTCGTACCTTTGTAAGCGAAAGAAAGGCAGGAAAATCCTGACCTGGATTATGTATCACTTAATAATCTTATACCATGAGTAAGATTCTCTACGAGGTTTATCAGAATGACATCAAGGACTCAGAGTCGGTGATGTTCGGGAAATGGTACGCCCGCCTCAAAAGTATCGAAACGCTGAGCACTGAAAAGCTCGCCAAGCACATCTCTGAGCACGGTTCTGTATTTACGGCTGATGTCGTCGAGGGTGTGATGAAGAAGGTCAAGACCTGTCTGCTCGAGATGTTGCTGGAGTCTAAGAAAGTGAAAATCAATGGATTAGGCACGTTCTACCTGACATGCGAGTGTCAGAAAGGCGGTTCCGACAAGGAGGAGGACTTCAATGTGAACCAGCACCTGAAGGCGCTTCACATCCGATTCCTGCCCGATCAGGTTCAGGAAGACAACCTCTCCAGCCGCGAGTTTATCAAGAAGGCCGAGTTCGTGAACGTCAAGAGCCTGCTCTCTACGGGTAGCACCGACGAGGATGGTTCTCAGGACGATGAGGACTCAACCGACGAAGGTACTGACACTACGCAGGGCGGCTCGACCGACAACACTGGCGGCAACGAGGGCGGCGGTGGCTCGACCATTCCGGGCGAGGGTGACTAATCTCAAGGGGGAGAGAGCACTGGGCTCTCTCCCCTATTTTTCAATCGTCAAGACCAAGGAGATCCTTATCTTTTGGGGGGCAATCCAAATAATTCGTATTTTTTTCAGTCACTGATGACGGTAATTCCAGAATAATATGTAAATTTGCAGGGTGATAGTAAACATTTACCTGTATGAAGAAACCTCAATGGCTGGAGAAAGAGAATCTCTATAAAATCATGTTCGAGTCGGAGAATCCCGCAGGACGTATCTTCGACCTCACGCTCATCACGGCAATCTCGCTGAGTATCCTCATCTCGTTCGTCGAGACCATCCCGTCGCTGGCCCATACCTTCAAGCTGGTGCTCGAGATACTGGAATATATGCTCACCTTCTTCTTCACGGTCGAGTATATTGCCCGCGTCTATTGTTCTCCGCGGCCGCGTGACTACGTGCTGAGTTTCTTTGGCATCATCGACTTGCTGTCGACGCTGCCGCCTTATCTCTCATTTTTCCTGCCCAACGCGCGCTACATGATCCTCCTGCGTTCGTTCCGCTTTATCCGTATCTTCCGCATATTCAAGCTGTTCAGCTTCATCAATGAGGGCTATCTGCTGATGCGCTCGCTCCAGAAGAGTCTGACCAAGATCTCGGTCTATTTCCTCTTTTTGCTGATACTGGTGACCTGCCTGGGAACCCTGATGTTCATGGTGGAGAGCGGACAGCCGGGTACGCAATTCACCGACTTGGCCACATCGGTCTATTGGGCCATCGTCACGATGACAACGGTGGGCTATGGCGACATCACGCCTGTGACGGCGATCGGTCGCCTGCTCTCGGCCTTCGTCATGCTGTTGGGTTACACCATCATTGCCGTTCCAACGGGTATTGTTACGGCTCACATCATCGACGAGACGAAAGAGAAGCCCAAGGACGGCCACTGCCCTCGCTGCGATGCCCCAGTACGCGATGAGGACCACTACTGTTCACACTGCGGAGAGAAGCTGTAGCCGTAACTGTGTCAGTCGAGCAGCGAGAAGGCCACGTCCATCATTTTCGTGAAGGTGTTCTGACGCTCTTCGGCGGTGGTCACCTCGCCTGTGATGATATGGTCGGAGACGGTGCAGATGGCCAGCGCACGGTTGCCTGAACGGGCTGCGTTCATGTAGAGGGCCGCAATCTCCATCTCGACAGCGAGGACACCCATGGTGCTCCATTTGTCGTTATGCGCATTCTCGTTGTAGAACACGTCAGAGGAAAGCACGTTTCCCACCTTGTAGGCATAGCCCATACGGTCGCAGGCGTCAGCGGCCTTGCGCAACAGCTGGAAGTCGCCGATGGGCGCAAAGGTGCCAGGCAGCTCGTACTGGGCAGCGTAGTTGGAATTGGTGCACGCACCCTGAGCAATCACGAGGTCGCCCAAGTGGAGGTCGGTCTGTATCGCTCCTGCCGAGCCGACGCGTACGATGGTCTTCACACCGTAGAAATTGAAGAGTTCGTAGGTATAGATGCCGATGGAGGGCATACCCATGCCGTGACCCATCACGCTGATGCGCTTGCCCTTGTAAGTGCCGGTAAAGCCGAGCATGCCACGAACGTTGTTGAACTGTACGGCATCGTCGAGGAACTTCTCTGCCATGAGTTTTGCACGCAGCGGATCGCCCGCCATAATCACAGTCTCGGCGATTTCGCCATACTGGGCCCCGATGTGGGGAGTAGGAGTATTTGCCATAATCAGTAATGTTTTAGGGGTTTGTAAATCTATTGATTGTTATTTCTTCAGCAGATAATAGCCTGCGGCACGGCGGATAGCGGTATCGTAGCCATAGAGGTCGGGCCACTGTTCGATAGCGCCTGAGGCGGGATTGGGATAGGCCGTATAATACACCAGATAGACGGGCACACGAGGTGATACGTCACGATAGCTGATCAGCCGGAAGGGTCGCGGCTCTTCGGCATGCTCTGAGAGATACTCTCGGCCATAGTCGGTCACGGGCGCAAGATCCATCGAGAGGCGCAGGCGGTCGCGCAGGCGCTCATCCATCTCAGGCATCAGGAAACAAGCCAGTCCGAAGGGATCAGCCACGCGCACACAACCGTGAGAGAGCGTTCGCCGATCACGCTTGAAGGCGCCGTGATTATTGGTATCGTGGAGATAGACGGCAAAGTTGTTCTGGAAGCGGAACACGATGCGCCCCAGCGAGTTGCCAGGACCGCCGCGCTGTGCTACGCGCACACGACCAGAACTCAGTTGCGCAACACTCACCTGCACAGGATTCAGGGTGTCACCCGAACTGCGGTCCACGATGTGATAGTGGTTGCGGGCGAAGTAGGCAGAGTCGCCGGCATGGTGGGCCACCTCGTTTTTCAGGATATTCAGGGGGATGACCCACTCAGGATTCACCTCTACATGACTGATGGCGCTGATGAGCAAAGGAGTCTTCGTCTTGGTGGCTCCACACACGATGCGCATGTTCAGCACGGAGTCGGTACCCACCGCCCAGAGTTGTTGCGCGGGGATGTTCACGATGACCATTCGCGAAGGATCAGCGGGTTGCGTCACCTGCCAGCGGCTGCGCTCCATGTTGGCGGCGAGTTTCGTGCGCTCATCGGGACTCGTGGACTGCAACAGACGGTTCTGAAGACTCTTATAGACGCTGCTCGAAGGGACGGACGATACGAGATACTGCATCCGATCGTCTGACGTCAGCTGTTGCAACGACGCCTTGTAGTCTGGTGCCTTCACCTCGTAGTCGAACAGCTGGGCATAGCTGCTGCTGTCGGGCTTCATCTGCAGATGGTTGAAGACTCTGTCAGGGCGCATAAAGCCAAAGCGCTGACCTGTGGTATAGCGCACGTAGGCCTTCGAGAGCCGATAGTCGAGACGCGGCAACAGGTCGTTGATGTCCACCCCAAGGGAGTCGAAGGCGAGTTCATGGACGATGGCGAGGTCTTCGGCTATCTGAGGCACGAAGAAAGCCAACGTGTCGAGTCCGTTGCGAGGTGCCTCACGACGCAGGAAAGCCAACAGCGAGTCGGCATCTTCGGAGACGCCCATGCGCGAGAACCACACAGGTTTCTCCTCGAACTGCGG
>CACYXD010000030.1:0-3858 GCA_902778255.1 uncultured Prevotellaceae bacterium
AAAAGCCGGATTCATCACAGGGATTCACTTAGGAAGGAAAAGTGAAAGTTGATGTAATATCAAGTCGGACTTGACGAAATATCAAGTGAAAGTTGACATAATATCAAGTTTTGCCCCGAAAAATGGGTATAATACCAAGATTTGAGCAAGAAAATGGTTATAATACCAATTTTTCTTTGTACCTTTGCACCGTCAGCGAAGGAAATGACGGCATGTTGATGTTCCTCATCATGAGAAACGGAGGCGGTTTCCATCGCTCTTTTTGGGCTGCTGCTGTTGGCTCGCGCGATTAAGTTCTTTGACAAGCAAAGCGTCAGAGACGAAACGTGTTCTGCGACTCGACGGTGGCAGTGCTTTTTTTAAGTCTGTGCTTTTTGGACTGGACGTTGGCGAATCTGCGAGGGGTGCTGCTCGATGGGCGGTAACCCTTCATTGAAATTACCCCCTGAAAGCATCAGAACTTCCAAGGGGCATTTTGTAGTGTTTATCTCCGTCAGGAGGGGTGGGGAGGGTTACTTTTCCTTCACCATCTGTCCGGCAACGTTGTAGCGCTGTCCGTTCTTCTGGATGATAAGACGTCCGTTCTCCATGAACTTGCGGTCGGAGGGTTTTTCTGCGGCAGTGATGGGCTTCACGCCCGTCTCTTCGGGGGTGAGGGCAACGATCTTGCCGAACTTTTTCCACTGGTTAGCAGCCTTATAAGCATAGATTGAGGCGGCAGGCACGTGCAGGGTAGCGCTGCTAACTGGAGTGTTGCTAAAAATTGCTAATTCTCCACCTGGAACCTTTTCTGCATAACAATAAAAATCGGTAAGAACATAGCAATAAGAGAACGCATCAGAGCCAATGTAGGTCACGCTGTTCGGAATAGTGACGGAGGTAAGGCCAGAGCAAGCCATGAACGCCTCAGAGCCAATGCTCGTCACACTGTTTGGAATGGTGATAGAGGTAAGACCATCGCAACCATGGAACGCACCATATCCAATGTAGGTCACGCTGTTCGGAATAGTGACGGAGGTCAGGCCAGAACAGCCATAGAACGCCTCAGAGCCAATGCTCGTCACGCTGTTGGGAATGGTAATGGAGGTAAGACCTGTGCATGAATTGAACGCAGCACCTCCAATGCTCGTCACACTGTTGGGGATGACGGTATTTTTGCATCCAACCACCAAAGTGTTACTCGAAGTTTTGATAATGGCATTACAGTTCTCTCGTGAATCATATGTTGTATTTCCTGATTCTACAACGATGGAGGTAAGGCCTGTGCAATATAAGAACGCACTTTCTCCAATGCTCTCCACACCGTTCCCAATGGTGACGGAGGTAAGGCCGGAGCAATAAGAGAACGCACTACGTCCAATGCTCTTTACACTGTTCCCAATAGTGACGGAGGTCAGGCCGAAGCATTTCTGGAATGCACCAAGGCCAATGCTCGTCACACTGTTGCCGATGGTGACGGAGGTAAGGCCTGTGCAATATAAGAACGCATAATATCCAATACTCTTCACACTGTTCGGAATAGTGACGGAGGTAAGTCTATAGCAATCCTGGAACGTACCCTCTTCAATGCTCGTCACACTGTTCCCAATAGTGACGGAGGTAAGACCAGAGCAATTATTGAACACATATTGTCCAATGTACGTTACACTGTTCGGAATGGTGATGGAGGTAAGACCTGTGCATCCTTCGAACGCTCTATGTCCAATGCTCGTTACACTGTTCGGAATGGTGATGGAGGTAAGACCAGAGCAACCTTTGAACGCCTCACTTCCAATGCCAGTCACATTGTAAGTAACATTCTTAAAGGTCACAGTAGAAGAAATTACCACGCTGCCAGTGTATTTACCACTTGACATTCTTGCTACTTCAGCATACTTCTCTTCATTATATTCTATTAAATCGTAATAAACCCCGTTATAATTAATCCTAACAGTAGCATTGGCCACCATTGGCAGCAGTATAAACACAAAAAGTAAAAGTTGTTTCTTCATAATTCAAATTATTTATGCCATTTGGCGTTATCAGAAATATTATCAAGAATATCACGAGAGCGACCATTACCAATTCTGATAATGTGAAGAGCGTTATCATGTTCGTTATCATGTCTGGCAAGGAACTTGGCAATTTCGCCGTCGGCAGTAGCTACACTGCCACCGTTGTCGCCATGTTTAACAAGATACCGACCATATACTTCCGGATGCTTCTCCAGCAGCTTCCGGATAAAGTCGTGAGAGTCAAACTCTGTGTTGAGGTAGCTAATAACCTCTAATGCAATAGATATATTCATATTTGTTACAATTAAAAATGATATTCCGACAAAGATACAACTTCTAATGTATACTCCCTAATTTCGTGATAACAAAGTCTTGATTTAACGTATTTAAGACGCTTTGAGGGTTATCGCGCCAAAAATACAACTATTTTCGGATAAAGATCACCGAAAAAAATAAAAAGTCGTATTTTAACAATTTTACGACGATATTGGTGGATTATTTGTTAAAATCGGGGAGTATTACAGTTAATACACACTACCCCAAAAAAATGCGCAGATTATAGACTGGAGCCTATAAAATATAGATATCTGTCTATATTTGATGCGTAAATTATAGATGATTATCTATATTACCGATGCCGGTTACGTATCAGATCAGCCTTCTAAAATATAAGGTACTCCTTGTATTTAACATCAATTTTGATGTATTTGAAGGTGTAAAGATATTTTATTTCGCCCGATTTTAGGGGGTATAACATATCCACCGTCACGTCGATATGGCCACAGCGGGCCTTTCTGAGGGTCATTTTCTCTTCCGGCATCTGTAAAAAGCCCGTTTCAGCAGATTTCTTTACAATGTCAGTAGAACACACTGGCACCTGTCCTGTAGGTCAGCTCCTTGTCGAAAGCGATATCTTTCAGATAGATGACAAGGGATGCCAGACGGCCAGGGCGCATCCATCCTGAATCGCCTGGCAGTAACCTTGGGGCTGCAAGGGCGAGCTTACCGGCGAGGATGTAACGGTTCAACTGGCTTCCTGTCGGACCGCCAAAGCTCTCGATGTGGCCACGCTCCCAGTTCTCTTCATGCCAGGCAAAGTAACTGTCAAACTGTTCCTTTAACTGCCTGTCAATATTGGGCGTGTGATTGTGGATGAGATACGTCCGCATTAAATCCTGTAATGCGGTATATAATTTCTCATCCTTTCGCCAAATTGCCATTTCCATAGTCACTTGCTGTATCTTAGTTCGCGAGCCTCCCAGTTGACTACCATCGGATTGAGGTTGTAGCCCTTCTTCATACATGAGAGTATTCCAGCGGCTATCCAGGGCTGGCTTTCCGTTCTCTTCGTAAGAACGTAATCCCAAGCGGTCGTACCGTCTTCCATCAGCGTGTTCATCAACAGCTGTTTCTTCTGTTCTATTTGAAGTGCCATATTACAGTCCATGTTTCTTTTCAAAGGCGGCTTGTTCTTCATCACTGAGCATTTCCATGCCTTCAGGATCCGTCTGCTGCAGATGCTTATATACTGCTGTGTCATCGTAGGGATATATGTCCCATTCCTGCAGGGCTTCGTCAGGATTGCAGCCGTGCTTTATGGCCTCAGTCACTTCACTCTCCAGACCGAAGTCTTTCGCAATGGCCAGTGCTTCGTCTCTCGTGAATCTTGATGGCTCTTGGTGGTGACGGTACCACCATCGCCAGAATAATGTGATTAACCTTTTCATGGGTTCTTCATTTTGACAATCATTGTTTCCGGATCAGAATCCTTGGCACAGGCCTCGAAATATTCTGTACTCAGCGGTTTCAGTCCAGCTTTGATACGCCATCCGTCTATCTCCTTGATGAGTTCAGCGACAATAGT
>CACYXD010000030.1:3907-21750 GCA_902778255.1 uncultured Prevotellaceae bacterium
CTTCAATCAGCTTGTCTTGAACTTTATCTTTCTCTTTGAGAGCCCTGATGATGCGCTGCTCTTCAGTCTCTTGATAACTGTTGATGCTTACTTCCATAAATCTTCACTTTCATGATATCACCCCTTGTTATTGATTCTCGATGGCTTCTACCAGTTGGTTCACCATCGGGTTATTCTCCTTGCCGGTGATATTCAGGGCCTCGCCCTCTGCAGCCTCGAAGGTAACACTGGGTGCTGCACCGGCGGCAGCAGCTTCCTCCAGGAAGGCTAACGTTTCTTCCTGGCTCTTACCGTGGCCGATGAATGCTGACATGATACATGCCATCACATCGGTCTTGAAACCTTTGTCACGGAGCTGCTGTAGGTCACCTTTGTCCGGTTTGATGGTCGCTCTGTGGTACTTGATTACCATCTGGCCACCTACCTCGTTCCAGAGGTCGAGCAGTTCCACCTCATAGGGATTTACTGTCTCTTTCATGTTATTTGTTCTTTCCGAATTTACTTATAAGTTCCTTGTATATCTTATTTAGTGCACATTCCCTGCCCAGAGGATTTGGTAACTGCGAGTAACCTTCCTGTTGACAAATCCCTGAACGAAATCGAAATGTAAGAATATCCACCATCCCATTTTTCGGACTTTACGCTGATATCGGGTGTTAGTACCTTTTTCCCTTCCTGTACAAGGTAATATGCCCTCTCTTTTGATACAATGGTAAAGACTTCCGGAAGGATATTCTCTACCTTCAAAATAATATCGGTCACATCAGCATCACCACTGGTGACTCCTGTTCCGAGTAAACAGTATTCGTATTCACTCAGATTCACTCCTGTTGATACAACTGTCTCACTGGTTCCGCAAGAAACCAAAGAACATAATAACATGATTGCAAATAAAACTTTTCTCATGATATATATTCTTTTTATTGTTTATAAATCCTTCAGCTTTGCTTCGTTTTCGTCGAGGAAGGCCACGACGATAGCAGACACGAGCGTCCTGATGGGAATATTCCTCTTTGCTGTTGCCCGGAAATCATCGAGGCGTTTCTTTACGTCGCTTGGAAGCCAGACGGCAGATCCTTGCTCTTTTACACCTGTGTACTTGATCATGTTCTCAAGGAACTTGTTCCACAGTTCACCGTCTGATACTGTTTGCTCCTGAACAGGACTTGTCTGCTCTTGCTCAGGCATGGCCACTGTTGGCTTACTGGCCTGCTGCGATTCATGCAGCATGCCCAACATACTGATACCCTTTGGAGCGGATGGCTCTCTTCTCTTATTATCTGCCATAATATCTATTATTTACTTATTATATACTGATTATATATTCAACTCTCTGATGATACCCTCGAAGGTGGCCCGAAGAATCTCTCTCTGTGATGGTGTGATGTCGTAGGTATCGATGCGCTTCAAGTTCGCACGTTGTGGAACCTTCGGCATTACCTTCCCAACCATTCCGTACATGCTTGCGCACTGTTTCCACATCGAGACCTCTGCTGCAGTACCAAAGGAGGACTGGAGTTTGTTCGGTACGAAAATGTACTTTGCCGACCCTCCCACCTTTTGCTTGATGGTGTTCAGTAGATTTACAAAGTCCGTCGTGGCCTCCAGACAGATATCCTCATACTCGAATGGAATGATAATGGCATCTGCTTGGGTAAATACCGGCAGCAGTCCGTCATCCCTTACATTACCAGGACAGTCTATGATGACAGTGCCATCAATCTGCCTGGCGTTGGCCATCAGCCTTTGCATGTAGTCAACATCCTGTATTCCCACATGCTGCACTTCATAGGGAGGTTCCTCGCCGAAGAACTCCACATCCTTTTCTCTTTTAGTGGTTACTGACCGCTGATCGTCAGCATCAAGCAGTACCACACCCTTCTTCTTCCAAGCCAAGTAGTCGGCGAAGAGAATACACAGAGTGGTCTTCCCTACCCCACCCTTCTGATTGGCAAATGCAATAATCTTATTCATACTTATCTTTGCTGGTCATTTATCCATGAACTTCACAACTGGTACGGTTCTATCAAGGCCACCTCCAGATGTATATTTGAATATTCCAACTTGTCTGGCTACCTTTCCTGAAGGAACCTTCACTATTTCGTGGTCGTAATAGTATTTTCCTTCGTCATTGACAAGGAGAAATGTTGTCATGTATTCTTTCTCTCCGTCGGCGAGCGCAGCACCTTGTTCAAGTGCCTGGATAACTTTAAAGGATTTCTCTGTTATCACATCGCCCGGTTGTTCAAACATCGTCAGGCCGCTATTCTCTTTTACACTTGTTTCCTTCTGGGAAGAAAACATAAAAGCAAACAGGAAGGTAAGCAGGACTCCCGTCACTACTCCACCGAGAAATATCAATCCTTTCTTCATAATATACTTATTATATAATAATTATATACTCAATATTCTATTTTTGATGTTGCTGTCTCGTAGATTTTGCTGTCAGCCAGCTTCACGTATTCACGTCCCGCCAGAGCTGCCAGACGGCTATCCTGCTCCAGATGTTCATAACCCGTCTCAATACGTCGCTGCATCCTGTCGATGGCACGGTCAAGATCTTCCTTTACACTGTCAAGGGTGCGCTGCACCTCCTTCAATTTCTCAATATATTCTTCCGGTGTCATAATATATATTCGTTATATACTTATTATATACTGCCTTGTACTGTTACGCTATTTATGAATGGCGAATAAACGTTTGACACGTCACCATGAGGAAACTGTTTCAGATACTCTTGTATCTCGTCGTACTCTTCCTGATCCAGGAGGCGGTGAATAAACCACACCTCTTCATCCGGCTTGCGGAAGTTGTTCATGCTTTCACACATCATATCAGCCCCTTCCTGGTCTTCTCCGAAGTCCTGGACGAACTTACAAAAGTAACACTCACTATGCTTGTTCGGGTGAGTTATCTCGAATATGCAATGATGCTTGGTGCCGGAAAACACCTGTTCCTTCACCTCTTCCTCCTTCTGGATGAAGTCGTTAATCATGCCTATGTCTGTCATAATCAATCCTCCTTAACCATTAAGTGTTCCATACCATATTTCTTCATCCATTCATTGTAGTGCTTGATGGCTGCTTTCCCATGGAGTCCCAGACGTTGGCGTTCCTCCAGTTCGGCACGGTACACTTGGCCTTCCTTGCGGATGTCCTCACCGATGGTTTCCATCTGGCTCTCGATCTCCTGTAATCTGTCTACTGTCTGTTTCATAATTGTATCTTCGTTTATCTGGGTACAAAGATACAAAAAATATCTGAATAATATATAATCCTTTAACAATAATTATATATTTATTATTAGTTCATTATATAATGAGTATATAATTAGTATATTTTTTCGCCATAATCACTTTCGACTGGCTGGATCTTCTCTCTTTTTGGTGTCACTCTTCCTTTTTTCTTTTCAAGGTGAATAACACACAACACGATAGGGTAGGGACTTTTGACGTGCCTGATCAATCATGTGCGCCGTCCCCCTGCTTTGACCATCCCAAAATGCTATCAGAGCATCGGCTATACTGGCCATCTGGGCGTTCCTGATGAACCCTGCAGACTTTCCGGCATGTTCCCAATCAGCAGGGAACCTCTCGACGGCATAGCCTCGTTCCTGGGCATAGCGTTCGCCGAGGGTATCTGCACCTCTGGCCGTACCGCTGATGATAACGATATCATGTGTCTGGTGCTTCTGTGAGAGCATCCTATCACATGTCTGGCACAATAGGCCGTAATCTCCAAAGTCACGGCCACCAGCCACTATCACCTTGAATGTCTGCTTTGCTTCCATACACTATCTTGTTTCGTCAAAGTTCAGGGCATCTTCGATAGTTCCAACTACAGACGCAATCTTGATGTAGAGGTCATCATAACTGTTTGTGCCGTCTGACCTCTTCTGCTTCTCCAGATACCTACAGAAGCGTACCAGCCTCGCTTGTACCTTCTCCAGATTCTTCATTTCGCCTGTGATTGTCATATCTTTCTGCTTTAATGTTTCTGGGTACAAAGATACAAAAAATATCTGATAGTTATATAATCCCTTAACACTAATTATATATTTATTATTAGTTCGTTATATAATGAATATATAACAAAACTCTTTTTAGACTATGTTTCAACTACCCATTGTTTGAAACCACTGGCTGTTAAAACCCTGAGCCGTGATGCAACAATAAATGACCGACACTGCCAGGCATCAGGTTGATCGACGTTCTTATAGCAATAACCGTCATGGCAGAACTCGCACATGATGCAGTCCTTCAGATTATGCCCCCTGTATCGTATATACATAGCGGCTATCGAGGATGGATTGCCAGGGGCATCAATGGTAAACTCAAGAATGCTGTCAGAACACCATCTTTCGTGTAACTTCTTACTGCTCCATTTCTCATTGATCCTGACAGTTCCATCGGTGAAGTATGCAACTCGCATAAGTGAACGCTCCGGCAAAATTGCCAATCTGTCTTCCAGTGACATCTTCCTTAATCGCTCTTGCTCGGCCTTACGCCTTTCTTCATCTTGGAACCTCTTCAGGGTAATATCGTATTCCCGAATTTTACACAGACGATATTTGTTCCCATCGTTTTCAATGATCAATGGGGTAGGGGAGTTTTTGAGTTTCACTCCAATACACTCGTGTATAGGACATGTAGCACATTCTCTTTCTCTGGCAATCCTCACCGCCTTACCAGCGCGTTTATACCGTTCCTCGATAATCGTGAAATAGTTCTCGTTGTTCAACCACTTACGATCCTCGTTAGATGTGAACAGGAACTTTTCAATGGTCTGAAGATTCTGACGAGCCAAATCTATCTCCAGACAAGTCAGGTTCTTGTAGTCCAACGGCTGTTTGTGTTGTACCTTATGGGCAAAAACAAACTCAATCAGATACTCTTTACCGTCCGTACCAGTCGCTATGACGTCCGGCTGTTTATCTTCACGCTCATACTGGCCGTCAACCCTCACTTCTGAAAATTCTATGTCCTGTTCAGGGAATATTCCATAATAAGATGGGGCATGAATTTTCTTATGAGTCTGTATCAGATACTCTGCTACCTTATACAAGATGACGGCATAGCAGATTTCAAGGGTGGCCTTACGTGTTTCGCTGTGATGGGCGAAATGATGTGCCTTTATATCGCCATGCTTGGCCACTAAAGGCTCCTTACAATGAGGACAGTGACATCCGCATGACTTTCCTCTGGCCACACTATCGATGTGTACCATCTTGCCAGTTGAATCCTGCGCCCATGAAAATACGTAATCGTCCATATAACTAATATATAATTATTATATAGTTATTATATAATTATTTCTTTAGAAAACGGTAAAGCGTAGTCTTGCTTATTCCTGTTGCCTTCAAGATCTCGCTGATGCTATACTCTTTTGACTTGTACATCTTTAATGCCAGATTCAATTTGTCGGCATCTGTCGGTGGCCTGCCACCATTCCTGCCTCGCGCCCTGGCAGCTTCCAAACCTTCTTTCGTGCGCTGCCTGATGAGATCTCTTTCGAACTCTGATATACCGGCGAAAACAGCGAAGAGTAATTTTCCTTGTGGGGTAGTGGTGTCAGCCCAATTCTCTTTCAGACTCTTCAAGTTGGCTCCTGTATGGTGAATCTGCTCAACCAGTGAAAATAAATCTTTCACTGTTCTGCTCAAACGTGAAAGTTCTGTCACAACTACGGTATCCCCTTCGCGGAGGGCATCGAACATCCTCTGGAGTTCTGGACGCTCTTTCGTTGCTCCACTTATCTTTTCTTGGTAAATTCTCTCACATCCGGCATCGGTAAGAATGTCGGTTTGCCTATCAAGACACTGATCGTGGGTTGAAACCCTGCAGTAACCTATTATCATTGTTCCAAAAATGTTTAGATGGTTTGGTAATGATACTTTGATTTTGGTCTTATTTTTGGCACAAAGATAAGAACTTTTCCCGAGAAAAACAAGCATTTCTCTAAAAAGTTGCTAAAACGAAGGTTTTTGCGACTGAAAAATTTGGTGGTTTCAACAAAAAGCTGTATCTTTGCAGCATAAATCTGTGAGCCATTCACAATAAGGGCTTTGCCCGTTGTGAATCATCAAAAAGAGCTGAAACCGCTGATGGTGGGGAGGTTCTTTTTTTTTAGCTCTTTCCTTTGTGCTTTCATAGATTATTTGTATCTTTGCAGCAGAAATGAGATCTTTGACTTGTTGCGAATGAATGGCTTGCAGATTATATGCATTAACACCGGTTTCACTCCAATACACTCGTGCTTTATGTTGTGAATGGCTTACAGATTACTACCTGATACACCGCCGAGATGCTGAACGCTGCCAACGGCAAGTTGTGAATGACTTACAGATTGCTACCAACAACACCAAGAAGACATAGCCATTAGGGGCTACAACAGTTGTGAATGGCTTACAGATTGCTACCAACAACACCCCATCCCTGCAGTGCTGCTGACCGCTCAGAGTTGTGAATGGCTCGCAGATTACTACCACTAACACCACATCCGCGCAGTTAGCATGGATGAAGTTAGTTGTGAATAGCTTACAGATTACGACCACTTACACCGCGGCTGAACTTGGCGGCTACGGTGCAACCGTTGTGAATAGCTCACAGATTACGACCACTTACACCTGCTCCTTGGCAATGGCATAGAGGCTGTAGGTTGTGAATGGCTCGCAGATTACTACCTGATACACCGACCTCGCGTTCATGCTCGTTCCACAGCTTGTTGTGAATAGCTTACAGACTATATGCACTTACACCCATCCTCTGCATCGATCTCGACCCGCAGGGGTTGTGAATAGCTTACAGATTACTACCATTAACAACATCCTCGGGCGTCATAAACCACGAGCGGCAGTTGTGAATGGCTTACAGATTATGTGCATTTACACCTTTTTGACGCATCGGGCGCCAGCCGGGGGGTTGTGAATGGCTTGCAGATTATATGCACTAACACCGCCAATGTAATCGCCGAGAGCGTTGTCAAGTTGTGAATGGCTCACAGATTGCCACCAGCAACATCCAACGATGCACTTGGATAGGGGGTGTGGGGTTGTGAATCGCTCACGGATTACTACCATCAACACCGGTAGGTACCAAGGAAAGCTCTCCCAAGCTATTGTGAATGGCTTACAGATTACTACCACTTAGACCGCGCCCCAGGTACTGATGCGCCCATTCGTAGTTGTGAATAGCTTGCAGGTTGCTACCATTAACACCCACAACTTAGTATTATCTATGATATACTGCGTTGTGAATGGCTCGCAGATTACTATCACTAACACCAACGATGTGGCTCTGAAACCGCTGATGGTCGTTGTGAATGGCTTACAGATTGCTACCATTAACACCTGGATAGTACCGATATTAGCGGTAGTAGAAGTTGTGAATGGCTTGCAGATTGCTATCATCAACACCGCATATTGCAAGTGATAACAACCCAGTTATGTTGTGAATAGCTTACAGATTACTACCATCAACACCTCGGCTTTGAAGTTCACCTCGACGAGACGGTTGTGAATAGCTTACAGATTACTACCATCAACACCGGTATGTACCAAGGAAAGCTCTCCCAAGCTATTGTGAATGACTCACGGATTACTATCACTTACACCTCCACCTTGAAGGTGTAAATCTCGAAGATGTTGTGAATGGCTTGCAGATTATATGCATTTACACCAATTTTTACTTTCTGTTCCTCAGTAGGGGAGTTGTGAATGACTCACAGATTATATGCATTTACACCTTTGTAACCGTTGTCGGCGAGTTCTTTGTAGTTGTGAATGGCTTACAGAAATCAAAAAAAGATCTCAGAAAGGAAAATCCCGTCATTGCTGGCGGGATTTTTTTATTTCTATTCGACGACGATTTTCTGTAAAACATTCAGATCTCCAGATTTGTCTATCGAAACTTTGACGCAACCAATAAACTTTGACAATGATGTTATCCTCATCGAGGTTATATCTTTCAACTCCTTCACTGTGCCGCTCGATGTGTCGTTATGTAAGCGCAGGAGATAATCTCCTGATGACATCTTCTGTACCACAAATAAATGCTTCGCTACAAGACTCCTATTTCGGGAATCCTCCAAGTCGATTTCCAGAGGATTAAAATCCTTTCCCGGCATGACAAAATACTCATTGCGCTTGATACTGAAGAAATATCTCCAGTTTTCATTTACTGGTAGTTTATTCTCCTTAACGGCATCGAAGAAACTTACCACGTTGTCATGTAATTCTCCCTGTCCGTCAACATAGATATCAGCATGATTATTACAGTTTGGTTTCACAAAATCCTTCGCTGTACCATCTTCTTTACGATGGAGTGGGGTAAGATCCTTCAAGTCGGTTTCAACGATAACGGATTTTATGGCTATTCCCTTTTCTTCGTTCATCCATATCGGATTCTCTTCAAGGTTGGCGAATGCCTCCTTTGTCTTTCCGTTGAAAGCCTGCAGGCGTGCTTTAAGAATAGCCTTTATTCCTTCATCGAGAACCTTTTCTACGTTCAGATTCTCATTGACGGTAACTCTCTTCGTATAGACATGCTTCGTTGTCATACATTTCACCTTCAAGGGTACTGCTGCACTATGAAATTTGTCAAGCCAAATAGGATTTTTTTCCAATGAGTTCTTTCCTGTGAAAGCCAGCTTCGCATCACCTCCAAACTCCTGCAAACGAGCCATGAGGGCTGTTTTGTACTTCGGATTAGTGACGGTAGAAATCTTTTCCTCAGTGAAACTCTTATCAACCTTTTCAAAGAAAACAACTTCTTTTTTCTTCCGGCCATAGAAAGTGGCATCGTGCAACTTTCCACGGGGAACCAAAGTTCCCTTGTTTCTGGTTACTGGTGCAACCTTTGGTGTCGGGTGAATAACAAAAATATTTTCAAGCACCTGCTTTGCTACTTTTCTCATTTCGTCAATTGGCATCGGCGAGTTGAATATCCAGTTACCCTTGCCGTCTTTATGAAGATATTTTTGGCGCATGTGAAAAATCTGCTCTCTGCCCTCACCCTGAGAACTCAGCGAATTGATGTAGTGTATCATCGACTGAGTGGTGAAGGCAACCGTGATGGCATCCATTGCATGGTTACGGTGGTCGTTGCGTTTACTCCAGACGTCTTCACGTATGCGCTCGACAACCTTACCTTCCTTATCGGTGAACTTTTCAGTTAATCCTAACTCCTGGTATTTTTCAAACACCATTTCCTTCAGGACATCGACGAGTTTCCAGTCTTCACGGAGTTTGACGGTGACAGCACCAGTAGTTACCAGAACTTTTCTTGTAACTGGCTCCAGCAGCTCAACAGCTTTCTTGGTAATGTACCGGGTGAGATTCAAATCTCTATCGAGTGGGTTTGCGGGAATCTCTGCAACAGTACGTAACAGATTGTCATGCTTTGCCTTACTGATAGCCTTCTTTTCAAGCAAGTCAATGACACGCTGGCGGTACTGCTCAGCAGCGGCATCGCCATATTCCTCCTGTACAAAATCGAGTGCAGTCTGCTTGCTCTTTTTGAGGTTGATATCTGTCTTCTCGATTGTGAGGTTCGAGAAACCGTTATCAAGGCGAAGGGCTTTCGGGATGATATGCTCTTTGTCGAAACCTCTGCCGAGTATCAACTCCTTCAAATCTATCAACGTATCGCTATACAAAGTTTTGTAACCGTTGCCGGCGAGTTCATTGTATAGCTGGTACTTTAACACGTCGTTAGGACTGACATAGGTAACAGGGAAACCCATCTCTGCCAGTTTTTCCTTCAGCTCTTGTTTTGCCTTTTCCTTCTCCTTGGTGTTGCGGTCAATGGCAGCGGTATCTTTGGCACGCTTCTCTGCATTGCTGCAGAGTTCTCGCGGCAGCTCAATATGTATTTCATCAAACTGGCCATGCTTTGCCATAAGTGCATTGATAGTATAGACCATCTTATTCAGGATGCGCTCTACAAGCGGATTTCTGAGGCTGTTGTGGGGAATAGGGGTGACAGTTGCCGACAACACCCTGTTTTCGTTATCTTCTTTGGTAACAGAGCGTACAGAATGGTTGTAACCGGCTGCAAGACAAGCATCACTGTACTGCAAGCCTTCTTTCATCTTTGGAAGGATTTTTTTAATTGCCTTGCTGCTTAAATTGCCGTAACCATCGGCAAAGATGATATTGGCAAGTTTTTCTGCCTGGTCGGCACTGTCAAAATTGAACAGTTGCTTGATGTGAGCTGTAAGGGTGTCATGCCCACTACGTGAACTGTCACCAGGGAAGGAATAAATGAGGTGCCAAAGTTTAGCGAACTCTCCGGCATCGGTAAGGACTACAGTTCTATATCCCAACATCCCAAAAATATCCTGTACGGCGGCAATAATCGCTGCCGAGGACATCTTTTTGGTATCAAGCTCATGTCCAGACAACTTAATAACTTCAAGGCAGGCTTTGTAGATTCGCGCTGCCGTGTCATTGCCAATCAGACTGTCGAAATTCAGCTCTACACTCTTGATGGCCTTACCATACAGTAAGCGGACTACCGCTGTTTTTGTCAGTTCCTTCCTGATGGAAAGCTCTGCGGCAAGTCTTTCCTTCTCTTCCTGGGTGAGGTGTCGCACCTCTCCCGTCATGATGTTTTTGATGACTGTGTCATTCAGACGTTGCCACATCCTGAACTCCTGATAGAGTGGGGAAGAGGTAGGTATAACCCTACTACCGGTGGTGTAGGTTTTCCCGTTTACAACAACCTCACGGCTTTCAAGCTGGCAGAAGCCGACATCACCTTTCTTGCTTTCTATGGGACGCTGGAAGAAGATAACCTTATCACGGATTTGTTTTTTGAGTTTCTTCGTCAACTCCTTGTGAAACTTCATCTGACAACTCCAGATCTTCTCAAATTCGTCCTCGTAGTCTTTCCGATAGAAGGTCTGGTTCTTGATGCCCTTCAATGGATGCTGAGTCAGCATTTCATAGAGGTATTGCCCGACGGTCAAATCTCTTTCAAGGAGTACCTGACTACGCTCGGTGATGGCTGCAAGGTATTTGCCATCTTCACCGTCGTTTTCACCCTTTCTGGTACTCTTGTAGCCACGGCTCTTGTTAATCATCAGCAGAACCTTAGCAAGTTCTTCGAGGGTGACGACTTCTGTGACAGCCTTTGCCCGTAGCGCATGGGTCTGGTAGGTGGTGTCCTTTCCTTCTTCGTTCAAAGGCGTGTCAGCTGTGATGAAGCCGTTTGCCATCAGGAGCTTAACAAGTTGCTCACGGCGTTGCTGATAGTGCTGCAGCCTACGGCGTGCTTGGCGTGCCTGTCTGCGCACCAGGTTAGGCGATACGGTAACGCCCTTGCGGTACAGTTCATCGATCTTGCCAGTCGATGATATCTTACCGTCAGGTTTCTGGTAGGCGAAATTGTCAAAGTCAACCTTCACTACTCCTGCATCGAGAATGCCGGACTTCTCACTGGCTTCCTCTGCCATCTGGACTACTACCCAGCCGACGGAGGCAATGCCTGGATCTAAACCTAATATTTTCTTCATGACGATTCCGTATTATATATTAAATAATATCTTTTATCTTAACTCAGAATGGTGTTGCATCGTCCCAGCCTGTATCATGCAAATCCAGCTCCTTCGGTTGTGGCTTGACCGGTTCTGAAATCTGCGACTGAACGTCAGCCGTATTCTCAAACCTACTGTATTCACCTTTGAATGATAGTAATACTTCGCCCGTGGCTCCTTTACGGTGTTTCTCAATGATAACCTGTGCCATTCCGTGCAGATCTCGTCCTCTATCATCAGAATAAATGTGATAGTACTCCGGACGATGAACAAACATAACTACATCTGCATCCTGCTCGATGGCACCAGATTCGCGGAGATCACCCAGTTGTGGGCGTTTTCCCTCAATACCCTCACGGGCTTCAACACCGCGATTCATCTGAGATAATGCAATTACGGGAATATCAAGTTCCTTGGCAAGACCTTTTAAGGCACGGGAAATCGTAGAAACTTCTTCCTGACGGTTATAAAAACGCATACCATTGGCGTTCATCAGCTGCAGGTAGTCTATGATTATCAATTTAATCTTATGTTCACGAGCCATTCTTCTGGCTCTCGTTTTCAAATCGTAAATCGACAGTCCTGGAGTGTCGTCGATATAAAGGGGACTTCCCTTCATTTCTTTACGCCTTGCATCGTAGCTTTCCCAATCAACAGGATCCAGTTGGCCGTTGATGACTTTCTTACCATCAATAGTACAGTAGTTTGAAATCAACTTCTGCATAACCTGTACCTTTGTCATCTCCATAGAGAAAAAGGCAACAGGAACTTTGTTATCAATGGCAATATTCCTGATTAAGGAAACGGCAAGGGTGGTCTTACCCATGGCAGGCCTTCCAGCAAGGATAATCAAATCAGATGGCTGAAAGCCTGAAGTGATTTCATCCAGCTTGACAAATCTCGTCGGTAATCCGGTAACACCGTCACCCATGGCATTTTTCATTATCTGCTCATGGGTTTCGTCCAAGATGCCGTCCATCTGTTCATAACTATGGATGGAATCCTGCTGTCCGATCTCAAATAAGGTTTGTTCAGCTTCCTGTAATACATCTATTTTAGATACGGTATCATCGAAAGCCTTTGTTTCAATGACACTGGCAGCAGAAATAAGATTGCGAGCCAAAGCCTTTTCTGCAATAATTTCTGCATGTTCTTCGATGTTCGCAGAGGAAGCAACCATTGAGCTTAACTCGGCGATATATCCAGGGCCTCCTATTTCGTCAATATTCCCATCCTTGGCAAGTCTATCAGAAAGGGTGATGATATCCACCTTCTTGCCATCCATATACATATTCCGGATGGCTCCATAGACTATTTGATTTCTGGGTTCATAGAAACTTTCAGGATGCAGCAGGTCACACACTCTGTCCCATGCACGATTATCTATCAATAATCCTCCCAATAATGCTCTCTCCGCATTAAGATCTTGCGGCTGAACCTTGGCATAGGTGTTATCAACAGTCTTAACCGCCCGACGGTTGTTATTGTTGCTTTGATTATTCGGCATCGGTTACCTCCTTTTCTTTAATGGTGAATTGTGTCTTTACTTCCTCTCCGAAATATTTCTTGACGGCCTTGATAAACGACGGGCCGTAGATATCCATGCGGGTTTTGGTGTCAATGTCCGGGAAACAAATAATCAACGATTTCTTTTCCGGATCATAACCGCCAAACGTCATAAGACTTATCGTTTCCCTGACAGCTGCAGGGTCAACGGTCTTACAGTACTCCATCATCATCTTGTCCCATTCAGACTTCCCTTTTGATAAATCAAGGGATGCTGCATTTGACTCCTTCTGCTTGGCTTCAAATTCCATAAAGAAATTATTCAGGGACTTAACAATATAGATTGTCCGGCTGTCAATCCCCTTGGATTTCTCCTTATCGTCGAACAATACCTTCAGACTGATAATCTTACCTAACAGACCCTGAAAGTTTTCAGGTGTCACCCTCTTGGCTATTCGGGTGCTGACGCTTTCATTAAGCGACAGGTCTTCCATCAAGCTGCGCTTAATCTCTTCCTGTTGCTTACTGGATTGGATTGCCAGCATTTCATCTACTGTTGGTTCGCGGGAGATAATGGTGAACTCTATCTTTTCAGGTTCACCGCGCTTCCTGCCATTCTCATATACCTTTTTATAGGTGAAATAACAGGGAGCATTGCCGCTCTCATAAAATTGCTGAAGCTCTTGCTGAGCTGGAATCAAAACCCTCTTCTCGAGAACGGAAAAGTCCTTGTACTTATCCTCCAGCCCGAACAACTTCCGTAAGTCGATGGTCTGGGTGGTGACAACTCCTTTCTCCTTAAAGCTCTCGATATACCAATATAGACGTTCGCTATACTTAGATTTGAAAGCTCTTGATAACTGCTTGCGGACGTAATGATAACCAAGTTCCATATTCCGTACCCGAACGGATACTTCTTCGTCCATCGTGACAATACAATACTGGTCTCGCACCTGGTCTTCTGGTATATACACATCGCAGAAGTTTGTGAGACGCTTGTATTGCCGTCCGCTCTCAGACCGATATGGCAACTCAACGGGAACTGTCACCATGGCTTTCAGGGCAGAACGTAACTCCGGGTAATGGTTCTGTGAAACACCGAACTCCTTAAGAGGTATTTTGATCTTGACTTTATGAGGATCATCACGTAACTCTTCTTCGGCGAAAAGCCTGAGCTGCTGTACTCCGGCTTTCTTCTGATCCAAAATATCCCTGAGTGTCATGCCTATCTTTTCAATGATAGACAATATCACGTCTAACTGAATCTTGGAAAAATCGGAGTTCATGGATGATACTACAAAAGGCATTAGAATCTGAAGGTCTCCATTCCTCAACTCTTCAGGAACTTCGACTTTTGTAGCATTCTTTACTGCCCTCTTAAGCTTTCTTTCGTTTGAAAGCTGTTTCTTGTTTTCTTTCTTAGCTGCCATAATTATAGTTCATCTATCATTTCGTGAATACTGAAAGAAACACCGCCAATGCAAGATATGAAACTAAGAAGGGTACTCCTTTGAGAGCCTTTTCCTCCTTCGAGATCGTAAATTGCCTTGGCTGTGCAATGTGCCTGAGAGCATATGTCAACAACCGTAAGGCCTGCTGCTATTCGCTTTTCACGCATTATCTGGCCGAAGGTCTGAAGATCTTCGGCAAGCTGGCCATCGATACGCAACACGTAGGCCAGTAAATCAAGATACCGATAAAGGGAACGTAATTTATAGTTCCCACCATTATGTATCTTGTTTATCGTTTCATATTTGAGACCTTTAAGAGAAAGCCACGGGTAACTCACCGATGCCTTTTCTCTAATCTCTGGCAATGCCTTTTCTAACTCTTCTAATGTCATAATTCGGAAATTTTCTGCAAATATACGAATTATAGTTGATTATACAATTTTTTGT
The DNA here is from genome assembly GCA_902778255.1 of uncultured Prevotellaceae bacterium. Taxonomy (GTDB): domain Bacteria; phylum Bacteroidota; class Bacteroidia; order Bacteroidales; family Bacteroidaceae; genus Prevotella. Next base: position 18,846 of record CACYXD010000030.1, read on the forward strand.
TTGGAATATTTAACATATAATATTCCATTTTCGTATATTTATATATTTATAATATTCCATTTTCGTTATATATTAAGAATGGAGCAAATTATTATGCAACTTGTTGTTGAAATCGACAGTGAAATCGACAGTGAAATCCGCAATATTAAAAATTACAAATACTTTAATATCAGAAAATTACAAAATTCTGACATTAAACAATTCCACAGTGAAATCGACAGTGAAATCGACAGTGAAATCGACATAAAAAAACAGGCCTTTTTTTAGTGAATATAATGTCGAGATACTTCCCTATTTGTTGGGAATGAAATTGAATAGGTTCACACTTATTAGTGATTTTCATAACAAATAACCGAAAAGGTTCCCTATTTGTTGGAAAACACACATTTTCATCACACCTTTCATGGTGGAATCATGATACTTCCCTATTTGTTGGATTCCATCGAGATACTTCCCTATTTGTTGGGAAATGGTTCCCTATTTGTTGGGAAATACTTCCCTATTTGTTGGGAAATACTTCCCTATTTGTTGGGAAATACTTCCCTATTTGTTGGGTTTTTCTTTGTAATTTATTGATAATCAGACGTTTGTAAGCCGTCTTAATATAGTTAATCTATTAAACTTGTTAATCTATCATAGATTGACCGACAGTTTGATGAGTATTTTTGATGGGAAACGACGACTTTAAGGATATCAACATGGAATGAAATACATCCCAATTTGTTGGATTTGATGGCTATACTATTATTTCTTACCGAAAATGGAATAAAATACTTCCCAATCTGTCGGATTATTATCCTATATGGCAACTTTTATAGGTCTCATACCTTCAAAATATACCATATACGCTCTATATGGTACTTTTGGACGTTTACATCTGCCCAACTGCAGGTTTTATAACTTTTGCATTTGCATCCTGATGGGACTTGGTGGGGCTTCACCCTCCAGTGTATTTCTTCTCTTCTTCTGTGTTCGTCTGCCCGTCAGGGCAAACAGTTCTCTCGCCTTTGTCGGTCTCATGGCTTTGTCGTATTCCTCGTGAACATCATGACAATGCACTTTCTCTTTTTATGGTCATCTGGAAACCCTTGGTACCACATTGCCAATCTTCCAGACAGACATCTTCCTGCCCTCTCGTTGGCATCCTCATCCTGTGGCGCTCTCAATGGTGGTAGAACCTGGCGCAGTTGCAGCCTGCCGTCACATCTCTCATGCATCCATGGCCGTGATACGTCACCATTGCCGTTATGGTTGCCTCTTTCCTTTTTGATACGGGTCTGCACTCATATTTTTCCTTTGCAAAGGTAGCCCAAGCGTCATTCGTCAAGTACCAGTCGCACAGTTCCTTATCCCTACTCAAATTTTTCAGCAGCCTTCCGCATTTTCTTCTTAACGGCTGAAGCCTAAAGAAAATGGGGTATTCCGTAAAATTTGCTTGTTATTCCTTGTCTTTGCATGACTGTTTCTTGTTGGCTCTGTATTGCACGTAAAAATTATAAGTTAAACCCTTTAAAATTAAAGAATTATGGCAACTAACAACAATTTCACAGTGACTGGTATCGTAGCAATGGACGCTCAGGTTAAGAACAACGGCAACGGCAGCGTATGGGCCAAGTTCCCGCTCTCCATCCGCACCACCAAGAAGGATAAGGACGGCAACGAGAAGAAGATCTCTGCCCTTCAGGACATCGAGGTAGGTACCAAGAAAGGCTCTCCAAAGTTGGATCTCCTGAAGAAAGGTACCATCGTCAAGGTCGAGGGATTCTTCGAGCCACGTACATATACCGGCAAGGACGAGAAAGAACACTTCGCGCTCTCCTGGAAGGCTACCGCCATCGAGAAGATCGAGAAGAAGGAAAATACACCGGAGGCTTAGCGAAGCCTCCTTTGTTCATACGATGCAAAATCAATGCAAATTTTTTAAAACTATCTTTGCACAAGGGCCAGATGTGAATCTCGCCCTTTTTCCATGCTCCTGAATTTGTCAGGATTTCTTCGAAAACGGGCATTTTCAGGGCATCCACCCCGAAAACGACCTCACAGGAAGCCCGCTGTGGCCATAACGGGCAGTCGGCGATATAGTAATACCCCCGAAAATCGGGCAAAACGAAAATTCCTGACAGCCGATTTTGTATCAAATCTCCCGGCACAGCCCCATTAACGGACACGGCCCACTCCTGGCATTTGCTAATGTGCTATCCTTGCTCATTCCCGGCAGCTCATAGAGCTTGGGGAACCATCCCGGATGGCACGTCAGCTGCTTTGGTCGCCGTCCGATGTCTGTCAGTGTGGCCGCTGGGTCGCCAGTACTTCCTTCTGATGGGACTTGAACAGGGCGCATGCGTCTGACACCACCAAAGCCTCTTAATCCTCCTGAAAGTGAACGGGTATCTCCCTGCAAGGGTTCCTGCACGACGGGCGAGGTTCCCCAAAGGGGCAGCAGAGTCCGGCGGTGTCCTTTTTCACCGACGCGGTTTGCTCGATGAATAGAGTATGCGCGGCTAACCGCACACACACAATTCATCGTGGGTCTGGAACAGGTTCCCGACGCACCACAAACCATGTCAGCGGGACACGGCCTGACACTACCACCTTCCTTTGTTGAATCTCAGCCCTGCTTGTAACCTTCTCTTGTGAGATGCCCATCCGCTTTCCTGGAGGGAGTCTGTGATGACAGTCAGACGCAGCTTCATTCTATAACCCGTCACTGGGTGCCGGAACTTGAATAAGGGGCAAATCTTTTCTGGTCTATCTTCGTCCTGTCCTGTATGCCATTTTCACCTCATGGGGTTAGCTGAGTTTTCTCTGGAGTCTTTTTCCTTGCAAAGGTAGGACAGACCGGGGCCACACCAAGAACCGCAGGCTATTCCGAAACAAATTTTGCAGCAGCCTTCCACAGATGTAA
>CACYXD010000031.1 GCA_902778255.1 uncultured Prevotellaceae bacterium
GCTTACTGAAGATATACAATAAAAGCTTATGATACACATCTATGAAGAGGCGGCACGCTGCCTGCTGTGCGAGGATGCTCCCTGCACGAAAGCGTGCAAAAGAATCACAGGGACAGGTACTTGATTCGCTCAAAGATTCACCAATCCAAAAGGAGTGTGATGCTAAAATAGACCAGACACTGGCTGAGATTCAGCAGATATTAGGAATTGAAATCAAATAAGAATCCAGTTATGAACAAGATATCAATCCGTTTCTATAAGGATTATAAGGTTCGTGCGGTATGGGATGAAGACCAGAATCAATGGTGGTTTTCTATTCTTGATATCGTGGGTGCTGTTAACGAACAGGAAGACCATGAGAAGAACCGCAACTACTGGAAGTACCTGAAAGCAAAACTAAAAAAAGAGAATAGTGAGGTGGTTAGTGACACTACCCAACTGAAACTAACAGCCTCAGACGGAAAGAAATATAAAACAGATGTTATCAGTCAGGCAGGCGTAGAACAATTGGCAAAATCTATCCGCAACCAACGGGCTATGGTCTTTCTCGACTGGTTTAAATACAGCGAAAACACCATTGACGGACGCAGTAAGAAAAAAGCCTATACATTGATAGAGAGTAATTTGGTATCAGATAAGGATGTGGGTACTGTTAAAGCTCTTCAGCAGATACATGCTTACATTTTTGGTGGTCTCTATGATTTTGCTGGTCAGATTCGTACAAAAACCATTTGGAAGGATGGTACGTTGTTTTGTCGAGCAGAGTACTTAATGAAGAATCTGAGTATTATTGAGGCAATGCCAGAGACAACATTTGATGAGATAGTGAACAAATATGTAGAAATGAACGTGGCGCATCCTTTTATGGAGGGAAATGGTCGTAGTACTCGTATTTGGTTGGACGAAATATTTAAAAAGCGATTAGGCAAGTGTGTTGACTGGAGTAAGATAGACAAGAAAAAATATCTAGAAGCCATGCGCAGAAGTACGACTGATGCTACTGCTATCAAGTCTTTGCTTCAAGGGGCAATGACAGACCGCATTGACGACCGCGAAATCTTTATGAAGGGTATCGATTACTCTTACTACTACGAACAAACCGATTAAGAGAGAGCAAAGCCAAACTCGTTTGAGCTTTGCCGAACGAGAGGTTTGTCGAATGATAATTCAACAGGAGGACGAAGCATGAACGCAGGAGAATCACAGGGACAGGTACTTGATTCGCTCAAAGAATCACCAATCCAAAAGGAGTGTGATGCCTTGAAATAAGTGATATTAAGCAACAGAAAGAAGCGCACCGCCCTCGATGCAAAGATTGACCAGACGTTGGCGGAGATACAGAAAATTTTAGGTGTAAACCTATAAATAGAAAGAAATGACGAAGAAACAAGCAATACAACTGTTTGAAGAAAAGAAAGTCCGCACGGTGTGGGATGACGAACAAGAGAAGTGGTACTTTTGTGTAGCAGATGTGGTGGAGGTACTGACAGACAGTGTAAACCCAACCGACTACATCAAGAAAATGAAGAAGCGTGACCCTGAACTTTCCAAAGGGTGGGGACAAATTGTCACCCCCCTTTCTGTTCAGACGGCAGGTGGTAAACAGAGGGTTAATTGCGCTACGCAACAGGGGCTTTTCCGCATCAGTGAATCACAGGGACAGGTACTTGATTCGCTCAAAGATTCACCAATCCAAAAGGAGTGCGACGCTTTGAAACAAGCAATATTACGACAAGTTTTTGAATAAACAATTTGAATAAATCATTCGAAGACCTATAGGAAATATGTATACGCCACCATATAAAATAACGTCTGAGATTATACGTCTGATAGGCGAGATATCAGAACAGGTAGGAAGCATTATGACCCGTCTTGGAGATAATATTCCTTCTCCACAACTACGCAAGAAAAACCAGATAAAGACCATCCATTCGTCGCTGGCAATAGAGCATAACAGCTTTTGCGATGAAGTCGCTGAAAGTATGAAGAAACTATTTTTTCTATTAGTAAGTTTGTCATTTGGTATTAACATGAATGCGCAAAGTTTTCTATGTACTTATGAGGGTGGATATTTTATAAAGAACGATAATGTATGGTATGAATACAGACCTGAGGAAACGGGAGATGTGTATTCGTTATACAAACAGTATTATGATGGTGAATTTTATTTTTATATAATGAACTCAGAATATGAGTTGAGGATACCCAAAAGTATTAATGATGACATTCAAATAAAGAAAAATGATAGCTATAAAAAACTACACAAACCTATAAAAATATACGATTTTTGTCCTGAACATAGCAGTCAATTATTTATATCCACTGAAGGTTTTTTTATAAAAAGGGGAAATAATTGGTCTTTATACATACCCTCAAAGAAGAAGAATTCCATGTGGAATAGTTATAAGCAATATAAAGTTGATGATAATTATTATTACATTAATAATTCGTCCGATACTATAGCCATTCCTAGATCTCCGCTTGAAAGCTTCTATATAATGAGAAATCACGAGTTTTTAGAATGGGGTTCAGCGGTGGCTCTTTATGATCATGATAGTTCTTTTGCTAACTCTGGAAAAAAACTCATTGTGGAGACTACAACGACATATCTTGGTGAGTCTTCTGACAGAAAGACTTCTGACAAAGATATTTCCTTTTTTTCAAGTTTACCCAAATCCTGGAGGCAGGAAGTTCCGAATGGTTACATGGATTGTACTATGAATGAAGATGGATCTCTGACATCAACAACATATTTCAATTGTTACATTTGTAAAAAAATTGGAAAGTGCACAGTATGTATGGGATATGGTAAGAGATATATATATTCTTGGGGAATAATGGATTGCGATTATTGTGGTGGTTCTGGTGATTGTCCATCTTGTGGAGGAAAAGGTTATAATGTCATTCAGAGTAAAACAGAATATGGTGTTACCGTTTCAGTTGACGAATTTGGTAATACTCATATATCAGGAGTTGGGGATCGCGACCTAGGAGGCTCTTCATCGTCAAAGAATTATGTGGAGAAAATTGAAGATATTCCGTGTTATGGGTATGATTGCATTGTCTATTGCAGTAAATGCAAAGCGAAACTACCACGTCACATACACGTAAAAGTGAGAAGATAACAACCCTTCAGATAATCAAACTTGACTATGGCAGACCAATTAGACATAATGTCACAGAACACGCAGAGCACTGTTGTTGCTGAGTACGAGCGGCCTAACAAGATAATTAAAGATTTAGCAAAGACAACCTTGCAAGATATTATTGGATAAAAGTAACAATGAAATACGAAAATACATTCAAAGCGATAGACCAAATACTCTGGAAGGAGCAGGGTTGCGGTAGTGAGTTGGACTACTTGGAGCAGAAATCATGGATGCTGTTCCTGAAATACCTTGACGACTTGGAAACAGAACGCGAGGATGAGGCAGAACTTGAGGGCAAAACTTACAAGCGACTGGTATCAGGTTTCTATCGCTGGAGCCAGTGGGCAACACCCAAGAAGCGCGACCCTCAGACGGGTAAAATGGTGCTGGATACCGTTAATGCCATGAGTGGTGACGACCTTGTGGAGTTTGTTGACCAGAAACTCTTCCCTTACCTCAAAGACTTTCAGAATACTGCGGCATCTACTGATACGCTTGAATATAAGATAGGCGAAATCTTTGGTGAGCTGCACAACAAGATTCGCTCTGGATTTAATATGCGTGAGATCATCAACATGATTGATGAACTCCACTTCCAGAGTGCCGAGGACAAGCACGAAATGACGGTGCTTTATGAAAGCAATATCCAGCGCATGGGTAATGCAGGGCGCAATGGTGGTGAGTATTACACGCCACGCCCCCTGATTCGCAGCATCATCAAGGTGGTTGACCCCAAGATAGGCGAGACGGTCTATGACCCTGCTTGTGGTTCAGCTGGCTTCCTCTGTGAAGCATTCCTTTACATGAAGGAGAAGATTAAGAGTGTGAAAGACCATGAGATTTTGCAGAAAAACACCTTCTTTGGCAAGGAGAAGAAAGGTCTTCCGTATATCATTGCAACCATGAATATGATATTTCATGGCGTATCTGCCCCCAATATCACTCATGGTAATACCCTTGCTATGAACCTCAGCCAGATTCAGGAGAGCGACCGCAAGAATGTCATCTTGGCTAATCCTCCTTTTGGGGGCAATGAGCGTGGCGAGGTATTGCAGAACTTCGAGATTCGCACCTCCGAGACAGCCTATATGTTCATGCAGCACTTCATCAAGATGCTGAAGGCTGGCGGTCGTGCAGGTATCGTTATCAAGAACACCTTCCTGAGCAATGGCGATGCAAGTGCTATCCGCAAAATGCTTTTGGAGAATTGCAACCTGCATACCATTCTCGACCTGCCATCAGGTGTGTTCACAGGCGCTGGTGTGAAGACTGTTGTCTTGTTCTTCACCAAGGGCGAGCCTACGGAGAAGATTTGGTACTATCAGGTGGATAAGCACTTCACCAAGACGCAGCCCCTGACTGAAGCTGATATGCAGGAGTTCCTCACTTTGCAGAAAACGCAGGCAGAGAGTGAACATTCGTGGACGCTCGATGTCAGCACCCTCGACGATGCTTGCGACCTCAGCGTGAAGAACCCCAACAAGGTGGAGGAAGTTGACGAGCGCACACCCAGCGAGATAGCAGAAAGCATCTTTGCCCTCAATAGCGAGAATCAGGCTCTTATTAACGAAATCATGGAGATGGTGAAATGAAAGAGATAACAGATAAGTTCCGGAAAGCCGACGAGAATAACCGTATGCTATCAGCATACAGGCCATTGCCACCTGAAACACTCAAGTCGTTGCGAGAGTATTATCGCGTGGGACTGACCTATACAAGTAATGCCTTGGAAGGTAATAGTCTGACGGAATCGGAAACCAAGGTGGTGATTGAAGACGGGTTGACGATAGAGGGCAAGCCCCTGCGCGACCATTACGAGGCTGTGGGTCATGCCAAAGCATACGATTACGTTTATCAGATTACGGAAAAGGAAGGGCTTACAGAAGAGGATATTCTGAATCTTCACCGCCTGTTCTATCAGCAGATTGATGCTGAAAAGGCAGGGCACTATCGCAATGTAAAGGTATATATCAGTGGTAGCCGCTATGCAGTTGCAGCTGTCTCGAAGATTCCTACAGAGATGCAGAAACTTGTCAAATGGTATAATGCCAACGAAAAGAAGTTGCACCCCATAGAGTTGGCTGCTACATTGCATCAGCGTTTTGTATTTATCCACCCCTTTGTGGATGGTAACGGCCGTGTGGCACGCCTGTTGATGAACCTCGCCTTGTTGCGTAATGGTTTTACCATCGCTATTATTCCGGCTATTCTGCGCCACGAATATATTTATTCGCTCGAAACAGCACATACTCGTCCAGAGGTGTTCACGGATTTTATTGCTGACCGTGTGATAGCCACACAGCTCGATTTGCTGAGACTGATGAGGGATGATGATACTGTAAATGATACTGTAAATGATACTGTAAAATCAGATATGTCTGCATTGTCTAAGACAGAGCAAAAGGTGTTGGCTGCTATCGGTTCATTCCCTGACTATTCTTACGAGAAGTTGGCAGAATTCTGTCATCTTTCTCGTCCCACTATTGCGAGAACCATTAAGACGTTGCAAAGCCGCGAGTACATTTGTCGTGTTGGTTCTGACAAGACTGGTCATTGGGAAGTTGTCAAGAAGGAGGACAAGGCATGAAAGAAGGTTGGGAATATAGGAAGTTTGAATCTTGTTTGGTAAAAGTACCAAAACAGGTTCAAGTAAAATCGAAAGAATATAAAACGGAGGGAAAATTCCCCATTGTATCCCAAGAGGCTGAATTGATAAGTGGCTATTGGGATGATGAAACTATAGTATACAGCCACAAAGATCCTGTTGTCATATTTGGTGATCACACAAAGAATATTAAATACATTGATTTTGATTTCGTAGTAGGTGCCGATGGTACTCATATTTTAAGCACTAAAAATGACATAAACCCAAAATTCTTCTATTATGTCTTGAAATCAATTAAATTGAGAGAGTTAGGCTATGCCAGGCATTATAAATTGCTAAAAGAAAAATATATCCCGGTACCAAAACTCTCCGAGCAGCAATCCATCGTTGATTATCTTGACTCTGCATTTGCAAAGATAGATGCGATGAAGGCTAATGCAGAAAAAGCCCTCAATGAAGCCAAAGCCCTCTTCCAAGCATCACTCAAAGAAATGCTTGAACCAAAAGAAGGGTGGGAAGAGAAAACAATTGGAGAAGTTTGTTTACTTAAAAGTGGGAATTCTGACGCTAATAATTCCAAACAAGGTAGTCTTCCCTATGTTAAAGTAGGGGATATGAATTTAAAAGGTAACGAAACTTATATCACTGTATCTTCTACATATGTTGATAGGCAAGAAAATATTAAAAATATATTTCCTATTGGAACTTTAATTTTCCCAAAGAGAGGTGGCGCAATTTTTACAAATAAAAAGAGATTGACAGAAATAGAAATTTGCTGTGACTTAAATATTATGGGGGTAATACCAAATAAGAATAGTATTCTCCCCTTGTTTTTATACTATTTCTTTAATACTATAGATTTTAAAATCTTTAAGGATGAAGGCGCGTCTATTCCTCAAATAAACAATAAAAATATTGCGCCTATTATGATTTATTTACCATTGCTCTCCGTGCAGCAATCAATCGTCGAAACCCTCGACTCTCTCAAATCCAAGGTTGACCGCCTCCAAGAGAACTACGACAAGATTTCTCAGGAGTGCGATGCCTTGAAACATGTGATATTAAGGCGGGTATTTGAATAAAGGAAATGAAGAAACTATTTGTCGCCATAATGAGAACGCAGCGAAACCACGGAGACGTAGACTTCCGTGTCGTGAATTTCGTAGATCATGCGGTATTGCTTGTTGATGCGGCGGCTCCACGTTTCTTCAAACTTGAAGTGGCGCAGGTGCTCCACCTGCCCTGTGCCTGTGCGCGGATGTTCTTGCAGTTCAAGCAGCAGGTTGGCAATCTTATTAAGCGTCTTCTTGTCGCCACTCTTCTTGATGGCGGCAAGCTCAGTCTTCGACTGTTCAGAAAGAAGAACTACGTAGGCCATTGCTTAAAGGGAATTGATGAACGACATCACATCCTCCTTGCTCTCCAAGCGTGTAAACTTCGCTTCTGGGCTGTGAGCACGACAAATATCCTCCTCTACGGCCTTCACATTGCGACTGTCGGCAAAGAACTTGTCGCCAGAAGGGCTTACCTCGTAAGGGTCTGCATCATGCGTTGGCTCCAGCAGTTTGCCTGCCAGCCAGCTGCGGTCACGCTTCGAGAGCGACAGACTCTCGATATAGGCCCAAAGTTTGTTGGTTGCAACAGTTGCCATAATGATAATAATTATATTTCTGCCGCAAAATTAAGCATAAAAAACGAAACGACAAAATAAAAAACAAAAAATAAGAGAATGAACGAAGCGCAGACACGACTTGACAAGATTGACCCTAAGCTAAGGGATGCTGGATGGGGCATTGTTCCGGGGAGTAAAATACTTGTGGAGCAGAGTGCTTATATTGCACCTGGTCGCATCACTACTACTGGTCACAAGAACCCCAAGAAGGCAGACTATATCCTTGAATACAAGGGTATGAAACTGGCCGTGATTGAGGCGAAGAGCGACGAACTGGATGTATCGGCAGGAGTCGATCAAGCAAAGGAGTATGCCGATGCGCTGAAGATTCGCTATACCTATAGTAGCAATGGCGATGAGATTTGGTTCATCGATATGGGTATCAAGGACAGCAAGGGAGAGTATATCATTCCCAGCAAGGAATTTGATATTGACAAGTTCCCAACGCCACAGGACTTGTGGCAGATGACCTTCCCCGAAGAGAACCCTTGGCGAGACAAGTTCAACCTCTGTGCGCTCAATCGCAGTGGTGGCCGGCAGCCTCGTTACTATCAGGAGATTGCTATCAAGAATGTGTTGGAGGCAGTGGCCAAGCAGCGGAATCGTATCTTGCTGACGATGGCAACAGGAACGGGTAAGACCTATACGGCTTTCCAAATCTGTTGGAAGCTGACACAGACAAAGTGGAACATCAGGAGAAGCGAGAGCCATCTGAGCTCGCTCAAAGATGGCCGAGTCTCGACGGATGAAGACGAAGTCAATACCAAGGGTGTGGAGCGTGCGCCAAGAATTCTGTTTATAGCCGATAGAAACATTCTTGCAAATCAGGCTATCAACGACTTCGACCAATTCCCTGAAGATGCGATGTGCAGAGTGACGCCTAAAGAATTGAGGAAGAACAACTACAAAGTTCCAACAGCACGCAATCTCTACTTCACCATCTTCCAAACGATGATGACTTCGCCTAATGCACAAAAAGCAGAAGAGCAAGGCATCACGATACCAGAGGGTTCCAACGACCAACCCTACTACATGCAGTATGAACGTGACTTCTTCGACTTTATCATTATAGACGAGTGCCATAGAGGTGGTGCCAATGATGAAAGTGAGTGGCGAAAACTGATGGAGTACTTTGACAGCGCTTATCAGTTGGGTATGACAGCCACACCACGCAGAAAGGATAATGCCAATACCTACGCTTACTTCGGAGAGCCTGTATATACCTATTCTCTGAAACAAGGCATCGAAGACGGTTTCCTTGTTCCTTTCCGTGTAGACATCTCTACAAGTAACATTGATGACTACAAGTGGGAACAGGGCGACATCGTGAAGAGTGGCGAGGTAGATCCTGAAAAGACTTATACCGAGTCGGATTTCTATAACGGAAGAATACAAGTTAAAGAGCGTGACGAACATCGTGTGCAAGAGTTGCTGAACAAGATTGATCCTGACGAAAAGACGATTATCTTCTGTGCTACTCAGAAACACGCAATGATTGTGCGCGATATGGTGAACAAGCACAAGAAGCGTCCTGCCAGCAACTATTGTGAGCGAGTGACTGCAGATGATGGAGAAGTGGGTGAAGCAACACTAAGAACCTTCCAAGACAACGAAAAGCTGTTGCCTACCATTCTGACTACCTCTTATAAACTGAGTACTGGCGTGGATGCTCGTAATGTGCGCAATATTGTGCTGATGCGCCCTGTTCAGAATATTGTGGAGTTTAAGCAGATTATAGGTCGTGGTACGCGCCTGTTTGATAAGAAGTATTATTTCACCATCTATGACTTCGTAGGCGCTTGCGATATGTTCAAAGACCCTGATTGGGATGGCGATCCGCACTGTCCCGTTTGCGGCAACTGGCCTTGTACGTGTAAGAAGAGAAGAGACGACGATAATGAGGATGGAGGCTTCCATGGGGCCAAGGATGATGATTTTCCACCTACGCCAGACCCTTGTCCCGTTTGCGGCAATCTGCCTTGTACGTGTGAAGGTTCAAAAACAAATCTGATAGACATTAAATTGTCAAATAGAAGAAGGCTGACCCTTGAAACAACATGGGAGCAGAAGATTTTCTTTGGCGACGAGTTTATCAGTCTTGATGAATATGTAAAGAGGCTCTTTGGCAGGATTCCTGAATTCTTCTCAGATGCAGATGACCTTAGAGAAAAGTGGTCGAACCCTGAAACTCGTGAGCAATTGTTGCAAACATTGGATGAAGCAGGGTTCGCAGAGGAAAAACTGAATCTACTGAGGAATATGCTGAAGATGCAGAAATGCGACTTGCTGGATGTGTTGGAATATATTGCCTATGACTCTACGCCTATAGAGAGGGCAAAACGTGTGGAGCTGGTGAAGAAACAGTATGTAGATGCCTTGAACAAGGAACAGCGCGAATTCGACAACCTGATTTTGGAATACTATGCCAGCAATGGTTTCAAGGAACTGGGTTCGGATAAGCTGAAGACCTTTATCAACATCAGGTTTAACTCAATGCGTGATGCAAAGGAAAGGTTAGGTATGTCAGTTACGGATATACGTGCGCACTATTTTGAGTTGCAACGGAGATTGTATAGTGTGATGCCTTGAAATAAGTGATATTAAGCAACAGAAAGAAGCGCACCGCCCTCGATGCCAAAATAGATCAAGCCAAGACAGCAGGGACAGGAGCGTCTTGTCTCGGTGATCCTCTAGCGCTAATTTCATAGTTTTTGTATCTGCTTGTTAATCTGTGGCTTGTCTTTTTTAACATAATTATAGCAGAAAATGATTGGGAAATCATGGTGGATTGTGCGGGGGATTTTGTACCTTTGCAGTCCTTTTTCTCTGAAAGACGAGGAAGGACTCATAAAACTATAAATACACCTAATTTTTTTAGAAAGGAGGAACTGATGATCGAGAATACCGAGCAATTTAAAATTGTTCTCGACTTAGCCGAGAACAAAGGGCGGAGAGACGCTGAGAACGAGATGTTGGAATCTCAGAACAAGCAACTGGAGGCTGCCAACTCTAAACTATCGAAGCAGCTGAACCAGAAGGATAAACAGCTGACAGAGCGAGACATAATGATAAAGGCTCTAAACCAGAAGATTAAAGAGCTGGAGGCCGTCGTTTCCAGCAATACGTGTGGGGCTGACGGGCAGAAGCAGGTGGTATATGTGAACCAGTATATCCTGCTGGATGCGCCCAAGACGGTGAGCTATGTGTGTGCCCTTGACAATACACAGAAGATGTTTGCCGGTCATCTGCTGCTTCATACCATGGCCGACAACACGCCCAAGCAGATCTACGATAAGGTGAACGAGATGACTCGGCTGTCGACCGACCCCACGGAGCGGCTGATAGACACCATGGAGAAGGTGGCTGAGCGACCTGTGACGCAGGAGAACATCTATGGCGACAAGGTGGGCGAGAAGACCGTGATACCCAATGTGGGCAACTACCGTCCGGACATCCAGACGCAGAACATGAACGTGCCCCTTCCTCCCATGGGGCAGAACCCTCAAAATCTGTTGGGAAATGAGTGATAACGGCAGGCAGAACATATACAACCAGATGGCCTGGATACTGAACTATCAACCAAAGATAGAGCATCAGCATATCCACATGGGCAGCCAGAGGGCAGAAGATGAGCCCCAAAGCGAGGAAGGAGATTGTCTGACAGAAGAGAACTCGTCAGACGAGGGCAATCAATTGCTTACAAACGATGTTTTCAATGACGAACTTTTTAATACTAATGAGCGGCTTGTAGCATTGCGTGACACTATTGTGTCGGGGGTTAGTGGCAAAGATTGTCTTGACTTGACGTCTGGCCATGAATGGTATTGGCTATATGCTGCGCTTTATGATGCCGGTTTCTTTGAAACAAGGAAGAATCGCGATAATGTGGTGACAGATGCTGGTTTTGTCAGGCAAATGGCAAAATGGCTATATCATATCGTGGGGGCCATTGATGAAGAACGTGTTCGCCAGATATGCAAAAGCATGTCGGCTGAGCGAGGTAAATGGATGATGAACGGACAACCGCTTAGTCTGGTAGATTTAGAGGCCAATAAACGCAGGCTGACAGCCATGAAAGAAAGCAAAATAAATCGCATAATCCGTGTGGCTTATGATCGATTGTATCTTCCTCTTATGAAACTTAAAGGAGAAATAAAGGCTACTCGATAGGTTTTTTTTAGGAAAGCAGCCAACTCATCGAAACGCACCAGGATCAATTCAAGGTCTGGGTGCGTTTTTTTTCTACTATACTTCGATGATGGCAAGGATGGTGTCGCGAAGCTTGCGGTCGTTGGGTGATGGCTTTCTATACCATTTTGTTAGACACGGGAATAGACCTGTTAGACAGAATGCAGCAAATGAATTAGACACGTTAGACAAGCGGGGATATACGCATTCAATTACTCTTTTCCTTTTAATATATGCCCTACCTTTGCCCTCGAAATCACAAGTCTGCAGACGATTTCGAAAACAACAACATTTATTCATTAAAAAAAAGAATTATGGCAAAGGAAAATAATAAATCGACAAAGTTAACGCCTCACTTTACGCTTGAGGAGATGACACGCACAAACGTGAAATTAGGATACGTGGATAATCTGAGGCAGATGCAGCCCAGTGAGCAGGTGATGGATAACCTGACGAGGGTGTGCCAGTGGCTGGAGATGCTGCGTGCGGTATATAATAAGCGGTATAGACTCACCCCCGGCCCCTCTCTGAGCAGCGAGGGGAGTAGTTACAAAGATGTGCCTGTTATTGTGAGTAGCGGGTACCGCTGCCAGGAGTTGAACAGGCTGGTGGGTGGATGCCCTACGTCGAACCACCTCACGGGATGCGCCGCCGACATACAGGTGATGGGCAAGGAGCAGCTGCTGCGCTATGTCACCATACTGCTCGACATCAGCGACGAGATGCATCAGGACTTCGACGAGCTGCTCATGGAGCGCAACAGCCGCGGCTACTGGCTGCACTTCGCCGTGAGGCCCAAGAACAACCGACGGAAAATTCATCTGATCAACGTGATTTGAAAACGAATTTATTCTTTAGAAACGAACTCTTTTTAGAAACGACAAACAAAAACAACAACAATTTCTTTTTAAACAACAACGATTATGAAACAGACAATTATAATTTCTGAATGCCCTGCCGAGCAGGGATGGAGCAAGAACCGTGAACTGTGTATGGACGTGACAACCTACCTGAGAAGCGACAACCGCATGAAGGCAGGCAAGAACTACCAGGGCGTGCTGAGGCGCGACGTGACATGCGAGGAGATGCGCTACAACGAAACGATGACCTTCATCGAGACCAGTAGCCAGAAACGGGTGAAGCGCAACCCCCGCATCTACGAGGGACGGCACATCACCATCACGCGACGTGACGACGGCACCTACCACCCGAACTTCCGTCCTATACACACGGGTCCGGACTTCAACGTGGAGCAGTATGCCGCAGAGGTGGCCAACGAACTGCTCTGGGCTTTGGAGGGCCTGGTAGACAATGCTTAATTCTTAATTGGCTGACGCGGTGTTTGTACCCCATAAGGCCAATAGAGAAGAGTGAATGAAAAAATCACAGAATCACAAATCACAGTTTTAAAAAAGGGTACCTATACATCGGATTTTCCCTTTTACATTGATTGTAACTTATTGATTATTAGATATATATATAATATATATAAGTATAAAAGAGGAAAATGGGATACCCTTTAAAAAAAACTGTGATACTGTGATTTGTGATAGCGTTAAACAATTTAAATACTTAAACAATTAAGAATCAATGAATTACGATGTTTTTAGCCGCACCGCTCCGGCGATGCCAAAGCCTGGAAAAGGCACAGAAATAGTGAAATTACTGCTCTCGCAGGTCTCTAAAGGTATGCAGGAACCTGTTCTTCCCATGACAATACCTGCACTTGCAGCTCATGTAACTGGCGCGGAGTTCAAGTATCCTGATAACAAATACTATGAGTTATGTGGTCAGATGGGGCACTTAATTGGTCCTTCTGGTATAGGAAAGGACGAGTTGCACGATCTCGTAGAGGCTATTCAGCGTTCGTTTCGAGAACATGATGAAGAAGAGTACAAGAAACTGGAAAACTGGTCGAAACAGAAAAGCACCAAGGGCGCTAACAAAGACAAGCCCGATCGCCCTGAGGTGGCTATCTGGTTCCCACCTATCGACGTGACCAGTGCAGCATTCCTTCAGAACGCCTTAGGACTGGAGAAACTGGGCGGTCGCACACAATACCTGAACCTTCCCGAGGTGGAGATGGTTGAAAAGATGTGTGGTGGACGTAAGAATGTAAGCGTGATGGTTCGCAATATCTTCGACCGTAAGCGTGTTGGAGCGCTTAGAGCTACTGCCGAGGGTATAACAGGAAACCCTCTAATACGTGCTAATCTTACGTTCAGTTCAGTCCCAGAGGTCGCACGTTTATTCTACAAACGAGATATGACAAACGGATTCTTTGCACGTATTCCTTTTGCCTACAAGGCACGTGGCGAGCGCAAGGGAATGATTCCCCGCAAGGGTGAATACGACGAAGCGTTTCTGCAGAAACTCGACGAATACCTGATGCGCCTCGACAACTGCAAGGGACGTTTTGTGGTAAAACCTATGAACAAGATTGCCGACCAGTTGGCTGATGAGATGGCACGTCTGGCTGACCTTGCTGATGACGATATGCTCTTTGAACTATCACACCGCTGCATCGTTTCTGCATGGAAAAAGGCCGCTACATTGTGGATTCTGAACGATCAGACATGGACGCACTCCATTGGTGAGTTTATGGTTTGGTTCTGTTATTACGATTTGTGGTCAAAGGTTAAGGTGTTCGGCGATTTGTTTAAAGGCGGCGATGCCTCGGAGGAAGACTCGCAGAAACGAGGCCCCAGAAACATGCTCGATAGTCTGCCCGACAACTTCAACGAGGCACAACTGGAGGCAATTAGATTAGAGTTTGGCAAGGGTAAGGAGGGTACCAAACATCAACTCAGCGCTTGGAAGAACCGTGGCTTCATCACCTATTCTGCACAGACTGGTCTTTACTCCAAAACCGAAAAATACCTGAAAGGAAATTCATAATCATGGATAGACTAGAACTTCAAAAGCTCCGCGACCTCCCCATAGAGGGGGTCGCAGAGCGACTTGGACTGCGAGTTTCGCATCACAAGGCCTTATGTCCCTTTCATGCTGACTCGCATCCCAGCCTCTCGTTCCGTGTGAGCAAGAACACCTATCGTTGCTTCGTGTGCGGGGCAAGCGGTGATACCATCAGTCTGGTGATGAAATACCTGAACAAGGACTTCAAGGAGGCGTGCCGATGGCTACAGACCCTCCCCCTTGCCCCTCCCTGTATGGAGGGGAGTGATTACTCTTGCAATGGCATCTACTCCCCTCCCTACAGGGAGGGGTCGGGGGAGGGTCTTTTTTTCGATGCTTCGCGCTACTCTCGTTTCTTTGAGCATCCTTGGCTTAACGACGAGGCACGGCGGTTTCTCTTTGAGGAGCGCCGATTGGATGAGCGCGTCATCCGCTGGTGCCGCCTTACTTCGTGGAAAGACCGTCAGGGCGTGCCCTGGCTGCAGATTCCTTACTATGATCGTGAGGGCCGTCTGGTGGGCGTGCAGAACCGTAACTTGGTGCGTGGTGCCATGCCTCGTTTCCGCTTCCCACAAGGCTCCCAATGCGGCATCTACAATCTGCCCGTGTTGAACCTGCTGAAGCCTGGCGAACAGCTCTTCATCACCGAAGGCTGCTCCGACTGCTGGGCGATGCTCTCGGCAGGTCACAAAGCCATCGCCATCCCGTCTGCCACGTTGCTCACGAAAAAGGACATCGAGCTGCTAAAAGGTATATACTCCCCTCCATCACAGGGAGGGGGCGGGGGAGGGGCTTTCCACATGTATCCCGATCGTGACGCGCCAGGCGAGCGCCTCTTCCTCCAGCTAAAGGAAGTCTTGCCCTCGCTGGTGCATCATCAGCTGCCTCCTGACTGCAAAGATTTCAGCGAGTATTACGTGAAGATGACATAGTCCGCTGAAAAATATTAAAGTTTTACATTAAAAAAGTTGTCTAAATATTTGTGTATATGTAATTTATTTTGTACCTTTGTAGTGTCAAATTAAGACAATAACATAATCGCCAAAACGCCACGCGAAACAGCCTGAAACGCTCTGCGAAACCGGCCGAAACGCAAAGCCTTTTAAGCTGAAACGCAAGGCGAAAAGGCACAAAACAGTTAACACAAATACTAACAATTTAAACACACAAAAACTATGCTGATTTATCACAAGTATCAAAACAAGAACGAAGAGTCGAAGGCCTACGGAAAGTGGTATGGCCGCGCAGTGATCAACGAGACCGTGGGCGT
>CACYXD010000032.1 GCA_902778255.1 uncultured Prevotellaceae bacterium
GCGTATGCAGGACAGCTGCACCGTGAAGCGCTCCGACGTGCTGGCCGTGCTCTCTGAGCTGGGCACCGTGATGGGTGAACTGATGAAGGAGTCGAAGGCCGTGAAGATTCCCTACCTGGGCACCTTCAAGCTGGGCATGAGCACCCTGGGTGCCGACTCGCCCGACAAGTTCTCCGTGCGCAAGCACGTGAAGAAGGTGCACGTCCTGTTCCGTCCTGAGACCCACGTCGATGCGCAGGGCAACTACACCCAGGAGCTGACCCACGCCGTCCGCCTGATCGAGGACAAGGACTACACCTCACCTAAGGACGAGGAGGAGCAGGGAGACATTGTTAATCCTTAACGAATTAAGAATTAAGAATTAAAAGTTAAGAGTTGTCGGCTTTCAGCCGATTAAGAATTAAAAATTAAGAGTTAATTCTAAATCCACAATTCCCAATCGCGAAGCGATAATTCTAAATTCTAAACTCTTAATTGCCAAAGGCAATAACTCTAAATTCTTAATTCTAAATTCTAAACTCTTAATTGCCAAAGGCAACAACTCTAAATTCTTAATTCTAAATTCTAAACTTAAAATTTATTTTACCATGAAGAAGGAAGGTTGGAAAACGATTCTGCAGGTGCTGGCGAGCATCATCACCGCCGCCCTGACGGCACTGGGCACCACCAGCTGCATAGCGTGATACATTAAAGATTAAACATTAAAGATTAAACCAACAAAGGGCTCCCAAGCGGAAGCCCTTTGTCTATTGTAGAAGCACGCATCTGTCTATTTGAATGCCACTCTGATGGTTATCTTGTTCTCGGGATTTTCTGTCAGCGAGAATTGATGGTAATCGATATGGTCGAGCACATCCTTTCTTTCCTTGCTGTCCCATTTGTAAACCCAGTCCTTCTGTGGAGAACACGAAGGTCTATGACCTCTCAGGCCGTCAGGTAAGCACGCCGCATCAGGGGGTATTCATACAAGGGGGGGCAGAAGAGAGTAAAATAAAAAAAGGAATCATTTCTCGGCTTTTTTCGTAACTTTGGAAGAAATCTCAAACCATCTTTGTTTATCGGAGGTTTGGGAGATAACGCAATTTTCGAGGTTACAATTTGGAAACCTTCTGATTTCCGTATTCTGCCGCGATATGCGTATTGTAAGACCACTCGACACTGAGCCACCAGCCTGTTTCAATGGCTCATTGTCGGGGGCAAAGGTACACAGAAAAAACGAAATTACAAAACTTTGGGAGGATTTTTCGCTAATTCTTCTTTAGTCTTATGATTTTGTGCTACCTTTGCACACATAATTTATATTAGAGACTATCCTATGGCAAAGAAAAATGAGATTATCGTTAAAGATGTTGCTATCAAGACTATTTCAAAAGATAGTATAGATTACATTAGCATCACAGACATCGCCAGGCAGAAAAACGCCACAGACCCCAACGGAGTTATAGCGAACTGGATGCGTAACCGCAATACCGTGGAATTTCTTGGTATATGGGAGACTCTTCACAACCCAAATTTTAACCCCCTCGAATTCGAGGGGTTTAGAAAAGAGGCAGGTTTGAATGCTTTCACGCTTTCGCCTACTCGTTGGATTGAAGCCACCAATGCTATTGGGATTGTTTCGCAAGCGGGACGCTATGGAGGAACTTTTGCCCAAACTGATATAGCCTTCGAGTTTGCATCATGGATTTCCGTTGAGTTCCGCCTTTACCTTGTCATGGAGTTCCAACGCCTAAAAGCCAAGGAACAGGAATTATTGGGATGGACTGCTAAAAGAGAACTCTCAAAAATTAACTACCGCATTCATACGGATGCCATCAAGAGCCACTTGATTCCAGAGGAAATCACCCCAGCACAAGCCAGTATCATCTATGCTGAAGAAGCTGATGTCTTGAACGTGGCTATGTTTGGAATGACTGCCAAGCAATGGCGAGAGGCAAATCCAGACTTGAAGGGCAATATCCGCGACTATGCTACCATCAACGAACTGATATGCCTGTCGAATATGGAGAATATCAATGCTGTGCTTATCAATGATGGCGTTCCACAAGGAGAAAGGCTTGTGAAGCTGAACCAGATTGCTATTCAACAAATGCAGGTGTTGGAAGGGAACGGGAATAGGAATCTACTAAAGTAACGCCTTGGGATTATTTTGCTATGTTGAGTGGATAGAAACTAGTGGGCTATCTACTATCCTTTCTTCCACTCCCAGCATGGAAGATTACGAAGATTGTTTAAAATCTGATAAACAAAGAAACGATTGTGAGCATAGTTCTTGCATCCACTTGCTTGTGCTACTTTATCTATCCTGTTATCGGGAATCTGATGCATACAGATCTGTCTTGGAACCATACGCTTTACTCCTGTTTTCTTATCCACAACTTCCTCAGTATAATTTAGAATGCAGCGACGATGTTTGTCGCAAATTCCACAATGCCTAACGTCAATCCCAGCGTTGATGGCTTTCATCATTCCAAACTCATATAGATTCGGCTTTCGATTATTGACAAGCACTTCCGACTGTATTGCTTCGTTTTTCCTCGAAATGCCTTTATCTATGCACTTTGTCGCGTTAATTCTCCAAAATTGCTTTCCTAAGTCAACCTTTTTTCGTAACTTTGCCGTCAATGACGGCGAAGTTACTCCATCTCGGCAAAAAAAGAAACGAGTTTCTTTGTTTTGCGCTCGACTTTTAGTAACTTTGAGCTGCGCTCGAAGGTAGGCTGCATCTCGGAAATACAAAGAAAAACGCGCTTTTCTTTGGTATTTCACTCGATTTGCACTACCTTTGCACCCATGAAACAGGCGATGATATTCGCGGCGGGTTTGGGAACCCGCTTAAAGCCCCTTACAGACACGATGCCGAAAGCATTGGTGCCAGTGGGTGGCCGCCCTTTGCTCGACATTATTATCAACCGTCTGCGTGAGCAGGGCTACGACCGCTTCATAGTAAACATCCACCATTTTGCTCAGATGATCAAGGACCACGTGGCGCAGCAGGACTACGCCCCGCTGGTGCAGTTCAGCGATGAGAGCGAAGAGTTGCTCGAGACGGGTGGGGGACTGAAAAAGGCTGCCCCGCTGTTTAACTACGACGAGCCTATCCTTATCCATAATGTGGATATCCTGGACAACGTGGATCTCGGCTGGTTTGCGCGTCAGCATCTGCCTGAAGAGGATGCCGTGCTGCTGGTGAGCAAGCGCAAGACGAAGCGCTACCTGCTCTTCGATAACGCGATGCGACTGATGGGCTGGAAGAACATAGAGACGGGCGAGATACGCAGTCCCTACGAGTATGTGCGCCGTACGGGCCTTTCGCAGCATGGCGAGCCTTTCAACGAGTATGCCTTCAGTGGTATTCACTCTTTCTCGCCCCGCTTGTTTGCGCTCATGGAGCAGTTTCCTGAGCGTTTCCCCATCATCGATTTCTATCTCAGCGTCTGCCACCGCTCTAAGATCGTGGGGTTGGTGAAGGACGACTTGAAACTCATGGATGTGGGAAAGATTGAGACACTAGATCAAGCAAATAACTTTATATGTACAATTTGACGAAATTGTAAATTGCCCCAATAAATTGTAAATTGTAAATAGTCAAATAGTAAATTAATAAGATGCAAAAGATTATTATTTTGGATTTCGGTTCGCAGACGACCCAGCTGATTGGCCGTCGTGTACGCGAGCTGGACACCTTTTGCGAAATTCTGCCTTACAACAAGTACCCGAAAGGCGATGATGCCGATGTCATTGGCGTCATCCTGAGTGGTTCGCCCTACAGCGTCCACGACCCTGAGGCCTTCAAGGTGGATCTCTCGCAATTCGTAGGCAAGGTGCCTGTGCTGGGCATCTGCTATGGTGCGCAGTTTATCTCAAACACCCTGGGTGGTAAGGTGGAGAAGGCCGACTCGCGCGAGTACGGACGTGCCAACCTGGAGACCATCAACCTGGACAATCCCCTGTTCAAGGGCTTTGAGAAGGGTTCGCAGGTGTGGATGAGTCATGGCGACACCATCACAGCTATTCCTGAGGATTTTGAGGTGATAGGAAGTACTAAGGACGTTACCAACGCAGCTTTTGCCAGCACCAAGCAGCCTGTCTGGGCTGTGCAGTTCCACCCCGAGGTGTACCACACGACACAGGGAAAGACCTTGCTGCAGAACTTCGTGGTGAACATCTGCGGCTCAAAGCAGGAGTGGAGCGCAGCCTCGTTTGTAGATACTACTGTGGCAGAGCTCAAGGCTCAGGTGGGCAGCGACCGCGTGATTCTGGGGCTGAGTGGTGGTGTGGACTCTTCTGTGGCCGCTGTACTGCTGAACAAGGCCATTGGCAGCAACCTGACCTGTATCTTCGTGGATCATGGTATGCTGCGCAAGAACGAGTTCCAGCAGGTGATGAACGACTACAAGGTGCTGGGGCTGAACGTGATTGGCGTGGATGCCAGCGAAAAGTTCTTCTCTGACCTGGCAGGCGTTACCGATCCTGAACAGAAGCGCAAGATTATTGGTCGTGACTTCGTGGAGGTGTTTAATGCCGAGGCCAAGAAGATTACCGATGCCAAGTGGCTGGCTCAGGGCACCATCTATCCTGACCGTATCGAGAGTCTGAACATCACGGGTAAGGTGATCAAGAGCCATCATAACGTGGGCGGTCTGCCCAAGGAGATGCACCTGCAGTTGTGCGAGCCCCTGAAGTGGCTGTTCAAGGACGAGGTGCGCCGTGTAGGTCGCCAGTTGGGAATGCCTGAGCATCTCATCACCCGTCATCCCTTCCCTGGTCCTGGACTCGCCGTGCGTATTCTGGGCGATATCACCCGCGAAAAGGTACAGATTCTGCAGGATGCCGACGATATCTATATCCGCGGTCTGCGCGAGTATGTAGATACTGATGGTGAGACATTATATAATAAGGTGTGGCAGGCAGGTGCCATCCTCCTCTCTACCGTGCGTAGTGTAGGTGTGATGGGCGACGAGCGTACCTACGAGCATCCCGTTGCCCTGCGTGCCGTTACCAGTACGGATGCGATGACTGCCGACTGGGCCCATCTGCCATACGAGTTCATGGCAAAGGTGTCAAATGAGATTATCAACAAGGTGCGTGGCGTGAACCGCGTCTGCTATGATATCTCGTCAAAACCACCTGCAACCATCGAGTGGGAGTAGGCATCAGTAATTAAGAAGTCAGAGAAACGATGATAAAACTTTTTGTACCAGGACGCCTGTGCCTGTTTGGTGAACATACCGACTGGGCAGGCCACTACCGCACGATGAATGCCGACATTGCGCCAGGCGCAGCCATCGTGACAGGTATTGAGCAGGGTATCTATGCCGAGGTGGAGAAATCGACCATCTTTGAGGTGAAGAGCGCCGTTCTCAACCAGGAGGGCGGATGGAAGGACTTCTCGTGCAAGATGGACGATCAGGAGCTGAAACGGATAGCCCGTTCTGGCGACTTCTTCTGCTATTGCGCAGGTGTGGCCTCTTATATGCTCGAATGGTATAAGGTAGGCGGCGTGAGCATCAAGATTACGGAGATGACGCTGCCCATGAAAAGCGGTCTGTCGTCGTCGGCAGCCATCTGCGTGCTGGTAGCCCGTGCGTTTAATCAGATTTACAACCTGAACCTCAACACGATGGGCGAGATGAACATCGCCTACGTGGGTGAGTTGCGCACGTCGTCACGTTGCGGCCGTCTGGACCAGGCTTGTGCCTTTGGCGTGAAGCCCAACCTGATGACCTTTGACGGCGACGAGGTAGAGGTGCAGACGCTGAATGTGAAGAAGCGCCTCCATTGGGTGTTTGCCGAGCTCTGTGGCAAGAAGAATACCATCAAGATCCTGGCCGACCTGAACAAAGCCTATCCCTTCGCCTCGAACGAGCGTGAACAAAAGTTGCAAGACGCCTTAGGCTGGCAGAATCAGGAATTCATCAACCGTGCCATAAAGTTTATGGCAGATGGTGAGGTGGAGCGCCTGGGCGAGCTGATGAACGAGACGGAAAAGGTGTTTGACGAACAGGTGGCACCCCTCTGTCCTGAGGAGTTGCGGGCACCTAAGCTCAAGGCCATACTGGCCGACGAGCGCGTGAAGAGTCTGACATATGGCGGCAAGGGCGTGGGCTCGCATGGCGACGGCTCTGTGCAGTTCCTGGCAAAGGATGCCGAGAGCCAGCAGCAGTTGGTCGATTACCTGATAGGACTGGGTATGCCTGCCTATAGTCTGACCATCCAGCCTGTGCATAACGTACGCAAGGCCATTATCCCCGTAGCAGGATTCGGCACCCGCCTGTATCCAGCCACCCGTTGTCTGAAGAAGGACTTCTTCCCCATACCTTGTTCCGACGGAATGGTAAGGCCAGTCATTCTGATATTGCTCGAGGAACTGGTGAAGAGCGGTATAGAAGAGATCTGCCTGGTGCTGGGCAGCGAGGAGGAGCGCCAACTTTATACTGACTTCTTTGAGCGCCCGCTGTCGCAAGAGCACCTGGGCAAGCTGAATGCTGAGAGTCAGGAATACGAGAACCGCATCCTCGACATCGGAAAGCGCCTGCGCTATGTCTATCAGACAGAGAAACGCGGCTTCGGACATGCCGTATTCCAGGCTGCCAGCTTCGCAGGCAACGAGCCTGTGCTGCTGTTGCTGGGCGATACGCTGAGCCGATCGACGACCAACAAGCCCTGTGCGCTCCAGATGATCGAGGCCTATGAGCGCTACAACAGACTGATGGTGGGCCTCTATCCTGTGCCCCTGGCTACTGTCAGCCATTTCGGCATGATGGCAGGTGTATGGGAAGACAAAGACGAGCGCGTGTTGCACGTGAACACCTTTGTAGAGAAGCCCAAGGCCAGTTATGCGGAAGAGTTCCTTGGCGTGAAGAACCAGCAGGGCGATCGCGAGTATTGTTCGGTATTCGGACAGTATATACTGACCCCAGAGGTGTTTGCCCAACTGGAGGCAGACATTGCCGCTGCTGATGCCGAAGGGGATATGAAGAAAGAGATAGAACTGACTGCTGCCTTGGAGGCTGTGAGAAAGCGTTCGGGCATGATAGGCTATCGCCTGGAGGGATTGCGCTATGATATGGGTAATCCTAATGCCCTTGTCAATACGGTGGCAGAGTTCTCGAAGAAAATTAAATTGGAAAATGGGAAAAAAGCGTAGATGGCACTGCCTTTCAGGGCAGGAGCCAACAGAATTTGATAAGCAGATCATGTACTGGGAGAACAAGGGAAAGCTTGTGCCTACACGTGAACTGATCAAGACCCCTGAGCAGATTGAGGGTATTCGCAAGGCTGGTGTCGTCAATACCGGCGTGCTTGATGCCGTAGCAGCGCAGATACATGCCGGCATGAACACGCTGGAGATAGACAAGATATGTCGTGACTACTGCGAGAAGCACAACGCCATTCCTGCCTGTCTCAACTACGATGTCGGAGATGGTGAGACCCCACCATACCCCATGAGCGTATGTACGAGCATCAACGAGGTAGTATGTCACGGCATTCCTAAGGAAGAGGATGTGCTGCAGGAGGGCGATATCATCAATGTGGACTTCACCACCATTCTCGATGGCTATTATGCCGATGCCTCGCGAATGTTTATCATTGGCAAGACGACGCCAGAGAAAGAGCAGTTGGTAAGGGTGGCCAAGGAATGTCTGGAAATAGGCATGGAGGCTGCCAAGCCCTGGGGCTTCGTGGGCGATATTGGTCACGCCATAGAGAAGCATTGCAAGAAATACGGCTACGGCATCGTGCGCGACTTAGCCGGCCACGGCGTAGGTTTGCAGTTCCATGAAGATCCTGAGGTGAACCATTACGGCCATCGCGGCACAGGGATGCTGCTGGTGCCAGGTATGGTGTTTACCATCGAACCGATGATCAATATGGGCACGTGGCGCGTGTTTATCGATGCCGACGATCCCTATGGATGGGAGGTTATTACGGAAGACGAGAAACCCAGTGCGCAATGGGAACATACATTGCTCATGACGGAACACGGAGTAGAGGTGCTGACTTATTAAGCGGCACCTTTTTTATTTACGCTTGAATTCCAATACGGCGGGCAGCTTCTGCCATTTGTTGTCGGCAGGAACCTTGATGGTAGAGCCCTTGCCCTGCTTGAGAATGTAGATGCTGTCGTTCTTGCGTGTCAGCGTAGCTTCCAAGTCCTCGCTGCCGAAATCGTTGACCATCTCGAGATGAGCCTTCTTGCCTTTCACCTCGGCGCTGATGATAGGCCAGCAAAAGCTGTTGTGCTCCTTGCCAAGATAGCCAGGCAGCGGCCCCAGCATCTCCTGTCCAGGAAGAATGATGTCCTGAGCGTAGAAATTGATGCGCAGATAGACCTTGTACTCCTTATTATATAAATAGGTACGAAAGGTCGTGGAGTCGCTCTGGGCAAAAACGCCACAACTGCATATTGAAAATAGGAATAATATGATCGTTTTCATATCGATTTTCGTATATCTTTTGCAAAGGTAGCAGATTTAAATCAATTTTTTTCCAAAAACGGAAAAATAGTTTTGAGTTTTTTTCAGATTTAAGAAAAATTTAAGTATCTTTGCAGCCAATTATAGACATATAAAATGAATAAAAAACTATTAACGCCAGATTACATCTTTGAGTCTAGCTGGGAAGTATGTAATAAAGTGGGTGGTATCTATACCGTGCTTTCTACCCGTGCGAAGACTTTACAAGAGACGCTGAAGGATAAAATAATCTTTATCGGACCAGATGTCTGGGAATCATCAGAAAGTCCCTATTTCAAAGAAGAACCCGCACTCTTTGCCGAATGGCAATGGATGGCCAAGGAACAAGGCATCAACGTGAGGGTAGGGCGCTGGACGATTCCTGGTGAGCCTATTGCCATATTGGTGGATTTCAAGCCTTTCTTTGAAAAGAAGAACGAGATATACGGCTGGCTATGGGAGCAATACAAGGTGGACTCGCTTCATGCCTATGGCGACTATGACGAGGCCTCGATGTTCTCGTATGCTGCCGGTCTGGTTGTAGAGAGCTTCTACAAGACTCAGATTTCAAAACTCAAGTCTAAGAGCAAGGTGGTTTATCATGCCAATGAGTGGATGTGCGGACTAGGTGCCCTATATATTAATAATAAGGTGCCACAGATTGCAACGATATTCACGACCCATGCCACCAGCATAGGACGCTCAATAGCAGGAAATCAAAAGCCCCTCTACGACTATCTGTTTGCTTATAATGGTGACCAGATGGCCGAGGAGTTGAATATGCAGTCGAAGCACTCCATAGAGAAGCAGACTGCCTGGAATGTTGACTGCTTCACGACGGTGAGCGATATCACAGCCAATGAGTGTGTGGAACTGCTCGACAAAGCCGTGGATGTGGTCTTGCCAAATGGTTTCGACAACAGTTTTGTGCCCAAGGCTGCTACCTTTAATAAGAAACGCAAGGCAGCACGCCAGCGTATGCTGCAGGTGGCCAATGCCCTGCTGGGCGAGAATCTGGACGATGATACGATCATCGTATCTACATCGGGACGCTATGAGTTCCGCAACAAGGGTATCGACGTCTTCGTAGAGGCGATGAACCGCCTGCTGCGCGATCGTGACCTGAAGAAGAAGGTCTTGGCCTTTATCGAGGTGCCCGGATGGGTGGGCGAGCCCCGCAAGGATCTGCAGGAGCGTCTTGGGGAAGCCAAGACTTACACAGAGCCACTCGAAGTGCCTCAGGTCACCCACTGGCTTCACAACATGGGGCATGACAACGTGCTCAATATGATGAAGTATTATGATATGCACAATCGTCATGAAGAGAATGTGAAGGTCATTTTCCTGCCCTGTTATCTTGACGGTAACGACGGCATTATCAACCTCACCTATTATGATGTGGTGCTGGGCAACGACCTCTGCATCTATCCCTCTTACTACGAACCTTGGGGCTATACGCCGCTTGAGGCTGTGGCATTTAAGGTTCCTTGTATCACTACCGATTTGGCTGGCTTTGGCTTATGGGCTAATAAAGAGTTTGGCCATAATGGTGAACTTGAGGACGGTGTGAAAGTGATTCACCGTACTGACTATAATTACTCTGAGGTTGCCGATTATATTAAGGACACCGTAGCCCAGTTCTCTGCTATGTCAAAGACTGAGGTCAGTGCTTGTCGTAAGGCTGCCGAGACACTTTCCAAGAAAGCTCTTTGGAAAGAATTCATTAAGTATTATTATGAGGCCTACGATATCGCCCTGCGTAAGGCAGAAGCCCGTAAGTCCTCTGTTAAGTAATCCATTTGAAAAACCCTAAAATTTATAGATTATGAAAATTAAAGCTGATTACGTGAATGCTCCTCAATGGAAGGAGATGATTGTAAAATCTCGTCTTCCCGAGGAATTGAAGTGCCTCGACGAGATTGCTCACAACTTGTGGTGGGTATGGAACTATGAAGCACGCGACCTGTTCCGTGACCTCGATCCCGATCTCTATCATGATGTAAAACACAACCCTGTCATGCTGCTCGAGCGCCTGACCTTCTCTCGTAAGGAGGCTATTCTGAAGGATAAGGCTCTCATGAAGCGTATCAGCGAAGTCTACAAGATGTTCCGTGCCTACATGGACGTGGCTCCCGACAAGAAGCGTCCTTCTGTGGCCTACTTCTCAATGGAGTATGGTATGCACTCAGCCCTGAAGATCTATTCTGGTGGTCTGGGTATGTTGGCCGGTGACTATCTGAAAGAGGCTTCTGACTCTAATGTAGATATGTGTGCCATCGGCTTCCTCTATCGTTTCGGCTACTTCACACAGAGCCTCTCGATGGATGGTCAGCAGATTGCCAACTACGAGGCACAGAACTTCAACTCGCTGCCCATTGAGCGTCAGCTCGACAAGGACGGCAACCCCATGGTGGTTGATGTGCCCTATATGAACTATACCGTTCATGCCTATATCTGGCGCGTGAACGTGGGTCGTATCAAGCTCTATCTGCTGGATACCGACAACGAGATGAACTCAGAGTTTGACCGTCCCATCACCCACTCACTCTATGGTGGCGACTGGGAGAACCGCCTGAAGCAGGAGATCCTGCTGGGTATCGGTGGTGTGCTCACCCTGAAGAAGCTCGGCATCAAGAAGGAAATCTATCATTGTAACGAAGGTCACGCAGCTCTCTGCAACCTGCAGCGTCTGTGCGACTATATTGAGAACGACGGACTCACCTTCAACCAGGCTCTCGAGCTGGTACGTGCCAGTGGTCTGTATACCGTTCATACTCCTGTTCCCGCTGGTCACGACTATTTCGAAGAGGGTCTCTTCGGCAAGTACATGGGTGGCTATCCTCAGAAGCTCGGTATCACATGGGATGAGTTCATCGGCATGGGTCGTACCAATCCTGAGGACAAGGGCGAGAAGTTCTGTATGTCAACCTTCGCCTGCAACACCTGTCAGGAGGTCAACGGCGTGTCAATGCTCCACGGCTGGGTAAGCCAGAAGATGTTCGCTCCTATCTGGAACGGCTATTATCCTGAGGAGAACCACGTGGGCTATGTGACCAATGGTGTACACTTCCCCACATGGGCTGCTACCGAGTGGCGTAAGGTCTATGAGAAGTACTTCGACGAGAACTTCATGTTCGATCAGTCTAACCAGAAGATCTGGGAGGCTATCTATAAGGTGCCCGATGCAGAGATCTGGGAAACCCGCAAGGCTCTGAAGAAGAAGCTCTTCGACTATATCAAGATTCAGTTCCGCGACACCTGGCTGAAGAACCAGGGTGATCCCTCACGTGTGGTGAAAGTGATGGAGAAGTTCAACCCCGATGCCCTTGTCATCGGCTTCTGCCGCCGCTTCGCTACCTATAAGCGTGCCCACCTGCTGTTCACCGACGAGGAGCGTCTGCTGAAGATTGTCAGCAACCCCGAGCGCCCCGTGGTGTTCCTCTTTGCTGGTAAGGCTCACCCCGCCGATGGTGCTGGTCAGGGCCTCATCAAGCGCATCTTCGAAATCTCTCAGCGTCCTGAGTTCCAGGGCAGGATCATCTTCCTTGAGGACTACGACTTCCTGCTGGCTCGCCGTCTGGTGTCTGGCGTGGATATCTGGATGAACACCCCGACTCGTCCTCTGGAGGCCTCTGGTACCTCTGGCGAGAAGGCCGAGATGAACGGTGTTGTCAACCTCTCTGTGAAGGACGGCTGGTGGCTGGAGGGCTATCGCGAGGGTGCCGGATGGGCGCTCACCGAGAAGCGTACCTATCAGAACCAGGGCTATCAGGATCAGCTCGACGCAGCTACTATCTACTCGCTGCTTGAGAACGAGATTGTGCCTCTCTACTATGATAAGGACAAGAACGGTCTCTCTAAGGGCTGGATCAAGGTCATCAAGAACTCTATCGCCCAGATTGCTCCTCACTACACCATGAAGCGTCAGCTTGATGACTACTATTCTAAGTTCTACGAGAAGGAAGCTAAGCGTTTCAAGGAAATCTCTAAGAACGACAACCGTCTGGCCAAGGAGATTGCTCAGTGGAAGGAGGCTGTGGCCGAGCGTTGGGACAGCATCCACGTGGTTCACACCGAGTGGGATATCCCTGCTACAGGTCTGGAGACAGGTCAGGAGTACACCCTCCGTTATGTAATCGACGAACAGGGTCTTGACGATGCCGTAGGTCTGGAGAAGGTGAATGTCTTCATTAACAAAGAGGGCGAGGAGCGTATCTACTCTATTGAGCCATTGAAGATGATTAGCCGTGAGGGTAATAACTTCACCTTCGAAGCTAAACTGGCTCCTCATCAGGCTGGTGAGTATAAGTGCGCTGTACGTATGTATCCGAAGAACAAGAACCTGCCTCATCGTATGGACTTCTGCTACATCAAGTGGCTTGAACTCCCTCAGGCATAAGGATTACTTATATCATAAATGGGACTCGCATTCATTCAATGCGGGTCTCTTTTTTTTTGTTTCTATAAAGACCATAAAAAAAGTCTCAACGCATAAAGCGCTGAGACTTCTTTTGTTTTGAATATATGAATTTCTTACTCGCCCTTGATAGCAGCTACGCCTGGCAGAACTTTACCCTCGATAGCTTCGAGCAGAGCACCACCACCAGTAGAGATGTAAGATACCTGATCAGCCAGACCGAACTTGTTAACACAAGCTACAGAGTCACCACCACCAATCAGAGAGAATGCACCATTCTTGGTAGCCTCAGCGATAGCGTTGCCGATGGCACGTGAACCAGCGGTGAAAGCGTCGCACTCGAATACGCCGGCAGGACCGTTCCACAGGATGGTCTTGGCACCCTTGATAGCCTCGGCGAATGCCTTCTGGCTCTCAGGACCAGCGTCAACACCCTCGAAACCAGCAGGAACCTTGTTGGCAGGGCAGGTGATGATCTCAGCACCAGCCTTCACAGTCATGGTGTCGAAATCGAGACCATTGGTAGCTGTGCAGTCAGAACCCAGAACCAGCTCTACGCCGTTCTTCTTAGCCAGCTCCTCAACACCCAGAGCTACATCCAGCTTGTCGAGCTCAACGATAGAATCACCAATCTCACCACCGTGAGCCTTAGAGAAGGTGTAGGTCATACCACCGCAGAGGATGAGCTTATCAACCTTGCCGAGCAGGTTCTCGATGATACCAATCTTAGAAGATACCTTAGAACCACCCATGATGGCAACGAAAGGACGCTTGATGTTAGAGAGAACGGCGTCAACATGTACCGAAGGCATCCATCACGTAGCAGTCAGCGTAAGAAGCAAGTGTCTTAGCAAACTCCTTCTGGCTGGCCTTCATAGCCTTCTTAGCCTCGTCGTATGCAGGATCAGCCTTGTCGATACCTACGGGCTTACCCTCTTCCTCA
>CACYXD010000033.1 GCA_902778255.1 uncultured Prevotellaceae bacterium
AATTTCCAGGCGGAGCCACCAAATTTTCAAGCGGATGCTCCAAATGGATTTAACAAAATATCCAAATTCATGCTTAATCAGCATTTCATCAGCGTGAATATAGGTGAATGATAGTGAATGATTGTAAAGAATAGAATATAAGCTAATAGATTGAACTATAAATATTTAGTATGTAATGTGAATGTGTGAAGGTCTGATAGATAATTATGAACTATTATGCGGCGTTGCTAGCATTCCCAAGACGGGACAGAAATAGTCCCAGCCTGGGACTAAACTATTCCCACCTTGGGAATAATTGCCGCTATTCTATTAGGCATCTATATGACTCCCATAAAAAATGGCGGAAAACCACGATTGTATAATTCAGGAAAATGCTTTACCTTTGTACCCTGTATTTAGTAATCTATTGACAATAACAAATAATACATATTCGCTTATGAAAAAACTACTTTTACTGATTCTGCTGGTCGCGGCAAACACGTTTGTCTGGGCAGCCTGGGACGGAAAGCCCAAGTACGAACTTCACACCACAGCGGCTACGAAGACGATCACCGTCAGAGGTGGGGTGGAAAAACTCTTTAGGTTCTCCTGTGGTGTCGCCTGTGTGAAACACAAGAAGGGATGGTTCGTGATTGACAAGCAGGGCAACAAACTGTTCGACTTGCCTCAGGGATATCATCCTGCTGGTTCCGACTATGATGCAGAGACCAATGTCAAGTTCAGCAACGACCGTCTGCTTATCCTGAAGAGCGAGGGCTATTACAATGTCAATGCCCGCATCATCGACAAACGGGGTGCGACTGTGAAAGACTTAGGCAAACTGGCAGGTGCCTATCCCATGATCGACGGAGTGGCGAGGATCGTGGAGAAAGTTGGCTTCAGGGAGAAGGTATCCTACATCAATTCCAACGGTCAGAAGATTGCCCCCAATACGCCCAACTCCAGAATCTATAGTTTGTGGGAAGGGCTGCGCTGCTATCAGGATCCCCAGACGAAGCAGTGGGGGTTTACCGATGCCAACTGCAACATCGTCATCCCTGCCAAGTTCATGGATGTGGGTCCGTTTTATAACGGACTGGCTCAGGCGCGGAACAGCGACAGGCTCTGGGGCTTCATCAACAAGCAGGGAGCCTGGGCCATACAGCCACAGTACACCAGGGCTGTCGGCACTTTCCGGGGGCCTTATGCCCTGATCTACGACAAGTCTGATCGTAGTTACTACATGGATCAGAGCGGCAAACTGGTGTGGAAAAATCCCGATCCGCGAAACACCATCTGCAGCGAGTTCCGTAAGGAGGGCTATGCCGTATGGACTATGTTTAATGACAGCGTGGCCAATGCGTATGCGCCAATGGTGATTGTCAACTCCTCTTTCAACATTGTCGGAAAGATTAATCGCAGGCTCTATGAAGTGAATACCCAAGGCGAGGTGGTCGCCTCCAATGCCCAGTGGTTCCAGTGGCAGGAGCCCTTCAGTGGCAGCAAAGTCTTTGACTGGCATGGCAACATGCTGCTCGACTTCGAAGGACTGGATATTTTCAGTGAGGGTCTCTGCACATCTTGGTTAGAACGGCGCGCTAATCAATTCTATTTCAACGACAAGGGTGAAATCATCGTGAAGTTCGAAGATACACAGTTTTAAATGGAAAATAAATATAGAAGAGTTATGAAACAGAATAGAATCATCTTTTTATTAATAGCAATGGCTGTCTTTTGGGGCATTACTCCACAGATTGTATCAGCGCATAAGGTAAGTGAAAATAGCGTGAATCAGGCTAAGCAATTAGAGTTTATGGGCATTCCTGTTCACCAATCCAAGAACAAACTCGTGGCTCAGTTGAAGGGAAAAGGGTTTGTGGAGAAGAAGGATGCCAAAGGCAAACCGATGCTTAGCGGAACCTACGATGGCAGGCAGGTAAAGGCAAAGGTCTTCACCAATACCATCATGATAGAGGACATGAAGCACTATACGCTGGCTGAGGGGAAAAGGCGCTTTGATGCGTTGCTCTCCAAGATAAAGGCCACATACGGCAATGGGCGATTTACGTCAAACTCCTCTGATTTCAAGGTCTATGAGATCAAATATCTGGGTGGGGTCGTGTCCGTGATGCTCACCA
Organism: uncultured Prevotellaceae bacterium; assembly: GCA_902778255.1. GTDB lineage: Bacteria > Bacteroidota > Bacteroidia > Bacteroidales > Bacteroidaceae > Prevotella. The sequence goes on from CACYXD010000033.1 coordinate 2,118, forward strand.
ATGAAGATGAGATGTACGGCAGGAGTAGCCTTTACGTCGTGGGTATCGGATTCCATAAGTAGTAGATGGCTTTTATTAACAATTATATCTTGTGATTATGAAACAGATTTTATTATTTGCCATTATGTTCTTATCGCCAATGGTAGGAGAAGCTCAGGGAGTATCAAAGCTTGTTGGACATCTATATTATGATGGTCTATCTTATGTTGGCTGGATTAATTATGATAGTATGGAAGATTGTGACAACAATCGTAATGGCAAAGCTTATGTTTATGTTCACAACAGCTCTGCCATTGATTATTATAATTATGACGAAAATATACCCTCTGGCCATTTAGTGATACGAAACTCAGTAACTTTTGAAAATATCTCTTGGCTAACCTCTGATATCACCTTTCCTGTAGTAGAAATATCTTTGATTTGTAAAAAGAATATAACCTCTGTGACAATCCCTAAAAGTGTGAAAATTATTGGTGGTGGAGGTTTTCTTGATTGTCCGAATCTTAAATATGCTTTTTTTGAGAATGATAGTCAATTGGAACGTTTAGGTGGTTCGAGTGCTGGTAATAGTTTAGGCGCATTTTTTAATTGCGGCCTTCTGACTGCCGAGTTGCCAAAATCGATTAATAAAATCGACAAATATGCTTTTGCTTTCTGCGATAGCCTTGAGGAATTGATATTCCCAGCCTCCTTAGGTGTAGATGTTGAATTTGCATCTCGTGCAATTGTGGGATGTAACAATCTGAAAAATGTGTATGCTTTTATGCCAACCCCCTTTACAGGTGACGATAGGAATTTCGTCGTTGGACACAAAGAGACTTGGTCTGCGGAAAAATATGTCCCTGATGATGTTGTTCTCCATGTGCCAGATGAAGCAATTGAGCTATATCGTACCACAAAGCCTTGGTCAAATTTCAAGCACATTGTGGGTGACATCTTTGAGGAGTATGGCGTTCGGTTTCAGTGTTTGGAGAGCAACAACGTCTGTATCATCGGCGATGAAAAGGCTTCTGATTCTTATGTGGTGCCACATAAGGTCGAGCATAACAAGAAGACTTGGGATGTGACGGCTATTGCTGCAAGAGCCTTTATGGGGAAGCGCGGAATTACTGAGTTGACAATTCCTCATTCCATAAGAAGTATTGGTGAAAATGCTTTTTTCGATTGTGTCAATGTGAAGACAATCCATTCCCGTTCCAGGGAACCAATTGTGCTTGGTACTGCAAAAACGCGAGCCGTAGGCAGTTCATCGGTGTTTGACGGTATTGATAAGGAGACGTGTGTGCTCTATGTGCCAGAGGGATGTGTGGATGCCTATCGCGCTGCAGCAGGATGGAACGAGTTTAAGAACATTAAGGAAGAAGGCGGCGGTGAGGAGCCGGCAGGATTGAAGGTGGGCGATGTCTTTGGCATGAAAGGTGTGCCTGGAACCTACAGGGTGACCAGTGCCAAAACGGTGGCCCTCTGCAAATGGAGCAATGCCGATGGTAAAAGTGCGTCTATCCCTACGAGTGTTACTTACTCTGATGGGACGGTATATACCGTTACTAGTATTGGTGGCAACGAGACAGGTGACCCAGGTAAACCTTATTTCCCTGTGTTTGTTGGGGATGTGGAGAGTATCGCTATCCCTGCTACTGTTACCGAACTGGGTGGTTGTATGGCGTATGGAGCCATAAACCTGACTTCGATCACGATTCCTGCCACAGTGACCTCCATCGGTCAATATGCTTTCGCCTATAGCGGTCTGACCAGTGTTACAGTTGAGCATGCAACGCCGCTCTCTATTTCTGAGAACACCTTTGAAGGTGTATATGAAGATGCGACGCTGATAGTGCCCGCTGAAAAAGTGAGTGCCTATAAGGGGACAACAGGCTGGAAGAAGTTCAAGACTATCAAGGATGTGAATGGCAATACAGGCGAAAAGCCAGATCAGCCCTCGGCGGGTTCTATTACTTTTGCTGATGCAAAGGTGGAACGGATTTGCCTGGAAAACTGGGATAAGAATGGTGATGGTAAGTTATCGAAAGAAGAGGCTGCTGCCGTAAAATCTTTGGGAGGTGTTTTCAATGCTAATGAGTATAATGGTGGTCGTGAGGAAGCAGGTGGTATTACTTCTTTCAATGAACTCCAGTATTTTACAGGTCTTGAGAGTATCGGCAGAGGTGATTTCGACTTCCAACTGAGTTTGACGGCTGTTGTCATTCCCGCAAATGTGCAAACAATCGAGAAGAGGGCATTCTTTTGCTGCGAAAAACTAACATCTGTTCAGATTCCGGGAGGCGTGTCCTATATTGGTCAAGATGCTTTCAATAGTTGTGGACTAAGGAGCATCACAATACCTGCGAGTGTTAAGACTCTTGGTACTAAGGCATTTGCCTATACAAATTTGGAACACGTATATGTTGAGGCAACAACACCACCAGAGATTGAGAAAGACGGAGCCTTGCAGGAAGCGTTTATTTCAAACGATGACTGGATATATAAGAATGCCGTGCTTCATGTGCCGACAGGTTCGGAATCACTTTATAAAGTAGCACCTGGTTGGAAACAGTTTTGGACTCATAGTTCAGGAACTGCTATTGACGGTGTCGTGCCTGATGGCGAGCCATTTGATGTATATGACCTTCAGGGACGTAAGGTTTGCTCTGGCGTAACCTCGCTTGAGGGCTTGCCAAAGGGTGTGTATATCGTAAAGGGTCGGAAGATTATAAAATAATGAATATGAAAAAATTTCTTTGTCTGTTGTGGACGGTTGCAGCATTTGGCTTTAGTAGCTGTTCTATTCATGTCTCGAAAGAGGTGTATAACAATTCGGCGGAGTATGCGGCAGGGAAGTATCTGCTTGCTGAGGATTATTTCAAAGGCACAAAACTGCATCCCCAAGATAGGGCAAAGGCTTATCAGCTTTATAAGGCCTCTGCTGATATGAATTATGCTCCAGCTATGTTTAGGCTGGCCGCCTTTTATGATCGAGGAGATGTTGTAGAGAAAGATCCTCAGATGTATATTCAATTGCTGACGAAAGCTGCTCAGCTTGGAGAAGATAGGGCCCAGAACTCTTTAGGTGTCTGTTATCATGATGGTGTTGGTGTTAAACAAGATTATGCTGTGGCTCGTCATTGGTATGAGAAAGCCTTAGAAAACGGCAATACAAAAGCCTTGGAAAATATCTCTTTCTTGTGTGCTGACCAAAAGGACACTTTAGGCATGAAAAAGTATGTGGCAATGGGAGTGGAACGAGGTCTGGCACGCTCTCAGTTCTTAATGGCTGAGATGTATAGACAAGGCATTGGTGTTGAAAAGGATCTTGCCCAAGCCGAAGAGTGGTATAAAAAAGCTGCTGAGAATGGGTATCTATCCGCATATAGCTCTTTAAGTGTCATACAGTTTGATAGAAAGGATTATAAGGCTACCTGGAAGTTTGTTAGTGAAGGTATGAATAAGGGCGATACTAATGCTTTTTATAATGCTGGCTTTCTGTGTGAACATGGATTGGGCGTGGAGGCTGACTGCCTCTTGGCAACCCAGTATTATCAGCATGCTATTCAATATGAAAACGGCAATCAGGCAAGAGCTTATTTCCAGCTGGGCAGGATACTCTATGAAGGTTGTGACAAGGTGGAAAGAGATGAGCAGAAAGGCCTTGAATATATCCGAAAAGCGGCACAGATGGGAAACCCTGAAGCTAAAGAATATAAGGTAACAAAGTGACTTGTTTATAGGTCTAATCATTCAATAAAACAGCAATCCCTGATGAGCGTTGATTCGTCAGGGATTGCTGTTGCTGCTATGGGCATATTGTCATGACTACTGGCAAGAGTGTTGTTGCCACGTCTTTCCTAAAATCTTTGGTATAGATGAGGTAACCCTTGGGACTTTCAAAAATGGCGGAAAACCACGATTGTGTAATTCAAACGAATGCTTTATCTTTGTCCCCAATTATTCGATGATCTATTGACAATAAAAGATACTGCTATTATTATAATACTATATTTATATTAATCATCAAAAGTAAAGTTTATGAAAAAGCATTATTTGGGAAAAGTCGCGAGCCTGATGTTGCTCGCAGTGTGCATGACGTTCAATCTGACATCATGTGACGAAATGTTAGACGAGAAGGACAATCCGGCTCCTGCGACTCCTGACGTACAGGAAGTTGTCAATACCATTGCTGAGGTTACTGGTGCTACCCCGGAGGCCGTTACTGCCGCCCTTCAGGATTTGGTTACAGACGAAGCCGTTGCTGCAGCAGCTTCCAATGGCGAACCCATCAAGGTGGTTGTGGCTACCGATGCCGGTATTGCCTCTGAGGCTGCCGACAAGACCATTACCATCCCACAGAAAAATGGCGCCAATATCGAGATAGTATTTGATGCAGTTCCCACTGGCACCGGGTCCAACGAACTAGAGTTTAAGGCTGAGGGCGTGGCAGACGATGTCGTCTCTGGTGATTCACAGAACCAGCTGGCTATCTCGATGCCGGAAGCTGCTTCTTCTGCTAATCTTAGTATTGTTATCGATATGCCTACCACAACTGTGACGCTGAAGAGTACTGGCTCGACTCTCTATAAGTCGGTGACATCGAAGACAGCCAATCAGACGCTGATATTGGATGAAGGAGTCACTATCAATGGCAGGTTTTATATCGAAGGCGGTTCCGTTGATGCCACGAAGGGACACGTTAAAGGCAACATCTATCTGAATAAGGAGAACATGGGCGAGATTCATCTGGCACTGAATCCTGAAGACAGACCAGAATATCTGAACTTCATGAAGAAGGGTAATACCCTCGTGTTTGACACGGATCTTCCCAATGTTAATGTGATAGATAATGCTACTGGCAGGCCGGAGAATGTCGGGCCGGAGGATGCCAAAATTGCATTCAACTGGTTCAATGTTGAAGACAATAATGTGTTCAATTGGGCAGACTTGCGTTGGCTCAATAGTCTGAGAAACCTTACGGTGGCCATTTACGATGACGGCGAGACCACGCCAGGCAAAGCAACGCTGGAGAATGTACCCTTGGCAAAAAATACAATCTTCGAGCCAAATCAGATTGAGTTCCGCTATCCGGGCAATGAATTCGAGGACAAAGGATCAGGCTTTAATGAACGTAATGGTCGTTCTGTTCCTGATATGACAAGAGAAGGTTCCGAGACAATCTCCAAATGTACGTTTAACTGTGCAGCACTTGACGGCACGGCGAGATTTAAAGCTCCGTATGTGCAGATTTCCATACCTGATCCATTCGGAAATTTCAGGAAGTCATTGACTTATACATTAGATAACTGCGTCTTTGCCAATCCGGATGAGAACTTCAATTTCTGCTGGATTTATCCTGTACCGGAAAATGCCTATGACACAGAGTATCCTGTGACGCTGGTATTCAAGGACTGCAAGTTCGGCGATGCCGACTTCTCTATCGACTCTGCCTTCTTCAACTGGATGAAGAACAATTTACATGAGGAGATGGACAAGAACGTCACGTATAATATCCAGATTGTCAACGGTGAGACCACCAAAACCTATAAGTTTGAAAAGGACGGCGAGGATAAATGCAAGTTCACCGAAGTGTTATAGGTTCAGCTCTGCTATGAGCGTGGTGCTGTAGGGCGTGGTGACGGGTGTCAGAGTGGCCCCTATGGACTTGGCCCGCTCTTGCATCGTACGTGATCCGATGCCATCGCCAGAGGCTTTTTGAGGGGGAGGCGTACCATCGTTGCTAACGGTAACGGTGATATGGCTCTCCTTTTTCTTGATGCCTACTGCTATCAGGGAAGGATCAGCATGCTTCAGGGCATTGCCGATGGCTTCTTGTACGATACGGTAGAGTTCCAAGGCTGTTTCTTGGGGCAGCTCGTCCCATGAGGCATCGGCAGGTGTGGCATCAAAGGTGATTTCGCAGCCTTGGGCACCGTTGATGGAACTGATGTAGTGGTCAAGCACCTCGGCAAACGTATTCCTGCTGAATTCTGGTGGCATCAGGGCATGGGATACCTGCCGGATTCGTTCTCGACTTTCGGTGAGCAGTTGTCGGGTCTGTTCTGTCAGTCCGTCAGCATTCAGTTTCATCTCAACAGCCAGAAGTTGGTTGCTCACGCCGTCGTGGAGTTCCTTTGCCATTCGGCTCCGCTCTTGCTCCAGTCCTTCAATATATTGCTCTGTCATCTGCTGTGCTGTCTGCGTAGCCAACTTTCTGCGTCTATAGCTCTGCCAGATGATATAGCATGCGAATAGGATGAGCACAAGGATGAGGATGGCGGATATGAGCTGGATGCGTTTTCGTTGAGGCTCGGTATATTGTTCTTTTTTCTCCTCTTCGATATTCCGCAGCATCTTCTTGGTGTTCTCTGGTGTCATCTGTCGCTTGACATTGTCCAGTTCCATAGCATGGCCGATGGCATCCTTGGATTCTTTCAGTTCGCCTGCTTCTATATGGAGGTGGGAGAGGGCGATGTAATAAATGCCCTTGGGATAGTCGTCCTTTACCTGTGGCAACAGTTGGTCGGCTTTCTTCTTCCATTGGCAGTCTTCAAGTGGTACCCTGCCAGCGCCAGCCTCAATGGTCATCAGATGGCTGGCGGCTACAAGTGCATTTCCTGGCTGATGGGAGGCAAGTGCACTCTGATAGCCCAGTCTGAGGTAGTGTTCCGCCTCTTTTGGCTTCCCGTTCTCCAATAGGATACCACCGACGAGTGGAAATACCGTTCCTTTGACGCCGTGATTCGCGTTCTTCTCGGTTTTGTGGGCGGCAATCATGGCATATCTGAGGCTCTCGTTTTTCCTCTTCAGGTCTTTGCAGACTTCTGCCAGGTTGATGTAGATATTGATGATATGTGGTGTCTCCTCTAACTGATGTAGTTCCACTTGGGTCAGTTCGTTGATGCATTCCTCTGCCAGTGTGAATACTTTCAGTGCCATCGAGTCCATATTCCGATAGCGATAGCCTGTCCCGATGGTGTTCAGCAGCAAGACGGTCACCTGTCTCTGATTCTGGTCAATGGCAATGGGCAGAAGGTCATTAGCCTTGAACAGCGCCGAGTCATATTCTCCCTTTTCCCCCAACTTGTATATCTCGTTGATGTCTTCCCATAATACTCGTCTTTGGTCTGCTGCGACAGGTGTGGCAAACCAAAGGCATGTGGCTATTCCAAACAGGGTCAGTAATCTTCTCATCGGGGCCGTTTCGTTGATAATCTGCTGTATTTGTCTGCAAAAGTACGACTTTTCTTGTAAATGAGCAAATTCATAGCGAAGAAAACAGAAAATGCAAATGCCTCGAAGATACTTTCGGTCGAAACTAAAAATAAGTCGCGATTTATTTTGTAGTTTGCTCACTTTCAAATAGCTATGAGAACAAAAATTAAAGCAACAAAGAAAGGAGAAGTGATGATCAACGAGAAGTACATACGATTTGACTGGGCTGTGAAGCGGATGCTTCGCGACAAGGCTAATTTTGATGTGCTCGAAGGGCTTATCACTGTACTCTTGGGTGAGAAGATCAAGATTGATGAGATCCTGGAAAGTGAAGGTAACCAGATTTCTGAAGACGACAAGTTCAATCGTGTTGATATCAAGGCTAAGGATTCAGAGGGGAGCATCATCATCGTGGAAGTGCAGCTCACCACGCAGCTTTATTATCTGGAGCGCATCCTGTATGGCGTGGCAAAAGCCATCACCGAGCATATCTCGCTGGGGCAGCGCTACAGCAATGTGAAGAAAGTGTATTCCATCAATATCCTCTATTTCGATTTGGGGCAGGGAGCTGATTATCTCTACCATGGGCGCAATACGTTCGTCGGTGTTCATACCGGCGATACGCTGAAAGTGAATGTCAGGGAGAATAATGTCATTAGGATGAAGGCGCCGGAAGAGGTGTTCCCGGAATATTATCTGATTCGTGTCAATGAGTTTAATGATGTGGCTACTACTCCTCTCGAAGAATGGCTCGACTACCTGAAGAATGGCCGGATCAAGGATGACACGACTACGCCGGGTCTGGCAGAAGCCCGTGAGAAGCTGCAGTATCTGCAGATGACTCGTGCAGATCAGTTGGCTTATGAGCGCCATCTTGATGCTATGGCAGTTCAGAGCGACGCTTTCGATGCCGCAAGAATTGAGGGCCATGCTGAAGGACTTGAACTCGGTCGTGCGGAAGGCCGTGCGGAAGGCCGTGCCGAGGGTCGTGCAGAAGGCCGTGCAGAAGGTCGTGCCGAGGGAGAGAAGTTAAAGGCAGAATCCATTGCCCGGAAGATGAAGGAGATGGGGTCGCCCCGTGACTTTATCATCCAAGCTACAGGGTTGTCTGTCGAGGAAATTGATAGTCTGTAATCATAATAAGATATTCCCCTTATCTCAAAAAATCCTAATAAATTTGGTGTTTTGCTCAGTTTACACTAACTTTGCACGCAAATTTGCAAATTTAACAAGATTATGGCTTATACACGTTTGACGGCTGCTGAGGCAGCAGCCCTGATTAAGAATGGCGATCACATCGCCATGAGTGGCTTTACACCTGCTGGTGTGGCTAAGGCAACTACCAAGGAACTGGCCAAGCTCGCTGTGGCTGAGCATGAGGCTGGCCGTGAGTTCAAGGTGGCAATTTTCACGGGTGCTTCTACAGGACAGAGTACCGATGGTGACCTGGCTAATGCACAGGCAATCCTCTATCGTGCTCCCTACACGACGAACCCTGATTTCCGTAAGCACGTGAATCTGGGTGAGATTCCTTACAACGACCTGCACCTGAGCCACATGGCACAGGAGCTGCGCTATGGTTTCTATGGTCCATTGGACTGGGCTATCCTCGAGGTGTGTGACATCGAGGAGGTAGGCAACGACTATCATGTCTTCTTGACTGCTGCCGGTGGTATCTCTCCGACAGCCGCCCGTCTGGCCAAGCACGTGATTCTGGAGCTCAACTCGTTCCATAATCCTAATGCGAAGTTCATTCATGATGTGTATGAGCCGCTGGATCCTCCTTACCGCAAGGCTATTCCCATCGAGCACGTAGGCGACCGTATCGGAAAGCCTTATGTGTCGATTCCTAAGGACAAAGTGGTAGGTGTTGTGGAGTGCAATATCCCTGATGAGGCCCGTGCCTTCAAGGACAGCGACCCTGTGACGGATAAGATCGGTTTCCTGACAGCAGAGTTCCTCGTAGAGGAGATGCACAAGGGTCGTATTCCCAAGGAGTTCCTGCCCCTGCAAAGTGGTGTGGGTTCTACGGCCAACGCCATCCTCGGTGCCCTGGGTGCCGATAAGCACGTGCCCGACTTCAATATCTATACGGAGGTGATTCAGAACTCAAGCTTGTTCTCTGACGGTTTCTAACGAGTGTCTGATGGATGTCTATGACAACATGGACTACATGAAGAACCACCTGACACTGCGCCAGAGTGAAATCTCCAACTCGCCTGAGATTATCCGTCGCTTAGGTGTAATCGCCATCAATACGGCGATTGAGGCTGACCTCTATGGCAATGTGAACTCTACCCATATCAGTGGTGTGAAGATGATGAATGGTATCGGCGGTTCTGGTGACTTCATCCGTAACGCGTATCTTTCAATATTTACATGTCCTTCAGTGGCCAAGGGTGGTGTGATTTCTTCGATCGTACCTTTCGTAAGCCATCAAGACTCTTCAGAGCACGACGTGAATATCATCGTGACCGAGCAGGGTGTGGCCGACTTGCGTGGCAAGAGTCCTGCACAGCGTGCTGAGTGCATCATCGAGAACTGTGCTCATCCCGACTACAAGCAGTTGCTTTGGGATTACCTGAAGATCTCGAAGATGGGTCAGACCCGTCATAACCTGACTGCTGCCTTCGCTATGCACGACACGCTGGCTCGCAAGGGTGACATGAAGCTGACAGACTTCGCTGAATATACGAAATAAAAAAATGGGGCAAGCGCCCCATTTTTTTATTGCCTCTGTTCTCTGTTTAGAGGGGATAGTCCTCAAAAGCGTAGAGCACAGTGGAGAGATAGCGTTCGCCTGTATCTGGCAACAGGGCGACAATCTTCTTACCTTTGTTCTCTGGACGCTTGGCTATCTGGATGGCTGCAAAGAGTGCAGCACCAGCAGAGATACCAACGAGCAGACCTTCAGACTGGGCTATCTCACGGCCTGTACGGATGGCATCGTCGTTTTCTACGTCAAAGACCTCGTCAATAACGTCTGAGTTATAGGTCTTGGGGATGAAGCCTGCACCAATACCCTGAATCTTGTGAGGACCGCTGGGCTGTCCGTTCAGAACGGCACTCGACTTAGGCTCAACGGCAATAATCTTTACGTTGGGGTTCTGTTCCTTCAGATACTTACCTGTGCCGCTGATGGTACCACCAGTACCTACACCACCCACGAAGATATCTACCTTTCCATCAGTGTCGCGCCAGATTTCAGGACCTGTGGTCTCATAGTGCTTGGCGGGGTTGGCGGCATTCTCGAACTGCTGCAGGATGACTGCTCCGGGGATGGAGTCACGCAGTTCCTCAGCAGCGCGGATGGCACCTGGCATGCCGTCTTTACCAGAGGTGAGGCGAACCTCGGCGCCATAGGCCTTTACGAGATTACGTCGCTCGACGCTCATGGTTTCAGGCATGGTAAGGATAAGACGGTAGCCCTTGACGGCAGATACCAGTGCCAGTCCTACGCCCGTATTTCCGCTGGTGGGTTCGATGATGGTGGCACCATGCATCCTCGATCATCGCCAAGGCGATACGATCTTTCACGCTGCCGCCAGGATTAAAAAACTCTACTTTGGCAATTACCGGGGTCTCAAGACCCTTTGCCTGTGAATACTTGTTGAGCTCCAGAAGTGGAGTGTTACCGATGAGCTCGGTCAGCTGTTTTGCAATCTTTGTCATTGTCTTATCCTTTTATAAAATTAATAATGTAATAACCTTCTTTAGGTGCAAGGACAGTGCAAGCCGAATGCAATCGAGCGTGCTCGAATTGCTGAGGCGCCGCCTGTACTCGCGATGTGATGTAATCACAGTGCAAAGGTAGGGTGTTTTTTCCACTCCCACAATACCTCGGGCATGTTATTCGCATACCACAAACATGGTATTTTGCTATAAATCGTGATCGACTATCGCCGTTACGCACGAATCAGACCATACATTTTCGGCTGTTTCCACCATATCTATAATCGTATAGATGGGCAGGATGACACCCAGGATGGCGACGGGAGCGCCTATGCCCGACATCAGCGAGAGGGTGAGGAAATAGCAACCCATGGGCACACCTGCATTGCCTACAGCAGAGATGACGGAGATGAGTATCCACAGCAAGATGGTGGATATGGTGAGCGGTGTGCCGCCATTCTGCATCACAAAGAGCGAGGTGACGAGGATAAAGGCTGCACAGCCGTTCATATTGATCGTGGTGCAAATGGGCAGCACAAAACGGGCGATATTCTTCTTGACCCCCAGACGATTCTCGGCGGTATCCATCGTCACAGGCAGCGTGGCAGCACTGCTCTTGGTGAAGAGAGCCATCAGTACGGCAGGCATCATACGGCCCAGCACATGGACGGGGTTCAGCCCTCGCGATAGCAGGAACAATGGTAACACGACGAAGAACTGTATCACATTACCACCCAAGACCACCAGCACATACTTGCCGATGGAATCGGCCACCACACCTGCAGACACCTGTGCCGACAGTTGGGCTGAGAAAGCCACGATGCCGAGGGGCAGCGTCCAGATGAGTCCGCGAATCAGTAGGAAGAGCAGCTCCTGAAGTCCCAGCAATCCTTTTACGACGACAGCCTTATTCTCGGACTCAGGCAACTTCGACAGTCCGATGCCGATGGCAAAGGCCAGGAGTAGCAGCGAGAGCACATTGCCTTCGAGGAATGGCTTGACGATATTGTTGGGGATGATGCTAAGCAAGTGATCGCTATAGGTCACGTCGGGTCCTTGTGCAGCGGCAGCCCCGCAACATTCAAGTGCAGTTCCTGCAGGTAGATTGCTTGGAGCGATAAGTACATAGAGTATAGCTCCAACAGCAGCTGCAGCGATGGTGGTGAGTAGGGTATAGGTGAGCGTGTGGCCGAAAATCCTGCCAGAGCCCTTCGAACCGAAGGTGGCAAACGTCGTGATGACCGCCAACACAATCGTAGGCACCGCCAGCAACTGGAACAGTCGCGTATAGACTGTCGCCACGAAATTCATCACCTCGTCGAGCCATCCAAGCCCGAGTAAACCTAATATTGCGCCTATTACGAGTGCGCCAATCCAAATCACTGTTGTCTTCATCGCTGCAAAGGTACGAAATTTGAATGGCAATTGTACAAGATGACAGACTTTTTTTGACTATTCTGTCAGTTTATTAATGATGGTCCAATGCTGTTGGTTGACAGAGTCTTTTCGGACATTCTGCTGGGCGAGTTGGTTGATCCGTTGGCGAAGGTAACTCCAAGTTCCGTCTTCCTCACTGAATAGACTAATGTCTATATCAGCCTTTTTCTTGTCTGCTTTGTTGATAGCCGATAGCATGGCACGTTGAACAATTTTGTCTTCAAAAGTAGGATGGGGGATAGCGAAAAATAGAGAATAGATGTCCTCTGCATAATCTGTCAATGTATAGGGGGCTTTTGACAGGCTTGACGATAAGGCGACATTTTGTGCCATCTGAACAATCTCCCCACTGAGAGTACTCAGCATCTTGGATGAATACTGTGCAGACATGGACAGACTTGACAACAACTGCCTGTTATTGAGCCAATTTGACTGGTGCAACTGATGCGCTACCCATTTGAGGGCCTCATGCTGTAATTGTCGTGGAAGTGGTTCCGCTTGCTGGTTGCGCTGAGTATCTATGATGTTGACACGAACACCTCCTACCTGATGGATGACGCTGCGGAGAAGCGTCTCATAGTGTTCTAATATCGACTCATACAACTTTTCTCTTAATATAGTATGGTCACCTCCAGGCAACCACTCTTCCAAATGAGCCAGCACATATTTCAGGTTATTGATAGACAAGTTACCTGTTTTTTGTGGGTCGTCACCCAAATCATATATAAGGGCCGATGGATCGTATTTGTTGCCCCATTGTTGTTTGCCATAATGACAATAGGGATTCTGCAGGTCAACGTCTAGCCTTTCTTGTACTTCAGCATGATCGGCTACGACATCCGAGGTCGGGTCTGTCGGGTAGTAGATGTAGTTGACAAGCATACGGTCGTAGTCGCCTAGGCGGGTAGACATAAGAGGAATGTCCTGATTGCCGATAGGGACAATATAGTTGTAAAAAATATAGTCCATCGTCGAAGCTGTCAGTCCATGTTGCTTTACAAAATCTGCACTCAATAGTGAGTCTGTAGGATAGACAGATGAGCCTCCCATATTGTGGGCTAATCCCAGGGAGTGACCTATCTCATGGGCGATGGTAAATTGGATAGTAGCAGCCAGTTGTTCCTCGGGGAACTTTCCATTGCGGATGGCAGGATTTGCATGGGCTGTTTGTACATAGCAGAAACGGTTCATGATTTCCGGCATCGATCCCCATACATAAACAGAAGAACTGAGTACTTCGCCCGTTGCAGGGTCAACCCAGCTGGGACCTTGTGCACCCCCTCTGTCTGTTGGGATATAACGGATACAGCTGTACTTGAGATTATCCTCGTCGAAAGTTGGATCTTCAGTAGGATAGTCGCGCACAGCAATCACCTCTTTCAGACCGATACGCTCAAATGCATCATTCCAGTCCAGTATGCCTTTCTTGATAGGCTCTTTCCAAGACTCTGGGAAAGCGTTGTCGATGTAAAAAACAATCTGTTTCTTGGGCACGACTATTTCGCCTCGTTTCCATGCGTTATAATTAGATGGTTCTATTCGCCAGCGCTCCACATATTCGATATCCTTGATATAGTCACTTTTGTCAAAATCCACCAGTTTCTTGTCAGTTGTAAAGAGCCCAATCCTCGAATCGGCCAGACGAGGGCGCATCTTCTTTTCTGGAAGCAGTAGCAGACTACTTACCACCTCGGCAGAGCATACTGCTGGACGATGACGATCTGGCTGGTCATGGGTAAACGACATAACGGTACGGATGCTGAAATTATCATCGAATGATTTGCAGGCAGAGAGATGACTTAAGTCAGAGCGAAGGGATACTTTAGCCTGTTTAAACCACCAAGAAAAAGGCGATAGCACATGGTCTGTGAGAAATAGTTCTGTTGCATCAACGGTGATACGCCCCTTTCCCTCCGTTTTTTCTATTGGCAGTGATATCGCATAGCCGTCCATATAGTTGTCGCGGATGGACTGGATAGATAATGTATCAGATGGATTTCCAACAACGGTGCTGTTGATACGGCGCAGATATACCCTTTGGCCGACTTTCTCAAAGCGTACGTGGAGTGTCGACGGACGTGTGCCTACCTCCATCCACTTGTAATGATCAGTTTTCGACACACAGGATGACAAAAGATACTCACGGTGAAAAACCGTATCCTCTATATCCAACAGTAGCTTCTGGCCTTCTATGTGGGGCACTGGGACAACGTTGGTTGCACGCAAAGGCATCGCCACTGTCAACAAGACAGCAGCAATGCAAACATTCACTAACTTAAATCTCATATGATAATGTACCTTATTTATTAATATCCAGGATTCTGAGGAAGCAGGTTCGGATCATTATCAATAGCCGTTTGAGGAACAGGCCATAGCAGGTTGTGCCCGTCATCGTCAATCTGCATGGTTTCAGAAGCCTGTGGACGACTACCAGCTGCTTCACCGGGCTGATATTTACGGAAAGCAAGAACAGCTTTTTTGCCAGCCTCACCAGAATTGAACCAGCGGCGCAAATCATACCAGCGGAATCCTTCGGCATAAAACTCCACTCGGCGCTCTGCCATAATCCTGTCAATAAAGTTGTCAGCAGTGATGTCTGTGCCTGTCACCAAAGCTTTGAGACCACGCATCTGACGTAACTGGTTCAGTCGCTCTACGCCTGCGGGATATCCTTGTGCTTCGGCAGAAATCAGATAGAGTTCTGCGATACGTACGACAGGCCAAGGATCCGCAGCATTATAACTTGGATATTTTACGCAGTCCCAAGTCTCTGCGCCGCCTGCCAATTTGAGATGACGCACGGTAGGAGCTTTTCTGAGGTCACCCTCCTCGAAGGCATTGAAGGCGGCTTGATCGACGATGTTTTCATAGCGTCCTTGTTCACCGTAACCAGCTGAGCCGGCCCCATTCTCTGCTTCGTAGAGATTGACGATGTCGGAACGCATGAACCAGCCATCGGAACCGGAATCGCCATTTAGATTGGTCCATTGCAGGATAATCTCATTGGAAGACTTCGCATGCCAGATATCAGCAAAGTCGGGAGCCAACTGAAACTGCCCCGAGGTGATAATCTCTTCGGCAAGTTGTTGTGCGCGAGTTTTGTCTTGTACACCTGAAGGACCAGTAAGTAAGGTGCGCGCAAGAAGTGCCTTTGCAGCCACCTTGCTGACATAACCTTTGTCGGAAAAATCAGGAGCATTCTGTACGCCAAATTCCAAATCATTGATGACCTGCTTCCAAATCTCCACCTCAGGATTACGTCCTACTAGC
This sequence comes from uncultured Prevotellaceae bacterium, assembly GCA_902778255.1. Classification (GTDB taxonomy): domain Bacteria; phylum Bacteroidota; class Bacteroidia; order Bacteroidales; family Bacteroidaceae; genus Prevotella. The sequence continues at coordinate 17,697 of CACYXD010000033.1, forward strand.
CCGTCGGTGACTTCCAACAACAGCGGTGCATCCCCCCAATGTTGGGCTATACGGGCATAGAGCCATGCGCGGATAACACGAGCCTGGGCTTCTATTTGAATCTGAGAGGGACTAGGAGAACCTGTACGCTCTATCAGGTTGATGAGGTTATTAGCCAATTGTACATATTTGTAATGACTGTTCCAAAGTGAATTGATGTCACTACTTGTACTGGCTGTTTGGCCGTTGTTATCAATGTCAGGCCACCATCCTGGACTTGTCAGGTTATCGGCAGCGATATCGTCAATATTGATTTTGATGCTTTGGGCACCATCATAAACGCCTGTCAGAAGATTGGTATAGTCTGACTCTGTGAGCGAACTGTCGCTGACTGCTGTTGTGGGATAGTAGTCGAGGTTGCAGGCAGTCAGTACGAGTGATGTCAATGTAATAAATATCTGTTTCTTTTTCATATTTGTTTCCTCCTGTAATTTTAGAACGACAAATTAATACCAAATACATATGAGCGGAGCTGTGGTACGGAACCTGAGTCATAGCCGCGATAGGTCGTACGACTGGGGAACATGGCAACTTCTGGGTCAAAACCATCGTAACTGCTGAAGGTATAGAGGTTGTGCACCGTTGCATAGAGACGTAGCCTACTTATACCAATTTGTTTGGTAACGGCCACTGGAAGCGTATAACCAATGGAGAGATTACGAATCTTGAGGTAATCTGCATTCTGCAGATAGCGTGTGGTGTAGTTGATATTATTATTCTCATAAGCAGCACCATAAGCTACAGCACGGGGTTTGTCACCAGAGGGGTTGCTCTCAGTCCATCGATCCTCCCATTCTGATTCCAGGATGGCATAGCCACTTGTATGACCACCCTGATTGCCTGCGCCAGTGTATTTCCAGGCAGCATATAGTTTTGCGCCCAATGAGTACTGCAAGTCAAGACTCAAATCAAACCCTTTGTAGCTTAAATTGTTCGACAGTGAGCCGAATATTTTCGGGAAAGGCGAGCCGCTTATGACACGGTCTTCAGAGTTGATGATTCCATCGGCATTCTTGTCGTAGTATTTAACATCACCAGGACGTATCCCTTTGTCCCAGAGTGCCTGTCCGCCTGGCTGTGAAAGGATTTCCTCCTTCGTCTGGTAAATACCATCGGCTTGAATCATATAAAAGGCTGCCATAGGCTCACCAACCTGCAGAATGTTGCAATAGCCTGTAGTGATGTAGGGCTCTTCGCCTTCAGCATTCTTCACTAAGCCTGTCACCTTGTTCTTTGAATAGGTAAAGTTCAGGTGGCTATCCCATTTCAGGGCGCCTGTCAAATTGTGAGTGGTGATGCCCACTTCTACACCCGTATTAGTGATATTTCCAACGTTAGAGGTCGTGCTGCTATAGCCACTCAGCGAGTTGATGCTATGGGTAAGCAACAGATCATGCGTATCTTTCTTATACCAGTCGAAGATCAGTTCAACACGACGGTTCAGCAAGACTGCATCAAAACCAAAGTCATATTGCAGGGTCTTTTCCCATGTCAAATCTGGATTGGGCTTATAGGTGGGGAAACCGTAGCCAGAATTGCCATTATACTTGATACCACTGGCAGAATAAGTCTGATGGTATTCGTAGTTACCGATACCTTCCTGATTACCCGTATAACCGATACTAGCACGAATTTTTAGGTCGTTGATAACTTTATTCTCCTTCCAGAATTTTTCCTGTGATACTTGCCAACCCGCTGAAGCAGCAGGGAAGTAGCCTACGCGCTTGTTGGGCGCAAACTTTGAAGAGGCATCGCTTCTGAAAGAGAGTTCCAGCAAGTAGCGGTCTGAATAGCTCAAATTGACACGGGCGAAAAGCGACTGTAGGGCATTCTTCTCCACATAGGATCCACCATAGGTAATCTCACCAGCCGAATCCAGATAAATCAGTGAGGGAGAAACGAAATTGATACCATCTACATATGCATTGTCGACTGTCGTCTTTTGATAGCTATAACCGGCAAGGGCTTTCAGTGAGAGGGCTGCCCAAGTGTGACTATAGTCGATGGTATGTTCTGCAAGGTTTGTGAAAGTAAAGGCACGGCCATCAACGGTTTCACCGTTGACACTTGCTCCCTGTAAAGAGGTAGAGGGCCACACCTGTGTTTCGTGTAGGATATTATAGTCTCCACCGAGATTTAGGTGATAGTAGAGCCCAGGTAATATCAGTAACGAACCCTTCAGATTGACAAGAGCGCGATATTTTTTCGAGGATTGGGGTTCTTCTTTGATAAGTTGTACAGGATTTCTGCCTCCAGTGTTGACACTGCTGTAAGCGCCACTTTCGTTATAGACAGGATAGTCGGGTGACACAAAGAGGGCGTTTCTCCATGGTGAGTAAATATTACCGTCGCCTGTGGCACGCCATGTATCTGAGGTGCTGAGCGCAATATTGGCATCAATATGGATGCGTTTGTTCAACTGGTGTCCGATGTTTGTGCGCAAGTTGTAGCGCTCATAGCTGGTGTTGATGATGGCACCCTCCTGCTTATAGTAGCCACCAGAGGCATAGAACTGTGTTCGGTCGTTACCGCCAGAGATGGTCAGTTGATGGCTCGTCTGCAGACCGTTTTGTGTGATTTGGTCCAACCAGTTTGTGTCTGCTCCGGGTACAGCTGCCGTCACATGCTGTTTGAATGCAGCATCACCAGGTGACAGTCCTAATGACGTGTTATAGTTGTCGATAGCCTCATTGCGGGCAGCCACATAATTCGAGGCATTCAGGAACTTCAACTTCTTCTGGAGATTCTGGAAGCCTATGTAACTGTCAAGTGTCACCTTCGTACGGCCAGCAGCACCCTTCTTTGTTGTAATCAAAATGACACCGTTTGATGCTCGTGAACCGTAAAGAGCTGCTGCTGAGGCATCCTTCAGAACCTCTACGCTGGCTATGTCGTTGGGGTTGATATCAGCAATTCCACTCAGCGAGTTTCCCTGATAGCCACCGACGTCGGAGAGATCCTTGGTCACTACGGGCAAACCATCAACTACATAGAGAGGCTCATTACCGGCCGTTATACTACTTGTTCCACGGATATTGATGCTCACTGCTCCACCAGGGGCGCCAGTTGCCTGTGTCACTTGCACACCGCTTAGTTTGCCTTCAAGCGACTGCTCCAGACTGGTGACGGGGTTCTTCAGAAGTTCCTTGCCATCCACAGAGCTGATAGCGCCTGTTAGGTCACGGCGTTTCTGCTGACCATACGCCACAACAACCACCTCATTTAAGGAGAAACGTTCTGTACGCAGCACAATAGTGCCTACGTCAGATGTCTCTTCATAGATGTCGAGGTCGTAGGGATCATATCCCACATAGTCAACCTTCAACTGGATGGGGTACTTCACGCTACGTCCAACGTTCAGTGCAAATTGTCCGTTAACGTCTGTCGATGCTCCAGCCTTATTATTACCAGCCAATTTCACAACGGCACCAATCAGTGGCTCCTGGTCGGCATTGACAATCTTTCCTTTGATGACCTGCGCATTCAGCCCTGTGGCCAGAGCTGAAAGAATGGCCACGAATAATAATACCTGTTTTTTCATTCTAATTAAGTTTTGTTATACTGATTCTTTTTACCTGTTTTGCGCTATCAGTTCCGTGTTGATGGCATCAATCTGCCTCTGCGCTAACTGATGGTCTATTTCTAAAAGCCCATAGTGGTGATTCAACTGTCTCCCCGATGTCAAGATCCATGTCAGGAAACCTTGTATATCTTTGTTAAGCCCTTTGTATGCAAGTGCCACTTTCCCGACAGGAATATTATCTGCTGAATATTGCTCGAGTAATTCTATCATGGTGTCGAGGGTTGCATGATTTAAAAACGCGTCCGCAATCTCCCGCTTGGTATCAAGTGGTACAATTGAGAGCCCTTCTTTAAGCTGTCGGCTGTTCAAGTCATAAAGATTGGAGAGGGCATTGAATGAAACGCCCAATGGGTCTTTCTTGACGGCGGTATTCAAGAACAGGTCGTCACCGGAAATTCTTTTTCCGCGCAGGTTATCCTTGCTTTCGTTGAAGAATGATGCAAAAGGGTCGGTTGTCGATGCCCCATTGTTGGCACTATAAATGACCAGACGCTTCTGTCTTTTCTCCTGTTTCGTAAGTTCCTCTTCTGGTACATAGGTCTGTTGTTCGAAGAAGATGCTGCTTAGGCGACGGTTGCTGAACTTGCGTCCTCCCAATATCTGGGCCGCCTCGGAGTTGGACGCCGTGAATGGTAGTATGGCGTATTCTGCGAAGAAGATTCCGTGGTCAACAGTTTCCTCGTCTCCCTTGCCGTATGGCAGTATGTAGAGTGCAGACTCTTCCGTACAACCGCAGCCGTTCAATAATCGAAAATGAACGTTGGGTTCCACTTTTGCATATTCCTCGATCCACTTCTCCACCAATGGTCGGGCAAACCGCGGCGAATTGATGGTATATGTCTGTGCCATGAGTTGCAAGGTCGCCAGCGATAGTGCTATCATAAAAAAATAACTCTTTTTACTCATAATTTGATATATTTAAACTTCATGGTGCAAAGGTACGGTGATTTCATTATATGGGAAATACCCCCGTAAAGGTAAATTGTATCACATGTGTTTGGTATAGAAACACTGAGGGGTGGCTTCAGATAGAAGCCGCCCCCATTTCTTCACAGCTGAAAGCTATTAATGGACTTCCTCTACCGTATAGTTTATTTGCTTGAAACTGTCCTGGATCTTTGCAGCATCTGTTTTCTGGCTATCATAATTGACTGTAACAATCTTTGATTCCAGATTAACAGCAACATCTGTCACTCCGTCAACACCTGTCAGCAATTTCTTTACTTTGTTCGCACAACCACCACAACTCATCTGTGTTGCCTTGAACTTAATTACAGAACCATCGTTGGCTGCTGTTTCCGGATTTGCTTTCTTTGAACCGCAACAACATTCTTTCTTCTTTGCAGGCTTAGCTTTGGCCTGTTCTGGCTTTTTAGCTGAACCGCACTTGCAACCACCACTGCCGCAGCAGCCACCCTTCTTCTGTTCTGCCTGGGGAGCACCCTCTGCTTTTGGTGTGGCTATTGTTGCCACATAATCAATCTTTTTGAAACCCTCGATGATTTTATCAACATCAGTTTTGTCGGCATCGTAGGTGACAGTTACAGTCTTATCGGCCAAATTGGTCACAATGTCCTTCACACCCTTTTCAAAACGGATGTTTGACTTGATCTTGTTTTCACAACTAGAACAATGCATTTCCGGTGCAGTGTTCAGTACAACTGTTTTGATGTCTTTGGCGGTACAAGCTAAAGTGACTGCCAGCGCGATTAATAATGCTTTTGCTCTCATCTTTTAAATAGTTTAATGGGTTAATACTAATTATATTTTATTCCAATTCAGTCGAACACCAATGTAAAAGACAGCTCCATGAACTGGGCCCCAGATCATTGTAGAGTCGAAGTTCTGTCCCCAGGGATCATTGGCTGCTATGATGGGGTTCTTCTGCTTGAAGCCCGTGAGGTTTTCACCTCCGGCATAGATGCTCCAAAAACGGAAGAAACGAGTCACCTGAGCACTTAACTGCTCAAAACCTTTGTATCTGTTGTCCCATGAAGGGCTGCCATCATCTGTGGTGTAAGCATCAGGCAGACGACCTCCGCCATTCAATTGTAGTGTGGCATCAAACTGCCATTTTCCAAGTCCAGGCTTGTAAGAGGCTGTCAACAGACCTTTATATTTATTGGTAAGGGGCTTCTCGCGAAGCACACCTCCAAAAGTGGATTTTACGTTGGTACGGCGATAGGTGGCTGTTAGTGTGAATCCTCGGAAGAACGGATATGTAGCCTCCAACTGATAGGTATGTGAATAGCTGTCACCTTGCAGGTTGGTGAAGTGAACAGCATGGGGATCACTGTCGAGATCAACCAACAACTGATGCTGGAAGTCTGTATAGTAATACTCTGCATTCAGTTCCAGTTTTTTCTCGCCTATGGGGATGTTGATGTTTGCACTGATGCCGTAATTCCACGCAGCCTCCTGATCCAGATTATCATCGATAATTACCTGTCGTCCGCTGGCGAGGAGAAAGTTGTTTTCAGCCAACACGTGATTCGTGCGATAGCCTTTACCTGCTGAGGCCCGAAGAGTCACGATTTCATTTGGAGAATATTTCAGGTGTGCACGTGGAGTTACGAATCCTCCATAGATATTGCTGTGATCCCAGCGAAGACCTCCCATGAGGGTCAGTTTGTCACCCAGCTTAAAGGTGTACTGTGCGTAGATGCCGGGAACGGTTTCGTCGTCGCGCTGATTTTTTTCAGCCCCATCGTTAGTGAGTTTGTATCGCTGGTCGTAATAATCGTGGTTTAGACTAGCACCCACAGAGAGATTGTGATGCTCACCAAAGTCACTCTCAAACATCAGCGAGGCATAACCGTTGCGCTGGTCAGTGTTGTAGAGTTTGTGGCCATATTCGGCATTCTCATGGTGAAGTGAGCCGCTTAAGATAAGAGCGACGTTAGTGGCGCGTTCTTTGTCGAATATATAGGCATTTTTGGTAAAAGCTTCGTAGCGCTCATTGGTGATGTCAATCAGATAGGGATGCTCTGCCATCGCATGATGACCAATCTGTCCGCCTTCACGGTGCTCCTTCAGTCCCTTGACAGAGGCCTGAAACACATAGTGATCACCCATCCATGCCCATCGGCTCTGTAAAGCACCCTGACGAACCTTTGGCAAGTCAACAAATCCATCGTCATTGTCATCGTGTGCCTTATTAAGTATCTCGTAATGTCCTAACAGGGCTGTCCGCCAACGTTTACTCAGGTGCAGATTGGCTCCAATGTTCGCTTCCAGTTTTCCTTTACTGTTATAATAGAGGTTGGCATCTGCAAAAGGTGTGGCCTGCGGTTTCTTGAACTCTACGTTAATCTGGCCCGTGATACTCTCATAGCCATTCTTTACCGATGAGGCACCTTTCGATACCTGTATGCTCTGCATCCATGGTCCTGGGATATAACCCAAGGAAAAGGGAGAGGCAGCTCCACGGTAGTTCGGAACATTTTCTGTCAGCATCTGCACATAAGTGCCGCTGAGACCAAGCAGTTTTATCTGCTGCGCACCAGTGGCCGCATCAGCATAGTTTACATCAACTGACGGGTTAGTGGTAAAACTTTCACCCAAGTTGCAACATGCGGCACGCAGTAATTCTGTAGCATTAATCATCTCCGTATTGCCAATGCCCTTAGTCTTTACCCTGCCAACACGATGTGCTGATACGGTCACCTCATTAAGTTGTTTGCCCTTAAGGGTCTTAACTTTCGACGTGTCGTTTCCTTCCTCCAATCTTTTTGCCTTTACTGGATTATTCGCCAGCAAAAATAAACCTATAATTATATATATTCTTACCATTTTCTTTTTCTACAAATAAATTGACGGGTGCAAATGTACGGCGATTTCTGCACTCCCACAATCCCTCTTATGGGGCATTCAACATACCATATATGCGGTATTTGTCTATTTTATGGCATAAATATTTGCATTTTCGTTCGCTTAATCGTACCTTTGCAGTCGAAATTAAGAATGTGATGGCAATAGATAGTGCAATATTCCGCAGGAGTGAACTGTTGTTGGGCGACGAAACGATGAAGCGCATTGCCCAGAAGCGGGTGATTATCTTCGGTGTGGGTGGTGTAGGCTCGTGGTGCGCCGAGAGTCTGGTACGCAGCGGCATCCGACAGTTGACGATTGTGGACTCAGACCGCGTGTGCATCACCAACATCAATCGCCAGCTGATGGCGACCACGAAGACCGTGGGACAGGTGAAGGTGGACGCCCTGAAGGAGCGTCTGCTCAGCATCAACCCTCACTCCGAGATTACGGCCCTGCAGCAGATCTTTTCTGAAGAAACGGCTGACAGTTTCGGGCTCGACAGCTATGATTATATCATCGACGCTATCGATTCATTGAAAGACAAAGCAACACTCATTCTCCTGGCTTGCCGTACGAAAGCCAAGCTTTTTTCATCAATGGGTGCAGCGTTGAAACTCGACCCTACCCGCATCAAAGTGACGGAGTTTTGGAAGGTGCAGGGCGATCCGTTGGCACGTGCGCTGAGAAAGAAATTTAAATCGCAGAAGCAGTTCCCAAAGCGTAAATTCCAGTGCGTCTATAGCGATGAACTATTGGAAAACAAAGGCCATAATGCTACTTGCGGTACCGAACAATGCATGTGTCCCAAAGCGAAAAATGGTCCAGGCGACCAAAGTCTCCTGAACCATGAATGGTGTTCTTCGAAAGCCCAGATCAACGGCACCCTGGCTCACATCACCGCCATCTTTGGTTTTATGTTGGCAGGTTTAGTCATTCAAGATGCCACAACATTTTAATCCTCTTTCACA
>CACYXD010000034.1 GCA_902778255.1 uncultured Prevotellaceae bacterium
TTATGATTTCCAACGCCAGGTTTTCCTGACGAGTGTTGTTATTGTATGTGTGATAGTACGCAGATGGAAACTCTTACCCATCACAATCAGCAATACGGCAGAAAGGATGAGCACGATTCCAACAGCAAGTCTGAAGGTGAGTGATTCGTCAAACACCATCACGCCTATAGCTACTGCCGTCAATGGCTCCAAGGCTCCCATGATAGCCGTAGGCGTGGCTCCAACCTCATGAACGGCTATGGTCATGAATACCAGTGAAAGAACCGTTGGCACCAACCCAAGCCAACATGCAAAGAACCAGGCACGGGGCGATGGCGGCAACATCAGATACAAGTCAGGCGAAGTAAATGAATAGGCCAGCAGACACAACATGCAAATCAGTAATACATAGAACGTGAGTTTCAAAGATGACATGCGTATGCTCGACTGGTTGACTATCACGATATAAACAGCGTAAGTAAGCGAGGAAACCATCACCAATAGTACGCCCATCGTGCTAAGCGAGACACCTGCATCGCCCTTGTACAGCAGGCCGATACCAACTAAGGCAAGGATGATGGAGGTAACGGTTGAAGCCGTGACCTTCTCTCGGAAGAATGTTGCCATGATGACTGCCACCATCACAGGATAGACGAACAGGATGGTTGATGCAATGCCGGCATCCATGAAGTGGAAACTCTGGTAATACGTGATGCTGGATGCAGCAAAAAGCATTCCGAGTGAGCCAAGAACTTTCAGTTCTCCCTTTGTGACACTGAAGTCTTTTCGTCGAACTATCAGCATGATGGCCAGCATCAGTACTGCCATGAAGAAGCGATAAAAGAGAACGGAGGCAGTGTTTACGCCCTCCTCATAAAGTGGCAAGGCGCCAAATGGATTTGTGCCATAACAGACAGCCGCCAATATGCCGCAGATGATTCCCTTATGTTTCATTCTCCTATAATCGTTCTTGCATAGCAAGCGAGCAGAGCTCATGATTTCACTCGTCACCAAGTGGAAACCTCTGCGTTTCGGTTTCATTATCTTGATGTTACCCATCTCCAAATCCTAATTATTCTCAAATCTTGGCACAAAGATAGCGATTTTACGCTGATTATTGGTAATTTTGCGGACATATGATACTTTCAATGAAACAATTATTACTCACAGCTCTGCTGTTACAGTCGCTCAGCATTTGTGGGCAGGGATTCACGAACCCCGTACTTCCTGGCTTCCACGCCGATCCAAGCGTGTGCCGTACAGGTGATGACTTCTATCTCGTCAACAGCACGTTCCAGTACTTCCCCGGCGTACCTGTATTCCACAGTAAAGATCTGGTGAACTGGGAACAAATAGGCAACTGCCTGACCAGACCAACGCAGGTAGACTTAAAAGGCACCGATGGCAACAGCGGCATCTATGCACCTACCATTCGATACAACAACGGGCGATTCTATATGGTGACAACGGTCTTTCCATCGCGACGGCATTTCTATGTGTGGACAGATGACCCGTCTAAAGAATGGTCCGACCCCGTATACATAGAATTTGCCATCGGCAGTTGCGACCCTACGCTCTTCTGGGACGAAGGAAAATGCTATTTCTTATGGAAAGCGGCAGCAGATGAGACACGCCCGGGAATCAAGCCTGGTGAAATCAATATCTGCGAAATAGACGTTAATACAGGTAAGCGTATAGGCGATGTCCATCACTTGGGAACGGGGCTCGGCGGACGCTATCCTGAAGGCCCGCACATCTACAAGAAAGACGGCTACTACTACATGATGCTTGCCGAGGGAGGCACTGAACATGGCCACCATGTCAACATCTTGCGTAGTAAATCGCTGTTCGGGCCATACGAACCGAATCCCGCCAATCCCATTCTGACACACTTCAGCATGAAGATGCAGAACAGCCCGATACAGGGGCTTGGACACGCCGACTTGGTACAGGCACCCGACTCGTCATGGTGGATGATCTGCCTGGGGTACAGGACAAGCGGCTATCTGCAGCATGTGATGGGACGTGAGACGATGCTGGCACCTGTCAGATGGGAACAAGGCGGCTGGCCTGTGGTGAACGGAGACGGTACACTCCAGACTGACATGAAATGTGAGACGTTGCCGCTGGTACCAATTGCAAAAGACCCTATACGCGAAGAATTCAATTACGTAACACGCGAAGCATCCAAAGACAGTTATCACTCGTTGGGATTGCCAATGGGTTGGATGAGTGTATGTAATCCTGACTACACTAACTATTCACTGACGGAGCGTAAAGGCTGGCTCCGCCTCCACCCCACAACAACTGACCTCAGCATGAAGTCTAATCCCACATTCATAGCCCAGCGCCAGACAGAACTGAACTTCACGGCCACAGCCTTGCTGGACCTCTCTCATCTGACCGAAGGCATGCAGGCTGGCATCACAGCCTATGCTGCTCCGTTGAACCACTATGATGTGGTGGCTGAGAAACGGAATGGCATCATTCATATCAAGTCAAATGTACGCTTAGGTCAGACTTGTCATAGCGAAAAGGCAGCCGAATTGAACGGAAACATGGTGTATCTGCGCATCACGTCGGATAAGGATTTCTACTATATGCCTTCACGCAACTGGCAAAAATGGAATATCGTTTCCTCAGCACTGAAACCATTGGCGGCTTCACAGGAGTGATGCTTGGACTCTTTACGCAGTGCGACAATGACACGAATGGCTTTGTCGATATTGACTGGTTTGAATACCAGACTGGCAAACTCTGACGAATGATGCCGCTCGGCTTTGCCGCTTGCCTAAGCAAGAACTTTTTCCTCTCAATATACGTCTAACAGATAGAAACTTTTAAAGGGAACAGATCAATGAACGTATTCGGGGGCCTGCACATAGCCTTGGAGTATTTCATCGCAGGACTGATACTGATGATAACCGTCATCGGCATCCCCTTCGGCTTGCAGAGCATGAAATTAGGTATGCTGGCCATCTGGCCGTTCGGTACGAAAGTAAAATGGCGGGAGTCGCAACCTGGCTGCCTAAGCATCTTCATGAATGTGCTGTGGTTCTTCGTTGGCGGCATCTGGATATGGCTCACACACATCTTCTACGGTCTCATATTCTGTATCACCATCATCGGCATCCCATTCGGAAAGATGCACTTTAGGCTGGCAAAGCTAGCTCTTTCACCTTTTGGGAAAGAATTAAGTTAACACCTCAATGTTTAACATCAAATGAAGAAAAAAAGCCCACCCGAAGGTGAGCTGTAGATTGCAAGCGTTCAGTAGCTGAATCCGTGACCGTTCCACTTCAGCGTCTTCTGTGTCTTCTTGCCATCTTCATGCCACGTCGTGACGATGATGTCCTTCCCCGTACGAGGCAGGGCATAGGCTTTATCGTATTCCACGTCGAAGCCCGGGGCATCAATGTAACTCATTCTCTTCGTGGAATTGTTATAACGGAGGAAATTGAGCCCGTCAAACTGGCCCAAGATGGGCTTGCCATTACAGTAGCTCCATCTGTTTTCTGCAAAGAGCTTATGCTTGCCGTCTGACTCATTCCAGTAGCACATCTCAATCCTTGAGAGATCTTCATCCAGTGTTTGCTCATAAAGTAGAAAACCGTTTTTCGTGTCAATGGTAAGCGTCTCGCCCTCATTAAGCGGGAGTCCCTTTTCCTTATTAGTTATGGCACGCTGTAGGCTTTCGTAGATGCCCAATCCCTCTGCTTCGCACTCCTCTACTTCTTCGGAAAGGATAGAAGTGAGATAGGCTTTCACAAAGTCTTTGATGGTGGGGCGTGTCCCTTGGTAGTCCACTCGGATACCTTCCTGTGCAGCTACGGCCAGCGTGAAGCAGGCGAAAATGATTGCTAATGATAGTCTTTTCATATGCATATTAATTTAATATAATGAATCCTTTTTGCTGGCAATCTTTGTCAGTTTGCCGTTTTTCCATTTATAGGTGTCGGTGTAGAGCATTCCGACATCGCGGACATGGCTGGTAATGGTCTTGTCCTCACTGTCGATAACCGGCTCCTGAATCTCCTGAAACGCCTCGACATCATAGAACTGGCGGGTGACAGGATTCCAGACGAATGCCTTATAGACCGACTGTGCATGGTGGGTTAAGCCGAGATAGACCATCAGGTCGGGGATGCCGTCGAAGTTGATGTCCTTCTCGAAAATCCATTTCAGCGTCTCTTCCATTTTTCTGCTGACGGCTCCGTTCAGGGGCTCGTCGAAACTCAGGGGATGCTCCTTGCCGTTCACCTCGAAGGTCACGTGGATGTTGTCCATCCACTCGCTGTCTCCGCTTTCGTCGTACTTGTTTTCCAGCTTATACAGGAATTTCCATGCATCGCGGTTGGGTGCACCGAATATTTCTGGAGATCCTGGCCACCAGCTGGGCAACTCTCGCATCTCTTGGAAGTTAGACAGGCTCATCACCTTGCCTGTTGTGGGATTCTTCCATGAACCTTTCAGCATCTGGAAGTCACCCTCCACCTCTGCATACGTCAGATAGATGATGCCTGTCATCTCTCCATCAGGCTGGTACTCTACAAATCGGCAATCGAACACATTGTCCTCATCGGAGACAATCTGCTTTTCATTTCCCCAGTTCTCCACAATCAGGATGGGAGCAGGCGACTTGGCTTTTGGGTAATAGATATAGCCCGCCGTTTGCCATTCACCATTAGTACAAGCAGTCTGGAAAAACACCTCAACGGCATACTTTCCGTTCATGACAGCCTTGAATCCCCGATTTTCAGTAACCTTCTGTGCCGTCACAATCAGCGAACAACAGGCAAAAATGATAGCTAATGATAGTTTCTTCATATTCATTGCTGTTTCTTAATTATCATTTAATGTCAATCTTGGGTATGCGTCCGTCCTTCATACGCTGGAACTCGCGATATGCCGTGGTGCGACGGAAGCCGTTGCCACCAGAGGGGATACCGTCGTGATAAAAAAGATACGACTTACCTTTGAAATCGATGGTGCCGCCATGAATCGTAAAGGAACCGGGCGACTCGTCGGTGATGCGCCCCTCATAGTGCCAAGGGCCGTGAATGCTCTTCGATGTCGAGTAAGCCCAATGTTCGGGTACACCGCCAGCGGCATATTCCAGGAAATAGGTATCGCCAATCTTATAGATCCACGGAGCTTCCTCAAAGCCGGTCTTCATCACCTTCTTGTGCAGCTGGTAGTCCATCTTCATACATTTGGGTCCGAACTGTGCCTCGTCATCAAGCATAGGGCGCATATCACAGATGCCGTTGTTGGCAAAACTCTTGTCTATGCTGATCATATCTTCGTTCAACTTGGCATACCAGCAGCCGTTGTTGCCCCAGAAGAGCCAGGCCTGTCCGTCATCATCGATGAATACAGTGGGATCGATGAAGCCCCAGTCGCCGGGGATGAGCGGTTTGCCGAGAGCATCTGTCCAAGGGCCTTCCGGACGGTTAGCTACAGCCACGCCGATTCCATGCAGGTGCTTGGTGGTGTCCTCTGCAGCTACATACCAGTACCACTTGCCGTTGCGTTCTATGGCCTGCGAAGCCCAGGCATTGTCGCCCTGCTTGGCCCACTTGAAGTTGGCGGTGGAGAGCACAATACCGTGATCCGTCCAATGTTCCATGTCGGTCGTGGAAAACACCTGCCAGTCGGGCATGCGGAAGTAAGTCGCCGTGTCCAGGTCGTGACCAGTGAACACATAGAGACGGTCACCCGATACAACAGGAGCCGGATCGGGATTGTACATGTGGTTGTTTACGCGCTTGCGCGCTTGCATTGTAATGGCCAGCAACAGCGTGATGGCTGCGAGAATGGTTCTTTTCATATCTAACAAACTATTTTACTAATCACTTTACCAGTTCTCATAAGGAATGATATCTGCAAACTTACCAACCATGCGGCTGTGGATGTCTGCAGTCAGGAAATCATAAGAGTCACCTTGCTCCTTGGGAAGTGCAGCAGCAAGTGCCTGTCGGGCTTTCAGCCATCTTGAGAATGTAGACTTCAAAGTGTTCACACGGTCAGCAACAAGGGTGTCGCTGGGAATGCGGTCAGTATCACCCATCTTCTTCAGTTCATCATAATCCTCTGGGACAGAACTATCAGCAATCCACTGTTCCCATTCCTTGGCAGTAACGGTCTTGCCCTTCTGCTGGTATGGCTTGCCATTTAGGATGATGTCGCGTTCCATTTCCAACTCAGCACGACGATTGCTTGACAAGTTCTCCCGGTAGCCCTCGATTTCCATCGGCTTCATGCTATACCATTCCTGTCTGTATGACACCTCATCCCACAAAGTAAAGCGGGCGCTATTCAGGTCATGCCATGCCTCGTATTCCTCCTGTGCCAATGGCCCGATGTCAGACGGCACGGCCTGAATCCACTGACGGTATGCCTCGATAGTGCGGTAATAATCTATCGAAGAATGAATATAGCACTGGAAATTTATTTCGCTTTGTGAGTCTGAAGAGTATTTATCAGCCACCCGTTTGATTTCGTTGAGTACAGAGTCTATGGGGAGAGACGGAACTTCCACTCGGAACGTGTCGAGAACGGCATTGACTGCCATAGCCCATTGTAGCTTAGATTCGGCATCGCCACTTATTGCCACATAGTGCATCCTCATAAAGCGGTCGGCCAAGCGCATGGCAGCCTTGTCGCGAGGCGTGGCAATCGAGTCATTGTAGAGAAAGAGCCGGTCTTCAAGTTCATGAACCTCCGCCAGTTCCAGGAAATCGTTCATTGAGATATGATCTTTCAGCACAGCGTTCTCGATATAGGCAATGCTGTCCTCGCCAGTATAACCTTCTGGTACAGTAACTGTATCACGTGGATTGATGCCATCAGAACCAGATGCAGAGCGTCTGCCGCAAGCTGACAGCATCGATATACTGAGGGTAATCAAAGAGAAAAACAAGATGGATTTCTTCATAACGTACGATTCATATTTCATCATAAACATAGCTATTTTGAGAAGCCCAGGAACTCTTTGATGCGAGGGTCGCGTTCGAGATCGGCCCTGCCCACGTAGAAAGAGCCGGGGGTAGCCAAATCGAGATACTTGTCCAGAAACTCTTCCCAACTCAGCTTGAAATAGGAGGCAGGAATAAAGACCGTCTTTGACCCGCCTGCCGAGCGATTGCCAGCCGTTACATGAACCGAATAGCCGCCCTTCTCATGCTTCTGAATCCGATAGCACTCCAAAAACCAGTCGCCGCTGCATCTGTTTGAGGCTTCCACATCGATGCGTTCCTTCACGGGATTGGCTTTTTCCAGTTCCCAGTCATGGTCACTGGCCAGCCGACGGATAAACTCTTCACAGTCTACATTGAGAATGTCTGGACTGAGCTTACCATCATACGTATTGTAATACCTGACATAATGATAGTCATCCCCCACTTTCTCGATACCGTAATAGGTTTGTTCCGGTATCATGTCCCTCGTTGCCCAGGGAAAGTCAGCCTTCATCTGCTCGAACGCCTTGTCGATATAGGCATTCAAGTCATAGCCATATGGAAACTTCTCGTTCATAACATTTTGGTTTATAGTTTTATACCGCTGCAAATTTAGGAAAAATATACGAGAAATGCAAGAAGAATCTGAAATATTGCATCTTTTCTCATTTAACCGTTTACGTTTTATGCGGTTCTTTGAAGATATGGATGACGTTCCCTGCACCATCGATGGCCTGATAGTCATTCTAGTTTCTGATACGGTTGAAAAAGCCCGGACACGAGACGAGTCATATCCGGGCAATTGAAAAGAAATTGAGAGTTAACGGATGGTGATCCAGACGGACTCACCCCTACCCTTAGCCTCAACGATCTTCTGCTTCAGGCGGTGAACCCAGATGCGGCTGTCGAGCACTTTGCCCACCTGTCTGTTTTTACCAACGAGGATGCAGCCTTCGGTATCCGCGGCGGTGTTGCCAGCGTGGATTCGGATGCCCTCGAATTTCGGCACGCCGAGCAAGATGGGAAGCCACTGCTTGAACTTGGGCGAGAATGAGATCACCACTGCGTAACGGCCTTCGGGGATGGCCGAACGGCCTTTCACCTTATACGCCCCGTGCTCATAGTCGCGCCAAGTGGGTTCCAACGTGTCGCAGAAATAATCATCAGCTGTGCCAGACAAATATTCATCCATCACTTGTCGGCGGATATACAGACGACCTATGGTGTAGGTCTTCCGTTTTGCTATACGTTCTAATATCAGTTCCATTCTATAATTAAATCTTTAATGTTTAATGTTAAAAGCCCTTAATGTGGCAAAGTGGCATTGTGGCATTGTGGCGTTTTATGCCAGTGCTTGCTATCGGTTTTCTCAATCCAGCCATCTCGTTTCCATCGGGTGATGATGTTGCGTAGGGCAGACTCTCCACAGTAGCCGCGCTTCAGAGCGCGGAGATCATCCATCGTAAACGAGGGTGCCAACTGGTCGAACACCGAGTGATTGGCTCCATATCGCTGGCACTCTTCACGGGCATCCACATACTGACTCTGCAGGGCCTCACCGAACGTCTTGATCTGTTCCATCAGACAGTAAAGATGGAAGATGACCCCACAACGGAAACCGATCACGGCAGCACGCTTGCGATAGGTATCCTTCACATGGTCGATGTCCTTGGCAGCCTCCACACGTTTCTCTTCCACCCACGCCTCGATAACCTTCCTCAGCCGAGGCACATCCACGAGACCACTAATCGAGCGCAATCTGGTGACAGCCTGCTGTATTCGTGCCTCATCCTCAGCCGAGCGCTTGCCGAATTTCGGCATCTTCTGAAACGAGGAGTCAGGCATCTCAGCCACGAGAATTCGAGAAGAAAGACCATTCTCGATATTGTCCGATTTGAAGCACTTCCTCATGGCTCCGTTCGTGCCCAGCATCGTCCAGTTATAGGCCACTTTTACGACTCCTGACTCTGCGGCATCAGAGTTGTAATCCTGCCCCCACTCACCTTTGTCAAAGCTTAGTCGATAGATGTCGTACTTCGAGCTCCATGAGCCTGCACCATTGGTTTTACGGAGTGTATCAAGTTCCTCACCGAACGAGTAGATGGTATGCCCCTGGGCATTCTTAAAACGCTTGAGCAAAGTAGAGCAACTGACTGTCACCGGCACCATTCTTATCAGCACGTGTGGATCCTCAGGGGCCTTTTCGTTGGCCTTACGGCCTTTCTTGCGTTCCTTCCATTCCTCTTCACGCTTACGGGCAAGGGCATCCTCTTCCTCCAGTTGGTGCTTCCAGATGTCGATGGCATTTTTCACTACCGACTTGTTGGAAGCCTGCTCACCTCGGATGATAGACATCAACCCCAAGTGCTGCAAATTGCCGTCACAATACTCCACCTGAACCTGATCAGCATAAGCCGCGGCTATCGGCAGCACACCACAGAGAACAGGCATGTGCATCGAGACAGGTACACCCGTCAGCGACTCTTTAAGACCGATGGGCAGCGTGCGCACATTGACCTTTACACCAGTCTCAGCCTGAACCGCCTCGGCATCCTCGATTTCATCCGAGGAAATCCCCATTTCCAGCGCATTCACTATCTGGTCTATCAGTCGCGAGCCCTTGGTGGGTTCCTTGCAGGCGGAATGGATAATACTGTGCATCTCCTGAACCGAGAGTCCGAATCGAGGCATCACCTCCAGCAACCACTCCTCTGAATTATCACAAATAGCTCTCAGATTAGCCGCCAACTGATGCAGTCGCTTATTTCGCTCACCCTCTGAGGGCTCACCTCCAGTTCTGCGCCAGTACTCACATATAATAGATGTATAAGGCACGCCCTTGAATTCCTGCGGAAACTTAGTTTCAGCCTTCTCTGCAGGAGCATCGGGAGCAAAGGCAGGTGCTACGGGTGCAGGTGAAGGAGAATCTCCATCATCACCTGGATCATAGTAAGAACCATCCTCCGTGCGACCGTCAATGCTCAGACCTCTATCGGTATAGGCCTTTCTCCTCGCAGCCACCTCATCCTCTGAAAGCTGCTGATACCAACCGTCGGCACGATAGATCTCAAAATCGGCAGGCGAAATATAGATGAACCTCTCAGGGGTAAAGCACGAAGTATCACACTTGACACCAAGCGCCTTGCAATACTCACGCTGAGCCTCGGGCACCGTCATACCTATCGGCAGTCGGATATCGATGTGCAGCTTGCGACGGATGGAATAATCCTTGTGCAGCATCAGCCCCTGCCACTGGCCACCAGCCTCGATATCGAGCCGTTCAGACATCTCGTTGGCCTTCTCCACCAACTCAGGGTCGTCAATATCAATGCAAGTCTGCCACGTGAACGACTCTGGCACGATGTGCTCCCTATCCCGATAGTCATCTCGGAACTGCGTGTAGTGCGGACAGCGGAACGGCAACCAGCTCTTCAATTTCCTCTGCTCCTCATCATCGGTAGTCGAATTGATACGCTCTGCCATCTGTTTCAGCCGAGGCGACCGAGTCAGTTCGTCGTAGTCTCGGAGCGGGCATTCCTTGATGAATGCCCTTGTCTGCTCCTTGGTCTGACGTGTGTTGAGTGCTATCAATCGCTCCAAAATCATTTCCATATTCCTCCTGATAGAGAGCCTTGGTCAGCGCCAGCCCGTATTTCTTCGGGAACTTGAAGGTGACATAGACGAACTCGTCAGTCATACGCCGATAACCGTCACCGGGTCGTATTTGCGGGCGGGTCATCTTCACAGCTCCGTGAGCCGTCTCGAAGAGGGTGTCGTGGAGAGGTCCTCTGGAGCCTCGTTTCCATCTTGTCACTCGTGTCAGTCCGCTGGGCTCCACCTTGATGCCACCCTCATAGCTCACACACTCGCCGTCAGTCACCTGCTTCTCATCTTCCCATGGACACGGCACAATTAGTATGTTGCCATTCATGTTGAAGTTAATACTGCCGTCCATCTGGACGTTCTGCTGCAACAACTGCTTCTTAAATTCGTTCTGCATAAATCTGATTGAAATTGCGAGATGAAGCAAGTGCTGAAATTTGGCCATTTTCACTCGCGAGACTTCCCTCACTCACATTCAACTCAGATTAAACCTGTGTTTTAGCGATTAAGAAATTTTACGTAAAAAGGCTGGTTCGCTATTCCTTTGCCTCCTCGATTCATTCTGAGTTTGTTAATCAGAGCCATTTGCTTGCGCGCCTCGTTGGCTACGCATGGCTGCGTTGAACGCCCACCGATCATCAATCCAAACTTTCTTGCCATAGTTTTCTACACCCAATTAATCATTAATTAGCCTTTCGACTCCTCATCTGTTCCAGGATCAGTTCTTGTACTTTCATCACCAGCATCACCATCGCCGGATGGCAACATTTTTTGCCGTACCACACGTGAGTGCTCTTGTTTGGGTTCATGCTGATGTTCACCAGATTCCAGAACGTCAAGCGATCTTCTGTACTCAGTTTCATCACACACTTCGCAATCGAGTCCGTAAACTCTTTACCGCAGATTTTGTTCATCACTGCCATCGTAGCCATTGCACCTACTATAGCCTTTCTTGTCTTCTTTGTAAATTTCTGATTTTTCATCTTTTCTAAATTTTAATTGTTAAACTTCTGTTGTGTCTCGGGCTCTTATGTCCTTTCGACGTTGCAAAGGTAGGGTAAAAATCTTGGGGCTGTAATTGATTACTTTCAGATAGTAAATTTCACTGCGTCATCGTAAATTTAAGCATTAATAGAAAGTAATTTCAGCAGTTTTTCTGCGATAAACAATTGTCTCGGAAACACCCTGTCACCCTTCGGAACACGATACTTCTTCCACGCCTTGAAGTCCTTGCGTAGAATGCTGTTAGCCGCCAATGGCTTCTGGATAGCCTGATAGTTGCAGCCATACTCCAACACCACACCTTTTATAATAAGGTTCATGCGACGGCAAAACTCTGCCACGTCATCATCCCAGCCACAGAAGTCCACCAATATCCTGTACACAGCAGTCCACTGTGCACCCACTCCAAACAACTTAGTGACCTCAATCACCGCTACAGCAATCTCATCGTCACGTTTGTGTACCACATTGATTTCGTAGTTAGCCCTCTCGATGCTACTTACTATCTTGTTAGCCAGCATCGCCTCGGCCATCATCATCTGTTCTTTCGAGTCACCTTCCTCAATAATGATCTTCATCTTCATTCGAGTTTTGTGAGCTTCGAAGAACGCTGCGCAGCCTTACCTCATGAGATTCTCACTCCACTCGGGTTAATAATCTCGGTGTCCTCTGCCAGTATAACCACACAAAGAAAACACCCGCAAGAACGGACTCTCCGTCTTACGGGTGCAAATTTACGATGTTTTCGTGGGGCGATTCGTAAACCCTATGTAAACCCTACGATGATTTTTCTTCCTCTTTTATCTCATTTTTCAAATCTTCAATACTTGGTAGTGTGTCATTGAAGTTTGCTGGCAATATCTCTATACCTTCGTATGCTGTAACTGCTATGGGCTGACTATAGCCTTCTAGGCAATATTGTGCAAACATATTATTTTTGCTGCGGCATATAAGAAGTCCGATAGTTGGATTGTCAATGCTTGTCTTCAATATATGGTTCACCATCGACATATATCCTGATAACTGCCCAAGATATGAGGATTCAAACTCTGAAATCTTTACCTCTACGACTACGTATGCATGGATACGGGTGTTATAAAACAACAAGTCTGAGAATTGTTCTTTGCCAGCAACAGTCAACAGATACTCTTTTCCCATATATGCGAAACCTGAGCCCAGAGCCAGCAACAATTCATTGACGTGGCGCACCATTGCTTGTTTCAGGTTGTCTTCATTAAGTGATTCTTTCAGTTTGACAAACGACAGATTGATAGGGTCATTAATCAGTTCTTTTGCCAAATCGCCAGTTGGCTGCATCAAAGTAGCAGGGAAATTATTGACAGCATTACCCTGTCGCTCGTACAAACCGTTGTTTTTGCCTTTGTCGCCAATCATATTTTCAAGCACAGCTCTCGACCATCCATTCTGCAGCGTTTTTGCAGCATAAAACAGAACTTTCCGAGGTTCGCTCTCGAAATGGTCAATCAACACTTTGTGGTGTCCCCAAGGTATTGCAAAAATATTCAGTGGCAGAACTTTAGTCTCTATCGAGACAGAATGCAGCGGTGTCAATATTTCCCCAAGTTGGGGAACAGATTTTTCCTCAACTTGGGGAAAAATCTCAAATACCTTATTATAAAGGAGATAGAAGCGCTTGCAATAATACAATCCTCCCGGGGTAAGTCCCTTTACTTCAGGGATTCTCATACGCAAGTCCTGACTAAGAGTTTTTATTACTCCTTCTCCATAACGTTGCTCTACATTCATTTCGCAGATGTCGCGCCCTATGCTCCAATAGAATTCAATCTTGCAGGAGTTTACTTGCACGACGGCCTTGATTTGTTGGCTCCTAAATCGTTGCTCTATATCGTTGACCCATTGTTTGTACGTAGGGTTGGTAATAAATGTATTTCTGTCCATCATTATCAATTGTTCGTTATCTTCCTTTGTCAGATCTAGCCTGCAAAATTACTCATTTATTTCGAATTCCAGATTTCCTCCATCTTCTTTTTCATGTCCACGAAAATTCGAAGATGCTTTTCGAGTGCAGTACTGTCAGATGTAGAGCGAGACAAGTCTTTGTCGTAGTTCGACAGGTCTTTGTTAATGGCCTTGCCCATAGCCGTAAAGAAGTCTTTCTTCAATAGCTTGGCACCATCCTTACCATGAAACATGCCCAGCTCGTACAGCACATACAACACCCTAATAATGTCAATCTTGGCACCTTTTTCATCAGACAAGTACACAGGACTCTTGCTGTTTGCATTGTCAGATAGCACCTTTGCAATTGCCTTCAGATTGTAATCAGTGTCACCTTCAGTGTCAGAATTTGATTCTGCAAACTGAGGAAGTTCTTCAATCAACCCAGTAATATCTTCTGATATGAACACATCGCTATCCATATATTCGACAACGACAGCATTAAATCGTTCTTCACCAAATTTATAGATGCTCGACATGAAAGCCTCTCTCATTTCGACAAGCGCATTGCCATCTCCCTGTAACTGTCCCAATGCTATAGATGTCAATGTGTTGTAAAGTGATTGGTCTAGTGAGTTTAGGCAGATGGCAACACATAACGTCACCATATTGGCGGCTATTTCTATCTCGCCTCGCGAGGCATTGGGGCTCAGTTCTTGATAGTCAACAAATTTTTCATTCCAAAGGCCCTGCATCAGGAACCTCGATTCTGAGGGATTCTCCTTGATATCATCAAGCACACCTATACACTCCCAGAATAGCTCCTCAGGTGACATATAGAAATCGTCAGATTGCACCTCGTATTTCTTACAAGGCGCAGCAAAGGCTTTATAAAGCGCATGGTCTTTATACTCCTTTCTTATTGCTTCTTTTTCGTATCTTCTTAGCCGGTATTCCATCTTTGAAACCTTCTGTTATTCGTCTTACATCGTTAAGCCATTGCTCAAGTTCAAAGCCCTTTTCGCCATTGTCAAGTATGGCCAATTGGCCCATCTTGAAGTTTTCTATAAACTCATCTTTGATAACACTCTGTGCCTTCTCTTCCGAACCGAAACGATAAACGCCATAATACTTGAAGTGGACACTGATATCATAAACATTGCGTGAACACAAGTGTACCATCTGAGCCAAATCCTCTTGTGTCTGTTCAAGTCTTAGAGTTTCACCTTTCTCCGCTTCTACATGATAGGAGCCCTTCACACCATTCAACGCATTAGTAATCGAGGCCATAACAGCCAACTTTTTCTTCATCTTGTAGTCGGCATCGATACCAGCCACCTTCTTAGGATTAGGGAACGAGAAAACTACTTTTGTTATGACATCATTATAATCATGAGTCTGATGGTCAACCATCTCCCATAACGTAGCCTCACGAACCTTACTTCTGATTTCTATCTTCAGTCCTATTTCCTCAATTAGGAATTTGTCGTTGATTGCCTTTTCCAACAACTGACAAACCTTGTCTGGATTGCTGTCAAATGCAGGTGTACGTTCTATAGCGATATTGGCAACCCCCTTACGATTATCGATGATGACATAGCAGCCAGGATGATAGAATATTTCCTGCTCATCCTTCTTCTCCATAATCTTCTTCGACTTCTCGTTGCAGATAAGCAGCAGACACACGTCGCCACGCTTGCATGTCACCTCATTGTCTAGCCTCACGCTTGTCTTGTCTCGCTTTGGCATCTGAATGGGGAAAGGTTTGTCGCCAGTAAGAAATCCGTTGAATAATTCTTGTGCTTTATCCAGAAGTTTATCTGTTGTACCCTTGATAAATAGATTGCCTTCTTCCGCTAATCTGAAATCGTATTTATAAATTGCAAATACCGCCATACTAAAAAAATATCAATTGTTTACTTATTCACTTATTTTTTGTAATCCATCAATTCTTTTCCCGTGGGATATATTGGTGCGCCTTCCACAAAGTTCTTATCGTTAGCACGACGATCCGAAATCAGCTTGTCAATGTCGAAAAGTCCTATCGACACTTCCTCATCGAAGCGGAATACGAAGTAGTCACCATGCGGCTCGCTAGGATAGAGCGCCAGACGCATTTTATCCTCTGTCATCTCTGCATAGTCGTGAATACGGAATACGTGATACTTGCTGTCCTTTGCATGACCTTTCTCATAAAGGATAGCAAATTTTGGACGCATCTTCCTAATTCTGGTCTTAGGCACAAATCCCAAACGCTTTGGGTCAAGGCGAACATTATATATCAGCGAACCACGGTCGTTTTTCCCTGTTATCCAATCCCAATGTGCCTGATCGTGATACTGCCCCACAACGAAGTAATCATCCAAATATAGCTCAACGTGATAATTTGGCAACCATTGTTCAGGAGCTGGTGCATAGGGATGCGCTGACTGATATTGTGCCACCTGTATATCCAATGAGTCTTTGGGATTCTCGCCCAGCGTAACAGGCTTTATCTCAAAGAACTCACTCAGCAATTGATACGTGTCTGATTCCTGAGCATTTTCACCCTCATGTTTCTCCAATGCCAGCGCATATAGATTCTTATCGCCGTATGGCCTGTATAGTTTACCTTGCAGTTCCTTGAAGTGGTCTTTGATAAACTGCTCTCCTGCAAGCGTATTGCCTTTGCTTTTCATGGCAAAGAAATGGAATTTATTGTGAAGCACCTGTCTTATCTCCCTACGGAAGATTTCACGTACTTCTTTCTTCCAAGCCGCTTTCTCATTCTGCTTGTTGCGAGCATATAGGTAAAGTATATAGAGAAAGTTAACATCATAGTGTGAGAGTACCAATGTGTCGCGGTCAAATAGCCGGTCTTCAAATTGGAATGACGTATAAGTCTGTGGAACAATCTCACCATTTTCGTCTCTGACAATTTCCCCGTTTTCTGTGAAGGGATGTCCTTTTATGTTCTTGCTGGCGATATATCTCCGTTCCTTGTCAACAAAAGCAGAAATGAAGAAGTTGGGTATTACGTTGTAGCCTTCAGTCAGCGGGTCTTTTTCATCATCACGCAATCTGATTTTCCCATACTCTTCCTTGTCTTTCCTGTATGCTTCCTTTTCTTCATCAGTCCATCCTTTGCGCTGTCCTTTCATAAAGAGGTCTATATTCCACTGGATTACATTTCTTGCATAGGTGTACTGCTTATAAACAGACTCACGTCCTAACGGATGACCAGACTTGTAGTACTTCGAATCGCCGATGTAGTAGATTTCGTCTTGCTGTTCATTGCTATGCGTCAACCCATAATATGTATACATGTGGTCAACACGTTTTCCATCAGATTGCTCTTTCAGTCCTCTTGGTGGATTCTTCTCGCCAATGAGTTCGTCAATCATAGCCTCGAACACATGTTCAAAACTCTTTGCAAGCAGGTATTCTTTCTGGTCAGTATTAGCGGCTATCTTGTGGTTCGACTCGAAAAAGGCAAAGCATAAGTCCCACAGCAGAAGGGTCTTGTCAGCAAAATATTTGTATTTGATTTGTCTCAGATGTATCTTTCCCCTGCCTTTAAGGTAGGCTTCAAATTGTTGTCCCCTAATCAGTTCATAGTTGCAGTTGATGGGAGTGTGAAAACCGTAAGTAGTATTTAGATAGTTCAGTATACTGAAGAATATTACAAACAATTCTTCTTCGTAGTTTATCTGTCGTTTCTTGTTCACAGGATCAAGATAGAGCACGGAATCTTCCTGAATAAGCCCCTGAGTGCGGCTGACGGTTCTATTCCAATTGATTCTGCTTAGACCAGAATGTATATTTTTAACGGTGAACAAAAAGAAATTCTGATTATCTTCATTGAAACGGATAAGCGAGAGCACTATGTCAAGATATGTGTCTATCTCGCGCCTATGCCCCTTTCCCTGTTGTGGGAGTTGACGATAGTATATAGCTCTTCTATCTTTGTTTTGTTTACGATACACATTCAGCGAGCGGTATATCCACACAGCAAACTTATAGAGGAATTCACGGTAATCCTTGGGTAAGTGTTTCTCTTGTCCTGTTGGTGTAATGATGTCTTCTGGATAGATGTCTCCTCCCGTTTCGCGGCTGCATACGTTAGCAAGCACCTCATGTTTGTCTTTGTCAGTTAACAGAACCTTGGGGAGTATGAATACGCAGTCTTTAATAGTAGGATTGAAGTAATAACCAACATAGCCAACGCTGATTTTCTGGTCAACGTCTTGCAGCGTACTGATGTCCTTCAAAACAGCTTGTACTTCAGCCGCCTTATATTGGTGCTCTTCAAAGATGATACGCATCAGCTGTTGTCCTTCTTATCATCACCCCTCCAGTCCATTACATGTTCGATGAACTGTTTCACTACATAATCAACAGCATTGCCATCTTCATCATAGAAATCAGGGAAGGTCAAATCCTCTTCTACCTCTTTGTCACCCTCTTTCTTCATATATTTGAAAAGGCCTGCATCCTCAAAACCGTAATCTTTAAAAACGTCATTCCAAAGA
Source organism: uncultured Prevotellaceae bacterium (assembly GCA_902778255.1). Taxonomy (GTDB): domain Bacteria; phylum Bacteroidota; class Bacteroidia; order Bacteroidales; family Bacteroidaceae; genus Prevotella. The sequence continues at coordinate 17,975 of CACYXD010000034.1, forward strand.
TAGAACAGCACCTTCGACACAAAAGTCTCTGTTGATATTATCCCGTCTTTATCTGCCAAACAGAAAAAGTAGCCCAGCTGCTTATCAGCGGAAGAAGTCATGTTACTAATAATCTTGTTTATCTGCTGGATGAAGCCATACCAGTCCTGACCATTAGTCTCTATCTTCCAGTTCAATGGAATCTTCTCTCCATCTTTCAGCTTGTAATTCCCCTCATCATCCTTTTCGTAACCATTGGTTATCTTAACGTATTTCCATTCCCACCTACGCTTGAAAGCGGAATCAATAGGGAACAAACTCTGGTCTGAGGTGTTCATTGTGGCCCAAATACGAAGGTTGGGAGGCAATATCAGTTCTTTGCCCTTCCATATTGACTCTTTGGGGAATTGTTTTTTCTGCTTTTCTGTCAATGCTCCAAATCCAACCTCAATGTCAGAGCATAGAAATTTACGGATATCATCATCGGCAGCAATTTCATATTTAGAATAGCCATTCTTGTTCCTGTCGAGTAATTGAAACAAGTCGCCAAAAATTTGAGCGCAGTTGCCACGATTGATTTCCTCAACAATGAGGAAATACGGCTCAGGCATCTGTTTCCAAGCAGCACAGTATGCTTTCAAGAATGCCTGAGGAATGAATTTATATACAATCTTGTCATCCTTTCCTTTTGGCAAGAATTTACAAAACTTCAGATATTTGTTGATTTCTACGCTATAGTTGTCAGAAACACCAGCGAGTTCTAGCAATTTTGAGACATTCGCACTCATGTATTCCCCATTAATATAAGGATAATAGTCGAGACAAAACTTCTGAATGCCACCGACTTTCTTTAACTCTTCATCGTTATAGTAGGCTTTCAGAATCTCTGCAAGATCTTCTACTGATTGAATGGTATTTTGCGTAGAATTGGGACTTTGCATCGTAGGCTTGTAAGCTCCGACAAATGAGGCGTAGTCACTATCAGGATGGAACGTCGTGCGAGTATGTGGTTTGTCCTTTACAATTCTATCGATGGTATCGGACTTGCCAGTACCAGGGGCACCAAAGTAAATTAGCTGAAGAGGCATTTTGCTAATGTCCTTGCTTGAATCCACAATTGCTTTCTTGTCGTCTTTTGCCATACTATTCGTTTCTAAAATTTCTTTATTGGTTGCAAAGATAATGATTTTATACGAGATTTACGACTTCACATCCCAAATTTACACATAATTTAATAGAGACAGCCAACCATTGAATTTGCAAATACATCAAGCCGCTTGTACTAAAGACGGCTCAAATCCAAGACGCTGAATATACTCTTTTCCATAATAACGTGGCTCGATGTCTGTCATTTCATACAGTTGCATCCTGTCGTTAGAATGAAGCAACAGTAATCTGGGCAGTGGCATCAAATCTTCGATGCTCATGGCACCTTTGCGACCATCAGCTCTGACGTAATAGAAACCTTGGTGAGTGATAATCTTCCAATGGGGATAGCCTTTGTAGTAGCCAACTAACACACGATCTCCTGGTTTGATATTGCCACGTTGCTGTTTGCGCTCAGAGGTGGCTTTCTCGATAGTCTCTTTGATGGAAGTCGCCAAAATCTCAGCCATCCTTACAGGCACAGCATTGCCTATCATTTTGTAGGCATCTATGATGTTGGGGCAATCTATCTCAAAGTTATCAGGAAAGGTTTGTATTCTGGCACATTCGCGCACAGTCAAACGCCTATATTCTCCATACTTAGCCTTGATAAACGACCAATCCTCATGTGCATTGTAAATCATGCTTGGCGAGGATGGATGCAGGGGTATATTGTAACCTGTAGCGTGGATAGTGAATGATGGCTTATCCCAACTGCGGCGGCGATTGCCGCGATGATAATGTGGCCCAAACTTACCGTTGTAATAGCTGTTGCAATCAGTCATCACCTCACTCTCTTCACATGGGATGGGAGTTGCTGTGATATCACCAATAGCATCCTTTAGCGTCAATGGCATATTTACAGAAGGTAGTGGAAATTGGTAGTCAATTCCCAAGTCGTGACGGAAACCAATCAGAAAAACACGTTCACGGTTCTGAGGAACTTCATAATCAACAGCGTCGAGCAAACGGTATTTCACATCATAGCCAATCTCGTCCAGTTCAGCAAGGAAGGTTTCAAAGACATCCTTGAACTTTTCATCGAGCAATCCCTTGACATTCTCAATCACAAAGAACTTGGGCATCTTTGCCCTAATCATGCCAATGTAGGTGAGAAACAACTGACCTCGCTTATCATCAAGTCCCTGTTGCTTACCTGCCACACTCCAAGACTGGCAAGGAGGACCACCAATGAAGCCATCACAATCTGGCACATCTTTGGGGGCAACCAAGTTGATGTCACCTTTGCAGAGAATGGTTGAAGGATGGTTCTTTTCGTAAGTGGCGTGGACGCTTGGCTCAAACTCATTTGCCCACACTACCTTATAACCTGCCTTCTCAAATCCAAGGTCAAGACCTCCGCAACCAGCGAAGAACGAAACAACTTTCATCCTTTCAATTTAATCAAGAAATAACTACTATTTTTAATACGTTTTAGGAATTGACACAGAGGTGCCAGCCCTTTAAGTCATTCTTCTTGCAAAATTACAATAAAAAAATCGAATACCATCGGTTTTTCTCAAAAAACTTAAAATATTCGCCAAAATACATGCTACATCCAGAAATTGTTTGTCACATTGCCACTTCGCCACTTTGCCACATTAAGCATTTTAGCTAAAATAGTAAGGTTGTATGGAGTGATAGTATAAATATATAATAATTATAATTATTATATATTTATAGATTGTAGTATGTAGCAGTTTTTGGACACCTTAATGTGGCAAAGTGGCATTGTGGCATGTGGCGGTCCCGATGCCCGAAAACGGCGAGAAGTAATCAATCTGCCTCGAAAATTACGGATTCGAGCATCGTGTATTACGGTTCGTTCAAATTCGTCAAATTCGTGCTGAAAATCGCCCCAAATCGATGTCCGAAATTTGGAAGCGCACGAAAAATGTTGTACCTTTGCAGAGCATTAGGGAAATGCTCTGCGAGTGTGGGCTGCGGCTCAGTATAGCTCGAGCGAGCTCAGCTCTGCATTCACCTTGCACTTCACTTGTCATTGTCAATCATGAGAGACACAAGTGGGATTCGGCCACCCGATGCAGCTGGCCGCAAGTGAATCTAATACTATGTAAAAACACATTTTTAAGCACTATGGCAAAGATTATCTATGAAGTAAAGAAAAACCAGAACTCGCACTCTGCGGCCTTCGGCAAGTGGTACGCACAGATCAAGAACCTCGAGACGCTGAACACCCGAAAGCTGGCT
>CACYXD010000035.1 GCA_902778255.1 uncultured Prevotellaceae bacterium
CAGCGGTTTGGATTTTCTTTCTGTCGGGATTACTGGACTCGAACCAGCGACCTCGCGCCCCCCAGACGTGTGCGCTACCAACTGCGCTAAATCCCGATCCTTAAATGCTTAGCACTGACGTTTTGTCGAATGCGGGTGCAAAGGTACGGAGTTTTTCCGAAACAGCCAAATTTTTCTGTAAGTTTTTTGTGTTTTTGCAAAAAACTTTAATTATTACCGCTTCGTGGCACATTTATTACTTTTATTTTGTATCTTTGCAACAATTATGCTAACATATCAGATAACCAGCCCCAAGCGACTGCAGACAACGGTAAAGCTGCCTGCGTCGAAGAGTATATCCAACCGTGCACTCATCATCCATGCGCTATCAGGAGGTAGTGTAATACCAGAAAACCTGAGCGACTGCGATGACACGGAAGTCATCATACAGGCATTGGAACAGATGCCAGAGGTCATCAACATCAAAGCAGCAGGCACCGCCATGCGGTTTATGACAGCATTTCTGGCTGCCACCGAGCACGGCGAGCACATTATCACCGGCACGGAACGTATGCAACACCGGCCCATCAAAATATTGGTTGATGCACTCCGCCGCTTAGAAGCCGACATCCGGTACGAAGGTAAGGAAGGATTTCCACCATTACGTATCAAGGGGCAGCAGTTGGAAGGCGGCGATTTAGAGGTGGCCGGGAACATCAGTTCCCAGTTTATCTCGGCCCTACTCATGATAGGACCTGTACTGAAGAAGGGACTGACACTGCGGCTGAGCGGTGAGATTATCTCCAGACCATATATAGACCTTACCCTGTGGACGATGCGCGAATTCGGTGCTGATGCCGAATGGACATCCGTTGACACCATCAAGGTCGAACCCAAGCCATACACACAGCGTCCCTATTTCATCGAGAGCGACTGGAGTGCAGCCAGTTATTGGTATGAGATGGTAGCGCTGTCAGACGATCCAGAGGCAGAAGTGCATCTTGAGGGACTGATGGACGGGTCCAAACAGGGCGACTCCAGCGTACGCTACATCTTCAGTCTGCTGGGTGTGAAGACTACGTTTGCATCTAAAGTCCCTGGTAAACCTACAATGGTAACCCTGACCAAGAGCGGCCATTGCGTGCCACGTCTGGAATACGACTTTGTCAATGCGCCCGATCTTGCCCAGACCTTTGTGTGTACTTGCTGCGCCATGGGGCTCCCCTTCCACTTCACTGGTTTGCAGACTCTGAAGATCAAAGAGACCGATCGTATAGAAGCGCTGAAGACGGAACTTGCAAAGCTGGGCTATCAGATAGAAGCCATCAACGGCTGTGAACTGAAATGGGATGGCCATACATCAACCAGCACCCCTCAACTATCAACCATAGACACCTACGAAGACCATCGCATGGCGCTGGCCTTTGCCCCTCTCGCCTTCAGGATGCCTATCTGCATCAACAACCCGCACGTCGTAACGAAATCGTATCCGCACTATTGGGATGACCTAAAGAAGGCGCAATTCATCATTCATAATTCATAGTTCATCGTTATGGAGTTTGCACTGATATGTATAGGGTCTATCGTTGTGTTGGGCATCATTGCTGCACTCGCATCCATGCTGACCAAAGGAGGCACCGACGAGCCTGTGGTGGAAGCTCATGACTGCGCCTCATGCAGTAGCAAGGTTTCCGGCGACTGTAAGATTGCCTGTCTGATAGAGGAGAAAAAGAAACAGGAAGGCAATAAAAAGGAGAATTAAGAGTTTAGAATTAAGAGGTGCTGGTTGGGCCGAGTAAGAATTAAGTATTATGCGAAGAAACATCCACATTATATATCTATATATAGTGGTCGTCGTGTTGACGATGACGGGATGCTCCATGCACAAAAACACATCCACAAACCGGTTCTGGCAATCGTTCACAGCCAAGTACAACACATACTACAACGGTTCGCAGGCTTATATTGACGGCACGAAAGAGAAAGAGAAAGGCAACAAGGACAATTTCACTGAGATGCTGCCACTCTTTCCCGTAGGCAATAAGAACAGCCGCTCACTAGGAAAAGGCAACTTCGACCGCACCGTGGAGAAGATGGAGAAAACCATCAAGCAGCACTCCATCAAAGCCAAGCCCGAATGGAAGAAATCACGCAAGAAGACTGCCAAGGACAAAGAATGGTTAGGTCGGCGCGAATACAATCCCTTTCTATGGAAAGCATGGCTAATGATGGGACAGGCCCAGTATCAGAAGGGGGAATTTGAGGAGGCTGCCGCCACCTTCAGCTATATGGCCCGTCTCTATCAGACACAACCCCTGCAGAATGGCATGGCACGTGCCTGGCTGGCTCGCTGCTATGCCGAGATGGATTGGCTCTATGACGCCGAGGATATCATCCGCAATATGAGCCGTGATTCCATCCATTACAAGGCACAAAACGATTGGGACGCCACATTAGCCAACTATTATCTGAAGACTGGTGAATTTGAGAAAGCCGTGCCTTATCTGCGCAAGACGATACGCCATGAGCACCATAAGACGCAGAAAGCCCGTGAATGGTTCTTGATGGGACAGGTACAGACCACTTTGGGAAAACGCGAAGAGGCCTATAAGGCCTACCAAAGGGCAATCCGCCAAAATCCGCCCTACGAACTGGAGTTTAATGCCCGCATCGCCCAGACAGAGGTGATGGCCAAAGGCAATTCACGTAAGATGATCAACAAGTTGAAGCGCATGGCAAGGTCGGACAACAACAAGGATTATCTGGATCAGGTCTATTACGCCATCGGCAATATCTACCTGATGCAAAAGGATACCGCACGCGCCATCGGAGCTTATGAGACTGGCAATGAAAAGGCGACGCGCAGTGGCATAGAAAAGGGTGTATTGCTGCTGAAATTAGGAGATTTGTATTGGATAAAAGAAAAATACAACGATGCACAGCGCTGCTACGGAGAGGCAATAGGCCTACTAGACAAGGAACGTGAGGACTATGAGACACTCTCGAAACGCTCAAAGATACTGGACGAGTTGGTGCCCTACACCGATGCCATCCATCTACAGGACTCACTGCAAGAGTTGGCCAATATGTCAGAGAAAGACCGCTTGGCCGCCATTGATCGCGTCATAGAGGCACTGAAAAAGAAAGAGAAAGAAGAGCGCGACAAAGCTCTTGAGGCTGAGGTAGAAAAGGTACAACAGAAACAAGGGGCTATAGGTAACCGCAACCAACGTCAGACACCCAGCACCCCACAGGCCACTGCAGGCGCCAACGGTCAGTGGTATTTCTACAACCAGATGACTATTAACCAGGGAAAACAGACATTCCAGAAACAATGGGGCAAGCGCGAGAATACCGATGACTGGCGCCGAATCAACAAGACGGTGGTAGGCAATTTAAATATGGAGGGCGCATCGGAAGTTCCGGATAGTCTGGAAGCCTCGGATAATCTGGAAATGCTGGATACGGCGGAGAACAAAGACAGCATCTCTGCCGAAGCAGACACCTTGGCCAACGACCCGCATAACCGTGAGTACTATCTGGCTCAGATTCCCTTTACTGATGAACAGAAAGACGAGAGCAACCTGATTATCATGGACGGTCTTTATAACTCAGGTATTATCTTCAAAGACAAACTTGAAAACTTCGACTTAGCGAAGAAACAGTTGGAACGACTGGCCATCCAATACCCTGAGTACGAGAAGATGGACCAGGCATGGTACCATATGTTCCTCCTCTACTCGAGACTGGGCGATATACAACAGGCCGAAAACTGTCTGACGCTGATGAAAGACAACTACCCAGAGAGTGAACTGACCATTCTGCTAAGCAATCCCTATTTTGAAGAGAACGCCCGTTTTGGCGAACATCTGGAGGACTCCCTCTATGCTGCTACATACGAGGCTTTCAAAGAGGATCGGCACGATGTTATCAGTGTCAACGCCAAGATATCGGCCGAGCGGTTCCCTCTGGGCGAGAACCGACCAAAGTTTATCTTCATCAATGGTCTAAGCCTGTTGAACCAAGGCGATGCAAAAGGATGCGCCGACGAACTGAAGGTCGTGGTTGAAAAATTCCCGAAGAGTGAGGTCTCTGAAATGGCTGGCATGATTATCAAGGGGGTGCAGGAAGGACGCACACTAAATGGCGGCAACTTTGACATTGGTGATTTCTGGTCATATCGCGACATGACGATGGCACAGGACTCTACCACCGCCGACACTCTTTCGGCCGACCGTAACGTACCTTTCATCTTCATGCTGGTCTATCAGCCCGACTCCGTCAACGAGAACCAGCTGCTCTATGAGATGGCACGCTTCAACTTCTCGAATTTCCTTGTGCGCAACTTCGACCTTGAGGTTGAACGTCAACAGGGTTACAGCCGGATGGCAATCCGTGGGTTCGTAAGCTTTGATGAAGTTAGCCAATATGCCAAACAACTCTATGCGTCTGCCAATATGACGAGTATGCTGCGATACTGTCGCCATCTCATCATCAGCGAACACAACCTGACACTCATTGGGTCACGCTACAGCTATAAAGACTACGATGAGTTCTACGAACGCACACTGATGCCCTTGCAAATCAGTAACGAGGAGTTGCTCAGCATTCCGACCTTCATCAAACAGCCTGATCCGGAAGACGCTGAGCCAGAGAAGGAGGCAGACAAACAAGAGGCAGAGGACGATGACGAATTTGATCTCTGGTAAAAAAACAATAAGATAATGACAAACGGACATCTACTATGGGTTGACGATGAGGTGGAGTTGCTCAAGGCCCACATCATATTCCTCGAAAAAAAAGGGTACGAGGTGACCACCGTATCGAACGGTACGGATGCGATAGACCTGTGCCAACAGAATTCGTTTGATTTGGTATTGCTCGATGAACAAATGCCTGGCCTCAGCGGATTGGAGACTCTGCAGCGCATCAAGCAGATAACACCTGCCACACCCGTGGTCATGGTAACAAAGAGCGAGGAGGAGAACATCATGGAGCAGGCCATCGGCCAGAAGATTGCCGACTACTTGATCAAGCCCGTCAATCCCAACCAGATTTTGCTGACCCTGAAGAAGAACATACACCGTCGGGAGATAGAGACAGAGGTGACCCAAAGCCAGTATCAACAGCAGTTCCAACAGATAGCTATGCAGATTATGGACTGCCGTACATGGCAAGACTGGACGATGATATACAGGCAACTTGTTCACTGGGAACTGCAACTGTCGAGCACCGACTCACAGATGACAGAGATGTTGGCCATGCAGAAGGAAGAGGCCAATCTGGGATTCTCAAAGTTCATCAAGAAAAACTACCTCGACTGGATAAAGGCTTCACAGGAAGCCCCTCTGCTTTCTCCACGCATATTCAAGGAGAAGATATTTCCGCTGTTAGACAATAAAGAAAAAGTATTCCTCGTTGTGCTCGACAATTTCCGCTACGACCAATGGCGAGTGCTCGCTCAGGAAATTGGCGACCAGTTTGATATCGATGAGGACCTCTATTGCAGCATACTGCCCACCGCCACACAATATGCCCGCAATGCCATCTTCAGCGGACTGATGCCCAATAAGATTGCGCAGATGTTTCCAGACCTGTGGGTCGATGAGGACGAGGAGGAAGGCAAGAATCTGAATGAGGGACCGCTCATACAGACGCAGCTGGAACGCTATCGCCGCCACGAGACATTCTCGTACAATAAAATCAACACGTCGGCTGATGCCGATAAGTTCTTGCAGCAACTGAAAACACTGGATAGGAATGACTTGAACGTGGTGGTATTCAACTTTATCGACATGTTGAGTCATGCTCGTACCGAAAGCCGCATGGTGCGCGAGTTGGCCAACAATGAGTCGGCCTATCGCAGCATCACGCTCTCGTGGTTCCGCCACTCCGTCATTGCGGAATTTTTCCGGATAATGGCACAGACGGATTACAAAGTCATAGTCACCACCGACCATGGTTCTATCCGGTGTACCAAGCCTGTGAAGATTGTAGGCGACAGGAACACTAACACAAACCTGCGCTATAAGTTAGGCAAAAATCTCAGCTATGACTCCAAGGATCTTTTCGTCATCAAGAATCCGGCCGAGGCACAGTTGCCACAGCCCAACCTATCTACCAGCTATGTTTTTGCCACTGGCGACTCGTTTTTCGCCTATCCCAACAATTACAATTATTATGTATCGTATTATAAAGACACCTTCCAGCATGGAGGAATCTCGATGGAAGAGATGATTATACCGCTAATAACAATGACAGGAAAGAAAAGATAAGATATTATGGAAATAAAGATTCAAAGCATAGACACGATTCGCGAATCGGCTCGCGAATTTATTCAAAACATTGGTGATCGTAAGGTGTTTGCCTTCTACGGCAAGATGGGGGCCGGCAAGACGACCTTTGTCAAAGCTATCTGTGAGGAACTGGGCGTAGAAGATGTCATTACATCGCCCACCTTCGCCATTGTCAATGAGTATGATTCTCATGGAACTTCCATATTCCACTTCGACTTCTATCGTATCAAACGTCTCGAAGAAGTCTACGATATGGGCTACGAAGATTATTTCTACAGTGGTGCTCTCTGTTTCATCGAATGGCCGGAACTCATCGAGAACCTGCTACCCGAAGATGCCGTCAAGGTGAATATAGAGGAGAAGGCAGACGGTACCCGTTCCGTCACATTTGAATAACAACCAACATTACTAAAAACCAACGAATATGAAAAGACTACTGACACTATCACTGAGTATCCTCACCGCACTCATGGCTTTTGCGACAGAGGAGAAGACCGATGTGACCTCGACCTACGTCAAGAACGCATCATTCGAGGCAGACAACATTACTTCGCTGCAGACAAAGACAGAACAGGCTGATGGTCTGCGAGGCTACATCGTTTCGGCACCTAAAGACTGGACTGTCAACAACAATGCCGACGTAGTGAGCCTCATCGTGACGGCCGACTGCTACACCGACAACAACTTCGGTAAGGTGACCACATTGGCCAACGGCACGCAGGCATATTACCTGCGTATGGGATGGAGCACAGGCACCACCACCATACGTCAGACCGTCACCCTCCCCAAAGGCAAATATCAGTTATCAGCAGGCATACGCTCAGCGTATGCTAACGCCGCTACTTCATCCTTCGAATTAATTGCAGGCAGCAACAGCACTTCCGGAGCCTTTGAACAGGGTTCACAGGGCTGTTTTACTTCCATGAAGTGGGGGGTACAAACCGTGAATTTCGAAATGGCAGCCGAGGGCAGTATTGACCTAGGCATTAACGTAACTTGGCTATCGGGCGGTTCATGCATCATGTTTGATGATATCCGTCTCTATGCTCTACCAGATGATTACATAGAGCCAGTAGAACCAGAACCTGCTAGCCCCACTGAAGGCACTGTGCTCGGTGATTTCATCGCCGAGAGTGACATGAAGTCCGACCTCCTTCAGATGTTAGCCAACTTCGCCACCTATTTGAAGGACGACTTCCAGAACTGCGCTGCACCCAACAGCCAAAATGAGGCCTGTGGCTGTTTCATAGGCGAAAACACTATGGCTAACGACGAGAAGGGTGTACGCCCCAATGCTGACCTCTCAATGATCTGCGCTTTCCTTGTCAAATATGGAAAAGGCAAGGTGACCCTTCCTGCCAACGTCACATGGGATGATATTGAGACCTTGGCGATGAAAAGTCTGGTTTTTGCCTATTCCACGCATAAGGCCAATAAGTTGAAGGTGTGTGCAGGGAACAACTACTGGGGATCGACTGGCACTAGCGATGCCGTTTGGGAGAGCTCACTCTGGGCCATGTCTGTAGCCTATAGTGCATTTTTCCAATGGGATAAGTTGAGCGATACCCAGAAGAACTATATCTACAAATTGCTGAAGGCTGAGTGTAACTACGAGCTGAACCGCACAATCCCCACTGGCTATGCTGGTGATACCAAGGCTGAAGAAAACGGATGGGAAGCCGACATACTGGCTGCGACGTTGGGACTCTTCCCAAATGACGAGCTGGCTCCAAAGTGGTTTGCCCGTCTGCGTGAGTTTGCCATTAACAGCTACTCGCAGAAAGATGACGCTACAAACAACACCATCATCGACCCCGACTACGACACCAAGACCGTAAAGGATCTCTACAAGGGTCAGAACCTCTACGATGACTATACACTTCAGAACCACAACTACTTCCATACTTCCTATCAGAACGTGGTTATTCAGGAACTGGGTGAGGCTGCACTGGCATTAAAACTATTCCAGCAAGGACTTCACGGTGAGGAGAAATGGAAAACCAACGCCCTGATGCATAACAACGACAAGGTGATGGAGGAGGTTCTCTACTGGTTAGCGCTGGCCGATGGCGAACTGGCTATGCCCAATGGTAACGACTGGAGTCTGTTCCTCTATGACCAGATTACCTCCTACTCTACCAATGCTTGTTTCCTCAGAGATCCACACGCCTTGATGCTGGAGAACCTAGCCTATAAGATGATCAAGGCCCGACAGGCCACAACAACCGACGGTTCATGGCTACTACGTGCCGATGTGGGTGCACGTCGAATGGGGGTTGAGGCTCACCGTGTGATGATGACTTGGCTAATGCACGAAGTACTCTCCACCGCCGATCTCACACCTACAACCTGGGACAATTTCAATCACAAGTACGAGTGTGCGAAGGTATTCCCTTCGCAGAACATCGTCCGTGCAGCCACCGACAGCCGCTTCACCTGTTTCTCTTGGAGTCTGGGTCTCAAAAGCTACACGGGCTATATTGCAGCCAACTCTGTGGACAAGAACAAAATCATCGTACCCTTCCGTGCCAACAACACTGGTAACTTCCTTGGATGGTACGAAGTACAGGGCAAGGGCACGAACGCCACACCAGTGGTCAGCGGCATCTACGACCTGCGCGGTAACAGTTACATAATGAACGGAGAACTGAATACTAACGACGGCACGCTAAACAACCGCTTTGCCATCTATTCTACCCCTGGCAATGCTGTGATATATATAGATTATGTACGCGCGAACGCCGATGTGACCATCACAAAAGAAAAGGGCGGACTGATGGCTATCAGCATGGATGAACTAACAAAAACCAAGCGCAACTTCTATTTCGAAGGAGACTGCAAGTTGCTCGATGGTAGCACCTTCACCAAAATGAACACCAACTGGGTGAACATCAGCAACGATTTGAGTATTGTCTCGATGAGTGACAAACAGATGGCATTTGGTGAAAAGGCCAACAACAACTCCGTCATGACAGCTAAACTCTATGCATCATATTCCGACAAGAGCCGCTCAATAAAAGCCGGTGACCTGGTGGACCGCCGTAATATTACCTATTATTCCAATAGCGATATCTCAGAAGCCCAAGGCATGGCAAAGGCCGTCACACTACTTGACACGCCTCAGGGCTGGCACGGCATTATCGCTGCCGATAATGATGGCTATGGTGCCGACGGAGCCACCCACTATCTATTACTTTCCAACTTTGCCAGTGACCAGAAATGCGCACTCAAAGATATCAAGATGAAAGACATAGGCGCGCCTGTGTTTCACGAACTGACAACCATTAAGGAAAGCGGCGCCGAGGCAACCTTCAGTGCTGAAGAAAACCACTCTGCCGTCTCCGTCATAAGATATTTCATTCAGGGTAATGGCGTAGAAGCCATACAAGACAAAAACGACGACTGGGTGATTTATCTCAGGAACACGGTTAAAGGAGCTAACACTATCCACGTGACCTGTAATGCTGGCGATCATGGCGATAATAAAGACTATACCCTAACAAATAAAGTAGTAAAAGTCAGTCTGAAGGTCAATGCTGATGACGGGGAGGGAACGCTTCGCTTCGACGAAGCGGCCGGGTTTCCGGAAAGCGATGAAGGGAATCTCACGAAAGGCTACAAGGAAATAACCAACGAGACTTTGGTCAACGCCTCCTTCGAAGAGGACGAGACATACGGAAAAGCTGATGGTAATGCCACTTGTGATGCAGGCACCTTCAATCCTTGCTACGTCAATACTGTAGCGGCTGCCAACTCAAAATGGCCCAATATCCTGCCTGTAAAAGGATGGACGGCAGGTAACACACTCAGTGGTGGCTCCAATTTCTGCCGCATGTACTCCATGCCTTACAGCATGACGCAGTATTGCGTTAGTCCGAAGGCGGTAGGTAACTATGCAGCCCGCTGTTCCCGCCCCATATCTGATGAAAACTGCGGCAATCGCGCCCTAACGGTACTGAACTCCTGGGATTCTGGTTCTAACGCCATATCACAGAATGTTACTCTACGAGCCGGTAAATACCGCCTGCTCATGGATGCACGCATGGAATGTCCCAACCTGACATCAAACGACGGCAAGATTGTCACCACCAGTGGCAACAATACCTGTACCTCACTTACTGGCATCAAGATTGGTTCCACTACCGACTACCGCTATCCTACCGAGAACAATACGTGGCAACAACTCTGCTACGACTTTGAACTCACAAGTGAGCAGACAGTCATGCTGTCCTTAGGCTTCAAGACATCGGCTAGCGCTGGTGCTGCCAACAACACCTTGCTCTACATTGATCATCTGCAACTGTTAAGATATGATGACAGTAGCACTGCCATCAACGAGGCCAAGACAGGGACACTTCAACGGCATCATCAACTATTTGACTTACAAGGACGGCATGTAAACGACACACCATTACGCCACGGCATCTATATCCAAAACGGACATAAGGTCATCAGATAGAACAAAGCGGACAGTTCGGGTCACCTGCATAATCACGTGTGAGCGTACACTAAAACCGTGATGTTTTTCGTTCTTGTAAGAAACGAGATATCACAATGAATCCACAATACGAAATA
>CACYXD010000036.1 GCA_902778255.1 uncultured Prevotellaceae bacterium
GTTCTTTACCATCCTTGTCAGTATGGATGATGGTACACCGCTCCGGCAGGAAAGCGTAAACGCCATCGTCCTCAGTCTTGACACTCACGGTGAGCTCTTGCCTTTCACCGGTCACACGCTTAGCTATCGCCTTGATTTTGTCTGGAGTTAGCAATGACAGGTCGTCATAAACATCCTCGCCAATGGTCAGCGAAACAGGTTTCTTGATGGCGAATGCCTTACCATCTGGGCATACGGTTTGCTCCACATAGCGCCCTTCTTCACTTATTTCTGTCAGAGTGAGCGACTGCTTGTTGTAATAGAAGTGTTCGCGGTCAAATATTTTACAGATGTCACTCGGCACAAAGTTGGTCAAAGCCTCCACTATAGCATTACGATGTTTATCGGTCATCTCACGGCGCTTGTCACCCTTTGACTTCTTAAGAGGTTTCCATAGATTGCTTCCATCGATTAATGCTACTTTGTTTTTACGCTCAAATGGCTTCTCTTTGTTCATTATCCACAGATAAGTGTAGATACCAGTATTGAAAAACTCGTTCTGAGGCATCTGAATGATGGCTTCAACCCAGTCGTGGTCAAAGATATATTTACGAATATTGCTTTCACCACTGCCCGCGTCACCGCTAAACAGCGTTGAGCCATTATGTACCTCAACGGCAATACCACCTCCAGCCAGTTTCCAAAGAATATGCTGCATAAAGAGCAACTGACCATCACTCACAGCAGGCAGGCCACCAGGGAACTGCCCCTTCTGGTCATTCCTGATCTCCTTCTCATATCCACTCCACTTGGTGCCGTATGGCGGGTTGGCTACAATCACATCAAAATCCTTGTCGATAAACGGTGCCGTAGTCAATGTGTTGCCATAGTGAATATGTGAATGGCTGCGGAATCGACTTTCAATGGCTGCCAAAGCATAGAGAGCATCGTTATATTCGCTGCCCCAGGTGTGGATATTCTGGTACCCTGCCTGAGTGTGCAGACGGTCAGCCACACCAAACAAAAGGTTGGCACCGCCACAGGTGGGGTCATAGACATGGATGTTCTGATTCTTAGGCTTAGTAACCTTGGTAGCCACAATGTCGGCAATCAGCGAAATAATGTCGTCAGGCGTATATTGCTCTCCGGCAGTAGAAGCACTGATGTCAGCCCACTTGCGCTTGATATGCTCCTCCAATGTGGTGATGGAAGAGTTATCGTATGGCGAAAGGTCAATCTTTGACCATGCTGTAATGACAGACAGAAGAATCTTCTTACTGCGAAGCTCTGCCACATAGTAATCCATATTGAGGAACTTCTTCTCGTCTTTACCACGCTCTATGCCCAGCAACTTCTTCAATGTTGGATCGAACTCGCTAAGATAGCTGGCGAAGTCCTGTTCAAACGTCTTGTCGTTATTGCAGATGTTTTGCAGCGTCTTGCCCTGCATAACGATATATTCGTTGTAGCCACAGTCTCGGTCGATGAAAGCCTCTTTGAAGTCTTCTGGATTGTCCTTCACCGTCAGACCTTCCTCTTCCTCCACAAGCTTCATAGCGTTGAGCATACGTCCTTCGAGCATCATCAGCGCAAAGAACGGCATCATATAAGCAGGGAAATCACTCTGCTTCACACTTGCTGCCAGCAGCAAGTCTGCTATCGCCCAAATATCGCTCTCGTAGTGCATGATGTCACGAGGCTGAAATTGTATGTTCTGTATATCTGTCATATCGTTTACTTGTTTCTGAGTGCAAAATTAATGTTTAACTGTGCAGGTTTTCTGCATCGTTCAAAAAGATTCATTATATCAATGCTCTTCCATGAACTACATTTTCGATTAGTGTTTGCCGATATTCTGAGAATACATTGCCTGCATTGCCAAGAACTTCCGCAACATTATCTATTTTTCCAATGACCTTATCCAGATAAGAAACTAATCTTAGCTGCTCATCGATTGTCGGAATCCAACATTTTAAATCTAAGATGGTCTTTGATACTAAAGATTTAATAGTAGAACCTTTGGCTTGTGACATCAATGCTTTCTCATACCCTTTTAGTAAATAATACAAATATTGTGGAACTACGATATCCTCATTGGCACACCTGATTGATGCGAGAGAAGGTGGCAAAATCCCTTCAATTCCTTTGAAAATTTCACCAGTGTTTGCACCTTTCACAATGATAAGTACATCTTGGTGCGTAGCACACTTAGTTTGAGGCGTTATGCTATAATGTTGTTCTTCATTAGACGGATTCCTTAAATAGGGGACTGAGAGAACAGGTAATCCTGATCCATTATCGGAGGGAACAGGTGGCCTATTAATTCCCCAAGTCACTTCTACGACTGCGCGCAAAGGAAATTCGCGCCAATTCTGTGGAACGGAATAATTTTCCTTGAGATTTAGACTTTCTTCTATAATGCCTTTCATGGAAGAAATAGCGTCAATCATTTGGGCCATCTCTGATGAAGCATCCTTCAGCGATGGTATATCAATTTCTTCAGTCTGGAAAAATTCATTAAATTGAATGGTGAAACCTTTCTCTACGGAACTATAATCAACTGTTATTTCGCCCTTAGCATAGGGTTGGCGTTCCTTTGCCACAAATTCATTAATATCTGTGTCAAGTGAGATGGTTACTGTTTCTTTCTTCTTTCCATCTTCCAGAAGATTTACTTCGTAAAAACCAAATTGTTCATTATTTACAATCTTGGACATTGGAGAGTTACTCCATGATTTATACAAAGAAACAGCAGATTTTACAAAACCTTCACCAATAGATATGCGACTACCTTTTTCTTCTTGAATAGTCAAATCAATAAGGCAGACTCTTCCTTTCTGGTCCTGATTCTTTTTGTTAGAAAGTATCCATAAATATACAGGGATATTAGTTGCAGCAAGCATTCCACTTGGCAAAGCAATGATTGTTTCAACCAAATCATTTTCAAACATCCACCTACGTATACGAGACTCTCCACTTGCAGCATTTCCACCCCATAACACAAATGAGTTGGTAATGAATGCAGCGCGGCTACCCATTACATCCATTTTTGAGAGAATATGCTCAATAAATAGAAATTGGCTATCAGTGACATTTGGCAGGCCAATATGGAAACGCCCCTTCACATCAAAGCTTTCATTCTCAATTCTTTCTTTAAAGGGCCTCCATTGCAGTCCCAAAGGCATATCGGCAACTATGTATTGAAAATGAGAATTAGGGAAGAAATCATCTGTTAATGTATTACCATACAACACCTGACTATTCTCGTTGCCCGAAAGAAGAACCAGCCCCTTTGCTATTGCACATGGAAAAACAGCCAATTCTTGTCCGTTTAGGGATATGTTATCCTGATGTGTGACTATGGTTTTTGCCTTTTCTCCTGCTACTGCAAGCATGCTCCCGGTTCCACAAACAGGATCATAAATGGAAACGATATTGTTATTTTCACTACATACATTATTAGAAAATAGACATTCACCTATCAGGTTTGACAACTCTAAGGAACTATAGAATTGTGAAATTCTGAGTCCACCTACTAAAGAAAAAACAGACGATACAAGTTCAATAAATTCTTCATTATCTATTGTCGCATTTGACAAATCCATCTCTGAAAAGAGTTGGAATAGTTCAACAATATATTTTGATTGGCGGTATAAAATGCCCAGATTCTGTTGAAACTCCATTCCAGCTAAAATCTCTTGTACGTTCTTACTGAACCCCTGAAGGTATGTATTTAGAACGACCTCTATAGAATTATTTGAGAGCAAGATGTTACTTAGGGTATATCCTGAATAGTTATAGAATGAATAACCACCTGATATATCTCTAAGCTTTTTGTCCAATGTCTCATCGCTTAACCTTTCATAATTCTTCTGATAGAATTCTTGGCTCTTCTCTGCATACTTTCCTATTATGCAATCGATACGACGCAAGAAAGTAAATGCAATAACGACTTGTTGCATCTGCGTATCTGGCATTACACCTCGGATGTGCGAACATACCTGCCAGATTCTTGAACTTGTTATTTTTCTATTATTATCTTTCATTTTACTTTCTTTTTGTCTATTAAACGATTTCGAGTGCAAAGATACACGATTGCAGTGCAAGTTTTCTGCATTGTTAAAATAATATTCTGTTTTGGCAAAGATCACAGGATTTGACTGGATCATCAATCAAGTCAATAATCCTTGAAACTCCTGTGTTTCTTAAGTAGGCATCGTACATTTTAGAAATTAAATTTAAATCAACTAAAGCACTGTCTAAATCGCTCTTCCCTCTTTTGAAAGGAGAATAAAGATAAGTGAACAGTTTAACATTATTGTGTGACACCCCTTCTTTATGCACTCTTTTTGTCCAAGGTTCAAAGACGTAAAAGCCTTTATCTAAATGTATTTGATAATTGTTTGTATACAAATCTCGAGAGTGGACAGCCTTTGTTGTAATAAGGAATTCAACAACTATTTTATAGTTTCTTAAACTCTTAATTTCCGCTATCCACCTTTTCACAATCTTATTCGTTTTGCCTTCTTCTAACTTAGATGTTGGTGGACAAATAATCAGAATATAAAATGATACATTAATATCCTTAGGCAACAACATACTAAGTAAATCTTTTAGATTTTCTAAGCCACAAAAGTGATTTTCACCTGTAGCACTACTCTTTTTATTGTTGGTGAGTAAATTGCTATCCGAGACTACTATGCTATTTATTGGTGGTAAAAAACTAATTTCTTCTTTAAGGATACACTGCCATCCATTTGTAGCATTACCTAAGACATAATCCTTATCTAAATCAGGTTCAAAATAATAATAGAAAATGTCATCGGTTAAATCATCAATATAGATAGCTAAAACTCCATATTCTTCTCTTAATAATTTAACCTCTTCTTTCTTATTGAGGATGTATACGATATTACCATTTATGTCTGGCTGCTTCTCTTTTTCATGAATAGCTTCAAAATTATCTATAGCAGATAATGGCCAAGATATATTTTTCCCTTCAATAAAAGTATAGATATCACCAGGGTCATTAAGGTCTTTAGGTTCACGAATAGAATCCAACTCTTCCTCGGTCACGTCAAGATACAAATCTCCATGCCTTCTGAAAATCTCGATAATATTCTTATAATAATTATCGGATATAGTTGAATCCTGAGCAATAATCTCTAAAGAATCCTTGTCAATGTATATCTTTGTCTTTGACTGCATGCTGATTATTTTCTATTTACACGTTCAAGTCTAGAAATTGTTAACGCCTCACGAGCAGCTTGATCAAAGAAGCCTTCATCAAAAAAATCTTTGAATTTGGCATTGTCTAAGAACAACATATCTATTACACCTCTTTCCTGTGATATATAATAGACTTTTATCGTGTTATTGATATCATCTAAAGAAGCATCTTCTTCATATAATTGCTTAGCAGCTATAACCTGAGAATGGCGTACCAAATATTCAGAGTGAGTTTCTATTATGAATCGCACACCAAACTTTTGACTGACTTCAAATATCAAATCTGCCAATTTGCTTTGCAAAGCTGGATGCAGATTTTGCTCTGGCTCTTCCAATAACACGGTAAGGTTTTGTCCCTTATATTTTCGAATAAGAGTTGCCAAGCGGAGCAACAAAATAGTTAATTGAATAGATCCCATTCCTTTATCAGCTAAGTCCATGCCATCTGGATTCTCATCATCACTAATAAAGACTTGATAAGAATCGCCAGAATGTGACACAACTCTCAGAGAGTTCCCTATTTTAAACTCTTTGAGCCAAGTTTCTATAAAGTCGAATTCTTCTTCGCCAGTATTAATGCGTGCATTGTAGAATTCGTGTATTGTACGATTGGTGTAATCGCTTGACTCTATGCAATTGGCATATATTGGGGTCTGAGAAACAGAATGAGCATAGATATATTCTATTTTTTGTCTGTTTAACACATCTTCGATTTCTTTCGCAACTGCTTTTATTTCTGTTTCCTTACCTCTTAAGAAGTTTTTGTTTGCCTCCTGTTCTTTATATTCTTTTGAACGCTTGTCTCCTAATGTTCCAACATATGCGTAATCAACAAAACCTTTAATGAGTTCTGTGATAACATACTCTCCAATGTTATCACCGATAAAATAGGACATGCTAACTGTAACAGAATCTTCTTCTGTTATATTATAATCTGGCTTAAGCGAGTTGACTTGTTTCTCTAATTGCTCCAACTGCAATTTAATATTGGAGATTTCATTCAAATTTTTGCTCATAGAAAGAGCATTATGCAGTTCTTTTATCCTCAATTCTATGGGATATCCCTCTTCTTCGTAACTATTTAGAGCCTCTTCGTCATAAACAAAACGAGCAATCATCTGATTTTTTACAAAATCAAATGTAAAATGAATATTATCTTTTTCATCAGAAACAGCAATCATAGAAACCTCAGGTATAACACCAGGCTTTCTTTCTCCATGGATATTTACAACAAAACAGAATTTGTCTATTTTCATTGTGAAGACCATAGTATCTTCTTTACTTGGACTCTGACGACAGAATGCACGATAGAACTCGCCAATATTCACATGTTCTGCATCAAACTTAAATTGGGGCTTTACAGATTTAAAAACGTTACCCGCTCTATCTACGCTTTCTATTCTACTTTTTAAGAAGTCACGCATTAAAAGTATGGCTTTCACAAGTGTGGACTTACCTGCATTGTTTCCGCCTACCAATATAGTGATTTTTCCCAAATCTATGGTTGGAAAATCTTGAAACTTTCTAAAATTCTTAAAACCTATTTTGTTCATATTGATAATGTTATGTTCGTATATCTTGTTTTCGTTTGCAAAATTACTCACTTACCATGCAGTTTTTCTTCATCGATGCAGTAAATGTAATTCAAAGCACGAATATTCTTGGTAATCTCGGCTCTGAGGGATGCCGGAGAAACCACTTCTATGTCAGGTCCAAAAGAAAGAATGAGTGCAATGAGCTCTTTGGTAATCTTGACATTGATTGATATCGTGGTATGATTCTTATCTTCAGAGACAACTCGCTGTGAGAGGTGAAGGGGCTTCGTCCTGACGTAGTTGAAACGGGTGTTGCTGACACGCATCACCACATCTACAGGTTCAAGATGCTCTGGAACAGTAACACCTATCACGTCATCAAAATACTCCTCGAAATCCACATCTGACTCTTTGTAGGGCATCGAGATTTCCTCAAACCCTTCAATTCGATCTAAAGCAAAATGGCCTAAGGTGCTTCAAATGATATGGATAAATTCTTTCGCTATAACTATCTTTACCAAAAGGAACGTATTCAATCTTTAGCACCCGCTTCTTTATGATGGCTTGCAACAACTGCCCAAAGAGATTGAGACCTTTCAGATCCGGATTAGATTGGAAAGAAACGACTGGAGTTGACTCATCGGAAAACAAGCCTCCCTCAATCTGCATCAAGAGCGTCCTAACCCAGTCGTACATGGGTTCACCCTCGAAATTCTCCAGTACTCGAATAGCATCCTGAAGTTTGTGGCGCTCTTCATCGTTAATGCGGAACAATGTAATCGAATAATTAGTGTCAACGTACCGATAGAGACGCTTCTTGCCTTGCTTCAGCTTCTCATCAAGCATGATACCGTAGTCCGCTTCCAAGATATTGATGTCGTTCTGTATAGTGCGCTTGGAAACATCAGGCTTATCGATTCTACGCAAAGCCTTGTTGCACTCATCAACGAGGTCATCGATGGTGTATTCCCTATATCTGTTTCTGAAGCACTTGTTCAGAACCTGATACCGCAACAATACTTGTTTATCTACTGGCATATCTTAAATCGTTTAGCTACTTTTCTTACATTCTCAACAATTCTTTTACATCCACTTCAAGACATTTGGCAACCTCCATCAAGTTTTCCAAATTGGGTTGTGCACTGTTGGTACACCATTTGGATACCGTAGCTTGGTCAACGCCTATTTGCTCGGCTAACCACTTATTGGTGCGCTTCTTCTCTGCAAGCACTACTTTTAGACGATTTAAGTCTTTACCTTCCATGTTAAACATTATTATATTATAGGGTACAAAGATAACGTTTTTTTAGCAGAAAAAAATCAAGTTTTGCTAAAAATATGAGCAAACAGGCAAAAATATTGGTCTTTTAACAAATTTTGAAAGCAAAAACAGCAAGAATCCAACTATATCAACAGATGGAGCGCAGTTTTCAGGCTAAAAGAGACAAAAACATGTGCAAAGACATAAAAAACTCCTAAAATGTTTGTTATATTAAACATTTTTATTTATCTTTGCACCCAATAAGATACAATTATGGGGAAGAATACATTTGGTAAAACGATGCCAAGGGCATTGAGCCAGAACCTGAAGATTATGGGCGAGCAAATCATGTTGGCCCGCAAGCGCAGGCATTTGTCTATGCAGGACATTGCAGACAGGGCTACGGTGACACGTCTAACTGTCTCAAAGGTGGAACATGGCGACCCAACGGTCTCCATGGGTATCTATGCACGTGTACTCTTTGCACTTAACTTGGAAAACGACATTACCCTGCTGGCTGCTGATGATGCACTTGGCAGACAACTTCAGGATGCAGAATTACTCAGAAAATGAAGAGGATTATAGTTTACGCAGATTTTGATTTCCTAACCTCTCCCGAAGAGGTAGGAACATTAGGCTACGAACATGTTCGCGGTAAGGACCATTTTGTTTTTGAATACTCGCGCGAATGGCTGAAACAGCATGGCGGCATTCTGCTGAGTGGTGACCTGCTGAATGTTCCTTCGTTGCAGCATCCTCGTGGTAATGATAATGTATTCGGCTTTGTCAAGGATTCCTTCCCCGATCGCTGGGGACGTTTGTTGCTTGACCGCAGAGAACGATTGACTGCCCAACAAGAAGGCAGACCGAAGCGTACGCTCACTAATTACGACTATCTTATTGGCATCGAAGACTTCACTCGTATGGGCGGCATACGTTACAAAGAGGAAGAAGGCGATAGCTATATTAACGCAAGTGATAAATATCTTGTTCCCCCTATTGAGAGTCTTCGCGCCCTGTGCGATGCATGCCATGAGATTGAGTTGGCAGAGGAACGCAATGAATTGCCGGAACAGCGTTGGCTCGACCAATTGATTTGGTGCCCGTCCTAAGGCCAACGTGGTTGATACAGACGGGAAACTGTACGTGGCAAAGTTCCCTTCTAAAAAGGATTTGGAGAATACCGAGCTTATTGAGCACTTCTCGCATCAACTTGCGGCCAAGGCTGGCATCAACGTGGCAAAGACGCGAACCATCAAGATTTCAAAAGACCGTGACCTGCTTCTTTCAGAACGCTTCGATAGAACAACAGAAGGCCGTCGCATACACTTTGCTTCTGCTATGTCGTTGCTTGGATTTGATGATGGAGCTGGCAGCAGCACAGGAAACGGCTATCTTAATATCGTTGATTTCGTCCTTCGTGGGTGTACCGATGTGCACCAGAATCTCAGGGAGCTTTATCGCAGAGTGGCATTCAACGTCATGTTCGGCAATACCGATGACCACTTCCGTAACCACGGTTTCCTGCTTACCCCGAAAGGCTGGACACTCTCTCCTGCATATGACATCAACCCTGGAACAAGGGATTATCAATGCCTGCTCATCGATGAATACACAGAACAGTCAGACATTAACGCTCTACTTTCCGCAAGTGAGAACTACATGCTTGAACAACAGGAGGCAAAAGATATTATTGAAGAGGTTCGAGTAGCCATCAAAGACTGGCGCAAAACCGCTACCGAACTGCAAATACCCATCAAACTGTTAGAATCATATTCCATTCGTTGGGATGAATTATAAAAAAGATAGCGCATTCTGCACGTTTTTCGTGAAAAATGTGTAACTTTGCGGCAGAATTGAAATATGTAGCGAACAAAGAGAAACTCGTTGATATCCAGTGGGATAATACATTCAGACGAGCATTTCTCAAGTCGAGCAAAAAGGCGCGGTACAAGCCAAATCGTCAAAGTGCTTATTATCAAGTATTTGCACTTTCACTTACTTTCGAAATACTTTCGAAGATTGGCCGTGTACCGATTAAAGCCGTAGAACGCCGATATTTTCGTTGATTTCAGTTGGTGCGTGGGAAAGTAGATTCTGCGTGTGGGGATATTGATCATTCTGTAGCAAAATTGCAGGAAAGATGCAAAAAAGTGACAAATTATTTGTGGGAACGGATGGAAATGCGTAAATTTGCAGCCGAAAAGTAGTAAAAAGTGATAAAATGACACAGCAGAGCCTACTAAACGCCATTATTATTATTCGACTGCAACTATGTAGTCGGAAGTGATTGGGCGTATATATACGGCAGGTAAATGCAAACATACATTTAAACCAAATAAGAGCCTTTCTCACTTCCGAGTGTGAAAGGTTTTTTCGTATAAATAGTCTATAGTAAATTGTTAAATAGTAAATGGATATGAGTGACAGATTGTTTATTTTCGACACGACACTGCGTGATGGCGAGCAGGTGCCAGGATGCCAGCTGAACACGGTGGAGAAGATCCAGGTGGCCAAGGCGCTGGAGCAGCTGGGCGTTGACGTGATTGAGGCAGGATTTCCTATTAGTAGTCCGGGTGATTTCAACTCGGTAATCGAGATCTCAAAGGCCGTCACGTGGCCTGTGATCTGTGCGCTGACCCGTGCCGTGCAGCGCGACATTGACGTGGCTGCCGAGGCGCTGAAGTATGCCAAGCACAAGCGCATCCATACGGGTATCGGTACGAGCGACGAGCACATCATGTATAAGTTTAACAGTACGCGTGAGGAAATCATTGAGCGGGCCGTGGCGGCGGTGAAGTATGCACGCCGCTTTGTCGATGACGTGGAGTTCTATGCCGAGGATGCAGGTCGCACGGACAATGAGTATCTGGCGCGTGTGGTAGAGGCCGTTATCAAAGCCGGAGCTACGGTGGTGAACATTCCCGACACCACGGGCTATTGCCTGCCGGACGAGTTTGGCAGGAAGATACGCTACCTGATGGAGCATGTGGAGAACATCGACCGTGCCATCATCTCCACCCACTGCCATAACGACCTGGGTATGGCCACGGCCAACACGCTGGAGGGCGTGCTCAACGGTGCTCGCCAGGTAGAGGTGACCATCAACGGCATTGGCGAACGTGCAGGCAATACCAGCCTGGAAGAAATAGCCATGATCCTGAAGTGTCACAAGACCATAGATATCGAGACGAATATCAACACGCAGAAAATATATCCTACGTCAAGGCTGGTGTCCAGTCTGATGAACATGCCCATCCAGCCCAACAAGGCCATCGTGGGCCGTAATGCCTTTGCCCATTCCAGCGGCATCCATCAGGACGGCGTGCTGAAGAATGTGCAGACCTACGAGATCATGGATCCGAAGGACGTGGGCATCGACGACAACTCTATCGTACTGACGGCACGCAGCGGTCGTGCTGCCCTGAAGCACCGGCTGCATGTCAATGGGGTTGACGTGAGCGATGAGGACAAGGTGGATAAGATCTACGAGAAGTTCCTTGCCCTGGCCGACCTGAAGAAGGAGGTGAGCGATGCCGACATCATGATGTTGGCCGGTGCCGATACGGCCGAGCAACATGCCGTGAAGCTCGACTTCCTGCAGGTGACTACCGGCAAGGGCGTGAAGAGCGTGGCCTCTATCGGACTGGATATCAGCGGGCAGAAGTTTGAAGCCGCCTCCAGCGGCAACGGTCCTGTGGATGCTGCCATCAAGGCCTTGAAGAAGATCATCATGAAGCAGATGACGCTGAAGGAATTCACCATACAGGCTATCTCCAAGGGCTCGGACGACGTGGGCAAGGTGCACATGCAGGTGGAGTATCAGGGCTCTATGTACTATGGCTTCGGTGCCAATACTGACATCGTGACGGCTTCCGTAGAAGCATATATTGACTGTATCAACAAGTTTAAGAAATCAGAATGAATACGCTTTTCGACAAGATATGGGATGCCCACGTGGTGCAGACCATAGCCGACGGCCCCACGCAGCTTTATATCGACCGTCTCTACTGTCATGAGGTGACCTCGCCCCAGGCTTTCGACGGTATGCGTGCTAGGGGATTGAAGTGCTTCCGTCCGCAGCAGATTGTCTGTATGCCCGACCATAACACTCCAACCCACGACCAGGACAAGCCCATTGCCGACCCTGTGTCCAGGAATCAGGTCGATACACTGGAACGTAATGCCCGCGAGTTTGGCCTGAAGCATTTCGGCATGATGTCGAAAGACAACGGCATCATCCACGTGGTAGGCCCTGAGAAAGGTCTCTCCCTGCCGGGAATGACCATCGTCTGCGGCGACTCCCACACCTCTACGCATGGTGCAATGGGGGCCGTGGCCTTTGGCATCGGTACCAGCGAGGTAGAGATGGTCATGGCCTCGCAGTGCATCCTACAGCAGAAACCCAAGTCGATGCGCATCACCATCAACGGACAGTTGGGGAAGGGAGTGACGGCCAAAGACGTAGCTCTCTATCTGATGGCGCAGTTGACCACCTCTGGTGCTACCGGTTATTTCGTAGAGTATGCGGGCGATGTCATCACCGCCTTATCTATGGAGGGTCGCCTCACGCTCTGCAACCTCTCTATTGAGATGGGTGCCCGTGGTGGATTCATTGCTCCAGATGATGTGACCTTTGCTTACCTTAAAGGTAAAGAATATGCCCCCAAGGGCGAGGCATGGGACAAGGCCGTGGCTTATTGGAAAACACTGAAGAGCGGTGATGATGCCGTATTTGATAAGGAGTTGGTTTTCAATGCAGAAGAAATAGAACCCCGCATTACTTATGGAACCAATCCAGGCATGGGTATCGGCATCACGGAAACCATTCCCACTGAGGGCGATGCCAACTTTGAAAAGTCGTTGCAATACATGGGCTTCAATGCTGGTGAGCGTCTGCTGGGCAAGAAGATAGATTATGTGTTCCTCGGAGCCTGCACCAACGGGCGTATCGAGGACTTCCGTGCCTTTGCCTCAATAGTAAAGGGACGCCAGAAGGCTGCTGGTGTGGTGGCTTGGCTGGTGCCTGGCTCATGGGTTGTCGATCAGCAGATTCGTGAAGAGGGGCTCGACCGTGTGCTCAAGGCTGCTGGCTTCGAGATCCGTCAGCCCGGATGCTCGGCTTGTCTGGCTATGAATGATGACAAGGTGCCTGCTGGCAAGTATGCCTTATCTACAAGCAATCGTAATTTCGAAGGCCGTCAGGGACCTGGTGCCCGTACCATCCTCTGCTCGCCTCTCGTAGCCGCCGCAGCTGCTGTAACTGGAGTAATAACTGATCCAAGAACGCTATTATGAAACAGAAATTCGATATCATCACATCCACCTGCGTCCCCCTGCCTTTGGAGAACGTAGATACCGACCAGATCATCCCTGCCCGTTTCCTCAAGGCCACGGACAAGGAGGGCTTCGGCGACAACCTCTTTCGTGATTGGCGCTATCGGCCCGATGGCACTGTTGTTGAGGATTTTGTCCTCAACAACCCGAAGTACAAAGGTTGCATCCTCGTCGCTGGCAAGAACTTCGGCTCTGGCAGCAGTCGCGAACATGCGGCATGGGCCATCGCTGGCTATGGCTTCCGTGTGGTTATCAGCTCCTTCTTTGCTGATATCCATAAAAATAATGAACTGAACAACTTCGTACTGCCTGTTCAGGTGAGCGAAGGTCTCTTGCAGGAATTGTTTTCGACAATTCAGAATAACCCAAAGGCCGAGGTTGAAGTCGACCTGCCCAACCAGACGGTCACCAATAAAGCCACTGGCCGCTCTGAGCATTTCGATATCAATGGCTACAAGAAGCATTGTCTGATGAATGGGCTTGACGATATTGATTTCCTTGTGGCTAGTAAAGACAAGATTGAAGCATGGGAGAACAAACAGAATAATCAATGATTGAGAAGAAAGAATCTAAGGGTGTATCTACTCCCCTCACTAACAGGGAGGGGCAGGGGGGCGGGTCTGTCTTCGTGGAGATCATGGACTCCACGCTTCGCGACGGCGAACAGACCAATGGCGTGTCGTTCCTCCCTCATGAGAAGTTGGTGATGGCACGCAAACTGCTCTCCGATGTCAATGTGGATCGTATCGAGGTGGCCTCTGCGCGTGTCTCTGAGGGTGAGCGTGAGGCCGTAACAAAGATATGCGCCTATGCTCGGAAGCAGGGACTCCTGGAACGTGTTGAGGTGCTGGGCTTCGTGGATGGCGGCAAGAGCATCGACTGGATAGCATCCTGTGGCGGTCGAGTGGTGAACCTGTTGGCAAAAGGTTCATTGAAGCACTGCACGCAACAGTTGCAGAAATCGCCCGAAGAGCATATCAGCGACATCTTGAAGGAAGTGGAATATGCTGCCAGCAAGGGAATCAGCGTGAACCTCTATCTTGAGGACTGGTCCAACGGCATGAAGGATTCGCCTGACTATGTCTATCAACTGATGGACACGCTCACCTCTCACCTCTCACCTCTCACCTCTATCAGGCGCTTCATGCTCCCTGATACCCTTGGCGTGATGAATCCCCTGCAGGTGATTGACTATTTCCGCAAGATGTTGAAGCGCTATCCGCAGGTGCACTTCGACTTCCATGCCCACAACGACTACGATCTGGCCGTGAGTAATTCGCTGGCGGCTGTCTATAGTGGCGCTCGTGGCCTGCACGTGACTGTCAATGGGTTAGGGGAGCGTTGTGGCAATGCGCCAATGGCCTCCGTTCAGGCTATCCTGAAGGATCAGTTCCATGCTAAGACGAACCTCGTGGAGAGTCAGCTCAACGACCTCTCGCGCATGGTGGAGAGCTTCAGTGGCATTAGCGTAGCGCCTAATCAGCCTATCGTCGGTGAGAATGTTTTTACACAGGTGGCTGGTGTCCATGCCGATGGCGACTCAAAGGACAAACTCTACTATAACGAACTGGTGCCCGAGCGTTTCGGACGCAAGCGTGAGTATGCCTTGGGAAAGAACTCTGGCAAGGCGAATATTGCCAAGAACCTGGAGGAACTGGGCCTTGAACTCACACCTGAACAGACACGACGGGTCACGGAGCGCATCACGGAACTGGGCGACAAGAAGGAGATTGTCACACAGGAAGACCTGCCGTATATTGTTAGCGACGTCTTGAAACATGATGGCTCTGAGGATAAGGTCAAGTTGATTAGTTATATTGTTACAACTGCCTATGGCCTGAAGCCTGGTGCAAATATCAAAGTAGAAATCAATGGTCAGGAGTACGAAGCTGCAGGCACGGGCGATGGTCAGTACGATGCCTTCGTTAAGGCCTTGCGCTATATCTATAAGAAGTATCTGGACCGTACATTCCCTGTGCTGGCCAACTATCAGGTCACCATCCCTCCAGGTGGTCGTACCGATGCCTTGGTGCAGACGGTCATCTCATGGCATTACAAAGATGGACTGCTCCGTACGCGCGGCCTTGATGCCGACCAGACCGAAGCTGCCATCAAGGCCACTTTCAAGATGCTGAATATCATTGAAAATGAATTAAGTTAACCTCATATCAAAAACTTTAAACAATGAAATTAAAGATAGCAATTCTTCCGGGCGACGGTATCGGACCGGAAATCATGAAACAGGGTGTGGCTGTGCTTGATGCCATTGCAGAGAAATGCGGCCATGAGTTTTCTTACGAGGAAGCATTGGTTGGTGCCTGCGCCATCGAGGCTGTGGGCGACCCTTATCCTGAGGTTACCCACGAGGTGTGTATGCGTGCCGATGCCGTGCTCTTTGCCGCTGTGGGCGATCTGAAGTACGACAACAACCCCACGCTGAAGGTGCGTCCCGAGACGGGGTTGCTGGCCATGCGCAAGAAACTGGGACTCTTTGCCAACGTGCGTCCAGTAGCTACGTTCGACTGCCTGCTGCATAAGTCGCCCCTGAAAGAGGAAATTCTTCGCGGTGCCGATTTCGTAGTGCTGCGCGAACTGACGGGCGGCATGTATTTCGGTGAGAAATATCAGGACAGCGACAAGGCATACGATACCGACATCTATACCCGTCCAGAAATAGAACGCATCCTGAAGGTGGCTTTCGAGATGGCTATGCAGCGTCGTAAGCACCTCACGGTTGTCGATAAGGCTAATGTGTTGGCATCCAGTCGCCTGTGGCGCCAGATTGCCAAGGAGATGGAACCGCAGTATCCTGAAGTACATACCGACTATATGTTCATCGACAATGCCTCGATGCGTGTACTCACGGAGCCTCGTTTCTTTGATGTTATCGTGACAGAGAATACTTTTGGCGATATCCTCACCGACGAGACTTCGTGTATCACAGGCTCTATGGGCTTGCAACCTTCGTCTTCACTGGGCGAACATACCCCGCTTTTCGAACCTGTTCATGGCTCATGGCCTCAGGCTGCCGGTCAGAACCTGGCTAATCCCCTGGCTCAGATCCTGTCTGCCGCTATGCTGTTGGAGCATTTCGGACTCAACAAGGAGGGTGCTCTTATTCGCAAGGCTGTCGATGCATCGCTCGATGCCAATGTGCGCACCCCCGAGATTCAGGTCGAGGGAGGACAGAAATACGGCACTCGCGAAGTAGGAGAGTGGATTGTAGATTACATCAAAAATTCGTAAGCGAACCGCTTACGAATTTTTGATTTCTGAAATATTTTTGATTGTGATATCGCGCTGTGGGAATGGTATCTCGATGCCATTCTCATTCAGCGTGTCATAGACGCACTTCAATACGTCGCTGGTCACGTACGACCGCTTCAGTACGTTAGCCCAAACAAAGAGTTTGAAGTCAACGCTCGAGTCGTTCATACCGCTCATTACCGACTTCACCGGCTTCTTAGGATCTATCCATTCGTGGTGCAAGTTGTTCACAGCATTCTCTACCAGCTCAGTCACTTGTTTCAGGTTCGATCCATAGGCCACGCCAAACGGTATCACTGTCAGGATATAGCCGTGGTTTCTGGTCATATTCTTATAGTTCTTCGCAAACAGCTGACTGTTCTGGAAGGTGATCACCTCACCAAAGACCGATTCTACGATGGTCGATGTATAGCTGATAGAGGTCACCTTGCCCATCGTACCGTCTACCTCAATCCAGTCGCCCACCTTGATACGTCCTGCCATCAGCGTAGCACCGTAGTAGATATTCTCGATGATGTCCTTCGAAGCAAAACCGATACCTGTTGACAGGCCGCCTGAGATGGCGATCAGCCATGACACACTGATATGCAATATCGAGAGCGACATCATCAGCCATATACCCCATACCAGTACCTGGATCACGTTACGCCCCATCACCTCGCGGCTGGCAGATGTTGTCGGGTCTTGCTTCTGGTAGTGATGCTTCAGCAGCGACAATATGGTACTCGAGATATAGGCGAAGACAAAAAACAGGTTGACGACCATGCAAAGTTTGATGATGCTCACCTGCAGGTTCTCCAGGTCTATGAAGTTCTTCTTGAAGATTTGCCAGCACAGGTCGCTCAGGTTAAACACGTCGGCAGCCCAGTAGATGGACAGCATCACCGACATCACACCCATGATCGGGAGCACCACCTTATAGACCAGCATATATCCCCATGTCTCTGTGATAGGTTTCTGGTTCAGTTTGCGGCGCGTTCCGTATAACTTCAGATACTGACTCACGCAGGTGATGGTCAGGATGCAGGTCAGCTGCATAATCCACCATATCAGAATCTGTACCGCCATCAGCGTGTATCCAAGCCACGAGCATACCAGCGATACGATGAAGATGGCCTGCGAGACGTATGTGTAGAACATATCCGACTGAGGTATGTTCTGGTGGTGCTTCCTTATCATACGCCATTGCCATAGCGCGCAGATTAGCAGCAGTGGGGGGAAAAACAGGTTTACCAGTTCCCTTGGAATCAGGATGATACGGAAGGCAATCACCATGAAGCCTACGAAGAGGAGTGGGGCATAGATGCGGAAAGCGCTGCCTATCTGCTTGCCACTTACTCTGAGCAGCAGTGAGATGAGAATGACACCCAGCAGCCATGCATATTCTATCAGCAGACTACTTGCCATGATGATGAAGTTCTGTTGCAGGGTGGCATGCAGTACGCCCAGTATGGCGGCAAAGGTCACGGTGGTGGTGGCCATAATCACGCTCGAGCGTTTCATCTGGAATTCCTCTGTGCGGAATCTCTTTGGCAGCAACTTAAATACAACCAGATTCAGTATTACAGCAACCAGAATGTAGAAGACGATGGTGATAAACAATTGCAGAATCACACTGCTGTCCCAGTCCGACTTCTCCTTGTTGGGCGTGTATTTATCCTTAATAACTTCCTTCGCCTCACTCAGTTTCTCGTCGTAGTTCTTGATCACCTTGAAATAATTCTCACCGCCATTCTTGAAGATGCTTGTCTGAATGTCGTTATAGCGTTTGTCGGCATAGTCGTTCAGGTTCTTCAAGCGCTGTTCAGTCATCTCGTAGAAAGTGATGTAGTCGGCCACCTGCGCCCTGTTCTCCGTCAGTGTATTCTGGATATTGATGGCCAGCGTCAGACAAACGCTCCTGTCGGTTTTCGCCTGATCTTCCAGCATTTCCGGACGCATGTTCTTCAGACTGTTTATCAGACTGTCATACTTCGCTATCTCTACGCTGCTCTCTTCCAGATAGGCCTTGAAGGGCAGTTGCTGCTTTTGAAACGACTGGTATTGCTCCGTGGCCTCATGACAGGCATACGTCAGGTCAAACACATAGTTCGAGTTCTGTGAATATAGCATCAGGGCATTCTGGTTGCTCTTGCTGATGGTCTCCTTCAGCTGCTCCACAATGTTCCTAGCTTCCCCCTTTCGCTCATCGGTCTGCGAGGTCAGTTCATTGTGCTTCTGGGTCAGTTCAGTACGCAGCACACTCAGGGTCTGAGTCAGACCTTGTTCCTTCAACACGGCATACGCGTCTGTGATGCTCAACAGGACGAGTAGAATTGCAAGTATTTTCTTCATGTATAACCTTATTCTTTATTTTGGCTGCAAAATTACGAAAAAACGAGAGCAGAACAAAATAAATCATTTATTTTTTATGCCGAGTGTAGTAACTTTTCTTCGTTTTTTTTGCCTCTATATATTATATTAAATAAGGTGTAAAATCTTTCTTTTGTCAAGAATT
Organism: uncultured Prevotellaceae bacterium; assembly: GCA_902778255.1. Classification (GTDB taxonomy): domain Bacteria; phylum Bacteroidota; class Bacteroidia; order Bacteroidales; family Bacteroidaceae; genus Prevotella. The sequence continues at coordinate 19,106 of CACYXD010000036.1, forward strand.
AGAAAATTGTTCGATTATTTTTTGAAAAAAGTATTGGAATAATTTGTCAGTTCGAAAAAAAGTCGTACCTTTGCATCCGCTTTCGCTTAAAACTGGCGAGGCACTAGGAAAGAGTTCTTTGAAAGATTTACATAGACAGAAGTAGTACAAGAAGCGAGTACTTTTTTAAGTACTTGGGTAGAAGAAACAAACCGTTTAATTCTTGAATACTGGATAGTCGTTCTGAGACAGATAACTCCTAGGTTATCCTAGGAATGCCTAGGATTACCTAGGCAAGAGAAACAATTTTTACAATGA
>CACYXD010000037.1 GCA_902778255.1 uncultured Prevotellaceae bacterium
ACTTCTGCCTCCCAATTCGATGGTACAGATTATTGACCAATGGGAGAGCCTGAAGGAGATGGACGAATATCGTCCTTTCTACGACAGAGTGAAGAAGTATTTCGGCTACATGAACACAGGCTATCAAGGCAAGAAGTATGAGATTTTTGCCTATAATGGTGGCTTATTTAAGCCAGATGAGGTGCTGGATAATATCAAGATTAGCGACGAACTTCTGGTAGCACACACTCGCAAGTTGTCTGAATACGACTTTGAGAGTGATGTGGATGTGAACATCTTGGGGCATATCTTTGAGAATTCGCTTTCAGAGATTGAAGAGGTTACTCAGCAAATCAATAATGGAACAACACCACAGACCTCAAAGCGCAAGCAAGACGGTGTGTTCTATACGCCTCAGTATATCACCAAATACATTGTGGAGAATACCGTTGGTCGTCTTTGTGCTGAGAAGAAACAGCAGCTGAATATCGTTGAGGATGAGTATTTCTCAGATCAGCGTCGCCAGATGCAAACCAAGAAGCGATTATTGGATCAGTTGAAGCAATATCGAGATTGGTTACTTCAGATAACGATCCTCGATCCTGCCTGTGGTAGTGGTGCATTCTTGAATGCAGCTTTGCAATGGCTGATGGCTGAACATAAACTAATTGACGAGATGGAGGCAAAGGTGGCTGGTTCTGCTATCGTATTCCAGGATGTAGAGAACAGCATCTTAGAGCATAACCTCTATGGCGTTGACATCAACGAAGAGAGTGTTGAGATAGCCCAATTAGCTCTCTGGCTTCGTACTGCCAAACCACATCGTAAACTGAACTCACTCAATGAGAATATCAAATGTGGCAACTCGTTGATTAGCGATCCAGCCATTGCTGGCGAAAAAGCCTTCAACTGGCAAGAGCAGTTCCCAAAGGTATTCGAAAAAGGAGGCTTCGATGTGGTGATAGGTAATCCGCCGTATGTGCAGCTTCAGAGCATGGGAGCCATGAGCGATGCTTATGCTAAATGCGGTTTTGAAACATTTAATAAGAGTGCCGATTTGTATTGTCTGTTTACGGAACGGGGCTATAGCTTACTAAAAGAAGGAGGTTTGCAGTCATTCATTATGCCAAACAAATGGATGCTTGTTTCTTATGGCAAGGAACTCCGAAAGTTTATGGCAAAGACGGATTTGCAGCAAATCATCAACTTTGGCGATGTGCAGTTCTTCGACGAAGCCACTATCTATGTCTGCATCTTTGTAACTCGAAAAGATAACAAACAAAGAAATGACGTTCAGGCATTATCACTTAACCAGAAGACCTATCATGGTGATTTCCTCAATGAAGTTCCAGCCCAATTAGCTGCTTATCCTGCAGATACCTTTGGCGAGTCAGAGTGGATCATACAGCCTAAGGCGCACTTTGATATCCTGAAGAAAATGCTACAGCAAGGTACTGCCCTGAAGGATATGCCAATATCTATATATAGAGGTGTATTGACAGGTTACAACGATGCTTTCTTTATTGACGAAGATACCAAAGAGCGCTTGATTGCAGAAGACCCCAAGAGTGCAGAACTGATAAAGCCATTGCTTCGCGGAAGGGATATTCAGGTATGGACACCTGTTTGGGATAATCTGTATCTATTGTTTGTTCCTTGGCACTTTCCAAATCATTCAGACAGTACAATCCAAGGTGCTTCAGAAAAGTCCGAAAATGATTTCAAGGAGAGATATCCATCTATATATGCCTATTTAGAGCATCACAAAGAAAAATTATCTGCTCGAAATAAGGCAGAAACGGGTATTCGCTATGAATGGTATGCATTGCAGCGTTGGGCTGCAGATTACTACGAGGAATTTTCCAAGCCCAAAATCATGTATCCCAACATGACGTCACTCTTTCCATTCATCTATGACGAAAAGGGCTTCTTTGGCAATGACAAGACCTTTATGATTACGGCAAATGATGATTCTGTTAATCTGAAATTCATCACTGCCATCCTGAACTCAAAGTTATGCAAGCTATGGATATGGTACAACTGCCCAGAACTGCAAGGTGGCACGCGAGAAATCCGCAAGGTCTATTTCGAAAACTTCCGTATTCCTCTCGATGTTGACCAACAGCCATTAGCAAAACTTGCTGACTTGCAGATACAGCAAGTGGGCCAGTTGCAAGAGAAGCGCACTCGTTTTCTCCGTCGTTTGAATGAGAACTTTGAGGGCATTAAGATAACAACAGCTTTGCAGACGTTTGACCAGTTGGACTTCAGGGGTTTTGTGTCAGAACTGAAGAAACAGAAGATCAAACTCTCTCTGGTAGAGCAAGACGAGTGGGAAGACTACTTCAACCAATATCGCCAAGCCTGCCAAGAACTCTCAGAGCAGATAAAGGCTACGGACAACGAGATAGACAACAAGGTGTTCGACCTCTATGGCCTAACTCAGGAAGAACGTGAAATTGTTATAAATGCATAAACAATAAGAATATGACAAAAAAACAAACGATTCTACTGTTTGAAGAAAAGAAAGTTCGCACTGTGTGGGACGACGAACAAGAAAGGAAAAGGTTGTTATGGAATTTGCATTTATCATAGGAGTATTCGGAGTCTGGCTGATTATTGCACTGGCAAAGGGTGCAGACTGGTTTGGTGGCAGCGGTAAGGACTATAAAGAGTCGGACCGTGACTTCCTCAACAGGGTTGCCCGCGAAAATAGTGAGAGGGCTCGGAAAAAACTAGAGGAAATCCGGAAAAGTAAGCGGGAATCATAGTTACAGGTGACCGATTTATTTTAGAATCATTTCAAGGATAAAATCAAGAATGTATGACTCAGAATGAAAGATGGCAATGGCAAAAAGTAACAGACGGACGATTCTTTTGTGAATCAAGTATAATAGGAATATCTTTGCAAATGAAATAGAATTTAGAACTGTACATGGATAAGGACAAAATGAAGGAACAATATTTGGATTTTGATGAATATATCCAGCAAAGAGAGCCTGACGAGCTTGAACGGCATGATGCGTGGCGTGTGGCTATAGGTCTGCAGGCGGTAGATGGTCTGGAGACATCTGAATATCTAAAAGAAACGGCTCAAAGAAATATTATCGGAGACATCACTATAGATGAAGCTCATGATCTTATCAAACAATACTACGTTACGAAAAAAGCTCATGACGCAGGTGATGATGACAAGGAAGAGGCTGATCGGGTATCATCGAACATAGTGAAAGTCTTGACTAGTCGCACGTTTGATTTTAGCACTGGTGGTTACCAGTCTGTTCACCGACGGATTTTTGAAGGAGTGATGAAACATGCTGGTGAACTACGCACGTATGACATCACTAAGAAAGAGTGGGTGTTGGAGGGTGACACTGTGCTATATCTGAACTGGGAAGATTTGCATCGTGCTCTAGATTATGACATAGAACAAGAACGTGCTTTCAGCTATAAAGACAAATCTGTCAGTGAGATGATAAGCCACATTTCGAGTTTCGTTTCAGGCTTATGGCAAATTCATGCTTTCTGTGAAGGTAACACCAGAGCAACGGCCGTGTTCACTATACAATATCTTCGCTCGTTAGGTTTCAACGTGAACAATGATATGTTTGAACGTCATTCCTGGTATTTCCGCAATGCATTAGTTAGAGCCAACTACCGCAACGTGGCAAAAGGTGTAGAATATGCCCCCGTATATTTGGAGCGATTCTTTAGCAATTTGTTGATAGGTGACGGATGGGATTTACGCAATAGATATTTGCATATTCACCCAAGCGAGGAATGGAGCGTGCAACCAAACCTTATTTGCAAAAGCTGTGATGAGAAAGATTTTCAACCAAATGTTGGAGCAAAAGGCAAGAATGACCCAAAAGATGACCCAAAAGAACTATCTGAGCGTCAAACACTTATATTAAACATCATTAAGACTAATGACCTAATAACTATCCGTCAAATGGCCCAAAAGGTTAACGTGTCAGAAAAGACAATAAAACGCGAACTTGCTATCCTCCAAGGAAAGGGATTTCTGACTCGTGAAGGCGGTCGTAAGGAGGGGAAATGGATTTGCCGATGCCCCTATTCACGACTTCTTGGACGGCATCCCAGAACCTGAATCCCTCATGCCAGCTACGGAAACGACCTATGCTGAGATGGGAAGAATCCTCTCGGAAGAATTCGAAGCTACAAGATATTAAGGAAGAAGGTGATGATTCCTGTATTAATCAAATCAGCGAACATGGCGCCAATGATGGGAACGATGAGGAAAGGCTTGACGGTATAGCGGTATTTATAGCATACGGCGCTCATATTGGCCATCGCATTAGGGGTTGCGCCCAAGCCGAAACCACATATTCCTGCACACAAAACGGCTGCATCATAATCGCGGCCTAACAAGGGGAATGCCACAAAGTATGCAAACAGAGCCATCATCAGCACCTGGGATACCAAGATGACAATCAATGGAAGAGCCAGACTTTGGAGTTCCCAAAGCTTCAGGGAGATCATGGCCATGCCGAGGAACAGCGACAGACAGATGTTGCCGACGCTGACAATTCGCTCCATATCAAGGAGTTTTTCTGCATTCTCCCACTTACCGTCATCTTTATAGCTGACGAATCCTATAGTATTGCGGACGATGGCGGCTAAGATCAGGGCCCCAAAATATGTGGGGAACGTGATTCCCGTCTTTGCAAGCAACCAGCTCAGTATGGTGCCGCCACCCATGATCAGGATGATGCAATAGGAAGCCTTCGCATACTGCTGGAACTCCTGCTCGTTCGTACTGATACGCTTGGCACGACCCGTTGGTGAAGCCTCGTCGCTCTCGATACCCGCCATTGCAGGGTCGATCTCTTCATCTTTTGGCTGCATCTGGAGGATATCCATCAACGACTTTTCTCCCGTCAGTTCCATTCAAGCGGTGCTGGTTTTGCAAATATACGAAGATTATCTGGGATAGATAACCACTATAACATAAATAATGTTAATGGATTGAGAATGTTTATAAATTAATCTGTATTTTTGCAATTGTGACATAATAAAACTATAATGAAAAAAGTAATAATCAGTTTAGTACTGGCAATGATGTCAGTAGCCGGATACGCTCAGAGCGTTGTCGGCAAGTGGGTAACAGAAGGTGGTGATTCCCAAGTGGAGATATACCAGAGTGGTGACAAACTGAACGGCAAGATTGTCTGGCTGAAGAAAGGCGACGGGCAGCTCGATGTCCACAATCCAGACAAGAAGCTACAGAGCCGCAAACTTGTTGGCGTCAACATCTTGACAGGTCTCACCAAGAAAGGCGAAAAGTGGGAAGGCGGAAAGATCTACAATCCCAAAAACGGCAAGACCTACAAGTGCTCCATCTGGCTCGACGGTAATAATCTGAAGGTCCGTGGTTACGTCGCTATGTTCTACGAGACCCAAACCTGGACAAAAAAGTAAACGAACTGTCGTTTGAGCGAATCCTTTACAACCACTAATGACAGCAAAGGAGATCATCGGGTATATGGAGTCGCTGCGGAATGAGGAGCAGCGACGCGTGTTGATGGGTTTCTTCAAGACAGGCCCTGGTGAATATGGCGAGGGCGACGAGTTCTTAGGTCTGAAGGTGCCCCAGACGCGAGAAGTGGTCCGGGCGGCAAAGGACTTGCCGCTCAGTGAGATACCAACATTGCTGATGTCTCGCTGGCATGAGGTTAGGCTCTGCGGTCTACTTATTATGGTGGACATATTTGAGAAGCAGGCGACCAAGCGGTTGACACATGATGCCAAAGCCATTTGCAAGCGTGATGAAATCCTGACCATGTACCTGAAATATGCAGAACAAGCCAACAACTGGGATCTGGTGGACCTTTCGGCTCCAAAGATCCTGGGACATTGGCTGTTGCTTCGTACCAATCTTGGTGATGGTACTGAGAACTACAAGCGGCAGGTGCTTGACAAGCTGGCCCAGAGCAGCAACCTATGGCGACAGCGTATGAGCATCGTCTGCACTTGGAAGACCTCACAGATGGGTGATGCATCGTGGTGTCTGCGTTATGCCGAGATCCACCTGCACCATCCCCACGACCTGATGCACAAGGCCGTAGGCTGGATGCTTCGTGAGATGGGCAAGCGTGTCTCAATGGAGCTCCTGCGGGAGTTCCTGCGTCAACATGCCCAGGAGATGCCACGCACGGCACTCCGTTATGCCATCGAAAAGATGACTGACGCGGAGCGCAAGCAATGGATGAGCATACCTGTTGCGAAATGACCTGACGTCAGAACGACTCTTCGTGATCGTAGCGAGGCATCGAGCGCACCAGCTTGTGAATAGCCGCATGGGCCATTGCCTCGTAGGCTCGTTCACTGGGATGCAGGTGGTCGCCGCTATCGAAGCCGTCGGCAAAGGCCTTGGGATTGGTAACGCTGCGTACTGCCGCATCGAAATCGATACATCCGTCGAAGATGGGTGATGTGCGCAGCCACTCATTGAAGGCCTGCCGCATCTTCTCACGCTCCTCGTTATAGGTACGCCAGCCAAAGATCGGCAGCAACGTACCACTCCACACCTTCAGCCCCATCGCTTTAGCAGGCTTGACATAGAGTTCCTCTACCCCACGCTCCATCTCTTCCACCGTAGGCAGATCGCTCCACGGACGGAAGGGGTTGACATCCGTACCAACAGGATGGATGATATCGTTGATGCCGTGCTGGATGATAAGATCCGTAGCACCAGCAACATTTGACTCGATAGGAAAACGAGTGGCGCCCTTGAGACCATAGGCCTGATAGGTGATGCAGTCATACTGTCGCAGAATGCGTGTACCACTGACAGCACGACGTATGATAGAGGCATTGGAGCCAAAAGCCATCTGAGCCATATAGTCGGGCCAGGACTGAGCCGTAATAGAGTCACCATAGCAGATGACAGCGTGATTCTCAGCCGAAGTCAATATGTCGATGGTATTGAGGAAGTAGAACCAATTGGTGTGACGACTCAAGTCAAGCGGCAACTCGTCAGCCTCAGCGTAGTCACCATAAGCATAAAAGCCTTTTGAGAGCGGCCCCGTGACAAGCGTTCCGCTGTTCATCTGTGTGAAACCTGCCATATAGAAACTCACCTCAATGGTGTCGCCACGATTCACGGCATAACTGATGGCATCACTCTCCGTCTCTTTGCCTGGCAGAAGCGTAACACATTTCTCGCCATCAAACGTAATGGGCGTGTGGCCCACAAAGACCTTATTGAGTGTAACGGGTTCTGTACCAGTAAGGTTGGAAAAGCGGAAACGCAACTTGCTGCCGCTAAAACACATCCTGACGGGATAGCGCAGTGTGAGGTCTTTCGCATAAACGGCCTCTCGACGGTTGGTGATGGAAGTGGCATTGCCCCAGCAAGCCACCCATTTGCTGTTGTCTGTCATCATATTTATTCTTTATTACCTTCCAAATCTGACATCATCTGATAAGAGATCAGGAATCACAGGTGCAAAAGTAATGAAAAAATTCTCAATCTATATATGAATTGCAGATTTTTTCATTACTTTTGCACCATAGAACAGCATACCAGATATGAAACAAACGATTATCACAGCCATCGACTCCTTCAAAGGATGCCTGACCTCGCAGGAGGCCAATCAGGCAGCAACAGAGGGCATCATGAGCAAAAGGCCAGATGCCGAAGTCATTCAGATACCCGTCAGCGACGGTGGCGAAGGTTGGCTGGAGGCCTTTCGCTATGTACTCGGTGGAGACATGCGAGAGCAGACTGTGCGGGATCCTCTGATGCGGCCCATTACTGCCCACTATCTCGTCAATGGCGACACAGCCGTCATCGAAATCGCCCAGGCCAGTGGTCTCCCGCTGCTCACCGCAGAAGAGCGGAATCCAATGGTAGCTACCAGTTACGGGACGGGACAGCTCGTTGCAGACGCCGTAAGGCAAGGTTGTCGAGACATCATCGTTGGTCTTGGCGGCAGTGCCACCAGTGATTGCGGCATCGGTATGATTCGTGCCATCATCGACAGTTTTGCCAAACATGGGACGTGGGATGACATTCAGGAACTGAAGGACATCCGCTTTACCATTGCTTCCGATGTTACCAATCCACTTTGTGGCAAAAACGGAGCTGCCCACGTCTTTGCGCCCCAAAAAGGAGCCACACCAGAAATGGTTCTCAGTCTCGACGACCGTGCCAGAAGATTTGCAGCAGTCTCTGCCCGCCACTTCGGCTTCGACCGTCAGGATATGCCGGGTGCTGGAGCCGCTGGAGGTCTCGGTTATGCCTTCCTGCAATATCTCAACGCCACATGCCGCCCAGGCATTGACCTTCTGCTTGATGCCATTCATTTCGACGAGATGTTGGAGAAAGCCTCACTCGTTATTACTGGCGAAGGCTCTGCTGACCGTCAGACGCTTATGGGCAAGCTACCATACGGCATTCTCAAACGTGCCAAAGATCATCAGGTACCAGTCAGTCTGATTGCCGGCCGCATCTCCGACCGTCAGACACTACTCGATGCAGGATTCTCGCAAGTAGAATGCATCAATCCCGCCAACACACCCCTATCAGAAGCAATAAAGCCGGAAGTCGCGAGAAAGAACATTTCCACGACCATCAGTAAAATCATATTAGGAAAACAGGAACTGAAATGACAGCAATTGCAATAGGACTACTCATTTCCCTGTTGGGAACCATGCTCGGAGCAGCATTCGTCTTTCTGATGAAGGACGAGATGTCACACCGCTTACAGATGTCATTGTTAGGTTTTGCCATCGGCTTTGTACTGATGATGGTACTTGACGTCGTCATGGGATAACTGGTCTGACATCATCTTTTTTCCTCATTTATTCTTTTAAATGACACAAATGTACTATCTTTGCATAAAATTCTCATTCGATATGAAACGATTTATATTGTTATTATTACCTTTCTTCCTTGTCTCATGCAAGAGTAATGACGACACAAAGCAAGATTTAGTTGAAAAGACTAATATTATGCTTGACGCAGTGCTTGAGGATAGTTTCAAAGGCATCGTCAATGTTAGTAAAGACAGTAAGACCTATAGTCATTTACTAACATTGGCGGAAGAGAGCGTTTCTCAATCTACCGGCAAAAGCAAGTTCGGTCTGCCTTTACTATATACCGAAGAAAATTTCCCGTCAGTCTACAATTATCATACAGATAAACAAGTCGACAAGACAGCCATCTGCAAGACCATGATAGGCTGGCTATGTGCCATGCAGCTATCAGAACTTTGTCCATCTAAGCGCAATGCGCTCTACAAGGCCGGATACGAAGCGGGGGGATTCAATATGAACAGCCCTATCTATGGCTACCATTTCAATTCTGACCCTAATGTAGCTCGACTTGTGGCAAGTGCTGTCTATGCAGTCTTACACAGCTACAACAAACCTAATATAGAAGCTATGAGAACAGAAGTTGGCGGTAGCAAGTACAACAGGACGTTGGCAGAGATATATGATGAAGAGTCACGCACCCATGTTACTGACGAAGCTTTCTATGTGGATTTACGAAGATTCATGGCTAGTGCTCCAGGACCCTATGCCCCTCAATATACTAACCGTAGTGGGATTAACCCCACCTTCTCTGACGAGAAAGCATCTAATGGCTGCCTAAGAGTTGACATGGAAATCTACGACAGGATTGTAGAAAAATATAATCTGCCTGATCAAAGAGCTGTTCAGGCTATTGCACGAAATGTGGATGGCAAATATAACTTTAACGCAGTATTTGGGGAGACAACGATTGGTAAGACCATCAATCCAGAAGGGAAGACAGCCGCACTCATTCTCCTTGTGCAAAAAGCAGGAAGTTCCGCCAGGGGAATCCTCCAACATGCGAACCTTTCATTAGGAAATTACGAATATGGAAGACTAAGGCCTGGCTGTTCAGAAGAACAAGAAGGACTGCGTAAGTCTTTCACAGATGACAGACTAAACGTTTTGTCTTGCTTTGTTATTGAGGACAATGACGGCCATAAAGCAACATATGACGAAGGAGATCTTGAGAAATACTATTATGATGAAGAAGGTAACTGGACGAAAGAAGAAGTACAGTCGGCAGAGCAATATGAGGAAATAGCCAAGCCGGAATATGGTCTGCCGCCATGTCTATGATGGAGCTCTATCCACAGAAGGCAAACTTAATCATGAAGGCTGCAAACAATTTTGCCCTATCAAGAACTATCAGCCGCTACCATTGGAATAGTGATGTCATACAGGGAAAAATAATTGGCAGCATCATGAACCCTGTCTGCCATGCCACATCAGACTATGCCAGATTACTTCAAGAGGCTCAAACAGAATTCTGACATTAGCCCCTATCGACATCCATGATTGCCTGCCTGCAAACGTCTCTTGTAGAGATGTGCCAGATAGAGGCATCCTGCGAGAGCGGCCGTCACAATGGCCAGTGGTAACAGCAGCGAGGCATCGCTCTGACTACCACTGCCATTTTCAAGGATTAACTGCGTCTGAGCCACACTGTCAGCAACAGCATCCTTTGTAGCATTTACTGTATCACAGATGGTATCTATCGTATCTATTACCACAGGTTTAATTTCCCTAATCCGGCGAGCACGTTCTGCTGGATCAATAGGAAGAACATCTAAAAAATTCATCATATTCGTCTATTTTAAGTTAATAATAAGACATTTCTCTTGCTTTAATCCGAAAAAAGGCCAAGAATCTTATGATTCTCAGCCTTTCTCTTTAAGTCGGGATTACTGGACTCGAACCAGCGACCTCGCGCCCCCCAGAAGAGAGGGTAGAAAGGCAATACGTCTGAAATTCAGTAAGTTAATGAACTCTTTATTTTTATTTGCTGAAAATTTGCTGAATCAGCGCAGTATCTTTTTTCTGGCCTCAATCACTACACCCCTGGCGTTTTCGGGCGAAGGGATCAGCACACCATCAAGGCCGTAGGCGTTACCCTTAGAGGGTGAGGCCCTGGTGGATCGTACAGCCGAAGGATCGGCCACCTGTTTAAGTTCAATACGTCCGGCCCCGTCATAGGAACGTAGTACCATGAAACCGTTATCGAAATGCTGAATCCTGAAATTGACAATGCTTTCGTTTCCATTCCAAGGCATCAGATGAAGAAAGCAATTATCAGTTTTGGCCGTAGTGATCCAATACCCTTTGAATATGAGCGTTTGGCCGTCATAGTTGAATGTAGTGTAACTGCCATAAGAGAGAACGTGACCGACACGGGCGTTAATTCCCTGTAGTCATAAGGCAGGCTTTTGAAATCTCCGGCGTAACTCGTTACTTCCCAAGTGCCGAGCATTTCTATTTCGTCACACCACCCCACCGTTTTCTGAGCCGACGCGAAGCCTGGCAGACACACCAGGCACAAAACCAAAAGAATCTTATTCATACCGTTACCGTTTGGGGTACATTCGTATTATCCTGCAACCTTCTTTTGTTCAGGCAGGCTAATGCCCAATTTGCTCAACACCTCATAGATCGTTTCGATTTTATCCTGTAGGCGTTTCACTTCCATGCTATCGCCTGACACAATATCAGCGATCAGCATACTACCCACGCCACGCATGAGCCATTCAGCCGACAACTCATGGAAAGCGGCCAAGAATTTCTGGATAAACACAACCGACGGGCCACGCTTTCCATTCAGGACGTTTCCCGATGTTCCGGCATCCACACCAATGCAACGGGCAACCTCCGCTTTGTTGGTTTTTCCCGTTTCGGCAAGAAATATATTCATTCTGCCTACAATTTCTTTTTCTTCGTTTGTCACCATAATGCACTAATTATCAATACGTTACGCAGGGGCGACGAAACCGAGAGCCAAAAAGTTGCATCTTCTTAACATCATTTAACAGGCAAAATGAAGTATAATTCATTCATTTTGCCTATCTTTGCACCCAGATATAAGTAAGTAACTAATCAAGGCGATACAAGAAAGGCTGTCGGACATCTAAGCCCAACTATCAAGATCACAACTGCAAAGATACGGCAGTTTTTCTTTACCGCCAAATATATAAGTAAGTAAATAAGTAATTTTAACAGAAAAGGTTATGGCAAAGCACTATTCGGTAGAAAACATTGAGAATCTACGGCAGAAGATCAACCGTGAATTTCTCATCAGACTGCAACCTGAGAAGGGTAAAAGTCAGTTGGTAGGTTTTATCCGCCTCTGTTTGTTGGTGGGTGATCTCCATGCAGAGCACTACAGCAAAAAGGCATTGGCAAGCAAGGCCTTTGCCCCGGCGTTCAAAAACAAGGCTTTGGCCGTCCAGGTGGTTTTCTTTCCACGTTAAGGCTATGCCATGACAGGCGACAAAGAAACTCAGTATCACTAAAATTTTAAAGGAATGGTAACACGCGAAGCATTAAGAAACATGAAGATGGGCGAAACCAAGACGTTTGACTGCCCGGATCGTATGGCCTACAATTCCGGCCAGGCTACAGCCTATCAGATGGCAAGGATTGAGGGCTGCAAGTATTCAGCCGTAGAAGGCGAGAAACCTAATCAGTTAGTAATTACAAAGTCAGCACTATGATCAAGACCAAGCCGGAAGTTAACCAAGAAAGCCTCTACAACCAGGGTGAAGTTGCAGCAGCTTTGCAGATAGATAGGCACACCGTAGCCAAGTATGAAAGATTGGGCTACATCAAGTTTCGTGCCCGTAAGACGGGAGGCGAGAAAGTGACGAACGGCCAGGCAGTCATTAAGTGTTGGGA
>CACYXD010000038.1 GCA_902778255.1 uncultured Prevotellaceae bacterium
AAGCCCGCCTGCGCCGATGGTACTGCAATGCAATGCGGGAGAGTAGGAGGCCGCCATCTTTTAGAAGTGAAGCCCTGATTCAGAAATGAGTCAGGGCTTTCTTGTTTTTTATTTGATAATGTGCTCTTTTTTTTGTACCTTTGCACAAAATATTAGGATTGTTATGACAAAAGTAAAGATTCAAACCATGCTGGGCGATATCGTAGTTCGCCTATACGACGAGACTCCCATTCATCGCGATAATTTCGTGAAGTTGGCGAAAGAGGGGTATTATGATGGAACGCTCTTCCATCGCGTTATCAAGAACTTTATGATCCAGGGCGGTGACCCTGATTCTAAAGGAGCACCAGCCGGAAAGATGCTGGGTGTAGGTGGTCCAGACTATACGCTTGAAGCTGAGATCAAGGACAATCTGTTCCATAAGCGTGGTGCTTTAGCTGCAGCCCGTCAGGGTGATGAGGTGAATCCAGAGCGTCGTAGCAGCGGTTCACAGTTCTATATTGTTTGGGGAGATATATACAACGAAGGTCAGCTTCGCCAGTTCTCCAAGCAACTGAGAATGCAGAAAGTACAGGCAGTATTTAATGATCTTGCATCAGAGCATCGTACTGAGATTATGCAGATGCGTCGTGACAGAAATCGCGAGGGACTTCAGGAACTTCAAGACAAACTGGTAGCAGAAGCTGAGAGTAAGGTAGGTAAATCAGGACTGACTGATGAACAGCTGAAGATTTACTCCACTGTTGGCGGCACTCCCCATCTTGATGGGCAATACACCGTGTTTGGCGAGGTAGAGGAAGGTCTCGACGTGGTTGAGATGATTCAAGGCACAGCTACTGGTCGCGCCGACAGGCCAATCGATGATATTGAAATGAAAATGGTCGTCATGGAATAGACTCGTTAGTGCCTTTGCATTATGAAGAGAACTGAAGATGAATACTACAAGGAAAGCAAACGGCTTCGGGCTGAGGTACTTGCTCAGGCCGATGACTTGAAAGATCATCCTTTGCGTTTTATTATTACTAACGGTATTACGATGGAGGTAGAGATAACAAAAACCGACCTAAAGACCATTGTAAGCAAAGCATCACGAGACAATAAGTTTAATGCTATCAAGAACGCTTTGGCCAAAGATATTCGCAGTTATTTGGAAAAAGGTGAATATATTGGCTGGCGGACAGTAGCAGAAGGTAAGCATGGCGAAAGTGCGTACTTTGCCTACTTTGACAGGAAGATAGGTGTGAGGACTGTTCTGGCTATGCGGGAAGATGAAGAATGGTGGTCCCTACAAGCCGTATGCAATTATTGACGACTACACTTTCTCTGCAACAGAAGAATTACTACAAAAAGGAACTCCGCTTTAATGGCCTTGCTTGCCGGACCAACCGGGGCTATCCATCTGAAGCGGAGTTTAAAAGTGCTTCTATTTAGTTGCCGTTGCAAAGATAGGGATTATTTCGTTATCTTCCAAATTTTTGAGCGGAAATCTTTCTAAATCTTGTTTTCTTTCATGCTTTTTGCTGTGGCTGAAAATCAGCCTAATTCAAGGAAGCAACCGATGCGAGTTGTGATTTGCTGAAAAATTAGTATTTTTGCAGTGGCATATACACCAGGCACAAAGAAATAGTCAAGACGAACTTCGTTGTGATTTGCTGAAAAATTAAACTTCGTTGTGATTTGCTGAAAAATTAGTACCTTTGCATTGGCATAAACATCAATTGATTACAAATTCGCCCATGCAGAACCGTTGTGATTTGCTAAAAAATTAGTACCTTTGCATTGGCATAAACATCCGTCACTCTCCGTATAGACAATCTTCTCGTGTTGTGATTTGCTAAAAAATTAGTACCTTTGCAGTGGCATAAACATCGAATCCAGTAGTTAGCTCCGATGAGTGGTAGTTGTGATTTGCTGAAAAATTAGTACCTTTGCAGTGGCATAAACATCTACGACGTTATGGTAGCCATGACTTCGCAGGTTGTGATTTGCTGAAAAATTAGTACCTTTGCAGTGGCATAAACATCCGCTACAACGATGATACTCCGTTCTGACCTGTTGTGATTTGCTGAAAAATTAGTACCTTTGCAGTGGCATAAACATCATGCTGACGCGAGAGGGCGCAAGGTACTTTGTTGTGATTTGCTGAAAAATTAGTACCTTTGCAGTGGCATAAACATCGAATAAATCCGTTCAATCAAGTCCGAACTGTTGTGATTTGCTGAAAAATTAGTACCTTTGCAGTGGCATAAACATCAAGTCCCGACGATGGCGATTGGGAATACTCGTTGTGATTTGCTGAAAAATTAGTACCTTTGCAGTGGCATAAACATCATACCATCTTCTGGGTGCGTACTCCCTTGGTTGTGATTTGCTGAAAAATTAGTACCTTTGCAGTGGCATAAACATCATGCTTGATGATTCACCCACACCGTGCGAGGTTGTGATTTGCTGAAAAATTAGTACCTTTGCAGTGGCATAAACATCGCGTCACGCGCGTTGCCCGCTTGCCGCTTGGTTGTGATTTGCTGAAAAATTAGTACCTTTGCAGTGGCATAAACATCTCAATAAAACAGAATAATATCCACAACCCGTTGTGATTTGCTGAAAAATTAGTACCTTTGCAGTGGCATAAACATCTGTTCACGCCCTGCGGATGCAACCCGCTATGTTGTGATTTGCTGAAAAATTAGTACCTTTGCAGTGGCATAAACATCTGGCAGAGGTATCTTATTCTCTTCGTTCATGTTGTGATTTGCTGAAAAATTAGTACCTTTGCAGTGGCATAAACATCTGCTTGAAGCGCAGCAGTTCGTCGGCATCGTTGTGATTTGCTGAAAAATTAGTACCTTTGCAGTGGCATAAACATCGCCTGTGCCGAAGATACCGTCACGTCCACCGTTGTGATTTGCTGAAAAATTAGTACCTTTGCAGTGGCATAAACATCCAAGTCCTTGCCCATCAAGCCGCCGCCTGTGTTGTGATTTGCTGAAAAATTAGTACCTTTGCAGTGGCATAAACATCTTTGCCGTTTATAATGTCTATTAACTGGTGTTGTGATTTGCTGAAAAATTAGTACCTTTGCAGTGGCATAAACATCACGATTCGTGGAATCTGTTGAATGCCAAGTAGTTGCAAAGATTGTTAGAAAAGAAAAAATGCCAATGCAAGAACGGAGGATCCCATGAGATGAGTGAGATTCTCCGTTTCTATTATTCGCCCCCCTTCGTCAATTTTGACTCAAAATAGGGCGTAGAATGATTAAATAATTAAAATCAGTACTAAAGATTCTAAAACAGTTCTAGTTGCTGACCTGGCGCATTTGGCTGTTGTGGTTTAGTTCCAAAGAATAGTTCAATGTTGCCAAATTGCTTATCGGTGATGCACATAATGCCAACCTTTCCGAACTCAGGCAATATAGCTTTTACACGCTTGCGATGAACCTCAGCATTTTCCATGCTGGCGCAATGACGTACATAGATAGAGAACTGGAACATAGTGAAACCATCCTCCATGAGACGCTTGCGAAACTTTGCATATTCTTTCTTGTCCTTTTTCGTCTCTGTAGGTAAATCGAAAAGTACTAAGAGCCACATAACCCTGTATTCGCTAAATCGTTCTGCAATCATAAAATATGTTGCTATGTCATTTCTGGATAAGCAATCTTTCGTAGTTCGCCACTAAAACATTTGTAAAGAGATGCGGTTGTCTGAGCAGCAGCTATTATCAATGGACTCCGCTTACCACCTATCACCACATCAAGGGTAGGAATTGACAATAGTTCAGCCTTGATATCCTTTGATAGTTCCACATTAACGCCATATTGCTCGGTGATGTCATATACCAATTGATCCACATAGGGGCGATATGGCTCCATGATATCATCAGCCAGACAATAGGCATTATAACGATTATGATGATGAATTCCGAGGGTAGGGAGGAGCCCGCTGGCTACCAGTGAGCGTGCCACAACTGCACGCAGTATGGCATAGCCATAGTTCAGAAGGTTATTGGGCGCAACACCTTCACGATCTCTTATGAATCCAGGGATATGACCAAACAGACTTTTCCAATAATAGACGGCAGCGCGAGCCTCATAGTTGTCAGGGTCACCACTACGCACTTCATTAGCCCATACCTGCATACATTTGGTCTCTGTATTAGAGTATTTGCCAAGTACGGCTGCCTGATTGCGAATCTTATATTGCATGGTCTGTTGCCATAGTTGCTTGCGAAGCGGCTGCGAGGCTTCTAACTGGTCACGGAATCGTTCGTTTTGAGTAGTATTGCCCACCAAAGGTAGGAGTAGCCCTACCGGTAGGTGATTTGAATCACAGGTAATGACGGCGCAGTTGTTTTCAAGCAGAGCCTCTAATGCTCCTTGTGTGATGGTAATCTGTTTGTTGTCGAGTACCACTACACCAATATCCTCTATGGGTCGTGTCACCTCTGTGGATTTCTTATAGTCCTCTGTGAGAATGTCAGCCTTCTCCACCTCAGGTAGTTTGATTACTAACTGAGCATTCCTCAATGAGAGATAGGCAGGATTGCTAAAACATAGGGTCTTTTTGATCATTATGAACTTTGAACTATTTTACCTAACAAAGAAATCTGCACCTTATGTGGATTATGGGCAAAGTATGACTTAAAACTTTTTATTCGGATAAACCTTTTGCATAATGCAGCATCATGTGTTGTTATTGAAGTTGTATCCGTATGTAATCTAAAGAAATAATCTAATGTAGATATATTTTGTACCCTATATAAATTCTTTCCCAATTCTTCATAGTTGTTCGTCTCAATGTTTCTTATATAATCATCATCATCCATATCCATTATAAACATATCGTTTAATTGGAGACTTTCAATAAAACTCCAATTAGAAGGTGGCAAAGACTGGATAAGAGAATCTGGGAATTTCTCTCCATCCTTTTCGCGTTGCGTAATTTCGTCCCAAAGATTCTTTGGATCCTTTACGATTAAAGGAAACTTGTACCTTGAACGTTCAACCACTTGCCAAAAAGAACAGATATTTTCCTTAGGCTCACCTTTTTCGTCCACATAAATTGCAACGTGATGATTATTTTTGGTAAGAACATATGATATTGGCTTGCCATTATCATTGTATCTTAGTTCTTGAACAGCGCTAAGCCCAGTAAAACAGCGAACGTTCTTAATCGTAATGTGCTTATCCTTATCTGCATATAATGGTCTTTCGCTTAATGTCCTCAATTGGTCTAACGCCTTTTGACATCTAGCTTTACCATCATATGCCTTGCCTTCTGCTAATGCTTTCTCTGCTTCGGTGAGATATGTCTCTCCTTCAGGAAACGCTTCATTCATCCTTGCCTTGACAATCTCCCTAATATGTTTATCAACGATATAATCTAAAGCTTTTTGAATTCCATCCACTATTTCATAGCGATTCTTCTTTTTTATGACATCGCAGGTTTCTTTCCCATTAAAAACGTAACCCATAGAACCTACTCCCATCTTATAACGGGTAACAATCTTCATCACTTTTTGCCCTTTATCATATTGATTTATTGCGCCATAAACGGTTTGTTCATGCAATTGGCCACGTGGTATTCTAAGACCTGTTTGTATAACAATCGGCTTACCTTTCTTATAAATCTTTCTTTTTCCAGGAACCGTTGCTTTTTTTCCCGCTTTCATAGATATCAAAATTGAAGCTACCTTGTGTAAGACATATTGTCTATCAAATGGCATCTTTTCTTTTATCCATTGCTGTAACAGATTACTATCCTTCCATTCTTTCCTTGGAGCTTTTATCTCCCCACGTATTTCCTCTCTACTAGCATTAAGAGTATTTATACGTTGAACAATAGAGCGTGAGGTACACGCTACAGCCAAAGCATCAATTGCATGATGACGATGATCAAGACGTTTTGACCAGTCTTTTATAATTTCACGAGTCCTGCCTGAATCTTCACCTTTAACAAGCTCTGTTAATCCCGCTTCTTTATAAGAAGAAAAATTAAGATCATGTAAGATGGTATCATATCCCCACGTGTGTCTAATTAGAGCGGTTATTTCTCCTGTCGTTACAGTAACATCACGACAAGCCATTCTTAATAGTTCTTGTGCTTTACGAGATATGTATTGAGAAAGACGTAGTTGTCTTTCTATAGGTTTCTCCCAAATCAAAATATCATCTTTTGTCTCTTTACCGTTTTCCTTTCGAAATAGGTAATCATCATATGATGCCAGAAGATGAGAGCGCTTCTTTCCACTAATCTTGTGGTCTTGAAACATTTTGTCAACTTTGTCAAGATAGAATTGCAGATTTTGTTTGGTTCTCATGTAGTCCATCGCAGTACGTCCGCCTTTCTCTTTATTACAATTTCGACAAGAGCAGACTTGGTTCGCAAAACTATCATCATACATTAATTTCTTAGGTATGATATGTTCACGTTCTGTCTCTGAGAAATCCAGAAACTCATGAAAACTGATGGGTTGCTCACAATAGAAACAAGACTTATTAGATTCTCTCCATAAACGATACTTGAGTATTCTATTTCGAGTTGGCCTTACGCCTTCTTCTTTTAAAATCTTGGCGTATTCATCATTTAACTTTTGTTGCTTTCGAATACCGATTTCAGTTTCATTGCGCTCATCTTTGCTTTGTTTTAGCTCACGTGCCAACTCAACTCTTACTTCACTTATCCGCTCTCCATCTTTACTTAAATCCTCATTGATTTGATTAAATACATTGATGGTTTGATTCAGAATTTTTTCAACTGTTGGTTGACGTAGTTCGTTCTTCTTTAAGGCTGGAATCTTATCAAGGAGTTCTCGCTTTTCATTCTCCTCCTTCGTTAAACTATCAGAATGATTGTATCCCACATATTCGCAGGAGTCACTATAATCTAATCCTTCCATCATGTAAGGTAGAATCTTACAAATAGCTTTTGCGGAAAGATTTGCATAACCTGGTGTGACAAAATCAATTTCTTTCAAGGAATTAATAACAGTCTCGTCTTCAACTTCAAACTCTTTAAGAAATTTAGAAATTGCATTTCCTCTTTCGTTATCATTCTTAATCGAATAAATGATATGCCATAGTCTATATAAAGGTTCGTTTTGATATGTATTCCTAATACGCACTAACATTTCGCCAGTTTCTTCATCTACGATATTAGTAGTTTCTGTTTCGAGATTAAAACGAGTAATCTCAGCTATTTTTGAATGAGTTAATGAAGATAGGGATGCTAATATAGCACATTTTGTTGAATTGCCTTTAATTCCAGCTTTTATTGCCTTGTCACAATACCATCCAGACTTTGATGTAATATTGAGCAGACTTTGGACATCCTTGAGTTTAAGAATCTCATGATTATCCATGAAGGCAGCTATTTGTTCCTTTTGCTCCCTTGTTATATATAGATATCCGTTTCTACGATTATGAAATCGAAGATTATTGATTGACTGCCAATCTTTGAAAACTTGAAATAATGGAGATGTACGAGGAGCAACCTTTGGACCATCATAAATAATTTTGTCCTTTTTATTTCGTTTTATGTTTCCATCTGCATCATAGAAGCAGCGTTTCTCAAATTCACAAACAGACACTAAATGTTTACATGAGCGTAAATCACGTTGGTAGTATATAATACTGTTCCTTATTTCATCAATTATATCATCTGTTAATATGTCAGGATAGAATTTCTGCTGGCATTTCATGATAGCATCATACTCTTCCTCATAAGCATTTCTCGGATAGATCTGATCTTTAATTCTAAAAATATAAAAGATTTTTCCGTCTTGTACGACTGCGGTTTCAACCAATTTATTTGCAAAGAATTGACCTATGGTCATTTTTGATTCATGCAATTTTGTATAGCGATTATTTATTTCCTTTACATATTCTCTTTGTTTAGAGTCGTTGACATCTGTCCGCGAGTGCTTATATCCCCTTTTCTGATTAAGGTGATACAGAATTCGTCCAAGTTCATTAAGAGAAATTTTTTTCGTAACAGCATCAGCCCTCAGTTGCCATAATTCCATCATAGGAAGTTTAATGAGGTGTTCATCTGGAAGCATTTCCAATTGACGCATTTTCTCAGTAAGTGCTTGTCTACGCAATTGGTATCTGTCATAATTTCTGCGTGCACCTCTTGCCCTTGTTCTATCTGCGTTTACAGTAATATCTTGACCTTTAGTAAACTTATCTCCCTCATTCTCTGCAAGGGGTACAATTCTGACTCCCATATCTAGAATCTCTGTAGGGTTATTGTTGTCTTCGACCTTTATTAATGCCCAACCTATACTAGATGTTCCTAAATCTAATCCAAGAATCTTTTTCATGTTATAGTGTTTTTAGTTATTCTGCCACAAAAGTACAAATTTCTTTCGAATTATTTGGCGTTTTGATAAGAAATGTTTACTTTTGCAACACTAATTTTTAGCAAATCACAATAAGGATTATTCCGTTGTGAAAACATTCAAGGAGGGGTAGGTGACTACCTCGCCTTTTTTGATACTGTCATTCCCTTTTCTGTCAGCAGGTATTTCTGACGGGGATGACGGGGGGAGTTAGGGTAGAGTAGGCGGACATAGCCCTCGTTGATGGCGGGATTGAGATACAGGTTCAGGAAGTTTTCTCGATCTTTAAGGCCAAATGATGACATCAGAACTTTCACTGTCATCTCTTGCTCACCAATTATCTGTAAAAGTTTGATGATATTGGGATTGATAACATCAAACTTGTCGGGTACTTGTCGGGTACTTGTCAGGTGCTCTTTGCTAGGACAAGCGTCTTCTTTCATTGCCGAACGATTCGGTTGCACCTTCCACTCCTCCGTGGGGCGGATGTGTAGGTAACGGTTGTGGAGATCCTTACCCGAATTTCAGAGGGCGACAGAGGACTCTCGGCCTAGTGTTTTGCGTTTGAGGCTGTTTTAGGTTGCGTTTGATGCTGTTTTAGGTTGCGTTTGATGCTATTTCGCATTGCGTTTGAGGCTTAAACGCATCGTGTTTCAGGCTGTTTCGCAAGCTGTTTTAGGCTCAATGGCAGCGACTAGCTGTTTTCACAAAAAAAAGAGCATCCTTTTCGGGATACTCTTTTTCTATAGATATTGGGATTGCTTACTCAGCAGCAGTCTCCTCTTCTGCAGCGCGGAAGTTGGCAAGGTCTTCTACCTGGAAGGCCTTGATATAAGCGCTCTTACCAAGTACGTCCTCTTCGGCCATGCGAACATAGACGTTAGCACTCTTCTCGAAGAGCTCAGGAGCCTTAGAAGCATCGCGGATGATGAGCAGGCTCATTACCAGCTCGGCAGTCATGTCATAGAGACGGCGAGCCAGGAAGTCCTGAGCGTCCTGATTCTCAAGGGCCTTCACGTTGTTCAGAGCCTCCTCGTAAACGGGGATGAGCTTCTCAACACGGGCCTTCAGGTTCTTCAGGCTATCGCTAACCTCGAGACCTGCCAGCATGTCCTTGATGTTGTTGAGCATGGTGCCGTTGGTGATGTAGCGGATAGCAGCAACAACCTGCAGCTGAGTGGTACCCTCGTAGATAGAGAAGATACGTGCGTCGCGGAACAGGCGCTGGCTCTTGTACTCCATGATGAAACCTGAACCACCGTGGATGCTGATAGCATCGTAAGCGTTTTGGTTGGCGTACTCTGAGTTCATACCCTTAGCCAGTGGTGTGAATGCATCAGCCAAGCGCTGGTACTTCTTCAACTCCTGCTTCTCCTCGGGAGTAAGCTTGCGGTCGCGCTCGATGTCCTCGAGGCACTTGTAGATATCAACATAAGCGGCTGTCTCATAAAGCAGTGAACGACCAGCGTCGAGCTTAGCCTTCATGCGAGAGAGCATATCGTAAACAGCGGGGAAGTTGATGATCTTATCACCGAACTGCTGACGCTCCTTAGCGTAAGCCAGACCCTCGTTGTAAGCCTCCTGCTCAACACCTACTGACTGAGCGGCGATACCCAGACGGGCACCGTTCATCAGAGCCATCACGTACTTGATAAGACCCAGACGGGTGCTACCACAGAGCTCTGCCTTTGCGTTCTTATAGGTAAGCTCACAGGTAGGTGAACCGTGGATACCCAGCTTGTGCTCGATGTGACGTACGTCAACACCGCCCTGGCGCTTGTCGTAGATGAACATTGACAGACCACGTCCGTCCTTGGTGCCTTCCTCAGAACGAGCCAGCACGAGGTGGATGTCGCTGTCACCGTTGGTGATGAAACGCTTCACACCATTCAGACGCCAGCAGTTCTCCTTCTCGTCGAAGGTAGCCTTCAGCATCACGCGCTGCAGGTCAGAACCAGCATCGGGCTCAGTCAGGTCCATACTCATACCCTCACCAGCGCAAACGCGGGGGATGTACTTCTGGCGCTGCTCCTCGCTACCGAACTCATACAGCGTGTCGATACAGCTCTGCAGGCTCCAGATGTTCTGGAAACCGGCATCGGCAGCAGAAATCATCTCACTCAGCATAGAGAAGATGGCGTTAGGCAGGTTCAGACCGCCGTAACGGCGAGGCATACTTACACCCCACAGGCCAGCCTTGCGGGTGGCGTCGAGGTTCTCGTAAGTCTTAGAGGCGTAGATCATACGGCCGTTCTCGAGGTGTGGACCTTCCAGGTCAACGCTCTCAGAGTTAGGCTCGATGATGTTGGCAGCCACGTCGCCAGTGATGTCGAGAATCTGCTTGTAGTTCTCGATGGCATCGCCCAGGTCAACGGGAGCGTAGTCATATTCTTTCGCATCAGCGAAACCCTTTTCTTTCAGCAGAGGGGAGTGAATAGACTTGTTCCTTCAAAGGGAGATGGGTCGGGAGCTTCATTTTTATTCGTTAAACAATTGTTCTTTTATTCTCATAATAACCTCTTGGAGGTTGTTGCTTATTTCTTCGTTCTTAAAGCGAATAACAGTGTAGCCTTTTCTTTCCATAAATTCTGTACGCACTTGGTCGTCTTGTTGCTGTATTGGCTCGTTGTGATAACCACCATCGACTTCAATGACAAGTTTTTCTTTTCAGACAAATGAAATCTGCGATATAGTCGCCTATTGGATGTTGTCTTCTGAAATGGTATCCACAATTGAGATTTCTCAATGTTTCCCACAACACCGTTTCACTTTCTGTCATCTCCTTTCGGTTTCTTTTTGCGAAATCCTTCAACAATTCATACCTGTCAGGAGCACTTGTCTCAAACCATTTGCCTACCATCACACAGAATCTATATACTCCCCTCTCCAAGCGGAGAGGGGTTGGGGGTGAGGCTACTTACTGTTCTGCTTATAATACTTAATGAGTTTGGGTACAACCTCTTCTACAGTACCAACAATCACGTAGTCGGCAATCTTGTTGATAGGCGCATCGGGATCGCTGTTCACAGAGATGATGATACCAGAGTCCTGCATACCAGCGATGTGCTGAATCTGTCCAGAGATACCGCAGGCGATGTACACCTTTGGATGAACGGTAACACCCGTCTGACCAATCTGACGGTCGTGGTCGAGCCAGCCAGCATCAACGGCAGCACGGCTACCACCAACCTCACCATGAAGTACCTTTGCCAACTGGAACAGCAGGTCGAAGTTCTCCTTGCAACCCATACCATAACCACCAGCAACCACGATAGGCGCACCCTTCAGGTTGTGCTTGGCAGCCTCTACGTGGTGGTCGAGCACCTTCACGACGAAAGCCTCGGGGCTGACGTACTTGCTTACCTCGGGATAAACAACCTCCTTCTTGCAGGCGCCATCATAGATAGCCTTCTGCATTACGCCACTACGAACGGTAGCCATCTGAGGACGATGGTCGGGGTTCACGATAGTAGCCACGATGTTACCACCGAAGGCAGGACGAATCTGATAGAGCAGATTCTCGTATGTCTTACCCTCTTTCTTATCCTCGTAAGGGCCAATCTCGAGCTCTGTGCAGTCAGCAGTCAGACCTGATGTCAGCGATGACGATACGCGTGGACCAAGGTCACGACCAATAACCGTAGCACCCATCAAGCAAATCTGTGGCTGCTCCTCCTTGAAGAGGTTCACCAGAATATCTGTGTGGGGAGCCGAGGTATAAGGGAACAAATCCTTAGCGTCGAAAACAAACAGCTTGTCAACACCATAAGGCAGAATCTGATCCTCCACCTTACCCTTGATACCTGTACCGGCAACAACGGCGTGCAGCTCTACGTTCAGTTCATTGGCGAGCTTGCGACCCTTGGTCAGCAACTCCTGAGAAACCTCTTGAACAGTTGTTCCTTCAATTTCTACGTAAACAAAAACATTATTCATATCTTATTAGCCAATGATTTTCTCTTCCAACAATTCTTTGATCATACCCTCAATATCAGCATCCGAAGCCGTCAAAGTTTTCGACTCCTTAGCCTGGAACACGATGTTCTTGATAGCCTTCACCTTGGTGGGCGAGCCATTCAGACCGCACTGGTTCACGTCGCCATCAACATCAGCAACACTCCACTGGTTCAGTGTCAGCTCAGGGCGCTCATCGTACAGATAGTCGTAAGCGGTACCCTCAGCAGGGCGCTCCATAGGACAGGTAGCGCGCTTGTACTTCATCACCAGCTTGGCATTCTGGGGGCGACAAGGAGCAGCACTTCCGTTCACGGTGATTACTACTGGCAGAGGAGCCTCTACAGTCTCCACACCACCGTCGATGACGCGCTTGATAGTAGCCTTACCATCCTTTACGCTCAGCACTTCCTCAGCATAAGTCACCTGGTTGAGGCCCAGCTTCTGAGCCACCTGAGGACCTACCTGAGCAGTATCACCGTCGATAGCCTGACGACCACCGATTACGATGTCCACATCGCCAATCTTCTTGATGGCAGTAGCCAGCGCGTAAGATGTAGCGAGGGTATCAGCACCAGCGAAGAGACGGTCGGTCAGCAACCAACCCGTATCAGCGCCACGATAAAGTCCCTGACGGATAATTTCTCCTGCACGTGGAGGACCCATCGTGAGGATTCCTACTGTTGAGCCTGGGTTCTGCTCCTTCAGGCGAAGGGCCTGCTCCAGGGCGTTCAAATCTTCTGGATTGAAGATGGCGGGCAGGGCAGCACGGTTTACGGTGCCTTCGGCAGTCATGGCGTCCTTACCCACGTTTCGTGTGTCGGGTACCTGCTTAGCAAGTACTACAATTTTTAAAGCCATAATTATAAAATAATAATGTATTTTCGTTTTAAAACGGGTGATTTTTTTCAAAATCGACCGCAAAGGTACTACTTTTTGCGCACACAGCCAAAAAAAATGCACAAAAACGACTGAGACGTGCACATTTCAGTCGTTTTGTGCATAATACGCTGTTTTACGGTCTACTGATTTTCTATGCCATACAGCTTGTTACTCCCAGTGCCGTAGCGATTGCAGACAGAATCGAGATGGCCGTCTGAATCACGAATTTCCAAAGTTCGTTCTTTTTCATAAAAATAAATTTTAAGTTTAGAATTTAGAATTAAGAATTTAGAGTTGTTGCCTTCGGCAATTAAGAGTTTAGAATTTAGAATTATCGCTTCGCGATTGGGAAAGCCGACAACTCTTAACTCTGGGAATCATGGGGACAGGTATTTGATTCCTCTCACTTGACAAGAAGTCAAACACCTGTCCCCATGATCTTTTCGCTTGGCCAATCTTATTTTAAGAACTTCATGAAGAAGTACAAACAAAAATAAAGAGCAATCGTTGAACGACGGCTCTCTATAAAATGGGCAGTATCGATAAAGCCTTACCCCACGCGGGATTCTACCCGGATAGTCAAAAACAAATGTTCTGACGTTGCAAAGATAGAAAGTATTTTCGTTAATTCCAATTTTTTTGAGAGGAAATCTTTTTTTAATTCCAGTTTCTTTGTCCTAAGTGCACACCGGAACCTTCTGTGCACATAAAACAATCCTTTTTTTTGTGACTACAAAGGTCACTCATTTTTATGGTGAAAAACAAGTTTTCCTCAAAATAATTTCTCGAAAAAGCATATAATCTGCAACGGCAAAAAACTCAAAAAGGTGTATAATGTGGGGGGGTAAGGTCACATTGATAGAGAAAAAGTGGATGTGGTAAACTTGACGAATGGTACGCATTGAGATTTTGGGCATATATAAAGCGTGTCTCTTTGAGATTTTCGGCATATTACATCACCATTAAAAAACCGCCACGTGCTCGGCAAGCAATGCAGACTTTGTCACCGCTCAGAGTGGGGCTGGAAACTTTGATGTCGCGCTCTGCCTCGCCGTCGCTGAACAACAGAACCTTCTTGGGCTTGAGATTCAGCCGCTTCAGTGTGAAAGCAAGATTTATTTCTTCATCTGTGCCGTTAATTCCTGCAACGTACCAAGTTTTCCCTGAACGGCGAGCAACAACGGCACTCTTGCCTGGATAGCCTGCGAGGAGTTTGGTGTCGTCCCATGCGGCGGGCAGGTGTGAATAGACTTGTCTTGCCTCAAAAGGAAGGGACTCATAGCCTTCGGGGCGATCGGCCATGTGCTGAATGCCCGACTCGAAGAGCACAGGCAGAGCCAGTTCATGTGCATTGGTGGTGGTGTGGGGGAACTGACTGTCGGTGAATGTGCCTGGCGTATAGTCCATCGGACCGATGACATTGCGTGTATAGACAACGGTGGCATTGTGGGGTGGCGCCAAGGTGGTCATCAGCTCATAGTTGTTGTACCACTCTGCACCATAGATGCCCTCCATGCTCACCATGTTGGGCCATGTGCGCTGCCATCCATTAGGTATGGTACAACCATGGAAATCGACCAGCAGATGGTGACGGGCAGCATCTTTGAGTATATCAATGTAATAATTGACCATTGTATCGTTGTCGGGCGAGAAGAAGTCGACCTTGATGCCACTTGCTCCAATGCTTTCCAGCCATTGCATCTCACGTTCACGGCTCTCTGCCTTATTCAGCCGGTCTTGTGGCTGTGGGGCGTGAGGTCCTACAAGCGATGTGCCGGAATTGTACCACAGGTTAATTTTGACTCCCTTTTGTTTGGCGTATGCCATCACGTCGTTGATGTCACCTCCGTTGGTCATCTCAGGCCATTCCCAATCAACGAGACAATAGGGCCATCCCATCTGTGCAGCCAAGTCGATGTATTGTTTCACCAACGTATAATCCTTGGAACCGTGATTATATGCCCAATAGATCCAGGAACTGACACCGGGCTGAATCCAACTTGTGTCGGCAATCTGGCTTGGTGTAGCCAAATCGGTGACGAGAGTCGATTCGACCACATCTGCTAAAGAGCCAATAATGGCGAAACGCCAAGGTGACAAACCATCGCAGAAAGCAGACGGACCTACCAGTTGAACCTTGTATTGCTCGGAATTGTCGGCATTGACAAGATACGAGCCGCTGTCGTTACTTCGCAGATCTGACTCCGCAATGAGCATAAACAGCCCCTTTTGTGGCTCCACCAAGGCTGGATAACTCCATTGGCCATTGGTTACATCACGCAGATTTCTGTCTTTTACAGTCTTTCCTTCTGTGTCGTGTGGGAAAGGTTGTTCGTTGCCAAAGTCGTAAGGAGCTATCCATCTGTCCTTACCATCTGCCACATAGAATGAGGTGCAATCGTCTGTTATCTTCACGCCTTGCGGGATACGATAGCGGATGGCAACACCATCATTATAGAGTCTGACGATGGCCTCAAGGGTCATATTGTTTGCATTGGCATAAGTAAAAGTCTTTTCGTTTGCGCGGTTCGTGCAATGACTTCTCTTGCCTGTGACCATGGTATAGTCGGCCTTGATTGTCTTTGCGGCAGTCGATAGTTTCAGCACCAAACCTGAATCAAGATTTCCCTTATCGGTTATCAAGCCGAGATGGATACGTGTCACCATCTGCTTACTTTTGTCGTATAACGTCACTGACTGCCCATTCACCTCAGCGCTCAACTGATGGTTGGGTGATTCGAATTTGTCTTTTCCAAAGCTGTGTACACACAGTGATGTGAGGAAGAACGTGAAAAGAATAATACGTTTCATGATGATGTTTTATTGAATGATGATTGCATCGATGGCAACCATTCCGTTTTTGTTCTTCAGTTGTATTTCGTGTTTGCCTTTGCGCAGCTTTTTCGAGGTGAAGACGACGGACTGATGCTTTACTTCCCGCTGCTTGACAAAAGACACCTCCCCCACGTGTTTGCCATCGACGAGTACCTCCAAGATGCCCTGCCCCATTCCTTGCGGTGCGATGATGCTGAATTTTCGGGCTTCAAGAGTTACGGTCCAAGTGTCGCCGGCCTGGTTGCTGAAGGATAGGTCGTTGTTGAAATCGCCTTCATGGGTGTTGCAACGGCGGTCCCATCCGAAAGTGCGCACACCTGGGTCGTCATCGTTAAACCATGCCTTATCGTGACTGATTCTTACCACTTTATATCCCATTGCCAGCTTCATGTCTTGGATGCCTTCCGAACGCAAAGGCTCGCCCAGCTGAAGTGTCAATCCCTCTGGCGACTGGATGAAAGGAACGGCACGATTGTTCTCCACCAATTCCACTTTTGTGATTTTCCCTACAGAAGCAGATTGACTGGAGAGTGCAGGCAGGACGATGGGATCGGATGAGGGATGCAGGATGACGGCATAGATATGACCGCCCTGACGAGTATAGATGACATCGTTATTACCCCATACATCGAATGGTCGTGCGCTGTAAATAGCCTCTTGGTTGATATCAATCCATCGACCGAAGTCCAGACATATCTGACGTGCTTCATCATCGATATTGCCACGCCCATGCTGTGTGATATTGAGGAGCAGGCAGCCATTACGCGACACATTCTGCATCAGACGAGTGATTATTTCCTCAGCGCTGCGATAACTGCCGCCTTGCTGATAATGCCAGTCCTGCAGACTAACTTCTGTCTGGAAAGGAAAAGCCATGATGTCGTCTTCAGTGTAAAGCTCTGTGCTTTTTACCAATGAGCGATCCACGATGCCAACCATTTCGGGGTTACGCTGAAAACTGTTGTAGCGCCCACCGACACCCTTGAATGTTGCTACCACTTCCTTGCGCCCTTCTGTGCGTTTGTCTGCGATATTGTAGAAATTGGCGATAATCTGAGGCGTCAGTTTGCCAAGCCCCATATCTATGCCCATATCCACTTGCGAGTCGCCGGCATGGTCATCAAAGTAGATCATGTCGGGCTGGTATTTGCGAATTGCATCGTCCACACGCCACATGAATTGGTTGGCAAACGGACTCTCTAACGATTTGCGTCCGTCGTGATGAATAGGACCATATAAATCTTGCGGATCCATCCCCTTCCACCATTTGTCCGTCCCATCGGCATTGGGCTTGTAACCGTCAGCTTTTGTCAGCATGGCATCGTAGGGAACGCCTGCCTTGTCGCCCTGCTTATCGCTGGTGTATCTGACAGGCATGAACTGTCCCCAAGTGCGAGCAGGGGTGTTATGGAAACCTATGCCGAAAGGCATTCCATGCTTTCTTGCCACCTTCTCCCAAATGCCTACAATATCCTGATGCGGACCGATATTGACAGAATTCCAAGGCTGATATTTGCTATTCCAACAATCAAAATTGTCATGATGATTGCCCAATGCCAAGAAGTAGCGTGCTCCCATCTTCTGGTAGAGTTGCATCAAGTCTTCAGGGTCCCAAAGGTCCGTCTTCCAATCGCGACACAGTTCTTTGTAGCCATACTCCGAAGGATGGCCGAAATGCTCGCGATGGAATTTCGATTGGGGATGACCTTCCATATACATACAACGCGAATACCAGTCACCATCCTCTGCCGCTGATTGCGGATCCCAGTGAGACCATGCACCCAGTTTTGCCTCACGCCACCATGCAGGCGTATTATATTGCCGGCTCAGGTTATCCCAGTCGGTGGTATAACGTCCTTGCTCTATGCTGAGGGGCGGAAGGTTCCATATATCAATAGTATCCTGAGCCTTTGTCACCCCAATCGTTATTAACGCGGCGATGAGAGCCAATATTCTTTTTCTGTTCATACGTGTGAAAGTAATGTGTTGCGATTTTGTCGGCAAAGGTACAAAATAAACAGTTACCAATAGCTCAAAATATTATCCAATAATAGGACAATATTATGATAATCGGAATTTTATCCTATTACTTCCGTTAAAGAATCTGATATTTTTTGTATTTTTGCAGCCAGATTATCAAATATCATTATGCGATCTATCACGGCAAAGAATAAACAATTATGAAGAAACTATTTATCACATTACAATTCGCGCTTGCACTAACTTGCGCTTATGCACAAAAAGTATATACCCTCCAAGATTGGAACATAAAGGATTATGAACCAGGCAAGGAGTTACGTCTGAATGTCAGCGAATACAAGATTGACGACAAGAATCCACTCTTCTATCAAGATATGCAGAAAGAGTGGCGATTGAAGGCGGAGGTGAAATGCGGAACTTTGGGCACGGAACAGGTCTTTGTCTGCAAAGAGGGGAAAGGCAGTTTTCTGATAGGCAAGAATTCGCTAACAGGCGACATTTCCCTCGGTTTTGACAATACGGCTCAACGTTTCTTCGTGGAAGTTATTGACAAGAATGAGCAAGGCCATCGTCTCTGGGCTGGTAATAAGGTGGTCAAGGACCGCTGGTACACACTGGAAGCTAAGGCTACATACGATACGAAGAAAAAGCAATCGGTACTTTCGCTGAACGTTGACGGACAAACAGAAACACTCACTTATCCTGGGAAGGCATTGCGGCATAATGCCTCAAATTGGGTTGTGGGCCACGGATTCCCTGGTGGTTTCCCCAATGCGCTACAGGTACGCGAAGGCGCTATCCGCAACCTTGAAATCTCAGGTTCTCCACTTGAACGTGTGGAAGGACAGAATCCCCTGTTTACAGACAGATTCACCGCCGATCCTGCTTTTACCATAGTAGGCAACACGGTCTATGCCTACGTAGGTGAAGATGCCACAGGAGTTGGAGGATGGTTCTATATGCCTCGTTGGTTCTGCTATTCAAGCACAGACATGATTCACTGGAAGTCACACGGTCCCGTCCTCTCTGCTGCTGATTTCCCCTATGCCCAGCCTGGTGGCTCGTGGGCTGGTCAGGTGGTAGAGGCAAATGGCAAGTTCTATTATTATGTGACACTTGACCGCAAGGATAATCGTCAGCACACAATTGACGTAGCAGTCAGCGATTTGCCAACAGGCCCTTTCAAACCGGCACGTGCGGATGGCACACCTCTTATCACCGATGATATGACGCCCGACTCACATCGTGGCAATGCAGATATTGACCCGACTGTTCTTATTGATGATGACGGAACTCCTTGGATGGCCTGGGGCAATGGTGACTGCTACATGGTTCGCCTGAAAAAGAACATGATTGAACTGGATGGAGAAATCAAGAAGGTGCCATTGCGCAACTATTCCGAAGGACCTTGGCTCTTCAAACGTGGCAATCTTTATTATAATGTATATGCAAGTGATGCACCAGGCGTACAGACAGAGCAGATGGCATATTCGTATGCCACAAGCATCGAAGGTCCTTGGACATACGGCGGGTTTGTAAGTACATCGGCCAATTATGGATTCACCATTCATCCTTCTGTCATTCAGTTCAAGAACCAGTGGTACTACATCTATCATGACGGTTCATACATGCAGAACGGGGAACCTGGTGGACAATGTCGTCGAAGTGTTTGTGCGGAATATCTTTATTTCGATAAGGATGGAAAGATTAAGTTCGTTCCTCTTACCCAAGAGGGTTTAAGTGAAAAGAAAGCAAGATGAAGAAACTATCGCAACCCTGTGCTTCCCGGCTTTCATGCCGACCCAAGTGTGTGTACAAACGGAAAGGACTTCTACCTCGTTAACAGCACGTTCCAGTATTTCCCTGGTGTACCAGTCTTCCACAGCAAAGACCTGATACATTGGGAACAGGTAGGTAATTGCCTCTCGCGCAAGTCACAGCTTGACCTCTCGGGGCTTTACACACAAAACCAGCCCGAACTGGGTTGGACTAATGCGGGCATCTACGCCCCAACCATCCGCTACCACGAGGGCCGCTATTACATGGTGACTACCATCTTCCCATCACGTCGCCATTTCTACGTCTGGACAGACGACCCATCTAAAGAATGGTCCGACCCCATATTCATTGACTTTGCCCTCGGCAGTTGCGATCCTACGCTCTTCTGGGACGAAGGGAAGTGCTATTTCTTATGGAAAGCGGCTGCCGACGAGACACGGCCAGGCATCAAACCAGGTGAAATCAATATCTGCGAGATAGACGTTCATACTGGTCAGCGTATAGGCGATGTTCATCACTTGGGAACGGGACTCGGCGGACGTTATCCTGAAGGTCCACACATATACAAGAAAGACGGCTATTATTACATGATGCTTGCCGAAGGCGGCACGGAACATGGCCACCACGTCAACATCTTGCGAAGCCGTTCTCTGTTCGGGCCGTATGAATCGAATCCTGCCAACCCCATTCTCACGCATTTCAGCATGAAGATGCAGAACAGCAATATTCAAGGGCTCGGACATGCTGACCTCATACAAGCACCCGACTCCTCATGGTGGATGATTTGCCTGGGTTATCGCACAAGCGGTTACCTCCTGCATGTGATGGGGCGCGAGACGATGCTTGCACCTGTACGTTGGGACAAGAATGCTTGGCCTGTGGTCAATGGTGACGGCACTTTGGCCATCAATATGAAATGTCAGACCTTACTTCAAGTTCCAATGCCTCATGACCCTGTTCGCGAAGAGTTCAATTTCGTCAAGCGCGATGTACCAGCCGACAGCTACAGCAATATTGGATTGCCTTGGGGATGGATGAGTATCGGTAATCCCGATTAT
>CACYXD010000039.1 GCA_902778255.1 uncultured Prevotellaceae bacterium
AAGGCTGTGTTCAGGGTCTATCAGATGGACTATCCTGACTACCGCTTTTACGATACCCTCGCAGCAGCCCGCCGACAGTTCGGTCATTCGCTGCCCAATCATCAGCTCCACACTGTTGCAGCCGCCTGTGGTTACGACCTTCAGAATCATCATCATGCCCTGGCCGATGCCGAAGCCTGTGCCGCAATAGCTTTATATATTCTATAAAAAAATCCCCAAAGTTTAATTGAGTTTAATAAATTGTCAGCATAGTTTAATCGAGTTTAAAATCGGTGCCATCCTGACCGAATCCGAGTGCCATTTTGACAATCGGCATGCAAGTTGCTTTTAGGTGAGTGAAAGCCGACGCTAAATAGGCCGAGGCAATCAACAACATACGTTAAACTAAAAGTATAATTAGGAGGTATTGATTATGTTACCAGTAATGTTTCAGAACAGTTGGATGCCAACAGTATTTGAGGATTTCTTGATACACGATGGAACTTGCAGCTCCAGGCATTAAGAAAGAATATTGCCGTGTGGCCATCAACGACGAGGGTAACCTTACCATCGCCATTGAGAACAAACAGGAACACAAGCAAGAGGACAAGCACCATCACTATCTGCGCCGCGAGTTCAGCTACTCGAACTACGAGCAGAGCTACACGCTGCCTGATGATGTGGTGAAGGATCAGATCTCTGCCAAGGTCGAGGACGGCATCCTGACCGTCACCATGCCGAAGACCGAGCCGAAGCAGAAGGTCACCAAGGCCATCGAGGTATCATAAAGTGGTTCCACTTCAAAACAGCAAGACCCCGACCTGCAGAAATGCAAGCCGGGGATTCTTGATTATATTATATCGCAGGCGATATTTTGTTAAACTCTCTTAAAGTTTTCAATAAATCGCTTGCGACATAAAATATTTTCCTTACCTTTGCAACTGTGTTGCGAAGATGGGCTGCACTCGGCATAGCTCAAGCAAGCTTGGCTCTGCTCTCGTTTGCACCATCTTTATCATCGTGAACGATATAAACAAATAGAGATATGGCAAAGATTTATGATTTCAAGGCTCAGACGAGCAGAGGTAAGGAGATTGATTTCTCACAGTATCAGGGTAAGGTATTGCTGGTGGTGAACACAGCCAGCAAGTGTGGATTCACGCCCCAGTTTGCAGGACTGGAGGAACTGAACCAGAAGTATAAGGATAAAGGTCTGGTGATTATCGGATTTCCCTGTAACCAATTCAAGGAGCAGGATCCTGCTGAAGACAGCAAGATTGAGGAGTTCTGCCAATTGAACTACGGTGTGACCTTCCAGATTATGAAGAAGGGCGATGTAAACGGCCCCGATGCCCAGCCCATCTTTGAGTATCTGAAAGCTCAGGCTCCCACAGAGGAATACAACGGTCTGAAGGCCAAAGCTGCTAAGACTCTCTTCAAGGCTATCAGTAAGAGTGTGGAGAAGGACAGTGACATCAAGTGGAACTTCACCAAGTTCCTGATCTCGAAGGACGGTGAAACCATCAAGCGTTATGCTCCTACCACGGAACCCAAGGACTTTGAGAAGGACGTTGAAGCCATGCTGGCTTAATTGAAAATTGAAAATTATGCACGAAGAATTACGACTCGACAAGCAGATATGCTTCCGTCTCTATACGGCAGCACGACTCATCACCCAGGCCTACACGCCAATGTTGAATGAACTGGGTATCACTTACCCACAATATCTCGTTCTGATGGTACTCTGGGAGCAGGATTCTCAGCCTGTGAACGACATAGCCCATCGGCTATTGCTTGAAACGAACACCGTTACACCGCTGCTTCAGCGCATGGAGAAGCTTGGCATCGTGGTTCGCAAGCGTGGCAAGGAGGATAAGCGTCAGCAGATAGTTTCGCTGACCGCAAAGGGTAAGGCGATGGAGGAACAGGCATACGCCATCATCCCTGCAGGCATGGGCAAAGAGCTCAAAGCATGTCCTTTCCAATTGGACGACTATGCCAAGTTTGCCGATGAACTTGATACGATTATTGAAACATTAAAGAACAAGGAGAAATAATTGTATGGCACAAAAACAATTTCATAGACATTTTGAGAC
The DNA here is from genome assembly GCA_902778255.1 of uncultured Prevotellaceae bacterium. GTDB lineage: Bacteria > Bacteroidota > Bacteroidia > Bacteroidales > Bacteroidaceae > Prevotella. Next base: position 2,076 of record CACYXD010000039.1, read on the forward strand.
TCCAGGGTTGCCGCTCTACTGGATCATCATCGCCTACATCATCCTCGGCTGGTTCTTCCCGGTGATTGGCCTGTTGGCCATCATCTGTATGATCGGCCCTGTGGTGACGAGCATCTTTAAGGGCCGCTGGTGGTGTGGACATGTGTGTCCTCGTGGCAATATGTACGACCGATTGCTCTCGAAGTATTCACCCCATCGTCCGATTCCAAGGTTTGTGCGTACCTTCGGCTTCCGACTGTTTATGGTATTCTTCATCTTCGGTATGTTCGGCTTCCAGCTGAGTTTCGTACCTTGGAGCGAGGGAGGACTTCCCATGTGGGCTGGTATAGGCAAGGTATTTTGGACAATAATCGTAATGACCACCATTGTTGGTGTCACACTCTCGTTCATCTATGCCCCACGCACATGGTGTTCGTTCTGCCCGATGGGAACCATCTCCAATTGGGTAGCTCCTAAAAAGGCACCACTGCCAAAGGCATTCACGAATATCCACGTATCGAGTGCCTGTCAGATGAAGTGCAAGCAGTGTGCCCGTGTCTGCCCGATGCAACTCACGCCCTACGACTCTCGCGGCGAGGCCATCGGCTATCTGCATCCTGACTGCCTGAAGTGTGGCAAGTGTACTCTGGCCTGTCCCACGAAGATAATGACTTTGAAGCACTAAGTAATGAACAAAGATTGGCATCCATAGCCCTGATGATATGGGCACTCGTCAGTTTCGGCAGTTACCTGTATTCATTGGTAGCATCTGTTTTCTGAACTGTCTAAATGTCAGGCCAAGGCTCAAACTCAAGATTCAACTCGACCCATTGAGGCTCTTCCTGAGGTATTGTGTTCTTTTGATTGGCTACGCCCATCTCTTTCCCCTTCTTATTCTCCGTCATAGTCGCTGATGGCCTTGCGCCATTCGTCGGGAAACGGCATGGACAGCTTCTGTTCCAAGTCATACAGCACCAATATCGACAGGCAGCGGCACCACATTGTGAAACTCGTTATTACTTTCTTCTGCCATCTTATTAGGCTTAATCTCTGTATAAATCGGCTGCAAAGATACAAAAAGTTTTGGAAAGTTATACGTATTGTCTTTTTTTTGTATTCCTCTCATAATGACTTTTTTGCACTTTACTTTTGGTGGTTCGCCTTTTTCTTCGTACCTTTGTGGCTGTTATGAATTGGAAGTTTATTATCAGTTGGGGAGCAAAGTTCGCATTGGCTACTGTGGTGTGGAACCTTGCGGCCAGATGGACAAATAGTGTATGGTGGGCCTTCGCGATGGCTCTGGGCTTTCTGATATTCATTGCGATATTGGAAAGCTACGTGATTGACTGGATAGAGAAGTGGAAGGAACGACGCAAATGAAAGGTTGGCTATTGACGTTCTCGCTTGCCCTGACGTGTTTCTCGTCTTCCGAGGCACAGATAGCAGGTGTGCTACCCTCGTATAACGATGGCAAGCAGGATGAGGTGCGCGAGCAACAGTATTTCCCTGAGGGCGATGCTGTGGTCTGCGAGAACGGAAACAACCGTTTTACGCGTGCCCTCTATGGCAGTTATACCGACTGGCGCCTGGAGACCAGCGACCGCCCAGTGTTTGCTGTGGTCAAGAAAAACCACCATCGCCATATCCGCTTTAAGGTGAATGGCGTGGCCCTCGACTCTACCGACTATTGCAAGGCGAGCTATGTCAACGGAATGCGCATCTATCGCTTGCAGGACAGGCGCTGGGGACAGGATGCCTATCTGAAACTGAGCGTGGTGGCGATGCCCGACAGGGAAGGCGCCGTGTGGCTCTTTGATGACCACCATTTCAACAAGGAGGCCGTCTTTCGTGCTGAGGTATGCAATATTGCCAATCCAAAACTCAGTCGTAATGGCGACATAGGTGCCGACAAACCAGGCTGTTTCGAGGCCTCGCCCCAAAAAGGAAATCTGACTGGAAGTATTTGGAACGGAGGCCGCGAGACCTATTTCGTCATCGACTCCATCAATCAGATTTCTTCTATTAGCGACGAGCAGGCCCGCCAGCTGTTCATGAAGGCCGTGATGCATAATGGCGCGCTGCAGAGCAGAATCGAGTTCAAAACGCCTGATCCTTATATCAACACCTTAGCCAGCGCCCTGACCTTTGCTGCCGATGGCGACTGGGACGGACAGACGTGGCTGCATGGCTGTATCGGCTGGCGTATGCCCTTGGCTGGCTGGCGTGCTGCCTACGTGGGCGATGTGCTGGGATGGAATGAGCGTCAGGTGAGTCATTTCGATGCCTACGCCAAGAGTCAGGTGACCCATGTGGAACCCACCATCCCTCATCCCTCGCAGGATGCTAAGATGAATATGGCTCGTGCTGAGAAGCGTTGGGGCACGCAGATGTACTCCAATGGCTATATCTGTCGTAATCCGGAGCGCAACGACCAGATGCACCACTACGACATGAACCTCAACTACATGGACGAGTTGCTCTGGCACTTCCAATACGATGCCGATACGGCCTATATGCGCAAGATGTGGTCCGTCATCAAGCGTCATCTGGCTTGGGAGAAGCGCAACTACGACCCCGATGGCGACCATCTCTATGATGCCTACTGCTGCATCTGGGCCAGCGATGCCTTATATTACAGCGGTGGTGCCGTGACCCATTCATCGGCCTATAACTATCGTGGCAACCTGTTGGCTGCACGTATCGCAGAAATCATTGGCGAAGACGGAAAGCCTTATCAGCAAGAAGCCGAGGCCATCCTGAAGGCGATGAACGAGCGCCTGTGGATGAAGGACAAGGGCGTGTGGGCAGAATACGAGGACGGTATGGGGCTGAAGCGCCTGCACGAGTCGCCCGCCGTATGGAGCATCTATACGCCCATCGACTGCGGAGCCTGTTCTACCAGTCAGGCAAATAAAGCCGTGCGTTGGATGAGGTCGCACATTCCGCATTTCAAGGTGGAGAAGACCGGCTATCGAGTCATTGCCACATCCAACTGGATGCCTTACTCCTGGAGTATCAACAACGTGGCTACGGCCGAGACGATGCATACGGCGCTGGCCTGTTTTGAGGCTGGAGACGATTTCGTGGGCTACGACCTGCTGATGGGTGCCGTGATGGATAATATGTTCTACGGACAGTCGCCCATGAACTTCGGACAACTATCTCATTATGATGCTGCCCGTGGCGAGTGCTATCGCGACTTTGGCGACTGTATCGGCATCGCCTCGCGCACCATCGTTCAGGGCCTCTTTGGCATCATCCCACAGGCCCTCGATGGCAAGTGCATCATCCGTCCGGGCTTCCCAAGTGCTTGGGATAGCGTATCAGTAAAGACCCCATATTTGGAATATAAGTTCACACGCAAGGATGGCATGGAGCGCTACGAGGTGACGCAGCATTTCCGTCAGCCCCTGAAGATTGTGATCCGTCAGAATACAGGCATGGGTGGCTATCGCGACATCGAGGGCACCTCGGAGCATCATCAGGTGATAGAGACGAAGAAAGCGGATTATGTGATGCAACTCTCGCATCCCATCGTGGGTGTCGGGCGCAACTTAGGACTCGACGAGCCCGACCTTTCCAAGCCCTTCAAGATGCATGATCTCTCTCGCTACTTCAATAGCGAGGTGGACGACATCTTCAAGAACCAGTACCTGTCGCCCCGTCCCCAATCCACAACCCTCCAGATTCCTGTGCAGGGAGTGGGCGAGTGGTGCCATCCGCAATATACCCCTGTGATCAACGACTCCGTGTTCCGCACGCTGATATACAATGAACAGTTCACAGTGGCTGGCGTGCCCTTCCATACACCCAAGGAAGGAAAGAATATCGTCTATACCTCGCTCTGGGACAACTATCCCGACAGCATCGTGGTGCCCCTGAAAGGCCGTGCTTCCTCCGCCTATCTGCTGATGGCAGGCAGCACGAACCACATGCAGAGTCGCATCGACAATGCCTTGGTCGTGGCCACTTACCAGGACAACACCTGCGATACGCTCAGCCTGCGGAATCCTGACAACTGGTGTCCTATTGAGCAGGACTATTACGTCGACGGCAAAGCGTTCTATAGCTTCCCTCGTCGTCCGTATCGCGTCTGTCTGGGCACGGGTACGGTGAGTCGTGACTTAGGCGGGGCGCTGAATATCAAGGGCGTCTATGGCCGTGAGATTCCTGGCGGCGCTGTCCAGATGTTGCGTATGCCCCTGAACGAGAAGAAGCGCCTGCGCAGTCTTACCCTGCGTACGTTGTCAAACGATATCGTGGCAGGCCTGATGGGTATCACTTTACAGTAAAAACAATAAAAATCATTAATATGAAGCAACTCTTAGACTTATATAAACAATGGAGTGGGGCAGAGCCAGTCACCACCGAGCAACTGCCTGGTGCTGGTAGCAACCGCGTGTATTACAGGATGACGGGCGCCGATGGCGTCAGCGTCGTGGGCTGTATTGGTACCAGTCGTGACGAGAATCATGCCTTTGTCTATCTGGCCAACCATTTCTCCAAGCGCCAGTTGCCCGTGCCTCAGGTGCTGGCAGTCAGCGACGATGAGTTGCGCTATCTGCAGACCGATCTGGGCTCTGTGTCGCTGTTCGACGCTATCCGTGGCGGACGCGAGGCTGGCGGACGATACACGCTGCAGGAGCAACAGCTCTTGAAGCGCACCATCCGTGAGTTGCCGAATATCCAGATTCGTGGTGCCCGCGAGCTCGACTTCTCTCATTGCTATCCCCAGCCCGCGTTTGATACCGACTCCGTGCTCTTCGACCTCAACTACTTCAAGTATTGCTTCCTGAAAGCCACCGAGCTCGACTTCCATGAGTTGAAGCTTGAGGCCGACTTCCGTCTCATGGCAAAGGATCTGACGGCAGGTGGCGACGAGCAATGTTTCCTCTATCGTGACTTCCAGGCTCGTAATGTGATGCTTGACGATAAGGGCAATCCCTATTTCATCGACTTCCAGGGCGGACGTCGCGGCCCTTATTACTATGATGTAGCCTCATTCCTGTGGCAGGCCTCGGCCAAGTATCCCCATAAGCTGCGCCGCGAACTGGTCTATGAGTATTATCATGCGCTGAAGCAGTTCACCGAGGTGCCCACGCCCCATGTCTTCGTGGCCCGTCTGTCGCTCTTTGTGCTGTTCCGCATCCTCCAGGTGCTGGGTGCCTATGGCTTCCGTGGCTATTTCGAGCGCAAGCAACATTTCATCGACAGCATACCCCCTGCCATCCAGAACCTGCGCGAGCTGCTCGATGCTACAGACTTCCCTTATCCTTATCTACAGTCTTTGTTGAGGAAGCTGACAGAATTGCCTCAGTTCCAACAGATTACCTCTACAGCAAAGCGTGCCGATGGCTATAAGACCACAGACAACAACCCCTACAAACCACACCCGCAAGACGGTCCTGCCACCTTCTCGAAATACGATGCTCAGGGCCCCTTGGTAGTCAAGGTCTTCAGCTTCTCCTATGGCAAGGGAATCCCTGAGGACGAGAGTGGCAATGGCGGTGGCTATGTGTTCGACTGTCGTTCCACCCACAACCCCGGCCGCTACGAGCCTTACAAGCAGCTCACCGGTCTCGACGAGCCCGTCATCCGCTTCCTGGAGGATGATGGTGAGATCCTCACCTTCCTCGACAGCGTCTATAAACTCGCCGATGCCCATGTGCGCCGTTATATCCAGCGTGGCTTCACCTCCCTGATGTTCTGCTTCGGCTGTACCGGTGGTCAGCACCGCTCTGTCTATTCCGCCCAGCACCTTGCCGAGCATATCCACCAGAAGTTCGGCATCGAGGTGCGCATCTGCCATCGTGAGCAGAATATCAAGCAGACGTTGAAGTAGCAGGTGCCTTCCGCGACAGCATCAAGCACGACTTCCGCAGTCCCAGTTACACCACGAAGTGGAGCGACATACCTGAGGCTAAATAACCTTACATATTCTGTTCTTCGTTAGGTAGTATAAAAAAAAGGCTGCCCCGAAAGACAGCCTCATCAGTTCCTTTTATAGTGCAGTATCAAAGTTCGCAATTCAGCAAGAGCAGAGTGATGCTCGCATCAACTTTGCCGAGCGTGAGCGAACTCGATGTGTTACATCAAAGTCGAAACAATCAAGTGCACTTAAAAAAACAGACCCGACAGCTTGATAATCAGAGGCTGCCGGGAATCAACGCTGCAAAAATAAGAATTATTCTTGAAACTTCCAAATATTTTTGCAATTATTTGCGTAAAATATTATATACACATCACTTTTCCGCTTACTTGGGCTACATGATCCAAACCATAGACTAACGATGGGCCATCAACAGTCATCCAATTGAAAAGCCGCATCATACGTGCATATTGGTTGAGAACGTATGTTGTGTCGATTACTGGGGTTGGTCTGGCAAAGCAAATCGGTTCATGATGCGCGATTCTGTTGCGTAGCTTGTTAATATAGTCCAATTCCTGAAAGATATAAGTGTTATCATATCTGTGTTGGCGCGTGGACTTGGGCTTATTGGGAAATATATGAAGAAGCCTCTGCCCCATTAGTGCGTAAGTAGCATTTGAAAACATATACTTCCAAACACCGAATTCCATCTCCGACAACAACTTTGAATGCGAGTAATTACCTTCACGCATCAATCCGTTGTAAGCTTTTTCTATAATCTTTCGCGTATTTTCAACACGGCGATCGTAATATAGAGCACCATTGGGAAGAATGGCATCTCGCAGCCAGTCATTTCCAAGATGAGCTACCATCTGCTCGTCTATGCGATTACGTAGCACCACCTCAAAACAACTTATTATTGTAAACATCTCCTGCGACAATTTCAGGTTATACCGATATAGTGTCATAGCCCTGCGGGTGTCACCTCCACAAGCCTGCAGGTATTTCTGCATTCTCTTGGCGGAAAAGAGTTCTTCAAAATCCTCGTATTTCATTTATCAATTACTCCATGTTGATTAATTTTGTCATGCAAAGGTAGTAAAAAAACGCAAAATTAAATCCTGTTATGACGTATTTTCGCAGAAAAAATAGAAAAAACGATTCTTTTTCGAAATCATTTTGTACCTTTGCCATGCCATTGATGTTTTTTGCTTGTCTTGATTTGCAGCACTAAGGTAAGTGAAAAATCTGACATGGCAAAATCCTGAGCCGCTCGGCTTTGCCGCTTCGCGCGTCGAAGAACTT
>CACYXD010000040.1 GCA_902778255.1 uncultured Prevotellaceae bacterium
GTGACAGCATCTGTCCGGTGTTGAACATGCTGAACACCCGTTACTTCATCTTCCCGCTCGAAGGCGGTCAGACTGTGCCCATCCAGAATCCCTATGTCTATGGCAATGCCTGGTTTGTCGATCAGATCAGCTATGTCGATAATGCCAATGCAGAGTTGGAGACTGTCGGAAAACTCAACTTGCGTCATCAGGCTGTGGCCGATGCTAAGTTCAAGACACAGCTTGGCGAGGCTGCGGTGCAGGATACGGCTAGTGTGGTGACCATCACCTCCTATGAGCCTAACCGTCTAAAATATGATGTGAATACCGGCAAGGGTGGAGTGCTCGTGTTCTCCGAAATCTACTATCCCGGTTGGACGGCTACCGTTGACGGTCAGCCGGCAGAACTGGGCCGTGTGAACTATATCCTCCGTGCCATTCATCTGCAGCCAGGCAAACATCAGGTGGAACTGGCATTCTTCCCGAAGTCTGTCAGCGTGACCGAGACGGTGGCTTATATTGCCTTTGTCCTCTTGCTGCTTATTGTCGTGGGAATTGCCTTCATCGAATATCGTAACCGGAAAAAGGAATAGACCATGAAGAAACTGCTATCCTTGCCACCCAACCTTGTTGGCAGTTTCCACGAGGTGACGGGCTTGAGCCGGACAGACTATTTCTGTACCAACGACCCTGTCGGACATAAACTTGGCAGTGGTGGTGGAACGACCTGGCTGTTGGAAGCCTGTGCCCAAAGCGAAGGAGTAGGAGAGGCAGCCTTTGACGGTTGGCTGGCCCGTGAGAAGCGTATCCTGCTCCATGCGGGCGGACAGAGCCGTCGCCTGCCGTCGTATGCCCCCTCCGGCAAGATCCTGACGCCAATACCCGTATTCCGTTGGGAACGCGGTCAGCGCCTGTCACAAGACTTGTTGAGTCTGCAACTGCCGCTTTATGAGAAAATGATGGCGATGTCGCCTGATAACATCCATACGATGGTAGTTAGCGGTGACGTGCTGATCCGGGCTACACAACCCCTCCAGCCTGTTCCAGAGGCCGACGTCGTCTGCTATGGTCTGTGGCTCGATGCTTCGGTAGCCAAGAACCATGGCGTGTTCGTCAGCAGTCGTCAGACACCCTCCGTCTTGAAGCAGATGTTGCAGAAGCCCTCGGTAGAGACCTTGAGCGAGGTACAGAAAGAACATTTCTATCTGACGGATATCGGTATCTGGCTGTTGAGCGACAAGGCCGTGCGACTGCTGATGGCCAGAAGCCATAAGGGGAATCGTATCCAGGAATATGACCTCTATTCGGAGTTCGGTTGTGCGCTCGGTACTGATCCGACTATTGCCGACGACGAACTGAGACAGTTGAAAGTCGCCATTCTACCACTGGCCGGTGGTGAGTTCTACCACTTCGGAACCTCGCGGGAGATGATTTCCTCGATGCAGCGCATCCAGAATCTGGTGAACGACCAGCGCGAGATTATGCACATCGACCGTAAGCCTCATCCTTCTATTTTCGTGCAGAATGCGACCGTAGAGGTGCCGCTGACGGCTGATAATACGAATATATGGATTGAGAACAGCCACGTCGGAAAGCGTTGGCGACTCACTCATGACCATATCATCACCGGTGTGCCCCAGAATGACTGGGAACTCTCGTTAGCCCCCGGTGAATGTATCGACATCGTACCAATTGGCGAGACACAGTATGCCGTACGCCGTTATCATATAGATGACCGTTTTGCCGGGGCTGAGCAACAGCGGCGGCAATTCCCGGTGATAAATAGCCTAGGAATCCTAGAAAATCTAGAAAATCTAGTTTCTCGGGCTGATCGCCTGATCTCTGCCGAAGAGATTTCCACGGAGGCTAACCTGCGTCGGCTCTTCGAACAGCGGCAATCCTTCCGCAAGGGCAACTGGCAGGCATTGGCCAGCAACTGGGCACATAGCGTGTTCTATCAGTTGGATCTGGCTGACGCCAAGGCGGCCTTCGACGGGGAACAGATTCCCATGCCTGCTCCACTACCGGAGGACGCACCGCTGATGACCCGCGTCCACGATGCGATGTTCCGTGATGATAGTGACAAGGCATTCGCCCTGTTGCGTGAGGGTCTGACACAGAGGAGTGTCACCACCTACGAAGCTAACAAGGTCCCCTCCCTCTGTGTCGCTACCGACCAGATCGTGTGGGGTCGATCGCCTGTGCGTATCGATATCGCTGGTGGCTGGACTGATACGCCACCTTATTGTCTGTTGGAAGGCGGCAGTGTCGTCAACTTCGCCATCGAACTCAATGGTCAGCCACCCTTACAGACCTTTATCCGACCGTCGAAGGAACTGCGCATCGTGTTGCGGAGTATCGACCTCGGGGCGGTGGAAGTGGTGGAAACCTATGAGCAGTTGATGGATTTCATGCATGTGGGTTCGCCATTCTCCATACCGAAGGCAGCCCTGGTACTGGCAGGATTCGGTCAGATGACCAGTTCATATACAAGTCTCCGCACTCAATTGGAGTCGTTTGGAAGCGGCGTCGAACTGACATTACTCTCAGCCATACCGGCAGGCAGTGGTCTGGGAACGTCGAGCATCCTGGCAGCAACGGTGCTGGGTGCTTTGAGCGACTTCTGCGGCTTAGGCTGGGACAAGGCAGAGATCGGGCGTCGTACGCTGATGCTCGAACAGATGCTGACCACAGGCGGTGGCTGGCAGGATCAGTTCGGTGGTGTGCTCGGCGGTGTGAAACTGCTGCAGACAGGCAGAGGTTTCAACCAGAGTCCACAGGTGCGTTGGTTGCCGACCGATCTATGGTTACAGCCGGAGTATCGTGCCTGTCATCTGCTCTATTATACTGGTATCACCCGTACTGCCAAGCATATCCTGGCAGAGATTGTGAGACGGATGTTCCTCAACGATGGACCGGAACTCCGTCTGTTGCGTGACATGAAGGCACATGCGATGGAGATGTACGAGGCCATTCAGTGTAATGATTTCCAACGGATGGGACAGTTGATGCGCCTGACATGGCAACAGAATCAGCAACTCGACAACGGTACCAACCCCGCCGCCGTCGCTGCGTTGACGAGTCTTGTCGACGATCTCTGTCTGGGTTATAAACTACCAGGTGCCGGTGGTGGTGGCTACCTCTATATGATAGCCAAGGACCCAGAGGCGGCAGCCCGCATCAAACATATATTGACCGAGCACCGTAGCAATCCCAATGCCCGTTTTGTGGAGATGACGCTCTCTACAGGCGGATTACAGATAAGTCGTAGCTGATGGAATTCCGTACTGTTGTCGATGTGCCAGATCCGGGGTTTAGAATCGGTCCTTGTGCAGACCTGCTCTTCGTCGGTTCCTGTTTTGCCGACAGTATTGGTCGTCGGTTCCAGGAAGAGAAATTCCGTGTTACCGTCAATCCCTTTGGCGTGATGTACAATCCAGCAAGTATCCTCCATACCGTGGAGCGTCTGTCGGCACAGCAGTTGTCGCCCGCTGTGACTTTCCTGACACTTGGCACCAACCATGTCTATCGACTGAAGGAGACGGGCGAGATCGTGGATAACTGTCAGAAGCGCCCTCAGACACTCTTCATTGAAGAAGAACTCTCTGTTGATGACTGTGCAGACTATCTTGAGCAGACGATAGAACTCCTCCGACAGTTGAACCCCGACGTGCAGGTCGTACTCACCGTTAGTCCTATCCGTTACCGTAAATACGGCTATCATGGTTCCCAACTGTCGAAGGCCACGCTGCTTTTGGCAGCCGACAAGGTTTGCGGGTTAAATCCGGCAGTCAACTATTTTCCAGCCTATGAGATAGTGAATGACGAACTGCGTGACTACCGCTTTTATCAAGCAGACATGCTGCACCCTTCCGACCAGACTGTCGAATACATCTGGCAACGCCTCACGGAAACCTGCCTCAGTGAGGAGGCACTCGTGTTCCTCAAGGAGTGGGCACCCTTGAAGGCCGTGCTGAATCACAAGCCCTTCCATCCCGATTCGAAGGAATATCAGGCCCTGATGGATAAAACTATGTTAAAAGTACAGGAATTGCAGAAAAAATACCCTAACTTTGCACTTTGAAAACAAACAACAGAAAATGAATTACTCAATAGAAAAGATCACGACGCTTATTGGCGCACGTCGCATTGGTGAAACCGATGCCCAGATAGGTTGGCTACTGACAGATAGCCGTTCACTCTGTTTCCCAGAGGAGACATTGTTCTTTGCACTGAAATCAACACGTAATGACGGTCACAGGTATATAGAGGATTTGTATCGTCGTGGAGTACGCAACTTCGTTGTGGAAGCCAAGGGTATCGCAGAATACTGTCCGAATGGCAGTGTCACCACGATGGCCGATGCCAATTTCCTGATTGTGCCGTCGCCGTTGGCTGCCCTGCAACGACTGGCAGAGCGCCATCGTGACGAGTTTAACATCCCCATTGTCGGCATTACGGGCTCCAACGGCAAGACGATGGTGAAGGAGTGGCTTTACCAGTTGCTCCTACCTTCCCAGAAGATTGTGCGTTCGCCTCGTAGCTACAACTCCCAGATCGGTGTACCCCTCTCCGTTTGGTTGCTCAACGAGCAGACAGAGATCGGTATCTTCGAGGCAGGTATCAGTCAGCCCGGTGAGATGATGGCCCTGCGCGATATCATCCAGCCTACCATCGGTGTACTGACCTCCCTGGGTAGTGCCCATCAGGAGAACTTCCGTTCGATGGAAGAGAAATGTATGGAGAAGCTTGAACTGATGCACGATACGGAGGCGATGGTCTATTGTTCAGACAACGATATCGTCAGCCGTTGCATCCGTCGTATGCAGTATAAGGGAGAGAAGATTGCGTGGTCGCAGTGTGACGAGCAGGTGGCCCTTTTCGTGAAACGCATTGAGAACAAAGGACAGTCGGCCCGTATCACCTATATCTGGCAGGGTGAGGAGAATACCTATTCTATTCCTTTCATCGACGAGGCTTCTATCGAAGATACAATCACCTGTGCGGCCGTAGCATTGCGCCTCGGACTGACACCCGGCCAGTTGGCCGACCGCATGCCTAAACTCGAACCTGTTGCCATGCGTCTGGAGGTCAAGGAAGGTCAGCGTGGTTGCCTGCTCATCAACGACTCTTACAATAGTGATATCAACTCGCTCGATATTGCCCTCGATTTCATGCAGCGTCGTGAGTCGGCAGGCAGTCTGACGAAGACGCTGATCCTCAGTGATATCTTCCAGACCGGTACGGCCTCCGATAAACTCTATGCTCAGGTGAGCGACCTGGCGGTGAAGCGTGGTATCAACAAGTTTATTGGCATCGGTCCGGAACTCTCTGCACAGGCTGATAGAATCCAGATTGCCGACAAGCAGTTCTTTGCTGATGTGAATCATTTCCTTTCCAGCGATGCCTTTGCAGCTCTGCATCATGAACTGATCTTGCTGAAGGGTGCCCGTCCGTTCGGGTTCGACCAGATTACGGAACAGCTGGAACAGAAGGTTCACGAGACCATTCTTGAGGTGAACCTCAATGCCGTGGTGGAGAATCTGAATTACTACCGCTCGTTCCTGAAGCCCGAGACGAAGATGGTGTGCATGATCAAAGCCGACGGTTATGGCGCTGGTGCGGTAGAGATTGCCCGTACGTTGCAGGACCATCGTGTCGATTATCTGGCGGTGGCTGTGGCCGACGAGGGTGTCACCTTGCGTAAGGCTGGCATCACGGCCAACATCATGATCATGAACCCCGAGATGACCGCCTTTAAGACCATGTTCGACTACGACCTGGAGCCTGAGGTCTATTCCTTCCGTCTGCTGGATGCGCTGATCAAGGCCGCCCGTAAGGAGGGTATCACCGGCTGGCCTGTCCACATCAAACTTGACACGGGCATGCACCGTCTAGGCTTTGACCCCGTGGATGACATGGACGAGCTGATCGACCGTCTGAAACATCAGAATGCAGTGATCCCCCGTTCGGTGTTCAGTCATTTCGTGGGTTCCGACAGTGATGACTTTGATAGCTTCTCTGCTGGTATCGAGCACTTCCCCGAGCGACAACTCGACATGTGTCGTCTCGGCCTCGGTCTCTATGGCATTGACTCCCGTGACAATCGTATCCTGAATACCGTCTCTACGTTGAAGACCACCATTCTGCAGATGCACCATGTGCCAGCAGGCGAGACCGTAGGATACAGCCGAAAAGGTAAGCTTGATCGCGACTCCGTGATCGCCGCCATCCCTATCGGCTATGCCGACGGACTGAATCGCCATCTCGGCAATCGTCGCGGCTATTGTCTGGTGAACGGACAGAAGGCCCCCTACGTCGGCAATATCTGTATGGATGTGGCGATGATCGACGTGACCGATATCCCATGTCAGGAAGGTGACCAAGTGGAGATCTTCGGTGAGCACCTGCCCGTGACCGTCTTGAGCGATGCCATCGACACCATTCCCTATGAGGTGCTGACAGGCGTCTCTAATCGCGTCAAGCGCGTCTATTTCCAGGATTAAGGGACGGCCTACCGCTACCTGAGTCGCTATGGAGCCTCCCTGGACACATAGGTGACGGCTCTTTCTGTGTTTTTAAAAGTTGAGAACTCGTTTACATTGAATGCGTGAGCCTATTCGATGCAAAGCATCAAGTTAATGTCACATTAGGGAATATCTCTAGTGTGACATTAACTTGTAATCTGACTTGGCTTTCTTGAGCAACCTCTTCAGTTCCCCATAGTCAATCATAGATGAGTTCTCATAAGCCTTCCTGTAAATTATTGTTAATTGTTTGTTTATATCAATTATTATTTTTATATTTGCAACATTCTTTGACTGAAGTCCGCTTTAAAGTGGAGATTGATGGATGAGGATCTATATAAAAAAGGCGGCATGGTTAATGCTGTAACGAAAGATCTCGTTTTCGCTACTGTTGGATCGCGGTTCATCTATAACCTTTATTGGTTCTTGGCTAGATTTCTACCTGGAGCAACCGCATATACTCGCCTCCAGACTCTCGGGGCAGATCGGCACGCGTCTGCCGTAGTTCACTGTCGACAGTATGTAAAAGCGTTATATCGTATCAAGCTGCTTGTAAGTATGCTTCTGTTTGACTACAGCAAACATTCTCAAGACAAGCTTAAACTTTACAGCGTTCATAGCTTTGCGGATGGTGTCCGCATCATTCTTACCATTGCATTTCCTTTCGTAAAATCGTTTAAGTTCAATATCGTGTACAACAGCAATTTTGGCCGCCTGAGATATGTCGGCTTTCGCAGTCAAATCGCAGTGCTTACGTGGCTTGGGCTTCCACCTTACAGTAGTGCCTGATGTCTTCGTATGAGGAGCAACGCCAAGGTACGAGGCATAGTCTCTTGCTGTCTTAAATGCAGTAAAGTTCTGAGTAATGACGATGGCGTTAACAGCATTGACGAAGCCAATCCCAGTAATGGATGTGAGATAAAGGTAGCTTTCCATCAGCAATTCGTTCTCTTGGATAATGTTACGTATCTTCTCTTCGATGGAGTCTACCATCCTGTCAAGATTCTCAATCATCTTGTCGAGCCTTTTTGCTTCCTCTTTGCCTACGGCCTGTTTACGGTTCATGTAGCATACTCTGTCTTCAACATAGAATTTGCGTTCCCGATGTAAGTTGCGCAGTTCTTCCATTGTCTTGTCGGGTAGCGTGCTAAGCTTAATGGTGTCATTGAAACGAAAGAGGTAGTCAGCAATCTTTGCAGCATCAAGACGGTCGTTCTTTTCACGAGGCTGGATGGGATAGTGTTTGATAACAGCAGGTTCCAGCATAGTGTACTTATAGCCTTTCTTATCAAGGAAGTGCTGCAGACCGTCAGAATAGAAACCCGTATGCTCCATACCGTACATGCATGAGGAAACATCCACATCGTGCTCTTTGAGCCATCTGAGCAGCTCTTTGTAGCCGTGTTTGTCATTGTCTACCTGAGTATGAATATACCCCTTCAGATCGCTGTCTTCAGCGAAAATGGCCACGTCAAGCCACTTTTTCGACACGTCAATGCCTACGTACCAATCTTTTTTCATAACTTTGCAGCGCATTTAAGCGAGGTTATAGCCGAAGATGACTGGTTTAAGGCAGAATCCTTTAAAAGGACTCCATTGCGCGGAGCGACCTATATTTCTAAATTGCCGTGCCAGCATCTGAAGGAGGGGAAGACCAAATCGCAGAAAGAGCTTCTGTCTAAGTCAAGGATGGTTCACTATCCCCTCCCGGCTTTCACCTCTGTCATACAAATCGGGAGCAAAGATAATATATTTAAATGTAAAAGAAGCAGTCTGAATCATAATATGGCTCACAGCCAGGTAAATAGCTAGTTCACTGCCTCCCAAGAGTTTATCTCTTATAACCTTTCGTGTTTACATATGGCTTACCTCTCTTCACTACGGCAAACATCCGCAGGACTAGTTTAAACTTGATGGCATTGAAAACAACACCAGTATGTTTACCCTCGGCTTTCTTGCGGTGCCAATACTCCTGTATTTCCGGATCAAACCTGATGGCAGGTAGTACACATATGGATAAATCAGCTTTTGCTTGTCTAAAGCCTTGCTTAGATACCCTGGTGGCTCCTCTAACGCTTGTGCCAGACTCATATGGGAACGGTGCAATGGCAATATAGCAAGCATATTTCCTGGGATTAGTGAATGACGTAAAGTTCTCTGTAAGAACGATGGTTGTAACAGCAACAACGAACCCAACACCGACTACACTTAGTAGTAGCTTGTAGTTCTTCTTGATTAGTGTATCCGACTCTATGATAGCTTTCATTTCGACCTCAGTCTGTTTGATTTTGTCTTTAAGTGATTTAAGTTCATCCTGTTTGCGTATGCGCGAACTGACAGAGTCATATATTGAGATATCGTGCAGCTGCTGCTTATATAGAGTGGACTGTTTTAGATATTGCCTCCGTTCTGCTAGTAGGCGTTTTAATTTGAAATATGCTGGAGAAGGCAGTTTAGACGGAACCAAACTTTCATGGAAAAATGAACAATAAATTGCAATACGAAAAGCATCAGTCTTGTCGGTCTTTATCTGCCGTATGCCTCTTATATTCAAGGGAGGTGTGAAATGATGCATTCGCTTCGGATCAACCATGTAGTATGTTATAGATTCACTTTCAAGCCACATTCGGAATACTTGAGTATATAATCCAGTGAACTCCATACAGACGCGGAGTCTTTTCTTATCCACCTGTTTGTTACGGAGCCACTTCTTCAGTTCTTTAAAACCTGACTCGTTGTTACTCACTCTGACGTGACATTGATTCCAATCAATCTCTCCACGGAAAAAAGCCACATCCAATGTGTTCTTTGAAACGTCAACACCGATACATTCAAATAGTTTACTCATATTCTTTAATTTTGCAATTATCAAAGATGGAAACAAAGATAGAACTCTTGAGGAAAAGACTGAAACGATTTGTAGATCTTATCTGTTATGCAAGTGTTGGTCCTTTTCTTTTCTCCTGCTGGTATAAAACGCCTTGTAGGTCTTTAACTATACTGACGCATATTTCACCATTAAGGATAATTAAGAGTTCGGGGACTCTAAGTTTCCGACTGCAAAACTAAAGGTTACTTGACGCTTTGTACTTGATTTTCAGGAATCTGGCTGTTCCAAACGCTCGTCAAACACAAAGCAATAAGACGATTCCCACGCTTTTTTATATGTAATGGAGTTGATATGAAAACAGTAGACATATTGAAGCAGGCAGAAAACCTAACCAATGATGAGGAAAAGCTTATGTTGCTGGCAAAGTTCATAGGTGATAATTATGATGATCTGGAAGTAAGGGATTTTATCCAGTTACTGACCCCTTTAGTAGATATTACTGAACGGAGATATGAGCATGACCAAAACTTGGATTCTTTGTCTGACTATACAACGGCTCTGACAAAGTTAGCAGAATATTATATCAAGGATGAACAAACATGGAAGGCGACTCCTTTGCTTGAAAAGGCAGAGGAACTTCTTCGTGAGTGCGCCGATTCGGAAGAGAATGTGCATTGGAAATTCAGTACTTATAGTCAGATTGCAGAATGTTACAATACAAATCAAAGACAAGGAAGACTGTGAGTACAGTCTGAATCGGTTGGAAAATCCCACCCTTAAATATGACCCTGTTGAAGATACTGATGGCTATTTAGCTGTGATCGATGAGGTGGAGCGCAGACTGTATGAAAAACTGAAGAATCAGCCACGTGGCATGGGCTTTTGTTTTGAGTACTGGTCAGCTAAACGTGATCTGTTGGCAGAGTATGGCATAGAATGGCGTTCGCCAGGAATCATGAATCCAAGAGTAATGTTCGATTAAAACGATATAACTATGGCTACAGTCTGTTATATTAATGTCTATAATATTACACACGATCGTGGTGTGAACATGGGTAGGAGTCTCAGTCGACAGTTTGAGGTCCCTGAGATGGAACTTGTCATGGGCCAGGAATTGCCTCACTTTGGTAATTGTGAGGGGAACAATCCTATTGTGACATTCTACAACGGCAAACAACTCGATTTGGAATATAGAGGTGAGAAGTTCTCCATCAAAATCGGTGAGGAAGTGATGTTGAGTGAAGGCATCTGGGCAGATCCTGAAGCCGCCATGTGGGGAATTGAGTCAGTGATACAGCATTGCGTCAAGTTAGTCAGAACCCATGGTATAGATATGAAACTGACACCATATGATGTCGCATTGCCACAGGGATGCAGCTTTTTTTGGGATGCTCCGCAACTGCCCTCAATAGACATGTATCCAATGACGACAGACGCGGATGGCAACAAGTACCCGATGCAATTTATCTGCCAGATCAATTGTGGACAGTTGCCTGATAACGATTGGCTGCCAAAGCGGGGAATGCTCTGGTTTTTCGGGGAGATAGACTACTTTCTCGGCTACGATGTGAAGCAACCCTACGGACTGGGAAAATGGCCGGAATATGCAGTCAGAGTCATCTATGCCGATGTGGACTTGTCCCAACTGAAACGTGTAAATCCTTTTCAAGAGGATGATATGATACCGCCTCACGCCATCACCTTCTCTGAAGGTCCGGAGCGTGAGCAGGGCTTCCGCCTCTTAGGCAAACCCTATGAGGAAGATGTAGATCACGAATTTGGAACGGGTTGGGTACAGCTGTTGCAGTTAGATACTGATGCCAATGAACACTTCGCCCTCAATTTCTATGATACAGGTCTGCTCTATCTGATGATTAATGAGGATCAGTTGCGAGAAAATGTATTTTCTCGTATACGACCTTATATGACATCCTTATAAAAATATAAAGATTAACAACTAATAATTAAATTCTCATGCAAAACGGTAAGAATATCAAAATATTTTTGAGCAGTACTTTCAAGGACATGGACGCTGAACGCGACCTGATTATGAATCGAGTGGCTCCTATGTTACAAGAACGGTTGGCATCAGAAGGCATTACCATACAGTTTATCGACTTACGTTGGGGTGTGAATACACAGGATGCTGATGAGGAAGAACGAGAGAATACTGTGCTCCGTGAATGTATCTCCGAAATCCGTCAGTCAAGACCTTTCTTTATCGGTTTGCTTGGTGACCGTTACGGTTGGATACCATCTGATGATAGTTGGAATGTGATGCTGAATGAAATGACGGAGGAGGAAAGCAACTATATCCGTGAAGAATCTAAGGAGCGGAAAAGCGTCACGGAATTGGAGATCCTCATTGGTGCACTGATGGACGCTGACTCGCTCCGTAGAAGTTTCTTCTGTTTCAGAAATCCAGAGGTTTATGAACAGATGGACGATGCCACCCGTCGGAAGTTCTGTAATCTGGATGCAGAGGCAGACCGAAAATTGACGGCTTTGAAACAGAAGATTGTTAAGGGCTGCGAGGATGCTTTATGTACCAATAACATCTATGAATACGATTGTATGTGGGATGGCCAGTCTCTGACCGGGATTGACAACTTGGCCAATTTCCTTTGTCAGGAACTTTATCAGCAAATATTGCTGTATCACAGCAGTAATGAAGTGCAGAATCCTGAAAATGAGTTCCTGCAGTTATTGGATGCCGACCAAAAGAGAGTTGAACGTGAGGTGTCAACCTTTATAGCCGATGAGGCTAATCTCATTGAGATTGAGAAGAATGTCTACTCCTTGCTTCGTCCCACATTGGTACATGGTCTGCCTGGTATTGGCAAGACTGCTTTACTCTGCAAGCTATATTCGAGAGTTACTGAGTCTATACCTCTTATCCACTTCTGTCGACAAGATGAAGACCCTACCGATATTTTTAAGAAGTGGCTCTCGGATCCTAGGCTGAACAGTGGTGTCCGCTATGGTCTTGAAGAAGATGTATGTATTGAAGAACTATCATTACAGTTGCTGAAGGTCCAGAAAGAGTTAAATGTTGTATTGTATTTGTTTATTGATGACTTGCATCTCTTGAAGGATGTCCATAAGTTGCTAAACAGCTCTTTATTGTCTGACGGGAATGTAATGATGGTTGCAACTATCGATGAATCGGCAACGGTATTATTTGAGTATCTGAAATATAGTGATAAAGCCGACCTCTTCAGAATGCCATCAGTCATGACTGAACAAACCACACGGGACATGATTACCCAACAGCTGAGATCAGTTGGCAAATCGCTGCCTGCAGTGGTAATGAACAAAATATTGAGTGCTGGAACCTCTTTTCCTAGCTATAAGTATCCTTTATGGACTCAGTTGGTAGTCAAAAAGCTCACCATGCTTTCTGCCGAGGATTACGAGAATATCCGCCAGCGTGGCGAAGGTGATGACGCTATTACTCAATACCTGACGGAAATGGTTGAGGACATTGCTGCTAATGCCCCTTATATTGAACCGATGTTTTCTTCAATTCTCTTTAATGCTGGCAAGTTCTTCTCGTTCGATTTCTTTTGGATGATGGTCCGTCTGTTGGTAGCCAGTGAATATGGCTTGCGGGAAGAAGACTTTAAACAGTTACTCGGAGAGCATTGGGATCAGTTATCGTTTTCAGCCTGCAAACGATGGCTTGGCAATTTCCTTGTCAAGGATGAGCAAACAGAAAGTATAGATTTTGCCTACCCTTGTTACCGAAAAGTACTGAGGCATTTCTGTCAGGATAAAGATGAAGGTTTTGCTGCGGTAAAGAGTGATTTGGCAGGATATTTCTTTGGTCTGTATCAGAAAGATCCCGTCAATATGTATGTTTGCCGTGAGGTAGCAGCTATCGTTATCAATATGGGTAATGAAGATGTTATGAAGGAAGCACTCAGCTCGACAACATCTTCCTTATGGCCTAATCTGGTAAGTTATGTTACCCGTCTAGTGTCCTCCGATATACCAGCAGGTAAGGAACTGCTCTCAAAAGTGATTGCCATCAATGATAACGGAAAAGCTCTAGCTACTGATGTGGCCATGCAGTTCTATCAGTTGGACAATAGTTCCATGGCGACAAAGATCGCTGAGATGTTAGATGCCGACCTCATGGATGAATTCTATGAAGGCAGTATCCCTAAATATAATCCCAATGCCTGGGAATACATGAAAATGGATCAGATTGTCACACAGATTCACTATGCGGGATTTATGGCCTTTGCCGACGATATGTTCATGAGTACCCTACTGACAAATATGTTGGCAAGAGATTGCGATATTCTGGCTGATTCTGGGTCTGACAATGAAGATAAGGATCATGTCAGAGCTGTAGCATCCAGGTTTATCAATCTGTGGGGTGGAGGTGATGACGAATTGGAAGAACTGGATACCAGTGACTTCTCTGCGGAAGAACTTGTGGAGTATGCAGAGCAACTGCTGTTTGTCCTGTTCGCCCCCAGACATGCGGAAACTGTCTTAAACCAATATGAGCATCAAAAAGGCAATATCTTATCATACGGTGCTTTGGAGATACGGGCAAACACCCTGCGGTGTATCATCGAGATGCATTCTGAGAACCCGAAGTCTGTTTATGATTATTATGAGCAACTAAGACCCCATCTGAAGGTACTTCCCGATAACGCTGCTGTATTAGCTGCCTGCAAGTTCCTCATGTTGATGAATATCGTGGATAGCAAAGACCCAGATAATAGAATCACGATGTCCTATCGTGCCGATGAAGCCAGTCATACTTTCAATTCTGTGCTGAGGGTCTACGAACAGGGTGAGAGTGATTGTGAACTGCTGCTACAACTCTGCTTCTACAGACTTTGCAGTACCAGTGAATACTGCATAAAGGAAATGCTTTATAGAAGTGAGCACGAGAAGGCAAAACGTGCTGCCCAGACATTATATGATGCTGTCGGCAAGATGAAACAGACCAAACGGAATACGATGGTTACCGTGATAGCCAACTCTTTGGCAAATTCTGTCTTTAGCAACTATTATGAGCAATATGGAGATAATAATAAGGCATTCTATTACTTTAAGTTGCATGAATATGGCGTTTCCCTGGCATATCAGCGTTTCCATGACTGTTTTGATGAGATAGAACGTCGTTATGCTTCTGCTCTTGATGAAACAGGTTGGAAACTCCTGGCATTTTACCATCAGATAGACGAGGCCGACAAGAACGTCAGTCTGGCAATGACTATCTTCAGAAAACTTTTTGAAAATACGCCCACTGACCTGTCTGCCACAGATCTGCTGCAGTGTTGTTATCGGAAGATGAGAACGTTGCGTGAGAAAAAACTGTATGACGAAAGTATTGCACTTGGCAGGGAATGTCTCAGGCTTGTCAGTGGAATGGAGAATGTGAATCCAGATGTGAAAGCTCTGAATACGATTCACGATGAGATCGGTGACCAGTGTTGTTGTATTGGCCATTTCTCAGAGGCTTGTTCGGAGATACAGAAGGCTGCAGAAGGTTTCTGGATGTTGTATGAGTCGGATCCACAGAATGAGAACTTGATGCGAGATGTGATTGTCTGCAATGTTCATTTAGCACAGCTTCTGGCTTTCAATACTGGGCAAGTTGATATGGCTATTGAGAAGTTGCGTGATACAGAGCCTGTTGTCAAGAAGGCATTGGAGCAGATGCCAGACTCTCTCAAAGTACGTAATATAGCCATCGCCTTCTATGTCAGTTATGCAAAAGTGGATATGGTTGCAGGAGAACTGGAAAAGGCAGGCGGGTATCTGGATATGGTTATCGGCAGTCTCTATCATGGAATAGTCCAAAATCGGCGGGCCGATGATTATCCTTTATTGCTTGACTGCCTGAAACAGTTGTTTGAGAAGGCTGTAGAGACGAAGTCAATCCAGATGGCTGAAGCGTGTGCTAGTATGGAATATCAGATAAAACGTGAGTTTATCGATAAGCGGATGTTGGCTATCGAACAAGCAGATTTGGCAGCAACAGAACAACGTTTGGCTCTTGTGGAAAACATGAAGGGTAATTGATGGATTTAAGAAAAAAATAGATGTCGATATGAATTTTGATGATATTGATGTTTCGGTAAATGACTTTAAAGTCATATATGGAAAATGGGATAAGAATATTCCATTTTATGCCTTAGGTGATGTCACTTTTCCCTATGATGGGGAATCAGAAGTGATAGTCTATGTAAAAGGCTGTAGCAATGCCATCCATCCATTCAAGATAAGAATAGCTCTTTATGATGGTATCACTGGCGACTTGAGTACCGATAATTTGAAATATCTTGTGGGAAAGTCATTGACCATTCAATCCATTAATGAGATTGGTGATTTCGAGCTTCTTGTACCTACAGGTATCAGACCGCTCCCTTCCGAAACAAAAGGTATGGTCAGACCTTATACAGTCGTTGTCTATAATGGGGATGAGAAACTGATGGCGTATCCACTTGGTATTGGCCGCTTCCCAACTAATCCACATAAAACGGTGTCGGCTGTTTCGCTGAACGCTGTCAGGAGAGCGGATGACCATTTTATTTCTATTGACATCACGCTTCGCAGTCTTCTCAATTATAGCTTCAGTAGCACGGTTAGCTTCTATTATTTCGAATCACGTCAGGCACCTGTTTGTCCTTTGGATATCAGTGAGAACGTGACCTTTGTACAGGAGCATGTGTATCAGCAGTTTGATCCTGGAAAGCCTGTAGAGATAGGAAGCCTGCTGCCTGTAGATCAGCCGTGGGATGGAAAATGTTTCAGTTGGTGTGTGATATCACTAGGAGGTGTACCGATGTTGCTCATCCCATTATTGGATGATACGAAATACAGTGTGGAAGACTGCCTGGTGACATATGATGATGTACAATCGAAGACTGTGGGGAAACAGCCCTCAAAGGCTGTACACCCTTTTGCGGCACGAGTTCCAGTCAAAGTCAATTTGTTGGACTATGCACCGGAGAATTTCAAGACCTATCTCCAGTATTTGCGCGATGTTGTCACCTATAATGAAGGTCGGAAACAACAGGAACTTTCCACCATCTGCGGTATCCTTCGTGGGCGGCATTATATCATTACTGGTAATGAGGGCGTTGGCAAGGAAGAGGCAGCGCGTGCTGTATATGAGGAACTGAAGAAGCTTGGTGTGGTGAGAAGCTTTATAAAGCAGGATGCTATCAAGCTCTTCGATCCGACAGACGGTTTTTCCAATAGTATTAATCAACTGATCAGTGACAATCGGAATACACTGATTTATATACATAATGCCGACGCTTTTGGGAAGAAGGGAGCCGTAGGCTCGTTGACGGGCATTGAGGCAATCTGTAATCATACGGAGGATATGAACAATTGTGTAATCATTCTTTCCGGTATCCGAAACCAGTTGTTGGAGGTCGTGAATAGCAGTCCCAATGCTCAGGAGGTCTTTACGAATATTTTCCACTTCGCAGATTTGCATGAGGACTCGCTATATATATATGCCTTGCAATGTCTGAAAGATCGGGAATGCATGGTGACCAAGGAGGCGTGCGATAGTCTTTATGATTATATGAAGTATATCTATTCGATGCGAGGTAACCGCTTTACGAATACGAAATATATCGAGAAAATTATTGAGAATCAGATCCTCCCACGGATGATTAGTCGTGTAGTGGGAGATGGACTCAATCCGCAACGTGTCAGCCATATGGTGATTGAGGCCTCAGATATCCCTGAGGTGGAAATACCTGACCCAACTGATGCTATTGCCAAACTTAATGCCTTAGTAGGCCTGGATGATGTGAAGAAGCGAATCCTTGCCCACACTTCATTGGTAAGACTTAATAAAATGCGTGCAGACAGGGGACTCTACAACAAAATGCCGCCTATGCACATGGTGTTTACAGGTAACCCGGGAACAGGTAAGACCACCATTGCCAAATACCTTGGAGAGATTTATCATGGTATCGGCGTGCTCTCAAAGGGACATGTCGTAGAGACAGAACGGTCAAAACTGATAGGCCGTTATTTTGGTGACGCGGAACAGAACACCCTTGATGCCCTTCAGCGGGCTTCAGGTGGTATCCTCTTTATTGATGAGGCTTATAACCTCTTCGTAAAGGCGGATGACACAAAAGACTATGGCCTGCGCGTCATTGAAACCCTTCTGACCTTCCTGGCACAAGACGAACCTGACCTGATGGTGATCTTGGCAGGCTATACGAAGGAAATGAATGATATGCTGGAGGCTAACCCAGGATTGAAGAGCCGCTTCTCATACATCTTCGAGTTCCCAGACTACACCCCTAATCAACTAATGGAGATTGGACATAAGGTACTGGAGCGTGAACACTATGTACTCACACCAGAGGCGGAAAAG
>CACYXD010000041.1 GCA_902778255.1 uncultured Prevotellaceae bacterium
TACTACAGTAGGATCTGCACGGTTCCAGAAACCACCGTCCGAACCGACTTCCTTGTCCGTTCCGTCCCAGAGAACTACCTGTGCGTTACAAACTGTTGCTGCGAAGAGCATTGCGAGTAAAAATACTTTTTTCATAAGCGTTGTTGTTTTAGAGTTAATATTGATTTTTGTTGCTGCAAAATTAGTATTAAAATACAATAAGTACTATCAATAATGTTTCATAGAATAAAAAAAAACGTTCAAGGTAACATTTTTGCGTTATCTTGAACGTTTTTTCTTATTTGTCGCAAATAATCTCTTACTGCTGACTGATCTTCAAGTCGCTAATGGTGATGTTACCACCATAGTTGTTGATGCTCCAATGCGGTTGGTGTAGCAGACGTTGTCGTTGATGTACATCACACAAACGGAGTTGTCGGTGTAGATATCAATCTGATAGGTATTATCCTCAGGACGTGGAACCTCGTAGCCATCGATTGCCTCGATGAAGCCCTTGCCTTCCTCGCCCTCCTGCTCGAAGTTCACCTTGCGCTTTTCGCCACCGGCCTCGGGGCTTACCATCAGCGTATAGTACTTCTTGGCATCGACACTGCGAACCAGCGAGATGCCGAATCTGTCGGCATTGCCTTCGGTCTTCACCGTCATGCTGATGTGGTTGTGATAACCCAGTCGGCCGAACATCACATAGGCGCCTTCGCCAGTGAGCTGACTATTGGCGTAACCATTGCTAGCCACCACCTGAAGCGCCTGCTGCTTGTTGTACTTGGCCGCCATGGCAGGCACCTCGCCGAGTGAGATGGTACCGTCTTCGTGCTGGATAATCTTGTGGCAAACCAGCGCACCACCCCAGTTTGGCTCGCCGCCAGCACCCACATTGACATTCTTGGCATCGATATCTGCGCCAGAACGGTATGGGCACCATCCCCAAATGTAACGGTCGGTGCCGTTTGAGGCCGTCTTGCCGGCATAGAAACCACGACTGTCGAGCACGCCTTCCTTATAGTCGGGCCACACCTTGGGGTCGTTGAGGCAAGTCTTCAGCTCGTCCCAGCTCTTGGCCTTGACATACTTCACCTTGCGGCTCCAGTTGACTGCCTGTCCCTCGCTGAACACGAGATACCACCAGTCGCCCATCTTAAACACATCGGGGCATTCGCACATGCGCTCCCACACCATGTTGAACTGACCGACGTGCTCCCAGTTCTTCATATCGGCAGACTTGAAGTCGGCGAACTTGGGATCGCCACCGTAGGAAGGTTTGGTAGAGATGACCATGTGATAGAGACCGTCGTCGGCCACGAAGATCTGTGGGTCGCGGAAGTCCCAGCCAGAATAGCCATAGTCGGAACCATGGAGCTGCCAAAGATTGTCGCGCGTCCAGGTCTTGAAGTCGGGTGATGTGGCACGCATTACCACCTGGCGATCCTTACAGTCGGCGTTCTCGCCAGTGTAGTAAATATAGTACAGACCTTCACTCTCGTTATAATAACAGCAGCCAGTGCCAAGCGCAGCATCCTGCTGATAGTCGTTGCTACCTACTGCCAGCACCTCGCCAATCGACTGATAGTTACATCCATCGGTGGTCTGAACGCCCCAATAGGGGTGGAAACAATACTTGGCATTGTTATCATAGTCTTGCAGATAGAGCACCTTGAAGTTGCCTGCCTTCTGGTCGTAGAACGGCATGGGGTCGCCTACGCGTCCAAGTGCGGGCTTAAAGTAGGTCAAAAAAGCATCTTCGTCAACAGGCGAATAACGCTCTTCGCTGCTATTCCAGTCCTTGCCGGGATCGCCTACAATCTTGTCGTCAGAGCAGGAAAAGAGTGCAATGGCCGCCAAGCAAAAACTCATCACTGTCATTGTGTGGGACAATTTATTTATGCTTTTAGTGTTCATATTGTTCTATTATATAAGGTTAGACAGTTATTGATTATTCACCGGTGAGATAATGATAGGCATTCATCAGAATCTTGCCCATGTTCTCATGGTAAACAGAGGTATAGTCGGTGGGAGAATACCAGTCGAGCAGACCGGCACCGAAACAGATGATACCACCCTTTCCGAAATTGCCATCGTAATTCTTCAACTCCCAAGAGGATATCTCGTTGCCATGTCCGGTCAGGCGGCGAGCCTTACCACCAGTCACTTCGTCGAACTTCTGATAGAGGGCTTCGTCGGAAACGCCGTCCCAGTGATACTGAGATGCTGAGTTACAGATGGTGTAATCCTTATCAAGCGTGTAAATGGCTTCGGGATTGGCAGGGTTGACAACAAGTCCTTGCCACAAAGCATGGTTCTTGTCGAAGACAGGCAACGTCCAGGGATCATCCCCCATCTGTGGACCACCTTCGCCATTGCCACCCCAACAGTTGTTAGGACAACCGTCTTGTGGCATAGCACCTAACGCTGCTGCCAGGTTAACACCCATGCGCTGCAGCACGAAAGCGCCACCCTTCTTCCAGTATTCCTTCAGTTTTGGCAGAGCATCCATGGCACTCTTCTCGCCTCCCTCAAATCCAGAGAAGGAGGTATAAGCACCTGTCTGGCGATGGAAGAAGATGAACTTACACTCGTCCAGCAGACCGTCGAAGTTGGCAATCTGTTCCCAAGAGACATAAGCCGAGCCCTGAATATTGCTGGTCAGCCATTTGGCAGCAGCCTTCTCTTCGTCTTTCAGTTCATCGACATTAGCAGCGTTGCCTGCGAAGATGGCTACAGGTTTATCGATCAGCACGATCTTCACGGTATATGTATTAGTAGCCGTACCATCGTTCAGCGTGAGCTGGAACGGATTGTTCGGATCGCTAAAATCGGCGGTCGAACCGCTGGCCGGGAAACTGACAGCATCCTCGCTATTATCTACAGTGAAGGAAGCTTTGCTCAGGTCGATGCCACTGATGCCCAGCACATAGACGGTGATGGTTTTGTCTTCTTCGTTGATGGCACCTTTGATGCCTGAAAGGTAGAAGTTATAGAGCTTGGCCTCGTCATTGCGCACGGCAATGCGATATTCCATCATCAGGTCGCCATTGGTGATGCGCAAGGTCTGGTCGGCTTCCACATTGATATGGTCGCCCTGCTTGATATTGCTGGATGCTCCTGGCGAAACAATCATGCTGGTGACAACCATGTCGTTCTTAGCGGTAAAATCGACGGGCACCTTCACTTTGATCAGCTTGGTGGCCATGTCGATGGTTGCTTCGTACTGGTCGTTAAGCACGAACTTCTGCACCAGACAATCGCCACCGACGCTGAGACTGCCTGTATGATCGTCTGAGCAGGCAGCAAACCCGCAGGCAACCATCAGTGCACAGATGATATTAAATATTTTAGTCTTCATAATATTCAGTTTAAATGTTCTTATTACCAATTACCACAGTTCTGAGTGTACTTTCCATTAGAGGCAGCCATCTGCTCGTGAGGCACAGGCAGGTATTCGTTCTTGTCGGCCACGAATTGTGCACCTTCAAGGAATTTGGCACTTTTGCTCTCGGTGGCATAGAAGTTATTGATCACGCTGGCTGCTTCGCCCCAACGCACTAAGTCGAAGAAGCGCTCGCACTCCATAGCCAGTTCCAGACGACGTTCCATCTTGACAATACTCAATGTCTTGGCTTTGTCGTAAGTGCCTTCGTAGGGCTTCACATTGTAACGTACGTTCAGCGTACTGGGATAGTTGGCCACAACACTGCTTGACTGCATGCTCTTGGCGCGATTGCGCAGCTTGTTCACCAGCTGAATAGCCTCGCCAGTCCGGTTCAGTTGTGCCAGTGCCTCTGCACGCATCAGCAGCACGTCGGCATAGCGGAACACGATGCGGTTCATTGATGTGGCCCACTGGTTGTCTGCATTGAAGATGTACTTATCTGTCAGGTCGGGGTCAACGCACTGCTTGAGGGAGATGAAATTGCCATAGTTGCCATTAGAACGACTCCAAGGCTTGCCCTCACCAATGGTAAGTTTGGGACTGGGATTGAACATAAACTGTGTACCGGGCATGCCCACGGTGATAAAGAGTCGTGGATCAACAGTCTGGCTGTTGCCGACGGTCTTGCCTACAAGCACAGCATAGTCTGTGGCATTAGCCTCATCAAACATGGGATGGCCCTCGAAGTCGGTCTTGTAGGCATTCACCAAATTGTGTGAGGGCTTGTAGAAGTCGCAACCACCCAGGATACCTTCAAGCTCAGGTGGAATCAGACGGTTTGAGAAGTTCAGGTTACCGTAGTTCGTACCGTCGTTCTTTGAATACTGAATGGCCCAGATGCTCTCCTTGCCATTCTCATACTGCTCCTCCGGACGGAAGTTGTTGTGCAGGTCGCTCTCAAGGTCGTAGCCACGATACAGGGTGAGCTCGGTGTATTCCACCACTTTCTTCAGGTCGTCCTCATTGATGCTGGTCACCTGATTGCTGTTGGCATCGTCCTGGCGGTAGGCCTTGTAGAGATAAGCCTTGGCGAGGAAGGCAGCGGCAGCAGACTTGTTGGGGCGACCTTTGTCGGCCTGCGTCTGAGGCAGATGCTCGTAGGCGTAGTTCAAGTCCTCGATGATCTGCATCCAACCTTCGTCGTTGGTGTATTCGGTATTTGAGATATTCTTAATATCTTCTTCCTCCAGATTAGGCTTGTTGACAAAAGGAATCTTCTTGAACAAGCGCTTCAGCTGGAAGTGACCGTAGGCACGCAGGAAGCGCATCTCTGCTATGCGCTCCTGAACGGCTGCATCGTCCTGATTGCCATTCGACAGCACATTAAGACAAAGATTAACGCGCGACAAATACTTATAGAGTCTGGTCCAGATGGAACTGAAGTTCCAGTCGGTGGTCATCACACCGGTACATAGCTCCAGGTTATGGAAAGGAGTACCATCAGAATGGTCGGCACCACCAACATATGCATCGTCCGAGCGCGTGTCGTAGTTCCACAAGGAGAAGGAGGCGTTCATATCCTCGATGGTTACCAGTCCGGCATATGCAGAGGTAAGGATGTTGTCTGCGTTAGCAGGATCCTTTGCTTGTTCCTCGGTCAGTGTAGCCTGTGGCAGTTGGTCGTCGAGGAAGTCAGAGCAAGAAGTTAAACCACCAAGCGCACAACATGCGACAAATGCTTTATATATAGTCTTCATAATTATCATATTTCGATTGTCTGTTATCAATTAAAACGATACATTCATGCCGAATGTGAGGTTGAGAGGGATTGGATAGCCGAAGCCAGGATTCTCAGGATCGACACCCGTGAACTTGCTGCTCTTGATGGTCAGCAGGTTCTGGGCTGAAGCATAAAGACGTACACGTTCCATCTTCAACTTGTTGACAAGAGACTTGGGCAGGTTGTAGCCCAGCTGAATGGTACGAAGCTTAGCAAATGAGCCATCCTCAATGTAATATGAAGACAGGCGGCCTTCGTTGGCAACATCTCTGGTGCTCAGCGCAGGGATATCGCTACCAGGATTGGCAGGGCTCCATGCGTCAAGTACTCGGGTGCCCTTATTCAAATAGGGAAGGTTCACCTTATCATAAGTATTGGTCCAGAAATCGGTCTGGGTCTTATAGTCGTAGCAGTTGACATCAACGCCCTGAACGCCCTGCCAGAACATGGACAGGTCCCAATCCTTATACTGCAGATAGATGTTCAGACCCCAGGTAAAGTCGGGTGTGGGGTCGTAGATCCATGCCTGGTCGCTCTCGTTGATAGTGCCGTCCTTAACCACATCGAGATAGCGAATACGGCCCAGTCCGGCAGCCTCCTGAGAGGCGTGGTTATTGATTTCTTCCTGCGTGCGGAACAAACCGTCTGCCACATAGCCAACCTCTGAATACATGGGGTGACCGATGATGCTGAACACGCCATTGCCACCGTAGGTACCGGCAGCAGCGACGGTCTCTGGCAGTTTCGTTACTTCGTTGGTGTACTTACTGATGTTTCCGGTGATGTCCCAAGAGAAGCCGTTGGCCAGTTTATGACGATAGCCCAACGAGAACTCCCAACCTACGTTCTTCACCTCGCCGGCATTGATCCACTGCGAAGAACCTTCACCCTGTGTGCCAAGTCCTTTCATCTCGACGAGGATGTCGGTGGTCTTCTTGTAGAACCAGTCAAAGCTGCCGTAAATATCTTTGTTGAGAAGTGAGAAATCAAAACCAAGGTTGTGCTGCATGGTTGTCTCCCATTTGATATCCTCGTTGCCAATCTGCTTGCGGATATAACCACTGGGGAGGTTGGTGCCACCATTGCTTCCGGTGATGTCGTAAACGGTGCCGGCAGGGGCCTCACCATTCCACAACTCGGTGGTAACGACGGGTGCATACATGGTGAACCGGGCTGTATTCGAGATTTCCTGGTTACCAGTCATACCCCAAGAATAACGTACCTTCAAATCATTGAGCCAACTTCTGGTGCCTTCCATGAATTTCTCCTGAGTGATACGCCAACCAGCTGATGCAGAGGGGAAGGTACCGTATCGGTTGTTCTTACCAAAACGGCTTGAACCATCGCGACGCAAGGTGAAAGATGCCATGTAAGTATCATTATAGGTATAGTTGGCTTTTCCGAAGAAAGAAACCAGCGAGAAGCCACCACCTGAGCCTTCGGCCACCTGACGACCAGAGCCTGCTGTGGGCCACATATAATCGGTAGTGAGTACTGCCATGCCATAGCGACGGGCATTACTCCAGTTGTCGTCCGTGCGGTTCAACTCTGTACCAATCATTGCGTCTGCACGATGCTTGCCAATCTCCAAATTATAAGTAGCAATGGCATTCCACATCCAGCGCTGGGCATGCTCCTGACGCATCTCAGCAGCGGTCTCGGAGTTGGCAATCTTACCATTAGCCACGGGATACTGGAAATTGCGCTGTTGCTTCTGACTGTAGTCCAAGCCGACGGTAGAACGAATCATGAAGTTCTTAAACGGCGTAATGCTGATGTGGGCATCACCAAAGATACGCCACATCGTATATTCGTTGTCTTTCGTTCTTGAAAGCATACTCAGGGGATTCTCACGCTCTGGGAATGCTTCCACGGGCTGAGCGTACTCACCATTTTCGGCGTAGATGGGGAAATTGGGACTGAACTGCAAGGCGTTTCTGAGAATATCGCCAGGAGCATCGGTTCCCTTGGTGCGGTTCAGGGTAAAGTTCTCACCAATCGTTACAATGTCATCCAGCAACTTATATTCGGTATTGGCACGTGCCGACAGACGACTGAACTCTGACTCTTTGATCGTACCT
The DNA here is from genome assembly GCA_902778255.1 of uncultured Prevotellaceae bacterium. Classification (GTDB taxonomy): domain Bacteria; phylum Bacteroidota; class Bacteroidia; order Bacteroidales; family Bacteroidaceae; genus Prevotella. Next base: position 7,229 of record CACYXD010000041.1, read on the forward strand.
TTATTATCGTAATAGCCCATAGAGAAGAACGAGCTACCCTTCTCCGAACCACTGCTCACAGAGAGGTTGTACTGCTGAACGATGCCTGTGCGAGTGACCTCGTCAAACCAGTCGGTGTCGCCAGCGTGCACTGTGCCGTTGGTGTCCAGATAGTTGTCCATGGTCACGCCATAGAGCTGCGGATGACCGTTCTGATCGTATCCCCAGTCAAAGTTATAGCCCACAATATTATTATTGGGATTCTTGCCATCGTTGATGTTTGCCTGCCAAAGTGCCTGACCAAACTGGCGGGCATTGAGGGTCTCAATCTTATGAGCGTAGAAAGAAGCAGCGACACTACCGTCAAAATCTACTCTCACCTTTCCTTCCTTGCCGCGCTTGGTCGTGATGATAATCACACCATTGGCAGCACGCGAACCATAGATAGAAGCCGAAGCGGCATCCTTCAGAACCTGAATAGACTCGATATCATTGCCGTTCAGCTCGTGCATGCCCGACTTGGTGGGCACACCATCTATAATATATAAAGGATCATTGTTGTTCAACGTACCCAAACCACGGATACGTACCGTGGCAGCTCCTGATGGATTACCATCGGCACTAATGTTCATACCTGGCACACGACCCTGCAGGGCCTTCATCGGGTTGTTCTCGTTCTGCTTAGCCATCTCGTCAACGCTGACGGTAGAGATAGCACCCGTCAGGTCGGCCTTGCGCTGGGTCGGCCTTGCGCTGGGTAGTGTAACCTGTCACTACTACTTCCTGCAGCTGCTTGCTGTCTTCTTTCAGCATCACCTGCATGCCATTCTGAGCAGGCAACTCCTGCGTCAGACAGCCCACATAGCTAAACACCAGCGTAGCGCCGGCTTTCACTTTGATTTTAAAGTTTCCGTCGAAGTCAGTCACCGTGCCATTGGTGGTTCCTTTCTCCATGACTGTAGCTCCAATCACTGGCCCAAAAGAGTCAGACACAGTTCCTGTCACCTCCTGTGCGTACGTCATCGTAGCGACCAGCATCGTCAAGAAACTTAAAAACAATCGTTTCGTTTGTTTCATTTGTTTTTGTTTTTAGTTAATACTCTTGTTTCAGATTCTGTCGCAAAAATAGTAATGATATAGTTATTGGTATGAAAAATATCGTTCATCCCATTCAAAAATTGTTGCAATGTAACAAAATTACAATGGAATGAACGAATAATCTTAG
>CACYXD010000042.1 GCA_902778255.1 uncultured Prevotellaceae bacterium
GCCAATCACGACACCCGTACCGTGGTCGATGGCGAAATACTCACCAATCTGGGCTCCTGGATGGATATCAATACCCGTCTTCGAGTGAGCCTGTTCCGTAATGATACGAGGGATGACAGGCACTTTCAGTTCGTGCAGCCTATGAGCGATACGATAGTGAGTCATCGCGTTCATGCAGGGATAGCAGAAGATGACCTCACCGTAGTTAGGTGCAGCCGGGTCGTTGTCAAACAGTGCCTGCACATCGGTATAGAGCAGTCGTTTGATTTCTGGCAGCGACTCGATGAAGAGTAATGCCAGCCGCTCAGCCTCTGTATAGACCTGTTCTTTCGTGCGGATGGCCTCACAGTCCTCACAGAACTGCAGTCCGTGTGCTATCTGCTTGGTCAACAGCGTAGCCAATTCCTCCATATGCACACCGATATAGTACGAACGGATGCCCTCGTCGGGCTGACGCTTGTTGAAATAGTCGGGAAAGATAATGCTCTTCACGAGCGTCACGATACGCTTCACCTGATCCACCGACGGCAATGGAGCAACAGTAGCAGGCATCATGCCCACCTCACGCTCCGTCTGTTTCGACAATAGCGCCACGTTTTTCCGCAGCACTTCGTTCAAGTCACTATTCTTCAGCATCCAGATATCCTTTATAATATGTCTCAAGATAGTCCTTCAAAGCCTCATGCCAGTCGCGCATAGCATTCACACCGCGCAGGTTCAGCTTACGAGTCCAAAGACGCTCACAGGCTGGGCGCTCGGCAAAATACTCCTTTGCAAAATAGTCGGAAGACACTACATTAATCTTAATTTCGTTCTCCAAACCTAAAATCTTAAGCATTTCCTGGCATACCTCCAACCGACTAGTCTGTCCACCACAAACACAGTTGTAGAGTCCCCAATATTCCTTCTGTATCAGATTCTTCACCGTCTTGGCAAAATCTTGGGTATAGGTAGGCGTACCGTCCTTATCATTTACGATGAAGAGTTCCTTTTTCCCATCTTTCAGTTGTTTCATGATTTTCTGAATGAACTTCTTGTCCTTCGAGGGACCTGAGCCCATCATCCAACCTGCACGGCATACAAGGTATCGACGAGCATTCTCCACCACAAAGCGCTCACCCATATATTTTGAGCGGGCATAAACCCCCAAAGGATTAGGTGTATCCCAATCATCATAGAGCTGTTTTTTTCCGTCAAAGATACCCGCTGTGCTGATATAGAGCACCGGGATATCAAGCGAGTTGGCAATATAGACTGCATTCTCTACGCATAGTGTGTTTGTCAGATAGACTTCATCGGCATTCTGCTCACACCACTCCAAATCAGTGTAAGCCCCAAGATGAAACAGATAATCAGGCTGGAAGTCCTCAACATCCTTACGATAGGCATCGTAGTCGCGGAAATCGAGGAATGAAAGCCAATCGGCATTCACGTCCTTGTCCGTACACTTGATGATATAATCGTCCTTAAACTGTTGATAAAAGGCCTCACCTAACATGCCACCGCATCCAGCAATATAAATCTTCTTTTTCATTACTTATTTACATGTAAACTAACTTTCAGGCTGCAAAGTTACAAGAAAAAGCCGAAAGTCAATCAACTTTCGGCCGAAAAGTATGTTTTTTGTCGCTCAAAACTGAAAATCGATGGTATCCGTATCCCACACATCGTCCACAGAGAGCGAAATGTCCATCTTATATACCGGTGAAAAGAGATAGCCTCGGCAAGTAGTGATGTGATTGCGCATGACGGGTATCTGCTCAATGTTTTTCTCCGTCAAGATGTCTGCTGCGTCTTCCCCATTCTGGTGATAGGTAGTTGCCATCACTTTCAGATATTCTCTTGCGGCGGTATGGGGAATTGTATAAATCTCAAATTTCGATTCCGTGTGGCTGATATCGTACCACTGCTCTTGTTTTGAATCGACAACACCCCATCCACCTTCATTCGCGTTCAACGTACCCGAGCCGCCAGTATAGTAAAAACGTATCCTGTCAGCACGCTGGGGGATGGCATCCTCGAAAATGAACCTCACCATCGAGACAATACGCTTCAGATTGAGTGCACATTCCACATCTTCATCTCCCACTATCAGACTGTCTGCACAGAAGAATGTGTCCGTATAGCCTGTAGCGTTGGTAAACTGTATTTTCTGCGAGTTGGTCGAAGTCGGATTGCCATTGCTGCTATGAGCCAATGCTACAAGATAGTAACGCCCCTTGGCAAGTTTGAACTCTATTTCTCCGAATCCTTCGTCATCGATTGTCTGAGCCTCGTTCCGGATACGCTCACCATTCTGATATATCAGGAAGTTGAGTCTTGAGCACACATCACTCACCGATGCCCTCGTTCTGGAGAGGGTAAACGGAACTTGTTCAAAACTCGTGACACGAACCGTCACATTGACACCCTCCTCGCCTACATCCGAGGCGCTGATATTCATTTTCTCACACGATGCTACACCGAGCAGCATCATACCACACACAGGAGCCATAAACTGGCGGAAGAACTTGTGCTTCATAATTTTAGTATTTGAATGTTAAACAATTCACCCACACATCAGCGGGATTCGGCTACAAAATTACACATTCTGTCCGAATCCACCAAACATTTATTGAAAAATCTTACTTCGTATAGAAATCAATGAGCCGGATGAGAGCCTCCTTGCAAACCAGGCAGAACTCAGGCTCTTCGTTTGTGCGCATGCGGCAATTATCAAAACCGCGCCATACGCCCTTGGAAAGATAGCCACCACCTTCCACGAGACCTGCCCTACCCTCTTTCACGAGCTGTTCCCACTTGCCATTAAAATCATGTTGCGTCGTGAGATTCGGTTCCCATGGTTCCGTGTCAGCAAAGTACATCGGATCATCGTTGCCATAAGGATACTCATCTCCCAAACCGCCAAAAGAATGCCCAAACTCATGCACCACCACCGGACGGAATTGAGGCCCATGGGCATAAGTGAGGTTATAGGAGTTGTAGATGCCTCCCCCACCGTAGTGGTCGGTATTTACGAGAATGATGATATGCTCGTAGGGCGTACCCGCAAGCACATCGTGGAGCTTTTTCAGATGCAGGGTAGTCAGGTATCGGTCGCTATAGAACGTGTCGAAGTGAGAGCCCAGTACCGTATTCCGCCAGATACCCTTAGCAGGCCAACTTGTACCACTCTCCTCGGAAGGTGACATCACGGCCACCATATTAAAACGGTCTTTCATCGCCTTGAAAGGCTCATGCTGGAAAAGTGAGGCCATTGCCGTCATACAGTCCTCAAGGAATGTGCCCATCTCCTGCTGTTGATAACCCTCTGCCACATAGGCCACATGAATGCAGCGCGAGGTGTCGGCAGCCTGCTGCAGCGTGACATACGGTGTGACGATCCGATCGCCTGATTGACGGATTAAGATATCAGCAGGATCCACGCTATGTGTCATCGTGGCATTCACCCGATCATGATAGTCACGCAACTCAATAGTAATCTCAACAGGCTGTTTAGGGAAGGGCATCAGAAATACGTTCTCAAAAGACTTCTGTACACGTTTTGACTCCTCAGTAGCGAGCCACTCCTGAAAGAGTGTTGAGAACGAATGGCGGTAGATAAGTCGGCCGTCGCGCTTATCGCGCACCAAGAGCTGTCCATTCCCCCTTAGCGGCACTTCTGCCAGTCGCTCACGCTTACCATACCAACGGGGTAAAGCCGTAAGTTCATCCACATATAGTTCCTGATGCTGGCTATTACCCGAGAAGGTATAGTCCAACCGCAGGGTACGGTCTTCGAAATAGTCTTCAAACCGTTGTGCCGTGGCTGTGTTCAGCGAAAGCAACAGCACGCCTATGAATAGTGTTTTGTTCATCACCTTTTTGTCTTTTTAGCTAATTATTCTTATTTTATATGTCTAACTGAGTTTAAAGTTCAGTCATCCGCCAAGTCTTTGGCAGACATTTGTTCACGTTCTGACTCTACGAGCTTACCATCCTTCCACTTGTATCGTACGATTTCCACATCATCGTCAAGCCGCCAGAAACTGACGATACACTTTTTGTCAGGGTCGATAGTCGGGCTGTAAATCACACCATCGTACTTCAGTTCCTCGAACTTATGTGCCTCGTCATTCCAGAGCCAGACATCATAAGTGTAGTTCCCAAATCCGTTCATCGGCCCGGTACACACCTGAAGGTCGGGAATACCGTCGAAGTTCCAGTCATCCTCCGAGATTTCCCCGATACTGCCCTTATCCCAGTTCATGGTGTCTAACGGCAGAGCCTGACTATACAACTCCTGCCTATGTCCCTTGGCATCAGTCAGACAGACGATGATGGAATCCCAGCGCACTTCACCATCCTCTGTAATAGTCCGTACATCCGAGCGGAAAGAATAATCGGATCGCTGGGGGACATAATCTGCATCCTCTTCATTGATCTGAGCGACAGTAGCACTGTCGATGCCAATACCGTGACTACCATCCAGAGGTGACTTCTTACCACCTCCGCAGGCCACCAACATCATAGGAATTAACGTATATAAAATTTTCTTCATTTGGGTTTATAGTTTTATTCCGCTGCAAAATTAGGAAAAAATTGCAAGAAAAACAAGAAGAATGTGAAATAATGCATCTATTCTCAACCATCAAAGATATATCGCAGACGACATTTTGTTAAATTCTCTTAAAGTTTTCAATAAATCGCTTGCGATATAAACTATTATTCTTACCTTTGCATCGCAAACGATATAAACAGATAAAAGATATGGCAAAGATTTATGATTTCAAGGCTTTTTCAAGCAAAGGTAAAGAGATTGATTTCTCACAGTTTCAGGGTAAGGTATTGCTGATTGTGAACACGGCCAGCAAGTGTGGATTCACACCTCAGTTCGCAGGACTTGAGGAACTGAACCAGAAGTACAAAGACAAGGGACTCGTCGTCATCGGCTTCCCCTGCAACCAGTTCAAGGAACAGGATCCTGAGGGCGATGCAAAGATTGAGGAGTTCTGCCAACTGAACTACGGTGTGACCTTCCAGATCATGAGAAAGGGTGATGTCAACGGCCCCGATGCCCAGCCCATTTTCGAGTATCTGAAAACTCAGGCACCCACCGAGGAATACAACGGCCTGAAAGCCAAAGCTGCCAAGACCCTCTTCAAGGCTATCAGCAAAAGCGTGGAGAAAGATAGCGACATCAAGTGGAACTTCACCAAATTCCTGATCTCAAGGGATGGTGAGACCATCAAGCGCTTTGCGCCTACCACAGAGCCCAAAGACTTCGAGAAGGATATTGAAGAAATGCTCGGTTAATAATGGTCAATATTCAATGAAATAAATTATGCACGCAGAATTACAGCTTGACAACCAGATCTGCTTCCGCCTCTATACGGCAGCAAGACTCATCACGCAGGCCTATACGCCGATGCTCACGGAGCTGGGCATCACCTATCCGCAGTACCTCGTTCTGATGGTGCTGTGGGAAAAAGACTGCCAGCCCGTGAACGACATCGCTCATCGTCTGCTGCTCGAAACGAACACCGTGACTCCCCTACTCCAGCGTATGGAGAAGCTGGGCATTGTCAGCCGCAAGAAGGGTGAGGAGGATAAGCGCCAGCAGATAGTCAGTCTTACAAAGAAAGGTTGCGATATGGAGGAAGAAGCCTACAAGCTTATCCCTGCAGGCATGGGTGAAACATTGAAAGCCTGCCCGCTCCAGATGGATGACTACACGCATCTGGCCAGTGAATTAGACTCGATCATCGAAACATTAAAGAAATAAACAACCGACACAAAATGAAATATTAATATGACTCTAGAAGAAGCAATCAAAGCCCGCCATAGTGTAAGGGCATACAAAGCACAGCCGTTGGCAGAAGACATTGTCAAGGTGCTGGAGAAGGAAATCGAAGAGCAGAACCGTCAGGGACATCTTCATATCCAGTTGATCAAGAATGAGCCGAAAGCCTTCCAGGGCAAGCTGGCCAAGTACGGAAAGTTCTCAAACGTGACCAACTATCTGGTCATGGCTGGCCAAAAGGCAGAAGACCTTGATGAACGTATCGGCTACTACGGCGAACACCTGGTACTTCTGGCTCAGACACTCGGCTTGAATACCTGTTGGGTGGGACTCAGCTACTCAAAGATACCAGGAACCTACGTGCTCGAAGAAGGTGAAGTCATCAAGGCCTATATCGCCATCGGCTATGGTGAGACACAGGGAGTCGGCCATAAGATCAAGGCCGTAGGAAAAGTAAGCCGCTCGGCCGTAAGGACGCTTGGCTCGTCCAAGAACGCCAGTGATATCACCCCCTCATGGTTCCGCAAGGGTGTCGAAGCAGCCCTGCTTGCCCCGACAGCCGTGAACCAGCAGAAGTTCTTCTTTGAATATGTACCCGCCAAAGACAACAAGTCTGCCCAGGTAATCGCCAAAAGAACCTTCTCGCTGATTGGCTATACCCAGTTGGATCTCGGCATAGCGAAGTATCATTTCGAGGTCGGTGCTGGAAAGGACAACTTCGAATGGGTATGAATGACTATTTTTGCAGAAAATATCTGTTTATGTATCATCGCGAACTGTCAGAACAGGCTATTATCAGTGGATTCCGTAAGGGAGATGCCAACATTATCCGAGAGTATTTCTACGGGTATTGTCAGGCAGGCTATTATATCTTTGACCAGCGGTATCAGTTGAGAGAGAAGGAAAATCTGGACTTTATGTCGCTGGCTCATCAGTATGCCATCTACTTGATGGAGCATGACTGGAAACCTTTGGAGGATCACTCGCCGAATGTCAGTCTGAAGACCTGGCTCATCAACGGATTCCGCTATGTGGTGCTCGATGCGCTGAAATGGTATAAAAAAGAGTATGGCAGCATCACGTTTGAGGATTATTTGCGCTCGTTTGACGTGACGAGCGACTTGCGACTGCAGTTCAATCGGATGGTGGAAGATGTCTGTGACCATGCACCACTTGATAGGCAAGAGAGGCTACTTATCGACATGCTGCTGTTACGTGGCTTCAAGGGGAAAGAGATTGCTGCTCAAATGGGGATGACTCCATCGGCCATCTCGCAGAAATACAAGAAACTGAAGGAAGAAATCATCATACCATATTTCAAGAAGAATTTCGACATGGACTTGGATATGGTAGAGGTGATGGACGAGCGTGCAATTCTCAGTCGCGAGGCTGCGATGGGAGAAGCTTCGATGCCTGCACCTACAATGTCAGGCTCTTTGGCAGACATGTATCGACAAAGGTCGTGCGAGGATATGGACTTTATCAGAGAAGATATTATGGAGAAGAGAACGACACCAGAGTTTATTACATCGTTGGAGCCGAACGAGATCTTTGTGTTCGGCAGCAATCTCAAAGGTATGCATGGAGGCGGGGCTGCCTATATCGCCTACCGCAAGTTCGGAGCCATCATGGGAAAGGGCGTAGGTCTGCAAGGCCAAAGCTACGCCATCCCCACCATGCAGGGCGGAGTAGAGACTATCCGTCCGTATGTAGATGAATTCATCTGGTTTGCCAAGCAACATCCCGAATTGACATTCCTCGTGACTCGCATTGGCTGCGGCATCGCCGGATTTACCGATGATGAAATCTCTCCACTATTTGAAAAGGCACATGAGGTAGAAAATATTGTGTTGCCACCTAATTGGTGAA
>CACYXD010000043.1 GCA_902778255.1 uncultured Prevotellaceae bacterium
GCTCTGGTATCATAACTCGTCAATCTCGATGGTTTCGTTCACAATAATTCTCCACTTGGCGTTCCTTTCGCACCCCTCGCTGCTCTTTCCTGCCTTTAAAGGCACATACTGAAGCACGAAACTGGAACACTTCAACAGACTGTACACTGACTCTGCCACTTCCCCTTCTTCCAGCACCTCGTCCAGAATATAGCCCAGACGCTGCAGACTGGTTACCGGCACCTCCTTCACGAAGTCAGCCGCCAAACGCCCGAAATCCAGTTTCTCTGCCAGTTCAGCCAGAACAGTGGCTGCCCGCGAAACGCTGCCAGTCTTAGCCTGATACGTCAGCAAATCCACTGCCGTCAGTTCAGGACACGACACGTTAATGTAGCCCGTCCGCGTCTGTCGTCTCTCCACGTATGCCTCAGGAATATGGCTCTTGCAGAAATAATGCGTAAGGTACTTCTCTCCCTTCTTGTCACGCATGGCGGGAGGCTCTATCATCACGCTGAACCGCAGCGGCACCTGATGTGAAGCTCCGTGATAGCTTGCCGCACTCAGCAGAGCCACATAGTATTTGCGTCCCAGGTGGTGCATCATGTCGTCCAAGTAAAACGACTGCGGCACAGCCCCGCGTAGCACATACTCATCCGGCACTATGACGTAGAAGCCGCGTAGGGGCGACATAATCCGTCCCTTGCTCACCTCCCTGGTCAGTGCCCGTGCAATACTGCCGGCACTCATGCCAGGGAATGCCTGCGCCACCTCATCGTGTGTGAAGGTGTAATTGCCTCTAAGCGGCTTATCATATATCCAGCTTGCTATGCTCGCCATTATCTCGTGCTTGTTATTTTGTTTGCAAAGATAGACATTTTTTGTCTAACTGCGCAAACTATTAACGTTTTTCTTTTTCAATTATTGCGTATTGACTAATTTTATTGACCAGCATCAATTCTCATTGTACGCTTCCCCAGTAATCCAAAGTAGAAAAGGCTCACTTGACTTATTGAGTTCCTTTAAGGCATTCGCATCCTCTATGGTGTAATCACGGGAACTGACATTATAGATGGCGACACAGTCGTTGAACTCTAAACCAATTAACAAACCGCCCAACGACAGGAGCTTGCTTGTGAGCAGGGCGATACCAAAACAGACGTTCTCACTGATGGGCTTTAAAGTTTTCTTGTGCTCACGTATCATCTGAGATACAATACGGTAGAGTTCAAAGGGGTTCTGCTCATCAGCGTAGGTAATACTCAATGGATCGTGAAACAATTTCTCCTCAAAGAACTGGTGGTATTCCTGCATCAGGTCATCCGCTCTACGTGGACTATTATTGGATGGGAACGGCAAAACCGGGAACATATCCGAGGGTTTGAAGGTATCATAAATACCTCTCAACAATTTCACATGACGTTCCCCAATCAAGGCTATCAGAATGCAGATTCTGTCAAGAATAGCCTCAACGCTCAACATAGACTTAAAACCAGGCAAAGCTTCCACGTTGTCAGTAGCTACATTGGTCTCAATGCCTTTGTCAATCTCCACATTCTCAGACACAGTGATGAACAGGTTCTTGGCCTTTTCATCCTTCATCTTGTTGAACAAGGCCTTGGCAATGTTGAAATAGAAGGCTCGGGGCAGCGAACTCACATCCAAAATCACATCACGATACGGGGTCAGATCACGCTCAGACACCTGACGACTCATCATGGCAATGCGCTTCTCCCAACTTTGGGTGGTGTCAATCGGAATCTCAAAAAGCGAGAATCCATATTTCTTCTGGAGGGCTTCCAGCTCCTTAATGTTGTCCTTATAGAGTTTGCGGTTCTGAGCATGGTTGCCACTGTCGGGGAAATCGAAGGTGAGGCAATCCAACTGTAACCCTTTCACGTTTTCAAGTAACAGAGCCAGCGTATTGTTCATACGGGGGTCAAAGCCCTTGCCCAATAGGAACAATACCTTCTCTTTAGGATTGTCACCGTAAAACTCCTTGCAGAATTTTACCAACTCATCCTTTCCGTGGTATTTAACGTATGATTCCCATCTATACTTCATCGCAGTGTCTCTTATTTTGCAGAATGTGCCCATTGATTCAGGCGGTACAATGACAGTTTGCGCCAACCGCCACGACGCAGGGGCAGGTGTGCATAGGCGCACAACCATTCGTTCAAGTAAAATACAGCCCAATTCTGATCTTTCTTACCTTGTGTACGGGGTACTTTATAAAGCAAGTTATTGGCCATACAGTCTTTCAGTAAAGTTGCCAACTCTTCATTGGTCTTGTCTTGGAACCAGAAGCCATCCTGACCATACTGGCCAGTGTTCTCTTCCTTCACGGCAAAACCACTTACCGTGCGGTAAGAATAGGTGGGGCTGAAGGTCTGCTCACGGCAATATTCAATCAGATGCATCAGGAAGGCGTAGATTTTGTTTCCACGTTGCAGTTGCTTGATGTCCTCCAAACGACTTTTGCAGTATTCGTCCACAATTTTGTTCTGGTCTTCAGGTGTAAGGTCATAACGGGCAGTATCCATGATCTTCTTGGAGAGTAGCATTTCATACATTTTGGAGGCTATGCTCAGGAATTGCTCAATATTACCGGAAGCCAGGTCAATCAGGGTCTGCTGTCCGTAATACTGTGGCAACTTACTAATTTCACCTGGCAGCAACTCTTCTGCATAGTCGTTATAGTCCTTGCTCAGAATGCCCATGATTTCCTGATAGTCATATTCAAACAGACGGGGAGCATTATCCTCACGGGAAGCGTAAATCAGTATGGCCCGGCTGTGCTTGGCCCGGTCATATGGGTCTTCCTGACTGATAGCTTTTAGACATGTCTCATAATTGGGATAGCTTGCCAACTTTTCTAGCAGGGCAAAATATCTCTTACTGGCTTCGTTATAAACCGCATTATAGTTTTCTGTGGATATCTCAGACAGATAAGTGAAAAGATCCACCCCATCGTAAGACACCTTGGAACGCATGGATGCCACGCCCTTGGCCATCTGATTGAAAAGACGCTGGGAAAGCATCTCCAGCTTGATGACTTGATAATCGCGGCCCTGAACGTTGTTGTCACTCAGGATATCCTCGGTACTCAAGGTTTCCAGACGCTCCGCAACCCACAAAGTAGCATGGATGCGACGCTCAGCTACCTCACCACGGATGATGCGCTTCTGGAGTTCAGTAAGCTTATGGGCATCGTCTATCTGGAAGATAAATTCACCGCACAGAGGCTCACCCTTATAGCTGAACCATTCAGCTTTCATGGCATTCAAGGCAAACAGTTCATCGTTGCCATCAATACCATCAGCAGGCACCACAAAAGTATCCAGGAACTCACAGACCTTCCGCTCCTGCTTGGTCGCCCAATCGAGCAAATCCTTGCCCGTATAGCTTTCCCTCAGCTCCCCGAACTGGTGTATTGGATCTTCGGGGGTATAGACAATATCTTGGAGGGAAGTATATTTGATACTCGCTAGCGTCATGCAAGTCTTGAGGGTTGCCAGCACAATACGTGCATTGAGCAATGAGAGGAAATAGCGCCGCTGCTCTCTGCGGCCAAACAACTCATCGTCTTCAAGGAACTCATAGTCGCGCCCCATCAGGAGATAGACGCCGCACTTCTGAATCAGACCATTATTATCCTTTACGCCAAGTTTTACCAATTTCTTAAAAATGATATTATGGCTCTTGGCCGTAACACGTTGCAGAACTGAGGGCGAGAAGAGTCGTAACAGGGTGGTCTTACCCGCCCCCGGTGAACTCAGAATATATGTCAGCGTACCCCATAGCGAATCATTCGCATGGTTATCCTCCAGATATGACAAAGGCTCTACGGAAAACAGTTCAAGGAACCGCTCGTCGGTCTCAATCCTTTCAGAGGCTCGTATGGCAAATGGGTTCTTGTAATTCATACTGAGTCAATTAATGACGGCTAATACGGGGGAACAGTCCTTTAAACTCCTGGTCATTGTCGGTATCCTGCCACAAGATGGGCAGTGAATTGTTAGGCGTGTTGTGAGACAGCACCACGGGCAGTGCACACTCATCGAAGCCTAAGTAAGGTTTGTTGACACTGCCCACCTTGTAGGCTGTATCATCTTTCAAGTTTTGATGTAGATACTTTGGGTTCTCCAACACTTTCATCAGTTCAGGGTCACCGGTAATATCTGTACTTAAAGATTCATCCAACTTCTGCACAACGTGGATGTGATACTTCACCTTGTTATAACCCTGTTTATCTAAAAAGTCATCAAGCCCCTTACTAATGTTCTTCACAGCCTTATCTGTAGCCATGCAGAACAGTATGTCAATATGAATTTCAGGTTGGTTGGCATCCAGCAGATAACTCAAGTGTAGTTCTTCCTTTTGCCCGGCAGCTATTTCTTCATCTGTACGTTCTATGTTTTTAGCACAAAGCTGGTCGATGATCTTAGATAGTTTTCCTTTGAACTTCTTCGCATTTTCATCATAGCGCACAAAACTCTTACCACTGGCCGTGAAATCGTCAATCAAAAATATGTTGCGGAAATAAGTTCTTTCAACTCCCTTCAGCTTTTTGTCTTCTCTCAAATCCAATAGCATATCTTTGAGTTTTTTTTCATCGGGATAATAGTTGGTGAGCACCTGCTCATTGCTAAAACCAGCACTGCGGCGCAGGATGTCGGTATGAGCACCGTCGCTGAGTCCAACAACTAATGACGAACGCTTCTCAATGTCAAACTGCTTCTGAACCTTTTGATTACACAGCATATAGGAAGGCATCTGGGCGTTCTCCGTAGCCTTCTTTAACAGAATAGGACGGATTTTGGAGTCGTAAAGTAAGTCCACCAGATAGTTCATCTGGGTGGAAGAGATGAACACCAGTTTCTTTTTCACGAAATTGAGCGCAGTTTCTCTATCCTCTTCATCAAACTGGTTCAGCCATTGTACCAAACTGCTCATGAAGCGAGTACCAGGCATGAAGCGGTCATATGCATCATATTTCATGCTGCCCATGAATTCGAGCTCAGGACGTTCGGAGTTTAATCCCACATAATCCCAGTCCATTACGCTTGACAATAGCAGGCTGGCTAAATTACTATTCATACACTAAACTTACATTTGATGATACCGCCACTTATGGCGAGATGGCTTAAATAATATAAGGTGGCGTCCAAGCCCTTCATACCTGACGGGGCAATGTTCCAACAACTCTTTGCATTCTTTGATACACGGTCAACGCTCAATGAAAACTTACTGGTCAGCATTTCATAATCGTTGCCTTCCACGGTTCCGTAATCACCAATACACAAGGTGTGATTAGGATCTTCTATTACTCGTAGTTTGCTCACTTCACGGAAAACCACAATATCCATGCTGTGACTGCTGCGCCAAACACGGATGCCTTTCATCTGCTTGTCCCAGATGATTTCACGGCAGGTCTCATAAACCAGTAGTGATTCCGTCTGGGTCATTTCTCCCTCAATGGACAGTTGAAGGCTGCGCTCTTCAAATTTGTAGTCCACACAGCCCTTAGGGAGTCTTTGTTTCAGTTCATCCTCCAGCGCTTTAAGTTCACTGTCGAAAGGCTGGTTCTTCCATTCTTCCAGCTTTGCCTCATCGCCTAATGCCAAGAGGCAAGCACCGTTGTAGTAGCCCACCTTGATTTGTGGCCAATACTTGCAATCGATGGTGTTTATGAAAGATTCGCCTACTGACTTTCCACGGCCTGTAGCCACCACAATCTGTGCTCCGTTTTCCAAGATTGGTAGCAAAGCATTCGTGATTTCAGGACACAACCCCTTTGTGTAACGGCTTGTATGGTCGGAGGCAGAGAGAGTACCATCGTAGTCGAAGGCTACGGAGGAAAATTTGCCCCTGTTCAGCTGACGCACAAAACGCTTACATGCATCGCTGTAATGATTCCACAACGGGGCATTATCCTTTCCAGCAAGACCCAGTTTGCGGAGAACAGCCGCTTCGAGTGTCTTTTCTGAGGGAAGGATGCGGTTGGTCAACTTGAAATAGTCCAGATTGTACAGCACACGGCCATACCCTGGCACTCCGGGTTTGCCGGGGTCTATGCCACGGGCTTCGCCCAAATTGTTGACAAAGCGGAATGCCTTCAACAGCATATCGATGGATGCTGCTGGCGTTTCCAGTTCTGTTTCTATATAGATAACAGGTACTTTCTTGGGAAGGCAACCGATGGTTTTTTGTGCCAAATCTTTTTCAACGGGCGTGACCAGTGCAATGATGCATGAGTTCTCTCCCCGCTTATCGAACCAATGGTGACGGCCATGACCGAAGTTGCGGTAGTCGCTCAACAGGGCTGAACCTAAAGCTGCCTCTGTGAGTTTGGATTCAATATCCCATGCCACTGGCTCACCTACTGCACCATAGAGAACAATGAAGTTCTGGATGGAGGACAGTTCAAGGTTCAATGGCCTTGTGGCCAGCTCAAAGTTCAAAGTGTCATGCAGATTCAAACTTGAATCTTGAACCATGTAACCTGCCGCTTTGCAGAGCAGCGTGAACGTAGCAACCAACGAATTTGTGGCTAAGAAGCCATCTTTCTCACTAGGAATGTCCTCGCACCAACGCTGTACCTTGGGGTGCTGTTCCAGAAGTTCTTCGATAGGATTGTTCTTGCGGAGGGTCAGGCTCATCATGTCTGTCTCGTTATACTTTATGCCATACTTGATGGCATTCAGTATATCTTTGTTCTTTCCACTGGCACTAAGGAAAAGCAGTTTGCTACTACGGATAATATTATGTCCTGCATACATCAACTGAAGTGGGGTCATCGCCTGTGCCAGCACACCGTTGCGCTGCTGATAGAGCTGGGCTGCATAATGGCAAGCACTGAGCGAACCGCCAGAGCCAATGCACACCAGAGGTATCTGCTTGTTCTCTGCAAACAGAAACCGTGCAAGACGCGTCACATCTTGTTGCTCAGCCCATCGAATGGTTTCAGAAAGCTTTTTCAGCTCTCCCTTAAATGGTTTTCCCATAATTAAAATTTGAGTCCACTTAAATAGTGGCATTAATTCAATTTGCAAAGATAATACTTTTTTTCGAAATGGAAGCATAAAAATACCGTTTCGTGTGTAATTTAAGCATTTTTGTCTAAACCGCCGATTTTTGATAATTTGTTAACTTACGGTAATGATTAGAGCCAATATTGGGAGAGGTTACCAAATAGTTACTTTCTGGAGTCCGAAATCCTTCGCAATTTTTGTAAATATCAACAACTCTTTATTGACCTCAATTGCTGGTCCAAAAATACAAATAATAGTTGAATCTACCTATCATCTTGCAGAGATTCTTTCCTCTGAGGTCCTTTATAATTCGAAAATATTAATCGTTGAAATTCCTATTTTAGTTATATCAAACTACAAAAAGATGAAAAATAATATAGACTAATGGTTAATAATCCATAAAAATCAGCCAAACAAACATACCGATTGGTATTTTATATATTTATTATTCGTATATTTGCTGTTGAAATAGTGTTTATTCATTAATTTAAGTTTATATGGAGTACATAAGAAATCAAAGAAACAATACACTAGTGTCCACTAAAAATGGACGAGTTTAAAAATTAAATAAATTAGGTTCACTTGAACCGCTTCGGTCTTTGTCATTTTTGAATATAGTTTTGTCGA
>CACYXD010000044.1:0-15291 GCA_902778255.1 uncultured Prevotellaceae bacterium
GTTCATGTACTTGCGCTGGTCGAGCAGTATCTTGCAGTCGGAGTTGTTGATGATGCTCTCCTTCACGATGGGCGACGATATGATGTCATCCACCTCCTGTGTCACCACCACGGCCTCGCCGAAGAACTTTCTCACCGTCTTGTACATGTAGAGCATGTAGGAGGCCATGTTTGCCGAGGTCAGCGCCTTCCATGCCTCTTCCACTACCAGCATCTTCCGCACTCCCTTCAACCGTCGCATCTTGTTGATGAACGCCTCCATGATGATGATGGTCACCACAGGAAAGAGTTCCTTGTTGTCCTTGATGGAGTCTATTTCAAACACGATGAAGCGTTTTCCCAGCAGGTCGATATTTTCACGCGAGTTCAGCAGGAAGTCGTAGCGACCGCCCTTGTAGTACTGGCGAAGCGTCGTCAGGAAGTTGTCGATGTTGAAATCGTCCTTTCCGACCTTGATGTCACGCTCCTGCATCTGCTGACGGTACACGTCGCGCATATACTCATAGAAGGTGTCGAAGCACGGCACGATGGTGTGGTCTGCCTGGATCATGCTGATGTAGGCCGACACGGCACTGCCCAACTCGCCCGATTCGGTCTTGGATACGCCCTCTGTCTCACTCTTCCAGAGCGTCAGCAGCAGCGTACATAATCGTCCGTATAGAACGGGTTGAACGAAATCGGGTGTTCCTCGGTGTAGGTGTAGTAGATGCCGTCCTGTCCGTGCGTCTTACGGTGGATCATGGCGCACAGTCCCGCGTACGAATGTCCCGTGTCAATCAGTACGACGTGGGTGCCCTGTTCATAATACTGGCGCACGACGTGGTTCATGAAGAACGACTTTCCGCTGCCCGACGGCCCCAGCACGAACTTATTTCTATTCGTCGTGACACCCTTCTTCATGGGCAAATCCGAGATGTCGATGTGCAGCGGCTTTCCCGTCAGCCTGTCCACCATCTTGATGCCGAAGGGCGAGAGCGAACTGCGGTAGTTCGTTTCCTCCGTGAAGAGGCAGACCGCTGGCTCGATGAAGATGCCTGCCCAATAGAGTGTCGGGCAGTCCACGGTGTTGTGCCTCGGCATACACTCCATGCTTGCCAACTGGCTTCCTATGTCGTTCTTGGCATGCTTCAGTTCCTCGGTGTCGTCGCTCCATGCAATCACGTTGTAGTGCGCACGGACGCTGATGAGCCCCTGTGAGTGCGCTTCGTTCAGGTACATGTCTATCCACTCCTTGTTGATGGCGTTGCTTCGGCTGTAGCGGCTCAGCGACTGCATGTTTCTGGCCGTCTTCTCAAACCGCTGCAGGTTGTCATCGCTGTTGTCGATAAGCACATACTGGTTGTAGATGTGGTTGCAGGGCAGCAGCAGTCCCACGGGACTGGCAAACGACAGTCGGCAGTCTGAGCGGTCTGTGCTCAGACGCTCGTAGCGGGTGTCGGTATGCACCTTGGCTGGGAGGTCGTTCACGTCGGAGAGCGTGAAGAGGCACAGGCGGTTGTCGCCAATCTTCATCTCAGCAGGGTCGAGGTCGATGTCCTGAAGCGAGGCGTTATCCTCGGGCATCAGCGAGAGATAGCGCTCTATCAGCCCTGCCTTGCGACGGGTGCCTACAATCTCGTTGTCGCTCAGTTTTCTCAATCTCACAAAGCCGGAGTCGTTCATGATGCGCTCGAACTGCTCCACGGACTCCAGGAATCGGCTGGCCGTTTCCCTGTTCAGTTCCTTCGGGATGATGTGGCCACGGCAGAGAGTTGAATAATTGCTCTGCTGGCGGTTGCGCTCCTTGGTGGTCTTGGTCAGGAAGAGGTAGCACGAATGCTTCAGGAACGGACGCTCGTTGAAGTGGCGCTCGAAACTGCGGGACAGGAAGGTCATGCCGTCCTTCTGCAATTCCGGCTTGTAGGTCTCGCGGATGAACCAGTCCTGCTTGTGGACGATGCTGTAGTCGGGCAGCACCTTGACGGCCTTGCACCAGCAGCCGTGAACGGTCTCGTACTCCTGCGAGGTCACGGTGTAGAGTTCGGGCAGCGTCACCTCGAAGGCGACGGTCAGGTCTGCGTCCTTCGACACGATGCAGCCGTTCTCCACCGCCAGCAGGGGCAGCTTGTTCTCAATAGTCGTTGCTTTCAGCGTATTCCTCATTGTCGTTACACTTGTTTTTGATAATCAGGTACGGCTTGCGTCGGTTGATCAGGAAACGGGGATGCTGTCTGTTGGCCATTCGCTTCATCAGTCCGTGCTCCCCGTAGTGTCGGTTGAGGGCGAAGGTCTGCCAGACCAGGACGGAGGCAGACACGACACCCGTACCGATGCACACCCACTGGTTGACACCAGCGAGATAGAGGACCACGAAAAGGACAAAGACTGCAAGCAGCCCGCCCGCGAAGATGAAGAGATACTGCGCCTTCAGCCCCTTGAACTCAACCGACTGGCCGATACCCTTGTTGATGTTGTACTCAGCCATTGGTCGGACAATTATTACTCACTATTGTCTTCCTTATACCTTTTATTATATATAGGCTTAGAGGAAGAACGAGCGCAGGATGGTAGCGGCCACGATAAGGAAGATACAGGCACCGAACCACGAGGCCGCAGTCTTTGAGGTGTCGGGATCGATGAGTCCCACGACGGCACCAATGGCATAGATGAGCTTCGTGCCCGGCTCGAAGTAACTGGTCACCATGCTTGTTGCCTCGTTGATACCTGCGAGGCCGTTGCCCTGGGCCATAGCGGTAGTTGTTGCTGCAGCAATGAGGGCTGCACATGCTACGAGCTTCTTGTTAGCGAATTTCTTTACATTCATTTTCATTTTTCGTTTACGTTTAAATTGTTAATACTGTTGTTGATTGGTTGGATAATTGTTGGATTCAGTGGTTGCAGAAACGCACGTCTATCCGTAGTCTCTCTGTTTCATTTTTCTTCTTGTCGTTTATTCGTTACTGTTTATACATAATCGTGGATATTGAAATCCTCGAATCTCTCAGGGATGGAGAACGCTTCCTTCGGCTCAGCCTTTACGTCATTCCTGTCTGAAACAGCATCCTCTATTGGCTTATTCTCGTACTTGTCAAACAAGTCGTTGATACGATCACCAATATGCGGGAAGTCCTTGGTGACGGTGTCGAACAGTTCAGTGCCCTCCAGTCCCTTGAACACCTTTACTACGGAACGTTCTTCTTCCTCAGACAATTTCTTTCTGCCCACATTCTTGAAGGCAAGGTCGATATCATCTATCGTGGCACCTTCTGCATAAGGTTCTTCTGGCTCGTCAGGTTCGTCGAACAGATTATTGAGTTGTTCCGTTGGCACCTGCTTCCAGACCTTCTTCTGCTCAAATTCGCAGTCCTCAGGGTTCACTGGCTTGGCAATCTCCTTGCCATCCTCTGTCATCTCGCCTTTGGCAACAGCCTCTTTTCGTTTAGCCTCTTCCTGTCTTTGGCGCATTCGCTCCATCTCAGCCTTCATGTTGAAGGAACTTTTGCCGATGATGTCCGCATCTTCTACTTTAGGCGACACTTCTGTTCCTAGACTTGCTTGCTTCCCGCCATGTGCAGGCTCCTTCTGATAGTGATTGAATATAGCCAGTTCATAGGCGATAAAGGCCAATATCCCAATGATTACAATGGTTGCCATTTGCCATGCTTTATACGAGTGTCATTGAAACTGTTCTGGAGCAGACGGTCAATCTGGGACTCGTACCGCATGAAGTGGTCTGTCAGCACCATGTCCACGTAGGAGGAAATGTTCACGTCCTCAATGTTCAGGGCATTCACGATGGAACGGATACGGTCATGGTAGGCATCACGGAGATAGGCAGACTTGCCACGTCGCGCAGCCTTATCCATCGGAGGATTGGAGAACAGGTTCATGTATTCCTCGTCGAGATTGCCCAGCGGTGCCAGATGGAATCTTTCATCATCATCCGCTTTTACGGCGTTGTGGAAATGTTCATTCTGCAATACCTGCACACGTGATTTGGTTTTCTGACCTTTCCATAGAAGGTAGGTCTCTGCTGTTACTATAGCATATAATATCAGCAGCAAAATGATTTGTAATGCTGTCATTGCGTTTGATTGTTAATACGTTTGAATGTTAACACATTTAATTGTTAATATGGTTGGCCGTTAATACGCTTGAACGTTAATACACATCATGATAGTTCTTATTGTACAGCTTCCTGATCGGTTCCTCGAACTCCTCGAAGTGGTGGGCGAAGATGTTATCAACATAGGTCGAGATGTTCAACTGATTATTGCCTATCACACTGATGATTCTCTGGATACGCTCATGATACTCAGGCCGCATATACACCATCTTCCCCTGTCTTGCCAGCGTTTTCATCATTGGCGTATTGATGAAATGGCTCAGAAAGAACTCCTCCGGGGAACATTCTTCATCTGGGATGTTGTCAGGACTGTCATCTTTCCGCACTTTTGATTTTGGCGGTTTCGACTTCTTATGTCTCTGTACATTCTCCTGATTCCGCAAGGCATCCGCAGCCTCTTTTTCTTTCTGCCGGGACAGATCTGGCGGAGCATCAGGACGGATGCCTTCGATGATGTCATGAAAGTCAACCTCTTGAACGGTATTCTTGTCCATTGCCATTAACCGTTAATGATTCCCAACACCTCTTCTGCCAGTTCCCTGACGTTGCTTCCCCTGATGAGCGTCTTATCCGGCGGGAACAGCGTCGAGCGGAACAGCGGACGGCTTTCCTCTTTCTCACCCTCCCTGCGGAATCGCTTGCTGTCAGGGACGAATGTCTTCAGGGCAGAAAGACCAAGTTCCGCCATTACTTTGTCGTAGATGTCATAGAGTCCCGTCTTCTCACGGCCGTCCACCATGTTCCATACGAAGTACAGACCCTTGATGTTGGTCCTGCCCGTGGTAATCATGTGGTCGTTGATGGCCTTCGCAAATGCGAGGGAACTCTGCATGACTACACGGTCCGCAATTGCCGGACAGAAGATGTAGTCCATCGAGGCAACCGTTTTCAGCACTCCCTCGTTGTCCATTGTGCCAGGCAGGTCAAAGAAGATAATCTCAGGGGCATTCTCCATCTCCTGAAGTTTTCTGGCAGCATCAATGGCATCCCCGGGACGGCTCATAATCACAGGGTAGGCTTTCTTTCTGATGCGCTTGAACTGGTCGAAAGCCTGTTTGCGAAACTGCTCATTCTCTTCAATGGTCTTGAAGTCGCGTCTGCGCATCTCATCGATGCTGTACTGCGGGAAGTCACAGTCAATGACCCCAACATTGATTCCCTTCACATAGTGCAGATAGCTTGCCATCAGCACCGTCAGCGTTGTCTTGCCAGCCCCTCCCTTTTGTGTGGAGAACGCGACGAATGTTGTTTTGTTCTTTTTTTCAGTCATTTGTTTATTTAATAGGTTCAACTTATGTTCATTATCACATACGATCGACTTTATATGTTGCCAGTCGTGAATATGTTTCATTAGGCTCATAACCGTCTGTTCAAACATTCAAACGTTCAAATGTTCAGTCATACAAACATTCATATGTTCGGGCAGTTTTACATCTGACCAGTTGGCTCAGAAGCCTTTTGACGGTGCAAAGGAACGGCTAATTTGCCAACCAGCCAAATAAACAAGGCAAGTGTCCCTGGAAGTCCCATCGAAACAGGGACATTGAGGACACCACCCAACTTTTTTCTTACCACCGTTTTAAAAAGGTGTGAAAAAGACTCATCGGAAATGCAGACCTTTGCAGCCGCAAATGCCAATCAGTGGGTGACGGATATATCGGTTACGACCGATGTTGGTCTATTGAAGCGACTAATCCGTCCGCAAGGCGGATTACTTATGCCCTCAGGAGCATAGCAAGATGTCTTTTGAGTTACTCAAAAGGTTTCGGGTAACCCACGAAACTCCCATCTTGCCCTTGCAGGGGGCTGGGGTCTGACTCCGAAGTCGTCATCCCCTGATTTAGAAAGCGATAGTAACGTATCATAGATAATATGGAAGAAAACAAAAAGAAAAGGACGGGTCGATACCCGAAGAACAACAAGCGGATACACTGTGTTATGGTTCGTTTTGACGATGTGGAATGGGCCAAGTTCCTCACGCTCTACGAGCAGTCCGGGGTCTATGCCAAAGCCGTTTTCGTCAAGTCGCGTGTCTTTGGCGAGACGTTCAAGGTCGTGAAAGTCGATAAGACAATGGTGGACTTCTACGATAAACTGTCATCATTCCACGCTCAGTTCCGGGGTGTGGCGGTCAACTACAATCAGGTGGTAAAGGAACTGCGTAGCCATTTCTCTGAGAAGAAGGCAATGGCCTTGCTCTATCGTCTGGAGTCGATGACTCGGCAGATGATGGAGCAGGGACAGCAGATAGTGGCATTGGCAAAGGAGGCAAGAGAACGATGGTTGCAAAGATAACGATTGGTAGTTCCCTTTTCGGTGCCATCAAGTATAATGCCGACAAGGTGAACATGGGGAAAGGCCAGTTGCTGGACACTAACAAGGTGTTCAATAACGGTGACGGTAAGGTCGATGTTGTACAGGTGTTGGCAGATTTCGAAAAGCGGATGCCCAGACAGATGCGGACGGAAAAGCCTGTCATCCACATCTCGCTCAATCCCCATCCTGATGATAGGTTGACGGACGGGGAACTGACACAGATGGCGCATGAGTATATGCAGCGCATGGGTTATGGCGACCAGCCCTATATCATCGTCAAGCATGAGGATATAAACCGCCACCATCTGCATATCGTTTCCGTCCGTGTAGACGAGCAGGGCAAGCGTATTAAAAGCGACTTCACAAAACGGAGAAGCCTTGCCATCATCAGGGACTTTGAACAGAGATACGGACTGCATCATGGCAACGAGCGAGAAGAGGAAAGACTGTCCAACCGCATCCCGCCGGTCAATCCTTCCGAGGGGGACATCAAGAAGCAGGTGGGCAATACGGTCAAGGCCGTGTTCCACGACTATCAGTTTCAGACCATTGGCGAACTTCGCGCACTATTGTCGCTCTATAACCTGACTGTCGAAGAAGTTAGGGGCAATGTCAGAGGTGAGGACTATAATGGTCTTGTTTATTCTGTCATTGATGCCGATAGCAATAAGGTTGGCAATCCGTTCAAGTCATCCCTGTTTGGCAAGTCCGTTGGCTATGAGGCATTGCAGAAAAAGGCTGCATTCTCAAAGAAGAACATCAAGGATAAGAATCTGACTGAGCCGACCAGAAAAAACTTGGAGTATGCGCTTAGACGGACTTACGACAAGGAGGAGTTTGTCAGGATGCTCAAAGAGAAAGGCATTGATTGCGTCTTCCGCTATACAGACGAAGGCAGGATCTACGGTGCTACGTTCATTGACCATCGTACCCATTGTGTCCTCAATGGTTCCCGGATGGGCAAGGTTTTCTCTGCCAATGCGCTTGAACAGCACTTCAATACGCCGTCAGAGGAACAGATTCCTTTCAAGGAAAAGGAAGAACAGGAGGAACAGCCGAATACTGGCAGCACATCGGCAGAAGGACTTCAACAAACCACTTCTCACGATGAGCAGGAACATTACGAAAGCAAAGGCGGTTTCGCATCATTCCTTGATGCTCTTGACATCCTCAATACCGACAATCCTGTCACTGATGCAGAGGAAGAGGCATTCCGTCGCAGGTTCCAGCGCAAGAGGAAAAAGCGTCGTAGCCCGAGACTTTAACCAGAGAACAATAGTATCACCAATTTAATTCAAATGTATTATGCAACAAGAAGATGATTTGAGGGCATTGGCGAAAATCATGGATTTTCTCCGTGCCGTGAGTATTATTCTCGTAGTGAACCGCATCATGATGAACTTCAACCGCACCGCAGGGCTGTTTCATTCCACGCTCTACACAAAACTATTCTCTGTTCTTCTCTTGGCCCTGTCGTGCATGGGAACGAAAGGCGTGAAGGAGGAAAAGATTACTTGGAAACACATTGGCATAGCACTGGCAATAGGCTTTATCCTGTTTTTCCTCAACTGGTGGATTCTTAACCTGCCATTACCCTTTGAGTTCTGCACAGCCCTGTATGTCCTGACGCTGACCCTCGGCTATATCGGTCTGCTGATGGGTGGCCTGTGGATGAGCCGTCTGCTTCAGAACAACCTCATGGATGATGTGTTTAACAACGAGAACGAATCGTTTATGCAGGAAACCCGTCTGATGGAGAACGAGTATTCCGTCAATCTGCCGACACGCTTCTACTACAAAAAGAAGTGGCACAAAGGTTGGATTAACGTGGTCAATCCCTTCCGTGCCACCATTGTACTCGGAACACCAGGTAGTGGTAAATCGTATGCCATCGTCAACAACTTCATCAAACAGCAGATAGAGAAAGGCTATTCGCTCTATTGCTACGATTACAAGTACCCGGATTTGTCAATGATAGCCTATAATCACCTGATGAATCACATGGATAGTTATAAGGTAAAGCCGAAGTTCTATGTGATTAACTTCGATGACCCGCGCAGGAGTCACCGCTGCAATCCCATTCACCCAGATTTCATGACAGATATATCAGATGCCTACGAGTCTGCATATACTATCATGCTTAACCTCAACAAGACATGGGTGCAGAAGCAGGGAGATTTCTTCGTAGAGTCGCCTATCATCCTGTTTGCTGCCATCATTTGGTTCCTCCGTCTCTATGAAGATGGTAAGTATTGCACATTCCCCCACGCCGTTGAACTATTGAATCAGAAATACGAGGATATATTTCCGATTCTTTCCAGTTATCCCGAACTGGAAAACTACATGTCCCCGTTCATCGACGCATGGCAGGGAGGTGCCGCAGACCAGTTACAAGGTCAGATAGCATCTGCCAAGATTCCTCTGTCCCGAATGATTTCCCCTCAACTTTATTGGGTGATGTCTGCCAGTGAGTTCACGCTCGACATAAACAATCCCAATGAACCGAAAATCCTGTGTGTCGGCAATAATCCCGACCGTCAAAACATCTACGGTGCAGCCCTCGGCCTGTATAACAGCCGTATCGTCAAACTCATCAATAAGAAGGGAATGCTAAAGTCTTCGGTTATCATTGACGAGTTGCCCACCATCTATTTCAAGGGACTTGACAACCTCATTGCCACCGCACGAAGCAACAAGGTTGCCGTCTGTCTCGGTTTTCAAGATTTTAGCCAATTAGTCCGTGACTATGGTGATAAGGAGGCAAAGGTGGTACAGAATACGGTAGGCAACATCTTCAGTGGTCAGGTCGTAGGTGAAACAGCCAAAACTCTGAGTGAGCGTTTCGGCAAAGTCCTTCAAAAACGCCAGTCCATGACGATTAACCGTCAGGATACATCCACCTCCATCAATACACAAATGGACAGTCTGATTCCAGCCAGCAAAATTTCTGGCTTAACCCAAGGAATGTTTGTCGGTGCTGTCTCAGACAACTTCGACGAACGCATCGACCAAAAGATCTTCCATGCAGAAATAGTTGTCGATACCGAGAAAGTTTCCAAAGAAACCAAAGCTTACAAGCCAATCCCCATTATCACTGATTTCACTGATGAAAACGGTAATGATAATATGGATCAGATGGTCAAAGAAAACTATATACAAATAAAAAAAGATGTTAAGGATATTGTGACTAATGAACTAAAACGTATCGCTGAGGATCCTGATTTAGCACATTTAACAAAGAAATGATTTTAGGGGATGTGCTTTTTGTTGAGCACATCCCCTAAAGATTCCAAAAAATCGAGAACCATACATAGAGTTGCAAACCGAGATTTAAATTGCCATCTGTTTAATGATGGATATTTAACAATGGCTATACAATAGAGATACTTAATATAATCTCCACGGCAAATAATCATCTCCGCATTTCCACTCACGCCAGAAATCCCAAATGTGTTCAATCATTAAGTCCGTCTGAAGTGAGGTATGCACTATATTCCCATTTTTATCATAGATTACTTTGATATTCTGTTCAAATGATTTGAATGGAACTTTTACCTTTGCAATCCTTCCAATAGCATTTTTAGGATTTTTGTTGTCATCTAATACGGTACCAAAATCAGGTTTTTCTTCAGAACGATAGTTCCCATTGCGCAGCATATTAGAAACGGCATTAAATGGATCATAAATACTGTCCAATTTGCTAATGCTGATGATTTTGACTTTTGTTGCAGGATAATGAGTCTGCAGGAACTCTTCTAATTGCGCTTCTTCCTCAGACTTCATACATCCAGTTATTAACAATAAAGCCAAACAGATTATTACATTGATAATTATATTCTTCATTTTCTGATAATTTGTTGTAAGATTGTTTTGTTATTGATTATTGTTGTCGAATGGACTTTCATATTTTCCTTTAATCTGTACTTCTTTATATCATCATTACTAATATAAGTATAGGCATGAAAGAAATTTTCTCCATTTAGTATAACAACATTGTCAGAAATAGAATCAATATCACATTCTATAACCACACTTTCTCTACCTTCATATGTTGTTGATACTTGTCTTTTTACTTGGTAATAGTCATTATATCGGTACGGAATAAACAACTCAATTATTAGATTATTATGTATTGAATCTGAAGATACGACAATTCCATCCGCTTCAATTGTAAAAGGATACGGAATTTTATAAGTTGCATAACATATGATAGCAAAAAAAACGGTAACGATCATCGTCCCAGTACGTACTAAAATTGGAGGTATCTGACCCATGACATGCCTTACTTTCTCGCTTCTTAATTCGATCTTCTCTATATCCATATTAACAATAATTCAATTTCCTAATTCCAATTGATTCTTGACTAGATTGTAATATGTCCCTCGCTTTGCCGTCAGGGACTTGTGATTTCCTGTCTCAACAACCTTTCCCTTGTCCATGACTATTATCTGGTCTGCATTCTTTACTGTGCTTAGGCGATGGGCAACTACCACGACAGTCCTGCCTTTGTAGAATGTGCTCAGTTTCTCAACGATGGCACGTTCATTGCTTGCATCCAAAGAATTTGTCGCTTCATCAAGGAAGATGATCTTCGGATTCTTATATACTGCACGTGCAATCAAGATACGCTGCTTCTGACCTTGGCTTAATCCCATTCCGTCCTTTCCGATGTTTGTATTGAACTTCAACGGGAGAGCTATAACAAAGTCCTTGACATTAGCGATTTCGGCAGCCATTTCAAGTCTTTCCTCATCTATCTCGCCATCATCAACCGCAATATTCCTTGCAATAGATTCGGAGAATATGACACCATCTTGCATGACAACGCCGCATTGCCGCCGCCACCATTTCAAGTTGTATTCGGATATGTTGTGACCAGCAATCGTTATCTCACCACTCATTACCGGGTAATACCCCAGCATGAGTTTTATCAGTGTGGTCTTGCCACTTCCTGATGCCCCCACGATGGCCGTGATTTTCCCATCTGGGATATGAATGTTCACGTCCTCAATGGTCTTCGACAGGGCATGAGGGTCATACTTGAAGTCAATATTGCTCAATTCAATATCATGACATTCATTGTCAAACTCTGTTCTTGAACGATTGTAATCTTCCTCATTATCCTTCTTGTGAATCTCATTGATACGCTCAAGACTTATCTTTACATCCTGTACGGAATATATGAAGTGCATCAGTTGCTCTATAGGACTGTTTAACTGGCCTATGATATACTGCACGGCCAACATCATACCAAGCGTAAGACTGCCATTAATGACCGCAGTAGCTGAGACAACGGTAATGATGATATTCTTCAATTCGTTGATAAAAATGCTTCCAGCCTCCTGCGTTTGTTGGAGTTTCAGACTCTTCATCTGAATGTGGAACAGGTCTGCCTGTACATCCTCCCATTCCCAGCGTCTGCGCTGTTCGCAGTCTTGAAGTTTGATTTCCTGCATGGAGGTTAGGAATTGATAGGTTTTATTGTTGTTTGCTGCCTGTTGCTCAAAGAGTTCGTAGTCAATAACCTTACGACGTCGCAAAAACAGTGCCATCCATCCACCATACAGAATACTTCCAATAAGAAATATTAAGAAGATGAGCCTGTTATAGATCAACAGTACACAACTGAACACGGCGAAGCTAATCAAAGAGAATGCCACATTTAACGTCTGCTGTGTCAGGAATGAGTTAACCCGTGAATGATCACCGATACGCTGCATCAAATCACCCATCAATTTCGTATCGAAGAACGACATAGGAAGCTGAAGCAACTTGATGAAAAAGTCGCTTACCAATGAGATGTTGATGCGCATGGAGATATGCAGCAAGAGCCACCTACGGATAAAGTCAACCGATGTCCGGCTGAGGGTAATGACAAGTTGGCCAATCAAAATAAGCCAGATGAAGTCTATATCTTTGTTTTTGATGCCAATATCGACGATGTTCTGGGTAAGGAATGGCAATGCGAGTTGTAGCAAGCTACCGACAAACAGGCCAAGTATTATCTGGAAGAAATACTTTCGATATTGCTTGATATAGCCGAATAAGAACTTGAACGGCT
This sequence comes from uncultured Prevotellaceae bacterium, assembly GCA_902778255.1. GTDB lineage: Bacteria > Bacteroidota > Bacteroidia > Bacteroidales > Bacteroidaceae > Prevotella. The sequence goes on from CACYXD010000044.1 coordinate 12,482, forward strand.
TTTCTGTTCGTGTTTCATGTTCGTTGGTGTTATCGTAAAAAGCCTGAGTTGGTTCAAAAAACATGGCGATTCCTTTACCCTCGTTGTATCGACCCGTTCCTATCCAATGCTGTTTGAACTCATCCATAGTGTAAGTTATCAGTCCTTTTCCTGGGTCGGCTATATAGAACTTTTGTCTTTTCTTCACCTTATATAAAACAACAAAGTGATTCTGGTTCCAGTGAAGAATACACGGTAACGTTGCTGAGGATAGTTCATCTATAGTTAAACGACCACTAATAGTATATAATCCAATTTTAACGGCTGCGTCTCTGATGCCAAGAAGGGATACCCCTTCTTTAGACGCATAACATATATCAGATAAGCACTTTTGATTATACCTCTTACCATAATATTTGCATATCATCTGAATACACGCTACTCCGCATTGCATGGAATCTTTTTGTTTGATAAACGGATTCTTATTTAGCATATATTATACAATTATTGAGTATAAGCCATTACCAATTTCTCTCAGATTGTTCGTAACATACATATTATATCTTAATGGATTATCCTTAATTTCAATTATACGATCAGCAGTGCATTTCCAAAGTTGCCTATAGGAAGAACTATTGATTATAGAAAGAATGTTCATATCCTTATCCATAATGTTCCCAAAAGTTTGATTGTTTTTCAAACAGTTTTTGATATTCCCAAATTTATCAATACAAAGGCGTTTATAATAGTAGGGGTTGAATGAATGTGCGAGAATAAAATATTTTAGGTCGAAAATGCAATTCTTTGCATAATTGTTATTTGAAGTACAGAGTTCATTATAACTACTCTTGACATAATGAAAGTATTTTCCGCCAAATGTCTTACTTCTTGAAAAAGGTGCCCCATAGAAAATAATACTACTTATTATGTCTGCCTCTTTATTCTTACATATGTTATAAAAGAGATTCTTTTGTTTGTAATTTGCAACGAGTTGTGTACTTTTGATAGTGCTATTGTATATTTGAGAAAGCACATACTCTATTTCTTGAGCAGTTATCATTTCGGGTATTCGTATTTCCAAGAATTTAACTAGCAATTTATTGATCATGGATAGAGCAGCATTGCTATTATATTGGTGGGAGTATTCAATTACCATGTGTTTTATATGCTCTGGTGAAGAATAATTAAAATCAATATTGGGGAAGATATCCGTTTTCTGTTTAACTCCGATTATACCTTTGTCTTTAAAATATGAAATGGTTTCTTGAAGCAGATCCAACTGGTCTGAATAAATTCTTTCTATTTCGGAGATGCTGTAATCTCCAAATAGGTTGATAAGCGAAATGATACTATCAGTTATGTATGTGATAGTAGATTTCTGAGCGTTATAAATGATGCTCGATGTACTTCCTGTTACTATGAAACAATAAGGAAAAATGAAATAATGCAAATTATTTGTCATGACTGATTACGATATTAGAAAATGGAATCGTCGGCATAACGACCCGATACTGTTTTGCTTGATGACATTCACTTATCGTGAACGCATCTTTTCTATGTAGTTCTTTGACATCCGAGGTCTTCATCTTATCCATTTTATGGTAAAATAAAGGCAACTTACGAAGTTCTTCTTTGCAAAAGATATTGTCTTGTTCCATTTTTAATAAGCCATTTAGCTATAAGTTTCTCTAAATCAAAATTGCAGCGATTGCTTGGTGCCATAAATTGCCCTACGGGATTAACTTCTATGAATGTAAATTCACCATCCACTGTCTTAATTATATCAAGAGATCCCGTGTTAAGGGATAATTTGTTCATGAATAATTTTATTTTATTTTCTATCTCATAGGGAAATTTAAACGGAATCCATCGGATATGTTCAGACCCGAAAATTCTTTTCACATCATCATAATTTTTGTCATCAACTATAATGGCGCTTGCATATATGTTTCCATCCAAATAAAATGCTCTTATCTCAAAATCTTTATTGACTTTCTCTTGAATTAAAGAGGGGAAAAATATATCGCATTCAAGTTGAGTTATATCTTCGACACTAATAGAGTTTGTATATACGTTATAAGTCGTGTCTCTCATAATATAGTAACCAGAGAAACGTATCGGTTTTATTATGGAAGATGGATATTTTGACAAAAAATTCACAAGATCTTGTTTGTTATTACTTATCAAACATTTTGGCACTTTTAAACCACAATCCTGAGCATACAGAATAGATGTTAACTTGTCAATACTAACATTATAAGGTGCTGGAAACCAAATCTTTTCTTTTAACAAGAAGAAAATATGTTTAATTAGGTCATTAAGTTCATACTTTAATTCGAATAAAGCTTGGCTCATTGGATACCCAGATCTTAGATTCAGATTAATGTTATCTTCAAATCTTCTGAAATAAACACAACGTACTTCTTTTATCAAGTCAACCCCATTAAATATTATTCGTCTATTAGTGATATCTATTGACACTTTTGAAGAGTCATAAAGATCTTGCTGGGTGAGTTTCAGGAATGGAGCCTTGTAGTATAGAAGCCAATCAATGACTGGATCCGTACATTGCTCATATCCGAAAAAAGACAATATTAAAATCATTCCTATCTGATTTAAATTTCTTAAGATACTCCTTTGTTTATGGAGTACCTTAAGAAATGTTTTAGAACCTTAGAATTCAGTTCTGTGAACTGGTTCTATGATTGGTTGCGGTGTTCTCATTACCTTGGAAGGTGTCGTTGTTGTCGGAATCGTGATGCTGCGAATCCTCAGATGGAGTTGTGTCCTGAGCGATTGAGCAAGCCCCACCTTTGACATTGTTCAGTTCG
>CACYXD010000044.1:15302-16502 GCA_902778255.1 uncultured Prevotellaceae bacterium
GCTGACAAGTTCTTTCTTTTTCATACTTTAATTTCTTTTGTTAGAGTTAATACTGAAAAGCGTTACCCGGATTAGATACAGGAAAGGTGTCGTTGTTGTTGGAATCATGATGTTCTGAGTCTTCTTCAGAAGTACTCTGTGTAAACGAACAAACGCCGCCTTTGACGTTGTTGAGCTCGGAAGCATTCAGCTTCTCAATGTCAGCGATGCTGACCAGTTCTTGTTTTGCCATAATTTTAAAATTTTAATAAATGAAACTTATATGCGGTTTCGCTCCTTGAACGAAATCGTTTTGCTATTGGTCTTGAGTTTTCTGTTGCCCCACTTGTAAGTAACACTTATGCGCAGGTATCTGGAATCGTAGTAATTGTTGTAGCTTTGAATGTTGGCAACCGATTCTTTTTTCCGCTTGACAAGGTCCTGTCTGAATATGTCATTGGCATATATGTTTACTATCAGATTGTCGTCCAGAAATGAGCCTTTCAAGCCAGCGTTGAAATTTGCGTAACTGTTGTCGTATGTCACACCTACATGATATGGGAAGTTATGAGAATAGTTCAAGAACAGTTGAAAACGCCGTTCTTTATCGAAGGATATGGTATTGTTGATGCGGAAATCGAAAGAATTTCCGTTTTGAGCAATATATCCATCAGCCTTTATTTCTGAACGGTTATAGACATAGTTGCCAGCAAGGAATGTGCTCCACCAGCTGAACATACGCAGGTTATATGATAGGTTTATTCCGAATTGGCGATTGTTATATATATTCTCGTATGTGCTGTATGTGGTGTTATCATCGTTCACATACATCATCTGCCCATAAGCATTATCTTCCCATTGATAATAGATGGTCGCAGATAAATTACTTCTTAAAAGATAGTTCAGTTCCACATTGTCGGCATACGATGGTTTCAACTGAGGGTTGCCTTCGTCGATATTATTGGGATTGGTGTACCATTTGAACGGGTTGATAGCCCGGAAATAAGGTCTGTTGATTCGCCGTGCATAGTTGATATTAAACATGTTTGACGGATTTGCGGTGTACGACAGATATACGGTTGGAAATAACTTGCCGTAGTCTGCTTTCACATCCTCGACATAGCTATGCGGGGTGATTCCTTTCACAAATGTATGTTCGTAACGCAGTCCTGCCTGAATAGAGAAATAGCTGTTGAGACTGCGCTTTGCACTGACGTATCC
>CACYXD010000045.1 GCA_902778255.1 uncultured Prevotellaceae bacterium
CCTGTGGTTTCATTATACACGCGTTCTGTTCTTGTCTTGTGCTTCATTGTCACTTTCTTTTTGACTCCTAAAGTGACAACTTTTTCTAGTCTAAGTCAAGGCTTTCTGCATGATATGCCCCTCGGCTATACATAAAAACCAAAAATCTTGCTTTTGGTACTGTTAATCAGGGGGGCGTTGGTTCAAGCCCATCCTGAAGCGCCAAAAGAAGAGTCCTGTAGGTCAATGACTTATGGGACTTTTCTTTTTCTCACATTTCAAAGTTGCACCCATTTTGCACTCAATTTGATGCACCATATAGGGCTTGCACCCACTCCTTTGCAGAATTAACAATCCATAATCCTGCAAAAGATAATATTTGCTGAGCGTTGTCAAGTTCTAGCGTTCTTGCTAAGGCAAGCGGCAAAGCCGAGCGGACAATTTGAAAACACTCATGGTGTTTCAACCGTCAACCAACCTCAATTACCCTATCCGCTTGCCCATTACGGCACAAGCTAAAACGTTATCATAAAATATTTGCTAATTTTCTTTGAATATTCAACTAAAAAGTTTAATTTTGCAGCAGAATAGAATAAATATATCATAATGGCTACAAAAGCGATATGCAAAGTCCATTTACAGGAGGTCATGCAACCCTCCGCCACGAATTATCAGAACTGACATTCCGTAAGGAGAAATTCCAGTACGTACACCAGTTTTATGAGTGTGATGAGACCAAAGAGCGCTTCACCACTACTGCATTGGATGAAGTCAATGTCGGCCAGGTATATAATCAGTATCGGGCTAAATACGGCATTCCTTTCCCTGACGAGATCAAGCGTATTCGTCAGCGCTATGGTCTGCCCGCCTCCAAGATGTCCCAGATTCTTGGATTTGGCGACAACCAGTATCGCTTATATGAAAATGGAGATATGCCCAGCGAGGCTAATGGCAAGATTCTAATGTCTATTCAGAATCCACACATCTTTGAGAGTTTTGTCACCAACGCCAGAAATCAATTCGAGGAAGACGAATTTGCCAAGATACTCAATAAGGTGAAATCGGTCAAAACGGATGCCAACGATGCATTCATCAAGGATTACATCTTCAATGGAAGCCGAAGGGACATCTTCAATGGCTATGCCACCCAGTCTATCAGCAAACTCAAAAACATCATCCTTTTCTACATAGAGAAGTATCATGGTGTATTCTTCACGATGATGAACAAACTGCTGTTCTACACAGATTTCTATAGTTATAAGATAACCAGCAAAGGAATGAGCGGTTTGGCTTATAAAGCCATTCAGAGAGGCCCTGTGCCCATTCGATGGGACAGAATCTACAGTTTCTACGATGACATCCAGCAAGAGATTGTGCATTTTGAATCTGGAGCCGAAGGTACAAAACTCACCTCCACACTTTCTCCTGACCTTTCTGAATTCTCAGACGAGGAACTCGAAATCCTTGAAACAATCTACCAGCGTTTCAAGGCAGAAAACTCCACTAAGCTTTCGGACATCAGTCACAACGAAGATGCATGGCAAAAGTATGTTGACAACGGACAGATGATAAATTTTGATATGGCATTCACGTTAAAAGCAATTTAATTATAATAACAATGGCAAATAATACAATTAACGATGAAATAAAGGAAATGAAACGATATTTCTCTGAGCAACTACCCAACTGGGAAAAAGCAACAGCAGACTACCAAGGAATCCAACCCCATCCACATTCAAAAGCCCACCATCACAAAAGAAGGCTCCCGTGACCAGAACCGTGAATGGGAAGTTGGCCGTAAGAGCAACTACGATGAAGTAGATGATGAACGCCAGTTGAAGCGATAAACGTCAGGTACTATCAAAATGGACGTTTTTATGCGAATTTCGTTAAATCATGCTCTGTTCTGACATAAATTGACTACTTTTGCACTTGAATTATCAAATACGACTTATATGACACAACAAACGATGGAGCAGCGAGGGCAGAGTCAAGCTTGCTTGTACTTTGCCGAGTCGCGACAGAGGAAGGCCGACGGCCAATATGCAAGGGCGACAGTAGCAATGCCCGAAAACGAAGACAAGCAGCCCGTCCGTCAAGAACTGGCTTACGAGATAGAGAACCGTGACATCAACGATGAATTTACCGTAAAGTTCTGACCTATGGCTATGACCATCGACACCACTAACCTATGCTCTCACCTGCAACGGAAGCTGTTTGATGAGGATGGCATCTATCATCCTATATGGACGGCCATGCAAGATGACCCTGAACTGACAGCCGTAGTCCGCTCTCGTCAGTTGCACATCTACCGCACCGGCAAGAAGATTCTGGTGCTGGCAGGCAAATCCGCTCCCAAAATCATCAGAGAGGATCCTATCTGCGAGTTAGTTGTTTGTTAGCAGGATAATCATTCCACTTACTCCAATATAAACATATACGACATATCGGAAAGCCCGATTTGGAATGCGCTTGAAAACATAGGCTCCAAGGGTTGTGCCAATGATGACACCGCCAAGTCCAAAGCAGTAGTCTGTCAGGACGGTTGTTGTGAAGAAGCCGTTGTAGGCCCGAACCAAGGTCATCATCACATTGCCTATCAGGAAGTACGTCTGCGCCATTGCCATATAATGCTCCTTTGTGGGTTCCGACTGGATGAAGTAAAGCACTGCTGGCGGGCCTTGCATCCCAAAGAAGCCTCCCATCAGTCCGCTCAAAGTTCCGGCTTCCACCTGCACCTGCTTCGTTGTCGGCAGCTTTATCTTCTGGCTAAACAAAGCAAAATAAATGCTGATGACTATCAAGGCCGCGCCAAGAATCTGCCTCAGAATGTGGTCTTCAATACGTGTAAGCACAAAGATGGCCATAGTCGAGACAACCATAAAAGTCAGCAATATCGGCCACATACGCTGCCAAGTAACAAATCTTCTGAGCCGCCAGACGATGACCGCCGAAGTAGTAATAGTCAGAATGCCCGACAAGGTTGTTGCCTCGCCATAAGTCGGCATGAAATACGGCAGCATCGTCATGATGAAGATACCAAAGCCGAAGCCAGTTGTGCGCTGCACGAAACTGGCTCCGATGCTCAGCAGGAATATGGCAATCACGATACTGCTCACTTCCACTTTATTCCTTCATTTCAGACATGTTTATAGGTATGTCACCGTCTCTTCAATCGGCTTGCGGCTGTTGTGATTGGCCAGTGGCTTTGTACCTTCAGCAGCATAGCCAAGTGCCAGACACGTCAGAATCTCTTCGTTCTCAGGCAACTGGAAGGCTTCGGCCATCTTGTCAGGGTCGAAGAAGTTCACCCAGCAGCTGTCCACGCCCACGCTCTTTGCACAGAGCATCATGTGGGTGGTCACGATGGAGGCATCCTCGATACCAGAGTCGTACTTCTGACCAGGATAGGTAAACACGTTGTTCTTATCGAAGGCCACGATGAGCATAGTCGGCGCACCATATCGGCACGGTGTGAGCGAGTCAATCTTGGCAATTCCCTCTGCCGACTGCACCACATACACGTGCTGCTCCTGCAGATTCTTAGCCGTAGGAGCCAGTCGCCCAGCCTCCAGGATGCTGTCCAGTTGTTCCTTACTAATCTGACGTGCGTCAAACTTCTTGCAGGAGTACCTGCTCTTTGCTAATTCAATGAAATCCATAATTCTATCGGTTTTATAGGCGTATGCCTTGTTTTACAAGTCTATCTACTAACTCTCTTTCAAGTGGTAGTTGCAAATTTTGCAATCACCACATCCCTGTCTCGTTTCACCATCCGTTCACCTTCCGTTTGAACTGTTGCAAAAAACGCAACTGTTGAATTCTTATGCTTAATCTCGCCCGCAAGTCGCTCTTATTTTATGAGCATGTATTTCTTCTGATTTTCAGCGAGTTGCAAAAATTACGTTCTTAAATCCGCTCTTAAATCGCTCGTAAGTCGCTCTTAATTTTCAGATTTTAAGAGCGACCATATTGAGGCATTTCCTACTGTCGTATTCACAATATCACCTTCTTCTCTCATCTTTGTCAGCATATTGCCTACTTTTGCTTTTTTCTGTTTGTCAGACAAAGTGTCAGGCAACAAATTCCACCATAACTTATCAATTTCTTCCCTCGAAAGAGTATGATGGTCTTCCAAAGCCTCCATCAATAATGCCTTGCATTTCTTGAATTCCAATCCTTTGTGCTTTGAGTATTCCACTTTTTGATCAGTTGCCTGAGCAATATCCTTTGCTACATAGATATGCGGCAAACGACCCTCTATCAACTTGCGCTTGCGAAGCATAGCCACCGCTTCTGAGCCAATAGGCTTGCCCTTCTGTACCTGATCCAAAAGCACAGCATCCGTCAGCGACAGGTCTTGATTAGCCAGCAACATCAGGCTGTAGTTCTCGTCAATGATGGTTCCTGGCAAGTTGAGCACCACCTCGTCAGCTGTTGACAAATCATAGTCGGGCATTGGCAAGAAACGTTCTTTCTGGCTCACAAACATTTTGTGAATGCCATATCCCTGCGTATCAATCATCTTGATGTTCACCATTGCCTTCACCAATGCCGGATTGCGATAGCTCTTAGGAGTTTTCTCGCCTGTAATATATTGCCTGTAATCACCTTCAAAGAAAGTGCCGTCGTTCTGGAACTTCAGCGAATCCTTATCCTCAGTGACGATGATTCTTGCCCCCTTCTCATAGTTTTGGTGGGCTATCGAATTATGCATACCTTCGAGTATGCTCTCCGTATCATACTTCCATACCTCTGCAGGTATCAGCGAGTTCTTCGGATAAATCTTGAAGCGATAGTTGCGTATTCTGCCCAGGAGTTCGCTTGTTGTCAGTATAAACGGGATGGTATAGATGTCACCGAACACCTGTCCGTCCTGAAAACACTTCCACACAATCTGGGCAATGTGGTTCAACTTATAGGCAGATGTCTCTTTGCCCACTAACAGCAGCGTTGTGCGAGTCACCTTTCCTCCGACCGTCAGACCTGCCTTGTCGAGAAACACCTTGTCGCTCCAACCGTCACATTCTTTGGCCAGTTTGGGGAATCGCTGCTTATATCCTTCGCGGGCCTTCAGGATAGCTGCTGGTTCTAAGTCATCTGTCGTAGCATCATCAATGACTTCTGCCGTCCAGTCGAAGGCTGCATCGTCCTGCTCTTCCAGTATGGCACTCCTTCGCGAGTCAGTCATCTCTATCAGCGAATCGTCCAACCGTTGCCAAGCCTTGTTGTGAGCATATACTGGCTGTCTCTTCAGATGCTTGGGCACATGAATCACCCATACCGTCTTGTTTGTGTCCGACGTAATGAACTCCTCCACAAGCAACCCTTCTGATGGCAGATTGGTGCATTGGCTAATCAGCCGGAGTCGAGCCTTCTGCACATCATAGTTGTAGGTGTCAGTACCTACAATCTCCAATGTTTTATCTACGACACCTACGACTAAATGCCCTCCCTCCATGTTGGCCAAAGCCGACACGTATGAGATGACATCATCCTTCTCATGCCCGTTGAAGTCATTCTTCAGGTTCTTGAATTCCTTCCACTCACAAGCCTCGTCCTCCTTGGGATAATGCCTGATGAGGTATCGTTGTAATTCCTGTTCTGTCATATCGCGTTTTACTCTATTTCCATAACGTTATTCTGTTGTTCTTATTTCGTTGTCTGTCTCTTTGTTTTATAGCTGCTCAATTTCCCCCTTCTGTTTTTCAGACGTGAACGAGCCTACCTTATTTGTTCTTATACGATGTCTCATTTCTATTCGAATATTATTAAAAGATTTTCTTGCAAAACCCTTATAAACCTCAATAGTTTGTTGCTGAAATCAGTTATATAAAAAACACCATATCCTATACAACTTGTTTTTCTTTACATCAATTGATTAGTTATAATAGTAGAGAGAACCCCACTTGCTACATCAATTCCAAATTCTTTTATTTTTTCAAAAAGAGTCTTCTTATCTGCCTTATTATTTATCAGTTCAATAAGTACGTCATACTGCTCTCCTGTTAAAGACTTACGTAAATCTTCTTTAAGGTTTATAGTTATACCCTGAGTTTGCTCTTGCTGATTAGTATTATTAATTGTTAAAGAAGATTCAGATGAGAGTCCATCCCTTTTTGAAATACATACATTTTTGGCCATGTCAATATTTGATAAAAGATTTATTCTGAAATCCTCATCACAAACATCGTTACTAAATGAAATATTCCCGAAAGCATGAACTATACCTAGATTAGCACAGTAATTTCCGAACTTTTCGTATAGGATTCTTAAATCTCTACCCACAGATGCTTTTTTTACATCATCTTCTATTTTTTCGAAAAAATCAACTCTTGCTTGAATAGCAGGGTGAATTAATGGCTTATTATTTCTCATCGTTTCTCATTATTTCAAAGTGTTAATCAATTCATCTAACGAACAGCATACTGCCGAGAACAGCTTATACATCAGTTCCGGCTCCTGCCGTTCCGGGATATAGGCAATCGTTGTTCGCCCCTTGCCAGCAAACCATCCGGCTTCGGTATGCGCACTTCTGCCGCATGGCAGCACCAGCACACACACGTCACATGCCTCCATCGCCTCGATGTCGTTATGGAACTGCCGTTCTGCCTTGGGATGATGGAGCATAGCGCGGTACTGCTGTGGCGTCCACTCCATATAGTCCTCGCTCACACAATCCCATTTGAAACCAGGATCACCCGATGGAGGGTTGCGGAAGTCATAGACATCGTGTACTGCCTCGCGCAACCTCGCCACCACTTCAGGGTAATACCCGTTGCGCCAACTGTTTGCTACGTATATCTTGCGTCTCATATTTATTCTTGTTCGTCGAGACTGTCGTAGAATTCCATCGCTGCGAGAGCTTCGTCATCATTGCTGAATTCAGAATCCTCCTCGAAAATTTCTTTCACTTCGTCAGCAACTTCCCTGTTCTCCAGTTGCTCTATCTCCACCTTCTGTTTCTCTGGTGTAAACGAGCCAACCTTACCTGCCTTTATTCTATGTCTCATATTGCTTCTATTTTATTCCACAACAAACCCCAGTCTCTTCAATCTTGAAATGATGCCACCACGATTACGACCTAATTCCTGCATAATATCTTCTATACTCACCTTATTCATGAAGAGTCTAATGAGCTTGGCTTCTTCTTCGTCTGTCCAT
>CACYXD010000046.1 GCA_902778255.1 uncultured Prevotellaceae bacterium
TCCGCTGGAACAAATGGGACTTCATCGGCACCTACCAGCCGCGCTACTGGTACGACGGCTCGGACAGCGAACATCCAGCAGAGAACATAGGCGAACTCGACAAGGTGTATGGCTTTGCAGGATCGACCAAGGAGGTGCAAGGAGTATACAACAACACGATTACCGTCGAGGCCGGCGACTTCGTGAGGGCGAAGAGCGGCGCGAAGATCCGCCCCACGTCGTGCTACCTGATGTGGACGGGCTACGAGCCCGACTATGCCCCCGCCCGTGGACTGACCCGCAGCGCAGCAGCTGACGAGGAATTGCCACAAAGCATCACCGTCAAACTCATTTCGGCCAACGGCGAGACTACCGCCATCGGTGAGATTGACACCAAGACGGGAGAGATGACCTTCGACAAAGAGGCATGGTACACGCTGGACGGTGTGCGCCTGAGCGGCAAGCCCAGCACTAAGGGCATCTATATCAATAATGGTAAGAAGATTGTAATCAAGTAAAGGAAGGACACAGCAATGAAAAGAATATATCAGAAACCGGAAATAAATGAGGTTGTTTTGGACGCAACGGTGCAGTTGCTCTCAGGCAGTAATACACGGACTACACCGCCCGAAGAGATCCCCGACTACGACGACTGGTTTGGTGCCAGAGAATCTGACGGCGTTTGGGACGACGAAGACGACTGGGAAGAATAATAAAATAATAAGAACTGCTCCTGTATCAATGAAGGTACAGGAGCAGTTAAATTATGTATTCTTTTTGCCAATCACCTTATTAGCATTTCTTCGTGAGAATGTAGTTTCATTTCTTATAAGTTGAAGAGACATATTACAGTCTCAATATATACAATCCAGTTATTCTGGCTTATCTGTCAACGCAGCAGCAGTTTCGTTAAAGTCCTTGGTGATTGCCTGTAAGTTGGGATTGTGATTATCAACGATAATGGCAATATATACCATTTCTCCTTCTACTTCTGCTTTTGCCGTACAAATAGTAAATTGCCCAGGGCTTGCATGACGCTCAAACCAACGCAGAAAGAGCCTGTTGCGCCCGCTTTCTTTACCATCACTAGTATCGCATACGTACAATAAAATATGTTGGTTTGAACGGAAAAACTCATCAATGATAGCAAGAACAGTGGCTTCAATCTTTGGATCGTGTGGAGCACGAGCATGCTCTACATTCTGAAGAATGAATTGGTAGGTCTTGCAACCACCAAGTACGATATCCTCCTCATCGAAACTTACTCGGTAATGGATACCGTTATCTGTTATGAAAATAAAACCAGCCTCAGACAGTGTGATGTCGTAAGGTGCGTGCTGGAGAATGTGTTGTAAGGAGAAGTCAATCATAATGCTACGACTTTTCCTTCAACGCCTTTCTCCTGTAGCCATTTTTCAAATTTCTTTTTGGCCTCTTTCTTATGCTCTAATGCCTTCTTTAAGGCACTTATTGCGTTCTCTTTTGTAATTTCCATAACTACGTATTATATTATTTCGTTTGCAAAGATACGACTTTTTCTTGAATTTGGTTCTAAAATTTAAAAAAAGATAGTTTTCAACCAACAATTTGAACGTTCATAATTTTCATCAAAAATCAGAAACAGGCTGTTTCAGGATGTGAAATAGCCTGTTTTAGGGTCTGAAACAGCCTCAAACGCAACGTGAAATAGGCTCAAACGCATCGTAAAGGAGCCTCAAACGCAACGTAAAGAAGCCTAAAACACATTTTTTCTTTATTCTCTATTAAGAAAACAGTAAAATAAGAAGAAGCCCCCGACCTGCAGTAATGCAAGCTGGGGACTTTTAGAATAATTATATATGGAATGGCAACTATGCCATGAAGTGCTTGATATGACGGGCTGAAGTCATGTTGGCGTCGTAGTGGATAGTCAACTCGCGCGTGCGGGGGTTCCAGTTGGTATCCATCACGCCCTTCATGTTCTCGACCTTTTTCGCTACTTTCTTATAAGAGTCGTGACGGCTCACCTTGATGGTGCAGGTCTTCACATCAGGACGATAGGCATGCCCCTTATGGGAATCGTGGTGAGAGAGTGCTTTATCTACCTTGTCAAAGTGAGAGTCACCTTTATGGTTATTTACTACAACGGCTTTGTCGTTTCTGTCGTTGTTATGATTGCTACCTGCCATTGCCGGCATTGCTGTTGTGATTGCCATCAACATCATGGCTGCGATCACCTTATTAAAGTTCTTCATAATCTTCATTTTTTATATGTTAAACTTCTGTTTAGTGAAAGGCTTTAATAACCTTTTCACGATGCAAAGATCAGATGTTTTGGCGAAATATGAAAATGAAAATTCCTATTATAGAATATCAAATCCCTAAAGTTGTATGGGAAAATCCCTTTCTCGAGTTCAGCACATTTTCCAGTTCTTATCATAAATCAAGTACTTTTTGGGGAAAAGATGATAAAATATGAATAAAAATGATTACCTTTGCACCCGATTTCAAAAACACATTAATTTTACATATCCTTTTTTATGCGTAAAGAGTGGCGTGGTTTCAAAGGAACCAAATGGACCGAAGAGGTCAATCTTAGAGATTTTATTCAGAACAACTACACAGCTTACGAGGGCGATGAATCGTTCCTGACAGCACCTACAGAGGCAACGAACATCTTGTGGGGCCGTCTGCAGGAGTTACAGAAAGAGGAGCGTGCCAAAGGTGGTGTGCTCGACATGGAGACAGAGATTGTATCAAGCATGACGGCCTATGGTCCTGCTTACATTGATGAGAGCAAGAAAGACCTGGAGAAGGTGGTAGGTCTGCAGACCGACAAGCCCCTGAAGCGCGCCTTCATGCCATTTGGTGGTATCAAGATGGCTGAGCAGGCCTGCACCACATACGGCTATCAGCCTTCTGATAAACTGCACGAGATTTTTACCAAATATTGCAAGACTCACAACGACGGCGTGTTTGATGCCTATACCGAGGAGATGATGCGCGTGCGTCATAACCATATCCTGACGGGTCTGCCCGATACCTATGGCCGTGGCCGTATCGTGGGCGACTATCGTCGTGTGGCCCTTTATGGTATCGACTTCCTGATTGAGCAGAAGGAGATTGACAAGTACAACTGCGGTAAGCGTCAGATGAGCGAGGACATTATCCGTCTGCGTGAGGAAATCTCTATGCAGATCAAAGCCCTGAAGGAGATGAAGAAGATGGCCGAGATCTACGGTTTCGACATCTCGCAGCCTGCACAGAATGCCCGCGAGGCCGTGCAGTGGCTCTACTTCGGCTATCTGGCAGCCATCAAGACACAGAACGGTGCTGCCATGTCAGTAGGCCGTGTGTCAACCTTCCTCGATATCTATATCACACGTGACCTTGAAGAGGGTACGCTGACTGAGAGCGAGGCTCAGGAGCTGATTGACCACCTGGTGATGAAGTTCCGCATGGTGAAGTTCGCGCGCATACCTTCTTATAACCAGCTGTTCTCTGGCGACCCCGTATGGGCTACCCTCGAAGTGGGCGGTCTGGGACAGGATGGCCGTCACATGGTGACCAAGAACGACTTCCGTTTCCTCCACACACTGGAGAACATGGGACCATCGCCCGAACCCAACCTCACCGTGCTCTATTCACCCCGTCTTACAGACAACTTCAAGCACTATGCTTCAATGATTTCTGTGAAGACCAGTTCTATTCAGTACGAGAACGACGACGTGATGCGTCCTGTCTGGGGCGACGACTACTCAATCTGCTGCTGCGTGAGTGCAACGCAGACGGGTAAGGAGATGCAGTTCTTCGGTGCTCGTGCCAACATGGCCAAGACCCTGCTCTACGCCATCAACGGCGGTGTGGATGCCAAAACCCGTGAGCAGTGCGGACCTAAGTTCCGTCCTATCACCAGCGAGTACCTCACCTGGGAAGAGCTGGAGCCTCGTTTCCGCGATATGCTAGAGTGGCTGGCCGACATCTATGTGAACACGCTGAACCTGATCCACTATATGCACGACAAGTACTTCTATGAGGCAGCCGAGATGGCACTCATCGATACCGACGTGCGCCGTACCTTCGCTACGGGTATCGCAGGCTTCTCGCATGTGATTGACTCAATCTGCGCCGTGAAGTATGCCAAGGTGAAGATTATCCGCGATGAGACTGGCTTCAACGTAGACTATCAGGTGGAGGGCGACTTCCCCCGCTATGGAAACGATGACGACCGTGCCGACGAGGTGGCAGTATGGGTACTGAAGACCTTCCTCGCTAAGATCAAGCGTCACCACACCTATCGTAACTCAGAGCCTACCTGCTCGATTCTTACCATCACCTCGAACGTGGTATATGGTAAATATACTGGCAACCTGCCCGATGGACGTCGTGCTGGCACACCTCTGTCGCCAGGTGCCAACCCAAGTTATGGTGCAGAGAAGAACGGCTTGCTGGCTTCGCTCAACTCCGTGGCCAAGATTCCTTACGAGTATGCACTCGATGGTATCTCAAACACCCAGACCATCAGCCCCAACACCTTGGGACACAACGATGAGGAGCGCGCTCAGACACTGGTGCGCGTGATGGACGGCTACTTCACCAAGGGTGCTCACCACCTGAATGTGAATGTCTTTGGTGTTGACAAGTTGCGCGATGCTATGGAGCATCCTGAGAAGCCCGAGTATGCTAACTTCACCATCCGTGTATCTGGCTACGCCGTGAAGTTCATCGACCTGACTCGCGAGCAGCAGGAAGACGTGATTGCACGTCAGGCCCACGAATCACTCTAAAGCCTCACCCCCAGCCCCTCTCGCGGGGGAGAGGGGAGTGAATAGCTTTAGCAATTGACAAATAGGCATGGATATAAAAAAACAATCAGAAGGTCTGACCACTCCCCTCTCCCCCGCGAGAGGGGTTGGGGGTGAGGCCTTTATCCACTCTACCGAATCCTTTGGCTCCGTTGATGGGCCAGGGATTCGGTTCTTGATTTTCATGCAAGGCTGCCACATGCGCTGTCGCTATTGCCACAACCCAGACACGTGGAAAGCGGGCAGTGTGGGTTGCGGTTACCCCGCAACCGTCTCTGAGCTCCTTGACAAGGCTGAGCGCTACCGCTCCTATTGGGGGCCGGAGGGTGGCATCACCGTGAGCGGCGGCGAGGCCCTGTTGCAGATTGACTTCCTCATCGAACTCTTCGAGGAAGCCCGTCGGCGAGGAATCAACACTTGTCTCGATACGGCAGCACAACCCTTTTCACGCGAGGAACCGTTTTTCTCGAAGTTTGAACGGCTGATGCAAAGCACTGATATCGTGCTACTCGATATCAAGCACATTGACGATGAGCGCCACCGTTGGTTGACAGGGCATAGCAATGCGCCTGTTTTAGACTGCGCCCGCTATCTGTCAGATATCAAGAAGCCTGTGTGGATACGTCACGTCCTCGTGCCAGGCATTACTGATGACGATGATCAGCTCACGCGTCTGCGCCAGTTTATCGATACGCTTGACAACGTCAAGCGCGTAGAGGTGCTGCCTTACCACACCCTGGGTACCTTTAAATGGGAGAAGCTGGGTATACCTTATTCGCTGGCTGACGTGTCTACGCCTACAAGCGAGCAAATAAAACATGCCGAGGCAATACTCGTGAAGTGAAGCAATGAAACATCAGGGGAAAAGAAAAAAGAGAGCCACGTGCTCTCTTTTGCTTTGTAGGAACATTGGGACTCGAACCCAAGACCTCTTCAATGTGACTGAAGCGCTCTAAACCAACTGAGCTATGCTCCTATGCTGTGTGAACCCGAAGGGATTCAAACCCTTGACCTTCAGAACCGGAATCTGACGCTCTATTCAGCTAAGCTACGGGTCCCCTTGCGTTCGTAAGCGGGTGCAAAAGTAATACTTTTTTTCTAAAGGTGCAAATATTTTCTGATTTATTTGCAGCGATTGTAGGACTTTTCGTAACTTTGAGCTGAAAAGCTCGAAGTTACTGACACTCGGCATAAAAAATAAATGAATTTATTTTGTTCTGCTCTCGTTTTTTAGTAACTTTGCAGTCAAGACCGCGAAGATACTTTGTCTCTTTGCTAGTGAAAAGCCTGAAACGATGAAATTGAAATTCTCTATACAATACGGTACGCAGTGGGGCGAGAGTCTCCATGTGGTGCTCTGCTCTCGTGGCGGCTACGGCTCCATGCACCTGCTAAGCCTCCTTCCCCAGACGTGTTTCCTCGAACATCCGAAATGGCTGATTGGCCATGGGAACATTACGATATTGCTTCATGCTTCAGTATGTAACAGGGTCATCGGCATTCACGGGCCTATGGCATTCCAGATGGCTGGAGAGCGTGGACTGGCAACGGGCATCACTCGCGACATCCTGTTTGGCACGCTGCCACAATATGAAGTCCGCCACAGCCCCTATGACCAAAGCGGTCGGGTCGAGGGCATTCTCGTGGGCGGCAATCTCTCCTCTTATTCCGCCATCACGGGAACCAGTTTCCAACTCCCCCCAAAGCATGATGTGATCTTTTCATCGAGGAGACAGAGGAACCGCTGCACAATATTGACCGATTGTTCTACAGGTTGCGCCTGCAACTTGACTTTGAGCGCGTAAGGGGTATAATCCTCGGCTCGTTCAATTCCATCAGGTTTGACCTCCAGTCA
>CACYXD010000047.1 GCA_902778255.1 uncultured Prevotellaceae bacterium
TGTCGGGAAGGCTTTGTATGAGTATGTCCGTGACTACGCCAAGTCAATAGGTTGCAACAACATCACCCTGAATGTATGGGAAGGTAACGACCCCGCACTTAATTTCTACAGGAACATGGGCATGAAAGTGCAAAAGACAACGATGGAAATAACACTGTAACCTACAGATCCAGATTACAAGAGTCTGCAGGAAGAGCTGTAGTGACAAAGGATGTACCAGACAATGTGGTGGTTGGCGGCAATCCTGCAAAAGTGATTAAAAAGATAGAATAATCTGCACCGGACCTTTCAGTCCATTGGCCATGCGCCCAGAGTTCGCAATGGAGGAGAATATGGCATCGCCCTCACGACCACGCAGAACATTCCTGTTATAATCAGATGTTTTCACACGAATTTCCAGAACGTTCTCGCCGCTTTGTACATAGTCTGTAATGTCGAACCTGAACGGTTTCCAGATACGTTTTCCAACAGCCTTTCCATTAATGTAGACTTCGGCGGTGTAATAGACTTCTCCCAAATCGAGTACATACTTTGTGGCAGTCTTTTCCAGTGAGAAACGGGTGGTGTAAACAGATTCACCGCAGGAGTCGGCCAGCTGCGGAATAGTCCGCCAGTCCTCCAGTTGAGCGTCGTGGATGACTTGTTCTCCGAGTTGCAACGTCCATTGTCCCAGTTCGATGGATTTACCCCCAGTGGGGAACGGCGTAGACAGGGGGGGCCCCGCTTCCCGGATCGGGGTGTCCGTGATGAAAAGGAAACGAGTTGAAAGCGGAGGAAGCATACCTTTGATTTCACCAAAAGAAGTTCTGTCGGCAGTTGTCACACTCCCATCTTCGGCATTAAGCCAGTAGACATGGGGGGCATTGCCAGCTTGGATGCTGATTTCCTTCCAACAGTTATTTACGTTCCAGTAGAGTTGTACCAATTCATTGTCAGAAATTCGACGTCGGGCTGTCCTGACCCGTTCTCCTCCAGCCAACGTTGTCAGAGGAGCAGAAACCGTCCAATTGTGAATGTTGTTGCAGACATGTTTTCGAGATGCTACTTTCTTCATCAACTTGGCTGTTTCCTGGTCGCTCTTTTCGTAATCCTTGAAGGAGGGCTGCTTGATTGGTAGGTCGCCAATAATCAGCAGGTTAGCACTAGATTGCTGTTGGAGGTTCTGGGCTGTTTGCATTTGAATCCAAGGAAGGTCGAACAGGACAAGTCCGCCATAGTTGTTGCCACGGATATGCAAGCGCCCGTCAGGAGTTGCTGTCATCTCCTGCAGCGATTCGTCATTGACCCAAGACCAAGTGAGTCCACGCCTCTCTAACTCGTTCAATACTGGCCATATGTCGCTTAGCCACTTGCTCACAGCATCTCCTGATGCTTTCTGCTCGTTTTCAGCCCCAGGTTCCGTCTCGGGAAGCATTCCGTAATAGAGGATTTCCTCTGGATTCTTAACGCTACTGCTGTATTCCAGGAATGGATAATATACAAGGATGTCGGCTTCAGCCTTCCCACTGCGCATCAGATACTGAGCACGCTGTACATATTGATTCACATCTGCCAGTTCGTTCCAGAAGACGTTTTCTTCATATAGGTCAGATGAGAAATTAACTCCAATCATGGAATTATAGAAGGGTTGCCAGGGATTGCCTGCGACTTCATATTTGTAGGGTGAGCCATGCCAGATAATCTGATTGACACCGCTGGAAAGGAGTTTGTCGGCAGTGGTGCGCAGTTTCTGGGGCGTAACCATCAAGGCTCGGTTGATATGGACTCCGGATTCAGCGCTGACGAGTGGTTTGTTGTATAACATAGCCCCAGAGGAAACCATTTTCAAGCCTCCTTCACTACCGCCTCCGAAGACCATATTTTCTGTTTCGGGGATATCCGCATTGCCTGCAGCCCCCATATAGTCCATAGGAAGGCCGTAAGGCTGGGTTTTATGCAGCAGCCCTCGCTCCTTTGCCCAGTGTGACGAACCTTGTAGCAAATGCGTTCTCACCAAATCGCTTACGGTTAAATCATAATCGTAACGGAGACGGGCGTCCACATCGCCAAAACTGAATTCAGCATAGTTCTTCCCAGGGTCATACATGTTGTTATAACCATACCAGAGATTGGCTGGCATCCAGGGTAACGGATCATATCCTCGGTTACGCAGGAATACATCTCTGAAATCGGCTGTCATGTGACGATCAACCTTAAATTCATAACTGTCGTTGAAGATAGAGCGGAATGGCTTTCCGTAGAAGGGAATCAGACCTGAACGTGCTCCGAAATAATGATCGTAGGTCATCTGGACTACGATAGAGTCGAAATGGTCGATGACTTTACCACCATCGGGGCGTGCGGTAATCATATTGATCTCCTGTGATGGTACTGACCAGAGGGCAATCAGACTCCTCTGCCATCCTTTCTCTACTTTTGCTGGTGAGAAGGTGACCGTCGTATCGGTATGGGGAAGTTCTTTCACATTTCTAATCTGCCAAGGACCATTTTCGTTTTCCTTTACCTGTGCTTCCAACAGACCTATCAAGGTGGCAAATTCACTATCCTGTCTCTTGGAACGGGGAATGGTCACAGTGCCTCCTGTTTCAGGAATAACGGTCAGACCATATTGTAGTGAACGATTCTCCTCGGCTTCAGTAATGGCGGGCGAAGCTGCAGGCCACCCGCTGCCGTTGGTCATATCTACGGTCATACCAAGTTTGGCGGCTGTTGCCATTACGGTAGAAAGATGCTCGTAATAGGAAGCCGTATCAAAACCCATGATAGCTCCAACCCTTTCTTCCGGCATAGGAACAACCAAGGCAAAAGGCTGAATTTCCACACCTCCGATATGATTGGAAGCAAATAGTTCCAGTTCTCTCTTGAGTTCTGTGTTGTCCACATCATTTCCTGGCCACCACCAGCGCACCATCGGAGCATACTTCAGATCAGGATTCTGGAACTGGCTTGCCAGAAAACCTGTTCTTTCCTGCATTCTTGCAGGGAGGTCCTGTGCATTGCTTTCCGCAGGAAAAACATAGGTGCTAAACAGTAAGCACGTCAGAATACAATAGATTCTTCTCATAGTTGTTTTATTTTTGTCCTGTTGCTTGTTTGTATTCTAAAAGCCGTAGTTGCAAATCAGCATAGGCATCTGTACGGCGGTCGAGAGATTGCTGATAGAGCATCTGAGCTTCGAGTAAGTCACTCATTTTTGAGATACCTGCTTTATAATAATTACGATTAAGGCGCAAATTTTCCCCTGACTGTTCGATACTACGTTGAGCCAGAAGCAACTGTTGATACGCCTCTTCTACCCCATTCCAGGCATTTTGCATACGGATCTGCAGCTGTTGGGCATTATCCTCTAACTGCTCCACCGCTTTCTGGTGCTCTAACTTGCGGCGCTTGATGGCGTGAGAACCTGCCCACCAGTCGGAGATGGGCACACTGACGGTAGCAAACACCATCCCGAACGAGTGATTGTTGTCCAGCAGATTATGATAGTTGTAGCCCGCGCCAACAGCTACTGATGGCAGATTCTGGCCAACGGCCATCTTCTTCTGGAGACTGGTGGCTTCCACCTGTTTGCCAAGCAGCTGATATTCTACAGTTCCCAATAGTGCCTGACGATGATCCTGCTTAGTAATCAGTGGTGAAGTGACGTCAGACTGATAAGATATGACGAATGATGTATCTCGCAGACCGCAATACTGCGACAGTAACAGACGGACAATGGAAATGCCGTTCTGTAGTTTCAGTCGCTGACTCTGGATGTCGTTCTGGCGCAGCTGCACCTGCAACAGGTCGTTGGGCATCACCAAGCCTGCGCGCACAGCCACATCCACATCGTTGTGGATTCCAGCCAATAGGGTATCCACAGCCTCGACAGTCTTCATTTTCTCCTGCATCGAGGCCAACTGCCAGAAATATTGTTCGGCAGTCTTCTCCACTTCGTTTTCCGACAACTGTAACTGCAAGCGACTCACGTCCTCACCTACTTTGGCGAGTTTATTGCCGTTGATGATCTGACCACCAGCAAAGACGGGCTGCAGAGCCGTGAGCGAGCCAATGGTGCCGTTCTTCATCATCGAGATACTGATGGGGTTGCCCAAGGCTGCTAATGCCTCTGGAGGTAACGACTGAGCCAAAGCCGCCCCGAGTTCGGGCGACAGGCTCTCAGAGAGGTTCAGCGTGGTTTGTGCCATACCTTTATTGGCATTGAACCATAGACCAGTACCGCTCACATTGGGGAAATACTTGGTAAATGCCTCCTTGCGCTGCTGTTGAGCAGTTGCGATGTTGTATTTGGCACTACGGATAGCGATATTGTTATGGAGGGCAGAATCCTTTATCTGCTCAAGGGTGTAGATCTGCTGGCCAGATAAAGGTAAAAAGGTAAAAAGGTAAAAAAGTAAAATTCCCAATACCTTACCATTCTGTCTTGTTTCAATTTGATTCTTCTGTCTCATATTATTATCACCTTTTTACTTTTTAAACTTACCTTAACTTCGTTGAGCTTTCTCACGTTCGGAAGTGAGAGCAAGCTCTTACTTCTCTCACTTAGTCGAAACTTTCCAATAAATAACGGGGAGCATAGTAACCACCATGATGAGCGAGCCGATGCCACCTGCGAAGATCGTGACACCTACGGGCATCCAGAATGAACTCTGAGCAATAATCATCGGCACCACACCAACGGCAGTAGTGGCGGTAGTGAGGAAGATAGGCACCATACGTCGCTTGCCAGCTTCGTAAGCAGCCTGACGGACGGCGTTATTATATGCCATACGGTCCACCGTCCAGTCACCATGCTCTGCCACATATTTCTTAATCAGGTCGATGGCATGCTCAAAGATGAGGATTTCGTTACGCATAATCATACCCATCAGTGTGATGAGTCCAAAGATGGAGGTCAGTCCTAAGGCACGGTTCATCAGTCCCAGACCGATAAGCGCTCCAGGAATCATCAGTGCTAAAGCAGCCATACAGACAGTAGTCACACCATACTTCACAACAGGAAGAAGAATACAATAATCATCGCAATGGTAATACCACCGATAATCTGCGGCATAGCCTCGTCACCGTATTCAATCTCACCACCCACCTCAGTACGCACACCTTGTGGCAGCAGGATATCCTCCTGCATGATGCGGGCAATCTCTTTTTCAACAGGAGCCGTATAGACACCCTGAACAAACTGGGCCGTCACCGTGATGCAGCGCTCGCCACCACGATGCATGATGCGGCTCTCACTCCACTTGGGAGCGACTTTGGCAATCTGGCGCAGAGGCACAGTCGAATTAGTGCTGTGCAGACCTCCCGATACAAGCGATGCAGGCGATGCAACGCCCAGATTGGCCACATCCGAGAAGGTCATATCAGTATCGTCCTTCACCACAATCGGCAGTTCGTAGTTATCCTCCCAGATCTGTCCTACGCGCAGGTCGCTTGATGTGGCGCTCAGAGCCAGCTGGGCGGTAGTGCGCGTAATACCTAATTGGGCAGAGGTAACTGGGTCGAGTTCTACGTTGATGATAGGATAAGGCTGCAGATAGTCGGTATGCACCCACTCCAGTTCTGGCATCTGGCGCATACGCTCTATCAGCCGTTCAGCCACCACATGCAGCGAGTCGAGGTTGTCGCCATAAAAACGGTACTCCAACTCACTCACCTCCAGATAATCCAAGCGTTTGAACTTCACATAGGCATTGGGGAATGCCTCACTCAGTTGTGGCTGATACTGGGCCAGGAGGTCGAGCGTGGCCTTGTCGCTCTGGGTATTCACGATGAACTGTGCATAGTTTTTGCCCGCCATCTGCGGGGCGTATGCATCCATGAAACGGGGCGATGAACAGCCGATGAAACCCGTGATACCAGTGATACGTTCATCTTTCTCAAGCACGTGTTGTACTGAATCGGCTATCAACTCTGTCTCTGCCATTCCCCTACCCTCTGGCAGAAATATCTCCACGGCAAACTGGTCGCGATCAGCGTATGGGAAGAGACGTATCTTCAAGGTAGGAACAATCAGTGTTGAAAGCAGGATGACAGCGATGCCACCACCGATTGTCAGCCACGGGTTGTCAAAAGTCCAGTCTAACACCTCATCATAAGTATGCTGCACCCATTTGGTGATCTTATTACCATCGGTACTTACTTTGACCTTCGGTCGAGCTTGCTCACGCTCGGAAATCGAAACAAGTTCCGATTTCTCTCGCTTAATCGCAACCTTGTCGGGCTTGATGATGCGTGTTTCAAGGAATGGGATTACCGTTACAGCCAGTACCAGCGACACCATCAGGTTGATGGTAATCGTGACGGGAAAGTCCTCCAGACAGTCGTGGAACATACCCTTCATCGTGATGAGGAACGGATAGAAGATGGCACAGATGCAGATCGACTCTATGGCGGCATCAAAAGGTTTAAAGCCTTTGCCCAGATACTCCAGATAGCCATCAATGACCACAATCGAGTTATCTACTATCATTCCCAACACCACAATCAGTGCCGCCAGTGTCACGATGTTCAGTTCGATACCCATCATATACATCACCGCCACACTCACAAAGGTGCTCAGCGGGATGGTGATAGCTGCCACGATGGCCGAACGGATGGGAAACAGCACCATCATCACCAGGATAATGATAGCCATCGAAATGAGCAGGTCGCGCAGGAAGTCGCTCACGCTCTTCGCCACCACCTTGGGCTTATCAGCTATGCGGGTGACATTCACGTCGTCGGGCAGTTCGTTCTCTCGGAAATCTTTCAATACCTGATCCACCTCCTGACCGTACTGCACCACGTTATTACCAGGCGTCATCTCCATCGACAGTAATACACAAGGATGACCATCTTGCTCGATACGACTCGACATAGGCTCATATTCACGCACCACACGGGCCACATCGCGAACACGTACCACCTTACCTGTTGCTGGGTCAGAGAAGACAATCTGATTGGCTATCTCCTCTTCGCTGTTCTCCTGTGCCTCCACGTGGATGGGTATCTGTTGGTCATCGTCGCTGATACTGCCACTCATCGTGGTGATGCCCTGAGCCTGCAAGCGCGAGAATAGCATCTGCTGGCCGATACCATAGGCCTGCAAGCGCTGACGGTCTATATAAAGACTGATCTGCTCTTTCTGCTCACCGAAGAGTTTCACATTTGCTACCGATGGGATACGACGCAGGCGGTCGCTCAGATCATCACTGTATTGTTTCAGCTCGCGGTAGCTGCGCTGGTCACTCTCGATGGCGATGAGCAGTGCCGAGGTGTTGCCGAAGTCATCGTTCACCACGATGGCCAGTACACCACTGGGCAACTGCGCTTTGAAACCATTCAGACCGTGCTTAATCTTCGACCACACCTCGTCCTTGTTGTTCACATCATCGTTCAGTTTCACCATCACGATACACATACCGTTCTGCGACTGCGTGGTCGTCTTATTACGATTCACCTCACCAAAGGTAAAAAGATAGCGCTCCAAAGGACGAGCCACCTGCTGTTCCACTTCTTCTGATGTAGCGCCAGGATAGACCGCCACCACCACTCCCTGCCGGATGGTGGCATGTGGAAATTCGTCCTTCGGCATGATATACATGCCATAGATACCCATCACAAACAAGATGCCAACGATGAGCAATGATATCGAGTAATGCTCCAATGGCCATCGGAGCCAATTTGCATTTTTCATCCTAATAAATCACTTTTGTCTGACCTATAGTCACGGTAGAGCGATGAGCCGTACTGTCCTTGCCAACCGTCCATACAAAAAGACTGCCATCAGCCTGAAGACTGGTGCTCACCGTCTTCTTCTGTACGGCTGTCACTGGAATCATTTTGCTACCAATGGCCTGAGAACCATCTGAAACAAAACGCACATTAGCTACCATCCCTGGCAGAAGCTTCCGATTGCCATTCGCTACATTAATTCTTATATCGTACGTATGCGTGAGGGCGTCGGCCTGCACACCTTTCTCTATCTGGCCTCCCTGATAACTTCCATTGATGGCTTCTACATGGATATTCGTTGGAGTACTGGCATTGATACCACCAACCTCTGCTTCAGGAACTGCTACTTTCACCTTTACCGTTGAGATGTCAAGGATACTCACAACAGCCTGTGAGGGTAAGGCCGTCTCACCTGCACCAATCAGTTTCTTACCAATGATACCACTGACAGGCGCTACCAGCCTGCAATCAGCCAAGTTCTTCCGAGCCACCTCTAATTGTGATTTAGCCTGAGCCACCTTGCTCTGTATCTCCACCCACTTCACCTCAGGCAGTGATCCGTTGTCATGCAGCATTTTGTAGCGCGCCAATGCATCGTTGGCCTGCGTCATCTGCGCCTCTGTACCACTCAGCACGTTGCGGGCCTGCGTGTCGTCCATCTCCGCAATCAGCTGACCTTTGCTTACGGCCTGACCTTCGTTCACCAGCATCCGCTTGATGATCCCCATGCCTGTGAAGCTCACAGCGGTAGCCTCCCGTTCTTCCACCATACCCACATAAGTCTGAGCATTATCCACCATACCTGGCGATACCACCAGAGTCTTCACTCTCGTCGGAGCCTTCGTGCTCGATTTTCCCCCTTGCTGTTGGCAAGAACTGCCCAGTAACATCACTGATAGCAGCATCCATAATACCTTCTTCATAACTAAATATCTTGTTTTAGTTGCAAAATTAAACCAAAATCGGCTATCAGGCATGTTCGATTTCACCTCATATTGTATCAATTCGACACCAAGACGTCAAAACAGCCATATCTAATACCAAATAGAACAAAGGATTTCGGAAATAATAAGTAATTTTGCAACATGAAACAGCATGAAGAAGTAACATTTCAGACATTGGCCAACAATGAGGATATCCAGATTGGCTATTCCGACAACGATATTGTGGTCGTTGATAGTATTCAGCAGTTTACCGAGATCAATACCGCTCATGTAGCTATGAATGCTGTCGTCATCTGCACCAACGGCAAAGTACAGGCTCAGATGAATGGCAAACAAATGGAACTCCGCAAGAACCAGGTGGCCATTGTACCCCAGAACGTCACAGTGACCGACGTGATGGTCAGCCCCGACTTCAACCTGAAGGCCATGTTCCTCACCAACCGCATCCTTCAGAGTTTTCTGCGCGAGAAAATGAGCATCTGGAACGACATGATGTACATCCGTCGCCAACATGTCGTGACTATGGACGAGGACGAGATACTGTTCTACACCTATTTCTATGACATGCTGACGCTGACTATTACAAAGGGAAAGGATAATCCATTACATACCGATGTGATCCAGTCGCTACTACGCTCGGCTATTCTCGCGTTCTGCGGTCGGATGGAACAGATGTTATCATCAGATACAGGTCTGGCTGACGCTGCCACTTTGCATGATAATGAGAAGATGACGTCAAAAGTCCACTTCCAGCACTTCCTTGATTTGCTGCACTCTAACGATGTGAAACGGCATACGGTTGAAGCTTATGCCAGCAAACTTTGTATTTCCCCCAAATACCTGACTGCTGTCTGCAAGAAGAATTCTGGCAAGACCGCTAACGAATGGATTACAGAACAAGTGTTGGAGGATATCCGTTACTATTTGCGGCAGACAGATCTCAGTATCAAGCAAATCTGCGACAAGCTCGCATTTCCCAATCCCTCCTTCTTTGGTAAATACGTGAAAGATCATTTCGGCATGACGCCATTGGAATTCAGAAACAGTTGAATAGACACATCCTCTACGACTTCGCGAGGGCGTCAAAGCCGTCTAACAGATGGCATCATTGTTCATTTATATATTGAAGAATGAATTTTTCTGCCACAGGTAAGAATCGGTCGTGCCCTTGCGGATTTAGGTGAGCTGTGTCAGTACCTTTTCCTCCCTGAAAATAAATCTTCCGAAACTGTTCACTTGCTGCAAAGATATTACTATGACGGGCTGCATCAAAAACAGGGATTCCGTATGATCCGCAGATCTCAAGTATCGTATCAACCACCTGTTGACGTGGACTGCCTATAAAATCTTTGCAAGTCCAAGGTGTAAAAAAGAATATCATTGCATTAGGATATCGCTCAATAAGCCCACTGCATAGTAAGCCAAGACGTTCACGGACCATTTTCTCATAATTTATAATTCTTTAGCACCACTGGGCCTATCAATCCTGAGCGGAGAAGTGGGGTGTCTTTCTCAAAAAACTTAAACGAGACGACAGCCTTACGATTGGAAGGGCGTGGTTGTCCCTGACTGAGCCATTCCGGCACTTCCTTCATGAATCGTCCAATGGTAGGTGAATCAGGAGCAGCTCCAAAGGCCACTGGTTCTGACCATTCCACGTCGTCAGGTTCCTGTTCGTCGCCCACCATACGATTCACCCATAAATTAGTGACATCTATCTCTAGCAGGTTATCCCCACCAAGCAGCGACTCTGTAATGTCAATGGTAAAGGGTGGTCGCCAGAGTGTACCACATACCTTTCCATTCACACGAACCGTTGCAAGATTCTTCACTTCACCCAGATCAAGGATATATCGATAGTGGCGGTCAAGTTCGTTCAGATACAGGTGCTGCTCATAATGAGCAGTCCCTGAGAAGTATTTGATATCGCTGTCAATCGACTCATTCCAAGGCATCAGCGATGGCCATTCCACCACCCTGCCCCCATCGAATCCGACCATCCACATTCCTGCTACGGGTATAGTGTCGATGATGTCGTCTGAGAAAGACTCTTTTGCCGATCCAGTCTCTGTCGTTGGATTCCTGAAGACGAGGAACACGGCTCGCCGTGTGGTCAGATTCAACGTCACTTGTGTCTTGCCGTCTGCCATCTTCCATATATCTGCCTCAGACATGTTCCCCGTTTCCGGATCCCACACCTCAGGCTGTCTGCCCGTTCCTGTAATAGTAACTTGAGATATCTGCGCACTGTCTAGGGAATTGGCCACGAAATAGATGTCTGTCTCACCGTCCCGGCGGTGTATCCAGTGGATGCTGCGGGTATCAGTGGCCAGCGAGGCTTCCTTGCTCTTGAAATCATCCACGTAAACCCCTCGCTGCAGCAATGCCTGGCATCTGGCGAAATAAGCGAACAAAGGCTTAGCTCCATCCTTCCACCATGTCTGTCCTGGCGTCCATTGTGTTCCCCACATCCCGAACGACATGCCAGGCTTCGCATTCACCCAAGGATTGTGTGCGCCAGCATGCAGCATCATCTTGTTAATGCCGCAGCAGAAGGCCGAGTCTGCGATGGCTTTCAGCCGTGCAGGATCATCTTTCCACGCATACAAGGGCCAGCAGGTGAATCCCTCTGCATAGACGATTTCGTGTCCTGCCCGTCTTGTCGCATCCACCACCCGTGGTACGTCATTCCATCCCCAGTTGGTGGGGTTGGTCCAAAACTCGGCACTAATGGGATCATCTGCCGCCAGCTGGCGGCAGATTTTGTCGGTATTAATAGGATTGAAGCGGCCACTCCCTCCACCCGTTCCGTAGGGCTGTACCAATAGCTGCAGGCCATGCTCATGCGCCAACTGGCTCATATAGCCATAATAATACTCGGCAAACAGGTCGGTAACCGTTTCACGCCAGTCATTCAGAAACTTCTTGCTGCTCGCTTTGTTGTCGATAGTCATCCCCGCAGCCACGGGCAACCAAGTCAACATGTCGTAGCCACGCCGTTTCTGAAATTCCCTAGGCATCACTGAAGTCCAGTCTTGGCCCCCGGCCTCATAGCTGTCGATTTCCAACCGTTGGAATGTCTTCCCAACTTCATCGCCAGCCAGACTCAATAAGACAGAAGGATAAGACTCCCAGAAATGCCTAACTGCCTCACGGTTCATCTTGTCACACTCCAATCCCACACCACTTTCCGGCGACGTAGCCACATTGGTTTTCCCGTTGGGTGTATGCCCGAAACGATAGATCCGCCAACGTCCTTTAGGCATCCGCCAATGCAGGATACCCTTACTGTCCATTCTATCTGTCAGGTTCTTGACTGAGCTCATCGGCACGCTGTCGTTATCAGGAATAGCTATCACTGCCACATCCTGATAATAGCTATACTGCGGGTCTGTCTCAGGCATGATGAGACGAGTGCGGCTCTTGTCTGATGC
Source organism: uncultured Prevotellaceae bacterium (assembly GCA_902778255.1). Lineage (GTDB taxonomy): Bacteria > Bacteroidota > Bacteroidia > Bacteroidales > Bacteroidaceae > Prevotella. The sequence goes on from CACYXD010000047.1 coordinate 12,092, forward strand.
TACGGTAATGCTCCACACCAGCTTCTGCATGGCATATTCCGGTCTGACTGTCGGATAGGCACTCGACGACCATCCTGGACAGTTATGTGTGCCGAACGATAAACCCAAACGGCTGCATTCGTCGATGGCAAAGCGTATCAACCGTTGCCATTTCTCCGAACCAATGGCATTGGTGGTGTCCTTGGCGAGCCCCTGCATGGGCCCACCCACCTGAAAGTTCTGCACACCGCCAATACCCGCCTCCTTGTAGGCCTCCAGATCGGCCGTAATCCCCTCTTTCGAGACGAGTCCGTCCATCCACTGCCATATCATGAGCGGTTTCGCCTCTGCTGGAGGATTCCTGAATGCCTCCTCCATGGTCTGCCCCTCTGCCCCTATTCCTGCCAGAAACAGGATACTCATCATCAAATATCGTATCGTCATCGCCATTTTTCAGAAAAAGAAGGGACAGGACGTTGAAGGTTCTGCCCCTTCTCACTAACAATTAACACTAACTAAAACTAATAACGTGGAAAAAAACAACTTATTATGAAAAAAGCTAATTCTTTTAATATCCTGGGTTCTGTTCAAGAATACCATTCGACTCCGTGATGGCCGTGTTCTGTGTGGAGGGGCGTTTGCAGTGTGTAGTGGAAGGACGGGAGTATCGTATTGGCAGTGGTGATTTCTTTGTCTATATGCCCGGACAGGTGATTGGCGAGATCCTGCTCAGCCAGTATGCCGACGTGAAGTTGATAGCCTTCGCCAAGTGCGTGAAAGACGAGTCTGGCCGTTCGCCCCTTGACTTGATACACGAGACCACTGTGGGCACTATCCGCCAGCAACTGCGCTACAGCAACAAGACGGTCAAGGAAATCTGCAACGAACTCGACTTCCCCACCCTTTCCTTCTTCGGCAAGTTTGTCAGGGAGCACTTGGGCATGTCACCAACAGAATATCGGCAGCAGAACCTGAAAATGGGATAGAATGAGGTTGAGAGACAAAGCGTCCTGGAATCAAACTCCAGAACGCTTTTCTTTTGTTTAGTACCCGATGCAGGATACGGTTCCCATCGCTGTCAGAATCGCCGTCGCAATCGACGCAATAATCTGCACAATCCACTTAAAAGTCTCTTTCTTCGTCATAATTGGTTAATAGATTTAATGGTGAATAGAATTAATTTCACCACAGAGGCACAGAGGACACCGAGTTTATCTGAATCTCTGCACAGAATGCTCTGTGTCTCTGAGTCTCTGTGGTTTTACGATCAGTCGCCTTCGCCCGGAATGGTCGAGCCACCGCCCTGATTGCCGCCAGTGTCAGTGCTGCCACCGCTCTGCGTGTTGTCACCAGTCTGCGAGCTGCTGCCCTGATCGTCGGTACCCGTTGAGTTGCCGTTGCCCTCGGGATCCTCTACGGTGCCTGCGTCGGCAGAGGTCACGCGCTTCACGATCTCACCGTTGCGGTCGTAGCAGGTGATCTGGATGGCGGTGGCGGCCAGCTCATCCTTCAGGTCCTGCGTCGGGGTGAAGATGATGCGGCGGCTGGAGATCAGACCGGTCTTCACATCCTCGACCTTCTCGACCGACTTGGCGCGCAGTCCGAAGCGCATCGTACCCAGTCCGGGCAGTGCCACAGAGTGACCTTCGGTCGCCCACGCCTTGATCACCTCACCGGCTGCATCCCAGCAGGCCTTCATCACACCCTGGCTCACGCCGCTGCGCAGAGCCGCCTCACGGATCACCTTCGCCTGACTCAGTGCGATGTAGAGCTCTGGGCTCATCACATAGCGATACACGCCAGGATCGTTCTCGTCCTTACTGAACTTAATCTTTCGTTCAACTGCTTTTACTTTCAATGCCATAATACAAATACAATTTAAATGGTTAATAGATGTTTATTAGATATTTTTACTTATCTCCGATTAGACTCCGTTTTGCGATTTCCCTAGGTTACACGTGCCCGCGCGCTTGGCAATTTTTGTCGCCCAGTTAGGCCGCAAATTTCGTCTTTTTTCGTTGACAATGCAAAGGCGAAATCAGACACCCTCAGTTTCGGCCACAATATAATAAAAATATATTTTTATTATATTGTGAGCAAATGAAAGAGTATCAAAAACGAAAATGACCAAATGACATTTTGACCAAATGACCACATTTTCGTTACAATAAAATTTGGCGGAATCGATAAAATACCCTATCTTTGCAAATGATTAAAAACCAGAAACAAGTATGAATAGTCAGGAAATGCGATTTGCGACAGACGTTGAGAGGATGTGCAACTTCCTCTTAATCAGGCTGTTACTTGTTTTAGGGGGGGTAAATCTAAAAGATTTACATTCCCGTTACACCCAGTTAAACTTACTTACGATTTCACGCCCGTCGCAACAGCCTCGGGTGGGATGTCTTGTGTCCAACCTTATATAATCTAACCCAATGACAGACTACAAAGAGAGGTATCAAGAGGCCAAAAAGCTCATCAGTGAGCAGAAAAAAGTCATCAAAAAGCAGGATAAGTTTATCGAAAAGCTGTGCCTGGGTGCACTTCGCCGTGCGCCCGCCCTCGCAACAGAATCGGCGACGAATCAGCTTCTTGCGTCCCTAATAGCAAGCCAAACTAAAAAGGACGGCTCTTTCAATGTAACGAAAGAACCGTCCCTCTGTGATGTGATGACAAATGACAGATGACAGTTTAGAAAACGAGGCACCAAAGAGGGCGTAACCGCAATGAAGTGAACCCCGAAAGTTAGACAAAAAACTTTCGGGGTTTATTATGTCTGATAGAAAACAAAAGAAACATGGTTATGTAGAGTGCTTGAAGTACAT
>CACYXD010000048.1 GCA_902778255.1 uncultured Prevotellaceae bacterium
ATAGACCTTCTCCCAGAAACGGGGCACACTCGACATACACGTCGGATGCGTCTCCTTCATCGACTGCTGAACCTCCTGTGGATAGGTGTTCACAATCAGACGAGCACCTTTCGTGAGACTCAGAATCTTCCATCCCTTTTCGAAGATATGCGTAAAAGGCAGGAAATTCAGCACGCGGTCGTTCTCATCCACTGGCACACACTTATTGTTAGCCTCCATAGCAGCATGATACTGACCACAGGTCAGAATCACACCCTTGGAATCGCCCGTCGTACCACTGGTATATAGGATATTGGCGATATCGTCCATCGTAGCCTGTGACTGCAGAGTATCCACCTCTGTCTGCCTGGGATAGTTCTCACCAAGTTTCAAGAAATCGTCGAAATACATCGCGTTAGGATCATGGCTTGAGATGCGCACGTTCCTATCAAAGACGATGATACGCTCTAGCGTCTGACACATCGATACCACACGCCGAGCCTTGTCATACTGCTCCTGCTCACCCACAAAGAGGAAACGAATCTTCGCATCGCTGATCATGAACTGAATCTGCTGCTCCGAACTCGTCGCATAGAAAGGAATCGTGACAGCCCTGATGCCCCATGCACCGAAGTCGCAGAAGAGATATTGAACGGAGTTCTGTGAGAACACACCAAGATTCTCCTGCACCTTGACGCCAAGGTTCAGCAAGGCATTCGACACTTTCTTTACCGTGTCCGAGAATTGATTCCACGAATACGATTTCCACTCCGACCCGCCAAAGTCCTTGTAAATCAGCACCTCGCGATCACCATAATGCTTGGCCTGATCGTGGATTAAACTGGATAGATGACTGTTTGTCTGCATAATCACTTTAGCTATTTCGGTGCAAAAGTACGCAAAATGCAGCAGATAGCCAAATTATACGGCAGTTTTTTACCTAAAAACCAGTCTTTCTATACTGTTTTACCTCTATCAAACGATTCGGCCACAGCCGTAAAGAACACATCACTGCTGGAGTTAATTGCTGTCTCAACGCTATCCTGGACAACACCAATAATAAAACCGATAGCAACGGCCTGCATGGCAACATCATTACCCATCCCAAAGAACGAACATGCCATTGGAACCAGTAAAAGAGAGCCCCCAGCCACTCCAGAACTACCACAAGCGCCCAAAGTAGCAAGAATACTCAGGAACACCGCAGAGGCAAATGACACATTAACGCCAACAGTATGAGCTACTGCCAACGTCATCACCGTAATGGTCACGGCTGCTCCTCCCATATTGATAGTCGCTCCTAACGGAATACTCACAGCATAGAAGTCCTCATTAAGTCCAAGTTTCCTGCATAGGTCCATATTGACGGGAATGTTTGCAGCGGATGAGCGCGTAAAGAATGCCTGAAGTCCACTTTCCTTCAAACAGGTAATGACCAGCGGGTATGGATTCTTACGAAGCATCAGAAAAGCAATAAGCGGATTGAGAACCAAAGAATTAAACAACATACACCCAACAAGCAACAACAGCAATTGGCCATAACTGGTAAAAATGTCAAGTCCGTTTGCCGACACAGCATTGAACACCAAGCCGAAAATACCAAACGGTGCACACTGAATAATCCATTTCACGACAATTGTTATCACCTCAGCGAAATCACACACGACACCAATAGTCGATTTTCCTGCCTTCAGCTTCAAGGCGAGTCCGACAAGGATTGCCCAAAACAGGATGGCAATATAGTTTGCTGAGCCTAAAGCAGATATCGGGTTAGCCACCATCCCCGTCAACAGATTGGTAAATACATCCTTCAGCGCACCAGGAGCCTGAACTGTAACCGCATCCCTCAACAAAAGTGAAACGGGGAATAGGAAACTGCCCATCACAGCACACAGTGCTGCGGCAAGCGTACTCAGCATATAAAGCAAAATCAGTAGTCGGAAACGATGCCCCAGGCCGCCACTAGCATTTGCAATAGAGGCAGCAACCAACACAGCAACCAGCACAGGGGCAATTGCTTTCAAAGCACTCACAAATACTAGACCGAGAATGCTGATGCCAGACCACTGTGGAACCGTCAGGCCTAGGATGACACCAATCACCAGACCTATAAAAATACGGAGCACCAAACTCGTCTCCGTCCATTTTCGGAGAATGGAAGCGAACTTATTCATATTATTTTTCTACTTTGGGGACAAAGATACGAAAAAATGCCCAACAAGCTATTCATAATTGCAGATATTTTTATTCGAAAGTCTCAGACTTTTGGTTTGTAGGTCCGATAGACCAGATAATGGCCATCTGCTTTCAATAGAAATTCGTTGACAATAGCCTCATTGAGCGTTCCCTGCCAGAACTGACGATAAGGATAGGCATTCCAACGGAGCTTCTCAGACGTAAGCGACTGACAATCAACATTAAAGATGCTCACTTGCTGTCTCGGGAATGAATCAAATACCGCATCCCCTTCTGCCACAACAAACCAACCATAGTTTGTAGCTAAAAGCGGCCTGACCCCCATTTCCAAGGCATAGCGCACCATCAGCGAGATATTGCCAAGTGTATGATCCTCACGCAACCCAGTAGCCCCAAGATAGACGATACGACGCAGTCCCTCCGAGACACAATAGCGGGTGGCCTTCGTCAGATCGTTGTCTTCCTGTTCATCCACTTGGACTAGACGATTCCTGAAGATTTCTGGCACAGAATCGCCATCACCGATAATGACATCTGCTGTAGGATAGTGAACTGCGGCCCCGTCGCAAGCACAGACAAAAGAAGCCTTCCTCAATAGAGTCAAAGGCTCTGCTGCTACAGGAAATTCACCATCCGCCAGAATGATGGCGTCAAAATCCGTCACCTCATTTATCAACGGAAATCGTTTCATCCTTCATCAATTGTTTCCACTTAAAATAGCCCATCACAGCAATCACGACATAAAGTCCGTAGAGTCCGGCCTTAAAAGGTATGCCCTTCTGTACATAGAGCACTGCACATACGACATCAACCACCATCCAGAAAAACCACTGCTCGATATACTTACGAGCCAACGCCCAGAGACCTACGAAGGACAGTGCATTGGTGAATGAGTCGAGCACGGGCACAGTAGAGTTAGTCCACCTTATTAATATATAATAGGTGACGACCCAAGCTGTAAAGAAAAAGATAGTGATAGGCAGATAAAGCCTCAAGGGGGTATGCGTAATCGGCATCTCTGCCGACTTCTGATTCCGTTTGCGGCCAAACTTCCACATCGCATAGCCATAAACGGCAGCCAAAGTATAATAGACTGCCATACCAGCATCACCATAGAGTCCGTGACTCCAATACAGGTAGATGTCGAGGGCTGGCATGATGATGCCAATGAACCAAAGGGCTATCGACGCACGATACTCGAGCCAGATATATACCAGCCCCAGTATCGTCGTCAAGATGTCAAGCCAATGCTCTCCGAGAAACTCCATCATCTTAAAAACTTATCGATAGATGCGCCATCATATTAAACGGAGCAGAAGGAGCAAATCCAGCCTCATTCAGGTCTGATGTATCCCACCCCGTAGCTATCACCTTTCCATTCTGCTTATCGAAAGCAGGGGCAGCCCAACCGTTGTTGTCGTATTTTGCCGAAAAGACGTTATAAAGAGTCACACCTAGCGTCATATCTTTCACGCCTACCTGCTTCAGGCCAAAAGTATAGCTCAAGTCGATATTGGTATTGAAATGGGCATCAAGCATCATGCTCACGTCCGTCATCTTACCATTATTGTCAAGTGTCTGGTAGCTCTTGAAACCAGTGTTCGTCAGATACTGATCACCCACATACTGGCTCTGCACGCTGGCCTTCAGTCCACGATAGTCGAAAGTAAATATATTATTGAAAATCACATCTGGCGAGAATGATAGCGGCGTGTCGCCCAAGTTCTCCACGGAACCGTCCATCAGTGTTACCTCCCAGCTCTTGGCACGATTTCTCGAGAACGTAGCGTTGGCATCCCAGCGGAACCAATTGATGGGTTTCCAGGCTGCCTCCAGCTCGATACCTAAGCGATAGCTCTTGCCGACATTCTTGGCAATCGCCTCCCCGATGTTATTAAGTTCGCCAGTCAGCACAAACTGATCCTTATACGACATCCAGTAGATGTTGGCACCAGCCGAGAAATGCGCGCTTTGGAACTTATAGCCAACCTCGAGATCGTTCAGGCGCTCTGCCTTCAGCTCTGTGCCGAGATTGTCCTCATAGTCGTTACGCGTCGGCTCTTTATGGGCAATGGCATACGAGGCATACACCTTATGATGAGGCGTGATGTCGTAATTCAATCCGAATTTAGGGTTGAAGAAGTTGAACTTGTCGTCGATAACAGTCTTGCCATCAGGATTAGCCCCATACCAGTCGCCAGGATTCTGCATCTTATAGCCGATATGGCGATACTGCAAGTCGAGGAAAGCACTCATACCTGACACGAGATCGTAATTCATCTTGCCATAGACATTCCAGTCGGTCTTTTGGGAATTGTTACGATAATACTCAAAGTCGGGTAGCAGTTCAAGACCTTCTGGCGCGTTCTTTACCCACTTCACGAGTCCGAAATGGTCACCGCTATATTTGTTCCAACCACCTCCGACAATAGCATCAACACCCTCATGATTGTTATACATCAGTGAGGCCACCATAGCATAGAAGTCGTTATCCATCTTCTTCTGGCGGATCAGATCGCTCCTCAGTTTCGGGTTCTCGTCATACCAAGTGCCCTTTGGCAGATACTCCACCAACTTACGCCCTGATTTGTACTCCTCATAATAACCATCACCCTTCGTATAATGGGCTGTCACATTTAGGTTCAGCAAGCGTGAGAGATGCTGGTTCCATAGCAGTTGATAGTTCTGCTGGTGATAGTTGTCGGTCTGTCCGTCATAGTAGTGAACGTTACCCTGTTCGTCCCTATACTCGCCACACGAGTTATAGGTGCGACCATAGAGGCTCTGCTCGTACTTCGACGTGTAGTTCCAAGCATGGTATGTCTGCTCTTGTCCATTCCAAGTGATGAACTTCACTACCGTATTGTCGCTAAAATAGCCGCCTTGTATGAAATAAGAGTTCAGTTTTGTGAAAGCACGGTCCAGATAACCCTTCGAGCCGATGTTCGACAAGCGTCCCTGAATGCCCCAGTGTCCATTCAACAAACCTGTGCCAAAGCGGAGCGTCTCCTTATGCGAATAGTAAGAGCCACCACTCAGATCCAGCGCGAAATAAGGTTTCAAGCCTACATTCTCAGTCTGCATATTCAACGTAGCACCAAAGGCGCCTGCACCGTTGGTTGATGTACCCACACCACGCTGTATCTGTATTGACTGCACACTCGAGGCAAAGTCGCCCATGTTCACCCAATAGAGTTGGGCACTCTCGGCATCGTTGATGGGGATACCATTGGCTGTGATATTGATGCGACTAGGATCGGTACCACGCACACGCAATGAGGTATAACCGATACCATTACCCGCATCCGACGTCATCGTCACTGATGGCGTCAGCGACAACAGGTAGGGCACATCTTGTCCAAAGTTCACAGCCTTCAACTGTTCCTGCGACATGTCCGTGTAGGCCACAGGCGTCTTCTTCAACGCACGAGTTGATGTTACCTGTATGCCCTGCAACTCTACAGAGAGCAGTGAATCCAAGTCATCCCCTGCATGCATACTCGCTGCACTCACCAGCGCAGCCACTCCCAAAAAGAATCTTTTCATACTACTAACTTGTACCTTTAATTAATTAATAATATAAAGGGGAAATCTTGTATTGACAAATATCCTAATTCCATCCCTACGCCGGCATTATCCGGATCAGGTTAGAGGGTATCATCTCAGCCTGCAACAGCAGGCACCCCTTGAAATCGTATCTTTTGCACGCT
>CACYXD010000049.1 GCA_902778255.1 uncultured Prevotellaceae bacterium
TGAAAACGACCCACGCCAGACGGATGACGATTTCATCAACTCTCGCGCCGAAGCCGCTGCCGAAGAATTTGAGCAGGCAAGCCGTGAGGGAATGAGCGTCGATGCGTCTCAGGAAAGAGCAATGGTTGTCCTGATGGATGGGTTAACACAACAAGAGCAATGAGTATGTTAGAAATCTGGATAGAAGAAGCCAAAGTAAACGCCCCTAAACTGAACCGCCAGCAACTGGAGAGCCTGTATATGAGTGCGCTGCGTGTCGGTCTAAGTTTTGAAAAAAGAGCGGATGAACTATTTGATAGAATTGATGCGCAATACAATGATATAAGTGCCTTGCGCCATCAACTTCTCCGTCTGGGTATAACGCCCTGTACTGACAAGGAACAATGCAAGGTAATACAAATGACTGCAAGATGAACAGGACGAAAATTGAAAATGCGTGTGTCGATTGGTCTTTCAACGATAAAGCCAACGGACTGTATAAGTTCCTTATTCCGTGGTCTGAGCATGACTTTGCACCAGGCGATATGGTCACAGTCCGCGAGTTGAATTGTCTTGACGAAACCACAACAGCCACCGTCGAGGAAGTTCTGGAAGACGGGATCATCGTCAAAGCCGACTGGATAGACATTAGTGAAGAGTATGAAATTACAAAAAGTGAAGATATGAACACAGAAGAGACAACGATGGAAGAGCTGCTGCAGCAAAAACTAATCAATGGAAAGATTACCTGGCTCGAATTTATTCAGCAGGGAGGGCATGGTGACGAGTTCCGGCAGTACTGCGAGGAAAACGGCATGAAGGCCACTGAGCGAACGGCGCAACAGTTCTGGGATTGGATGCTGTCAACGTCTAAGCCTAACTTTAGGCCCATTTCTGCAAATACCTTTTTTTTCGCTCATAATTTTACCCTTTCTGTTTTAATTGTTATACACTTGTGCAAAGATACACATTTCGATTGAAACCACCACAGCTGATGAAGCGGTTTGTTGTGGCCGTATCGCCAAAATAATCTTCCGGCGATTAGCGATCACGGTGGTAATCGTCGGTGACGTGCCAGATGCCAGAGATAGTTCCCTTGCCCACAACAGCCCATAACAAAAGAATAAATATCAGATACATAACTTAAAACTTTTATATTGTTCAACATTTTATCTTCTCATTTAATATAGTCATTACTTTGCTTCGATACCGTTTGATGCACTGTTACCTCCACCGTGCCATGCAGCCTTCCATCGTTGAAAAGCATCTGAGGCATGGCGGGCGATGCTTGTTCTGGGTGTAGGGACTTTAGCATCTGATATACCCTTCAACTTCCGCCGTGCGTCGAGGTCTGCCAACAGTATGCACAAATCGGTATTGTATTTAACCAAGTCCTTATAGATAGCCAAGTAAGATTTCTGCCTCTCGCTATTGGGAAGGTATGAATCTTGGACGTTTCTCAGTCCGCAATCGATGGCCTCATAGATATTCTGCCACCTTTTGTAATCCTGAGCGGAACCTCCAAGGGTGGAAATACGGTTAATGTTTCGGAGGAACACCGCCTTTTTGTTCTCCACCTTCGCCTGTTCCAAAGGCCATGCCAGATCAACTTGTCTGTCAATGAGGTTGTACCCCTCTATCTTTGCCCTTTCCTTCAGGCAGGAATCGATTTCTTCTGCCATTGGAAGTTCCCGATACCAACTGTAGTAAGTCAAGATACGGTAAAGTTCTTTATTCTCGGCTGCTGCCCACTGTCTGTAATCAGGATGGAAAATGTCATAATACCAGGTGAAAAAACCACTCCCGAGGTTGCCAATACCAATTTCACCAACCGTAAACTGCTGCATTACCGGGTCATCGTGGAAAGTTGATGTTCCCTGTGCCGATGCTGTAACCGCCATCAGAGCGGCGTACAGGACTGTTATAATTCTTCTTCTCATAATTCTATCTCCTATCTTTAGTTTTTATTTCTTTCCGTGCTGTGCAGCCTTCCATCTTCCGTAGGCATCATTGCATATTTCTTTTATCGTCTTATGAGGGATAAGGTTCTGCGTCCAGAAGCCCGTCCTGACATGTATATACTTCCAGAGAGTGAAGTAACAGGCTGTCACCGTTGTACGAATGTCCGCGAGATTATTATCTATACTCTGGAGAATCTTCAAGATCGTTTCCGTTGTGCAAGCGGCGGGTGGTGCTCCTGCGATAGGAACCGTGTACAGTGCCAGTTCATACAGGGAGTTGACAATTCTCTTAGCATCCTCATAGACGGTGTTTATACATGCCTCTCCAACGGTGAAGATAATACTATCCTGCGGGATGATAGGCAATTGTACTGTGTTGAACCAGTCCCAAGCCTCCTGTGGGTTACTGATGTTGCTAATACCCGTCCTTATTCGGTACTCACGTTCCGCTATCATCTTCCTGTAGCGGTCTAACAGGTCTTTCATTCCCTCTACCCTTTCCTTCACTTCATCGTAGGTGTTATAGGCACTGAAGGCCACCGAAGCCGATTCCACAATAACATCGATAATGTCAAACATACGATTGTATTTATCCAGTTCGGCGTTCACGTCGCGGTATTCGCCCGTTGTCTTCTTTGATTCCTTGTGCAGTATCTCATTAGCCTGCTCGATGGTTGCTCTGGCTATCACATGGCTACGGATGCGCTTCTGATCGTCAATCATCTGCTCGATAGTGAGGTAGTCCGTTCCAAATACCTGTGCCGCTATATTCTGGGGTAGTGCCAGGAGCATTACCAGAACTGCCAGATGTCGTGTAAGGTGTTTCATAATAATTTTGTATTACGTATTACATATTATATAATTCGTTATTCTTGTGAGAGGATGCAGGGGAACTCTGGGGGAATCCCCCTGCCTATAGTTCTGTTCATTTCTCGGCTGTGCCATAGATGGCCACGAACTGTTTGAAATAACTGTCGATATAGCCCATGATTGCGCAATATCTACCATTAACATAGGTGTTACAACCGTATGCGAGATCACCTTCTGTTTCTTCCTTTTTCTCTAACGTCACCTTATACATCTTCTCGGTATAGTCTTTCCATGCCTCAAAGTCCTTCATATTGTACCATCTATAAATAACTGATGACATAGACAAGCCCATATTGTTGCCGTTAAAATAGTAAAGGACGCTATATTTGTCATCTGGAGTTCTAAAGCCTATTACGTTCACACCATTTGACAGGTCTGGAGCCTCTTCAAACTTGCTGCCCTTCATCCACTGGCGCACCTCGTCCACTGATGCCCTCCAGTTGGTACAGGGAATGACATAATCAAAGTCAATATCGACTGTCTCTACACCGCCACCCTGTTCACGAACGATTCCGATCTCGTCATCATCACCGCCGCATGAGGTGAAAGAGGTTACACACACGATAGCCAGTGCCATCATCATCATCACGCTAAATACGTTCTTAACCATCTGCTTCATAATCATTGTGCCTGTTTCTATCCCGTCGGCTGCGGTTCTTGTTGTTGTTGTTTGGCTCTTTTCCTCGAATATCGGGTTTTGTGAGCCGTGTCTTTTTTGCTTTGAAAGTTTGTCTTCGACTTTTCTTTCTGAGTTTTTTTTTGAACATCGGTATAATGTTTCGCCGTATGCCTTATTTTGCTTGCCTCTCTCTCAGGATGTTCGCCCGGGCAATTAGGCCAAGGAATTTCCACTGAAATTTTGCGGAATACCTTATTTTTTTAGCCACCCGTTGGCGTTAAGAAAAAATGAGGAAGGCTGCTGCAAAAATTCTGAGGAAATAGTGCAGCGGTACTTGGCTGTTTGACCAGAACATCCTATCTTTGCAAGCCAAAATAGGTATGGCGAAATATTCTGCCGTCCTTGAAAAGACGAAGAATGAAAGTCGGAGACTTGTACCCCCAAGCGTCCTTTTGGCTGCAATCCGTTATCGTTACTTTTTTCCTTGCAGCCCATCGCGCTTTTGAGATAACGCCGCGTATGCGTTCGTGATGTCACGGAAAGCGAAGTGGGCAACGTAGCGTAATCCCGCGTGATGGCTTTGCCTCTCTCGCCCCTGAAAGCCCGCCACCAGACGCTCTCTGGCAGCGAGCCGAACAGAAGCAAAAACGTGCAGAATAGCGCACAAGATATGAATAGGATTTTATTTGCCATAGTTGCGATACATGTAGTATATTGAATCCCAGGACACGTCGTTTTTGATGCCCTCAGTTAGTATTCTGTGCCTGCCGGGTGTGCTGTCTGCCATTTTAAAGACAGCTACATGCACCAAGAGGAACAATAGGATAACACAGAAGATAAAGGCGATTGGGTTAGCCTTATAGAAGGACTTGATTTTCTCTTTTAAAGTGTTCATATCGTGAAAAATTTTAAGTTCGACAATAAATGATTTGATGATAATTACAGGGGGTTAAAGAACCTTTCCAAGAGGTCCTTGCTTCATCCCAGAGGCAACCCCCTCACCGAAGTTACGGGCAGAGAATGTGGTGTCACCTTCAGGAATCATCCACGCTGCCAGATCGGGAACGAGGTTAAGGCACTTAATACTCACTGCGCTACAAGCAAGCAGATAACCCGCCGTGATAAATGCAGCCTTCACATAGCCCTTGAATGCCGTCGGGTTCTCCGTGATGGCCTCCAGTTCCTCGATTTGTACTGACAGAGCAATGTCAAAGAGCAGCAGCACGTAAAAACCGACAAAGTAAAGCATGGCTCCGTAGAAATGCACCGTCAGGTAGCGTATCAACCATTTAGCCCACGCTCCTTCCCATTTCGGAAGGATGCTGAACGCCCACATGATGGGGCCGAAGATTGTCAGCATTCCCAACATGATCTGTTGGACGTATATTGTACCCCACCAGCCGATTCTCCACATTAGCAGTGCCAGGAACATGCCTATCTTGTCTATCAAGATCATTATTCCCGTGACGGTGGCCATATAATCGACCTTTTCAGAATCGACGCTCTGTTTAGTAACGCTTTCCGTTCCGAGGCTTTCAGCGGCTAGCAATTTTTTCTCTCCGCTCTTTGGGCCGTTCTTCGCGGCGGCAGAACTTCCTTTGCTTTCATTCATCAGAGAATCACGCTTAATCACCAACGGTTTCAAGGCATCGAATTTATCCTGAACCTGAACGGCCTCCGCTTCGTATAGGTCATGCGTGTATGAGCCTATACAGTTGGGGATGTATGCCAGTCCGTCAAGGATGCTGTAGCCTCCATAGGTCGGGTACCACCAGAACATGATGATAGCCACACCCAGCACACGGATGATTTTCAGCGGGTCGAAAGGCTCGCCTTTGAGCATCATCTTGTAGGCCATGCCGGCTGCTGCGATGATGGCGAAGAGTGCGCCAAGGCACATGTGAAGGAGGCATCGGTCAGAAACTCATTCGTCTGGAAGATCACCGCGTCGATATCACTCTCGAACAGTTCCCCTCCCATCGTAATAATGCCGTTCAACGTATCATCACCAGAAGACGCGGCGGCAGATGCTAAGAAAAGATTTGTGCTCATAATTCTGTCTTTTTTAATTAATACTTATATTTGCTTCTGTAGTAAATCAGTAAGAGTTCTTTCCGGCTATTCGCCACGTCTGAAAGCATTGCTCTGCTATGCTCTTCTTGTCGATGCCGTAACCGTCAACGCGGTTTGTTATCTCCTTCCACACGTCGTTGAACGTAGTGTATTTGATGACGATGGAAGTTGCAACGATAGTCCTGTTCAGCTTGTGCATCTTGGGGCGTATCTGCTTAAACAATATTTCCCGTTCTGCCTTTGTCATCTTGGTTTGCCCAAGGCACAGCATTTTAATATCTCCGCACAGGTCAATACCCTCCTTCACCACTTTCCGATAGAACTTGTTACGCCTGGTACTGAAAGCCGTTGCCAGAGCGTTATCAGGTGCGTTAAGCACGATGTTATTCAGTTCCTTCAAATTCTTCGCCGTCTTCGACACCTCGTTATAGATGCCGTATATCTCAACGGCCATAGCGATAGTTACCTTAACAGAATCCAGGAACTCGTTAAGTTCCTTCTGATAGGCCACCACCTCTTTTTCTTCCTCCTTCATAAAGATGTGTCCAGCAGTCATCATCAACTGTGCCTTTTCGTTGGTCTCCAGATGCTTCTTTGATTTTTTAGAGGCAGTGGTGACCACAAATGCACGGATGGCATCAATCTGTGCTCTGACAGTCCCCCAGAAGAAGGGAAGGGACAGTAAAAGGATAGTAATAAACATTCGTTTCATAAGGCAATCTGTTTAATGTGAATTAACTATCAGTGCGGCTTTCTGCGCCCTTCTCCATCTATCGAAAGCGTCATTTGCAATTCTGCCCCTGTCAATGTCGAGCATTCCCGCTGTTACCTTGTTCCACACGTCCATTAGGTTATAAAACGCGATGCTTAATGCAAGGCTGCGTAACTTGCGGTTGAAGTTGGCCAGTGATTCATTGAGCGTCCAGAGTAGGGCTGTCCGTTCTGAGCCTTTGAGCATGTTCCATTTACCGCCTTTGTCTATTGTCTTATCCAGCGTGTCATAGACGGCAGAGGCAGCGGTGTACGCTTCTACATAGAGAGTGTTCATTGACATGGTGGCGGCTATGCCTTCCGGATTGGCTGTGATGGCTTTTCTCAGCGAGTTTAGATTCATGAGCATTGCCACGCCCTCTGAATAGAGGTGTGAGCCTGCTTTCAGAGCTTCGGCAAATCCTCTTGAATCCTTCAGATAGGCATTATATTTCGCCTCCCAGGACTTCATCTGAAGGAACTCAGCACCGATGGCTCCTTGAAGAATTGATGTCTTCTGAATTTTGGTAGATTGATTGCTCACCATGCTATTGATGCTGTCGTTACCTAATTCTATTGCGGCGTGCTGTGTAGGATTAGACATCGAATAACTCTGGCATAATGCCCTGCTACTGCCCGTAAGCAGTATCACGGCGGTAATGGCGGTATGTATCAAAATCCTTTTCATAATCAGTTCTTTTTATTGTTCTTTTTATTCTTCTCGTTGTTGATAGCCTTGTAGGTACTCTCGCGCCAACGGCTGAATGCTGCGCTACCATGCCGCATCTGCCACCCGGTATATTCAAACAGTCCATTGAGTTTGCCTTTCAGGAAACTTTCTATAGATTCCTTGCCATGCAGCCATTTCTCTATGAGTACCAGATTGGCATATATCTTTGTCAGCTTATGATCGACCTCGCGGGCGATGGCCAGACGGTCACTAACCCAAAGCAGATGAATGGCATCATCATTGTCTTCTACCGTCGTAGGCTTGTTGTATTCATATTCCAGATCGATTGTGCAGCCGGGGTGTTCATCCATAAGTTCCTTCTGTCTGGCTGCAACCTCCTTTGAGCGTTGTTCTGCGGTGGTTTCATCGCCGAAGGTCATCATGTCTATTACGTCTTTGGAACTATAATCGGTTGTGAGTTTCCAATCAACGGCCAGAATGCTACGGTGGTAGCGTATGCCAAGGAAATAACTCTCTCCGCGTTCCTTTCTCAGTTCTGCGCTAAACTCTATGACGCTGCTCATGAGTGACGGGCTTTTTCCGCGACGCACGAAAGTATATCCTACCCACATACCTTCATCAAGCCACGTTATCTGATAGGTAGATGCTAATTCGCGCATGACGGCAGGGATGCGATAGACATCATCCGTTTCCCCGACGTAATCATTGATTAGTTCCTCGCGGATATTCTTTACATCGTTCAATTCGTTGTTTACGGCTTTACGCTCTGTTTCAAGGTCGGAAATCTGGCTCTCGGCATTGCTTATCTTCTTCCTGATCTTCTCATAGTCAGCAGGGTTGGCCATGCCTAACTCGCTGCGCCAAGACTTGATTTGTGCGTTAAGTTCTGTAATCTCGGCATCTATCTGAGTAATGCGTTCCTGGAGTTCATAGATTTTATTATCGTATGTCGAGGTGTTAAGCCCATCCCCGCTTTCAAGGGAAGTACTCATGGCATACTCCTTTGAAGTCTCATTAAGGGGTGAATGGTGGGGGTTTACTTTCCATTGGAAAGAGCCTTCACCAAGTTTAGCACCACCTTCACATTCCATTATAAAGCTGACAGTGTGGCATCCTTCCAATTTCTTAGCGTCTGCCTGACTGTAATATTGCTTGCTGTCTTTGCCTATTTTGTATTTGTGATTCTCCTTGTCCGTGCCGTTCTCTATCTGGTCGTTCATTTTGACTTCCATCAACTTCTGCTGCATGTGCGCCTCAAAGACCTTTTCGTCCATCGTCTGGGAATCAAACCATTCCTCGTAAACCTCGCCGTAATGATTCCACGTTCTGCGCACAACGATGTCGTAGGCATAGGAATGGGCAATGATATTATTCTTATCACCTCTCCAGATATAGTAACTATTCAGGTAATAGTAGATATAGTATGTGTAATCGCTCTGGGAGGCATTAAGTTCGTCAACCCTTGCCTGAGACCAACCAGAGGCATAACTTTCACTCCTTGCCTTTATCTGCTGTATCTGGGAGGCAGAAAGTACGAAATTTGCGTCACCATCGAAGCGCGTCCACTCGCCGCGTCCGTATGTGATGTTATCCTTGATGGAGGCATCGGGAGAGTAGTTAATGACCTCTTCCGTTCCTGAATCCTGATAATAGATATACCAGCGTTGCTTGTAGTAGCGGTTGGAAATATGTTGCACGTAGTCGGTAATATACTGGCTAATATTGTAATTTTCAAATTTAAATAATTTAGCCACGCCTGCGCTGTCGGCAGAGCCGATTTGCCCAAGGAGCATATCTTTGACGTTCTGAGGGTCAGAAAGGGTTTCGTAAATCTCCTTGAAATCCTCGCCCATATTCTTGATTTCCTTTGGTTTCATTTTGAAAATGCCACCGACTTTAGAGGCGTTTACCCACATGGAATCGAGGCTATTCATTCCTGCCCCTGCCAGAGTAGAGCCCGCTTCAAGAAGGTTATCAAGATCGAGCATCAGATCCTCTTTTGCCAGATTCAGGTCAAAGTCTGTCAGATTCGACCACAAATCCTTCCACTCCACGTTACCCAGTTGTGCGAGATTGAAGAGAAACAACAGGTCATCGTTGATGGCCAGCCATGCAATATCCTTGAAGGAAAGATGGCCGTTGGTGACAACTGTTTCAAACTGCATGCACAGTTGTTTAACCTCGGTAGTTGTTTTGTACAGATATGGCCCCCAGAACAAAGCCTTATCTGGATATTTTACCATCAGGTTTGCCACGTCCCAGATTTTGGGCATGATACGATGGCTTACCATTTCATAGATGCGCTTGTAGTAATAGTTTTCCTCGGAGGAAAACAGTCCGGCATTCTTCATGGCCTTACGATCCATCCATTTAGTCATGAAGATTCCTGCTGCCGCCACCTCTGCGCCCGAATATTCCTTTAGAATCTTCTCAATTATTTCAAAGGACATCTTTTCGGTCTGATACTCGCTGAACAGGGCGGCAGTCATGGCAATCGTTGTTTCTTCGTCAAAATTCAGGGTGGCATATTGCGCCCTTACAGGCGTTATCCCTGCAAGGATTAAGAGGACGGCAAGTAAGGTGTGCCGTAAATTATTAAATTTTCTATTCATGTTCATTTTTTTGCTTCTCGTTTCTTCAACAAAGTTACTTATAATAGTAACTTAGCCCTAATCTGAGACAGCAAATCTCTTGATTTAACACATTGAAGACCTTTATGGTTTTAAATCGCCAAAATCAAGACCAAAACAGGAAATTTTGGTGTATGAAATCAAAATATTCATTCAAAGACTCTATTATTATTCAAAAATTTGGAAATGTCGGAATCTTTTTGTATCTTTGCAGCAGAAACTGGAGATTTAATGGTTTCTCGTACCTCATTCGCCGGGTGATTTCCAACAGATTCTCCCTGAGAAGTCACTGAAGACAAGCCAGACGAAGTGAGGCCTTTCAAAATAGTCCAGGCCAAGTGACTAACCTCAGCGCGATTGGTGCGCTGTTTAGTTACAAGGCTTGGATTTTTGCATTTTTAACAGAATGTGGTTCCATTAAAATACCCTCCCAACACGTGAGAGGGTCTGATGGTCACGAACATCAACTGGAACATTTCCAGCAACTGGTAACCGGAACAACAACACCGCAAAGTTACATACAGTTGATTAGTCGCCCAAATTTATAGTGAATAATGTCTTGATTTAACACATTTACGACTAATTTCGCTTTAACGTCTTGGACCTTTGCGTGCAAGTTTCGGGCCAGGACGCATCAAACGTGTCGCCATGAAACAACACTTCCGCAACCAGCGGTCATCGTCATCATCCTTATCACGTCCCCATCCACTGCCGGGACCACCGCCACCACCGCCATGCGCCTGTGCAAACGAAATAGCCTGGTCGATATAACCAAGGAAGAGCGCACCTGCGATAGCCGCCACCTCATTCGGGAATTTAATGAAGGATTCTGCCTCTTTTGTGCTGACCGCAAGGTCTTCCATAAGATTGTCAAATTTATTCCGATGTTCCTCTGGAAGAGTTTTCGTAAAGTCGTCAATCGCATTTTGACGAACCGTCATCTGTTCACCAACAATGTCGTAGAGTTCGTTCTTTACATCTCTAAGCACCCTGTCTTCAAGTTCCGGCATCTTACGGTTGATAGTACGCTGAATCTCATCACTGCTTCTCTCCAATTCTATACGCTTCAAGGCTATCTGGTCAAGTTTCTCTTCTGCTATACGCAGTTTTTCCAACTTATCTTTCAGCTGCTTCTCGATGTCATCCAACTCACCTTCGAGACGTTCACGTTTGAGCAGGATGTCATCGTTGGTGGTCTGTCCCTTTTTGACCTCTTCCCTCAACGTAGAAATCTCCTCTTCTATCGTCTCTTTTCTCCTCGTTAGATTCTCCACCATTCTCGCCAGTCCTTTGACACGAATATTCGCTTTGTTCATTTCATGGTTGAGGAAGTCGTTTTGTCTCTGGAGGGTAGTGTTATCATTCTCCAGTCCTTCCTTCTTGTTCTCCAGTTCCGTGCACTGCCCAGAGAGCCATTCCCAGTACTCCTCAGAGGTGCGATGTTTGGCTCCAGTCTCCATGATAGGGTCACCCCGTTCAAGTCCCCACTTTCGGTTA
>CACYXD010000050.1 GCA_902778255.1 uncultured Prevotellaceae bacterium
TTGTATTTAGAGCCTTATAAACTACCATAAACAACACAAAACAACCAAACGTAAAACGCTGTAATACAGAGACTTTTATATTTTAACACTTCAAGGCGTGTTTTTGGTTGCTTCGGAAATTCCCTATAAATTTGCAACGTATTTCTACCGCAGGGAATTTACGAGGCTTATTTTTTTCCACATCGTGAACGGAGTTGACAAGGGTTTCTGATGGGTTACGACAGACGACAGATTCCCAACCGCTTTTAATGAAAGCAACATCGTGGCGAAAGGCGACAATGATAGTCCACTGCTGACATGAGTTTACTTGCGGAGAGGTACAACGAAATGATTGTTGAACCCATAAATATCGCAAGTATGCCAAAGACAAGAAAGTGTGCCCTATGTGGCAGAGAGTTTGTTCCAAACAGCGGAACGCAGAAGTATTGCTCGGAAGAATGTGCAGAACAGGCAAAGGAAGTCAAGAAGAAAAGACAACGTGACTTCCTCCGTGCCTTTGAGCCAGTGATGGAACTCCAACAGCAGGAGTACCTGACCTTTTCCAAAGCAGCCATCCTTTTAGGCTGTACCCGTCAGTATGTCTATAAACTCGTAGAGCAGGGAAGGTTGCCAGCCTCTCGGTTGAGCAGCCGAATGGCTCTTGTCCGCAGAAGTGACATTGAAAGGATGTTCGATGCCAATCCTTACAATCGCGTCATCCCATGCTCAAAACCGAAGAAGGCAACTCCCAAGAAACAAAGAACGTCATTGAGGAAGAACACCAACGATGTTCAGTCCACAGATGAAGTCCTTGAATACTACTCTGGCGAGGAAGTGATGCAGACCTACAAGGTCAAGCAGTCTTGGCTCTACGCCTCAGCCAAGCGTCACCAGATTCCCATGTGCCGTATTGCAGGACGTAACTACTACAGCAAGAAACACATTGATGCTGTGTTTTGTACTTCCGTTGACCTTGATGCTATTGTCGATTGGCTTACACCCCAGGAGGTAGCAGACCGTTATGGCATCAACCTTACAGCTGTCCGTTCATATGCCCATCGCCACAAGATACCATCCAAGCGTGAGTACGGGCAGACTTTTTACTCGCAAAGCCACTTTGACGAACTTCGCCGTACAGATCTTCTGGCAGATGAGAACTACTACACCGTTGAACAAGTGCAAGAACTCTATGGGCTGACGAAGGCTAACATCTGCCATATAGTCAAGGTCAAGCACATAGAAAAGACCAAAGTGGGCAGAATCAACCTGCTTCTTCGTTCCGATGTGGAGCGAGTGATGGCAGAAAGAAAGACTGCTGGATTCTGATTTCTACCATTCTGAATGATTATTGACGGATTATCGTGAATAATCGGAATCAGCACCGCATCATTCAGTTCCTTTGCACCCGTGAGGAAACGCCTCACCTTGAATTATCAAAAATAACAATAATACGCGTATGAGTAACATCTGTAAGACCGTGACCCTCCGCACACGGAAAATCAAAGGCGGAGAACAGTTGTCCTTCTATCTGGACTACTACCCAGGCTATCGTGACGAATCGACCATGAAGGTCATGCGTCATGAATCCCTCGGCATTTACATTTATGCCAAGCCGAAGAATCAGCGTGAACGAGACTACAACGACCGTATGCGTGAGAAGGCTGAAGCCCTCCGCTGCCGTCGCTATGAGTCCATAGTCAATGAGAGGTATGACTTCTTTGACCGAGACAAGATGAAAGGCGACTTCCTTGCCTACTTCAAGTTGAAGGCTGACAAGAAGAACTGCAAATGGCAGCATGTCTATAAGCACTTCGAGAGGTTCACCAACGGCAAGTGTCGCTTTGATGAGATTAATGTTGACCTCTGCAACAAGTTCCGTGAGTACCTGCTAACCGCACCGCAGACCATCCACACGGAGCACAAACTACACATCAATTCCATAGCAGGCTATTGGTCAACCTTCCGTGCCGTGCTCCATACTGCCTACAGGGAACATAAGATCATGGAGAATCCTAATGGCTTCTTGGAACGGATTGACACCATCCCAACTGAGAAGGAACACCTATCCAAAGAAGAGCTTGTCAGACTGGCGAACACTCCGTGCGAATATCCCGTGCTGAAGACGGCCTTCCTCTTTGCTTGTTTGACAGGATTGAGAAAGAGCGACATTCGTCAACTTACATGGGAGAACATACAGCCTTACGGTGACGGAGGTATGTATGTCACCCTTCGTATGCAGAAGACCAAGGAACTTGTGAACAACCCCATCAGTGACGAGGCACTTGAACTGATTGGTGGCAGCGGAACAGGTAAGGTGTTCGAAGGATTCACAGACAAGATGACACAGATACCCTTGAAGAACTGGCTGAAAGCCGCTGGCATCACCAAGAAAATCTCTTTCCATTGCAGCCGTCATACCTTCGGCTCATTACAGGTCGATGCAGGTACAAGTGTCTATACCGTCCAGCACATGTTGGGACACAAGAATGTTTCAACCACACAGATTTATGCGAACATGGCTGACGAGAGCAAGCGCGAGTCCGTCAACCGCATCACGCTTAAACCTGTAAAGACGGTGCAGTTGAAAGTGGTGGGACAATAGCATACATAGCTTACCTGTTTTTATATAGGTGTTGTATCGGGAGAGGCATTGCTTCTCCCTTTTTCGTTTCCGAATGGAATCACTCTCAATTCCGTTTATAGTATGAAAAACACCGCAAAATCATACTCGAAAGCCAACTAATATTAAAAAAAATTTGAATGTCGTTCCATTCATTAGCTATCAACAATAATCGGAGTAACTTTGCACTATGGAATAAGGCTAATGCCTATAATTTCCGGTTACTGATGATTGTTAAACCCTCATAATACGAAATATATGATTAGCGTAAAAGATCAAAGTCTGCGAGACCTTTGTCTCCTATGGGGATGCCCAGGTGTGGTATTCCTTACCATCTCTATGTTTGTAGCTCTGAAAGTCGGTGCCGACTTCCAGCAGGACGGCCTTGCCAAGTGGGCGGCATTTCTGCTGTGTAACCTCCTGCTGTGGCTTTTGTATGTCATGTTCCAGTCAATATTGGTCGATTTGCTGCCCAAGAAATGGAAGGGCGAAAGTCCCATTACAAGACCTCTGACGGAACAAGACTCTGTATTGCCTGATGATAAGGTTGCAAGTGAAAATATTGAGCCTGCAACTGAGTCTGAGGCGGTACCACTTATCCAATCTGAACCTATTCAATACACCCAACGCTGCAAAGAGTATGAGTTGGAGCAGGAAAAGAAACGACAGGAAACAATTGCCGCCATCAAGGACTATACACGACACACCATGTCCCCCTTTGTTTATGATGATGGTGAACTGGAGAAACTCTGCAATGAGATTCAAAAATGGGCTGGTGATTATACTTACACACCAGCACCTGTCCGTTTGAAGCAGAAACTGACCACCGTTGATCTGCGGCACTTCGTTTGGAACATCGGAGAACGACTGGGCAGCAAGAATGACTACAGCGGCTATGTCCGGGCCGATTTCATTAAGAGCATGTTCCCCAACATCTTCATGGACATGAACCTTGACAGCATCCGCAACTTCAAGTTCCAGCCTAACAAGGGTAACATTGTGATTGACGAACCAGATGATAATGACTTTCATTTCCATTACGAGTAACAGCAGACTATCCACCTTTCCCTACCATCCTTCCTCAAACTGACATAATGCCTAAGTTTGGGGAAGGTTTCTTTTTGCCCATTTCATCCCTTCTATATCCGATTACTTCTTGTTTTTCCAGCTCTTTTCTGATGATTGTTTGATTAATGATGAATGACTGGAAGTAATCGGAATCAGCGTTGCATCATTGAGTTCCTTTGCGCCCGGTCTCTAACCAAAGACCGATTTTATTATGACGCAAGAAGTATTAACATTCAACGACCTTCCGCAGGTCGTCGCCCAGCTTCGGGATGAGGTGATGGGCTTGAAAGCCTTGCTGACAAAGCAGCAGGAAGAGAACAGGAAACATCAGGTACGCGAGAACCGCCATAAGCCTATGACGGTGGAGGAAGCGGCCAAGTACACACGCATCCCATTGGGAACGCTGTACATGAAGCTCGGTGACGGGACGATTCCTGCCACTAAGCCAGGCAAACGCTACGTCCTCTATCAGGATGAGCTTGACAAGTGGTTGGAAGCAAACCGTAAGAATGCAGTTCCGCTTACGGCAGAGGAAGAGAATGAGGCCATCCTCTCTTCACACAAGCGTAAGCCGAACAAGTCTGACTGGCATTAGTAAACGACATGGAAAAGAAGAATATGACGTATATTGATTATATGAATCAATTCTGGCGTGCTTCATCCATGGAATACATGTCCGCGAGCGAGGTTGCACTATATGCATTCATAGTGAATGAGTGCAACCTGCATCGCTGGGATATGCCAGTGCCATGCTCTACAGTACGAATCTGCGAAGTTCTGCACATGTCAAAGCAGACCCTCTGCACCGCTCGTAAGAATCTTGCCAGACGCGGACTTATCACTTTTACCGATGGCAGATCACGTCATGTACCGTCCAAATATTCACTCCTTGAATGGACGGATGACTTGACGGTAGAGTTGACGGATGGATTGACGGCAGACTTTACACTTTTAAAAGATAAAGAGAAAGACAATTTTATTAAAAGCGATTCGAAAAATTTTTCATTCAAAGAAAGGGAAAAGACAAATGCAAACGACTCACAAAATCGACGTAGAGGGGTTAAAGAAATCTCTGCTACAGCATCGTCCTATGAAGGCACGTTTTAAGTTGCCAATGTCAATGGAACAAGTTTATGACCATCTGTTGGCAGCAATTATGGCTGAGGTGGCATATCGTCACCGCTGCTTCTGCACCAACGAATACTTGGAGAAGCAACTCAACGAGATGGCTCATTGGCTTACCTCACCATCTTCCAAGTTCGGCATCCTGCTATGCGGCGGATGCGGTAATGGCAAGAGCACCATGCTAAAAGCATTTCAGCAGTTGCTTAACTATCTGCACATCCCTAAGCCATACAACGATGGCACATATGGAATCCAGATTGTGGATGCCAAGTACATAGCGTACCTGTGCAAGAACAACTATGAGTCATACCGCAAACTCATTAGCGTTGACATGCTCGGCATTGATGACCTCGGCACAGAACCGTCAGAGGTGATGGACTACGGAAACGTCTATACGCCTGTCATTGACCTGTTGACAAAGCGTTATGAAGAGCAGCTCTTCACCATTATCACCACCAATCTCACACCGCAACAAATACGCGAGCATTATGGTGACCGAATTGCCGACAGGCTCAATGAGATGGTCAAGAAAATTGTGTTCAACAACGCGACCTATCGTACAGACAGTTTTGTAGCACCTGGTTAGCTCTTTTGCAAGTCTTCAGGCACAGGGCTTGCCCATGTGCCACATTTTTCCAGTATCGGGAAGCTCACTACCCGTTTCGATTAGCATCGAACGTTGGGCTGACCACATAAATCTGCAAGCAGAGGTCAAGGTATCTGGCATTAAAGTGTGCTCGCACTTGGTGAGTCATACATTTCGGAGCTAACACCTGCGGCTTTTATCAAGTCAGTCCAATCGGCTTGCCGATGCCACATTTTTCAAGTAGTGGGAAGCCTAATACCCCACCCACATATCGATGCTTGGGAGGCTGACCAGATAAAACAGCAAGCTATGACGGTTATAATAGCTTTGAAAGCTCTCCAAAATGCAGTCACCAATATGGCAGACGACAGGAAAGCTGAAGCGTAGAAGAGGCTTGCCGTTCACGCATGCGGTCAGAAGATTCCTGAATGTTTCGGATATACGTCCCGGTTTTATCCGTATTGCAGTCTTTCCGCATCAGTCCGGCATAACCCGTTATTGCCGTCAGTGGTGTACGTAATTCATGGGTAATGGTATGAACGGCTTTCTTGCGAGAGGCTATCAGTGCCTCGTTTCGCTTTGCCATTTGTTGCAGTCGCTCAATTAAATCTGCGGTTTCCTGTTTATATCGCTTGATGCGGTTGGCATTTCGGTGTATGATGATATATGATATGACCAGTAGCAGTATAACGAACCCTGTCAAGCCCCCAATCTGAATGAACGACCGTTCCCGCATGGCTGTTATCTCGGCTTCCCGCTTTTGTAGGTCAGTTTGTACTTTCCCGTCTATTTGAACAACCAGTCCTTGCAGTTGCCTGTTAAGTTCCGCATTTCGTGCGGCAAGGCTATCGGCATGAACCGATAAGCGACGGCTTTGCGCCTGTTGTTCGGTTCTCATATTCCGGTTAAAGGAACGGTGCATCGTGGTAGTCACAGTTGGTTTCGCTTCTTCCTTTTTGCCGAAGATGCCCAAGAATCCTTTTCGTTTAGGTTTCTTGGGTTGTTCTTGCACACTTTTCTGCGCGATTACGGGTACTTGACGGGGTATCTTATCGTTGATGGCTTGTTGCTGTTCAAGTATCTGCACGATTTGGCACATCTGCCGTTCCTTATCTTCGAGAAGATGGCGTACGCTGTCTATACGCTCTGCCGGATAGGTAGCTTTGAAACGGCAGAGCATACTGTCCATTGCCATACGCTGTGCATGGTAATGTTCGATATCTTTATCGTTCCATTCCAGTATTGTTTCACCAAATAGAGAGAATTTTATCATTTGAATATTGATATTGTTTATCTCTTTTCGGAACTCGTCTATTTTTTTATTGTCAAGTTCTAATGCTTCTATCTCCTGCCATTCATAGAAGCTATTATATGCTATACATCCGATAAGAACGGAGATAAGTATATACCCCAACCGTATTGTCTTATAGAAATTCCTGGATCGTTCCATTATTTTGATGATACTGATTTTTCAAACATGAATAAAAGTTTATCCTTTTCTTCCATACGGGTATTATCAGAATAACCGCCTTTTGTTATTTGATACCCACACGGCTTAACCATAAAAGTGCCTAAGCCTTTAGTGTATGAACTTACTTCTGAGGCATAGTCTTTACTTGTATTTAATGGAACTTTCCCTTTAATATGACACCACTCATTATTACAACTGATGTCTTCAATCTCAGAC
>CACYXD010000051.1 GCA_902778255.1 uncultured Prevotellaceae bacterium
CATATACGGAAAGTCTTTCCTTATCATTGCCGTTTCAGATATGCCCAATAGTGCCCGGATTGTGGCTGCATCCACAGGCAGTGATGGCAGGATATCCATTTGTTGTTTCATCCATATCAGCGTAACGGAGTCTCGTTTCTCCCGAGGTGCATTAGCCAAGTCCATCTGCAAGGCTTCTGTCCTCACGTCGCGGCAATATTCCGTCAGACGGTTCTGGGTCTGCTGTTCAGGTATCGGGCTTTCCACTTTCCATAAGGGGTTAAGACAGTCATTGCCCGTCACTTTCACAGTCACATCGGGGCGCAGGAAAATTAGAGTGTAAGATCTGGGGCAGCCTTCGCCATAGAAAGAGAGATTGCTCTCAGTGAATCCCTCAACGGGCAGGGTGTAGGCGAACCGTCCAGCTTGCACGGTATCTACAACAGTTGACGTACTGCCAGTACCGGCAAACACCAATGTGCCGTCTTTCAGTGCGGGTGAATAACCTGTGACAGTTGCGGTCTTTGTTTGCGCCAGCCCCGTCATTGTGACGAGGGCAAGCATCATCTTGATGACCGTTTTCTTGTTCATATTCATTTTTTTTTATCAGTTTGCTTCTTCAAATCTGTAAGAAGTTCTTGAAGTTCTTCTTCACTCTCATAGACTGGTGGCATTCCATTCACTATGCTATAATAGCAAGGCGTTTTCCACCAAATCTTGATTCTACGACAAATGGCTGCGAATGTATTCATGACGATATAAACCTTTTTATTTGTACCAATCTTCGGCTGCCTTGATCATTTCCTTGAGTTTATCCGTAGGCTTCTCCTCCTTGCGGGCGAGGTTGAGAAACTGGCGATAATATGATTCTGCCTGCTCACCGTCTTTGAGGAGATAGGCGTAGGCATTGGCTATATTATAATAGGTGGCGATGGAGGTTGGGTTATAGGTGAGATGTTCCTTCCATGCCGTGACGGCTTCGTCGTAATGCTGTGTCATGTAGTAGCCCTCTCCTTGCGAGAGTGTAATGGCCTTCATAATAGTGGTATCAGGGCGCATCAGTTGTTTGGCAAGATCGAGATAGCCAACCCCCTCAGGATAGCGCTTTGTGTCGATGCAGACCACTCCAAGACGGTAGGCACAGCCGTAGTGCTGCATGCCACTCATCAGGAATGCCAACTGAAGATAGTGATAGGCACGTTCCAAGTCTTCGATCTGAGCATAGCACATGCCTGCGGAATACAAGGTATTGAAGGTTGAGTCACCCTGCTCCAGTAGCCGATTGTATAACTTGGCAGCCGCTGTGAAGTCACGATTTACAAACCATGCATCGGCCAGTGCCCTGTTCACGAGGATATTGGTGGAATCCCTCTGACTGTATTGTAGTCCATAGAAAATACCACCCTGCGGTTGTTGGGCTTTGATATTTGCGAGTATGAGATTCGCGACTACCTCGCCATCCATAGGATAGATGTAAACCATCTGACTTGCCCAGTAGATAAAGGAGTCGTTGTCGCCCTGTTTCTGATAGCTGAAGCATAGCTGGCGGAAGGCTTCGTGGGAGAGGCTGTCCTCAGGCACCAGTTTCAGGATGTCAGCTGTCTCGCGATAGTTGCCACGCTTATAATGGCAATTTGCGAGTTTCATCTGAACCGTGCAGTACTGGCTTCGTGGTTTTGCAATGGCATACGCCTCTTGATAATACTTCAGTGCCTCAAAGGTGTTATACTGCTGCATGCAACTGTCGCCAGCCTGAACAAGCAAAAGCAATGAATCCGCCTTTGATTCTGCTGTCTTTGTCTGCGCCAGCCCAGCCATTGTAACGAGGGCGAGCAGGGTGGTGATGATGGTTTTCTTATTCATAATTAATTATTCTATTGAAATATTGCGGATGACAAAGACATCCTCGCCATCGCCCTCCTTGTAATCGAAGGTGGTGGGGATGATGTCGAACGGCTCGAAAGTGAGCGTGAAGTCGCTGTAGTTTATTTCGCCTATGTATTCTTCCTTGGCAGTAAAGGCGTTTACTTCAGGGAAGTTGTCAACATCTAGCTTTATGCCGTCGGCTGCCGTTAGTTTATACTTCTTTCCATTTGCCATGAGATAGGATTCCTTGGCAATACGGAACCAATATCCTTTCTTTGTATAAAAGCGAAAGTTGACCTTGGTACCATCTGCATTGGCATCGACATGACGAACAACGAGCCCCAGATTAGAACTGTTGTCCTGTTTCGGGCAGTTAAAAGTCTCCGACATTCCCAAGAAATATCCTGGATTATAGCCCAAGGCTTTCCACACAATGCGCTTATCAGGTGAAATTAGGACATAATAAGGCACAGCGCCAACGTCGCAGTATCTGCTGGCGACGCTACTTCCCATCTTTCCGTCGTTCCAGTTCTTCCAAACAATGCTTTTACTGAAGTCGTTGTTTTTCCATGTGGAAAGATTATCCTGATTGATGCCAACGATTTCCAGTTTATCCTTCATACGTCCACAGACCTCCCTCATCTCTGGTTCAGATAGTCGACATGGGCCACAACCGATGCTCCAAAAATCAAGAAGTACGTAGCGGCCATCCGACAGGCCTTCAAGGAGGTGATGGGTGTTGCCCTGCATGTCGAATATTTCTACATCTACGGCCTCTTCACCCACCTGTAAGACATGCGGAGGATAAATATAGGTGTGTATCTCTGCCAATTGATCTTCAAAGCCTTTCGGTGCACGGGCTGAGAAAGATTTCTCCAGATCCTTCAACTGTTGCATATATGGGAAACCTTTCATATTTATCAGCGGTCTGGATATTCGCCAAAGGACAAATAAAGAAGCAGCATCCACAGGCAGTGAGGGCAGGATGTCTATCTCCTGTTCCATTAACACCATGTTGATAGAATCTAACTTATCCCAATCTTTGTTCTGTTCATTTTCGATAAGTTCCTTTATCACGTCACGACAATGCTCCGTGATACGGTTCAGAGTCTGTTGCTCAGGAATCGGGCTATCCACATTCCATAGTGGATAGAAACAGTCTGTACCCGTCAGTTTTACAGTCACATCAGGCTTCATCATGAGGAAGAAGGTAAAATCGGGACAGTCTTCGCCCTCTAAAAAGAGAGTGCCCACTGTGAGTTCCTCAACTGGTAGCGTGAAGGCGAATCGTCCGCTTTGGACGGTATCTACAACAGTTCCCGACATACCAGCACCGGCAAGCACCAACGTGCCGTCTTTCAGAGCGGGTGAATAACCAGTAACAGTTGCTGTCTTTGTCTGTGCCAGTCCCGTCATTGTAACGAGGGCGAGCATCATTGTGATAATAGATTTCTTGTTCATAATTGTTTTGTTTTACTGATTTGATTTGCTTAATCCGATGGCAAAGATAGGATGAATATATGAACCGCGCAAGGTTTTAATCTGGAAATCGCCATCGGGGGTGTTGCATGTATTTTTAAGATAAATGCTTGATAATATGGAAGATAAGTAAAAACTGGCAAAGAAAAAAGTAGCTGAGAGGGACGGGCAGATAAGGCAAAAACCAAGAAAAAGACTTGCATATATAACGAAATAACCGTAATTTTGCAGACAAATAATAATCGATATGAAGAAGCTATTCATCATACTGACAGCCATAGTCATCGTAATAGGTTGCGCCGAACGACAGCACCCCCTAATAAGGCAGGCCTGGGAAATGATAGAAGAAAAACCGGAATCGGTAAAAGTCATTCTGGCAAAGATATATACGAACTCTCTGACTGAGAGCGACATGGCAGACTATGGGCTTCTGAGAACGATAGCTACCTATAAGACTCATGGAATGTATAAAACTTATGGAATGGTTGACAACGATTCGCTTATAACCGTGAGCATCGTCTATTACAACCAGCATGGTGACGACTGGCATCGTGGACGGGCCTATTATTATCGTGGAGCCATCAGGATGTCTAAGCTTGGCAATATTCCTGATGCTGTCAAAGACTTCAAATTGGCAGAGATCATATCGGAAGCTGCTGATGATGAGGAGCTGAAGAACCTGGTCTATGGTATGCTGTTTTTTGTCAATGCCAGTTTCAATAATCATCCGCAAACCCTAAAATATGCACATAAGTGGTTGAACAGCAATATCGAACTCAACGACAGTGTGAAAATACTCCAAAGCCTGTTAGAATGTGCCACAGCCTATGCGGACATGGGGCAGACTGACAGCGCCTGTATTTATATAGAGAAAGCTCTCAGTCCACAAATGCTTTCTCTTGCCAGTGAGGAGAGAGGTACGGTTAATGTGATGAAGGGTAGGAATGGAGTGATGACTGGTTACTTACATTTATTGCCAGAAATTTACGCACAGGCGGCTAAAATATATCAGGAGCAAGGAGATGATGAGAAGGCTATGGCCTATTTGACCAAATGGAAGGAAACATCCCTCTATATAGGCTATTTGCACGAAGCACGCATACGAAAAGCTCAAGGAGAATACGAGAAGGCTATCGAATTGGTAAGGGAAGAACTGATAAAATGTGACAGGAAGACTCGTATGCAATGCATGGAACTGCTTTCAGAACTATATGAATTGACGGGCAATCAAGAGCAGGCGTTTGAGGCAAAGAAGTATCTGAAAGCGTATGACGATTCTATGAAATACATTAATCAGGTCATGCAAATGGCAGAGTGGCAGCAGAGGTTTGACGAGGTGCAACAGACGAAGGATTTCTACCGCCGTACGTCGTGGATGCAAGTACTGATAATCGCTCTGATCGTGGTTGTGGCACTCGCCGTCGTGGTTGGTCTGTGGTGGCATCGCAGGAAGGTGCGTCGACTGAGTTTCCGACTTGACGAGGACGCAAGACGCATCAACGAACTGCGTACAAATATTGAGCAATTGGAAAAGGGCGGGACTGAGAACAGTCAGGAGATGATGCGGCTGAAGGAGGAACTGGAGAACCGCATGGAGCGCATATCGGGCACGCTGCTGGTGGGCACGCAGATGTACAGCCAGTTGCAACAGCGTCAGTGCATCGCCGAGGCCACCGCCAAGGAGCAGCAATGTCTGGTGGACTACTTCGCCCAACTGCGCCCGAAGCGCTGGCAGGAGTGGGAGCGCAAGTACAGCGGCCTCACCACCGCGCAATACGTATTTCTTATCATGCAGGACGATCTCCACTACGACGACGAGGCCATTGCCGCCGCCCTCGCCGTCAAACGCACGTCAGTACGCAGCATGAGGTCGAGGATCAAAGGGAGGGAGAGGTAAAAGACTTACTAAAATGTTCTGCCATAGTAATTGATTTAATGATAAAAAAAACGACCCACCGATTTAAGCATTGTTAAGAGGCTGACAATATTCTATTCCACTTCGTATTCTTTCACAATAATCATTGGCAAAGTTATGGAAAACTGCACGAAAAAGCCCTCGGTAAGCCAGGAAAGTGGCTACCGGGGGTAAAAATCTGAAAGTAGTTTCAGAGTT
>CACYXD010000052.1 GCA_902778255.1 uncultured Prevotellaceae bacterium
GGTGAAGAAGATTATTGCTGAAGTGGGAGCCACAAGCATGAAGGAGATGGGAAAGGTAATGGGCACAGCCAGCAAGCAGTTGGCAGGAAAGGCTGATGGTCGAGTCATCTCTGAGATTGTAAAGAAACTCTTGGCATAAGCTTTGATTCTATGTCTGGAATTAGTGGCACAATAATGGCACAGAGCACCGTAACTCGTTGGTACTCAGTATGTGCATTAAATTTCAACGAGGATGAGTATTAGACTTTAGGAAAGTCTAAAAGTGTGATTATCAACGGGATAAGAGATTGTTTATCTTTTATCCCGTTGAGGTTTTATAATCTCTGTGGGGGCATCGGATGTCTTGTTAAATGTTAAAATAATGGTTTTGTTTGTCTAAATGATATAACATTTAGATATCTTTCATACTATTTATGTAGAAAAAGTCGTATATTTGCACTCAGATATCGTTTTATAGTAATGACTCCAGATAAGCTAAAGACAATCATAGCCCAGAAAGAGGGTACAGAGATTGAGTTCAAGGAATCTAAGGATAGCTTGGCTCGAAAGGTCTATGAGTCTATCTGTGCATTTCTGAACCGCAGAGGTGGTCATGTCGTATTAGGAGCGAAGGACAATGGGGAGATTGTCGGTGTCAACCCTGCAAAGGTTCAAGAACAGATGGATCAGTTGGCTAAGGACATGAATAATCCTCAGTTATTTAAGCCCACCTACTATCTGACTTATGAACCGATGGATATAGATGGGAAGAAAATTATCTATTTCTATGTTCCTGAGAGTAACCAGGCTCATAGCTATAAGGGAATCTACTACGACCGTAATCAGGATGGTGACTTTGAATTGCGCAGTACCGAGCAGATTGCCAATCTGTTTATTCGTAAGAGCAGAATGAAGACTGAGGATAGGGTGTATCCGATGATAGGGATGAAGGATCTTGATGAAGAAGCCTTCGAGGAACTGAGAAAAGGTATTCGCATTGAGAACTCAAAACATCCTTGGCTGAATCTATCAAATGAGGAAATCATTCGTTCAGGTGAGCTAATTGCCATTGATCCTGAGACAGGTAAAGAGGGACTGACACTGGCAGCAATCTTGTTGTTTGGTAACAGTCATGCTATTGCAACTGCTTTGCCAACATACAGAATAGATCTCTTGTGCCGAGTAAACGACACAGAGTTATATGATGACAGAGAATTGTTGAGTTGCAATTTGTTGAAAGCCTATCCAATAATGATGGACTTTATTAAGAAACATCTGCCAGAACAGCCCTACATTGAAGGAATACAGAGATTCAGTCTGCGTGACAGGATACTGAGAGAGGTTGCCCTAAACCTCATCATCCATCGCGAGTACAGTAGTGCTTATCCAACGACGTTTACGATTTATCGCGACCGCATCGTCACAGAGAATTGGAATATTCCATACGTCTATGGTCACATCGACCTCCAGACAATGCGTCCGCATCGTAAGAACCCCAAGATAGCTAACGTATTCTCTCAAATGGGTATCGTTGAGGAACTTGGCAGTGGAATAAGGAAGATGTTCAAGTATACTCCTCTATACGCTAATGGCAAAGAACCCATCATAGAAGAGCAGGATGTATACCGTATAGAGATACCATATATCCCGACTTTACAGGGTAGTAATGTCGAGGCAACACAGAAAAGTACACAGAAAAATACACAGAAAAGTACACAGAAAAGTACACAGAAAATAATAAACTTAATTCGTGAGAATCCTTATGTTACAACCCAGGAAATGGCAGATTCCATTGGGATTATTCGTCGAACTATTGCTAAACATATTAGGTCTTTACAAGATAAAGGAATAATTAAACGTATTGGCCCAGACAAAGGTGGTTACTGGGAAGTGGTAGAGGATTAAGGATGTTTTATCGCTTTTCATGATCCTAAATTCCGCAGCACTTTAGTTTAACTTTCTTTATAAGTTCCTGAGCAACAAAAAGTTGCTCAGGATTTTACCATATCAGATTTTTCACTTACCTTAGTGTTGCAAATAAAAACAAGCAAAAATCATCAATGACATGGCAAAAGTAAATATAAAAGGTTGCCCCATGAGTTTCTTTAGGGATGTTGCCAATGCTATAGCAGGACGGATTGTCATAATTCGTTCCAAATCGTCTGCCAGCATCTGTGTGGCAATATTCACCACTTTATAATCACTCGCATCAATGCAAATCGTAGCCTTATCCAACGGGAACCAATTGGTATGGACTTTTTCTGAAACTTTAGGAAAGCCTGTCATGCCGTTACTACGTATCGGTATCATGAAAAACAGACTACATAATAAAAAGATTGTTTTACTCAATTTTTACCATAATTTTACAATAATCTAACCCATCACTTCATCGAGCACCATCTTCAGTACGAAGCCGGTTGCAAAGCCAATGGTGCTAAGGTTGTAGTGTGACCGCTAGAGGCTTTGGGAATCAGTTCCTCAATCCTGTAAACAGGGATGTAAAACTGCACTTACTGGCTGTGTTGACAATCAGTAACACCTTACCTTCAAACTGTGAGAAATCAATCTCATTAGGTTCTTGAATCGGGTGCGAACTCGTTTCCAAATTTCCAGATATAGCTACGCAGGCGTCTATGATACCATTGCTTCGTCTCTTGAAGGAACGACTTCATATCTTCCATGTAGTAATATCCTATCCAACCATGGACATAATCCGTAAAACGTTGCTTCAGCCATAAGAAGCCTTTGCCATTATTACGCTTTGTGATGGATTTAAGTTCACGGACATACTTGTCCTTTCTCTTCCTTGTCTCAACAGAGAGGGGTCAGCGTACTACTTTCTTGCCATCCACGATGTAAATGCCGCGCGGAAGCCCATATAAGGTTGTCGAGGATTGGGATTTTACTTGCTGGCCAGCCAAATTGTAGATTGCCTTGGAGTTGGAGCAGCTGTCTGTCTGCACAGCCTGTATAGCCTGCACGGCAGATGGCAGTTCTGCAAGGATAGATGACTGCTTAGTGGAGCGTGTTGAGATGAGGTAGGCCTTGTGTGCCGGATTCTTGAAGACAGCTCCATCTGTTGCAGTCCAGTTCCATTCCATCTGATGGTTTTCGTTCTCACATAAAGTGTAGTAGAATGTGCCACCGCGGGTCAGTTGGTCCTCGTCGGAGCCTCGGAGCTGGTTTCTGGAGTCCAGGCTTTTCTTCTTCGTAGTAGGTAACATGGTATATCTCCCTGGTTGAGCACCAAGTACAACGGCTTGTCCTGCGGGCAGTACGGTACCAGCTGTCGTGTAGTGCTGGCTGACGTCAAAGCCTAGGCTCGTCTCGCGGAATGTGTAGGCCTCCATGCCTTCGGGCAGCAGGAAGCTCTGGTCGCTATAGTAGAAGGTGGTGTAGCCCGACTGTGGTATCTCCACAGTGCGGCTGGCGGTATTTGATTTCGAAGCCTTGAAAATTGACCCATTGTGTGCTGCTGGAGATTGTTGCGGACAGAGTCATTTGGTGATTATCCACGATCACGTCTTTCAGTTCTGTCTGTGCCAAGTCGCTGGTTAACGTCTGTGCCGCACCGGCAGTCGTCTCGGCGGCTGTCATCATCACTTCGTTGTCTGCCACCGTCTGCCTCTCAACCACCATTCCCGTCACGGTGTTCGTGGCCTTGGCAGCCACAATAGGCGCCTTGTCTGTATTGTCGTTACGATAGAATGCGTGTAAAACAATGTCGTAGATGCCCAGCGGTAGGTCAGTTTGCGTTTGTGTGAGGGTGAACGGCTTGTGGAAAATCTCGATGTTGCCGTCCTTAATGGTAGTTGAAGCGGTTGTCCAGTCGGTCGTTGTCGCATTTCCAAGCATGTCAGCGTTGTCGAACAGGTCTGAAACGTCTATGCTGCTAGTGAGACCTTCCGCTACGGCCACAATCAGTTTGCGAGTGGCCGCACGCAGTTCTGCCACCGTTGCATCGGCATTCAGGTAAACTTGGGCCGCAGCCTGGATGTCTGCGGCATAAACATCTTCTTTTCTTGAGTCGGCAATGGCTTGGTGGAGGGCAAAAAGCTTCTGCCTTTCCTTGTATTTAGCGTATGACTGGGAGGAAATCTCTTTCGGCGCAATAAAAGCCCAGTGCGTGAAACCGCGTCCGTGGCGTGTGGTCAGGGGACCACCATAGGCATAGGACACGTCGAGGTAGTCCTTTTGTGCATCTGATATCAAGGCATACGTGCTACCAGCGGCTGTGGATGTCTCTTGGCACGTGAAAGTGGCTTCCTCAGCCGAACGGTCGCTCCACACGTTACAGGCATCCGGGAGACATCCAATGTACACGTTGGACTTGTCCGCCATCGAGAGTCTGACTTTGCCTCCAGCCAATTTCGTGACTTTGACTCGGAATCGGTTGTCCAAGCTGCGGTCGCCTTTTGCCAGACGCTGTGCCACCGATTGGGCGTTCCAGCTCATTCCATAAGTGACGAAGGCGTCGGCATCCACGTTGTAGAGGTAGAGGACTTCTGTGGCGCTGATTTCCGCTAAGGACTTGGATGGCAGTACAGGCTTGGACCATGCATTCTCATCGCCGTGTGAAGATGTCTCGTCCATCACGGACTGGAGTTCTGCGGGACTCAGCGCATAGTTGTAGATGCGCAGGTCGTCAATTCGTCCATCCATAGACGGCACGCTCGCGTCTTGTCCACGACCGATGTAGTTGCACACGGGCCGGATGTCTGCGAGTCTCACAGAGGACGCCGCGCCAGTTCCACTCGGCTCACCATCGAGATAGACCTTTGTCATGCTCTCGCCGATGGTCACGGCTACATGATGCCAGCCTCCGGGCAGCTTTCCGCCACTGATGGTCTGCATACGCTCGCCGTCTTGTAGCGTCAGCACGAGGTTTCCCCCTTGGTTCAGGGAGAGGACGGCTTGGCTTGTGTCGTTAGCAGCGAAGTCAAAGAGGCGGCAGTTCTCGGCAAAGTAGCCTGGATTATATATCCATGCAGCGATGGATACTTGTGCCAGACATACAGCAGAGGGTGGGATGCGAATATCGTTCGCCGAGCTGCCATCATACTTCGCCACCAGTCCACGCTGTCCACTCAGGGCCGCCTCCACGGGTTCCGATTTGTCGGAGCGGTTCTGGGAATAGTCCACACTTTGCAGGGCATAGTAGTAGATGGTGTTCTGGCGACAGTCGTTGTCGATGAAACAGGTATCCATTACTTGGCGTCCTATGACGTCGTATTCAATTGTTCCAGCCGCGTTCTTTTCACCACGGAGCACCATATACCCGTTGAAGTCCTTGTCCTGGGTGTTGGCTTCCCAGCTGAGTTCGATAGTGCTTATACCCGACTTAGCTTTCAGTCCCGACGGAACGGTGGGAGCTTCTTGTTCGCAGGGCGCATCGATGGGTAGGAGTTTCCACAGTTGGTGGTCGTCGGTAGCCTCGGCGCACAGGCGCACGGTGGCGTTGTTGGCCGAACTTCCACCAGCCACCTCAAGATAGAGTCCCGACTGGTAGTTGCGAATCTTGTAGTATCCGTCGCTGGCATACTCAAAGGTCCAGCGCTGGTTCTCTGCCTTTGTCACGGGATAGACGCTCACCGTGGCTCCGGGTTTCACTTGAAAGCCCGCAGTTTCCAGGTTCATGTTCTCATTGCGCAGGCTGTGGATATAGAACCCCGTGAGGTCGCCTCCGTTGTCCTTCAGAGCCTCCAGTGTCCATTGCTGGTAGGGGTAGTCCTTGTCTTCGTACTGGCCAACGGCTGCCGAATTGACTGTGGAGCCGGACAGGATTGTCAGCACCTTCTGGCTTTTCTTGTTGACTATGATGTAGTTGCTGCATGTCAGCGGACAGAGAGGCACGTCCTCGCCTTGGCATATCTGTATGCTGCGCTCGGCACTTTGCTGGTACTTGTCGCCGTAACGGTAACCGCCGGGCAGGAAGACAGGATAGGTGTAGGCGGGGCCATAGCCGTCGAAATACACAGCTTTGTCTGTACTTACCAGTTCATAAGTGCATGGTGAGGCCTGTCGCTCACTGGTTCCTGCAAATGCCTTGATGCGACCGTCGGGCATCCTATAGACAGCAGCCCCAGTCCATGCAGCACGATTCTCGGCATAGCCCAGACGCATCCCGCCAGTGCTGGTGGCCAGACAGAAGTCGCCTCGTGTAGGTCCTACCGTTCCCCACCAGATGCCATTCTCCAAACCGTATTGTGCGCCCACGATGCCTTCCATCACGTTGTGCAGCTCGTCGTTCGTAGCCACCTTGCCGTCGGCTTTCACAGTAGTATAGAAATCGGCATAGTGGTCGAAATCGCCGGCCAGCTGGTGCGTGTTCCCTTCATCGACGTATGGTTTCATGTGCTGATACCATTCCATGGCGCCATCGTTGTTGCAGGTGTTGCCGGCGCAGATGCGAATGCCGGCAAGTTCGGGATCTTCCTTCAGCAGTTTGGCCACAGCCTTGAAATCGTCCTTCGTTCCTTGATTGCTGGCAGTCACGTCCGGCTCGTTGAAGGGAGCGATAGAGACCACGTTCAGCCCGTAGTCTTGTACATATTTTACAGTTGCCTTGATGACCTTGTACCACTGTTCGGGGTGGTGGGTGAAGATGTCCACGTTAATGTCCACTGGGTCGCTGTTGAGTAGAATGCCCGCGGGCTTGCTCAGTGCGATATGCTGCAATCGCGACCGCAAAAACTTCTGCTGCCGTGCAGACAATGTGCCATCGGCATTAACAGGGTCCATCACCTGGAAGGAGACACGGCCGTAAGTGAGACGGTCGGCACCGATGAAATTGATGCCACGCAACACATTGCCCTCGTCATCCCAGGCTGTGTCCATGCCCCACTTGATGGGTGTCGGCTTTCCTGTATCCGAGACGCTGAACGGCACTTTTACGATGTTGCTACAGCATGACTGCTGAGCTGACATCCTGCAACACAGCAGGAAAAGAATCATGAAGAGCGGAGATTTATTGTATGTCATATTTGAATATGTTTTTTGTTTACCCCAAATTCCGCAGCACTTTAGTTTAACTTTGTTTATAAGTTCCTGAGCAACAAAAAGTTCTTGCTGTGACAAGCGGCAGAGCCGAGCGGCCCAGGATTTTGTCATGTCAGATTTTTCACTTACCTTAGTGCTGCAAAATCAAGACAAGCAAAATCATCAATGACATGGCAAAGATACAAATAAAATCTGAGAAAATCACTCCTTTTGGAGGAATATTTCATGTGAGAGAACTTTTTTCCCGTTTTTTAGGTCCGGTTATCGACAAAGTGCTGGGCATCCGGTGCACATCATTCGGCTATCAGTATAGTGAGATTGTAGGTTCACTGGCAAGCGTCTACTTCTGTGGTGGCGACTGTGTGGAGGATGTGACCAGCCACCTGATGTCCCATCTCTCGCTTCATCCCACTCTGCGCACATGTAGTTCTGACACTATTCTGAGAGCGATTTCAGAACTGGCCGTGGGCAATACGACCTATACATCTGACACAGGCAGGAGCTATGACTTCAATACGGCCACAATGCTGAACAGCCTGCTGGTAAAGGCGCTCCTGAGTACAGGGAAAGACACGCCGTGCCGCCGTGCCGCCGTGCCATATGCTTTATCGAATGAAATCAAATGCCGTACAAAATAAAGCCTATATAATTTTATATATTATATATATTATAATA
>CACYXD010000053.1 GCA_902778255.1 uncultured Prevotellaceae bacterium
CCATCACTGCCTGTGGATGCAGCCACAATCCGGGCACTATTGGGCATATCTGAAACGGCAATGATAAGGAAAGACTTTCCGTATATGGAGCAGCTGAAAGAAGTGGAAAAGACTTTCGCCGCCCGTGCGCCTAAAGGATTTGAAAATCAGCTGGCAGAGATTCATTCCTATGTCTATGCGAAGAATGAGCAGCAGATAGCCGAGGAATTGGCCGGCAATGAGAGCGTGTTTTTCAAGAAATACGACGACGTGGCCCCAGAGAATATCCTCCAGACCATCCTCGACAACTATAAGGGTAAGGCCGTGCTCATCGATATGTGGGCAACATGGTGCGGTCCCTGTCGTGCAGGCCATAAAGCGATGGCCCCTCTTAAAGAAGAGTTGAAGGGGCGCAACATCAAGTTCATCTACATCACCCCGCCCTCGTCGCCTCCTACCACTTGGCTGGAAATGATTAAGGATATCGACGGTGACCACTACTACCTGACGGAAGAACAAAACCACTACATCCTCAGTCACTTCGAGTCAGAAGGCATCCCCACTTACGCCATCTATGACACCAAAGGCCATCAGACCTACAAGAGCATCGGTTTCCCAGGCAATGATGTCATCCGCAAAGAATTAGAAGCAGCAAGTAAGTAATATGACTACATTTAAAGATTCAGACCTGCGCGAAGCCTTGCGGCGCCAATATGCCAATGCGCCAACGTTGCCCGCAGATTTCATGGAGAGAATAATGAAAAGGAAATAGCCGTGGGGACAGATTCTGGGGTATAGCAGCCGTCATACCCAAGAATCTGTCCCTGCGACTACTGATGGCAATAAAACGAAATGAATATGAACACGATGAGACACTACAGACGATTTCTGCTCCTGCTGGCGATGCTGTCAGCAGCGACATCCGAAATGGCTCAAACCGACAGCTTAAAGGACTGCAATGTCTTTGCT
This sequence comes from uncultured Prevotellaceae bacterium, assembly GCA_902778255.1. Taxonomy (GTDB): domain Bacteria; phylum Bacteroidota; class Bacteroidia; order Bacteroidales; family Bacteroidaceae; genus Prevotella. The sequence continues at coordinate 949 of CACYXD010000053.1, forward strand.
AATGGGAATCGTGATATAGTGTATCTGCTGCCATCTAAAGAGATATGCGAGACAGGAGAAGATTTGTGGTTCAAGGCATATCTGATGGATAAGCAGACTTTGGCCTTATCAGATAAAAGTCAAACACTCTATCTGCAAGTGCGAAACGAAAAAGGTGAGGTAATATGGAGTGAGAAATATCCCCTTATGGCAGGACGAGGCGACGGACATATTTATATCGGAGAGAATTGGCAGCAGGGGGAATATTATATGGAGGGTTATACGCGTTCTTCCTTTACGGCTGACAGTACTACAAATACTCATCCACGACGGATCCGAGTGGTAGAGCGTGTGACACAAATGGATTCCATTTCGGCAGAAACGGTCAAAAGCGATTCAATACAACGGCTGACGGCTAAACATCGTTTTGACCTTTTCCCAGAAGGTGGGCATTTGGTAGATGGTATCAACTGCGTGATGGCTTTCAAGGCAACATACGGAAAAGGGGTTCCTGATGATGTCACAGGCAAGGTCTTGGAGGATGGGAAAGAAATTGCATCATTCATAAGTGTGCATGATGGAATGGGTAAGTTTGCCTTAACACCACGACAGGGTAAGGATTATAAGGTGGTACTAACTGATGGCAGGACATACTCACTTCCAGCAATAGAACGGACAGGTATGGCACTTCGCGTATTACGCAACAATAATACCAGCGTCACAATGCTTGTATCCTCATCCGATAGTCTCCCACATCCTTTCACAGTATTTGCGAAACAAAGAGGTGTTCCTTGCTGTAGTGCCAGGGGAATAGTAAAAGGTCAGCAAATAGTCAGACTGCCAATAGATAGGTTTCCATTACAAGGGATTACTGAAATTACGTTATCTGACGAAAACGACTATCCTGTTGCAGAACGATTGGTATATGTCAACCCTACGCAACAGCTGAACATCACCGTTTCAACAGACCGTCAGCAATACAACAGACGCGACGAGGGAAAAGTATGTCTGAAAGTCACTGATTCTTCTGGTCTGCCTCTCAAAGCAGAACTGGCCGTAAGTATCTTCGACAAAGCCTATCTCTATCTGCCTGGGCATGAGAATATCCTATCCCATTGTCATTTGTCCGAAGAAATTCGGGGTAACATCTTCAACCCTACTTACTATTTTGACGAACGGAACGAAGACCGTTTACAGGCACTTGACCTATTACTGATGACGCAAGGCTGGCGTTCCTATGTCTGGAATGAGAAGCCGATAAAAGGACGACAAGTTTTGACGGACGGGTTGTATGGTAAAGAAACAACCAGCAACAAACTCACCAACAAAATGCAACTAATCAGTGCGTTTTCGCTCCGGAGTGATTCCTGCTTCATCTTGACGGATTCCATTGGATGCTTTGAAATTACGCCAGACCAGATGAATGCAATGCGGGGCAATATCTATCTGAAACCTCTGCTGAGTGAAAAGTACAAGGCAAAATTGACAATTACCAATCCTTTCGACAGCATTAACTTCTATCAGCAAGGCAGACCAAGATACCTACCGCAGAACTATATCTATGAGACAGCCAACGGAGAACGGGCTATTACCAATGGCTTCGGAACGGTAGTGCTGAAAGATGTCTATGTAACGGCCAAACGACGTTCACCCTATCGCGACAAAGTGACGGGCTATCTTGACAGTCTTGCTACGATGGCAAGCGGTGAATGGGTTTGCGAGTGCAAAGCCTCCCAGTCATCACATTACCTGAACAACTATAAAGGTTATTCCCATCATCCCGATGGATGCTCAGCAACCACCTATTCAGGTAAGCGACTGATGCCCAAACGAGGTGAGAACTACGAACTGATTAAATATGAGCCAGTAGGTAGTGATGGCAGTTGGATAGTGACAGACATCACAAGTGTCAAGTATTCCGGACCACAATACACTGAGGAGGAATTGCTGCGGATGTACGGAATGTGGAAGGCTCAGGGCTATTATCCTCAACGCGAGTTCTACGAACCCGACCCCGTTGAACTTGCCTCCCCAATGCCAGACCCACGCAACTTGCTACAATGGAAGCCCTATGTACTGACCGATGAAAACGGAGAGGCAGAAATATCATTTAGGGCCTCCGATGTCAACACCGAGTTTATTGGCATCGTTGAAGCCATTGACGGCACAGGGCTGATGGGATGTCAGACATTCACATTTAGAGTAATCAGAAACAGATAACGATATGAAGAGAATCATCCTTACACTGTTGTCAGCAGTTGTAACGCTGACCGTATCTGCACAACAAGCGGATACAACTTTCGTTGTGTATTATGGTTATCAGCCCATTGATACCATAACCATCAGCAAGACTTCCAAAACATTTCTCCAACTCCAAGAAGCGGAATCAGTTGTTAAGGGAATCACTGACGAACCCACTAAACATCGTGTCATTGTGGAATACGTGTTAAGCCATCCCGATAGCGACGGCTCCATATATTTGATGAGATACCTTTCGGGTATGATAAATTATAATAAATGCCTGCCTGTACTAACTGAACGGGTAAGGCAAGGTGTCATGAAACGACTCTATGATTGCTTTGTTGCTGCAAAGGCCGAAGAAGATGCTTTTACCTCGATAACAGCCAAGGCCATCAAAATCGGGGAGGAGGCTGCAGATTTTACACTGGAGGATATCAACGGCAACATGCTGACTTTATCGTCGCTGCGAGGTAAATATGTCATGCTCGACTTCTGGGGGTCATGGTGTGGAGCGTGTATCAGGTCCTTCCCACATCTGAAAGAATATCGTGAGCAGCACCGTGACAAAGTGAAAGTTGTAGGCATAGCCTGTCATGACACTAAAGAAAAGTGGAATGCTGCAGTGAAGCACCATGAGTTGCCTTGGTTACACGTTTTGAATGGAGAGGGGACGAACGATGTGGCAGAACTCTATGGAGTTCAGGCATATCCAACTTATGTGCTTATTGCTCCCGACGGAAAGGTAGTGCAATGGATGGCAGACGACCCAGACACCTTTGATTTGTATTTTAATAATCACATTTTAGAGTAATGATGAAACATACAAAACTTCTTTTCCTCCTGATTGCCGCCCTCGCATTCGACTCTTGTCGTCCAACGGCACAGCAGACGGTGGCAGATGCAGAACAGCCGACGGACAGCACCGAGGCCGTGACCAGTGCGGACACCCTACGCCTCGTCATCACTGACAAACACCTGGCGCAAACCGACTTCCTCATACGGAGGACACAGAAACCCGTAAATTGAATC
>CACYXD010000054.1:0-4756 GCA_902778255.1 uncultured Prevotellaceae bacterium
GAAGATGCTCAAATACATGGCCCATGGGCCTTCCGACGTCCTTTCAAACCAACTCCAATGGAGAATGCCCCACAACGTAGCAAGTTTCAGCAGACTGGCAACAACAAAAAGGAGGCCGATAATCGTTCTTGGTTTCATGTTCGTATTCATATTCTTAGTCATTTGAATTAATATTTCTGATGGCAAAGGTAAGGCGGTTGACGGGAAGTTCCAAATATCTGGGATATTCTGCAGGAGTTTGTGATGAATGGTTATAAATTTGTGACGAAATATGGGAAGAGTGGCGAGCGGTAGCAATTTTTACACTTTTCATTCTTCACTTTTCACTTAATTTTTGTACCTTTGTCGCCGTATGAACAATAGTCACAAAGAAACCATCAGTATCCGATTCATCAGTACCGCTTTCATGATACTGGCAGCTTTCATGATACTGGCAATTGCGATTTTCAAGCCCTTCGGACTCGAAGTAGGGCAATGGCAGGCCTATCTGCATCTGTTGAGCCTTTTCGTGTTAGGCTTGTCCAGCTGTTTTATCACAGAGGTCGTTCTGCGATACATCGTACGCATGCCTCGCTCCTACGAACGCGGCATCAACTATATCATCAGTCGCAATCTGCGCTTCCAGCTCATCAATACACCTCTGGTCGCCCTGCTTATCTGTCTGTATCGTCACTTTGTGATGAGCAGTCTGGTGGATGAGCAACTATCTGGAGACACTGGCCATCATTGCCTTCCTCTCCTTTGCTATTGGACTCTATTGGCGCTTCAAGTTCCGTAGCAAGTATCTGGCGATGGAACTGGAAGAGACAAGGCTGCTGAACGAGGAACTGAAGAAGATGCAAGAGCCGGAACAATCTTCTCCGAACGAAATGGAAAAGCTGAGTGAGAATCCCTGCCCGCAGGAGCTCACGCTTACTGGCACGACCAACGAATCGGTGACGCTCCAGATTTCCCACCTATTATATATTGAGGCTGTGGGCAACTATGTGAAGGTTTGCCATCTGGACAACGGACAGGTGCGCACCGATTTGCTTCGTGCCACGATGAAACAGATGGAGGAAACGTTGAAGGACTATCCGATGATCGTTCGCTGCCATCGCGCCTTCCTGGTCAATCTTGGTCAGGTCGAGCGGATTGTCTCACATTCCGGCTCCACCCAGTTGCTCATCAAGTACTGCCACGAATCACTTCCTGTCTCACGCAGCAATATGTCACAAGTCAAGGCTACGATTCAGCGAGGGCAGAGCGATGCTCGCATCGACTATGCCGAGCTTTAGTAGTCTCGAACACAGTCATGGTTGCTAAAAGCCTCTAGCATACTCCTGTGCCTCAATGTCTATAAGTGTTATTATAGAAGATTAAAGAAATTTCAATTATACAAATCGGCAAACGTGGTCAACGGCTATATCTGAGAATCCGAAAGCCTCGGCTTTTGTCATACGACCGCTGGTTACATCTGCGACGAAATCTATAAGTTCGCAGCCCATCTGACGGATGGTCTTTTCACCTCTCAGCACGGCACTGAGATCAACGTCCATATTGTCCTCCATCATATGGAAGGTACGTTCGTTGGCAGTGACCTTAATGACGGGCGCAATAGCATTTCCGGTAGGTGTACCACGCCCTGTGGTAAAGACGATGGCCTGACACCCAGAAGCCACCATCGAAGTGACAGAGGCGATGTCGAAGCCAGCCGTATCCATCACTACGGCTCCTCGTTTAGACGGCATGACGGCTTGCTGTAGCACTTCCTGGATAGGACGCGTGCCGCCTTTGCGGATGCAGCCGAGACTCTTCTCTTCGAGTGTGGACAGTCCTCCTGCCTTGTTGCCTGGCGTAGGCTGGCCAGCCCTACAGTCTTGGCCTGCAGCAGAAAGATGTGCCTCGTATGCACGGCATACCTCGATGATCTGATTGTGAATCGCTGGTGTTGCAGCTCGTTTGGCCAGTATGTGTTCACCGCCGATCCATTCAATCGACTCGCTCATCACTGTTGTGGCTCCCATATCCACCAGAAGGTCGCTCATTTCACCCACCGTTGGGTTGCTGGCAATGCCGGAGGTGGCATCGGAACCGCCACACTCAATGCCGATATAGAGTTCTGAGGCATCGAAGCGTTCCTTTTGCTGCATGGCAGCCTGTCCCGCCATCTCGCGGGCAGCACGCACGGCCTTTTCAATGGTCTTCAGTGTACCACCTTCTTCCTGAATACCAAAGGAGACAACGGGTTTCTTGGTCAGTCGGCCAATCTTCTCTTTCAGCTGCTTGTGCGGGACTGTCTCACAACCTAATCCAATGATAACCACACCGTAGATGTTAGGATGACAGGCAAACCCCGTCAGTATCTTTTGACTCATATCGGTGTTCGCCTGCACATCAGAACAGCCAGTGTTGAAGACGATGTTGACAGCTCCTCTTATCTGACTTGCAACGATACGGCAGCTTTCGCTGGCACAGACACATGTGGGCAATATCAGGATATGGTTACGGATGCCTGGACGACCCTCTGAGCGTCGGTAGCCCCAGAACTGGAAAGAGGCTTGATCTGGGTTGCCTTCAGACTGCTCGGCACACATTTGCCAGTCATCGCCAGCCAACTCGCTGTCATAGTCTCGCAGTTCACTTTTCAGATTATGATCATTTACCCAGCATCCCTTGCTGATATCTGTAACGGTGTGACCGAGGCTTTCACCATATTTGATAACATCACTGCCCCTGCCAATGTCCTCTAGTGCGACCTTGTGGCAGTATGGGATGTCCTCTTCTGCTTTTAGAATCATGTGCTCACTGCCTTTCATGAAGCAGACATCATCTCCCTTGGCAATCTCGGTGACTGTTGTAACTACATTGTCTGCGAGATTCATCAATAATGCATTTACTATCATATTTTGAACAAAGTTGCTTTATTTGTGGCAAAGATACGAAATAGAAATGAGAAAAGATGCATTATTTCACATTCTTCTTGTTTTTCTTGCAATTTTTACCTAAATTTGCAGCGGTATAAAACTATAAACCAAAATGTTATGAGCGAGAAGTTTCCATACGGCTATGATTTGAATGCCTATATCGACAAGGCGTTTGAGCAGATGAAGGCTGACTTCCCTTGGGCAACGAGGGACATGATAGCTGAGCATACCTATTTCGGTATCGAGAAAATGGGGGATGACTATCAGTATGTCAGGTATTACTCGTTTTGTAGTCCAGAAATTCTCAATGTGGACTGTGAAGAGTTTATCCGTAGGCTGGCCAGTGACCATGACTGGGAACTGGAAAAAGCCAATCCCGTGAAGGAACGCATCGATGTGCAAGCCTCAAACAGATGCAGCGGCGACTGGTTTCTGGAGTGCTATCAGATTCAGAAGCATGAGAAGGGCGGCTATTCGGTTTATGTAACGGCTGGCAACCGCTCGGCAGGCGGGTCAAAGACGGTATTTATTCCTGCCTCCTATTTCAAACTGAGTTGGGAAGAGTTTCTTGACAAGTATCTCGATCTGGCTACCCCCGGCTCTTTCTATGTGGGCAGGGCCGATCTCGAACGCGATCCTCGCATCAAAGAGTTCCTTGGCTTCTGATACTTTTTATTAACTAACGAATCATTCAAAGCAAAATGAAGAAGATTTTTATCATGATGTTTGCCTGCTGTACGCTGGCCGTAGCGGCACAGGAAGATGGCTTCCGTGTAAACTATCAGGGAGCGAAACCTACTATCAAAGACTTTGCCTTGGCCTATATCACCTCTCTCATTTCTGAGGCTGAAGAGTGTGATGAAGAGGGAATGTCTCTGTACGAGAACTTGCAAGACGACATCAAGTGTCAAGCCAAGGGATTGCCACTCGAAGCAAACAGAACACTTACTATCGACCAGAAGAACGGCTTCCTCGTCTATGAGCATAAATATGTTGAACACCTCGGCAGGATAGAGATGTGCTATTGGAACGAAGCCGACGGAAAACACAAATTGTTTGCCTGTAACAGATGGAGTTTCGAGAATGGAAAACCTATGATGGGGCAATACGACGTTCTCTGCTTTTATCGCTACGATAATGCCACGAAGAAGATGAGCTGGTGTGAATCGCCTGGCTTCGACGTGGAATATTTCAATAAAGCTTATGCCCTGCCACGAACTGGAAAGGACATCATCGTCACGACGTGGCATGAAGATGGCAAGAAGACACAGAAGACGCTGAAGTGGAACGGTCACGGATTCAGTTACTGAACGCTTGCAATTTACAGCTCACCTTCGGGGTGTAATTTCCGTCTCGCGACGACACACGCAGGTCTGAGTTCCCAAGTTTTACGTAGTCCATATTATCTCTGCTTTTTGAAAATCAGTTTCATCGTCTCTGGGTCGAGTGGCTTCATGGTGGGCAGTTTCAGGTCTTTCACCATGTGGAGTGTGCCTTGCTTGTATTTCTGGAAGTGGTCGGTCTTCAGGTGCTGCTGATAGGCTTCCTCGGAGGCATAGATTTCGAGGATACGGATCTTTGTGGAGTCCTCGGCACTCTGCATCGGGTAGAGGCAGACGACACCCGGCTCTCGTTCCACACTCAGACGGTCCACCTCGTTGGCAAATTCGAGATATTCCTTGAGGTATTGCGGATAGACCTCGATTTCAGCCAGACGAACTATCATCGTCTCGTTTTTTTGTGCTGCTGACGTGATGGAGAGCATAAGGGCGAATAATATTACAAGTTTTCTCATATTCTTTATTCCATTGAGTGTTCCCAACCGCCACGGGTATCAATGCCTGTGGCAT
>CACYXD010000054.1:4809-6669 GCA_902778255.1 uncultured Prevotellaceae bacterium
GCCAATCTGAGAGCATGAGGCACCATACTTCTGTCCGATGGCAGTCATCTCGTTGGTCAGCGCCTCCAACTGGGACAATACGGGATTGTACTTCTTACCACGATCGCTCTCGGCAGGCAGTGGGTTCTCCTTATTATATTTACCTGAGAGGGCACCCTGCTCCAACACCATGTAGGCCCAGAATTCGATGCCGTTTTCCTTGCAATAGTCCAGCACACCGCCTTTCTCTGACGAACGGTAGAGTAGGGAGAAGTGGTTCTGCACGGCACTCACCTTGAAGCCTGCCTTACCGAGGATTTCGTTGGCACGCTGAATTTCCTTGATGTTGTGGTTCGACACACCCACACGCTTCACCTTGCCCGACTGCAACAGGGGGATCAGTCCTGGTGTCCAGCGCTCCACGTCCATTGGGTTGTGAATCCAGTAGATGTCAATATAGTCGCAGCCCATGCGCTCGATAGAGGCATCGGCCATCTTCTCCACACTGTTGTCAAACATCTCAGCGAGCTGTGGAGTGAACTTGGTTGACACCTCCACTGTCTCACGCTTCTCGCCTGCAACGAATGTTCCGAGAATCTTCTCCGACTCGCCCATACCATATACGGTAGCCGTGTCCCAGAGGTTCAGCCCGGCTTTCATGGCAGCGTCGAACACAGGCTTCAGGTTCTCTACGTCAGTCTTACTCCCAAATACGGCGTCTCCACCGAATGCTCCTGCGCCCCAAGCCCAGGTCCCTAATGCAATCTTACTCATATCTTTGCTGTTTTTAAAGTTTGTTTCTAAATGGTTGCAAAGCTCGTGCAAGCCGAATGCAATGGAGCGTGCTCCAATTGCTGAGGCGCCGCAGAGTTTCGCGGTTGAATGTTAATTCGACCGCAAAGGTACGGCGAATTTGTCATACATAGCCTAACCGTTTTACTGATAAATCAACCCATTTTACGGATTTAACAGATTTTTCGCTTTTATGTCGGTAAAAATGTGTAATTTTGTAGCAGTTATGGAGAAGATATTAAGAGTTCGCCGCGTCAACGACTATGCCCGATACATCGGTGCACCGGAGTTACATCCGCTTGTCTCTGTCATTCACTACGACGAGCTGGAGCATTGTCGCCATTCTCTCAACAACTACGATGTGTATGGTATGTTCATCGGTGATGAAGAACTGGAAGACCTCTCGTACGGACAGCTTCAATACGTTCTGCACCGCCATGCCTTGATGTGTGTTGCCCCCGGACAGATAGGGGGCAAGACAGACATAGGTGAGGAAATACACACCAAGGGCTGGGCATTGCTATTTGATACCGAACTGCTGCGTAACACTGAACTTGGCCGTCGCATGTCCGACTATCATTTCTTCTCCTATACCACAAGCGAGGCCCTGCTGTTGACACCCGAGCAACGGCAAAACATTGTCACGCTGTTGGACGCGATTCGCAAGGAACTGCTTCGCGAAGAAGACAGCCACACCCTCCGAATCGTTACCTCCCAGATAGAACAGGTGCTGGAACTCGTGGCTCGCTATTATGCGCAACAACTTTCCACGTCTGCTACTTCAACAAATTCCGACCTGCTGCCACGTTTCGAGCATCTTTTACGAAAATACTATGACGACGGCATGCAGCGACAACAGGGGCTGCCTACTGTGAAATACTGTGCCCAGCAGCTGTTCCTTTCTCCCAACTATTTCGGTGACCTGATTCGCGAACTGACGGGCGACTCTGCCACCTCCCATATCCGCCGCTTCATCATGCAACGTGCCCAGCAGCTCCTCATGAGCGGAGCCACTATCTCAGAGACTGCAGAAAGTCTTGGATTCGACTATCCACAGCACTTCACCCGCCAGTTCAAGAAGCATTTTGG
>CACYXD010000055.1 GCA_902778255.1 uncultured Prevotellaceae bacterium
GACTGAAAATTGAAGGCACACAGGCAGACTTGATAGGAAAAGATTTAAGAAGAAAGGATCTAAAATCTAACATGCCGATAACTTCAATGACAGCGCAGAACAAAGTACAAACCAAAAGCGTAGGCGGCGCGATACAAACAGCCAGCAAAGATATGGCAACGACAAAAAAATCTCTTCTTACATCCCTCGAATGTAAAATGCTGGAATGGGCTAATCTGGACATCGATGCTGCAGAGGTAGTTTACAAAGACAAGGCCGAGCAGTTTGAGAAACTGATGGAAGAAAGCGAAAAAGCCTACGTTACTCTGAAGGAAAATAAATCAATTGATGCCCTGACAGAGCGACAAAAAGCCATCATTCAGGAAGATATCAAGTATTTTGGTGTTGATTGGTATGCCGAGATTATTGAACTTGACAAGGAAATAATTCAGAAGCTCTGCGCTTGAAACTAAAGGTTACGGGAGCCTAACCAACTCCCACCAAATACAAAATGTTATGGAACATCTGACAAACTTTGAATTGATTCTTATTGGCGCATCGATCGCCACCTTCTGTTTCGGCTTCAATGCCTTCGTGAAGAATATCTTTCTGAGGAACTTCAACACTCACAAGTCATGATAACCAACTACGGACAGGAAAGGACAGTCGGCGAAGTCTGGATTGACTCTATCGACGGGGCGAAGGTTATCACCGTTGCCGGTGATGGGTGCAAGGACTGTGCCTTTGCCACCTTTGCCGGTGGTGCCTGCCCTGGTGCCGTCTATGACCGTCACCCCTGCTGTGCCTCTGATCGCTCAGATGGGCGGGATGTCTATTTCAAGTTGATAACCTATGTGCCGGAAGCCAAGGCCAAGCCTCTGAGGATGGTAGCCTTCGGTTCTGTGCCATTCAAACATTGAGCCATGAGTGAGAAACTGAACAAAACCCTGCTTTGGGTCACATCGATGGCCTTGATGGCTGACCTGATGGCAGTCATGTATATGATGATGGCCTTCAGATGGTGACCGCAGTCCGCTATGGCGCGGGCAACTTCCCTACGGTCGTTGCCTAATCACTCCGGTCTTGTATTTCTCATCGATGACCGGATTCTCAAATGTGCCTGGTGCGTAGTACTGACAGTCACATGATACGTACTTCCTGCCTATCTGACTGGTGTGCTCGGTCAACTTTCGACCACACTTCGGACATTCATGCTTCACTCTGATTAAATAGAGCTGGTCTGATTCGTTCAGTGGCTCACCTCTCATGATCTTGTTCTGGATGGCGACGTATGTCATTCCTGATGACTGCATCGTCATACCTTCCCTCGCTGGTTCCGCTGTCACAGGCTGCTCTTCTTTCTTGGGACTATCCTTCTTCTGCCTGAAGGTGTCGATGGATATATCAAGAGTTCTGAGCTGACGGACAAAGTTGTTGTAGATAGCCTGGTACTCATTGGTGAGGTTCAGACTTCCAGATGCCTGATACCAGGCAATGTATTCATCCAGAACATTGATATCGTTCTGAATGTCGGCGAGGATGTTCTTGTCCGTCATGGCCGTGACTATCGACGGGCAGGCATAGGGTATCTCGGACGCTGTACTTGACAGCCTCCATCTTGACGGGCAGATACTCCCATGTCGTGCCGTCATGTTCAGTGATGAACTTGGCAATGACAGCAGGCTCCATCTTCTGCGTAAGAACCTCCATCGTGCAATTCTGATACTGAACGTGGAGGTACTTGGCAAGTATTAAAGGAGTGCAGACGTACTGGCTTCTGATGTCGCGGATCTGCTGACGGGCAGCATCCAGTCTGCTCTTCTGCTCAACAGTGAGATGTTGCTTGGAAGCCTGTGCTTCAGTGATGTCCTTGATGCTGTCCTTCACCGTGTCAATCTGACGTGCCGATTTCTCACGGAGAATCTTGTTGACTTCATCAATCAGATACACTGGCCTGGCATCCTTGCCAACAAGTTCTGCAATCTTCATCAGCCTGCCCTTCCATGCCTGGTTACGGTTACGGTATGGGGTGGCATCCTTACCGGACCAGAGAACCATCGGACGGAACTGGTCTATCCGCTGTATAAGTTCATGAATGGCAGCACTGATATTACTGTCACTCTTACTCGGTACTCCCTTGCCGCGTGACAGTCTCGTTGCCGCCTCGCTGGTAGTGATCCCTGCGAGACGATTCCAGGTATAGTCAACATACTGCTTGATAAGGGAGAAACTATCTACCTTGATGGTCTTCGTCTTGTCATCAGACTTGACCCTGATATTCTTCTTCTCGTGCGCCATATTATATATAATATTATTATGGGCACAAAGGTACGAAGAATTTCCGATAGATATTCCAGTGACATACACTAATTAACATGATATCACAATCGTTAGCAATTATGCCGTGTATTTCCTCGCCATGTGGGCACTCGGAAACGACGGGATTATTACGTCGAATATTCCAGATATCCAGCCCACTATGTTAAGAATATCTAAGAATGACTAAGAATCCCGTGCAATCCCTTGCAAATATCCCCGAATCTTCGTATATTTGCAGGCAGTTCCGGACATCCCAGAAAGAAGCCTGAACGACACGGGCAGAAACCGCAACGATACGGAAGGGCAAGACTTTATTTCGTGTACACAAAATAGTCTTGAAAATTGAACTCGTTGAGTCTCAATTTTGGTTGAGTACTCGCAGGCTCGCACCTCTTTTCGAATAGGTATAAATGATAGTTGATTGCATATAGATATGACATACAAAAGAAAGTATATTAGCAAGAAAAATAAACTCGTTCCGGGGAGGCCGTTGATAACGGAGAAAAACCCATCCAAGGAGCGAAAAATCCGTCATATAAGAATGTCGGATGAAGAGTGGAATTTCGCCACCGAAAATGCACGTAAATGCCATAAATTTACAAGCACATATATACGCGATCTTGCGGCAGGATACAGGCCGATGGTTCCAGACCCAGAACTGAAACATCAGCTATCGAAAATCAGGATTGATATAGTCAATTTTGCAAAGCATCTGAACGGCCTTTCGGACGGTGACAGAAGCATACTTTTAAGAGACCCGAACACTCATTCCATATGGGCTAAATCAGTAAAGGATGAACTGGATTTTATAGATGATTTAATGCGGAGGATTTGATATGGTTTTGAAAGGAAGACAAATATCCCATGGGGCTGCTTACTCCGATTATTCAGCCATGAAAGAGAAGGCAATTTATATCGGCGGTGAGCATCTTGACGATAACACTTTTGTCAATCGTTCAACACCCGATTTGGAGGAAATCTGGCTTGAGTTTGAACGTGAAGGATCGATGTATTCCAAGGGCGGCAAGGATATTAAAAATACTATCATTGCACTTGAAGGTTCACCGACTCCTGAAGAATTGAAATCGTTGGGCATCAACAGTACGGAAGAGACGCTTTCAGATGAACAGAAGGAGCGGCTTCTTGAACTCGCCAGGCAGACGCTCGACACGATGGATGACATGGAAATCTCATATAACTATAAGGTCAAAGTAAAGCAGAAAGATGCCAACGGAAAAGTTATCCGTGATGCCGACGGAAAGCCTGTCACGAAGGATGAAATTCGCCAGGGAAAAGTCCCTAAGACGAACCTCCGTAACAGCAAATGGTTCTGTATGCTTCACCGTGATTCAAAGTCCGGCATCTGGCATTTCCATTTCGTCATTTCGAGGTTCACGAAAGACGGCCTGGACCAGAATGATCCGAGGCTTATTGCCAAGCGTGCGGCCAGGGCTGCAGAGCTTGTCAACCAGCAGCGGGGATGGAAGTCTGCAGAGCGCATCAGTACCAGCCACAGCGCAGAGATCAAAGACACTGTCTATGATGTACTGCGGAAGATGGATAAGTTCAGCTGGGATGACTTCAAACGGGACATGGAAGCCCGGACATTCACGGACTACAAGGGTAAGCAGCAGAACTATGAACTGATGTTCCGCAACGACTCCAAGGGTAACGTTGTCGGCTACAGCGTGTGGCGCGGGAACTCAAACTACAATGCCAGCAAGATAGGCAAGCAGCTCACCGCATCAAGACTATACAAGACATGGCAGGCCATACATGAAGATGAAAGGAAGAGGGCTACTGCCAAGCCGAAGTCTCAGACAGTAACGCCACCGAAGCCGAAGAATATTGTCTATGTCAAGTCCGAGGAAGAGAAGAAGCGGGAAATGGATGAACTGTACCGCAGGCTGAAAGCAGAGAAGGATAAAGCTGAGAAAGAAAAGGCAGAGCGTCGGGCAGAACAGCAGAAGCCTCGTGAACAGTCGCAGGAGGAAAAGGAGGCTCACAGTGCCGTCAGCAAGTCCATGCAGATCCTTAACAAGTTCTGCGGGTGGTCGTATAATGTATTCGGACGGGACGAATATTCAGACCTTCAGGAAGGCATCGTAGGCCAGTGCCTGCTTGGTGGCCGTGACACAACCAGGGAGAATCTTCAGGAAGCCGCTAACGAGCTGATGGGAATGGTAGAGGGCGCTGCCGCACAGATAGAGAAGGCTACCGGCCTGATGGTGGAGTTTGTCGCCGGAATGGCATTGCCACAAGTCACTCCGTCCGGCGGTGGCGGTGGTGGCCAGAATACCGGCGGCTGGAGAGGTAAACGTGATGATGACTGGTGGAATCTTTGGAAACCGGTATTCGCTAAGTTCAGATCAAGAGGTAGAGGAAGATAATAATTGAGATATGAGTAACGATTTGTTTAAACCGCATAAGACCGGCAGTGGCCAGAAGCAGGATCCACCACAGGAACCCGCTGCACCTGGCATGTCTGGGGAGCTGCTGGAGAAAATCGCCTCCCTGCTGAAAGGCATCGAGACGATGAACGGCAAGATAGCCGATAATTATGACGTCCTCGATGAAATGAAGGAGGATCTGATAAAACTCCGCGACCAGTTGCGGAATATTACAGTCCCTGAAGCACAACTGGATGAAGAGTCGAGAAATTTCCTGTTGTCTGCACCCGACAGCATCACGGCAGAGGTAGAGAAAAGACTTTCCGAGAAACTGGAAAAGTTCTCTGTGAGACTGGATGATGTTCTGAAGGATGCAGAGTCTTCAGTGAAGAAGGCAGCAGACGGCGGTACCTCCAAGGTTACCAATGCCGTTAATTCTGCGAAAGGGGAAATATCTGGATTCAAGGAATGGTGTGAACGATGGCTTTGGTATTTCATCGGGGCCATCATCTGGGCTATCCTCGCATCAGGAATGGCCGTCTGGCAGTGTTCGTCGGCCATCAGTGCCAGGAGTGATGTAGAATATGAGTTGGATTCACTCAGACTCAACAGTGACGTGTATCACGACTTCATTAACCATAGCGAGGTTACTGGACGTGCCTTTGATTC
>CACYXD010000056.1 GCA_902778255.1 uncultured Prevotellaceae bacterium
TTCCTCCTTCTTCCACACCTTGCCTGCTATCTCCTGCAACTGCGGTATCTCACGTTCCAAGACCTCATTCTTCGCTTTATACTGGTCGATGATGGAGGGGATTCTCTCAATCGCGTTGAGGAAGTTGCGGGCGGCGGCCAACGGGTCAGCCAGCGCCAGATGCCCGTTGTTGTAGGTGTACTTGTAGTTCCCCTCGACCACGAAGCGGTTGTCGGTAAACTCCAATCCCTCTTTGAGTATCCTTTCGCTGACCACCTTTATCGGGAAACCGTAAAACTCTCCAACCTGCGTGTACAACCCTCCGGTCGTGGCATTCTTGGCTATCTCCTGCAAACGCTTTCCGATGACTTTCTCATCGGCGGAATCCACTCCGTCCACCTTTATTATATTAAGGTGATTGCCCTCCTTGTCGGTCTGCACCACAGAGAGGAAGCGGTTCCAGTCCTCCGTCATGGCATCTATGAAAGCTGTGTTGTTGCCCAGCTCGCGGGTCTTCGATTCCAGCTTGAACTCCGAATCACGCTTGCCCTTGTTGAACGACTTGCGTTCCCCTTCGAGCGAGGCGATACGTTTTTCCAGTTTCGCCTTGTCCAGCAGGTCGGTGTTGCCGGATAGCAACGCCATATATTCCGAGAAGTTCATGCCCGATTTCTCGTCCATTGCCCCCTCGTCGATGGTACGCGCTTCCATAGCACCGCTTTTAAGCTGGCTGATGAAAGTCTGCTTGCAGTGCAGGAGGTTGAACTTGTAACTGTCCAGTGATTTTTCCACCGCGTAGATTATTACGTCCACGTTGTTCCCGGCGAAATGCTTGGCTATCTCGTTGCCTGCTCTAACTCCCCGTCCGTCACGCTGTTGCAGGTCGGACGGTCGCCACGGCGTATCAAGATGATGAATTGCCACACACCGTTTCTGTGCGTTCACACCCGTTCCGAGCATGGAGGTGGAGCCGAACAGCACACGCACCGTCCCGGCGTTCATGGCATCTATCACCGCCTTCCGAGCCTTGTCGGTCTTGCACTCCTGAATGAAGCGCACCTCGCTTGGCGGTATGCCGTAGTCCTCCGTCAGTTTGCGCTTGATTTCCGAATAGACGTTCCACCCATCGCCCGGCTGGTAAGTCCCCAAGTCAGAGAAAACGAACTGCGTGCCTTTCTGCGCGTCGTATTTTTGATAATACTCCGCGATTATTTTGGCACAGTGGCTCGCCTTGTTGTCGGGGTGGTCTTCGTAATGCGGGTCTATCATGCGCATGTCGAGTGCCATCTTCCGGGCATAGTCCGTGGCGATAAGCATCTTCGCCTTTTCCTCCGTTTCCGAAAGCGGCAGTCTGCCCAACAGGGTGGCGTCGCCCGTCTTGGCGAATTGCATCAGCTTCTGTATGAAGTCCTCCTGCTCCGGCGTGGGCGGTATGTGGTGCAGTATCTCGTTTTTGTTGGGACGGTCCACGCCCACATCCTCCGCCGTGCGGTAGTCCGTGATTTCATTATAGAAGGCGGCAAGCTCCGGCACTTTGATGAAGTAGCGGAAACGCTCCTTCTGCACCACGTTGTTCGTCACGTTGAACTCAAAATCCGTTGTCTTCTTGGCAAATATCGCCGACCACGCATCCGTCATTGTTCGAGAGAACAACAACAGGCTTATCTTTCAAGTCTGGTCGAAAGACACGCTCGCATGATACGTAACAGTTGTTATTACTAATTATCAATAACAACTGTTATTCCGAATAATTCGTTATTCTGAATTTGAGTATTTACTGTGTTGTAGATAGCAAACTTCTACGAAATTTTCATTATTCTTCTAATCCTTATGCTAATAAAGTTAGTTAAGCGTTTATATATTAACCACTTTATTTTAGAAGATTATGGATATAGAAAAATTGAAAATTCTCCTTCCCACTTTCTATGAAAAGTTAAGGGCAAGGAATTATGGTGATGGTTATATAGGGAAGTATCAGTATGTAGCCAAGAGTTTATTTGATATCGTCGAAAATGACAAGAGTTTGAATACCTATGAGAAGGCCTATTCTGCATTGATGGCCCGACGTCCTTACAAGAAGGATTCTATTCGTGACTACCGTCGTTTAATTGGTCATTTCAAGGCTTTTGAAGAAGAGGGTATTTTCTTTCCTGACACGGGTAAACTCTGTATGTTTACTTTATCCCCCAAAGCTTATGACAAACTTTCTCCTGAATTCAAATTGTTGATAGACAGATACGTCAAGAAGGAGCGAGAGGAAGGACGAATCAAAGAAGGTAGTATCCAAACAATGGCTGGCTGCATGGCATCTCTGTTGCTGGATATCCAGCGTTTGGGAGCGAAGGATTTGGACGAAATTTCGGAATATATGGTGCGAACCGTTTTTGGAGATAGGTATGGAAGACATAACAGCTATCATGTGAGCCGACATGTTATGCGGGTATTGACAATTTGTCAAGCAATGTATCCGAATGGTGAGTGTCATAGGCTCTTGGCAAAGATTCCGGAATTCCCCCACAAAAGAAAGCTGTTTGACTACATTACAAAGGAAGAGTGCAACATTTTAGCAGCAAGTCTTAACGGCGAAGAAACGCCATTGACCTATAAGGAAAGGGCTATTGGTATGCTGGCATTCTATATGGGAATGAGGGCGAGTGACATCAGCAATTTAAGATTCGAAGACGTGGATGTAGATAAGGAGGAGATTCGGTTCGTCCAACAAAAGACGGGAACAGAAATACGAATTCCACTGTTATCGGTCATCGGCAATGCCATCGCGGACTATATACTGTCGGAACGTCCGACATGTAATACAGACAACATCTTTGTGGAAACGAATAAACCCTACTGTGGACAAAAGCATAAACGCATCTCACACATTGCTCGTGACATATTTAAAAAGACTGGCATTAGACAGGAAACAGGGCGGAATCAAGGACTACATACAATGAGACATTCTTTTGCACTTTCATTGATAGAGAATGATGTAGAAAGGAACACTGTCCGTGAACTGATGGGGCATGTGAGCTTGGAATCCCTGAATCCATATATAGATGCAGATATTGAGAATTTGAGGGAGTGTGCTTTAGACATCAGTTCTTACATTAAAGTATTACCTACAATGGAGCCATTCAAATGCAGATTCTCCGAGATACTCACGCAATACCGGCAAGAATCTTTCAATTCCTGCAAATGGTCATATCTGAAGAACATTGCTTTTCACTCGTTTGATAGCTTCTGCCAAGAATGTGATACGAGCATTGGTAACAGTATGTTTGAGATCCTTAGATTATGGATGCAACCCTTTCCCAAAGAATCAGCAGACTATTACAAACACAGGATACAAGGCATCAGAGGCTTCCTGCGATACCTACATGAGGGAGGATGCGATGTACCAACTGTTCCAAACAATGAGGTCCCGACAAAAAAGAAGCAATTCTTGAATGCCATACCTGTCAGCTGTGCCGCTCCTTATATCCTTGAATACATGGATTACAAGAAAACATGTAAGGGGAGTCCTACTTATTATGCATCCTATCATTTGTATGACTTCGACAGATTCTGTCTTGTGAATTTTCCTGACAGCAAAGATCTCTGTCAGGAAATCATTGACGGATGGTGCATGCAGAAAAGTTCGGAGAATGCCTGTACCAGAGCAAAGAGGGTAAGTGAGTTACGTACATTTCTCAAGTTTCTCCATAGAAGGGGATATGGGACGTTTTGTTGTCCTGTCCTTACGACAAGACCGAAGACAGAGACTCTGCTGAAGAAGCCCCATGCATTTACGGAATCCGAACTGTGCAATTTCTTTTTCTCGCTATCTCACCTGACAATTAAGGACTCTCCTGAATCAGAAATCACAAAACTATCTCTGCCCATATATTTCTTGCTATTGCTCTCCTCCGGGCTGAGAACATTTGAGGCACGTCTGCTTGACACAAAGGACGTGGATTTTAAAAACGGCATCATCAATGTCAGGCATACGAAAGGGTATGTGGAGCACCGGGTGGCCCTCCATCCTTCAATGCTTAAAATGCTTATGGAATATGATAAGGCTATAGAGAGACTCGTACCAAAAAGGAAGTGCTTTTTCCCGACTTCCACAGACGAGCACCATAGCGTGAAATGGGTTGATTACAATTTCCAAAAATGTTGGTATGAATTTAACAAAGAACATGCCGTGGCCTATGATTTCAGACATCGATATGCCACAGAGAACATCAATGGCCTCCCTGCTGATTCTGCACTGTTCAACAAGCACATTGCCTACTTGTCAAGAAGCATGGGGCATGCGAGTTTCAAAATGACAATGTACTATTACAATTTTACCCCGAAGATGGCCGAGCACATAAAGGCTGCCAAGGCTGAGACTTTCAATGACATATTATTAGACCGTTCAAACTTTTACAGCGATGAAAATATCTAAGCAAGCAAAAGAACTTGTCAGTCATATAGACCTTTGGCTGAAAGTATATATTCCCAAGACATGTGGATATTCTGTCCAAACAGTTATGTCATACAAGCAGGTAATGCGCCTCTATGTGGAATATTTGGAAGAAAAGAAATCTGTCACAGTCGACAGTTTTAGTGATATATGTTTTAGCCGTGAGACTGTAGAAAGCTGGCTGATCTGGTTACAAAATGGACGTGGAGGGAAACCATGCAGTCGCCGTACGAGGGATCACAGGCTAACAGTGATAAGGTCACTCCTGAAATATCTTCAGTCCCGTGATATAGCATATGCGAAAAGGTACATAGAGTCCTGCGAGATACCGATGATTTCTCACGGAAGAGGCAAAGTCGTCGCACCTCTGAGTAAAGTGGCGATGAAAGCATTTTTTGCCAGTATTGATTGCAACACTATAGCAGGAAAGCGC
Source organism: uncultured Prevotellaceae bacterium (assembly GCA_902778255.1). GTDB lineage: Bacteria > Bacteroidota > Bacteroidia > Bacteroidales > Bacteroidaceae > Prevotella. The sequence continues at coordinate 4,857 of CACYXD010000056.1, forward strand.
GACTATGCACTTTTCTCATTCATGTATGACACAGGCTGTAGAGTCGGTGAAGTCCTGTCCGTTAAGACTTGCGACCTCATACTGGACCACGGATCCCCCTATGTCATTGTCAAAGGAAAAGGTAATAAAGACCGTTGCCTCATACTTTCTGAGAAAACCGTGAACACGCTCAAGGCATATATTGCATATTTCTCTATTCCGTATGATGCTAAGACATATCTGTTCCATTCAAGCCATAAGGGCCGAACGGAAAAGATGTCCGCTGATGCAGTGAACACCAGACTATACGCCATTTCCTACACTGCACATAAGACCTGTCCGGAAATACCCTTGAAGATGCATAGTCATCAGATTCGCCATTCCGCAGCAACGCATTGGTTCATGGACGGGATAAACATCGCCATGATTTCTGAATATCTTGGCCATGCCAGTCTCGAAACGACCCGTGTATATCTTGGGATAAGTCGGGAAGAGTTGGAAACAGCCTTAAGAAAAAGGGAATATATGCCTCTTGACCAGCCCAAGAAATATAAAATACAAGGAGGACTAAGAGGATTATTAGGTCTTTAGGATGGCTGTTTACCATTAGGGGGTCCCTATCCCAGAAACTGAAAAGATGGCTATTTTACTATTATGTTATTCCGAATTAATCTTGTAAACTGAGTAAATGCAGAATTACTTTTTCAGACAATTCGGAATAAAGAATTATTCGGAATAACA
>CACYXD010000057.1 GCA_902778255.1 uncultured Prevotellaceae bacterium
CTGTGGAAGAGTATGCCAACATTTGAAGGGCGAAGCAATGTGCGCTCTTGGATCTATCGCGTCAGTCTGAATGTGTGTATCTCACTCGATCACAAGAAAAGACGTCATAAGACGGTTCCCTTAACGATGGATATTAATCCTTACGAAGAGACGGAAAGTAACCAGAACTCCCGGCAGATGGATATGCTTCGAAAACGTATTGCCAAACTTGGTCAATTCGATCGTGCCATTATTCTGCTATGGCTGGAGAACATCAGCTATGAGGAGATTGCTGCCATCATGGGCATTACAGTGAAGAACGTCTCAGTACGTCTCTACCGTATCAAGGAGGAATTAAAGAATATGTCTAACGAATAAAAAAACAACAGGAATTATGGATAATCAGAATAACAACTTACAGGAATTGGAGGAACTTCGCAGTCAGGTCGCAGAGTTTAAGAACCGTGTGGAACAGCAGGAGATTGTCAGTCGCCGTCTGTTGAAAGAGGCGATGAAGGGTCATGTGTCTTGGATCAAGCAGATGAGTATTTGGGGTAGCGTAGGTGAACTGGTGATATTACCTTTGTTAGTTTACGCTTTAAGATGCATCGTCGGCGTTTCATGGCTACCAATTATTGCCGTAGGACTTGTAATTGTTGGTGAGGCCGTTTTCAACTTTTGGAATGTCAGTTCCATCCGCGACAAGCATCTGGCAGTCGACGATGTGCTCAGTGTCCAGCAGCGGCTGATAACCTTCAAGCGCAGGGAGAAGATTTACACATACGGCATACTTCCTTTCATATTTCTCTGGGTAGTATGGCTTCTGTTTGACGTTTATTACGGCACCGATATCCCCTTTTTCCCCTCAAGTGAAAGGAATCTTGTTTATTTCGTGGCGGTTGTCATCACATTAGCCGTAGTATCCTATGTCTTTTACCGTGAGATGCGCTCACTGAACAAGGCTATCAGGGATATAGACGAATTTGCTGAAAAGAACAACTAACAACAGAAGGACATTTTACCAACACCTCCTCAAGACTTCAGGCTTTTAGCTTGAAGTATCTGAGGAGGGCTTTTTTGGGGGAATGCTGGAGTGCAAGAGAGTTTTATAAACTCTTAGGTATATTGAATGGCGTAATTTTCAATTTCAGCCCCAAAAGGGCATCAATATTATTGAAGGCAAAAAAATATTTTTTAGATAATTACAATTTTTCCGTCATACCTAACATTAGGATTTTATAATCAATTCAATTTCAATATATTAAACTCAATTTAGGCTTCTCCAATACCTAACATAGAGGTAACAAAAAGGTAACATAAACCTAACATCAGAGATAACTTGAAACCTAATATTGATGTTACCTCTATGTTAGGTTTATGTTAGGTTTCATGTTAGGTATTTCCGATGATAAAATCGCTCACAAGTCCTTTAAATAAAGGGGATTCACAAAATTGAATGTTAGGTCTGGCGATGTTTGGTAGTGTGTTGCACGAGTATTCCAAAATAACCAATACTTATTCAGAAATAACCGCCACTTATCATGTAATAATAAGTGCCCCTTATTGCGGCGAAATATTCCCCCTAATGGGAACACTTTGTTCCCAGGCTGGGAACATTTCATTCCCAAGGTGGGAACAATATAATTAAGAGCAAGTAGTAGCGAGGAAGATCTTGCGGCCCTGACGGACAAGGGGGCGGGCGGCTTTCAGATGGAGATCGAGGTCTGAGGGGCTGATGCGATAGACCTTGGGCGTGAGGGCTCTGGGAAAACGATTGAAATAGGGGTCATAGCTCACATACCACGCTGCGGAGCTGACTTCCGGAATCTTGGTCATCTGATCCCAAAGCAGGAACAGACGACTTTTGGCTGCAATCGTGATGCCTCGCTCACCTGAAGTCAACGTAGAGACACAGACCAGATGCTGACGACGCTGCGTATCCTGATTCAACTCATCCTTCGTCTTGCGATGAGAGATGGTGATATGGCGCCCAAAGCGCTGATTCAGGTCATTCATCATCTGGCGAAAGACTGGCCCATGCGAAGAACTGTCTTTCAGCTGATGACTGGCGATATAAAGATGAATCATCTCGTGCAATAGCGTATCGATGACCTCATCTTCTGTCTGTTCCAGTCGTGTACTGATACGCAGTACGAAATCATAATACTGCGTCTTGCCAAACAATGGACGCTTGCGCTTGAAACCGAGTTGCCCCAAGTAGGTACGGGCCTTACTCAGCCGGATACTCACCTTAGGTAACGCTCCGCCAAAGCAAAGTTCATTCAGTTCATCGAACTTCTGATTCAGAAACTCCAAGGTCAGCATCATGCTTGGAAAGGTAACAAATCCGTTTATTTCTCTTCGGTTTCGAAGGGGAAGAGCGTCCAGCGATAGAGGTTACAGCCTACGAAATTGCCAAATACCTCGCTGACATAGACTACGAGTACCTCTGTCTGCAGCATCTGTTCTGCAGGCGAAACAAGAAAATAGAAAGCATCTGCGATAGAGTGGGCGAAGCCACAAAGGATGAACACAGGCACACCCAACAAGAGCGGAAGCATCTTACCCTTACGGGCAAACTCTACAGCCGTTGTCATGATAAATCCACAACCAATAGCCAGCAGGAAACAAGCAAAAGGTCCTTTCGACAGACGACCTGCGAGAATCTTCGAGGCTGGTTCGATACAGTCTGGTTGCGCATAGGCGATGAGCCAGGCTGTGAGCAGACAGCCGATAATATTACCCAGCAATACCAATCCCAGCATCACCCAGTCACCCTTCAGACGGATGAAGCCAGCCGTACCCGTATAGAGTTTCAGACCGTAATATACCACCGTCGTCAGTCCAAAAGCAAACAATACGGCACCAGCCACACCGCCTACTCTCAGATTAACCACGCAACCAATAGAAATACAGATACCAGCCAGAATGGCTAAAGGAATGATCTTCTTCATTTGTTATTCTGATAATAGTTGAGACCTCTGTTTACATTCTCGATGAGCGCCTCGGAAGTGAAGGTAGCACCCGTAACGGCATCCACTTTTTTGGTCTTAGCCGCCTTTATCGTCAGACCATCCCAGGCGTTGAGCAATTGCTTCTTCACCATATTCAGATACTTCGGACCTTCAAAATTTTTCAGCACCTCGATCTTCTCAATCTTGTTCTTTTTGATAAAGATCTTGATGGGTACAGGACCATTATAGCCCTCTACATCCTTAGCGATAGTAGTCGTGTTTACTACAGTCAAACCATTCTCCTTGGTAATGACCTCGTCGCCCTTCAAACCAGCACTTGTGAGTGCTATGACCATACAAACTAATAACAAACTCTTCTTCATAATGGCCGCAAAGGTAGCCAAATATATGCTTAATACCAAACATTTTGGAAATATTTACCATAAATTTATAGGTCGTTCAGAAATAAAAACGTAACTTTGCAACAGATTACTTAATTCAATACGGCTATGCTTATACTTGTTATCAATCCTGGCTCTACATCAACAAAGATTGCCGTCTATGACGACGAGAAGCCTATCTTACTTAGAACAATTAACCACTCTGCTGAAGAATTATCTCAATTTGACGATGTACTGGAACAACAGTCATTCCGCAAACAAGTATTACTCAATGAATTGCAACAAGCCCATCTGCCGATGAACTTCGATGCAGTCATTGGACGCGGTGGACTTGTAAAGCCGCTTGAAGGTGGCGTCTATGAAATCAATGAACAGATGGTAATTGACACCCATAGTGGCATCGCTATGCACAATCATGCCTGTAATCTGGGCTGTCTGATAGCTTATGAAATCGCTTTGGAGATTCCTGGATGCAGAGCCTTCATTGCTGATCCTGGTGTGGTTGGCATGCTCTCAATCAGCGCGCCATAGCCCAGCGCTATGCAGCAGAAATCGGCAGACGATACGAAGACCTGAACCTGATTGTCTGTCATATGGGTGGAGGTATCTCGATAGCCGCCCACGAGCACGGCAGGGCAGTGGATGCCAACAATGCACTCGACGGCGAAGGTCCCTTCTCTCCAGAACGTGCTGGCTCTCTGCCTGCAGCAGACCTCATCCGACTCTGCTTTAGTGGAAAATATACAGAAAAACAACTCCTGAAGCGCATTGCCGGAAAGGCTGGTCTCAACGCCCATCTTGGCACCAACGACGTGAAGGAGATTATCCGGCGCATCGAAGAGGATGGCGACGCCCATGCCCGTCTGGTGCTTGACGCGATGATCTATCATGTGGCCAAGAATATCGCTGCCGAATCGGCTGTGCTTTGCGGAGAAATAGACGCGATACTTCTGACTGGTGGGCTCGCAAGAAGTGAATATATCGTCAGCCGCCTGCGTCAACGTATAGATTTCCTTGCTCCCGTACATTGTTTTCCTGGTGAGGATGAGATGGGTGCGCTGGCACTAAATGCCCTCGGCGTACTCCAAGGAAAGCGTCCTGTAAAGGTGTATGAATAAAAATCATCAATAAATTTGGATTTTTCCGCACTTATTCGTAACTTTGCAGCCTAATTAACAATGTACACGAAGAAAAAAACAAAAGAAACATATGGATTACAATTTCAGAGAAATCGAACAGAAATGGCAGAAGCGATGGGTAGAGAATGGCACTTATCGCGTAGTGGAGGACAAGACGAAGAAGAAATTCTACGTACTGAACATGTTCCCTTACCCCTCAGGGGCAGGCCTTCATGTGGGTCATCCGCTTGGCTACATCGCCAGTGATATATATGCCCGCTACAAGCG
>CACYXD010000058.1 GCA_902778255.1 uncultured Prevotellaceae bacterium
AGTTGCATAAATATAATAGGTTAGTTTTTTCATATTGGTTTGTTTTTAGTTAAGAAATGTGCATAAGGCTCGCAGGGATGCGGGCCTTATGTGCGTTATAGGGCTGCCTGGATGGCTGGCAGGAGCGTGAGGTCGGCAGGAAGCCAGGCGACGCTCTCGAGCTCTTCCTTGACAAGCCAACGGGCGGCTTCGTGCTCCTTCAGCGTCAGACTGCCACTCTCGATGTGGCACCAGTAGCAATGCATCGTTAGGTGGAATTGGGGATAGTCCCATTCGACGGTCTGCAACAGGCTATCGACGATTATCCGCGTCTCCAGCTCTTCCCAGATCTCACGCCTCAGGGCTTCTTCGGGCGTCTCCCCCGCCTCCATCTTACCGCCAGGGAACTCCCAGCCGTCCTTATAGTCGCCATAACCTCGCTGTGTGGCGAATATCTTGTCTCCCTTGCGGATGATCGCCGCAACGACTTCTATCTGTTTCATTTTCGTTGATGATGGGCTTCTAATCCTTGACAGGCGGTTCGAGCGGCTCTGCAGCCAGGGGCATCTGTGAGTCCATCTCCTGCGGTGGGGAAACAACCTCCACCTGATGATCCTGCAGCCAGATATGGTTCAGCGTGAATGCAATCGAGGGGAAACAACCTCCACCTGATGATCCTGCAGCCAGATATGGTTCAGCGTGAATGCAATCGAGTCGAGCGTCGCTTCGCGCTTCTGCGGCTTCAGCTCACACTCCCACACCGTGATGCAGTGCCACCCCATCTCCGCCAGCCTGCGTTGCTCCTCCTTGTCGCGCTCCTGATTCCTGCGGATTTTCGCCACCCAGAACTCACGGTTCGTCTTCGGAATCTTGCAGCACTCACTATTCGTTAACATGTAATTGTCCCCTTTTCCCTTTGGAGAGGGGTTAGGGACAAGGCTCTTATGTCCATGCCAGAAACACCCGTTCACGAAGATACACGTCCTGTATTTCTTCAGCACCAGATCCGGATGTCCAGGCAGCCGCTTGTGATAGAGCCGATAGCGGAATCCCCTCTTCCACAGCCCACGCCTCACTATCATCTCGGGTTTCGTATCCTTCCCCCGGATGGCCGCCATGTTGGCAGATCGCCGCTGCTGCTCAGAGAGTTTGTCCATATCACTTGAGGCTATCAATCAGTTCGTCAATCGAACACCTTATTACTTTTGATGCAAAGATAAGAAAAACAATTGAAACCACCAAATTTTATTTTGCTTGCGACAGGATTCCTCCCCTGTTCTCCCCTTTGTCGCAGACCCTCCACTCCGTCGCAACAACTCGAAGAAGATTTGGCTGGATTATTTGGAATGAGCCGATAATCCCAGTAATTTTGCACTCGTGAATATTTAATTTCGAATCATAAGTTGTTAGGTTTGTTTATTTTACGTGATTTTTTGGTTTAGGTTAAGGTTAATGATTCGGTATAGGGTTTGCAGTGATGCAGACCCTATGTTCGTTATGAAAATGAATTGTTGTACTGTTCAAATTATCATCCCTCATTTATTGTTATGTTCTTTGATAATTTCTTTCAGCCTATGTTCTATCATCTGCCAATCTTGGTTCAAGTTTACCGTGCTGATGCGGATAACGTGGTTTGTGTTCTTATAAACATACGAAACATCCAACTCTGTATCAATCGTCGGATAAACCAAAATCCCTTTGGTGTTCTTCGTATGCGGTGTTACATCGTTCTCTTGATTCATAACGTAGGTTAGAATCTGCGATAAGTGTTCGCGCCGTATCTTACCTCCTTCGCCGTATCTCGATACCAACATCTCTTTGTAGTACTTGGCATCAAGGATGATTTTCCTCTTCGTGCGAGGATTGTATAAGGTTACGTCAGTTTCCATCACAGGCAGCAGACGATAGGCTTCATCAGTACTCTTAGCGAATGTCATGCCGAATGGAGTCAGTTGGAAACGTATATGTGAACGCCCGACATCGGGATATTCCTCATGGCATTCCTGCTTGTAGAAATTCATCAGGAATTTCTCGAAGATACGGTTCATGGCTCGTTCGTCATCCATCAAATCCGTGAAGTTCCACTTGCCAGAAAGACTTTCATTAGGCAACAATGACTGATGAAGCAAGCGGCAGATGTTGATAGCAAACTGATAGTACATATTATTCCGGCTCAGCTTTACTGACTTAAACACACTCTCGGAGAGTTGTATCCGCTTCATCTGAGGCATCCTGCGAATGGTAGTTAGCAGCCTGTTTTCGTTCTGTTCAGACAGGCCTCGAATCTTCTGAGCATCCCGCAAGGTCGAATAAATAACCTGATTGACAAGAATGTCTGTCGAAAGTTCATCGTAATTGCAAAATATCCTTCCCTGCCTGTATCTGCCCAGTTTCAGCGTCTCGCTGATATTGATTTTGCCTTTGATGACATCAATCTCTGTGCCATAAACTATATAGCCCTGGGATAATCCACGTTTCAGCAAATCGTCTGTCGCATTCAGCAGCACATGCACAAGCAGGTTGGCTATAGAATCGCAACGCTCAACGCCAACGTTTACCTTGCCACGCATTTCACCCATACCCCATGCATAGCACAGGATGTAGTATATGTTTTGTATGGGTATCTGGCGCATATCGTGTTAGTCACTTAGTATGTGGCATAACTCGCCACAAAGTTCTTCGTTGTCGAAGCAAATCTCACGTAAATATGGGAACAATTCATATTTGCAGATGGACTTCCACCACTCCTGTTCATCATCCACAGAACTGAGTTGGCAGAAATAGCTGTGCCCAATTTCCAAGCCTTTTCCCAGTGATGAAGAAGTGCGAATAATGTCGTTAACGCGATTCACCTTCATGCAAATATCATCCACAAAGTCCTTGCTCAGAGCCGTACCAAGATAATTCTTGAACGTCTCACCAAACTCGGGTTCTACATCACAGAACGCAAACCTACGACGCAGGGCATAATCCACGATGGCAATTGAGCGGTCTGCCGTATTCATACAACCGATGATATAGACGTTCTCTGGTACATAGAAACGCGGACTGTTCTCTTCACCATAAGTCAGTTTAAGCGCATAGCGAGGTGAACGTTTGTCGTACTCTATCAGCATCATCAGTTCACCAAATATCTTGCTCAGATTGCCTCGGTTTATCTCATCAATAATGAAGACAAAGGTGTCTTCTGGGTGTTCCTTAGCGTTTTCGCAGAAGTTGTAGAAAATGCCGTTACGGACCCTGAACTCTCCTGAAGTTGTAGGACGGATGCCTTGAATGAAGTCCTCGTAACTGTATGACTGATGGAATTGAATGGTTTCTATATTCTCATCCTTTCTCATACCAATCAATTGATAGGCAATCTTCTTTGCCAAGAAAGTCTTTCCAACACCTGGAGCTCCTTGCAAAATGATGTTCTTCTTACGAAACAGCAGTTCAACTATCTCATTGAACTTTTCTTCTGCAATGAATGGCTTGTCTAGGTCATTAGCAAAGTCATAGGGAGTTGTGGAATCCAAAGTTTCCTCGCTCAAGTCTGAACAAAACTGCAAGAATTCGCGATACTTGTTGACGTAGCTCCTTCTATCTTTGAGTTCCTTTTCCTTTTTGGGGATTTTCTCCGCTTTAATAAGTCCCGTCATAGCATCACTTACCCGAACAACCTTGCCCACATCCGTCAACTCATATATGTTCTCAACTCCAAACAAGTCTTTGACGACACCACAAACAGACTCAAAGGCATCTATTTTTGCATAGTTGCCTCTTGTTGGTTCGCTAATGACTTTAGGTGTAGCGTTTCTGTCGCCCATAAAGTGATAGAACGATTGTTTCACCTCATCAGGAGACTTTCCATTCAACTTATAAACACTTTGTTTTGCCATATCCTTAGCTATTGATCTAATGTTTCTTAATTACTGTTTGGTTTGATCTAACTTGATCTAAAATATTTGCTCATCTCAATTTGATCTCCGACCTTTGCGGGAAAAAGGTATGGAAAAGAAATGGATTAAGACGGAGCAGATGCTCGAAATGTTAAAGGGTGAACCAGACGTAGAACAACAATATTGCCATTATCTTGGAGGCATCTTGCGTTCCACGCATTGGCTCGAATATTCGTCAATGAAGAAAAAGGTTGGTGATTCCACGAATTGGTTTGACTATACATGGTATACTGAATCTGAGTATTTAGAGATTCATGCAGGTGAATGGTGGATGAGGGAAATATAATTATTTCTTTTGTCTTGCGACAGGATTTTGGGGCGTGAGGGCGGTTTGTCGCATCTCTCCTACTCCGTCGCAACAAGTCGGAGAAGATTTCGCACGATTATTTGGAATCGGCTTGAAATCACCGTAACTTTGCCGTCGAAAACAAGTTCGACAGCGAGTGAAGGCTGCGCCTCGGCAATTCGAATAAATTCGATTGCTTAGATTTGTTTTTTCTTTTTCATAGTGCATTTAGGTTTTTAGTTAGTAAGATGTATGTAGGGTCTGCAGGGATGCAGGCCCTACATACGTTATGTGGCGGAGGAATCGTGGCGAGAATTACTTGTTTTTCTTTTTCATGACACCCAGTTCCACCTTATACATTCCGACGACATCAGCGGTCTCAATGTTGGATGGGCTGACTTTCTTCACCTTGGCTGGTGGATCGATACTCACCCACTTGAAGATGGACACAGGCTTTTTGCGGTTTGACATGCCACCGTAGATCTTATCTTGGGTAAGCGGGATGCCTGCACCTTGAACATCGTTGACGAGATGGCGATAGAACTCGTCTGCCTCTTTCTTCGTATTGAAGAAAAAGAGATACCAAGTCCTGTTGTCATACCAGTCATAGAAACAAATGCCTATAGGAACACCGCGATAGGTGAAATCGAAGGATTCGCCAGCATGGAGACCTGGATACCCATTGATGGTTTCGCAAGTGTTAAAAGTATCCATGACTTGCTGCCAAGCTATTTCTCTGGTAGGCATGTAGGCATTGATGCAGGTAAAGGGAAAATAGAGGAGGTCTTGGATGGTACGCTCCTTGACATCGATATGGGTAGGAATGGCAGGTGTCTTCTGAGCCTGAGCTACAGCCAGCATGAGTGGCACAAACAGAAACAGCGAAATCAATGTTGTTTTCTTCATCTTGAGTTATGGTTTTAGGGGTTTCTTGGGTGCAAATATAAGAAAAACATTTGAAACTTTATCTTAAATGTTTGGAAGTTTGGGTTTATTTCGTATCTTTGCATCATATTTGTATCAAAAACTACTGATCTATGAGGAAATTATCTCTATGGATGATGGCCGCCATCCTTACCTGCGGACCAATGTTGACATCGTGTGTGGACAGTACAGAGGACAACCCCTCGGGAGGATCTTCGGAT
>CACYXD010000059.1 GCA_902778255.1 uncultured Prevotellaceae bacterium
AAGGTGCTTGGCGTGGTGGCTGATGTCGTTGAAGGCAGAGTTACAGATATCCACAATGAAGAATATATTCCGCTGGCCACCAACTGTGTGAAGACAGGCTTGACACATGTCCGTCGCCTGCAGACCGTTTATGCAAGATAATTGTGTTACCTTTGTATTCCTCGCGGGTACATTCATGGGCGTAAGATAACAGGGGACATCGAATGGAATAAGGGCTCTGTTTCTGGTAAGAAATATTAAGCTACTCATTAAGAAATAAAAGAGGTGGAACTTCATGGCTCCACCTCTTTTTTAATCGTTATTCTGCTTACTTCAGGATGAAATTATCATCCTTTTTATACGAATTATATGTCACGTTACCGTCTTTGTCGATGAAGAAGACCATATTGATGTAGGCTTTCTTAGCAGCCTCGGCACCTTCGGTCTCTATGGATGTTCCGCTCAGGTTGATATTAGGAAGGGTGAAAGACTTAGCAGGTATGTCCTTACCCTTATATCTGATCAAGGGCTTGTATTCAATCTTTTCCAAAATTAATTCCCATGGTCCGGTCTTACCAGGCCTCGGTGTTATCTCTACGATAAACTGACCCTTGACTGGGGCAGGAAGACCACCTTGTGACCAATAGAATTGAGAATTCATAAGGCCAAATTTTGCCGTTTCCTTACCCTCGACACTAAACGAATTTGTAAACTTGAAGTTCTTAATCGTTTTATAGCTGGCATTATAGATTGCAATGATAGAATTTTGCCAGTCGGCAGCGCTTTGGGGCATACCGGTTGGCAGCATGTCGTCTCTATTGTCGTAAGGCGGATTGTTTATGGGGAAGCCTGGGTTCTTCTCCAGCCAGGTGCTCCAGCCCGTTGCAATGTCAAACTCCAGTCTGTTGTAGGTGTTTGCCCAAGTCAGGTGATTGGCAGCTACGCCCTTCGCCTCCAGCTTCAGTGTCTCCATGTTCAGTTCTGCATATTTGCCATCCTTGGTATAGCCTTTTATGATGTTGGGAGCATCCTTGGTCCTTGTTGCGCCGATGAATCCCTTACCGCCAACGCTGACAGAATAGCTGAGGTTGAACGAGCCTTCCTCATAGCCTTCTGAGGTGATGGCATAGGTGTGGGTTAGCTGGGCTGCTTCGATGGCATCAATCAGGTTGTCGGTATACACCCATTCACCGTCGAGCTTGACATTATGAATGTATTGATCCACTTTCTCACAATAGTCTCTCAAGTCGTAGAGGGGAAGATTAGGTGTATATTGATAGCAGCTGGCAGCGGCAAACTGATACTCATCGGCGTAATCAGCTTTATAATTCTTGATGATGAAGTTGGTAAACTCCTTGAGTGCAGTGAGCACGGCGGGGAATTTCTTCATGTCGGTCAGCACAAAATCGACATTGCGCGCCCAAGTGCTCAATTTGTTGTTCTCGTAAATCTTATGATTATACTCAGCATTGACCTTGGCAAATTTCGTCATTGCCTCTACGAAATTGTCTTTCTCCGCTGCTTCATAGAGCAGTTCTACGAATGCCTTATGGTCTTCGCCAGCGATGGTGTGGCCTGATGCCAGCACATAGTCGGTGAGAGCCACAAATTCGGAGAGCACCTCCATGTTGTTCATCAGGCAGCAGTCAAAGTTGAGAAGCGTCAGATGCATGCCGCTCTGCTCGATACCGGCCCTGAGTTCTTTGCATGAGATAGACTGCAGATTCACGTTATCGTCCATGACGACACCACGTGTCTTGGCTTGCAGGCTCTTGTCGTAGTCTTCGTAAACGGTATAGCCGCCTCCGTGATCGCTCAGCACGAGGATGTAGTTCTTGGCGGGAGCCACCTTCTGACAGTATTTCAGGAAGTTGGCAATGGAGTCGGGCTGGAAGAGCTCTGCCTTCTCGTTCTGGGTGCCATAGATATCGGCATTGGTCAGATTGATCTTCTCATTATTTCCGAGCTTCTTAAGCTTTGCTGGCGTAGCCTCAAAGCGATAGAGATGGCCTCCTATGCCGCTGGGCGTGAAAACCGGCAGATTTTTACTGATGTTGTCTTCGCGCGAGTATTTGTACTGCACCATGTAGCGCACCTTCTTACTGTCGGCCTTGATGGCTTTGGCAGCCTTGATGATGTCGGCTTCGATAGCGTTGTCGAGATTACTGCCACCACATGTATAGAGCATCACCGTATAGTCGGCCATATCCTCAGTGGGTGTGTCGGTACCAGGTTCTACAGCATTGTCCATCATCTCGTCGGTACAAGCTGTGAACGAAAGGCAGCAGAGTAGGAGCGCTGCCAGCATCCACAGATAGTTTTTTCTCATCATTGAATTAATTTTGTTAATAGAATTATTAATCGTTTTAATTATTCACGGTGCAAATATAGGAAAAAAACAGCATAAATGAAACAAAAAAGGCATTTTTTGCGTAAAAATCCTCTGAATCAGGTTGGATTCTTGAAAAATAAAGGTGGAACTTCAGACTATGTTCCACCTTATTGTATTTGTAAATTTGTTATTTTTGTGCTCCGAAAGAGGCTTTTTATACGACAACTCTCGTAAGCATCACCTCACAAATAGCCGTTGGATGTTAAACTTTAGCCGCAACACAATTATTGCGTTTATTAGCCAGAGAGCGCTATAAGTATCCATTACAGTGAAGGGGCTCGCAGCAATGCGGGCCTTTTTTTGCATCACACGGTGCCGGACACGCTGTTACTTAGTTTGTTGCACCAGAGCGACGGTTTCGTAAAGGCGTTCCACCAGCCTGGGTACGGCATAATCGTCAAGCGACGCCTCGTCCACCCAGATATAGTCTGGCGGCAGCTGGGGCCTCTCCTCTGGCTGCCAAAACGTAAAGTCTGCGAGCAACACCTGATGGGTGAGCACATGCTTCACGCCCTGCTGCAAGACAATACGATCTCCCTTCAGTTCCAGTTTGCCATCATCCGACTCCAGATACGGTTCCCATAATCCTTGCCAGATATCTCCTGCCCCACGACGATGGATGGCGACCTGTCCCTTACACCTTATATATATATATGAAAGGTGGCGCTCACGGATCTTGAGCGACCTCTGCTTAACAGGCAACAGCTCCACCCTACCCGTATGGAGGGCGTCGCAGGTCTCCGCCAAAGGGCACGTCTGGCAGCGGGGCGACTGAGGGGTACACTGGATGGCACCGAAGTCCATGACGGCTTGGTTGTATAGAGAAGAGAGGTGAGAGACTTCACTTGTCGGCAGAAGACTCTGTGCGAGAGCCGCGAAGGTCTTCTTACCCTCTGTGGTGTTGATGGGCGTATCAATACCAAAATGACGGGCAAGTACACGATAGACATTGCCATCGACGACAGCGGCAGGCAGTCCGAAGGCGATACTACCGATAGCAGCAGCTGTGTAATCGCCTACGCCCTTGAGTGAGCGCAACCCTTCGAGCGTCTGCGGGAATCCTCCCAGTTCGACGACCTGCCTTGCCGCATAATGCAGGTTACGGGCACGGCTGTAATAGCCCAGTCCCTGCCATTCGCGCAACACGTCATCCTCTGTCGCAGCAGCCAGAGCTTCCACCGTAGGCCAGCGACGCATGAACCGTTCCCAATAATCC
>CACYXD010000060.1 GCA_902778255.1 uncultured Prevotellaceae bacterium
ACGTATTGGAGATATAATAGAAAATAATTTGGTAAAACCTTGGTTGATTAGATATTTTTTAATATATTTGCCGCAGAATAAAAATATGGTGCTGTTATGACAGAAGTGAACAAAAAATACAGACTGAATTCCATGGAGGAACCTACGGACGAGATGCTACAGGAACTGATGGAGGATGTGGCGAAGGCTGCACGGGAGTCGAGTGCCAAGGCGGAAACTGAGTTAAAGAGGCGCCTGTCCGAAACTGCACATATCATTGCCTCTAGGCGTTTAAAGCGGAAAACGATTGCCAATGACTGAAAAGCGTCCAACCCTTTGTGTTGTTGCTGGTCCCAATGGCTCTGGCAAGACCACAACAACAGTCCAGTTGTTGAATAAATCCCGACAACATCGCTCAGGAATTGTTTGGTGACTGGAATTCGCCCGAAGCTATCATGAAAGCAGCTGAGCACGCTACCCAGTTGCGTTATGAATGTTTGGAACTGAGACGCGATTTTGTATTTGAGACCGTGTTTTCTTCTCCTGAGAAACTGGAGTTCTTGCATAAGGCTAAGGAGGCGGGGTTTTTCATCCGTTTGTTCTATGTTTGCACATTTGATCCGGCTATCAATGTTGCCCGTATTACTCAGCGCTATCTGAATGGTGGTCACGAAGTGCCTATTTCAAAGGTTATCTCACGTTATTACAAATCACTAATCAATGCTGAGGAGGCTATTTCATATGCGGATAATATCCCGGAGTGGGCAAGATTGTTGCTGAAATAGCTGGATGAATTCAACAATATCAGGCAAAGCTTCTGTCGGGAACAGAGGCATGCTCAGCTAGAGGGTTTATGTTGAATGATATTTAAAAAGCCGATATTGTAAGCCCCCCGCTCTACATAAAAAAATCTTTTTTTCTTTGGAACTTTCAGTTATAAATCGTATATTTGCACCGCAATAATTAGTTGAACGATGACAAACAAGAATAAGTCAGTACTGAATCAAATACGCCATGTGGCACGGGAAACAGCGCCACAAGGCAGTCTTGTATTGCTTTTTGGTTCCCGTGCTCGAGGCGAAGCCAAGAAAGGTTCCGACTGGGATATTCTCATCGTATTACCTAAGCAGAAACTGCAGCAGTCAGATTACGATCAGGTGAGCTATCCCTTTGTTGAACTTGGTTGGATGCTCGGTGAACAGATCAACCCCATTGTCTATACCAAGCAAGAGTGGGAGGCAAACAGTATCACCCCATTTTACGACAATGTCCAGCGCGACGCCATCAGTTTACTATAAATATGGATGCCCCATTACTCATAAAATTGCAGACAGAGAAGGCTGAACGATTCCTTGTTGAGGGCGACGAAATGGTTCGCCAACACCATTGGGATATGGCTGCCAACAGGTTTTACTATGCCTGTTATCATATGGTGCATGCTGTGTTTATCACGCGAGGAATAGCGACAAAGACTCATGATGGCACACTGACTGAATTAGGCAAGAACTTTGTTCTTACTGGACAGCTTGACAAGAAGTATGGCCGATTCTATGCGAGAATGATACAGCTGCGTATCAAGGCCGACTACAACAGTGTGGCAGAGGTGACAGCTGATGAAGTTCTTGAGATGGCTCCATTGTCTCATGAGTTTGTAGAGAGTCTGCGTAAACTCCTCCCAACTACTTGATAGCCCCGCTCTCTGACGTTCGCTCCCACCACCCTCGCTCTTAGGAGGCTTCTCGCCCCCTGCCGCGCAGCATCCCCCAGGTGTTTTAGCATGGTATTAGCTTAAGTAGTGCGTGAAGAAAAATCCGATTTTCTTTGGAACATATAAGGAAATTCCTTATCTTTGCAGCGCAAAGATGATAAAAAAGTAAAAGTTATGATTACGACAATACCTCCCCAAACAAATGAGATGAGCACAGTCGATGCATTGTGGGTACTCATTCAGAGCCAGACAAAAGCTGTCCAAAAGGCTTTGATTCAGCGTATTCTTGCAAGTCAGACAAGTGAGAAAACCAAGGCCCAACAGAAGATGGTAAAGGAAAGCCTCACAAGGGCGTTCGATGAACTCCATTCTGGAAAGGTACATCATGATGCCCGCAAGCTCTTTGCAAAATGAAGGTTTCTTTTGACTATCTTGATGAGTTTGCGCGAGGAGCAAAGGCACTTCGCAAACTTTCTCAATGAATTGGAGAAGAATCCTTTTGGAGGTGAGTCATTAGGCAATCATACCTATAAACATCGTATGGCTATTGCCTCAAAAGGAAAAGGTAAAAGTGGAGGTGCTCGAGTCATAACTTATAATCTTCAGCAGGTGAGCGAAGAAGAAGTGCTTATTACGCTGATGTCTATTTATGATAAATCTGACATGGAGAATGTATCTGATGCATATCTCCGTAGCCTCGTAAAGCAGATAGAAGCATCTAAATAATCACCCCGCTCTCTGACGTTCGCTCCCGCCCCCCTCGCTCTTAGGTGGCTTCTCGCCCCCTACCGCGCGGCATACCCCTAGATGTTTTAGCATGGTATTAGATATCGTAGCGCATGCGCTACAAATAATAACGACATCCCGACCCTGTGATGGGTCGAGGATACATTAATGTAAGAGCGACAGGCGGAGCGGTTAAGCCCTTTTCCAACGATTGGAAAAGGGTTTGGGAAAAGGTTCGAGGGAGGATGAGGTGGTTGTGACCTTGCAGGTGTAACCTGCAGAAAAAACTCATGCAGGGTGGAACCCTGCTAAAAAACCACTTTTTTCAAAAAAGCCAATATTGTAAGAAAAATGGATTTTTACAAAGATAAATCCCTTTTTCTTTGCCAATATCAATTATTAATTGTACCTTTGTACCAACAAAAGACAAGAAAGGAGTTTAGACTATGTGTTCAATTACGGTAAATATAGACGAGAAAGTGCTTCAGGATCTTCGTCCTGATCTCGACAACTCTGCCGCAATCCGTCAGTGGGTTCAGGAACTGATAGACCTTCATATCCAGCAGATGGAACTTGAGGATATAGAAACAATGAGCCTTGAAGAAGCTCGTGCGATTCTTCATAAGACAGTTCGAGAAGAATACGCACGCCCATGAAACATATTATCCGAAAGCGTTGCTTGTTGAAAATAATGTCATTTTATCGCAATGTATCAAAAAAATACAAGCATACGTACTCTGAGGAACTAATGCATCAGAATATTGATGAGGCTATCGATGCAATGTACCAGATAGAGCAGACGTTGTTACGACGTGAACCAACGCTTGAACGTTGGAAAGGATATTACATGGCCAACACAGACAAGTGGTATTTTGCCTATACGATAGAGGGCGATACCATCACGATTGTAGATGCATGCCACGCCCAGAACATGCACAATAATCCCCCCGCTCTCTGACGTTCGCTCCCACCACCCTCGCTCTTAGGTGGCTTCTAGTCCCCTCCCGCGCGGCATTTCCCCAGGTGTTTTAGCATGGTATTAGATTATCGTAGCGCATGCGCTACAAATGTTTGGGAAAAGGTTCGAGGTCCTCCTTAGGATAAGGAGGATGAGGTGGTTGTGACCTTGCAGGTGTAACCTGCAGAAAACCCCCATGCAGGGTGGAACCCTGCTAAAAACCACTTTTTTTAAAAAAGCCAATATTGTAAGAAAAATGGATTTTTACAAAGATAAATCCCTTTTTCTTTGTCAATATCAATTATTTATTGTACTTTTGCACCGAGTTTGCGCCGAACTGCCTGTAAGGGCAGGGTAGGTGTGGGCCAGATTTTATTGGAAAAAGCGTCATACAACGCTTTGTTTTTGGTCTCTTGAACCTAGGAAATTCAAAGTACACTCCAGAAACATAGCAGAGTAGATGCAACGGGTTGGTATTAACTGCCCCGTGGGTGTGCAGAGGATCTCATCCTCAGGCACACTTTACAGGTGCACAATTATACCTTCGGCGTGAGCATCAATCTGTCTGTTTTGTGTACAGGTTTTCCTAGGACCTTAGAGACGACAGGCAGAAAAGAGAGTTCACGCTCTTTTTATATCCCTGCCTGTCCTACGTTGCAATTCATGCATGTTGCTGTGTTAAGCACAGATGATGAGCAAACCGATGGTAGAACCGATGCAGGCAACCCGTGTCCCCGACACAGGCACTCCGACCTATGTCATCGAAGAAGCCGACGACACCCTCGTCCGCTGGTATCCCCTCCGCATTCGTTTTGGCAATCCCAAGCGCGCCATGCAGGTGCGCGATGAGCTCCGTCGTCAGGACGTCACCACCTATCTCCACATGGAGCATCAGGAGGTGGCACACGACGACCAGCTGCAGCATGAGATGCTCCCTGCCGTCAACAACCTCATCTTCGTACATGCCATGAAAGGCCGTGTCAAGCTGCTCAAGCGACAGAATCAGATCTGCCAGCACCTGCAGTTCATCGCCAAACCCGCCCTCGACAATCCCGAAAGATCCGAGATTATCTACGTTCCCGACCGTCAGATGGAGAACTTCATCAAGGCCGAGACGCTGCCCGATCCCTATCAGCAGCGCATTGCCCTGACCTGGAGCGACTTCCTCGGTCAGGAGCATCGTCGTGTCCGTATCATTCAGGGTCCCTTCATGGGCGTCGAAGGCGAAGTCAAGCGCATCGGCCATCACCGCATCGTCGTTGCGCTCCTCCGCGAGGCGCAGGTCGCTGTGGGCATCACCCACGTCTCTCCTGCTGCGCTGGAGTTCATATAATCCCTACCCGCAAGATCCTCGCCCTTATAAGGCGAATCTACGATATCCTGCTGTGAAGCAGTTATTTTAGTCTAAAATCATTTTTACGGGCAGGCCACAACACTACTCTCGGCCTGCCCTTTTATATGAGCAATAGACAGATAATAGTTCCATGTCTACATACATATACAGATATTTCCGAGAAATCATGAAAACAAAATTCTTTACGATGGCATTGCTGTTGACAATGTCTTTAACCGCTACTGCTACTGCATTTGAGAATCCCCAAACCAAGGAAGAGACTGAAGCCGCTCGCATGGAAGCATACCGCCAAAGGATTGGATTGGACTACTCCATGCCCGACTACCACATTCGCAAATTTGATGCCTCTGTGATGGGAGAACGCTTGGCCAAGATGCTTCGTAATCTGGACGAGCACAAAGATCAGCACGCTAACAGGCAAGCGATTGCAGGTATCATCTGTCGGCAAACCGATAATCTGGACTTCTGCACCGTGAAAAAGTTCAAGATCCTCGATGTTGAGAAACAGGGTGATACAATTACAATCGGCATCAAAGCCTGGCTGGAACCGAATAGTGCCAACATCTCTACCAAGGAGCTGGATCTTGTATTCGTCAAAGGTGTCTCTGAAAATACAAGAGCCAATGATCTCTTTGTCACATTAAGCAACTACATTAAACAATAAGGCAAATAACCCAAACTCCGTTGGCCCCCCCCTGTTTTAGCTTCCCCAGAGCCAGGCTCCATCCTTCAGAGTCGCACCCGGCAGAAGACATTGACTACCGATACCATCATCGCCAATAGTCGTTTCTTCAATAATGATGTCAATCTGGTTCCCAAGACCGCTCTGACCGTTGGTGTTGGCACCGTCATGGATGCCAAGCAAGTGATGATCATGGTGAATGGTCACAACAAGGCCCGCGCCCTTCGTCACGGTGTAGAAGAGCCTGTCAACCACATGTGGACCATCAGCTGCCTGCAGCAGCATCCCCATGCCATCATCGTCTGCGACGAAGATGCCACCGACGAACTGAAGCACGGCACCTACAAATATTTCAAGGATATCGAGAAGGATAACCTTCTTTAAATGAAAAAAAGGATTCTGACTGCACAGGTGATTGCAAAGCAATGCAGTTCGATACTGCCTGCCAGAACAATAGATTTTCCCAAGAAAGAACCTGCGAAAATAGACGGCCTGCAGTAAATATAATGAAGTCAAATAATCAATGAATATAGTCAAGAAATTGTTCACTTGGTATTTTTCCAAAGAGGCATTGCCATATTGGTGTCTTTTTTTGATTGACAGCAGTATAGTATTCTTCTCGGGACTATTCACATATTGGGCATTTGAAAAAACGCTCAATATGTTTGAGCACCGTTTCGAGGTGCTATATACTGTCTGTTTCTACACGATGCTCAGCTGGATAGGAGCCCGGCTGTTCTCCACTTATTCCAGCATGGTGCGCTACTCCAGTTTCGTGGATCTGCTGCATGTGGCTTATGCCAACGCATTATCTGTGGCATTGGCCATCATCTGTTCATATTGGTTTGAGGACATGGGCTGGACGAGCCTATGCGGCTTGACACAGACCGAGATCGTCATTACTTTCTTTATGGCCATGCTATTGATGTGGACTGTTAGGATTGCAGTGAAGAGTCTTCATGAAAGCATCCAGAACGATGGAAATACAATGCGCGTGCTCATCTATGGGGCCATGACTAGTGGTGTCGGTCTGGCAAAAAATATCCGCAGTCAGAAACCTGCCAGATTCCGTCTATGTGGCTTTATCTCTAATAATAAGAGGGCTAAGCACATGACGCTATTAGGTGAGAAGATCTATCATGTCGATGACGATATCGCATCGGTCATTGAAAGGGAACATATTCAGGCTGTCCTTGTATCCCCCACGCGGCTGAAGAAGTTCCAGAATTCCCCGGAATTCCAGGACGTTCTGATCAAAGCTGGTGTGAAAATTTTCATAGCGCAGTTTGCAAGAGAGGCCAATGTTAAGGACGGTGAACTCACCGACGAGGACTTTGCAGGCGTGCAAATGAAAGAGGTGCAGGTAGAGGATCTGCTGCCTCGCCAGGAAATCAAGGTCGATATGGACTCCGTCGGCGAGATGCTGACCGGGAGACGCGTCCTAATCACTGGCTCAGCCGGAAGTATCGGCTCCGAGATGGTGCGCCAGATAGCCATTTATAAGCCAGCAGCCATGATGCTGATTGACCAGGCCGAGACGCCCCAGCACGATATCCTGCTGATGGTGAGCAAATACCCCGATATTCAGACAGAGGTGATTGTGACTAGCATCTGCCATGAGCATCGTATGGACCGCATCTTCCGTCAATTCAAGCCCGACTATGTGTTCCACGCCGCTGCCTACAAGCATGTCCCGATGATGGAGCACAATCCTTCGGAAGCCGTACTAAATAACATCCATGGAACCAAGGTCATTGCCGACCTGAGCGTCAAATATGGCGTGAAGAAGTTCGTGATGGTATCTACGGACAAAGCTGTGAACCCGACGAATGTGATGGGCTGCTCGAAACGTATCTGTGAGATCTACGTGCAGAGTCTGAATGCCGCTCAGACCACAACTCAGTTTGTGACGACCCGCTTCGGCAATGTCCTCGGCTCCAATGGCTCTGTCATTCCATTGTTTAGAGAACAAATCAAGAATGGTGGTCCGGTGACAGTCACTGACGAGCGCATCGTCCGCTTCTTCATGCTGATACCAGAGGCCTGCAAGCTGGTGCTTGAGGCCGGAACGAAAGGCCATGGCGGCGAGATATTCGTGTTTGACATGGGAAAACCCGTCAAGATCATCGATCTAGCAAGACGTATGATAGCCCTATCAGGCGTCAAGAATGTAGAGATTCAGATTACTGGCTTACGCCCAGGCGAAAAACTCTACGAGGAGGTCCTGAATGAGCTGGAGGGCACCAAACCCTCGTTCCATGAGAAAATACGTATTGCAGAAGTCCGCCAGTATGACTATCAAAAGGTTAATCAGGCCATCGAGGAACTGATAGCCATCGCCAAACAATTCGAGAACATGGCAACCGTCAGGAAGATGAAGGAGATCGTGCCGGAGTACAAGAGCAATAACTCGGAGTACGAGGTGCTGGACAAGCCGAATTGAAAGGCTAAATGTTTATTGGGCTCAAATCATAAATAGAAATAACAATAAACTCCGTTGGCCCCCCCCTGTTTTAGCTTTCCCAGCATCCTGTAGCACTGTTGACATTTAATTTCGGTTTATCCGGGCGAGATTAAATATGAATCTTCACTTTAGTGTTATTATTTTTGAAAATATGAACGATGAGAATGGGCGGAATGGGCGTGTTGGCTACTTTGATGCGGCAAGGGTTATTTCAATATATTGGATAGTTTATATTTCCCAGCAGATGACGCACCATGATCCATACAATGGGGATGTGTTCGTTTTCATGTCGAAAGACCGCAGGAAGGTGAAGATGGTACACTTTGAGAATCATGCCT
>CACYXD010000061.1 GCA_902778255.1 uncultured Prevotellaceae bacterium
GTAGAAGTCGTCGGAGAGGGTGCGGCCGTCTATCTGTTTGGTCAGGCGGTAGTGGCCGGGCGTGAGGTGGAGCAGGCCGATATGGCCATAGACGGTGGCGGAGCCGTGGGCGGCTACGGTGCTCAGGACAGAGGTGAAGCCGAAGTTCTTGGGGAATGGAACTTGCTGCCAGTGGCCTTCAGTCTCGCGCTCGATGGCGTACTCCTGTCCGTAGTTCACATCGTAGTCGTTGGGGTTGATAATCCTCGCCAGCACCACAGAGTCGGTTTGCGAGAGGTTTTTGTCAGCGATGACGATGCGCAGGGTGTCCGCACTGGTCACGGTCTCGGTGCTGTCGGTCGGCTGTTCCGCATTTGCCACCGTCTGCCGTGCTGTTGGACGACATGAGGCGAATGCGAGGGCGGTAATCAGGAGGAAGAGAAGTTTTGCTTGTTTCATCGTGTTCGTTTACTTCCTCAGTTTGCCTTTGCTCTCAAGGTACTTGGTGAAGGTTTCCCACTGCAGGGCGTTCTTCTTAATGTTTGCCTGTGTGCGCTCGTCGTTGATGAACTGTGCAGGGTAGCAGTCGTGCAGGTAGTAGCGGGGATTGCCCTCGTCCTCGCCAATCGTGGAATAGTGCAGTACAAGGTCGTAGAAGATGCGGCTGTCTATGTCGGACACGAAACGGCTGACCTCGAACAAGAAGTTCTCACCAAGGCGGAACTCCAGCCCCTCTTTGTGATAGTTCTTCATCAGTTTCTTGAAAAGTTGTTCATCCTGCTTCTTAAAGCGGATTTCGCGAGTGCTGACGTTGAACCACTCGATGTCGTCCTCGGTGAAGAGGGTATCGATAGCGGTGCCCCTTGTCTTGCTGTTCATCTCGCAAGCAAAGAACTTGACCAGCTCCTCGGGACAGACGGTAAAGGGCTTTTCCTGATCGTTGTCATTGCTGCTGCAAGAGGCGAGGGAGAGCATGACAGCGGTCATCACGAGGATGTTTCTCCAGAGTTTCATTGTTTTCATATTCATTTCGTTTTATTTTATCTTCTTAAATCGTGTGATTTTTTGTTGAGCCAAGCGACAAGCCGAATACATCGTTGCTATCCACCCTGTACCTCATCATTATTTTGTGAGTGCTTCGTATATTATTTCCTTTGTCAGTTCCGAGACCTTATGTCCGAACAATATTTCTGGCCTTCCGCTCCAATCAAGATAGGTAGAACGCCGTTGTATCTCAGTCACGAATTCATCATTGAACACTTCAAGCAAGGGGGTGCTTTGTGGCTCATCTTTCAGAGAGTGCAGGAACAGATAACCGTCGAAATTATCCTGATAAGTTCCTGTCCCTGCATTGTATTTCATTTCATAGCCACCATCGAATGGCTCTTTACCGAATGGTGAACCTTGTAGTAAGAAACCTACGGGGTGGTTGCCATTTTCGGCAAAAGCTTGGTCAAAGACACCACCTCGAATAAACGACCGATGCCCTCCGCTATTGTCACATGGCATGACGTGCTGAAATACGGTAAAAACATTTTGTGAACCAAAACGCTGTGCTAACTGTGCCCCTGCTGTCAATTCCTCTTTACCGTCGCCACCAGTCGAGGCAATTCCCGCTACATGTGACTTATAGGCATGAGCACATCCGACGAGGAACAGGCATCCACGTGTATCACTCTTTGTTTTGATGTATTGCTCTACGACATCTGCCATGTGGGTGTTGCGGTTCTCTGCCTGCATTGTTGCCTTACGATATTCTTCTGCAGTCTGGATTTGAGAATAAGGTATCTGAAAATCTACTAATCTAATTTCTATACGTTCCTCTTTTTGCAGATGTTGGTTTATTTGCCATACATCGCAGATGAAATCATACTCGTCTTTATCCCACCAGCCATTAAACTGTTCGTTGCGGAAGATATTCAATATCAATTCACCATTTAGTTTATCTGCCCCCATGAACAAATCCATTGTTGGTTGTTCTCTTGAAGGCAACTCCATGAAGATTGTACCGCAAACCTTTGGGAAATCAGGCAGAGCAATTAAACGTCGAAGCATATCCCACGACACTTTTCGTCGATGATACTCACCATTTATCACAAGTTTGTGATTCGCTATTTGCTGTAAGACAAACTTTTCTGGCGAAAGATTCTGTTTCTCCAAGAAATCCGTGAAGGGCTTGGTATTGGTTGGCAGGGTCGTAATCTCTTTGATACGTGGCAGGTCGTGATATAGTATGGGCAAGTTTTCTTTTATTTGTCTGTCCGTACTTTCCATACCCTCTGCCATACCTTGGCCACCATTCACCCATTTCCCGTTCTCAATCCATGTGTAACTAAATATCTGCCAGTTTTCCGAATACTCGGTAACAATAGCTGCCACTGAGTCCTTGTATATGACTATCTTGATAATTTTCTCATCAAGGATTCGTTGCTTCTTGGCAGAATCAACTACCACATCGACTTCGCAGGTATCCAACTCGAATTTCACTGTTGACATCTTCGCCATTAGCCCCATCTTTCCCTCTGCCATAATATAGGCACGGGATAGGTAATAAGATAGTGGAGAAGATTGATCTATACCCACATGGTTGTAATCAGAAACACGTCGGTTAATTTGTTTCTGAATAAAAGGTTGGGCTGACACGAATGTCGCTGCCGACAGCAGGGCCAGCAGAAGTAGGAATCGTCTGTAGAGTTTTACGTTCATTTCGTTTTATTTTATTTTCTTAAATCGTGCAAATTTTTCATCCTTATTCTGAATATTGCTCTTTTACATCGGCCAGTTCCTTGTTGGTTAGTCGTTTGAGTACCACATAAAGGAATTCGGGCTTGTAGCCACCTTCCCTGTCGGTTGTTTCGCTTTCCCACTTGATTACTTTTACGGTTGTTTCGCTGACCGATATGAGGCGGAAATAGAAATGATTATTGTCATTAATATAGATGTTGTTGCTATAATCGTACTTATAGTTCATCGTGTAATGGACATAGGCGGGGATACCTGTGTTTAAAACATAGTGGATAATCGTTTGGTCTCCAAATTCGTAATAAGAGGGACCACACCAACCAAACAAATCCCATCCATAATCTTTTTCTTCAATGGAGCCATCATCGTTAATCCTGTGCATTTCTGTTTCTTTCCAACAGTAGCCAACGATGAATTTTTGGAAATCAGCCTGTGACACGCTATGATAAGTGGCAGGCATAGGAATACCGTCAGTTCCGATGGTAAAGAAATCTTCGTCATCATCGCTGCTGCAAGAGGCGAAGGAGAGCATGGCAGCGGTCATCACGAGGATGTTTCTCCAAAGTTTCATAGTTTTCATAATCATTTCGTTTTTTTATTTTATCTTCTTAAATCGTGCAAATTCTTCGACGAGGGGCAGTGTCAGCACGAAGGCTAACGACTGCCCTAACGAGAGAGAATTTATAATCG
>CACYXD010000062.1 GCA_902778255.1 uncultured Prevotellaceae bacterium
GGACTGTGGCGATAGCCATTGCCAGCTTTGCAATGTCATTGACGGCTTGCAGTAGTGATGACAACGAAGTGAGTAATGAACTCAGTGGTAAGGAGAATGAGGGGCAATCTGCCATGCTCGCCGCTTATGCCATCGACTCTCAAGGGACACGTTCTGGCGGTGAAGCAAAGACGGCTGTGTTCACTGACGAAGATATCGAGTGGTTTGATCTGAACACACGCGAACTGCGTTTTGGAATTGATTCAGAGGTTATTCACAAACGGCTTGAAGCATTAGACCGCATGGAGTTCCGTTTGGGTGATGACATTCTTTTCCAAGTTGACAATCTTGTCAATCCGACTTTTTCACGGACCTATTTCGATCTCGTTCTGTACTGCGAATGGATGTGGGAAAACGATGAAAAGGTGGGCGTAGGCTATTACCTCTATGACTGCTATCCACAACAATTCGTCGATGAGGAGCTGACGAAGAATAACCGCAACAAGCGAGTCAATCAGTGGAAAGCGTTTACCGATTACCTAGAAAGTAAAGGCAAACTGAGGAAATAACCCAGCGCCCCTGTGCAGTCATTCGTTGCAATTTTGGACTTTATAAATAGAAACTGCAACGAATTTTTATGTACACGATTTATGATTATGCCTATAATGGGCTACTCTATCTAAACAACGTCATGAGACCAAGGCACAAGCGCCTCTCACAACTGATGATTTACTCAACAACGGCGTGCCAGTCACAATGTAAGCACTGCAACATCTGGCAGAAACGACCAGTGGAGCATCTTTCGCTCAAAGATATTCAGCGAATCATGCAGAGCCGATGTGTGACTCAGAGAACCACCGTAGGACTGGAGGGCGGTGAGTTCATCCTTCACCCTCAGGCAGATGAAATTATGGCCTGGTTTCAAGAGAATCACCCTAACTACACGCTACTATCTAACTGTCTCGCGCCCCGTCGTGTTATAGATGCCGTCCGTCGCTATCAGCCCCGTCATCTTTACGTCTCTCTCGACGGTGGCCGCGAGACTTATCAGCGAATGCGGGGGCGCGACGGGTACGACCGTGTAATCGAGGTAGTGGAAGTCATCAAAGATGATGTGCCCATGTCGCTGATGTTCTGTCTGTCGCCGTGGAACACATTCGATGATATGGCGTATGTGATAGACATTGCCAACCATTACGACATAGACATTCGCATTGGCATATACGGAACAATGGCCTTCTTCGATACGACAAGTGAACTGCTGACGGCATCGGACTTCGTGAAGCAAATTCCCCAAAGCATCCACAACACGCAGGAGAACTACGACTTCGTGGCACTCTATGACGAATGGCGCAATGGAAATCTTCGGCTCCGCTGCCAGAGTATTATGAGCTGTCTCGTCGTGCATAGCAATGGTGACGTTCCACTCTGCCAGAATCTTGGTGTGGTGCTGGGGAATATCCACGAGCAATCGCTTGACGATATTTTCAACGGCGTATCGGCCTGTCATACTCAATACCAGTATTCCAAGAACTGCAACGACTGCTGGATCAACTTCCACCGCAAGTACGACATCATCCTGGTGCGCAACTTCGAGCGTCTGCTGCCCAAGTGGCTCATTGAGAAGATCTACGGCCAATATCAGTGGAAGGCAGATCCCAAGCAGACATATCAGAAACATCTAAAAGCAATACAATGATACAGACACTCATCAACCGATACAAGCGGATGCGTACAGAGCATTATCTGCGCCAAACGTACCAATATTCATACGCCTTTGTCGGCATGGGCCAGCACTCGCTGACCAATCTCTATCCCGTCCTTCATTATCTCGGTGTACCTCTGAAATACATCTGCATTACATCGGAAAGAAAAGCCTGGCTGATAGGGCGGAAATTCCCCAACGTAAAAGCCGCCACCTCGCTCGACGAGATTCTGAACGATGAAGCCGTCAAGGGCGTATTCGTCTCGGCCTCCCCGTCGTCTCATTTCTCTATTGCCTCGCAAGTCCTCCGTAGCGGCAAATCACTCTTCATTGAGAAGCCACCCTGCCAGTCGTTAGAAGAACTCGACAGGCTGATAGACCTACAGCGACTTTATAGCTCCCCCGTCGCAATGGCAGGACTACAGAAACGCTACGCCCCCGCCGTACAACTACTGAAGCAAAGCCTCCGCAAAGAGTATCTTATCAACTACGACCTGCACTATCTCACTGGAGCCTATCCTGAGGGTGATGCCTTGCCCGACCTCTACATTCATCCCCTCGACCTCGTTTGTCATCTGTTTGGAGAACCAGAAATCCTCGCTATCCGCCAAGTCGCCAAGGACTCCTACATCCTCATGCTCCAGCATCCACACATCGTCGGCACCCTTGAACTTTCAACCGCCTATACTTGGACTGCTGCCAAAGAAACGCTGAAAATCTGTACTAAGTCCGGCATCTACACACTCTCTCAGATGGAAGAACTTACCTTTACGCCCACTTCCTCCACCGTCCTCGGCATCCCAATGGAGAAACTGCGTCCACGTCACGAAAAAAAGGAATTCCTCTTCCAGCGCAATAATTACACGCCTATATTGGCGAACAACCAAGTCTATACTCAGGGCTATTACAGTGAAATAGAAGCGTTCATCAGTCAGGTTGAAAAAAAAGAAAGCAAAGTCACGACATGCTTAAAGGCCGTTAGAGGTACATACGAATTGTTACAAACTGTCCAATCCGCAAAAACATCTCTTTCGGAGCACAAAAATAGCATTTTTACAAAAATTCACTGAAACTACTTTCAGAGTTTCACCCCAGGCATCCGATTTCCGGTTATGTCGGGGGCTTTTCCGTGGGACTTTCTGTAACTTTGTGGCACAAATAACTCTCGTGACCCAATCACTTTATGTCAAACTTTCAAAAAAACAGCAAGGATTATGGAGAACCCGACATTACCTACCAACTGGCTGGCTGCGCTGACAAGCGGGGGATTGAAGGTAATATCCTTTCTGATGATTTTTTATAGAGAACAGATAAATGTCGAACCCTCTAACAAAGAAAATATGAGTCCATAAGAAGAAATATTCTTAAATGTTTGGGCGTCTCTGGGAATTATAGTACCTTTGCACTCACGCCAAAACTTCGGTTTCTAAAAGTAACACAAAGGAAGATTGTCTGCCTGCTCACACCATATGGTGTGGGCATTGGCGGTATAGACATCTTTGTGTTGGCTGATTGGCGTTGGCCAGGAAGTTTTGTCGTTAATGTACCAATGGTGCCCCACCTTTCCCAAATCGCAATACGTACATTACCGACAACATTCAATTAAGTTTCAAACTTCATTCGACAATGAATAATATAGAAGTCCCAGACTTTCTGGGAGGACATGGCGACTTGCTGCCCGCCGATGTCCTGAAGATGGTGAACGAACTGCTGGAGCAACTGCACCGGAAAGAGAAAGATCACCAAGGCAGCACAGTCATCAATATCTATGGAAAAGGCAGTCTCCACGTGGATCATGTGGATAACCAGTATCTCTATGGTGATAAGTGGGTT
>CACYXD010000063.1 GCA_902778255.1 uncultured Prevotellaceae bacterium
ACTTTTGAAGATGAGGCGGCTGTCCCTTTTAACTTAGCGAATGGCAAACTCGACGAATCGGTTATGAGCAGCGACGACCAGTTGCTGCAAGATCTCTGGCGCACCTATTTCAAGGCTATCTGTATTCGAGAGCGTATGAATCCTCGTAAGCAGCTCAACGATATGCCTCGACGCTATTGGAAATATATGACAGAGAAGAATTGATGATTTTTTTCTGTCTTTTTGTCGTTTGTTTCATGAAAATGTTGTACTTTTGCCGACGCAAGACTTACAACTATTTTTAATTTATGACAACATGAAACGTAAAACTTGCAAAGTAAGGACACTGGCAGTGATGCTGGCAGTGTTCAGCAGTGTTGCCGCTATGGGGCAACAAAAACAAAAGAGTGAGCCAGATTGGATGAAAGAACTCACGAGTCGTATCACACTCAGTGGCTATGCGCAGGCTGGCTGGTCATACCAGAATCCGAATGGGAAGGCCACTAATGCTTATAACCTTAAACGCACACTGCTATGGGCAAAGGCACGCATCACTGACCGATGGTCGTTCCTCTTCATGCACGACTTCTCAAGCGTTGTACAGGAATTCTACACAGACTATCGCATCTCCAACGACAATGCACTGACCGTTCGCTTGGGACAGTTCAAACATTCCTATTCCATGGAGAACCCGCTTTCACCGACACAACTCGAACTGATTGATGTCTATTCGCAGGCAGTGCTCTATCTTGCCGGAGAAGGACCAGATCCTCTCAATGGCGTGAACTATGGCCGCGATATGGGACTTGAAGTCTATGGCGATCTTGCCAAGGGAGTGCTCCACTATGAACTTGCCTTGATGAGTGGACAAGGTATCAACCGTAAAGACCTAAACAACCAAAAAGACTTTATCGCCAAACTTGAATTGCGGCCCATCGACGGACTGCGTTTTGTGGCCTCAGGCTATCTGGGTACGGGCTGTGCCGTTAATACAGCAGCTTGGAATCCTGACATCAAGGTCGGCGACAATTACAAACGAAATCGTTACAGCGTTGGTGTTGAATACAAGACGCTACCATATACAGGCAGTAAGTACAAGGAGGCGCGTCCTGCCAGCATTCGTGCTGAGTGGCTCGGTGGTGAGGATGGTGAGGTCGGTAGTCGTGGTGGCTACGCAACCATCGCCATTCCCGTAGTGGATGCGCTTGACGTAGTAGCATCGGGCGAGACTTTCGATCGTAATACGAAGGTTGAGGGCTGGGATCAGACTAATCTTACGTTAGGACTGCAATACTGGTTCTATAAGAAATGTCGTGTGCAGTTGCAATACACGCGTTGTTTTTGTGGTGAGAAAATCTCATCGAAAGATTATGACTGGCTGCAGGCACAGGTACAGATAGCGTTTTGAAAGGTAAAAAGTAAAAAGGTAAAAAAGTAAATAACAATGCTTATTAAGATAACACTCACCATCATCTTCTTGGCCGTGATGATAGGTGTAGGACTATACACGCGTAAACAGGCCAGTAGTGTCGATGGATTTGTATTGGGCGGACGTTCTGTAGGTCCGTGGTTAACGGCTTTTGCTTTTGGTACTTCTTATTTCTCGGCTGTGGTCTTTGTGGGCTATGCCGGACAGTTCGGATGGAAATATGGTCTCAGTTCAACATGGATCGGCATCGGTAATGCTGTGATAGGCTCTTGGCTGGCGTGGGTGCTGTTGGGGCGTCGTACCAAACTGATGACCCAGCATATCGAGTCGCGCACGATGCCCGATTTCTTTGGCACGCGGTATGCCGATCAGGGACTTCGTGTGGCAGCATCTATCATCGCCTTTGTATTTTTGATTCCTTATACGGCAGGTGTCTATAAAGGTATATCTACGCTCTTTGAAATGGGTTTTGGCATCCCTTATGAATACTGTGTGGTGATTATGGCCATCCTGACGGCTATCTATGTCATCCTCGGTGGCTATAAGGCTACGGCGATGAACGACTTCATTCAGGGTATCATCATGCTCTTTGGCATTGTGGCTATCATTGTGGCTGTACTCAATGCACAGGGAGGTTTTTCCTGTGCCGTTGATAAGTTGGCAAGTCTTCCCAGTGATGCAGATCCTGCGGCCAATGGCGGCTTTGCCTCGTGGTTCGGTCCTGATTCTTGGGGCTTGTTAGGCGTAGTCGTGCTCACCTCACTGGGCACGATGGGACTTCCGCAGATGGTTGGTAAGTTCTATTCGATTACCGATGAGAGCGCTATCAAGCGTGGCACTATCATCTCTACCTTCTTCGCGTTCGTCGTGGCTGGTGGCTGTTACTTCCTTGGTGGCTTTGGTCGTCTCTACGACCCTGTTGTCATCAACGGAAAGATTGCTTTCGACTCTATCGTGCCTGCGATGCTTGTCACGTTGCCTGATGTGCTCATCGCACTGGTTGTGCTGTTGGTGCTTTCAGCCTCTATGTCCACGTTGGCTTCATTGGTTCTCACTTCGAGTTCCACGATGACGCTCGACCTGATTTACCGTGACAAGAAGTCACTGCCTGGTGAGGTCGAGGATGGTACCATCGACGATATCGTGGCTGAGAAGATTGAGCGCCGTAAGGTGGTCGTGATGCGAGTCCTCATCATGTTCTTCATTGCGATTTCTTTGCTTATCGCACTGAATCCTCCGACCTTTATAGCCCAGTTGATGGGTATCTCTTGGGGTGCACTGGCAGGTGCTTTCCTTGCACCGTTCATGCTGGGTCTCTATTGGCGTGGCGTCACTACCGTTTCTGTCTGGGCATGCTTCATCTGGGGTGTAGGTATCACGGTGGTGAATATGTTGTTGGGCAACCCCATCAACCCCATCAACTGTGGTGCCATTGCGATGGTTGGCGGCTTCCCTGTGGTTTGGATTGTCAGTCTTCTGACAAAGAAAATGCCGCAGCAGACCGTTGATACGAT
>CACYXD010000064.1 GCA_902778255.1 uncultured Prevotellaceae bacterium
TTAACCGTGGTGCGTAGGGCTTTGTTAGTAATATTTTTAGCTAATTTTGGTAATCTCGGCTACAAAGATAAACTTTTCTGACGAAAAATCAAACAAAATAAAGGAAAAAATTACTTTTTTCTATTAAAAAGGTTTTGTGATGGTTCTATAATTGAAAAGGGGCACCCATCAGGACACCCCTTCTTACCTCTCACCTCTTACCTCTAAGAGATCACACCGTCGTCAAAAATTTCCGCAATCCAAAGAGAAGTAGTCCCTCTATCAATATATGGTGAAAATGTCCACCCACCCATCAATCAAACAATCATTTGCAAAATTCATTATTGCAGATTGGGTGTGACACATCATCATAGTTATACTATATTTAAAATTATATATATATAATAAGACTATAACCACCCCCCATGACGTATCAAAAATCAAAATGATTGTTTGATTGATGGGTGGGGGTGCAAAGTTCAAAGTTTGGTGGTCTCGTTTTTTTTTAGTACCTTTGCAAGTAGAATGAAAGCGCTAAATTAAATACATGGCTCAGAAGATACAGAAGACGAATGTGTGCCGGCTGTTGGATTCAGCCGGGGTGGGGTATGAGTTGATAGAGTACGAGGTGGATGAGTCTGACCTGAGTGCTACGCACGTGGCTCAGCAGTTGGGTGAGGATGTGGATGCCGTATTCAAGACAATCGTGCTGGAGGGCGACAAGACCAAGCATTTCGTGTGTGTGGTGCCTGGTGCCTGTGAGGTGGACTTGAAGAAGGCGGCTCGTGCCAGCGGTAATAAGTCGTGCAAACCCATTCACCAGAAGGAACTGCTGCCGCTGACGGGCTATATCCGTGGCGGCTGTTGCCCGATAGGCATGAAGAAACCTTTCCCCACCTATATCGACGAGACCTGTCTGATGCATGAGAAAATCTATGTTTCTGCTGGTCAGCGAGGTATGCAACTGCGTCTTTCGCCACAAGACCTCATCGACTACGTACCTCTCACCGTTAGCGACCTGATATGAGTCTTGCGACCCCAGTTTACATACGTAAAAAGAGCAATCCGCAAGGGTTGCTCTTTTGCGGAGAGAACGCCTGTTTGCCGATACTGACAATCTCTGTCTCAATGCCCTCGGCGTTCAGCGTCCTTGCCACCTCGCTGAGTGCCTGACAAGAGGCTGTCCTGCAAAGTGATTATGCTTTATTGAACTTTGTCTTCGGTTGTTTGCAGCGAGGGCAACGCCAGTCGTCTGGCAGGTCCTCGAAAGCCACGCCGTCGTGTTCTGCTGGATCATACAGATAGCCACAGACAGAGCAAACATACTTGCCGGAGTCTTCCTTCTGGGAGAAATCAATCTCTGCCAATACTGTCGGTACGGGATTGTCAAGATCCATCACGCGCTTGGCCTCCAGGTTCTCATACCCCTGTGGCGTGTGGGTACCACAATAGACAGTTGGATGATTTCGGATGAACTCACGTATGCGGTCCTGCGTTTCTCGAGCGGCTGACAGGTCGTCATAGACCACAGACAGTTTGTCTTCGTAGAGAGCCTCATCCACATAGGTGATATCGCCGTGAAGCATATAGAACAGACCTTCGTTCTCGACAACGATGATGCTGTTGCCTTGGGTATGTCCCTTAGCTTTGATATAGTAAACACCATCGGCAATCTTCTGGCTCTCAGGGAAGTTGTAATAAGCGCCGTCAGTAAACTTTACAGGCACAATGTTTGGAATATCCTTGAGCTCGTCTGCTCCAATTTCTTCTGCATTCACATAAATCTTTGCGTTGGGGAAGGAACGCAACTCTCCTGAATGGTCAGCATGCTTGTGGGTCAGCAGTATCTTTGTAACCTGCTCTCGTTTGTATCCCAATGCTGCCAAAGCATCCATATAGTCGCAGATGCTCTTACCAATATAGATAGATGCAGTCTCCTCTGGTGCACCATCGGGGAAGCCTGCAGGCAGCCCGGTATCTACCAAGATAACTTCGTTGCCTGTGTCTATCAGATAGTTCTGCAGACTGCCACGATAGCGGATGTTCTTGTCAAACTTCTCGGCTCCCTCTTCGCCACCCATGACGAAAGGTTGAGCATAGAATCCGTCTTTTCTGAATTTTACAGCTTTGATTTCCATATTATGATTATTTATTATAGTTACGATTTCAAGCAGGCTGCCATTTGCAGCGAACGGGCGACACAATGGCACCCTCTTTCTTTAACTCAGCAAAAGCCTTGTCAATCTCCTTGCGGTTAATTCCTGTGATTTCCGCAATCTTACCAGCGTTGACGGGAGCGCCGAACTCACGCATGGCTTGTAAAACTTTCTCTTTCATAATCTGTTTCAATTTTAGGTGAATATTAATGTTTGATAATTATTGGGAGGCAAAGTTACACATATTTACTCATTCAATTGCAAACCTAAACGGAAGAAAAATTGATTGAAACGGAAATAACTCGTATTTTTTTGTATATTTGCACCCGCAAACCATCAATTAACTGCAATATGTTCAGATTGGAAGCCACCCGCATGAAAGGCATTGCCCCCAAAGCCTATCGGTTGGAACAGTAGGTGTAATCGGAATATATGCAACCGCGCATGATGGAATGACAGATTCTCTT
>CACYXD010000065.1 GCA_902778255.1 uncultured Prevotellaceae bacterium
GGCGGGCTTAAAGGCGCGCAATGTGTTCAAGAAAAAAATACCCCCTCATCATTTCTGATGAGAGAGTATCTCTTCGTCATCTTAACTTAATGACATTGCTCTCTCAGCGTACGATTTTTGACATTTTTGCCTCTGTAAGCGACTTTTTTATCGCGAATGACATATTCCTTATCCGAACTATCTCCATTGCTGAAAAGCGAGCTATATGAGTGATTTTGTATTATCTGTTCCTTTCATTCTGACGATCTCTGTCGATGATCTCGAGATTGTCCCGGACATGGCCAGATCGTTCCTGCACTTGCCCGCATATTCTGAGTTCCTTTCTGAGTTCTTTTATTTCAGTTGTCAGCTCTTTGATTTGTGCCCTGCCCTGATCAACATCTATCTCCGGCTTCACTCTTCTGATCATGTTCCTCAGATCATTCCTGTCTGCAGTCAGTTCCGATATTTTCGCATCTTTTTTCTCCATAAGCAGCGAAAGATCCTCATAGGTGTTCACATGGTACTTAGACAGCAGCTTTGCCTGCTCCGAGTACTGTTCGCACTTCAGAAGATCTTCCTTGAGGAGGATGTGGAGCTTCGTCGGATTCTGCCGATACTTCGGGAGGTAGCCAAGTTCATAGCAGTATCTTAAATAGAGTTTTTCCAATCCGCTTCGTCCCATAATCCTGTCTATACGTCTTCGGAGGTTATAGTGGTTTGGCACCTTGTAGTTCTGCCTGATTCTCTCCTGTCTCACCGCAGGATCGTTCTCGTAGATCCTGCGCTCGATGCTCTCACGAGTGTAATCGCTGCCGAGCTGATGGATACGTATAGGTTTGGTCCAGCCCGGCGGTGTGATTGTCCAGTACTTGCGCTGCGGATCAAAGCGGTAATTGTAACCTCGCCTTCTAAGTTCGGACTTGAACTCTTCGATTGTCAGGCTTAGTGCCAGTGACTCATCGATTGCCTGTCTGGCCACGTTATACCGTGTCGGCATGCCCGCCTTCTCCATCTTGTGAACGTACTGGCTCACACCTTTGCCCCTCGGTTTATCTACGATGGACAGATTGTGTTCAAGGCATATCCTGTCTGACGTCTCCCGAAGCTGCCTGTATGTGTCCCTGCAATCATGGAATTTGATTCCGTCTTTGAACGAAACGCTGTTTAGTAGGCTAAGTGCTCAGCGCCTTTACGACATTGCTGTGGTAGGTTTCCGAGCACTCGCCCCCGAACCGTACTTACAACTTTCGCTGTATACGGCTCTCTTTGCGATTTATACGCTTCATGTGAATTGCCCATGCCTCTTTGTCATCCAATTCTTTCAGGCTTCTGACTTGGTGCACTTCGAGTTCTGTTGTGTGCTTGCCGCACCACTCGCAGATTCCCGCGCTCATTCTTATCGCTAGTGTAGGCTTCTTCAGAATGTTCTTCGGCTTGTGTATGGTGTCTGCTTCTTTTCCAAGTGGGTATGAGTCTTTTGCAAGGCTTCCCTTCCAAAGTAGCCGTACTTTTTCCTTCCCATTCTTGTCTGTGAATCTGACACCAATGTCCTTGTTTATTCTGTACCTTCTTATGATTTCAGCTTTTGAGCAACGGTATTTCATCGCCAGTGTTTTGTAGAAGCTGTATTCCAAGATATACCTGAATTTGTGAAGCTTGGAGCGGTTGTTGGCTATTGAGTAATAATTACAGAAGCCTCTTGCCTCTCCGTTGTATTGGTCAAGTATGCTTAGGTCTGTTCGACCTGCTAGCTTCCCGCGGTGTATCGGCTTCCACCTTTCCACCCCATTAACCGTTACAATTTTCATGGCACCAAGCTCCATGAGCTTTTTGATTATTAGCTCAGTAGGTACCTCGAGCATGACATGCCCGCTGTAGTTCCTTGCTTTGATGCCTTTCTTGGTTCTCTTGGTGTGATTGCTTCTTGGCGTTACCCTGATGTCGAAGCCGAGGAACCTCGCCTTGTCCGTTGACTTGGTGATGAGTGTTTTCTCGTCCGATAGTTCGAGGTGCAGTTCCTGCGCTATGAAGCTGCCTATTTCTTCTTTAACTCTGGCTGCGTCCGCTTTGCTGCCAATGATTCCTATTATGAAGTCATCGGCGTACCTGACGTATTGCAGCCTTCGAAAGTTGGTGTCCATAGGATTCTTGCACGGCAGCAGCTTATGCTGCTTATCCAGTTCTTTCCATTCCTGAATATATTTCTGCCTTTCCTCTTCGGTCTCTGCATCCTTCTGCTTCTTCATTAATCTCCGCTTTTGTCCGCATATCCGTCTGTATTCCTTGTCACATTCCCGTTTCTTTCCGCGGTCAAATACGCCCTTTAGCTTTTTCATATACTTGTCAAATTGATCAAGATATATATTTGCTAGTATGGGACTGATTATTCCGCCTTGTGGGGTCCCGCTGTAGCTCTGATGCAAGATGTTATCCTCCACATATCCTGCTTTAAGGAACTTGCGTATGAGCCTCAGAAAGCGCTCGTCCTTTATTCTCTTGCGTAGGATTTCAATCATTACCTCATGGTCAATGTTGTCGAAGAATCCTTTGATATCTCCTTCTACGAACCACTTGGTTCTGACGAATCGGTTCTGTATCTGCCTCAGTGCAGTATGACAACTTCTGTTCGGTCTGAATCCGTGCGATGTGTCCTCAAAACTGCCTTCATAGACTGCTTCGAGAATCATTCGCACTACCTCCTGAACGAGCTTGTCATCTATTGACGGAATCCCCAACGGTCTTAGCTTTCCGTTCTTCTTCGGGATATACGTCCTCCTCGAAGGGCACGGCCTGTAGGATTCATCCTTCAGGCTTTCGATGAGCCGGTTGATTCTTTCCATGCTCATCGCGTCAATCGTCTTGCCGTCTGTGCCTACTGTCATGTTTCCCTCATTGGCATATATGTTCTGATACGCCTGCATGAAGAATCTGGGATTGAACATATTACGATACAGTCTGTCGTAGACATATTCGGCATCAGTTGAATGACTGCTCAAACTGTTCAATACATTTTCGGGATTTCTCATGTGCCTCTCGCACCTTCCTTTCTGTTGTACTGAAATTAATAGACTGCCTTCCTTCGCCATGTGCATGCCATTAACATGCTCGGACTACTACGAAGGCTCCGTTGCCATGTCGGATTTTCAGAGCCTTATGCTCATAGCTCTTTCGAGCATTCCGATTTAGGCAATCCCCATTTAGTAACGAAGTAAAATGCATTATCTGCTGTCGGATGGGACTTTCGTCCTTTTATGCTTATGCAAATGGGCTGTGCATTGGTTCTGCTCCTGTTGCTCGTAATTTGCAGTGGAGATGCACAGTGCGACGTCTATAACTATCTTCCGTCGTAACCACCACTAATGTCCCTCAGACTATCCTTCAGCCATTTCAGGTTTCATCCTCGTGCAGATATTTGGTCTTGCAACTCAGTCGTGGCTTGATAGCTAGCCAACTTGTTACTTTAATGACGTGCTGTTGTTCCCTTTGAGTTTCCCCGCCAGGTTAGTCATTGACCATAGTCGTAGAACTCTCGACTACCAGTTGCAAACTGGATTTACTTCGCCCCTTATGGGCGCACT
>CACYXD010000066.1 GCA_902778255.1 uncultured Prevotellaceae bacterium
CCTTCCTATTATGTCAAGCTCAAAATACAAGAAATTCAAGGTTTATCCACAACATCTAGTGGTAAATATGTGAACTTGCAGAGCTAATGACACTTCAAATACCTCTATGGCAGAGCCGAACGGGTATGGATATCGCGTATCTTGTACTGAATAGCCTTCAGATGGGTATAACGAATAGAGCATCCTCTGATTCTGCTCTATAAAGGCCGTTTTCCCCCTGATTAACCATGGCAGTGAACCTTCCGTGCCTAATGGGATCATGTCCCAACTTCCTTCGTCCCACCTATCCATACACCGAGTGCCGACTAAGCTATCAATCAGGGTCATGCCCTACGGAAAGTACTCCTGCCGGCTACAGCTCTTGCTTGCTTTTTAATTGTTGGTTCATTACTGACCAGGTGCCATACGGTGATACTGATAAAACAGTGGACGCGGCATCACCATGCTCCTTGCCAGCCAGATCTGATGCGTCAGTTCTACGTCATCGTTTACGGGTTCCTTTTCCAGGACCCTGCCCGGCCTCCGTTCCATTCAGAGGCTCGGCAGGGTTCTGGAAGATACTACGTGTTGAGTATTTGGGGATATACGCTTATGCCGTCTGAATCTCTAACGATGACGGATGTTTAATATCCTTTAACATTTTCTCCGGATCGTACTTCTGACCACTCTTTAGAATTACATAGATGATTCTCAGAAGCTTGCAGGCTATCACAATCAGCGACTGCATCTTCTTCAGTGGATTATTTTCTCTCGTTGTATAATACGCATGCAGCAATGCAAACTCTTCTGAATGGGATACCGCTGACTTTGCCGCCGAAAATAGCCAGTACCGTAGCCGTTTACGCCCCCTGTGGCTGATTTTTGTTTCTCCCTTGTGTTTCCCGGAACTGCATGCAACGAGTCCAAGCCCGCTCAATTTCTGGATTTCCTTCACATCATCGAAGCGCGTGATATCGCCCATCTCCGCCAGAATCCCGGAAAGGATGTTCTCGCCAATGCCCTCAATTTCCAAAAGGTTCTCCGCATGAGGGATTTCCCTGCATTTTTCATGGAGTAGAGACTCTATTTCATCAAGCTTCTCGGATAGTTTCTGGATCTGTTCTGCAAACCATTTAACAGCTTCTCTCCCGCCTTGCAGACCATGCTTCAGCCCGATGCTGGACTCGGCCAGGCTGATAATCCTGCCCGCCCTGCTGTAACCGCGCCCCCGAAGTTTGGCATCATGCCATATCCTTCGCAAACCGTCTGTCCCTATGTTAAGAATGTCTTCCGGGAAAGGGGCTTGCTTCAGAATCTCCAGGGTAAACGCTCCATCCAGTTTTCCGAATGCGTCCTTGTATTCCGGAAAATAGATTTTCATCTCCCTGTGCAGCCGATTGACATTCCTGATCCTGTCCTCTGTCAGCTGATCCCGGAGCATCGACAGCCGTCGCAGTTCTGCATACAGGTCTTCCGGAAGGTATGGCATACCATAATTCCCATCCTTCACAAGGTTAGCAATAAGCTTCGGATCCTTTCTGTCATCTTTTAACTGGCTGTTGTCCTCCAGTTCCTTTGTCTGCTTTACCGCATACGGATTGACCTGAACAACGCTAATCCCGTTCGAGACCATCCACGCCGCAAGGCATTATAGCGCTCCCTCCCCTAAGAACCGTACGTACGAGTTTCCCCGTATACGGCTCAAGCCTTGATAACTTCTAACTCGTTTTATGCAAACGCGGGGTTAGAAGCGGCAACCCTCCTTCTTGCTTTCTGCCTTTTTTCTTTGATGTACTTCTTCCGATTTGTGAAGTAATCAGTATCGAGATATGGATTCATTCCTTCTTTCAGTTTCGGGTGTCTGACGATTGGCGTATATGCACAGCTCACCAGTATCCATTTACCGTCTGTGAAAATGTTCTTTCTTCTGCCTATTGTTTTCCAATATTTAGCGTAGTATTTATGTACATGCTTATTGCTGTGACGTCTTTTCATCCACCATAGTAGTTTCTTGAATAGAAGGTAGTCTATCTTTTCAAACGTATCCTTGGAACATACTGCCGAATGATAGTTGCACCACCCTCGGAGTTTCTGATTTAACTTGATGATCAGAAGATATTGTTCCGCTGGTAGTAACTGCTCTATGGTCTCAGAGAGTTTTTCGTAGAAATGCGCTACTGACTTACTTGATGGTTTAATAATCAGTTTGTCATTATACTTTCTGAAGTTCCATCCTAAGAAGTCGAACCCTTTGTGTATATTAGTTATTAGGGTCTTTTCTTCGGATAGTTCCAGCCCCCTTTCCGTCATGAAAGAGACGATACTTTCCTTTACCTTCGCGAGTGTTTCCTGACTGTCGCCTGTGACTATGAAGTCGTCAGCGTACCTAATCATGTGTACTTTGTGTAAGTTCTTTGTTTTGACAACTCCTCTGGCTCCGATGTTGATATTGTTCCATATATGTTCTTCCAGACCGTCCAGCACATAATTCGCAAGGGTCGGACTGATAGCCCCTCCTTGTATCGCGCCTTTGTTTGTCGGGAATAGTTTTCTCTTGAACACATACCCCGCTTTGATGAATTGTTGCAGGATTCTCTTATCCATGGGAATGTGTTCCATCATCCATTCATGTGAGATGTTGTCGAAGCATCCGCGAATGTCTCCTTCAAGTACCCATTGTGCGCTTTCCTTCAGCGATAAGTCTGCGAACGCCTGCTCACATGCATCTTGACAGCACCTGTTGAGTCTGAATCCATAGCTGTGTTCATCTGCTAAGGTTTCCTCCACGGGTTGCAGTGCTAACAGGTATAGCGTTTGTATCGCTCTGTCTTTTATTGTTGGTATTGACAGCGGTCGCTTCTTCCCGTTTTTCTTCGGGATAAGTACTCGCCTTGTTGGTAACGCTTTGTATCCTTTACTCTCTAATTCCTTTATTCCGTTCCATTTATCCTCGTCTGTTATCCATATCTGATTGTCGACTCCGGGTGTCTTTTTCCCTTTGTTTTGAGTGACTTTCTTTACTGCGATAGCTTTAGCGTAGAATGAGTGAGTTAACAAATACTGTAGTCTTTTTACAAGATTCCATTTCTTTGCTTTTGTTGCCTTTACAATCCGTACCTGTAGTCTATTCACGTAATCGTTCGCTTCTGTCCAGTCTATTTCTGTCCAGCTGCTATCCTTGTGTGGTGCGTTCTCACATGTTGTGTCGTTGAATCTTTCACCATTCATAGGAATTCATGTACTCCTGTAATTCAAGACCTGTTAGCGTCAGCCCTCTTTCGAGTGGGGCAAATCTTGAACCCCTATGACAGTCATTGCAACTGCCCGTTCGCTTCTCTAACATCCTGCGTCCTCACGAGAATTCGGCTTTCCTTACGGATTGCTTACCATTTCTGGACTCGTAAGGGGTTTTCCCTCTTAGTCATAATGAACTTTGCTCCGTTTAGGACACCTCTTTGAACCGAGGAATCTGACCTGTGGTCTGCTGCTCTGCGGAAGACTTGGCTCATGCCTTCCGCCGATTCCCGTTCCCGTTTTGGGTATGGTGTGTCAGCCATGTTTCACCATTGCACACTTGACGATTCTTCTGAGGTTTTAATCGCTTATCCATGCGGCGCCTTCCTGGCAGCTTGTCCTTCTATGGCTGAAGGATTCGCCACGTTGTCCCAATCTGCTTAGCACCCACGAATTACTTCATGCGCACCGATTGGTAGGAATATCCCAGAGCAGGGGGATAGCTGTGTGTCTCAGCACTTCATTATGACCCTGTAGGGTCGCACGAACCAGTAATGTCCCGTCGGCTCCAACCCTAATATGATCTGTTGCTTATCGTGCTCCGCCGCTATACGCATCGCCCACTCCTTCGCATTCTGAAACCCGCCCTGACATAGTGTGTCTCGCTTCCTATATCACATCCGATTATGAGCATATCATCGCTAATGAAGGAGAGCTTGTCGTTCTTGACAAATTTGCCATTGGTCTCCAGATTTCGCCATGTGAAAGATTTCATATTGGCCTCAACCGTTGCCATTTTTCTTTCCAACTCCTCATTCGAAAGAATGCTCTTTATTGAATTTTTGATTTCTGCTTGCTTTTTCGCCTTTCTGCACTTAACATTCATCTTAGATACCTCTCGTATTCTTGGATTTTACTAACTGGCCGGTCAGTAATGTTCCAACTATACTTGAGGTATTCTTTTTGGTCAATTCCCTTTACTCTTTATAGTATACAGGAAGCTAT
>CACYXD010000067.1 GCA_902778255.1 uncultured Prevotellaceae bacterium
TCGTCGGTGGTTCTGTCAACAACTGATAAGTATCAGTCTTACAATAGAAAAATCCCCGCTCATTCGAGTGGGGATTTTTCTTTATTCACGGCGTCTTATTTGATTATCTTCTTGCCGTTGACGACGTAGATGCCGGCGGGCAGTTCCTCAAGTGATGTTGCCTGCATTCGCATGCCATTGAGGTTGTAGATACCATTTGAGGTGTCGATAGCCTTGTCTGTCTTTACTGTGTTGATACCTGTGGGTTCGCCACCAGCAAGTCCGCGTACGAAACCAGCATAGACATGCTTGCGGTAGAAGTCGAGGTCCCAGATGCCTACGGGCTCATTTCTACGCCACATGTTAGGAGTATCGGGTGCATCAGTAGGACACCACTGACAGATACCCCATTGCTGGGCAGCAGGTATCAGGCGGAAATATTCCTTGATGATCCATTCGTAGAAGTCGGCCATTTTCTTGTGCTGAGCCTCAGTCATGTTGCCTGTAGATACTTTCTTACCACTGGCGTCTACATACCCCATATCCATTTCGCTCACGCGGCAGAGTTTTCCGCTTTTAGCAATGATCTCAAACATCTTGGTAATGGCATTCTTCTTACTGGTTTGAGTACTGCTGTTTTCATAATACGAGATGTGCATCTGCGTGCCGATACCATCAATCTTGGTCACACCATCATCCTCCCACTTCTTAATCCAGTTGACGAGGCTCTTCACTTTCTTATTGTCATCCCAGTCAGACTCCAGATTGTAGTCGTTGATGAAGAGTTTGACATCCTTTGGGCCATACTTACGGGCTAGGCGACAAGCTTGACGCACATAGTCCAGATCGCCCATGTGGTCCTG
Source organism: uncultured Prevotellaceae bacterium (assembly GCA_902778255.1). GTDB lineage: Bacteria > Bacteroidota > Bacteroidia > Bacteroidales > Bacteroidaceae > Prevotella. The sequence continues at coordinate 843 of CACYXD010000067.1, forward strand.
CCAGAAGAAATCTTGGCCGCCGACATCCCATGTACCGCCCTTATAGCCTTTAGAATGCTGTAGCTCGTAGTTACCTTCACCGTCATTACCATCGCCGGCAATAGCCTCATTGACGAGATCCCATGCCTTCACCTTGCCGTCGCAGGCTTCCATCATGCCCTTGATCCACTTGTCCATTGCTTCCACGAGGATGTCGTGACGCTCCTCCTGAGTCAGAGGAATCGTCTTGCCCTGATAACCCTCGAATTTGATGCTCCTGATATAGATGTCGCCGACGAAATCGCCACACTGCAGCAATAGGAAGTTATTATCCATCACGGGCTTGTAATCGACTTCCACATCTTTCCATTCGGTTGTAAAATCAAAGTTAGGACATATCTCATCGCTATAGGCACTATTAAAGTCGCCCAATTTGCTGTGCATCGTGCCATCCTTTGTTCCGCGAATGGTGATGGTCATCTTGTAGCTGTCGCCTGCCTTGAGCATAATATCAGTCATGGCTTGGAACTGCACATCCCAGAAGTTGTCACATTTTTTGGTCGTATGAATTTTCATACCGTCGGTTCCGTCAAAGGTGATGGTGTAACCAAAATTTGACTCATCTGATTTCCACCCCACAGACTTATTCGTACGGAAATCCTTGCTGGCCACCTCTGTATATACCTGTTCAGAACTGGGGTCTGCTTTGTCAGCAATGAGCTTTCTCAGCCATCCATTTGCTTGCTGAGAGTGCCAAGCCAGCGTATGGCCGTAAACATTCAGACCAGCCTCAGTTGCTGCATTCACATAGTTCTTCACAACAGTCTCTGTGAAGTTCTTGTTGGTCAGTTCATAGACCGTAGATTTTTTAAGATAGTCAGGAACGGTAGTACCTATACCCAGCTTGAAGTTTGGATACTTCGTCTTGTCGATATACTCCTTGAGCCCCTTGTACTCATCGAGATATCGATAATTGTCATCGTTAGGTTTACCCTGTTCGAATTTCTCCTGTGCCATTGCCGAGACCGCTAGACTGGCTACCAGCACACTCATTAAGATCTTTTTCATTGTGATAATTAAGTTGATAATTGGTTCTGTTAGATAATTGATAATTGGTTCTGTTAGATAATTGAGTAATTTCGGGGTGCAAAGGTACAACATTTTTTTGAGATATTGTCTCTAAAAGAAAAAAAATCGTAGCACTTCCTTATCTGTCGAGTGTGACTTCGATGATATCGTTTGCGGTCTTGTAAAGCAAATTCTCTAAGGAGTGAAGACCTTTGCCTTCAGGCAGAACGTGACGGCCGTGTGACGAAATGTGAACTCCGTTTTCAAAGTAAGCGTCGAAATGCCAACTGAAGCCGTCGAGCATGCTTGCTTCCAGTTCGGCTGGCAGATGATAGCTTTCTTCATATTCATACATACGCTCTTCCTCAATGATACGGCGGGCTTCGGTGAAGAGCGAATCGGGGGCACCGTCATGTGAAACCTGGGTGGTGTAATGGCGGAATTTAAACTCACTTTTTCCGGTTTCTGCATCACGCTTCAGGTCGAAATCGCTATATTCGGGAATCCGCATGCCGTTGTAAGCATATTCC
>CACYXD010000068.1 GCA_902778255.1 uncultured Prevotellaceae bacterium
ACGGCAATATGAGGAGATGATGACATTTATGGAAACTAATCATCGACGCCCCTCCAAACATAGACTTGAAGAGCATGATATGCTAAATTGGTTTAAGAGCACGAAGAAGCAGATAGCAAAAGGGGATTATCCACAAGATCGACTTGAGAAGTTTGCCATTCTCATGAAAGTTGCTGATAAATACCGTAGGAAGAATCAATATGAGTATAAATAACGAAATATGAACGAAAAAGAAATAAAGAAAGATATGGCAACTACCTCTGAAGGTATTATACAGAACAATGATTCTGAATATGTGAGACTTGTCTCAGATATTTCAGGATTGTGGGAAAAGGCAAAAGAAAAGGCAGCGTTTGCCGTTAACACAGAATTGTTAGAAGCCAACTGGCAGACTGGTAGATATATCGTAGAATTTGAACAAGGTGGTAACACAAAAGCGCGCTATGGGGAGCAACTTTTGACAAACTTGTCAAAAGACCTTACGAGACTTCGAGGAAAAGGTTATTCTCGGTCTAATCTGTTCAATATGAGACTCTTTTATGTGAGATTCCCAAAAATCCAAACAGTGTCTGGACAATTGACATGGAGTCATTATTTGGAACTACTCAAGTGTGACGATCCGATGGAGAATTTGCCAGTTAAAGTGACTTTTGTATAGGATTAAACAGGGCAACCTAATAGCAATGACATACATTTACGAAAACAAACATCTGGTCAATGCACTGCTCGATGCTGCAGTTTATCTTGCGGCAATGACTCTGAGTATCATTGTTATAGCGATTGCTATAAGTCCATCGTTCTTTCACACCACGATATTGACTGAAGATTGGTTGTGGTATTTATTGGTAACGCTGGCCATTATCACGCTTCCTATGCCATTGAATGCCCTCTATTTCTTTTTCATGAGATATTATGACCTTTGCCTATGCCATCGCCCTGCTGTCATCATCACGGATAGTGAGCTAAAGGTCTTTACGCCATACGGTGGCTACACTACGATAGGCTGGAACGAGATTACAGGTTTTAAAGATGGTTACATCACTAAGGGCCGTCAGTTCATCTATCCTGTCTATAAAGACGACAAGCAGAACAAACCACGTTTCTTTAAGAACTATATCGATGGTATCCTTACCAACTATCTCACTGCAGAGCTCAAGAGTCATCTCGGATCTTAATCATAATTTTCATCACAATGATACTGGTATTCGGAGGAACGACTGAAGGGCGCAAGGCTGTGGAAGTGCTGGAAGAGGGGGGCTCGCCTTACTTCTATAGTACGAAGACAGGAGAACAGGACATCACCCTGCATCATGGGCAACGGATAGACGGGGCTCTCGATGTTGAGGCGATGCTGACGTTCTGTCGTGAACACGACATCCGGCTCATCATAGATGCAGCCCACCCGTTTGCCTCGCAACTACACCAGACCATCGCTCTGGTTTCGCAATCACTGAATATCCCCACCATCCGTTATGAACGTATCTATCCTAAGCGCGATACCTCGTGACATTCACTCTCTGCTGGCAACAACTGGCGTGCAGAGCATCAGCAAACTGAAGCCTTTAGAGGTAGCAGGGGTTAAGGTCTATTATCGCATTCTCAATAGGGAATCATCGATCGCATTAGCACAAAAGCAAGGGGCCAGCCCAGAACAGCTCTGCTATTATGAAAATCCGCAGGATATCCCTGTCGAAGCAGAGGCCATTCTGTTGAAAGAGAGTGGCCTGTCAGGAGGTTTCTCTGAGAAGGTAGAGGCAGCCAAAGTAAGAGGTATGAGGATTATCGCCCTGAAACGGCCACAGACTCCAGCGATTTTTACCATCGTCAACGGCCCTTACGGACTGCGACGGATGGTGGAGAAACTGTTGCCAGAGTTTTATCCCCTGCATAGCGGACTGACAACTGGCACTTGTGCTACAGCAGCGGCAATAGCTGCCACAAGACTGTTACTATACGATGAGCAGCCTAACGAGGTTCCTGTAGTATTGCCCAATGGAGAAACCATCATGGTGGATGTAAGATATAGCGAGGACTGTGCCTACTGCATCAAGGATGCTGGCGATGA
>CACYXD010000069.1 GCA_902778255.1 uncultured Prevotellaceae bacterium
TGTCAGAAATATACTGATTAATGAGCAGTCCGTTGGCAAGTGGGAAAATGGATATGATGCCAGTAAGCCTATTATTGTGCTGATACAAGGTTTTACCTACTATAAGAAGTTGGAACCGCTCATCAGCAAGCTGTGCAAGCATTACTCCGTCTTTGTCATTGAGCCCTTTGACGACCACTTTGAGGCCATCTTCAATGAAGAGAGACAACGTACCCATGACGTGGTAGAATTCTATCTCGATTACCTAGAGGCCTGCTTGCCATCGAACGTTAATATTGAGATGTTTATTGGTCATAGCTTTGGAGGTGAATTGGCCTATCGCTGTGCTGTGCGCTGGCATAAAATGACAGGAACCATGCCTAAGGTTTGTCTGTTTGACACGTTTGCCCATGTCGCTAATATTGCCAAGGAGCTGCCTATACCCAAAGTAGAAAGACAGACTCCTGAAGAAGAAACCGAAATCGAAGAAGTCAAGGAATGGAACCGTCATTTGCAACAAATGCAGGCATTGAAAGACGACCATGATCTGCCCGCCTATGATGGCGACGTGCTCTATTTCAAGGCAGAAGACCTGTCCATGCAACTGAAAACCATTCAAGTTGACGTGCAAGAATGGGCCCAGAAGAAACAAGCGGATTTGAACCGTTGGAGTACCCTGGCACCCCACATGAGCATCTATCCCGTCGCTGCTGGTCATATGACCATGCTGGATGAACGGTTCAGTGACGACTATATAGCAAAAATCAATAATATTGTATGACCCCCTAATTCCTGATTGATATGAAAAGGTATTGGATTATTATATTAGCAGTGAGCATGATGTGGATGCCAGTTATGGTGTCTGCTCAGGAGAAGCAAAATCAGCGTCAAGTCTATGAAAAGGCTGAAGAAGCCTATCAGATCGGGCAACTTGACCAGGCCATAGAATTGCTGGAGGATCATCTCAATAATTTTAGCGGTAATCTCCGTCAAAGCGCCCTCCGGTTGGTTTCCATCTGTTATCTCGCACAAGATGACTGTGACGACGGCTTCGAGCCAGGCAGAGAGTATCAACGAGGCGCCCGTACCCGTCACCGTTATTACCCGCGAGATGATCGACCAGCTCAGTAACAACAAAAGCCTGGGTCAGATCCTTGCCACCTATGTGCCAGGTCTGAACGAAGTCTCTGCCTATTCCATTTCAAACGTTGCCATGCATGGTGTCTATACGTCGAGTCAGGAAAAGATCCTGGTGATGGAGAACGGACACCGTCTGAATTTACGAGCCACCAATAACGGCAGACTCGACTATGCCATCAGTACTGAGAAGATCGACCACATCGAGATCTTGCGCGGACCGGCATCTTCACTGTACGGTAACGTGGCTTTGACTGCTGTGGTGAATATCATCACCAAAAGCGGTCGCGAGGTGAATGGCGTCAAGGGCAAATACGGCTATGGTTCCTACGGCACCCACCGTGCCGACTTTATCGCCGGCACGACCCTGCTGGATGCCGATGTGATGGCATGGGCCTCTATCTATACGTCTCAGGGCAAGAAAATTGATGTTCCTGAGTTTTCCGACTATTCCATGACGCCACACGACGGTTCTGTCTATATTGGCGGCTATCGGGAGAAGCCCTCCTATGACATTGGCTGCACCTTGAAATATAAGGATTTCAATTTCATGTTCAATCTGAAAAACGGCAAACAGGTGCCACAATATTCTTGGTACGGAGAGACTTACAGTTATGATGCTTTTCGTGAGTTGGATGGTAATAAGCCTGGATATAGCATCAACGAAAAGCACGTGGAACTGCCTACGGCGACTGGTTTGACATACAAAACTATTTGGCTGTAACCGACGACTCCTTACATCTTCCCGTGTTTGACACTAATGCCAGTCCCGTAAAAGATGAAAAAGGAGAGACCATTTATAAGAATTACGGTGCTGTGTTGCAGAATTTGGCTTTTCAGGAATACACCCTCGGCGCTATGGCAAAGGGTGATGCCAACTATACGCTTGGAAACATGAAAGGTAATCTCTTGGTAGGTGCTCAATTCGAATACTTCAAACTGGCAAGTAATGACTATCTCATGGGAGAGGACTTTGTCAAGGTCTTTGTGACTTATCCAGAAACAAAACCCATCCTTCGCATCAGCAGCGAGAGAAGTTTTTCTGCCTTTATTCAGGGCAAGCACTATTTTACGTCGCAATTCATCCTCAATGCAGGTCTGCGCTTCGACAATAAGAATCGTGCCAACGGAAAGAATGTCACAGCATTATCGCCCCGTGTGGCTCTGATCTACTTCCCCAATGAGAAATTCACCACGAAACTGTCTTTCTCGCGAGCCTTCGTGGATGCGCCCTATTTCTATCGTCATAACTCATCAAATGCCGCACGCAGTAGTGAAGACCTCATGCCCGAATTTATGAATGCATTCCAGCTCGACTTCATGGGAAAGATAGACAACTGGCATCTCGGCTACGATGTTAACATATTCTATAACCAGTTATCGGACATCGTCATCAATAACCCGAGTACAGATCCCACGACGCCAAAGTACATCAACTCGGGTAGTTTGAAAGTAACTGGAGCTGAGACAGAGCTGAGCTTCAGTATTCCTTCCTTCCGCATCGATGCTAACATGACCTATTTGCGCCCACTGGAAGCTGAAGACTATTACTATGCAGACCACCAGATCTTTAGCATTCCGACATTCACCGCCAATCTGACCTGCAGCAAACGCATCATAAACAGCGGTCATCATCTGCTTTGGTTGACAGCAGGTTTGAAGTGTACCAC